>CAWHUU010000008.1:0-184311 GCA_963832645.1 uncultured Acidobacteriaceae bacterium
TGGTGGGCCCGGAGGGATTTGAACCCCCAACCAAGGGATTATGAGTCCCCTGCTCTAACCGTTGAGCTACAGGCCCCTTGCACATAACCACAATTTTATCTGCTTTATCTGGTCGCGGTCCGGTGCGTATCGCCGATTCGGCAGATGAGCAAAATATAGCCGGGAAATCAGCGCTATTTGACGATGTTCTTCTTGAGGTCGACGGTGAACGATTCCACCACCAACCTCGTGTTCGTGTTGTGGTCGACGCCGTACATGGTGGCCCTGATGGTGGTGGGGTCCACCGTGACGAGCACGTAGCCGTATCCCTTGTACGACGAGATGAAGGTGCGGTCGCCGGTTACCTGCCCGGTTGCCTGCGGCACTGCCTGGTCGTTGATGCCTCCCGTGCCTGCCACAACGTAGGGAATCTCAATTGTATTTCCGCCAAAGGCGACCCGGCGTGTGTATCGCTGGTAGCTGTGTGCGTGGCCGGAGAGAAAGAGATCGGGCATGATGCCTGCCTGCTGGCACACTGAATCGATGTCCCCCAGCATGGCCGTGCTGGGAGAGTGGCCGCCGGAAGTGTACGGCGGATGATGTGTTGCCATCACAAGCGCTTTGCGTTTTCCATTTTTGCGGTCTGCTGCGATTGATTGGAGGGTTTTGAGCAGCCAAGTTTTTTGCGCGCTCCCCGGAATGTCACCTGAAATGAAGCCGGGATTCTCCGCGGTATTCGAGTACAGAGCCACAATCTGAACAAAGGGAGCGTCAAGCAGATAGTAGACGCCCGGCTGATTCATGGTCTGGCGGTAGATGGTGCCGGCAATGGCGGGGACCTTCTGTGAAGGTGCGCAGAAGTTTTCTAGGAACGCGCGGAGACTGGTGGGATCGGTTTTGGCAAATACCTCGCCATCGTGATTGCCTGGGATAGCAACGATTTTGCCAGGATAGTGAACGTACGGCTCGTAGAACTCGGTGCGATAGTTCTGATCCTTGTTGGGTCCGTAGAGCACATCACCGAGATGAAAAAAGAACGCCGGAGATTTTTCCGGTTTGGATACATTGAAGTCCTTAGCCATCGCTTCAGCAACGGAACCCTGAGCAGACTCGACGCCTTTCCCGGTGTCGCCAACCGTGTGAAAGCTGATTGAGCCGGACTGCTCAATGTCCTTGGCTCCGCTCTTGCCGATAATTTCTGCCAATGTGAAGAGCGGCTTGCGCGTCGGAGCGGGAATCGGCTTGAGCTTGCCCTTGATGTGGTCGATCAGTTGCTTGCCGACACCGGGAACGGCAGCACGGCTCTCCAGCGGGGTCGTGGTATAGAACGGATGCGCAAAGCGCAGTGGCTGCACAGAGGTGGCAGCTCTCTTGCTCGCTTTTCTGGTGGTTGTCTTCTTTTTTGCGGTTTTCGTAGTTGGGCGGTGAGACTGCGATTTCTTTGTGGCTGACTTTGCGGTCGCCTTCACGGATTTCTTCATGGTTGTGTCTCCATTCATAGGGGAGTGAGGAGCAACGCAGAGAACGGGGAAGTGAATCAAGCTGGCGGGCACGCAGGGGTATAAGCCAAGAGACTATGTGGTTGGCGTGTCCGCCGGGAAATCTTTTGATATTTACCTGCTGGTTCTGAGACAGACTTGGGAAGCCACACCAAGTTGCCATTTGCCCGGGGGCAAGTCAAGCAAATATAGCGTCAATCATTCAGAAGACAATTCGCGCGCTCTGCCGGCAGTCTGGCGTGATCGCGTCGGGACCACGCCAAGACCACACTTCAAGACCACATTACGACCACGAGAGCACGATCTTGCCGTAAGATTTTCCGCTTTCCAGCAGCTCGTGTGCGCGGCGCAGGTTGGCGGCGTTGACGAGTCCGAAGTTGTGCGCCATGGTTGACTTGATGATTCCATCATCGACCAGGTCGGCAACCTCATTCAATATCTTCTGCTGAGCGATCATGTCGCTGGTGTTGAAGATGGAGCGGGTGAACATCAGTTCCCAATGCAGCGCGGCCGATTTGCGTTTCATCGGTTTCACATCGAGCGTTTTAGGGTCGTCGATGACGGCAACGTGTCCCTGCGGCGCCAGCACTTCGAGAAATGCCGGATAGTGAACGTCGGTTGCTGTAAGGCTGGTGATGTACTCAACTTCTGGTATTCCGATTGCCTTCAACTGCTGCGCGAATGGCTGGCTGTGGTCGATGACAAAATGCGCGCCAACGTCAAGGCACCACTTTCTGGTTTCAGGGCGCGAGGCCGTGGCGATTACGGTCAGTCCGGTTAGCTTGCGGGCCAGTTGGATGAGAATCGACCCAACGCCGCCAGCTCCGCCGATGACTAGTATGCTTCCCGCCCCCACTGGCTTGCCCGGTTTAATACCGAGCCGATCGAAAAGTATTTCCCATGCCGTTAGGCTGGTGAGTGGAAGCGCAGCCGCATGAACAAAGTCGAGAGTCCGCGGCTTGCGGCCCACAATGCGCTCGTCGACAAGGTGGAGTTCCGCATTGGTGCCTGGACGCGTGATTGCGCCGGCGTAATAAACTTCGTCGCCCGGATGAAATGCTGTCACTTCAGGTCCCACTGCCTTCACAATTCCGACAGCGTCCCAGCCCAGCACGCGGTATTCGTCGCCTGCAAACGGAGGCGAGCCCGCACGCACCTTCATGTCTACGGGATTTACTGAGATTGCTTTCACTTCGACAAGCAGATCGTGTCCGGCTGCAACCGGTTCAGGCAGTGTGATGTCGATGAGAGATTCAGGAGACTGGATCGGAGACGGCTGCTTATAGCCTACGGCTTTCATTTCAATGCACCTCGCAGGTTAGTCCAACCATGAAGCATAACCTATCGACGTGCGCCGATTGAATTCCGATGGCACAAGTGCCCGTTAGGATGCGGAAATGAGGACTCATTTGGAGACGAATCCTTGCCCACGCAGAAGGGCCGTCAACGGAGCGGCGAATGCGCATCGCTCTGCTGACGGCCCTATTGGTGAAGCGCAAATAGCAGCGGGTCAGTGTTAGCGTGGCCCCGGAGTGGACTCTGGCGGCGCAGCGTACGCCTGGGTAGTCACAGCAGCCTGCTGGATCAGGCTGTATCCGTCTCGAGTGCGAATGTGATACTTCGACAGTCTCTTTCCAACCAGTTGCACCTTGATGGTTCTCCAGCCGCGATTGGGATTAGCCTGCGGGTAGTAGCTCAAGGTGTAGAGATGTGTAAGGTCGTCGCGAATGGATGCAAATGCGTCCTTCTCCTGACGCCAGTTCCGTGCAAAGTAAGCTTTGCCACCCGTGGCTTTGCTGATGCGCTCAAACGCAGCCGAAGAGATCGGCTCGGACTGAGCTTCGCGCGTGCTGACGATATAGATGATGCTTCCAGTCGACTCCGCAAGTTCCGCCACATCCTCGGGGGGAACAGAACTTGCATTGTCAGGACCGTTGGAGAAGACCACAATCGCCTTGCGGCCCTGCAGCGGAGCTGCGTCCTTTACGGTGAGCAGGAGCGAATTATAGAGCGCCGCATCGTCGCCGGCCACCGTGTTGCGCACTCCGGTTACAACGCGGAAGCGGTCCGTGGTGAGCGTGGCCGCACGCGAGAGATCGCGGCTATACGAGTAGAAGGCGATCTTGCTGGCGTCAGGCATGGTGCGAATGAAGTCTGAGATGGCGTCCTGCGCAAAGACAAAGCCCCTATACATGTAGTTGCTTGTGTCGAACAGGATGAAGACGTTTGCGCCGCTTAGTCCCGGAACCCTGGTTCCCGCAAGCAGGTGAGCCGGCCCTTCGAGCGCCAAAGCAGGAGCAGGTGAAGCAGCCGCGGTCTTTTCGGCTTCCGGTGCCGGCGCACCGGCTGTATCGGCTGGGGTGGAAGCGGACGCAGGCTCGGACGCCAGCGATGGAGTCTTCACGTTCCATTCGTCGCCCTCCTCAAAGTTCGCAATCTTCTCCTGAATGTTGTCTTCGGTAATCACGAAATCCTCGGGCCGAAGTCCGGTGACGTAGTTCCCCTTGCTGTCAGTCACGGCAACATTAAGCTGCACCAGCACAACATTCATACGGAATTGCGATGCTTCGTCCTGCGCCGATGGCTGCGGCATGGTGGCCTGCAGCAGGATAAGCCCCACGCATACCTTAAAGCCGGAATAAATCCAATTGAGCCGAATCATCGCTTTCCAACCTCCGTGTCTTACCTGTCAATTCATCCGCCAAATTAATTGCCCGAGTCAGCGCTGCCTGCCGGTCATGCTTGCCAATGGCGCTCACCGGCAAAATCAGTCACTGATTTCCCTCACGCACCGCGGCAACCGGAACGCCTTCGACCCGTCCGGCAAGATTCTTTGCTCCGTTCACTGTGATTTGCCCGGTACGGAATTGATCGCCCGTTTCCTGCAAGGCGCGAAGCAGCGCCGGCCAATCGTCGATGTTGGTGGCGAAGATGTTGGCGACCATATGGCGAGTCAGATTAGGAACCAGAACGTTGAGCATCGCCGGCGAATAACCCATCTCGTCTGCAATCCGAGCCCAGTACAGATTGCTGGACTCCCACGATTCGCCAAACAGACGACCATCGAATGCGCCCGAGGCCGGAAAGATTCCGCGATTCAGGAGAGTGCAGGAATAGCTTTGAGCCATCTCCGGGTGCGGAACGCCGAAGTCCTTGGCCAGACGCTTCGGATCGGTATGCGTTGGGTCTCTCTTCACCAGAGCTTCCAGTTCCTCGCCGGCAGTTCCCCACGCGGATACCTGGTCTGGATGCTTGCTGCGAAATTCCACTGCAAGGAAGAAAGTTTCCGAAGGAAGCATGTAGCGCAGAAACGCTTTCGCCTTATCCGGTTGTTCCAGGGCTTCAGCAGCCTGCTCAACACGCAGGGGCGACATGTGATCGGAAAGGATGCTGAGCACCTGTTGTCTCAGTTGCGAATTTGAAGCTGAATTCACCAGCAGCTCTTCTCCTGCGCGTTGATACAGTGCTGCGGCGTGCATCTCATCCTGTCGGATCCCCCACCAGCGCGGCAACACTGAATCCACCAGAAATCCCGGCACGATCTCTTTCCAAATCAGTGCCTGCACCTTTGTGGGAGCAATAAAATCCTGCTCCACTGAAGCGAGCGCATGCGGAAGGTCGGCAAGTGAGCCAAGCAGGTATGCTCCACCGCCGGCCGTTACACCAACGCCAACAAGTTCCGGCGGGCCCCACACATGTTCAATTCCTTCCACTGACGCGGCCGTAAAATCGTGCGACCGCACAAACAGCGGATTGTTGTGCAGTACCTGCGCGCCCGGCGGCTCGTAGTAGGCATAGACCATTCCCACCAGCGTGTCGCGCAGGAACGGAGCCAGGCGGCTGCGTGCTGCCTCCAGCTGATCGGGACCACCATTTGAGTTGATGATCTTAGTCAGGTCGGTTCGTACCTGTAACTCCGCATGGCGGCTTGAATAGACGATGGGCGCCCACGCCGCTTTCTCGTTTCCGGTAAAGATCGGCCTGGGCATTTCAAATTCGCGCAGTTCGGCAGCGAGCGGCAGCAGCAAACTGGCAGAGGATTTACCTTTGGCTGCTTCGTCGAGACCGTCATAAAGTCCGATCAATGTATCGATCGAAACCAGATGCTGGTCGTCAATGACTGACTGAATTCTGCCGGCAATCTCTCGATGCGCACGCTTGCCGTCGGCTGAGGTCTGTGCGGGTCCTGCAAGCAGGTCAACAAGCAGGCTTTCAGATGGATGGGAGATGCCTGAGGCCGCCATCACGATGGATCGAAGCGAACCTCGGGCTGCATCGAATAATTGGCTATTTGAGGTGATGCTCCCGAATGGCTGGACGGTCTTTTGCCAGGAGCTGTTCAGCTCTTTCTCGGGAATCTGTCCCTGCCGCGCGAAGATTTGCCAGAGACTGACGTCGGCCTGGAAAGCGCCGAGCGTGTTGGTGCGTAGACCTTGATTCGAAATTTTGTCGATTTTGCCTGCCGATTCAATGAACTGGGTAATGGAAGAATCGTCCAGGGCAGGGAACTCAGCAAAGATCGGGTACCAGTCTTTGAACTCATCAAATCGATCCGCCATGACCCTCACGGCAGTTTCCGTCAGCTTCATTCCCTGCGGCCGTCCGCTGTCGATAGCAGTTGTCATCAGGTAGATTTCCAGCGGGTTATTGTCGGTTTCCGGCACTGATGACGCAACAAGCGCCTCCAGCAACTGTTCAGATCCTGCCCACGCCTCTGGATTCGAGATCCGAATCTTTTTTGTATTCGGCGCGGCCTTGCGGCTCAGGATCTCTTTCCAGACTCCAATCCCACCTGGGGCCATCGGAGAACCATCCGGTTGCCATTGCAGCCGCGTCAACAGTTCAAGCAATGCAGCATTTCGGGGGAAGACGCCATCGGAAGGGCTATCGTGGGCACCGCGAGTGGCAGACTCAAATGCGGAATAGAGCCTTCTCAGTCGGACAGGATCGGTAAAGTGGGCCTGTTGCGCTGAGCCTAGACGGGCCATTGCGTCATAGAAAGCAGCCAGCGCTCCATGATCTTTCAGGATCAAATGGTAGACAAAATCACCGGCGGATTTAGGGTTTTGGCCAACCAGGTCCTTCCATGCCTGCTCGGCGGCGGGGCCTCCGGGCACGGTCACCTCGCCGGAATGGACCGAAATCCAACTGCCGTAGAAGTCCATTACGCTCGCATTCTGAAGCAGCTTTCTCATGCCCGGTGAGTGCTGCAGGTAGGTCCTGGTTTCCGGGCTCATGCGCGCCATGGCGGAATAAAGGCGATCGAGCGTCCGATCATGCAGAAGAGCATCGAGCAGAGTATTCTCGTACCTCTTATTCCAGACGCTCAGCGCCGTCCACGTTTTTTCAGTAAACATTGCCGGCACGCGCGTCGAGGGGAAGTCATGAGAGAACGGCTTGCCTTTCTGCAGCGCTTCTTCAAGCTGGGTCAGGGGGAATCCGGAGTCTGTCGTCAGAAAGGCGCGGTCCGGGTCGGCAGTGATCAATGAAGCGTCGGTGGAACTGCACCCATGGGCGAATTGATACCCAAGAACTTTGATCAACCGCCCTGCGTCATCGCAACCCTTTACCTGGATAGTGCCGCTTGGCTCAGCTAGCTTCTCGAGTTCGCGGGCCTGCTCAACGTAATCCTGAGCCAGCTTGAGGAACTCAGTCTGCCGGCCGCCGGCGTATCCCCACAGAGAAAGATTGCGAGCCAGCATCGGCAACACTTCCTCGGCGCTTACTTCCTGGCTGATGCCCGTCATGCGCATGAAAGGCCGTAGCGGACCGGGGATCTGAACTGTCTCTCCGGAGTACCGTGCAGACGCGGACGCTGCAGCGGCAACATCTGCCTGCTTGGACCCGGAAATACCTGGTTGCGGCTGCCTGGCTGCGCCTGTGGCGTAGCCGGCCTCAAGCAGCAATATGCCTGCTGCAAATACAGTGAGCGAACGACGAGGAAGGATCATGCCCGACCCTCTCCGATCTGCCTGAGTTCAATTCAGATTCATGAACTAGCAAGATGCCGCTATGAAATGTCTCAATGTCGGCTCGGCGTCCAGCGGTCTTGCCGGATGTGCCGCCATCGAAATTGGAAACCAGGGAATGAAGAATGCTTCTGGGGCCGAACTGCTTCACGCTCGTTTGCCGATCCGTGTGGTCGACAGCGAAAACCCTGCGAATCGGCTGTTCCAGTCAGGTGGCTTGATGGGGGTACGGGGTAGTCACGCTCACCGGTGAGTCATTGTCGCAAATATAAAAAGAATTCGGCAAGTGCTTTTTCTTCGGGAGCTTCAGGTTCGCCTGCAGTCAGGAATGATGAGCGACGACACAAAAAAGATGGCTGCGAAATTCCATTTCACGAAAAATTTAACAAGTGATTCGTGAGTCCATGCGGTCCGGCTTGGTGGATTCGATCAATAGCGACGCGGGTTTCAGCTGCTCGGCTCAGGCGGGCGATATGGGTGAATTCAAATGCCGAGTCAGATCGTTGCCTCCTCTCGCTCTGTTTTGCGAGAGCAATTCGACCTGATTGGGGTGATGTTACGAAGGAAAGCCGGGTAGATTTCAGTGACAATCGCTTGTGAAGATGACAAAGGAATTACATTTCAAAATTGCAACTGATTTGCAGCAAGTTGAGATCTGATTTTGCTCCAAAATCAAACGAGCCGGAGACGATCCGGCTCGCTCATTGGTGTGTTTTGTTCCGGGTTACCCTCTGATGGTTGCCCAGGTTGCCTTGTTCTGTGCCTCGATTACAAGCTGCGCAGCCAGCAGGCACTCGTCCGGATCCTGTGCCGTGTGGGTGCGGTTTACGATGTCGGCCACGAACTGGGGGCCGAATGGAAGCGGCATCTGGTTGCAGTCGATATAGCGCGCCTGCTTGCCGTCGACGATGAACAGATTGTTGCCCTGGTGGCTTACCGCAACGTTGGTGTACTTGCGGATTTCGATGTATCCATCGGTGCCAAGCAGGAACAGCCGCCCGTCACCCCATGTTCCCAGCCCATCGGGCGTAAACCAGTCCAGCCGCACATAGCCCAGACCCTGATCGCCCCGCAAAACCATGTCGCCGAAGTCCTGAAAGCGCGGATGGTCGGGGTGGCGCACGTTAGCGATCTGAGACGAAACTACCTCAGCCTGCTTCGAACCCGTGTAATAGAGGAACTGATCCACCTGGTGGGAACCGATGTCGCAAAGAATGCCGCCGTACTGCTCCGGCACCCAGAACCAATCTGGCCGGCCTGAGCCGCCGCCCGCCACTCCGCCGTGCTGAAAGATCTGGTGCGGCGCAATATTGATGGTCTGGATCACTTTGCCGATTGCGCCCTGACGAACCAGCTCGCCGGCATAGACAGCAGCCTTTACTTCCAGCAACTCGCTGTACATGATGGCGTAGATTCGCTTGGTATCGAGGAGGGTCTGGCGGACGGCTGCAAGGTCGTCGAGGGTTGTGATGCCCGGCTTGTCAGAGAGAGCGTCCTTACCGGTCTTCATGGCGCGGATGCAAATGCCGGCGCGCTCGTTGGCGATCTGCGAAGTGAGCACCAGTTGAATCTCTGGGTCGTTGATGATCTCGTCCTGCGTTTTGACCATCTTCACGTTGGGGAAGCGCTTCTTGAACGCGGCAAGCTTGTCGTCTTCGCCGCCCCATGCGGCCACCAGCTCACCGCCGCCGCGCTGCATGGCGCCGATCATGCCGTAGATATGGTCGTGGCTCATGCCGCAAACGCCGAACTTGATGTGGTACTTCGGAGCCTCCGCAGTCTGGGCCGCTGGCGCAATCACCGCATCTTCAATCACAGGGCCGCGAAGGCCCCCGAGCGCGAATGCGCCTTCCGGCATTCCCGCCATCATGGCAACCGAACCCATCATGCCCGCATGCTTCAAAAAATCGCGTCTTCCGGTAAAACCGCTCATTTAATTCTCCTGTCGAACAAATGATAGGGTAACTCCAAAATCTGCCTAATGGCGAATTCAATTTTGGACGGCGCTCTAAGCGCACCGCGATGGCTGCGAGTTGCACCGCTTTGTGTGCGATCAGCTCACAAAAGCCATGAAGAGTGAACATCGGTGGGTCCAAGCGCCGCGAACCCCTCGTCGCCCACCTTTGAGAAAATAGAGCCTGATGCTCTCTCTACAAAATGCCGGCAAGCGGTTTGGGCCGCGGGTACTGTTCCTTGAGGCCAACTGGCTGATCCGGCCAACGGAAAAGACCGCGCTCGTCGGCGCAAACGGCACCGGCAAGTCCACGCTGATGAAAGTGCTCGCCGGCCTTGAAACGCTGGACTACGGCAACATGCAGCAAACCAAGGGCATGAGCATCGGATATCTGCCGCAGGAAGGCCTGCGGCTCACCGGTCGGACCGTCTTTGAAGAATGCCTCACCGTCTTCGACGAGCTGCGCGACATGGAGCGCGAAGTGGAGCAGCTTGGCGGCCAGATGGCTGAGCTCGACCACGCCGGCGCCGAGTACGAAGCTGTGGCCGAGCGTTACTCCATGCTGCAGGAGCGCTTTCACGCGCTTGACGGCTACGCGCTCGACGCCCAGGTAGGCTCCGTTCTTACAGGCCTCGGCTTCGGCAAAGAAGACTGGAGCCGCCTGACCGACGAGTTTTCAGGCGGCTGGCAGATGCGCATCGCACTGGCCAAGCTGCTGCTGGCCAAGCCGAACCTGCTGCTGCTCGACGAGCCCACCAACCATCTCGACCTCGAGACCCGCAACTGGCTTGAAGGCTATCTGCACAGTTACCCCTTCGGGTACATCCTCATCTCGCACGACCGCTATTTTCTAGACGTAACCATCGACCGCACCGTTGAGATATGGAACAAGCGTCTCACCATCTACCAGGGCAACTACTCAAAGTACCTCACGCAGAAAGAAGAGCGCCGCGCACAGCTTGAGGCCGCCTACCGCAACCAGCGCGAGCAGATTGAACACCTCGAATCGTTCATCAACAGGTTCCGTGCCCAGGCCACCAAGGCCAAGCAGGTGCAGTCGCGCATCAAGGAGCTTGAAAAGATCGAGCGCATTGAAATTCCCGAAGAGGAGCCGGTCATCCACTTCAAGTTTCCGCAGCCGCAGCCCTCGGGCCGCATGGTGGTTGAGGTCGAGGGGCTTTCAAAAAGCTACGGCGAGAAGCAGGTGCTCAACGATGTGCGCTTCAATATCGAGCGCGGCGACCGCATCGCGCTTGTCGGCGTCAACGGCGCGGGAAAGTCGACGCTCATCAAGCTGCTCACCGGAGTCGAAGCGCCGACCGCGGGCACCATCAAGCTGGGCCACAACGTCATCACGGAGTACTTCGCGCAGGATCAGTACAAGGTGCTCGACCCCGAGGCGCGCATGCTCGACGACATCAGCCGCGCGGCCTTGAAAGTGCCTGAGGTGGAATTACGCTCACTGCTCGGCTGCTTTCTATTCTCGGGCGACGACGTCTTCAAAAAGCTTGGCGTGCTCTCCGGCGGCGAACGCAACCGCTTCGCGCTGGCGCGGATTCTGGTGTCGCCTTCGAACTTTCTGCTGCTCGACGAGCCCACCAACCACCTGGACATGCGCGCCAAAGACGTGCTGCTCGACGCCATCGCAGCCTTCTCCGGCACGATTGTCTTTGTCTCGCACGATCGCTACTTTATCGACGGCCTGGCAACGCGCGTACTCGAAGTGGAGAACGGAACCGTCCACTCCTACTCCGGCAACTATGAGGAGTACCTGATCAAGAAAGAAGCTCTGGCCGCCGCGGCCACGTCGTCCGCAGATGATCGGGTGCTCCATCTTTCGGACAGCGCCATCGTCCGAAGGGTGGTAGACCACGCAGCAATGCCGGCATCAACCGGCACAACTATCGTGATTGAAGGCGGCCCCGAGCAAGGCAACGGCACGGGCTCCCGCGCGCGCAGGCTGAATCCCATCAAGCAGCGGCAGATGGAAGACCGCTGTGCGTTCCTTGAGGAAGAAGTCCCGCGTGTCGAGGCATCGATTGCGCACACCGAGCAGCAGCTTGCCGTGTATGTCTCTGCCGAGGAGACACAGCGGCTCACCGATCTGGCGGCAGAGCTTCGCAGCCAGCTTGCCGCACTCACTCAAGAGTGGGAAGAGCTGATGATGCAACTCGAAGGCGCTTGATCCAGCCTGCTTTGCACCCAGCTACTTTTTCGCCCTATACCCCTGCCAAACATATTCCAGCGCCTCAGGAAGTGTCTGCGCCTTCGTCGCGTGGTCCACGTGGCCGGCATTCTCGGCAAACACAAACTGATAGTGATAGTGCTTGGCCGCCAGTGCCTTGGCCATCAATTCATTGGCCAGCACCCAGTCGTGCATGTTGTCGCGCATTACGTTCGGGTTCAGCAGGTCGCGGTCGCCCACTTCCATCCAGATGCGGATCGGCTTCCGCGGGCTCTGCGGAATCAGGTGCTCGTGATATTCCCATGCGCCATGCGGCGTCTCGGGATTGCTAGGCCACTGCTGGTTGACGAATGTGCCCGAGTAGCTGAGGACGCGGTGGTACCACTCCGGGTGATACCACGCCATGCTCAGCGCGCACGACGCACCCGAACTTCCGCCTGTTGTCGCGCGCCTATCGGGATCGTGCGTCAGCTTCACCTTTGCCTCGGCCTCAACGCGCGGCAGCACCTCGTGCTCCACGAACTCGGCGTACTTGCCGGACATGGTGTCGTACTCAAGGCCGCGTTCGCTGCCCTGGGCATCGCCGCCGCCGTTGCCGATGGAGATTACGATCATCGGCGGCAACTTGTGCTCAGCCACCAGACCGTCCACCGCCGCAATCAGCAGCCGATCCGGTCCATCCGCACCCACAATAAATGGGGCCTCAGTGCCCGGCACATAACTCTTGGGCACATACACCGCCACCTTGCGCGTGTAAGGCGCGGGATGACTTGTGGTCACGATCAGCTTTGCCGGGTCATTGGGATCGGGCGTGCCGTACGTGCCCGCATCGCGCTTGATGCCTGGGTAGTACTTGCTGTCGGCCGAGTCCATGGTGAACTCGATGACCGTTCCATTCGGAGTTTCATCGGGCGTAGCCGTTTCCGGCGCTGGCTTGTGCGTTGGCCCAATGATAAAGTTGCCTTCCGCGTTCACCGGAGGCACCTCTCCGTCAGGCAGTTGCTTCGCCTGAACGAATCCCGGCGTATGTGGATCGCGTGTCGGCGGTGTGGGCCGTGCAGGCCGATTTGGAGCCGGGGTTTGCGCCATTGCCATGTGGCTGAATGCCAACATTGTTGCCATGACCAGAGAGGGGAAGAGGGACCTGTTCAAAGACATGCAGACATTCTCTGCCATTGCCATTCCGGCGGGGAAGCATTTTCTACCGTACTTCGATAGACGCTCCAAATGCGTCGTGCATAATCAAATACACAATGGCCCTTTTATGGAACCCCGAGAGCTGGCCCCAGCGGCTGGCCGAGCATGAGGCACAGTCCGGCGACCTGAAGGAGGCGCCGCTTCGCCGCGACGTACGCTCGTTGGGCATGCTGCTGGGCGACGTGTTGCGCGAGCAGGCCGGCGAAGAGCTGTATTCGGAGGTCGAGACGCTGCGGCAGGGTACGATTCGGCGGCGCGACGCAGAGGCGCGTGGCGATTACGACGAAGCTGCCCGCAATGCCGCCAACGAGCTGGCATTTGTTCACTCGCTGCCGCCGGAACAGGCCATCCTGCTGACCCGCGCATTCGCATTTTATTTTGAGCTCATTAACCTGGCTGAGACCAACCATCGCAAGCGTCGGCGCGCCGCGTTGCGGTTGAGCGGCGGTGCCGGCCGCCAACGCGGATCGCTTGAGGGTACATTGAACGAGATGCGCCGCGTGGGCATCAGCGCCGATGAGGCTCTTGAATGGCTCAAGCGCGTACTTGTTGTTCCGGTATTCACTGCGCACCCCACTGAGGCGGCGCGGCGGTCGGTCATGTTCAAGCGGCGGCGTATCGGCGAGTTTCTCGCCCTGCTTGACCGCATTCCCATCCCCGAGCAGGAACTGGCTCGGCTGGAACAACTGGTACTCGCGGAGATCACCAGCCTTTGGCAGACCGATGAGGTGCGCTCGCGGCGGCCCACCGTATACGACGAAGTAAAGATGGGGCTCGACTACTACGACGTGTCCATCTTTGCGACTCTGCCGGAGCTGTACTTTGAAATCTCTGAGGCGCTGCACGCTAGCTATGGCCTCGCCATCGATGCGCTCGAATTGCCGCAGGTTCTCAGCTTCGGTTCGTGGATTGGCGGCGACCGCGACGGCAACCCGTTTGTGACGCCGGAGGTGACGCGCGACTCGGTGCAACTGGCGCGCGGCCATCTGCTGCTCTACTACCAGCGCCGGCTGGATTTGATTATTGACCTACTGACCACAAGCGCGCAGCAGCGTCCGGTGAGCCCGGACCTGATGCAACGGTTGAATGCTTATGTGGAGCAGGTTCACACGCCGGAAGCGCAGGTCTTTGGAGCGCAGTACGAATTCGAGTATTACCGGCGCTTCGTCATCTGCGTAAAGGCGCGCATTCAGCGCACATTGGAACACATCAGCGAGGGCCCGGCGGGAACAGGTTTGCCCGTGATGCCCTTTACGCTCAGCCGTACGCAGGACAAACTGGCCCAGGTGCTTTCTCCATATGGCTCCGTTGACGAGTTTCTGGCCGATCTGGATTCGTTGCGGAGTTCGCTGGCCGCGAACAGCGGCATCCGTATCGCGCGCACGCTCATCGATCCTCTCATCCTTCAGGTACGAACCTTCGGCCTGCACCTCCACACACTCGACATCCGCCAGCACGCACGCGTGCTTCAGGCGGCGTTACAGGAAACCATCAGCGACACCATGGCGTCGCCGCTGCCGGGCGAATTGTCGCCTGCTACGCGCAACGTGCTTGAAACCTTCCGCGTAGTCGCCGAGATTAAGTACGGCTGCTCGCCTGAAACCATTCGCCAATACGTCATCAGCGGAGCGTCAACGGTGGACGATGTTCTGGCTGTCGTGCGGCTGGCCCGGCTTGGCGGCGTGCGCGTTGAAGGTTCCGAACGCGATCCGGGCCTTCCACCCCACGAACCAAGACCCGTTCGTGGGGACCCCGGCCTGATGCCTGTCCCCTTGTTTGAGTCCATTGAAGATTTGCGCAATGCGCCGGCTGTTTGCCGCGAACTGTGGAGCAGGCCCGACTACCGCAAGCTGATGGAAAGCTGGGGTAACTGGCAGGAGGTCATGCTGGGCTACTCCGACTCCAACAAGGACGGCGGCATGCTCACCTCTACGTGGGAGATTTTCCGCGCGCATCGTGATCTGCATGTCGAAGCGCGCCGGGCGGGCATCAAGCTGCGCCTCTTCCACGGCCGTGGAGGCACGGTGGGCCGCGGTGGCGGACCCACGCATCGCGCCATCTTTGCGCAACCCATGGATTCGTTCGACGGCCAGTTGCGGATCACCGAACAGGGCGAGGTGCTGAATTTCAAATACGCTGATGAAGTTCTGGCCGAACGCAACCTGGAGTTGATGATCGCCGCGTCGCTCGATGCACTCGCACGGCCCAATGCGCGCGACCCGAAGGGCCACTTTACCGGCATCCTGAAACCGGAGTGGGAAGCGGCTCTCAATGAGCTGTCCGTGGCATCATTCGGCTTTTACCGCAAACATATTCTCGAAGATCCCGGCGTGGTCACGTACTTTGAGCAGTCAACGCCGGTGGGCGAGCTGGAGAACGCAAAGATTGGCTCAAGGCCGGCGCGGCGCAACTCGTCCACAAGGCTGGCCGACCTGCGCGCCATTCCGTGGGTCTTTGGCTGGACACAGTCGCGGCTGCTAGTGCCTGCGTGGTTTGGCGTTGGTTTCTCGCTAGGGCAATATCTTGAGAAGCCCGGTGAGCTCGAACTTCTCCAGACCATGGCCAAGGAGTTTCCGCTGTTTATCGATCTGCTGCGCAACGTAGAACTGGCGCTGGGCAAGGTCGATCTGTCCACGGCTCGGCTCTACTCTGAACTGGTGCCGGACAAGCAACTGCGCGAGCGAATTTACGACATGCTTGAAGCCGAGTTTCACCGCACGGTGCGGGCTGTCCTGGCCATTACCAGGCAAACGGAGCTGTTGCAGTCAAACCAGGTACTGGCGCACTCCATCAAGTTGCGCAACCCGTACGTGGATCCCATGCACCTGATTCAGGTGGACATGCTGCGCCGCAAGCGGGCCGGCGAAGACACGCCTCAGGTAAATCGCGCCATTGCGGCAACTATTAGTGGTATTTCTGCCGGACTAAGGAATACCGGCTGATACCACTCCAGTAACTCGACAAACAGGCATGAATATGCGGGAATGATACTGGTAGATTGGCTGAGCACCGCCGCGTCCCCGCTCATGTGCCTCTTCATGGCAGAATGTACCAGTTTTTGGTGTTTATCCATATAACTAAATGCATAGCCGAAAGGTCGATCTCGGAATCGTGGCTCAGGTTGAAAGTGAGTCAATCCCGGACCTCCAACGGTGAGGAATTCATTTATGGCTGAGAACTTGACGAAGAAAGGCGAAGACAGCCCGCTTGAGAGGCGGCGATCTTTGGAGCCAACAGAACTCGTCACCAGACCTGAAGAGGAGCGCGCTCCAGAGCTGGATATCGAGCGCCAAGAGAGCTTCTCAAAAAGGAAGAGTTGGTGGAGACGCTTTCTTGCCGGTGAGCCTCCCGACCCCAGAAGCAGCCAGCGCGAAGTAATACCCGGGCTGGTTGCTCATTTCTTTACTGGTGGCGCACCCAAGGCCCATCCTGTGCGCAACATCAGCAAAGACGGGATCTACGTGATCACCAAAGAGCGGTGGTATCCCGACACTCTGCTTCGCATCACACTCTCAGACGAACGCGATCCGTCGGCCGATATGTCGATTACGCTTCATGCCCGGGTGGCTCGGGCAGGCAGCGACGGCGTCGGCTTTGAGTTTGTCCTCTTCGAGAAGCAGGATCTGGACGAAACCATCACCTCTCAGGTCGAAGATCAGACTATGCTCGTAGGAAAAGCCCAATTCGAAAAATTCCTAAAGAGATTCAAATCCGCAACCAAAGACCGGGAGTGAAGCCCGGTTCATGCTGTCGAATCGCAACATAAAAACAGTTTTGCTGGGCAATTCTGCTGCCTCTTTGCAGTTCCCACCTGAAGTGGTGCTTGCCACATCCAGCCTCTCGGGTCTAGGCTATTTGCATGCGTCGATGTCGCTAACACCGTCCTGGTGCAGGTTCCGATGCTGATCTGCGCGTAATTTATGCGCGGATTTCTCTAGAAACGATTTCGCGTTTTCGAAAATCCATCAAAACATTGCACGGCTGGGCATTCGCCCCAGAAAAGGAGATCAACATGGCGCGCATTGCCGCGAATGTAACTGAATTGATCGGCCACACTCCCCTGGTGCGGCTGAATCGAGTAGCCGCTGGACTGCCGGCGACTGTTGTTGTGAAACTGGAAAGCCAGAACCCGGTCTCGAGCGTGAAGGATCGTATTGGCTTTGCCATGATCGATGCCGCGGAGAAGGCGGGTAAGATCTCGCCGGACAAGACCGTGCTGATTGAGCCTACCAGCGGCAACACGGGCATTGCGCTGGCGTTTGTGGCAGCCGTCAAAGGCTACAAGCTGATTTTGACGATGCCCGAAACCATGAGCCTTGAGCGGCGCGTGACACTGCTTGCCTTCGGAGCCCACATTGTTCTGACGCCGGGACCCAACGGCATGAAAGGCGCAATTGCCAAGGCACAGGAGATCATGGAGAAGACGCCCAACGGATATATCCTGCAGCAGTTCGACAACCCAGCCAACCCGGCGATCCACGTTGCTACCACTGGCCCCGAAATATGGGAAGACACAGACGGCCAGGCGGACATCCTCATCTCCGGCGTGGGAACCGGCGGCACTTTGACCGGCGTGGCCAGTTACATGAAGTCAAAGAAGCCTTCGTTCAAGGCGATTGCGGTCGAGCCGACCGACAGCCCGGTGCTCTCTGGCGGCAAACCCGGACCGCACAAGATTCAGGGAATCGGCGCTGGCTTTGTGCCGAGCATACTCGACACCAAACTCATCGATGAAGTTATCCAGGTCACCAACGACGAGTCAGTGGAGATGGCTCGCAGGTTGCCAAAGGAAGAAGGTCTCTTTGTCGGCATCAGCTCTGGAGCGGCGGTTGCGGCGGCGTTGAAGGTAGCTGCCCGGCCAGAGAATAAGGGCAAGCTGATTGTTGCTGTTTTACCCAGCTTCGGCGAGCGCTATCTGTCGAGCGTCTTGTTTGAGCCGTTGCGCCAGCAGGCGCTGGCTCTGCAGCCGGAGCCGATTGCTGTTACAGCGTAAGAACTGTAGAAGAGGGAATCGGGCTGACGGCCGGAAACTGATAGCAGTATTTGATTCCGACCTCCAGCCCGTGAACCCAAGAGCCTGCCGTTAGCATCTGCACTTGTAAGTGGAAATTATGTTCGACCGCATCAGCGAAGATATCAATTCCGTTCTGGAACGCGACCCGGCTGCCCGGTCGCGTCTTGAGGTCCTGCTCTGCTATCCGGGGCTTTGGGCGGTTTGGTTTCATCGCGTGTCTCATAAGTTGTGGAATGCAAAGTTTCGCTTGCCGGCGAGGTTGTTGTCGCAAATTGGCCGCTTCTTTACCGGCGTAGATATTCACCCCGGCGCGATGCTTGGCCGCAGGCTGTTCATCGATCACGCAACCGGTGTAGTGATAGGCGAGACGGCGATCGTCGGCAGCGATGTAACGATGTACCAGGGCGTCACGCTGGGTGGAACCGGCAAGGGACATGGCAAGCGCCATCCTACGGTGTGCGATGGTGTCTTCATCGGCAACAACGCAAATGTTCTGGGCAATGTTACGGTGGGCGAGAACTCCCGCGTGGGCGCAGGCTCGGTGGTGCTTACAGATGTGCCGCCGAACTCTACTGTGGTTGGAGTGCCCGCGCACATTGTGTATCGCAACGGTCAGCGCGTACTCATCACCGATCCACACGATGTGAAGGATCCACTCTCTGACGCGCTTATCGCGCTCTCTGCGCGGGTTGAAGAGCTCGAAGAGCGGCTTGGCGCCGAACTTCGCCCTGAGGAACCGTTTGCTGCGGAGGAAGCCGAGCGAACAGCCTATCGCGCGGAACTCGATCGAATGCGCGCCTACGTTTCGATGGGCGAGGGCATTTGATAGTTTAAAGCGGCTTTGATTTCGCTTCGTGTCGAGCGGTTATAGTCATTACAAGATATGTCTAAACAAAGTGCCGGTATTTTGCTCTATCGCCGCAAAGAGCACGGGCTCGAGGTATTTCTCGTGCACCCCGGCGGACCCTTCTGGTCAAAGAAGGATCTCGGCGCGTGGTCGATTCCGAAGGGTGAATACACTGAAAGCGAAGATCCGCTGGCCGCGGCCCGTCGCGAGTTCCACGAAGAGACCGGCTTTACCGCGGAAGGTGTGTTCATTTCGCTTGGCTCGGTGAAACAGATTGGCGGCAAAGTGGTTTCAGTTTGGGCGCTTGAAGGAGACTGCGATCCGGCGCAACTGGTCAGCAACTTCTGTGAGATCGAGTGGCCACCGCGATCTGGCCGGAAGATCGAAATTCCCGAAGTCGACCGCGGCGGGTGGTTCTCATTAATTGAGGCGCATGAGCGCATTCTTGCGAGCCAGAGTCCGATGCTTCAGCGCCTGGCAGAGTGTGTGGATCATGGGCCGCTTCGGACTCAATGAACATCGACTGAGCGGTCGCCTTCGTACTCCATTATGTGGAAGTAAGCCTCCCAGCCACTCCATGAGGCCGGAGCCGGAAGTTTTGCCATGGGGTCCTTCAGGTGATTGGCGTAGTCCTGTACCAGTTCGTGTGTGCGGTACACGCCGGTGAGCCAGTCGCCGCGATACCAGTTCTTCCACTTGCCGTACTCGGCGGCCGACATGGAAGCACGCATCGTATCGAGCGAGCGAAGCGCAGCAGCAGCTTCAGTTTCCGCTTTGGCGTTATTGCCCGCGTTGGCATCCTTGATTGCACTGGCTACCTCGAACAGCATGCGATTGCTTTCGCGGTTGATCGTGATCATGGTGAGCATCTCGGCCTGGTAGTAAGTTTTACGCGCCGGATCGACCAGCGCCTCAGCAGCTACCGCATCTCTCCAAACCGCATCCCAGCGCGGCTGCGCGTCGGCACAGTCTTTGATGTCGCGGTCGATCAGCATCTCCTGAATCTGTTCATTGGGCACTGGCGACACGCGGGGCATGGTCCACTTGGGCGACTGGCTGGGAATATTGATGACCTGGTGCTCACTCAGCGCATCGAGGATGAGCCTGCGGGCCTCAGTGTGATAATGCTGGTCACCCTCGTGGAGAGCTACGTTGCTGCGTGGCTGTGGCGGCGGAGTGTTGCCTGCCGAGGTGAGCCGCGGAGGGCCGAAGGGCGGACGCAGGTATGGAGCCGCAAAATATTCCCGGTAGACTTTTGTGAGCGCCGTAGCCGACTTTGCGCCGAACTCCTCAGTTGCCCAGCGCTGATAGTATGCGGCATCGGCATCGCCGTGAGTGTCTGCATCACCTGTTGTTGCAGGTACTCCGCCCCACGCCATCTCCATAACGGCGCGCGTTGTCATGGCGACAGGGCGAATGTCACTTGTGTTGACAAGCATGTATGCAGTAGCGCCGGCCTTGATGTAGCGGCCCAGCTCCGACTGAATTGTCTCGACCGGCACCATTTCGGTGAGTTGATTGGCCTGGCCGTTCATCATGGCCACGTGGAAGTAAGCGCCCTGGCCTGCGGCAACTTTGCCGCCATCCTGCATGTCTCCGTAGCCGGTGTCGGCCCACACCAAGGCGACCTCGGGGGGAATCTTCAGGTATCCCTCCTGCATAAGCCGCGCGCCTTCCTGCCACAGGTCGGTAACAAACTGCGCGTTGGGATACCTGGCGCGTACGATCTTCATCTGCGTGTCGATGGCTTCACTGATGCGCTTGCCCAAGAGAGGATCGTTATTGCGCACGCTGGGATCGAGCGACGCGTAGCTGGAGTCGGAGAGGCCGCGCAGTCCAACGCTCCAGAGGATTTCATCGCCAGGCTTGTAAGTTGCCACCGCATTGGTCCAGGCGCGTTCAAGAATCTCAGGATGTGTTGAGAAGTTGTAAGGAACGTCCTGCGGCCAGCGCGCCACGTTCACGCCCAGCGGAATGGCGTGGTGCTGGTTGATGATGAGGCCGCGCTCCGCTGCCGCGTGCACCTGCGCGTCGTCTGGGAAGATCCAGGTTCCGGGAACGATGATGTTGCCCTTCAGGCGCAGGGTTGTTTCGAAGATGTTGTCCCACACCTTGAGCGAGATGCCGGTGTGGTCGCCTTTTGCTGCGGGTATCCAGCCGCTGAGCAAGTCTTCGTCGTTGGGGAAGAAGCCACGATAGCGGAATACGGGGCTAGGATAGGTGTGCCCGAAATCCTTCGACAGCGCGATGGAAACGCGCTTTACTGGCTGCTTGTCGGTCCACAGGTACATGGGATCGATGCCAAGGACCTTCTGCGAAAACTCGTAGATGGCGTAAATGGTGCCGCGCATGTCCGCACCGGTCAGGCAGACAACGCGCTGCCTGGTCGGTCCAACTCCGACGGCCGTAATGGAAAATGCGAACGCCTCAGTTTTGGAAGTGGTAGTGCAATCAACGCCTGCCGGCACATTTTCCCGCTGCGCAATCAAAATCGCTGTCGGTGCGGCGGCGTGAAGGCTGTCGACCACTCGCGGAGCTCGGCCAAAGACCTTTGAAAAGTCGGAGAGCAGATCCTGGGTCGCACGCTTCACGGGCCCAGTCTCGTTCGCGTTTTCAACCACAGTAACTGCGCCACTGATGGAAGCTGTCATCTGCGCGTGGGCTTGCAAGGCGAAAGAAGCGCCGATGAGCAGCCCGGCAACCACGATCTGCCTTTTCGTGCTCAGGAGTGAAAGATTCATTGCGAAGATCTCCTTTGATTTGGCTCGTTCATGCCGTCTGTAGAAAGAGCGCGGCGTGTTCATGTTTTAACGTCTTCAGTATCGAGCGACTGGAGATGAAGGGGGGGCGCGGGAACCGAGAACGCTGCAACCGCGAATGGAACCTGAAAATGCTGTCTGGCAGCCTCAGCGCGCCGGTATTTTTTGCATCTCGAATTATACATTTGTGGCTACGGAAGAGGCATGCGGCACAAACTGTTTTGAATCGATTGTCCGGAGACGTGCTAGAAATGGAAGGAAATCAGAATGATCACGGATCCCCAGATCGAAGCCTACATCCGCACGGTTCGTGCGCATCTGGGCTCTAGTACAGCCAGCGAAGAAGAGGAAGTTGTTCGTGCGATCAACTCGCGTGTGCAGGAATTGGCTGAAGAGCCGGGTGTGTCACCGCAAGCTGTGCTGGAGCAACTTGGGCCGGCGAAGAAACTCGCTCACCACTATCGGGATGCACTTCTGATCACGAAGGCGGGCAAGAGTAAGTCTCCAACGCTGCTGCTGCGCGCGTCAGCCAGGAATGGTCTCCCTGGCATTCTGGCGTTTGTTCTGAGCCTTGCCGGCTATTGGGTCGGCGGCATCTTCATGGTCTATGGCATTCTGGCACTCGTCTGGTCAATTATCTATTTCGTTCCGGGTGCCAAGGCCGCTATCGGATTGAGCGTACTTCAGTGTATTGCCACAGTGGTCGCAGGAGCAGCGCTGATTGTGCTTACGACGATTCTGTTGCGTGCGCTGCTTCGCTCTTCGAAGCGGGTATGGCCGCCGAGCTAGTTCATCAAGTCCAGTAGTTTTCGCGTCATTCGCAAAGCAGCCGAACGCTCAAGATTGGCTGGTGTCCTTATTTACCGGAGCCTATGGCAGCTTAGTTACGTCCCAGCCTCCGCCAAGTGCACGGATCAGGCCTACGCTCGATAGGAATCTACGCGTTTGCAGATCGATGGCGGTGCGCTGGTTCTGGATCAGCGTAGTCTCGGCTGTCAGCACCTCAAGGTAACTGGTAACGCCGCCCCTGTAGCGCTGGTTGGAAAGGTCGAACGAGCGTTGCGCCGCTTCAACCGCTCCCTGCTGCACGCCGGACTCCTGTTCCAGGATCCGCAGCCCGGAGAGCTGATCTTCAACATCGTTGAACGCGAGCAGCACGGTGTTGCGGTAGCCTGCCGCCTGTGCTTCGTAATTGTGCCGGGCTTCGCTTGTCAATGCGCGGCGCTGGCCTGCATCAAAGAGCAGCTGCGCGGCCTGTGCGCCCAACGACCAGAGCGAACTAGGCCCTTGCAGCCAGGTACCGGGATTCGTGCTCTCAAAACCGCCGGCTCCACCAAGGCTGATGGTGGGGTAGAAGGCGCTGACCGCAACTCCAATTTGAGCATTGGCTGCTGCTGCGCGCCGTTCCGCTGCGGCAATATCGGGCCGGCGCTCAAGCAGTTGCGAAGGTACCCCGGTGGGAACTGCGGGCAGCGGCAAGTCGAGCGGCGACGGCGGAATACTGAAGCTGGGAAGGTTGTAGCCGGCGATGGTTCCGATGGCGTGCTCGTATTGGGCACGGGCCACACCAATATCGACGAGAGCCGCCTTGACGGTTTCAAGCTGGGTGCGCGCCTGCTCCACATCTACCGCGGTTACCACACCGCCGGCAAAACGTTGCTGCGTAAGATCAAGCTGGTGCTGCAGGTCGCTGACCGTCGCGGTCAGCAGTTTCGACTGGGCGTCCAATCCGCGCAGTGCAAAGTAGTCCGAAGCCATTTCAGCGTGCAGGCTCAGGTCAACCGCCGCCATCACGGCTGCATCGGCCTGCGCATTGTCGCGCGCTGCCTCAACCGAGCGGCGAACGCGGCCCCACAGATCGGGTTCCCAGCTTGCCTGTCCGCCAATGACAAAATCGTTGGTGGCCGATGTCGGTGCACCCGAGCCTTGAGGCCGATGTTGTGAGACGCGCCCACGCGAAATCCCTAGATCGCCGGAGAGTGTCGGGTAGTAGTTGGCGCGGATGGCATTCACAATGTCGCGCGCTGCAAGATAGGTTTCGAACGCTTGGCGCAGGCCGGGGTTGTTGGCTTCGATCCGATCTTCAAGTTGATTGAGCTGCGGATCTTTGTAAATCTCCCACCAGTTTCCGCGCAGCATTCCATCCGAAGGATCGGCAGGATGCCATCCGCCGCCCGCCGGATTGGGAGGCGGAACAACTGCTGCGGAGGATCCAGCTTCTTTGTAGGTAGCGGGAGCCTGGTATATGGGGCGCTTGTAGTCAGGTCCCACAGGCTTACATCCGGAGGCAAAGCTAACGGCCAGCGAAGCAGCGAGCACGACAAAACGCCGCGCGGCTAATCCGGCGTTTCGAGACCCGCAAACAGATCCGGACACCCGCATCGTTAGCTGCCTCCCTCGCTTGATTTGTCCGCACTGGGGCTCACCACCGTCACTCTTTCGCCCTCAATCAGCGAGTCGGGCGGATCCTGGATCACCTGATCGTCTGCATGAAGTCCACTGGCAATTTGAATGGTCCTGCCGTCATCTTCCCCAATGGTGACTGAAACCAGGTGAGCCTTCGTAATGGCTCCGTCCTTTACGGCCACGGCTACCTGCATACCTTCTCTGCGAAAGATGAGCGCGGCAACCGGCACTACGTAGCTTGTCGCCACCACCGGCGTCTTAAAGTGAACCTGCGCAAGTGAGCCTGGCAAAAGATCCCCATTGCGATTATTCAGGTCGACTTCAACCAGCAAGGTGCGCGTTGTGGGATCAATTGCATCCGCAGTTCGCACCACGGTGCCGCTATAAAGCTGGCCGGGATGCTCCGCGAATGAAACATCGAACTTCATGCCGCGCTTCACGCTGGCCGCATAAGCCTGAGGAACATTCGTATAAACGCGTAGAGTCTGGATGGCCTGCAGACGAAATAATTCTTTGGTTGCGCCGGTTTCAATCAGCTGCCCAGTGTCAATGGTGCGTGCTGTTACCACGCCGTCGAAAGGCGCGTAGATTTTTTCGAACGACTGCAACTCGCGGAGACGTTGTACATTGGATTGCGCGGAACGAACCGCGGCTGCAGTGGCTGCCGCCTGATTGACATAGGTGTCGGTGTCCTGTTGCGAGACGGCGTTTGTCTTCACAAGGCCGGAATAGCGATCGGCCTGGATGCGGGCGTTGTTGGCGGTGGCCTGTGCGGTCAGCAGCTCGTTTTCGGCCTGTGCAAGTTGCTGGTCGAGTTCGGGTGCGGAGATTTCCGCAAGCAGCGCACCCTTTCTAACGTGCGAGCCGATGTCAAAGTACCACTTTTTCAGGTAGCCGGAGGTACGCGCGTAGATTGGCGCATCAGTAAACGCGGTCACGTTGCCGGGTAGCATGAAGGTATTGAGCGGAGTGCCTGCTTTGGGCGTTGCGGTTAGTACCGTTGGCGCGGCGATCTCCTCGGTCCGGTCTGCGAGGACCGCATCGGCGGATTTGCGGCTCAGGATGCCGACAACGGCCAGAACCACCGCCAAAACGGCAAGCAGCAGCGCACCAAGCGCGGCCCCCCGAGGGGAGATGGGCTTTTGCTCGGGAGCGGCAATTTCCTCATGGGCGGATTTGTTCGGGTTTGGCGTGGAATGATCCGTCATATGTTGTTACTCCGAAATCTCGTCGAATTCATCGAATGCGGCCGCGCGCACAGAGCCGCGCGCCAGTTTGCGGTGGCGCTCAATGCGTCCATGGATCAGTGAGAAGAACGCCGGAACAAATAGAAGCGTAGCCACCGTAGCCACCAGTAGTCCGCCGATCACCGCACGTCCCAGAGGAGCGTTTTGCTCGCCGCCTTCTCCAATTCCGAGCGCCATGGGCAACATGCCAATCATCATGGCCAGTGCGGTCATCAAAACGGGACGAAGGCGAACGAAGCCGGCATTCAAGGCCGCGCGCCGCGCATCGCCCACCAGAACCTCAAGCTGCTCACGGGCAAAACTGACCACAAGGATGGAGTTAGCAGTTGCCACGCCCATGCACATGATGGCGCCGGTTAAAGCAGGAACGCTCAATCGCGTGTTTGTGAGGAACAGGAGCCAGACAATTCCTGCCAATGCCGCGGGCAGCGCAGAGATGATCAGGAACGGATCGAGCCACGACTGGAAGTTCACTACAATCAGCAGGTACACGAGCAGGATCGAGAAGACCAGTCCGACCAGAAGGCCGATATAGGATTTGCGCATCGTGTCACTTTGACCGCGAAGCGCGAAGTGAGAGCCACGTGGCAAATCCTTCTCGTGCTTGTCGATAATATTCTGCATGGCGCGGGTCACGCTGCCCAGGTCGGTTCCGTCCACATTGGCGTAGATGTCCAGTACCGGCATCACATCGTAGTGGCTTATCGTGCCCCATTGCATACCCGGGGTAATGCTGGCCAAATTGCCGAGGATATTCGTAGGAGCAGGAACACCTGGTGCGCCGGTTGATGGTGCAGAGCTGCTTGTTTGTCCAGGAGGCGCATTCGTACTTTGTGGCTGTGCCTTGGCGCTCTGAACCGGAATGCTCTTGAGCGCTCCGATGGAATCGAGCCGGTATTCCGGAGTTTGGGTGGCCACGTTGTATGTGACCCCGTTGCGCGGATCGAGGTAGAAGCTGGGACTGGTTTGGAAACTGCCGCTCAAGGAAACCAGCAGGCTTTGGGCAACATCTTTCTGAGTCAACCCCATCATTTGAGCCCGTGTACGGTCCACGTTTACCTTAAGCGTTGGCTGATTGTACGGCTGCTGGATGCGCGTGTCAGCCGCTCCAGGAACGTTGCGAACTTCCGCAAGCACCTTCTCGGCGAGCGCCCGATTGGCAGTGAGATTCGGGCCGACGATTTGGATGTCGATGGGAGCGGCGATTCCGAAATTCAGAATCTGCGTAACGATATCGACGGGCAGCATGTAAAACGACACACCCGGATAGTCCTGCGCCAGCGTGGCGCGCAGCTTCTCAACGTAGGCTGCCGTGGGATGGTGGTCCCTGGTCAATTCAACATCAATGTCGGCATCGGCTGAACCAACGGGCGCAGAGGTCGAATACGACAGGTTCAAGGACGAATATGGCAGCCCGATATTGTCGACAATGGTAACGAGTTCATCGGCGGGAATGATCTGGCGGATTGTCTTGTCGACGTGATCGCAAATCGCAGCCGTTTCTTCGATTCTGGTACCGGTGTGAGCGCGCACGTGAATCTTGAACTGGCCGGAATCCACCGTGGGGAAGAAGTCTTGTCCTAGCCAGGGAGTGAGCACTCCGAGTGAAGCCACCGCAAAGACCATGAATGCCACCAGAAAAACTTTGGCGTGGTCAACGCAAAGGGTGAGCAGCCTCAGGTAGGCACCGCGAAACCGTTCGAATCCGGCCTCGAATAGCATCTGGAAGCGCGTGAATGGATTGCGGCTGGCCTGCTTGCGGGCTAGCTCGGCGTCGTCATGCTCATGGAGCATGTACTTGGCCATGGTCGGCACCAGGGTGCGCGACAGCAGGTAACTGGCAAGCATCGCGAAGACCACTGCTTCAGCCATGGGTACAAATAGATATCGTGCTACGCCGCTCAGGAAGAACATGGGCACAAACACAATGCAAATCGACAGCGTGGAAACGAAAGCGGGCACGGCAATCTGTGCCGAACCGTCAAGGATGGACTGCTCCAACTCTTTTCCTGCTTCAAGATTGCGATTGATGTTTTCGATTGCAACCGTGGCGTCATCTACGAGGATGCCGACAGCCAGGGCCATGCCGCCGAGAGTCATGATGTTAATGGTCTCGTGCAACATGTAGAGCACGATGAGCGAGCACAGGATCGAGAGCGGAATTGAAATCGCGATGATGATGGTGGAGCGCCAACTGCCAAGGAAGATAAGAATCATGGTGGCGGTAAGGCAGGCTGCGATGATGGCCTCGCGCACCACTCCGCTAATGGCGGCTTTTACAAAGATGGACTGATCGGAAAGCGCCTTGATTTCCAGTTGAGGTGGGAGCTGACCTTTGACAGACTCCACCTTTCGGTAGACTCCCTCGATGATGTCAAGTGTGGAGGCGCTTCCGGTCTTCATGACGTTCATCACTGCAGCGCGCTGGCCATCAACACGCACAATATTTGTCTGTGGCGGACTACCATCGCGGACGTGCGCTACATCCCGGACGTAAACGATGGCGCCATTTGCAGCTTTGATGGGAATATTGTTGAGCTGTTCCACCACGGAGGGCGCGGAATTGGTCTCCACCTGGTACTCGAATTTGTCCACCTTCATGGTGCCGGAGGGGGCAATCAGGTTCTGCGCACCCACCGCATTCACAACATCGGCGGGAGACAATCCCCGAGCCTGAAGCGCGTGCAGATCTAGGTCGACCATGATCTGCCGCTGCCGGCCGCCATAAGGGAAAGGAGTCTGAGCGCCTTCGATTTCGGCGAGTTGAATGCGAATGGTGTTTTGGCCCAGATCGAATAACTGCTGCTCTGTCAGCCCTTTTCCCGAGAGCCCCAGTTGCAGGACAGGAACGCTGGAAGCGTTGTATTGAATGATGAAGGGCGGGAGTGCACCCTGCGGTAACTGCCGCAATATCGTCTGGTTTACCGCCGTGACCTCAGCTACCGCCGAGCCAAGATTCACGTGGGGCTGAAAGAAGATCTTGATGATCGCCCGGCCGGTCAGCGATTGGGATTCGACGTGTTCGATATCGCTTACTGTTGTGGTGATGGCGCGCTCGCTGGGTGTTGCGATGCGCTGAGCCATCCCTTCCGCTGAGAGGCCGTTGTAATTCCACACCACGGTCACGACCGGGATGTCGATGTTCGGAAAGATATCCGTTGGCATCGAAAGGATGCTGAAGACGCCAAGGATGAGAATCAAAAGCGCGGCGACGACAAAAGTGTATGGACGCCTTAGCGCAAGCCGAACAATCCACATAGTGCTGGTACCCGCTCCCGAATCAGGATGGCAATCCTACTCGTTTTTTCTGCAATCGACCCGTTGCATGTCGAAGAGATTCAAACACATCCGTCCCGAGCAACAGCGCACAGGCCAGCCGGTTCCCAAGACTTCAGGCGGACTGCACGCAGCATTCCGATCTAACAAAAGGTCAGACCTTTATGGTATCCGATGGGGCAGGTGAGTTGTGAGGCTGAGAAAGACACTAAACCGGTGCTGTTTCTTTTGACGATTGCAGAACGCCGGGGGATGGCGGTTCTACGCACAAGCATCCCGTTATGTGAATCGGAGCTGCTTAAGGGGGCAGTTGCCATTGAGTTGCAAGCCATCGAGTTGCTCGACGTTGAGCCGCCCATCAGGAACTGCCTGACTTGAGCCCCCGGATTTATCCCTGGCTCAGCAGCCGTTCAATTTCGCCGGCCAGCGCCTCCGGCTTCTTGGTTGATCCAAACCGCGCGGTTACCCGGCCGCTCCTGTCGGCGAGAAATTTAGTGAAGTTCCACCGGATGGCGCTTACTCCCACCATTCCAAGAAATCCGGGCTGCTCGTGTTTCAAGAAGCGATAGAGGGGGTGAGCCGCCGGACCGTTGACTTCGATTTTGGCGAAGAGGGGAAAGGTGACGCCGAAGCGTGTATCGCAAAAGGCGGCGATTTCGGCGGCCGATCCGGGTTCCTGGGAGCCGAACTGGTTTGACGGGAAGCCGAGAACGGAAAAACCGCGGTTTCGATAGGTCTGGTAGAGCGACTCGAGCCCTGCGTATTGAGGGGTAAAGCCGCATTTGCTGGCCGTATTCACGATCAGCAGGACCTGTCCTTTGAACTCGGCAAGGCTTTGCACGCGGCCATTGAGGAGCAGGGCAGAGAAGTCGTAGAGAGATTGATGATTCAAGCTGGAAAAACGCCTTGTGGCCGGTTGCCATGCGAGCGAAGTCTGCGTCTAAAAAGAATGCTGCCGGAAGAACTGAAAGAGCAAGCATTTGACCCAAATCGTTCCGGTAGACTGGGTGATGGGTAGTAGCTCGCCGGGTTCCCACCCTGGTCCAGATTAACGTGGCCAGGACGAATGCCCGAAATAGATCCGCGGAGTATACGCGGTGGGGAAATTTTTGGAAAGATTCGATTCCCGTCCGCGTTGAACATGGCAGTTTGGGCAGGGCCACCGCGGTCAAATATAATCAATCTTTCCTTGAGGCAGGACCAGATTTTTTACGCAATGAGGGTGTGCATATTCTTCCCGTGAAGCCGATTCTTGGAAAGCACCAGCACTTGTGCTCGTCGCAGGGCTCCAGCCCGGTGAAGATCAAGCACACTTCCACTTCCTGCCGTGTGCGGGCCAGGCGCCGTGTATCGCGCCTGGGAAGCATTCTGATGGCATTGGCGCTTTCAATCTGCGCCGTAACGGCCTTTGCCCAGAACACCGATACCATTCAGCAGATTCGTGTTATTGGTAACCGGCGTATTCCGAAAGAAACCATTCTTGCCCGCCTGTTCACGCATGTCGGCGATACCTTCGATCAGGTATCGATCGATCGCGATTTCCAGTCGCTTTGGAACACGGGATATTTCGATAACGTCCGCATTGAGCGCGAAGATACAGAAAACGGCATCATTCTCGATATTTTTGTCACAGAAAAGCCAAATATCCGCGAAATCAACTACAAGGGCCTGAGCACCGTCACGGTGTCTGATGTGTTGGACCGATTCAAAAAGCAGAAGGTCGGGCTGTCGGTTGAGAGCCAGTACGATCCAGCCAAGATCAAGCAGGCTGAGACCTCGATCAAGCAGTTGCTCGCAGAGCATGGCCACCAGTTCGCCACCATTAAGACCGAGGTCAAGACGATTCCGCCGGCCTCAGTGCAGGTGAACTTCAACATCAAAGAAGGGCCGGTTGTTAAGGTCGGCAGGATCAGGTTCGAGGGAAATGAGCACATCAGCGCGCGGGTGCTGCGCCGCTCCATGAAGAACCTGAAGCCGATCGGCATCCCCTATTCGCTCATTTTTGAGAATCTGTTCCCTCAGACCTTCGATGCCGGCAAGCTTGAAGAAGACACCGAGCGCGTTCGCCAGGCATATCGGCAGCACGGATACGCGAACGCGGCAGTCGAGCAGCCGAGGACCCAGATTCGTGATCAGGGTGGCCTCAACTGGTTTACCTTCCGCCCCAACAAGGGCAAGCGTATCGATATCGACATGACCATTGAAGAAGGTCAGCGCTATCGGATGGGGAGCATCACCTTTACAGGCAACAAGCAGATCACCAATACCAAGGCCTTACGCGCCACCTTCCCCATCAAGGACGGCGACTGGTTCAACGTGACCGAAGTGCAGAAGGGTCTGGAGAATTTGAAGAAGGCGTACGGGGCGCTTGGCTACATCAACTTTGGCGCCATCCCTAAGCCGACTTACGACGATCAGAAGAAGACCGTCTCATTCGACATCGACATCGACGAAGGCAAGCAGTTCTACGTATCGCGGATCGAGTTCCAGGGCAACACCATCACGCGTGACCGCGTCATCCGCCGCGAATTGATGCTTGACGAAGGTTCGGTGTACAACTCCCAGTTGTGGGAGTACAGCCTGCTCCGCCTGAATCAGTTGGAGTACTTCGAGCCGCTCAAGGTCGATCAGGACTCTGAAGCGCACCAGGATCCCGACAACGGAACCGTGGAACTGCTGCTGAAGGTCAAGGAGAAGGGCAAGAATTCCATCGGCATGAACGGCGGGCTGTCCGGTTCGTCGGGCGCGTTTATCGGCCTGAACTACCAGACGAACAACTTCCTTGGACTGGGTGAGACGCTTAGCGTGCAGGCAAACCTCGGCAACCTGAACAGGCAGTTTCTTTTCGGGTTTACGCAACCGTACGTGCGCAATCGCCCAATTCAGCTAGGCTTCCAGATTTTCAACAACAAGCAGGACTACAACGCGGCCAAGAACTATCAGGCGAGCACGGGAGCCTCTCTGAACCTGACCGCCGCCGAGCAGTCGCTTACGCAGAACTACAATCAGGCCGCAACCGGCTTCAATGTTTCTGTAAGCTATCCGCTCAAGCGGCACGCCTTCCAGCGCGTCGGCGTCACTTATTCACTACAAAGGTCGTCGATTACCGCATTCAGCACGGCTTCGCAAACCTTCTTCCAGACCATCAGTTTCAGGTCGGGCATCCAGGGCAACAATGCGTTGGGCGGTATTGTAAGCAGCCTGCTTTCGTTCACTTATTCCTACGACACCATCAACAACCCCGTACGCCCGCGCACCGGCAAACAATATACGGCGGCTCTTCAGCTTGCGGGCCTGTGGGGCAATGTGCGCTACTTTGCGCCGTTTGTTGCCTACAAACGGTACCTCCCCATGCACTACCTGCTCCCGTCGGAAAACGGCCGCAATGTGCTGGCAGTCCGCGCACAGCTAGGCTACGTGCAGGGCTTTGGCGGCGCCGTTGCTCCGCCGCAGAATCGCTTCTACGCCGGCGGCGACAGCGAATTGCGCGGCTTCGACGCTCGTTCGGCGACGCCCTATGGCTATGTTCCGAGCCGCATCAACTTCCAGTTGACCAACCCGGATGGAAGCTGCGTTCCGCGTGATCCGACAAACACCCAGGACAACCAGTGCATCCAGGTGCCGTTGCCCGTTTATGGCGTGGCGTCAATCGGTGGCGATACCAGCTTTACCTCAAACCTTGAGTACCGCATTCCGATCGTCGGCACATTGATGTTCTCCGTGTTCGATGACTTCGGTTTGGATGTGGTTACGAATCATGGCCAGCTCAAGCAGAGCCCTGAAGGCTTCGCTTCGCTGCTCGCGCCGCTTTATGGCTGCCCGGTCTTCAACAACGGTTCCTGCCAGGGAGGCATACCGGGTTCGCAGGTGGGCTTCCAGCGCAATATCCGGCCCATCTCCGGCACCAACGTCGTTCCGCGCATGTCCCTTGGCGGCGAGTTTGCGGTCATCATGCCGGTGATTAATGCTCCGTTCCGGCTTTACTACGCATACAATCCGATGCGCCTCAATGAGTCGCCCTATTGCAACAATGTACTCGTGGGTGGGCGGCAGGGAAGCTGCTCCGCGCAGCTCATCACGAGAGCCATGTTCCCGACGGGGGGTGCAGGCGACTACAGCTATAACGAAGCGATGGAGGCCTACGGAGCTCGCTACGTCTTCCGCGAGCCGCGCAAGACCTTCCGCCTGACGGTATCGACTACGTTCTAAGAGCAGGTTACGAGGTTCAGGGAGATTAAGTTACAAGCCTCCGAGTCTTCAAGTTCCTGCGGGATGAGGTTGAAAGGATTCGAGTACCAAGGGGAGGGAACGCGTATACAGCGCATTCCCTCTTCTTTTCTTTGTCCTTAATACAACTCAAAACTGGTCATTTTCAAAACGAGTAACCCTGGAAACCTGTAACTTTGTAACCAGCTTTTGAGCGTTTGACGCTCCTACTCTGGCCCCCTATAATCCATCTAGTTCCTGCTGACGTCTCCATTCGCGTCTTTTCCCGTCTCAACGCCATATGGCGCGGAGCCACTGAAAGAAGGTCGGGAATCCAGGTGACACTCCAAACGAATGTCGCAATGGATGAGAGATGGCGAGGTAGTTCAGGAGGCTCCGGCCTGAGCTCGCGGGTTATCGCGGGCCGCCGATCAGGAATTTCGAAGGAGTTGTTGAATCACATGAAGCGTTCGCTTGCACTAGTTCTTACGCTGGCCTCGAGTTTTGTATTGAGCGCCGCAGCCCAAATGCCCGCCGCGCCGGCAGCAGCAGCCACTCCCACCGCGGGACCCGCCAAGATTGCCGTAATCGCCTTCCAAGTGGCCGTTGCTCAGACCAATGAAGGCCAGCGCCAGTTTGCTGACCTGCAGAAGAAGTACGCTCCAAAGCAGGAAGCACTCAAGAAGCTGAACGACGATGTTGAAACGATGACCAAGCAGTTGCAGGCGGATCAGGCCAAGCTCACCCCGGCCGAGCAACAGAGCCGCGCCAGCGCCATTGACAACAAAAAGAAGCAACTGGACCGCGATGCGCAGGATGCATCATCCGACTTCCAGCAGGAGATGCAGCAGATCTACAACAATCTGGCTTCCAAAGTGTATGACGTGCTGCAGTCCTATGCTGAACTGCATGGATATACGCTGGTACTCGATGTTTCACAGCAGCAGTCGCCGGTGCTATACGCCAATAACTCCACGAATATCACCAAGGAAATCATCGACGCTTACAACGTGAAGTCTGGTATTCCGGCACCTCCGCCGCAGACAGGAGCGGGTGCAACTGAAGCTCCGAAGCCTGCTGCACCACGTCCCGCCGCACCCAAGCCAGCCGCCCACTAAATCAAGCGCGGATTTGAGCGAGCAGACGCTACCAGGGAAGCCCCTCCGAAAGGTGGGGCTTCCGCTTGATAGCCGTGTCCATGATGGCGTGGAAGAAGGTTGTCCTGACTCCAAAATAAAGATTTCAGGCGCGATCTGTCTGCTGTGGAAAAAATTGTGGATTACTTCAGGGAAGTGGATATCAAAAGTCCGAAATCGATCCTTGCCAACGGTTATCCATCTCTGTTAAGTATAGCAACCCTTTATTTTTCAATAGGAAGTGTGTCTGTGGCAGGGCCAATGCGTTGTCTTGGGCGCGTGGCTGCTTAAAACAGCCGGTTTTAGAGGTTTCCACAATTCAAGATTAATGTCCGATGACTCGGGTATCTTCCTGGTCACCGATTATTGCACTACTTCTGCTGCTCTTCACCCACCCGGAGCACTGCCAGGAAGGCCTCCTGGGGTATATCTACCTTGCCGATGCGCTTCATGCGCTTCTTGCCTTCCTTCTGCTTTTCAAGCAACTTGCGCTTACGGGAAATGTCTCCTCCGTAGCACTTGGCAAGGACGTTTTTGCGCAGCGCACTCACTGTTTCGCGGGCTACGACTTTGGCTCCGATTGCGGCCTGGATCGCCACCTCGAATTGCTGCCTTGGAATCAGCTCACGCATCTTTGACACCAGGGCGCGCCCACGCTCGTAGGCATGGTCCTTGTGGACGATGATCGAAAGCGCATCCACCGGTTCTCCTGAGACCAGCACATCCAGCTTCACCATCGGCGATTCCCACTCGCCTGCCAATTGATAGTCGAGCGACGCGTAGCCGCGCGATACCGTCTTGAGGCGGTCGTAGAAGTCGAGCACGATCTCGTTTAATGGCAACTCGTAGGTCAGCAGCACGCGGGTCGACGTCACATATTCGAAATTCACCTGGCGACCGCGTTTTTCTTCAACAAGCTTGAAGATGCCGCCAACAAATTCTTCGTTCGTCAGAATCTTTGCAGAGATTACGGGCTCGCGAATGGTGGCGATGCTTTGCGGTTCAGGCCACCGCGATGGATTGTCGACCTCGATCACGCTGCCGTCGGTCAGCGTGATCTGGTAGCGTACGCCCGGTGCGGTCGTAATTAGATCGAGTTCGTACTCGCGTTCAAGGCGCTCCTGGATAATCTCCATGTGCAGCAGGCCCAGGAATCCGCACCGGAAACCGAATCCCAAAGCGACCGAGCTTTCCGGCTCAAAGAAGAACGACGAGTCGTTAAGCCGCAGTTTCTCCAGCGCGTCACGTAGAAGGGTATGCTCGTGCGAGTCCACAGTGTAGAGGCCTGAAAAGACCATGGGCTTGATGTCTTCAAATCCCGGCAGTTGAGAGGGAGAGGGATGCGCATCGTCGGTTACCGTGTCGCCGATCTTGGTGTCGCTCACGGTCTTGATGGTGGCCGCGAAAAAGCCGACCTCGCCCGCCGTGAGCTGTCCGATCTCGACCGGTTTGGGCATCAGCACGCCCATGGACTCAACGTCGAAGGCCTTTCCATTGGACATGAGCCGGATACGCTGGCCCTTGCTCATGGTGCCCTGCATAACGCGTACCAGAACTATAACCCCGCGGTAAGCGTCGAACCATGAGTCGAAGATCAATGCCTGCAACGGCGCATCGGGGTTGCCTTTCGGCGCTGGCAGCCGATGCACGATGGCCTCGAGCACCTCGTCTACACCTTGGCCGGTTTTTGCGCTTACGGGGATGGCGTCGGTGGCGTCCAACCCTACAGCCTTCTCAATCGCCTCTTGTGTGCGCAGGATGTCGGCGGAGGGCAAATCGATCTTGTTGATAACCGGAATGATCTCCAGGCCGTGATTGATGGCGAGATAGGCGTTGGCAAGTGTTTGTGCCTCGACGCCCTGACTGGCATCGACTACGAGCAGGGCGCCTTCGCAGGATGCCAGCGAACGCGAGACCTCGTAGCTGAAGTCGACGTGCCCCGGAGTATCGATCAGGTTCAGTTGGTAAGTGTTACCGTCGTGAGCCTTATACATCATGCGCACGGCGTGGGCCTTGATGGTGATGCCTCGTTCGCGTTCGAGGTCCATGTCATCAAGAATCTGCGCCTGCATCTCACGGCCGGTAACCGAGCCGGTAAATTCGAGAAGACGGTCACTCAACGTCGACTTTCCGTGGTCGATGTGGGCGATGATCGCGAAGTTTCTAAGAAAACGAGCGTCCATGAAAGGCTGGCATATGAGGTCTCAGGCGCTGACAAGCGCGCAATGCCTCCATGGCATAGCTTATCATCGCGTAAGGGCATCCCATCCAGTCTAAGCAGGCGGCGATCAGGGCCCTTTCTTGCGATTCAGGAGTCTTGAGTGTTGTTTATCGGATGTGGCAGTAGTGCCGGCAAGGACAGACTTGAGAAGGGCCGACTGGTTCATCCGGACGATGGTGGACGTCGACAGGTATTTTGCTCGTTGAAGCAATTGCGGGGACTTCGCATCACGCTGCAAAGACGGTTGTGGACCTCACTCATTTCAGTGCCGCTTCTCCTGCTTGCAGCATGCACTCCTGGTGAGAAGAAACCTTCGCAGGTGGCGATGAGCCCACAGGCGACGGCTCCTCCGGTGGCCACTGAGCCTGCGCCGCAAGCTCCTAGCGCGCCCCCCAAGCCCACCGTGGAGCAGCAGCGCATCAACGTGCTCATTCAACAGGTTGAAGCGGCGTATGCTCGCGGCGAAGCCGACTACAAACATGGATCGCTTCCAGAGGCCAAGACAGAATTCGATCGCTCCGTCGATCTCCTGCTTTCAAGCGGTCTCGACTTGAAAGGAAACGCACAGTTACAGGACGAATTCGAACACCTGGTGGATCGAATCAATGGTCTCGAAAATGAGGCGCTGAAACAGGGCAACGGATTTGTTCCTGAGGTTGAGCCTTCGCCTTCCGATGTTGCCAGCGACGTTACCTTCGAGGTCGATCCCAACATCGTAGCGCGTGCCCAGGCTGAACTGGCGACGACCAAGTCAGATCTTCCCTTGATGGTGAACGATTATGTTGCTGCGTTCATCAATTTTTTCGCCAACACGCAAAGAGGACACAATACGCTGCTGCATTCCTTCCAGCGTTCCGGCCACTATCGCGCAATGATTCAGCGCGTGATGGCCGAAGAAGGTGTTCCGCAGGACCTCATCTATCTTGCAGTGGCTGAGTCCGGCTTTCAGCCCCAGGCGATCAATCGCAGATCACATGCCGGCGGAATGTGGCAGTTTATGCCCCGCGGCAACTATGGCCTCGCACGCAATTCATACGTCGATGAACGATTCGATCCTGAAAAATCGACGCGCGCTTATGCCCGATACATGAAATTCCTCTACGACCAGCTTGGCGACTGGTATCTGGCCATGGCCGCGTACGACTGGGGGGCGGGCAATGTGCAACGAGCGGTTCAAAAGACCGGCTACGGTGATTTCTGGGAGCTCTACAAGCGCCACGAGTTGCCACGCGAGACTGAGAACTACGTGCCTCAGATTCTGGCCGCCATCATCATTGCAAACAATCCCACACAATATGGATTCGATGATGTCACACTCGATCCTCCTATCCTCACTGACACCGTTACGGTGAACTATTCCATAAGCATGCGGTTGGTGTCAGACCTTGTTGGCGCTCCGGTCAGTGAAGTGCTTGCGCTCAATCCCAGCCTGCTGCGAATGGTCACGCCGCCTGATTCGCCATTCGATCTACATCTTCCTGCCGGAACCGCGACATTGTTCAACGAGCGCATTGCAGCAGTCCCAGAGGACAAGCGCGGCTCGTGGCGTTATCACACGGTTGTGGAGGGTGATTCAATTGCATCGGTCGCACGCGAGTTTCGCGTTGAGCCCTCCGCGCTGGCTAAAGCCAATCAATTGAATACGGATGACAAATTGGAAACAGTTCAAGCTTTGGTGGTCCCCGTTCCCTTATCGGAATCTCCATCACGAGGCACGCGGATGTACACGGTGAGGCGCGGCGATACGTTGATCACCATTGCTGACCGGTTTGGTGTTTCACTCGCACAATTGCGGGCATGGAACAACATTTCCGGTTCAGAGATCAGGGCTGGCCGCCGCATCCATGTTGCCGAACCCGCCGTTCGAAGCACAACGACCCGGCATCGCCGGAGCAGTTCTTCAGCTTCATCAAGGACTCATTCATCGACATCGAAGAAGGCTCCAGCGAAGTCTTCGAGCAAGTCAAAGAGCGCTGCAAAATCCAAGAAGGCGAAATAAGAGTCTGCATCTGATCAATAAAACCTATGCAACATGGTCATTACAGACTTGTGTTTTGGTAGGGTTTGCGTGCAAGCTATTAACTATGTGATTTCCGCAGGCTGATTGCATCAGTTGCTTGCGCGAAATCAAAAGTAAATCGAGGGCAGCGGTAGGCCGCTGGAGGCAATGGGATGGAAGATCTAGTCAAGATGTTTGCGATGAACGACGGCGATCCCAATGGAGAGCCAACAGAGCTGGACCCTGAAGGTATTGAAGATTTTGGCGATGAGGATGAAGAAGAACTCGAAACAGCGAGCGTACTCACGTCTTCAGATGATGATGAAGTCATAGGCGAGGAAACCATCATATTGGTTGAGGCGGTTCCCATCGTCGAGCCGGTGCGGGCTAAGCCTGCGGTTAAGAAGGCTCCAGTGAAAAAAGCTGCCAAGAAAGCGCCGGCCAAGAAAGCTCCCGCGAAGAAAGCACCGGCCAAGAAGGCAGCCAAGAAAGCGGTCAAGAAGGCAGCAAAGAAGGTCGCAAAGAAGGTCGCAAAGAAAGCTGCCAAGAAGGTCGCGAAGAAATCCGCCGCAAAGAAAAGCAAGACCGGCGCCAAGGGCGGAAAGGCTGCTGCCAAAAAAGCAGCAGTCAGGAGCGCCGTCAAATCCACTAAACGAGGTAAAAAGGTGGCAGTTAAAAAAGCAGCAAAAAAGGCAACGAAGAAGGCAGCGGCCAAGAAGGCGCCTGCAAAGAAGAAGGCTGTGAAAAAGGCAGTCAAGAAGGCAGTTAAGAAGACTGCAAAGAAGAAGGCAGCCAAGAAAACCGCAAAGAAGAAGTAACCAGGGAACAACAAAAGTAAGGCAAGCAAAAGAGCCCGGCTCACGCCGGGCTTTTTTGCGTCTGCAGATATCTCGATTGAGCCGAAGGGTGTTTGCTAGGCGCTAGTTCTGATTTGAGCGAGATGGTGCCATTGATGCCGTACATAATCTCCAATCAAGAACCGAAGCGTCACCGGCTCATCGTCGCCTACGCGGCACATGGTCTCAAGCCTGTCCTCGGGAATCCGGTCAACCACGGCCATCAGAATTTCATGTTCTGTCGACCACCAAAGCAGAAGATCCTCCCAGGTCTGTTCTGCATAGCCATGCGCAGCGACCCACGCGTCCTGAGAATATTGAGGGCCGGCATACGTCCCATCGGTCGAAGCTCTAACAAAGCGCTGGCGATTGTTGGCTGCTGAATCGACCAGGTGTCCCACAATCTGCTTGCGTGTCCATCCGTCTGTCCGCCAGGGCGTGTCGGCAAGTTCCGGTGCACAATCAATCAAAGCAGAATGGATGTCGTTCAATTGAGTGCGGAACGACTGTGCAATTTCAGAGATCATGGCGTGCTCCTCGCACCAGTTTAGAAAAATAGTAAAGGCCCCTGCGCATCACGGCTCGACTTTATGTGCAAGCGAGATGCAAGGGGCCTTTGCTGATGTGCAGGCATTGTGCTTTGCGACTACGGAAGCGCTGCCAGTACGTCCGATGCGGCGTTGGTCGGGTTCACCTTCGTCCACACCTTAACGATCTTGCCCTTGGGGCTGATCAGGAAGGTGTTGCGCGCGGCCATCGCGTTGCCACGGAACTCGGAAAGCGACCCGTACTCGCTCACTACCTTATGCTCCGTGTCAGACAACAGGCGGAAGGTCAGGCTGTCTTTTGCGCAGAACTGCTGGTGGCTTTCTTTTGAGTCCACGCTCACACCGAGCACCACGGCGTTCTTTGCTTCGAGCTGCGGCAGAGCTTCTTGAAACTTGTGCGCCTCGATCGTGCAGCCAGTTGTCATGTCTTTGGGGTAGAAGTACAAAACCACCCACTTGCCCTTGAAATTTTTGAGCGAGACAGGGGTGCCGTCCTGCGAGGGAAGAGTAAACTTGGGGGCCTGTTGGCCCACTGCCGGCATCGTAGGCGCTGCATCGCCGGCCGCGTAAGCGGTCACGAATGTGGCCGCAAGCAACAGTCCGGCGGCCAAAGAGAAGAACCGAGTCATTTTCACCACAACCTCCTGGGAATTACTGAAAGGGGAATGTTGAAACCGAGAAATAGCGCTAATCAAAGGACGCATTTCACATGGGTTTAGTTACACGGGGAGTCGCCACAATGGATATTCCAGCCTGACTGGCGCGCTCCAGAAGCGAGTCACGGTCGAATAGAAGGGTACGCCCCGCCTCCACCGACAGGCAACTGGCCCCGGCGCGAATCATGGTTTCGATAGTGGTCAAGCCAATCACAGGCACATCGAAGCGCATGTCCTGATTGGGTTTAGCAACCTTCACCACTGTCAGGTGCCGTTCCAGCGTTGAAGCATCGCCACCGAGCGATTCCATGATCCGGCCCGCTCGTTCAATTGTTGCGTCCGTTCCTTCCATTGCTTCAACGGCCACGCATGCCTGTGCGGCAACAACAACTGTCTGCCCAATGTCGAAGCCCGCAAGAGCTCCTGCAACTCCTAAACCGTATTCGATGTTGCGGAGGTCGTTGCCGTCCGGTTGGCAACTTGTCAGTACTCCCTCCTGCGCCAGCAGCGGCTCAAGAAACGAAGTGGAACTCATCAGCTCGATTCCCTCGTCGGCCAAGACCTTGGCCACCGCGCCCAGCAGCATGTCGGTGTTGCGCGTGCGAAGGTTCATCAGCAGCTTGGCAAGCCGCCAGTCGGGGCGGATGCTTGAGAAGATCTGCTTGTGCTTCACCTGACCGGCCATCACCGCTTTCTGCACCCCTTCCTTCTGGAAGGTTTCGATAAGCCGCGAGAGCTCACCCAGCGACAACCAATGGACCGTGATATTTGGGTCAGCAGCCGCGCGGTGGTTTATCTCCGGGTCAGTCTCTTCCTTAATGGCGGCAACGACCACGGAGAGGCCCTCGGCTCGAGCAGCATCGAGCAGCAAAAATGGAAACCTTCCGTTGCCGGCAATCAGGCCAAGCTTCATAGCTACTTGATTACCCCGCGTTGGCTGCGTTCGAGAAAGTTCACCAGCAGGGCCACGTCGTCGCCTTGTATCGTCTTTAGCTTCTCAAGCGCCTGCGAGGTGTTGAGTTTTGCCGCAAGCAGCAGCCGGAAGGCTTTTTGCAGAGTCTGAAGTCGCTCTGGCGTGAAACCCCGCCGCTGAAGTCCAATCTTGTTAATGCCGAAGGCTTTGTTTTCGCGCTTGGAAGAGGTGAGCGAAAACGGCAGCACATCCTGCGTAACGATCGTTCCACCACCAATGAATGCATATTTGCCGACAATACAGTGCTGGTGCACGGGACAAAACGCCCCAAGGGACACGAAGTCTTCAATGATCACGTGCCCGGCCAACGTGGCAGCGTTCGCCATAATTACGTTGCTGCCTACCTGGCTGTCATGGCCAACATGAGCGCAGGTCATCAGCAGGCAGTTTGAGCCAAGCTGCGTAACGCCACCGCCACCCACGGTTCCGCGGCTCACGGTCACGTTCTCGCGAATGGTGTTGTCGTCACCGATGATGGTCTCGGTCGGCTCGCCGTGGTATTTCAGATCCTGCGGAGCCACGCCAATGGAAGCGAACGGATAAATGGTGTTGCGCGCTCCAATGCGTGTACGCCCGTCCACAACTACATGCGAGATCAGTCGGCATTCCTCGCCCAGCACAACCTCAGGGCCAATGGTGCAGAAGGGGCCTACGGTGCACGAGTCCGGCACCACGGCTCCGGGCGCAACAACCGAACTTGGATGAACGCTCACTGCTGCTCCGCTTCCGTCCCCGGCTGACTCGGCGCACCATCGTCATGGGTGCGTTGTTCCTGCACGCGCGAAACAACCTGGCACGTAAGCGTGGCCTGACAGGCCAGCTTGCCGTCAACGTAAGCTTTGCCCTCGATGCGCCCCGCGCGTGTCCTGAACGACAGCACCTCGACTTCAAAACGCAACTGATCGCCGGGCGTTACCGGGCGGCGGAACTTGGCCCGCTCAATCCCCGTAAACACCACGAGCTTCTTTTCGCGGTCGGGCAGTTCGGCCATCATGATGATGCCGCCGGCCTGAGCCATGGCCTCAACCACCAGAACGCCGGGCATGATTGGATAGCCAGGGAAGTGCCCCTGGAAAAAGGGCTCGTTGATGGTTACGTTCTTGATGGCCACCAGGCGCTTCTGTGGCTCGTACTCAAGGATTCGGTCGATCAGGAGAAAAGGGTACCGGTGCGGTAGAAAACCCATGATCTCCTGGATGTCAAACTTCATTCTCTGCTCCAGAGAGCGGTTGGATGGGGATACTTTGCGCTCGTCTGGATTATAAATAAGCTCGCAGCGGCTAAACGGCCTACTGTCTTCTACTTCTTGATGTGCTTACTGGCTGTGTCCACATTCCAGAAATCGGCAGGCAGATCCTGGTTGAACTGCACATCTTTGATGTAGTACTGGCGGTACATCGCATCGTTTCTAAAGCGTGTAATCGAGAGCGGTGTAGGCAGGCCATCTACTGTGTGGTAGTTATCGTATTCTTCAGCGTCAGTGTTCTTGTCTTTGTAGACAGGGTCGCGCCATTGGAATGACCGCCGCAGCGGCAGGTGTGTGCTGGTATCGATCAGGATGGTGACAGCTTCATTCTCCGCCGAAATCAGCGTTACCTGCTCGGCCATATGGCGTGACGCCATGCGCTGGCCCTCATACAACAGAATGGTCTTGGGGTCCTTTAGCCAGACCTTGACTACGGTTTCGATGGAGTGGTCGCGGCGCCGCAGAAAGTCCGAGAGGCTATCTTGCGCCATCGGTTTCTTGCCGCGAAAGGTTACTTCCCAGCCTTCGCGCCCAATGTAGAACTGAAGCACGTCGCGGTGCTTGGTGAATTCGAGGCGGTCGTGATCCGGCCACTGGTGGTACTCCCAATATTCCGTTGTTCCGGGGTTTGGCTGACCCTGGTAGAACGCGGCAATAAATCCATGGCGCATTTGGTTCTTCATGTTCATCCATGCTTCACCGCCAAGTGCCTGCACCATCTCGTCCAGGGTATGCCGAGCCTGTTGCGCATTCTTGGCTTCCTGGTCAATGCCCGACTGCGTGCGCGTCGCGGGCGGAGCAACCAGCGTCAGCACGGCAAACACCATGGTTAATGTCTTCCCGATCCTCATCGTCACCTCATATGCTTCAGGCAAGAGCTATCGAAATCAATTCTGTGCCGACTGAAATCGACCCAGAAACCATCCTCAACCAACCAGAACCGCGCCTCCGTTTACGTTCAGCACTTCGCCGCTGATGAAGCCTGCCAGAGGCGTGCACAAGAACAACACCGGCCCAGCGATTTCTCGCGGGCTCGCCACCCGGCCCACCGGAATCGCCGCCCGTATCTTTGCGCCGGTTTCAGGATCGTTCACCGAAGACGCCGACATTTCCGTCGCCACCCATCCGGGCGCCACGCAATTTACTCGTATGCCGCTGGGAGCCAGTTCGCTTGACAGGCTTTTGGTGAGACTTATCAAAGCGCCTTTGGTTACGGCGTAGTCGGCATGGTTGGCTTCGCCACGCTGGCCAGCGGTGGAGCTGATCAGCACAATATACCCCTTCGTTTCATCGCCGGCGTCCGGGTGCCGCATCATCTGCGCAACCGCGGCCTGCACCAGGCCGAACACCGAGTCGAGATTAACCCCCATTGTTTTGCGCCATTGTTCCTCGGCCATCTCGGCGATCGGTGCATCGTGGGGCGGCCACACACCATGATTCACTACCAAGGCGTCAAGGCGGCCAAATGTCGCTATCGCTGAGGCAACCAGGGCCCGGCCTTCAGCTGGTGAGCCCAACTCCTGGTTGATTGCCACGCATCGGGCTGGGCCGCCGCATTCAAGCGCAAGCGCCTCCGCGCGGTCGCGGGCCTGCCGATAACTGAAGGCCACGCGCGCGCCCGCCTGGCAGAAGAGCCTTACGGTTTCAGCGCCAATACCGCGCGAACCACCGGTGATGAGGGCCACTTTGCCTTCGAGATCAAGACAAACATTTGGCATATGCCAACGCTAAAGCATTGTTCATCCTAGTGTCGAGGGTCGCCTTAAGATTGTGCGCGACGCAAAGTATCTCCGGTTCAACTTACCGTTGCTCCTGCGCGTCAATTAAGATACCGACTCTCTTCTCAGGGGACATTGAAGCTTAGAAAATCGCTTTGCGAGTGCACTGTGGTACCTTCTTTGGTGGAAAAATTTCTTGTCCAGATTGCACCCTCTGTGAACGTGCGTAACCGGCAAGACATATAAGGAGAAAAGAAATGCCAATGAATCGGCGGGAATTTGTGGCGGCATCTGTGGCAGGCGCCGCCATGTTGAATCAAGGGGTCAAAGCATTCGCCGCACCAACAGGGAGCATCCAGGCTTCGATTGACGCTACCAAAGTGGGCGCGCCGGTCAACCCGATGATCTTCGGCGGCTACATGGAACCGGCTACGACCAGCGTGTGGGCCGAGGTGCTGAGTGACAGAAAGTTTGCCAAGGCGATTGTGGCTGCAAAGCCCGAGAGTGAACCTGCGGGCGGTGGATTCTTCCGCTTCCGCGGCGAACCGTTCAGACCAGTCGGTCCTGAGGGCGTGGTTGAAATGGACACCGTGAAACCTTTCGTCGGCCAGCACAGCCCGCGTGTAAAGATCAGCGGCTCGGAGCCTTGCGGCATTTCGCAATCCAAGCTGCGCCTGGCTGGCGGCAAAGCGTACGACGGCCGCGTATACCTACGCGGAGATCCCAGCGCGAAGGTCGTTGTCCGTCTGGTTTGGGGATCGGGCTCAGGAGATTCGCAATCAATTACTATTCCCGCCCTTTCAAGCGAATACAAGAAATTTCCGTTCAAGTTGACGCCGAAGGCTGATTCAACCGATGCACGCCTCGAAATCGTAGCTACCGGCAGTGGAACATTCCACGTCGGCGCCGTCTCACTGATGGCTGCAGATAACGTGCAGGGATTCCGTCCCGGCATGATTAAGCTCTTCAAAGAGGAAGGTTTCAAGATGATGAAGTGGCCCGGCGGCAACTTCGTCTCCGCTTACGACTGGCGCGATGGTCTTGGAGACCGCGATAAGCGCCCGCCGCGTATTCAGCCCATGTGGTCCGATAGCATCGAGTCCAATGATGTTGGCCTTCACGACTTCATTGCCCTATGCCGGTTAGTGGGTGCAGAGCCTGACCTGGCCATCGATAGCGGCTTCGGTTCAGCGCGTGAAGCGGCCGAGCAGGTCGAGTACTGCAATGGGTCAGTGAATACCCGCATGGGCAAAATGCGCGCGGAAAACGGCAGTCCCGAACCCTTTAATATCCGCGTGTGGACGATAGGCAACGAGATGTATGGTCCCTGGCAGTACGGCCATATGTCGCTTGACCAATATTGGGTCAAGCACAATTACATCGTCGAAGCCATGAAGGCAGTGGATCCGAAGATCAAAGTTACGTTGTCGGGAGCCTCGGTCTGTGAAAAGGGCATTGGCGCCGCAGAGAAGAAGGCGAACTTCTTTCCCAGCATCTGGGAACCACCCATTCCAGACAATCTGCCCTTTGAGTTCGGCAGCACATCGGACTGGGACGGCTGGCTGCTCAACAAATGTATGGATAATACAGACTTTGTCTCAGAGCATACCTACGCATACCCTGAGCTGATTTACGACTCCGAAAAGCAGTCCTTTGTAGACGTGAAGGATCCGCTGCAGTTCCGCACCCGCCGGCTGGCCAATCGCCTTGGCGGCGCGTTCGATGCGTTCGACAAATATTGCGAGATGATCCCTGGGCTCAGGGAGAAGAACATCAAATTCATCTTTGACGAGTGGGGCAACCGCGTCCGGTCAATGAGGCCTACCCAGGGTGGAGGCTTTATGCGCAATACCGGCATGATGGTTCCGCTCTCCTACGCTCTCTGCTTCCATGAGATGTTCCGCAACTCAGACAAGATCGCCGCCAGTTGCGCCACCGGGGGCCTGCGCGTACTGACCGATATCTCAGGCGACGGCGTGGGCATGTCGGCGGAAGGCGTGGTCTTTAAGCTCATGCAGAACAAGTACCTGAATGCGCTGCCGACCGCCGTTGGCGGAGATTCGGCCCAGCCGCTGATGCCTGGCACTACCTGGGTTGATCGCGGCACCAAGCCAACCGGAAGCCCGACCTATCCGCTGGATGTTCTCGCGGCCTATTCTGCTGACCGCAAGAAGTTCATGATCTCGGTCGTGAATCCCACTGAAGAGGCGCATAGTTTTACGCCCAAGCTTAGCGGAGTAAAGCTCAGTGCGCAGGGCAAACTCCACCAGATAGCGCCGCCGGGCCTGTCCTCAAGCAACGAGGCGGGCAAGGAGCCCGTCGTCAAGATCGTCGAATCCGCGCAGAACGGCCTTCCGGAAACCATCGAGGTTCCGCCGGTTAGCGTGAGCCTCTACGAGTTTGACGTAGCGTAAGCCTGTAGCTGCAAATGATTAAAGGGCAGTCACGCATGGGCGATCCGAATCGGGTCGCCCATGTCGCTTTCCAAGAGACTTTTCGTCTTGAAGTTGCACTGTCGCCATGACACTGGAAAGCTCTACACTGCCCGCAGCACGCGGGCGGGCAGCGTGATGAGTGCCCACACCAGTTCCAGCACGCCCTCAACAGCGATGCCGACGAGGCGGAAGGGCAACAGCAGCAGCCAGATCAGCGGGTACAGTACGAGCGCCAGCAGAGCCAGCGGCCAGCAGACGACGAGAAGGATGCACCACAAGAGAAACTTGATCATAAGCACTGCGCTTCGAATCGCGAAGCGCCCCTCACTTTCAACTTACGAATGATCGGGGCAAAAGGTTCCGGCAATCATTTACGGCCTTTGGGACCTTTGGCTTGCGAGGCCACCTTCTTTTTCCGTTCGCGGATCAGCTTCGCACGTTCTTTTTCCGGCATTGCCAAAAGCTGTTGAGTGCGCCTGGGCAATTTGTTGAAGATAAGCTCGTGCGCCCTGCGGAGCTCTTCCTCAATTTCGCGAGGCCGCAGCACGTCCCATCGCTCCACGGCAACCCAATGCGCTCGCGCAAGGTGAGGCGCGGCCGAGATGCCTTCCACCTCCAGAAGCTCGTAGAACCGCTCGGCCCCGCAGTGGAACCAGAGAACGCCCCGGCCGGTACCGTCCACATCCGTCATGGCAAACATCTTGCCGCCCATATCTCGCTCACCCGCCCAGTACACAAGGTGGTGGCCCCAGTTCAGCGTCTCCGCAGCATAGGGAAGCGACAGGCATATTTCGCGAATGCGCTCGTTGTCCATGGCAATGATTCTATGCCGGATACGCTCGGAATACTGCTCTCATTTTTCAGGAGACATCACCGATCCCGTTCCCGAAAAAATCTCTAGAGATTACTTGACGCCACACACTGTATGTAATACAGTGTGTAAAGTACAGTGTACGAGGAACAGTATGACGCTCCCCGAGAGTACCTTTGAAAACCTTCGGCTTGAACTTCGGCGTGGCTGTCTAACTCTCGCGGTTCTTGGCCAGTTACGCCGAGAGCACTACGGCTATACGCTTCGCAAAGATCTGGCGGAGCACGGCCTGGTGATCGATGAAAGCACGCTCTACCCGTTGCTCAGGCGGCTTGAGAATCAGGGCCTGCTGGTGAGTGAGTGGCGGGAAGAAGAGAAGCGCAACAAGCGGTTCTACCGCCTGTCGAGCGATGGTGAGCAGATTCTGGGCCAGTTGCTCCAGGAGTGGCAGAACATCAACAAATCAATCTCCAGCATTTTGTAAGGAAACACGCTATGGAACTTCTCGATCGTTACCTTCAAGCCGTGCAAAAGCACCTGCCCTGGAAGCGGCAGGAAGACATTATTGCCGAACTTCGCGCCAACCTCGAGTCGCAACTCGATGAGAAGCAGGCTGAGCTGGGCCGAACCATGACACCAACCGAGGCTGAGACGTGGATTGGCCAGCTCGGCTCGCCACTTCAGATGGCGTCGCGCTACCAGCCGCAGCAGTACCTCATCGGCCCGGCGATATTCCCGGTCTATCTGAATGTTCTGCGTCTCGCATCGGTTTGGGCACTCGTCATCTACACGCTTGTGAGCGTCATCAACGCTTTTCTTGGCCCATCACCGTCCGGGCATGCGATTGCCGAGGCTCTTCTGGGTCTGCCGTCAGTTCTGGTGCAGGTTGCGGCTTGGATTACGCTGGCCTTTGCAGCCATCGAATTTACAGCCGCACGCTTTCCTGACAAGTGCCCTGACATCGCCGACTTCCACGGGAAGTGGACTCCGCGCGATTTGCCGAAGCTTGAGCAAGATGCCGTATCAGGCAAGAAGCGCCGCACCTATGGACAGGCACTGACCGAAGCTGCCTTTGGCTTTCTGGTACTGGGATGGTTTCTGCTTGTGCCGCAGAATCCGTTTCTGATGTTCGGCCCCGGCGTGGCTTTCTTTCAGGCTTCGCCTTACCAACTGGCTCCCATTTGGATGACGGTCTATTGGTGGATCGTTAGTCTTGCGGCAATTCAATTGGCATGGCAATGTTTCGACCTGCTTCGCGGAGCATGGCGACGTGTCGACCGAGTTCAACACATCGTGATGAAGATCCTTGGCTTGATCCCCCTGCTGTTTCTCGCGGGCCAACGCGATCAGTTGTACTTGCTGCTCAAACGTCCCGAAGCGGACCTTGCCACTTATGGACCCGCGCTCCAACAGATTAACCAGGGCATTCACAAGGGCGTACTGGTTTTGTGCATCATTGTGTCAATTCAATTGGCATGGGATTTGGCTCAAGCGATACTCGCTGCTCTACGCAAGCACGCGGCGGCGAGGTAAGGCGGATGGGCGCGCTTCAGAACTTGGCTTCAAAATCCCTGAAGCGCCGCTCAAGCTCCCATTGCGCAGCGGCCTTTTGGCTCCCGTCGAGAAATGCCCTGCATGCCCTCGCGGGCTTTGCGCTTCCGAGAGAACTTCCAGCACAGGCGCTTACGGTTCTGCTGAACATATCGGGCTTTGCCCAAAGGCTGGTTCCGGGCAGAAAGTTGTGCTCCATGCCCGTCCGCGCCAGTGTCTTCATGTCGGCGTAGTTCAGGTGGTACTCGCGCGCGGCAAACACATACTCATTGGTGATATCGATGCGGCTGACACCCTCATCGTCTGTCGAGAGGGCCATTGGCACATGTGCAAGCTTGTAGTTCATGAATGGATGTTCGTCTCCCTCCACGCCAAGAATGCCGCGATTCGAGCTTAGATTGATTTCCACCATCACATGCTTTTGAGCCATCTCTTTCAGCAGGCCGCGCGCGTCTGACTCGTACATCACGTCAACGCCATGGCCGATACGTTCGGCGTGACCAAGTTCAACGGCCTGCCGAACGTGAAACCGTAACCCCTCGGGAGGTACCATGCCCGGAGCAAGCTCGCCGGCATGAAGAGTAATGTGGACCTTTGGATAGACTCCGTGCAGATACTCCAGCATCTTCATCTGCAGGGTGTAGTCGCGCATCGCCACGTAACCATCTTCGGGCTGCACAAAGTTGATGCCGACCCATGTGTCGTCGTGCGCGTCCATGCTTGCCTGCACGGTCTCAAAGCCGAGCAGCGTTTGCGCAAACACCTGTTCCGGCGGAAACGCGCGCAAAATCTGGTAGATGTAGCGGATCTCAACCTTGCATGTGGCAGTGGCCTCCGGGGTCCCGCAGCGCTCAAGTTCGCGACGCCGCGCCTCGGCTGCGCGAACGTCCTGCCGGTCCGCTGCGACTTCGTCGCGCAACCCAGCGTCGAGCAGTTGCTGCCTGAACTTGGCAAAGTCAGGATTCCAGCCAAGTGTATGTGCAATCTGCACGGCATGGCCAAACGCAGGAGTCTCCATCAACTCAAGGTACTGCTGGTTTTGCGATGCAGCACGGCTGGCCACCTCGTCAACCCACTCTCCAACGTGGCTCTTGTTGAGGCCACCGAAGCGATCGAAGGTGGCGAAAAACTGATCGTGCCCGCTGAAGCCTGCGGTCGGCACAAAGCTGCGCATCGAAAACGAATCGATCAGACGGTCGTAGATGCCCTGGTTGGTCGGAGTCATGTTGCCGGAGAGATCGGTTGCGGGCATCAGATTTCCCGTGCATGGAGCCTTTGCAAACCTCCATTCGACCTTGTCCACGCACAGTCCGTCCTCGCCGGCGTCATGGATGAACGTCTCGGCATAGACCGCTCCGGATAAATGGACATGCAGGTCCGCGCCCTTGGGAAACTGGTCAAGGAAGGCGCGCAGAGCAAGTGGCCCCTCCTTTTGAGCGGACATATAGGCTCGCGACGCCCGCGCTTCGTTTTGAGTTGTTGGGGCCTGAGCGCTGACAGCCATTGACAGGCTGGCGGCGGCGAAAAGACACGTAACCGATCGGGCAAATTGATGCGCAGGGGAGTACATGGTTGCTTTTCAGTGTAGTGCAGAAGCGGCAGGAGCAGGCGGCGGAAAACTCGGGTACTGGGACTGGTGTCCAGGCTGGCCCAGGGGGCTAGATAGGTCTGCAAATCTCCTATTTCTGCCGGTTTGGCTTGCGAGAATCTGAGTTGATATACTGTTTCAGTCGTTGCAGCGCACTGAACGTGGACCCGCCCTTCCTTCTCCGGCCGTGCCGGACTCCGCGCAGGAATTGCAACTGAAAGTCTTCACTGAGGCCAGGTAGCTCAGTGGTAGAGCGCGGCCCTGAAAAGGCCGGCGTCGGCGGTTCAATCCCGTCCCTGGCCACCATTATTCCGAATGGACAACACCCGAGTGCTGCGCTCCGGCAATTACCCGGTCGCGGTACGCACCTGTACTTGCATTAGCCACAGCTTCGCTCCGGCCCATGCCGTAGGCATCGCCGTCAGCGCCAACGTAACCGGATACCAATGCTGGCCAGCGGTGGTGCTCCATGCGGCGACAGCTCCCAACGTGCTCACCACCAGTCCAAGCACGCCGGCCAGCAGCGAGTGTGCCATGGGACGGCTCGGCGCGAGCCCCGCGATGACGTAACTGGCGAAGACCGCGTAGACGGAGCGGTATGTTGTCGCAAGCAGCAAAAGCTTATTGGGCCATCGCACGCTCAGTGCCGGTGCCAAACCCACAATGTGCAGGCTCAGATCTGTCCCCATGGAAAGGACGATTCCCGTTACGATGCCCGCCAGAATAGCCAGAATGCTGCGCACAAGCCGTCGAGGTCCAGCCTGAGGATCTGATTGAGCGTTCATCTTCTTGCCTTTCAAGCGGATTGTCTATGTCAGCCCCGTGATCTCACCTTCATTACTGAGCACAATCGTGCCAGTTACCTTGCTTCGATATATCGTTCCGGCAGAAATCCTGTCAACAAAAGTTTTGCGGCTCACGCAAACGAGCGCCGGCAGAGTCTCTCGGCTGTCTTTGGTGTTTTCTTGTCACTAATTCAGCAATCCGTGTCGACCGATGGTCAACGAAAGGGCGCTGCCGGTGGCCGGAACACCACATCCCCTTAGCTGAGGATGTGGTGTTCCATCTCCTTGTCCGCAATGTCTTGCGGCTTGCCTTCAAAGAGCGCGTAGAGGCAAGGCACGATGATCAGCGTCAACAAAGTTGAGCTGACCAGACCGCCGATGACCACAATTGCCAACGGGCGCTGAATCTCAGATCCCGGTCCGCGCGCAAAGAGGAACGGAACAAGGCCCAGCGCAGCAACCGTCGCAGTCATCATTACCGGGCGGAATCGCAAGCGCGTTCCCTTGCGGATGGCCTCGATTTGCGATCTGCCGTCTGTCCGGAGCTTACGGATATACGACACGAGCACGACTCCATTCAACACCGCGATGCCCCACAGAGCGATGAAGCCGACAGAGGCGGGCACCGAGAGATACTCACCCGTGATGAACAGGCCGAATATTCCCCCGATTGAAGCAAGAGGCAGAACCGTAATGATAAGCGCGGCAAAGCGCACCGAATGAAACAGCAAGAAGAGCAGGAAGAAGATCGCGCCAATCGTCACCGGCACAATAATCATGAGGTGGTGCATTGCGCGCTGCATATTCTGGAACTGCCCGCCCCATTGAATAAAGTAGCCCGACGGTAGCGGAACCTTCTCATTCACTGTGCGCTGCAACTCCGCCACGTAACCGCCAAGGTCTCGCCCCTGCACGTTGATGCCGACGACAATGCGGCGTTTGGCCATATCGCGATTGATCTGCGCGGGTCCTTCGACGACGCGAATATTCGCCAGGTCTTCAAGTGGAATGCTGGGGCCATCCGGCGCCGACACCATGATTTGTTTAATATCGTCGATATTGCTGCGGTAGGAAGAAGGTAAGCGGACGACAGCCTGAAAACGGCGCTCTCCTTCGTAGACCTCGGTGGCGCTCTTGCCGGCAATCGCCATCTCAATTGTGCTGTTCACGTCGGAGGCATTCAAGCCGTAGCGCGCAATCGCGGAGCGGTCGATGTCGATGACGAGATACTGCTGCCCACCCACGCGGTCCACGCGCGTGTCCTGCGTGCCCTCAATGCTCGAAGCGACCTTTGCAACCTCGCGAGCCTTCTCAATCAGCGTGTCGAGATCGTCACCAAAGATCTTGACGGCAACATCGGCTCGTACGCCAGTTACCATTTCATCCACGCGGTCTGAGATCGGTTGCGACATCACCAGATTGATGCCCGGAACGTGCGCCAAAGCCCCTCTCACCTGGTCGGCGATCTTCTCCTGTGTCAGATCGCGGGGCCGCTCATCGACCGGAGCGAGCGATGCCATCACGTCGGCTTCGTTCGGCCCGGCGGGATCGGCCGGTGACTCGCCACGCCCCAGGCGTGAGACTACGTTCTGAACGCCGGGGATATTCTTCATCAGGCGCTGCATCTGCAGCTCCATCTTGACGGACTCGTCCAGCGAAATGTTGGGTACGCGGTCTGCGTTCGGGCTCAACGTTCCTTCCTGCATCTCAGGAATGAATGAGGTGCCAAGGAAGGGAAACATGCAAAGCGAGATGACGAACAGAGCCACTACCGCGGAGACGCTGATGGTCTTGTTCTGCATCGTCCAGCCCAGGACTTTTTCATAGGGTTGCCGCAGTATGCGCACCAGGCGGGTGTCTTGCTCGGAGCCGCCTTTCAACCAGAACATTGAGAGCGCCGGCGAGAGAGTAAGTGAAAGCACCAGCGAGAGCATCAGCGCGATTGCAATAGTGTAGGCAAGGGGCGCGAACATCTTGCCTTCGGTTCCTTCGAGTGTCATCAGGGGAAGGAACACGAGCACGATGATCAGGACGCCAAAGATCACAGGAGTAGCGACTTCGGAGACCGAATCGCGCACAGCATGCAGGCGAGAATCCTTTGAGCCATGACTGAGCCGGGCAAATACGTTTTCAACTACAACCACTGAGCCGTCGACCATCAGTCCAATGGCGATGGCTAATCCACCCAATGACATGAGGTTCGCCGAAAGCCCGATGCGATTCATGATCAAAAATGTCAGCAGGGGAGTAAGCAGCAGATTCGCGCTGACGATGAGGCTTGAACGAAGATCGCCGAGGTAGAGGAAGAGCACCACGACAACAAGCACAATGCCTTCCCCGAGCACTTCTGTCACGGTTTGAATCGCTGCATCAACCAGTCGAGAGCGGTCGTAGTACGGCACGATCTTCAGGCCGCCGGGGATCATGTTGCGCTGGTTGATCTCCGCAACTCGCGCCTTGACGTGTGTGACAACCTCTTTGGCGTTGCCGCCGGCAATCATCAATACAACGCCGCCGACCGCCTCAGTGTAGCCGCCCTTCACCATGGCGCCGTAGCGTACCTCTTCGCCAATTCGAACCTGTGCCACATCGCGCAAATAGACAGGAGTGCCTGCACTCTCTTTCAAAACGATGTTGCGAATATCGTCGGTGCTGTGAATGAGGCCGATACTGCGAATCAGGTATTGCTCTGCGTGCTGCGGAAGAATTCCTCCGCCCGCATTTTCATTATTTTGTCGAAGAGCTTCATAGACCTCTCCGATAGAGAGCCCGTAGTAGCGCAGCTTCTGCGGATCAACGAGAGTCTGATACTCCTTGACGTAACCACCCGTCGAGTTGATCTCTGCAACGCCCGGAATGGAGCGGAGCAGCGGCCGTACGACCCAATCCTGAATGGTGCGGCGGCCCACCAGTTCGTCGTGAGTGAGAGTTCGCTTGCCGTCGTCTGGATTTTCCAGGGTATATTGGAATACCTCTCCAAGCGCATTCGATACTGGGCCCAGAACAGGCGTAACACCGGCTGGCATGCGATCTCGAAGCTCCGAAAGCCGCTCGCTGACAAGCTGGCGCTCGAAGTAGACGCCTTTTCCGTCTTCAAAGACGAGCGTGATCAGCGAAAGTCCGGGCTTGATCAACGAACGCATATCGGTCAGTCCCGGCAGGCCTGTCATGCCAATCTCGATTGGAATGGTGACGAACCGCTCCACCTCTTCGGGCGACTTGCCCGGCGCTTCCGTGGCAATCTGCACCTGCACGTTTGTCACGTCGGGAAATGCGTCGACGGAGAGCTTGCGGGCAGCGTCCAACCCAAATCCAAGCCCGATGAGCGAGATGACGAGAATGACAAGGCGCTGGTGAAGAACGCCGGCGATGAGTGTGCGCATCAGTCGGCTGCTCCTTTGATCTGGTCCTGGCGGCGTTTGTTATTCAAGTGGAATGCGCCGTCAAGGACGATGGTGTCATTGGCCGTTATTCCGCTCGCCACCACACGTTGGTCTGCCACTTCAACTCCAAGTTCAACCTCGCGCAACCGGTACTCGTTGGCGCCCACCTTTACGAAAACATGATCCTTGTTGTCTTCGCGGATGACGGCGGTCGATGGAATCGTAAGCCCCTTTTCCGGGCTGTTCTCAAACGTCATTGAGGCCAGCATGTCGGGTTTGAACAGCCCGTTCGGGTTGGGCAGGTCCATGCGTGCCTGTACCGTGCGGGTTGTGGGATTCACGACGGGAGCAACGAACGATAGCTTGCCGGTCGTCGACTCGTTTGGCAACGCTGGAATGGTTGCAATGACAGTCTTTCCGACTACAAGCGATCCCGATTGCTCTTCAGGTACTTCGGCCACGAACCAGAGATTTGAAAGATCCGCGACAAGAAATGCAGGATCGGCCGGCTGGACAACCTGCCCGACCGTAATCTTGCGTTCGATGACGGTGCCGGAGATAGATGCAATCAGCGGATAGTCGGAGTTAAGTTTGTTCGTCGTCTCAAGCTGTTGAATTGCCCGCTCTGACATGCCAAGCCCTCGCAACTGGGCGCGCAGGGAGGCGGCCTCGGCAGCGTTCTGCAGAACTTCAGCCTCGCGCTTCTGCAGTTCCGCTTTGCCAATCACGTCAGACTGAACCAGCTGCCTGGCGCGTTCGGCGGACTGCTCAGCCAGCCGCGATTGCGAGAATGCCTTGATGAAGGCGAACTGAGTGTCAGAAAGTGCGTTGCTGTGCAGCATGGCCAACACCTGGCCTTCGCGCACCTTTTGTCCTTCAAACACCAGCACCTTTGTGATGCGCCCCTCAACCGGCGAGCCGATGCGGGCAACGCGCGATGCGTCCGTTTCAACGCGGGCGGCTACCTTCTGCTGGACCGTTACCTGTTGCCACACAGGATTGCCTATTTTGAGGTACTGCTCCAACTCCGGAGTGACCTTCACTTTAAGCGGATCAGTAGCGGAGGCCTCGCTGCTTGCCGATCGGGCGTGTTTGCATCCCGAAAGTCCAAGAAGTGAAACCGCCATGACGGCAAATGAAATTGCCAGAATCCTTGTATGCATGCGAGCTGTCCTCACTTGTGCGCCACCCCGAGCTCTTCAAGATCGATGAGGGCCGACTGCCGTGCAAACAGCGCGTCCAGCAGATCGCTTCTTACCCCCTGCAGCACTCGCTGCGCGTCAAATACTTCCACGATGCCGCGTTCGCCGAACTTGTACGCGGACTGTGCGGCCTGGACCGCAGCTTCTGCTTCGCGAAGCGATCCGGACTGGAGTCCCTCGACCTGTTGATTGCTGATCTCGTACTGGTCGTAGGCCCGTTCCAGGGCTGCCGTAATCTCAAGCCGCCGCTGGCGGGCAAGCGCGTCATACCGGCTCACATCGGCCTGTGCCTCGGCAATTGGGCCTTTGCGGCGGTCCCACAAGGGCAGGGGAACCGTAACGCCAAAACGGTAGTACGAGAGGTCGGGCTGACGCTCGTATTCACCGTAAAGAACCGGCTCCGGAATCCTGCGCGCGCGCTCATGTTCCACGAGGGTACGCGATCTGGTAGTCAGTGCATTGGCCTCAGAGAGTGCGGGATGGTTCTCTAGTACCTGCTGGCGCAAGGTGTTCAGCGCGTCAAAGTGAACCGCGCCTTCAAGTGTCCCCTGTGCGTCAAAAACCTCTTCTGACTGCGAGCCAATTGCGGCTTTGAGGATTGCCCGCGCATTCGCCAGCTCAATGTCCGCGCTCCTTACGGCTACGAGCGCACGCGCTGTTTCAGCCTCGGCGCGCGTCAGTTCCAGTTTGCCCTTTTCTCCAACCTGAACCTCAAGACGAACGCGTCGGCGAAGATCCTCAACCAAAGTCAGATTGTCTTCCGCATTCGTAAGTTGTTCCTTGCGGCGGATCACGTCGTAAAACGCGCGCTTCACATATGCATGTAACGATAGTCGAACTCCAGCAGCACGATACCGATTCCCCACCAAATCAAGTTGCGAAGCCTGTATGCGGGTGCGCCGCTCTTTCGGTATCTCGATCAGCTGGCTGGCCGAATAATGCCAGAGGGTTCCGGGAACTCCAGGCGTCGCGATGGGACGGGCAAATTGATCACCGCCCATGAATTCGACGGCAGGGTTTGTGTAGGCTTTGGCGCTTTGAATACCGGCCTGGGCGCGTGCAACCGAGCCCGCAGCCTCCTGGAGGATCGGACTGTTTTGCTCGGCCAGGTCGAGCGCCTCCGTGATGGTGAGAGGCGTGCCCGTCGGAGAACTCGATGGGGAAGCGCTTTGCGATGACGGGGCAGGAGTAGCAGGCGCAGGACTATTCGGCAGAGTACCTGCCTGTCCCAATGCACCTACAGCGGCGGTCTGCGCAAAAAACAAGAGGATAGTAATGGATCGCACGCTCTTCAATTAGCACGCGGAGTTCCACGGCAAACGGCTGCTTTGGCGCGTATTCGAGATCAATTTTGCTCCAAATCGTACAATAGGCAGGTTTTGGTGGCCTATTTGAGGCAGTTTTCCAGCTACGAACCCCCGGAATCAGGCGGAATCGGGTTGGTCAGAGAATTGCTGAAAAGAAGGCCGTGCCCGATCAAACTACCTTCCGATGGGATGTGCCCAGCTATTCTTTTCCTATGGCCGCATCCAAACAGCATTGGATCGAACGTCCGCAGGTGGGCGCTGCTCTGATTGCGGCTATGCTGACTTGCATTTCAGTTCTCACGTTCGTGACTCCAGCAACGGACGTCTCAACCCATAACATCCTGCACCATTTGAATTTTCTGCCGCTTATGATCGCCGGCATGCTGTTTGGGTGGCGCGGAGCGGTATACACCACGTTGTTTGCGTTCGCAGTGGACGCGCCCGTGATTGTGCGGCACTGGTACACTTGGCCGCTGGATGCCAAGGATCAGGTTGTGGAACTGACGATCTTCAGCGCGGCAGGCTTGATAGCAGGCTATCTGTCGGATCGGGAAAGGTCCCAGCGAAGAAGTCTGGAGCACACCCGCGAGGAACTGGAGAGGGTCTATCTTGAACTGCGCGAAAACATCACCAAGATGAAGAAGGCCGAGCGGCTTTCAGCGGCCGGTCAGTTGGCCGCGAGCCTTGCCCATGAGATTCGCAACCCGCTGGCGAGCATTTCGGGAGCTGCCGGGATTCTGCAGCGCAAGACAGCAAATCCGGAATATCAGCACGACAGCCTTGAGATCATTCAGATTGAATCGCAGCGTCTGAACAAGCTGCTGACAGGCTTTCTCAATTTTGCTAAGCCGCGTTCTCCGCGCCTGCAAAAGACAAACCTCAACGAACTGATGCTTTCGGTGCTCTCGCTTGTGTCGCGGGCGGCTGAGTTGAATGGTAATACCTTTTCACACATGGCTACGCCGCAAGGCGTAGAGATCGCCTGCGATCCGGAGCAGTTGAAGCAAGTACTGCTGAATTTGATGATCAATGCGATTGAGGCGTCGCCGGCGGGCAGCGAGATACGTCTCAGGACGGCAATTCGAGACGATGCATCGGTGATTGAAATCGAGGACGACGGGAGCGGCATTCCGGCTGACGCCGCCGACCGGATTTTCGATCCATTTTTCACCACGAAACCCAAAGGCACAGGGCTTGGCCTGGCAATCTCATCCATGATTGTTTCGCAGCACGGCGGTGCGCTGTCCTTTCAGACAAGTCCGCGCGGCGGAACCATCTTCCGCATTGAGCTGCCCGCAAACCCGGAGGCAGCGCATGCGCAATGACACCATTCTGGTCGTCGATGACGACAGCAGCGTTCGCAGAGTCATCCAGATGCAGCTCTCCGAGGCCGGCTATGGCGTGGAGCTTGCGGCCACAGGCGGCGATGCGCTCCGGATTCTCGGCGAATCTAACCCCAAGCTGGTGATTACCGATCTGCGCATGCCGGATCTTGACGGCATGGAGTTGCTGCACCGTATCGCAGACCAGGAGATCCAGACCACAGTCATCATCATCACCGCCTTCGGGTCGATTGAGACGGCAGTACAGGCCATGCGGCTGGGCGCCTATGACTACATCACGAAGCCGATTGATTACGATGCGCTTCTACTGGCCGTGCACCGCGCCATGGAGCGCCAGAACCTGATCGAAGAGGTGCGCAACCTGCGCGCGGCACTCGATCAGCGTTACGGATTTGAGAGCATCATCGGGCACTCAAAGAGTCTGCTGCGCGTACTTGAGATGGCTGCTCGCGTCTCGCAGCACGACAGCACGGTGCTGATCAATGGTGAAACCGGAACGGGCAAGGAATTGCTGGCGCGCGCCATCCATCGCAATAGCCACCGCAAAAATCAGCCCTTTGTGACGATCAACTGCGGTGCCATTCCGAAAGACCTGATTGAAGCCGAACTTTTCGGCTACTCGCGCGGCGCATTCACGGGCGCGATTACCAACAAGCCGGGGAAGATCGAAATTGCCGACGGCGGCACGCTCTTCCTGGACGAGATTGGCGAATTGCCGCTTGAGTCGCAGGTCAAGCTGTTGCGCCTGATTCAGAACGGTGAACTGGAACGCGTAGGCGCCACGACGCCGAAGGTGATCAACGTCCGCATTATCGCCGCAACTAACAGGAATCTCTCCGCCATGGCTGAAGACGGCACCTTCCGCAACGATCTCTTCTATCGGCTTGCCGTGGTGCCGCTCTTTCTGCCGCCGCTTCGCGAACGGAAGGAAGACATTCCGGAGCTTGCCGAACATCTGTTCCACAAAGCCAAGGAGCAGCATGGGCTGCAGGGCCTGCGCGTCGCACCTTCGGTGATTGCACGCTTCTCCTCGTATCGATGGCCCGGCAATATTCGGGAGCTTGAGAACGTGGTGGAGAGGATGCTGGTGCTTTCAAATAGAGAGTTGATTACGGAGGAAGACCTGCCGGAAGAGCTGCGGCGGCTACCGGCAGTTAGTCCGAATTCCTCAACCAGCTTTGAAATTCCCGACGAGGGCGTGAGCCTTGAGGCAATTGAACGGGAACTGCTTCTGCGCGCGCTCGAAAAAGCTGGCGGCAACCAGACCCGCGCCGCGCAATATCTGGACATCAGCAGGCGGACATTCATCTACCGGATGGAGAAGCACGGGCTCCGTCATGAAGGCGGAGAACCGGAGTAGGCGAGGGTCCACGGTGGACTCGAAAAGACGAATCCATCAGAGTTATTATGGAAACGAAATGGCGTTTCCCATACGTACCTGCATCATCTGTTCTGAAGAGTTTGAACTGCGGCCCGACAAGCCGGGCTTTGCGAATCGTTGCCCCGCGTGCAGCGAACCGGAGGAGACTGAGTCTGCTTCGTCTTCCGGCGCAGAGGCAATCGATCGGAAGTCTGCAAGCGAAATGAATGCTGAGCGCCGCAAGGCCATCCGCGACATGCTCTACCGCAAGGAAAGCTGAGCCGCTGGCACAAGACTCGAAGGGCGCTGCCGTGAGTACGACAGCGCCCTGGATGTTTCTATTGCTCCCGAATCTGGTTCAGACGTAATTGCCGTGATGAGCGGCCCGCTTTTGCTGCTCCACTGACGCCGGCTTTTCGAGCGCGCCCTGGCGATGCTTGGAGTCAACCTGCAGTGTGAGCGTCTGCTGCTTTTTGTCGCGCAGGATCGTGATCTGTACAGACTTGCCCTGGTTGGCGCGTAACGCACGGTCCCAGCCGGACATGTTGGTAATCTGCTCCGTTCCGACCTTGAGAATCACATCGAACGCCTTGAGACCGGCCGAGGCGGCATCGCTCTTGCGAGCTACTTGCTTCACCATCAATCCACTCTGCACGCCAAGGTATTCTGCCATCTGCGTCGTCAGGGGCTCCACCATCGCGCCAACGTTCAAACTGCTACCGAAGAATGGGAAATGAAATCCGCCGCCGGTGGCCGGCACGTCGCTTCCGCTGGACAAGATGCCCATACCGGGCGGTGGGGTAAACAGATCGCCTCCGCCGCCGATTTTGTTCCAGACGTCATGGCCGAGTACTTGCCGGTCAGCCAGCTCCACTGCCAGCGTTTGAATGTTGCCGTCGCGGCTGATCTCAATGCTCACTTTGTGGCCCGCGGGAATGTCCTTGAGTATGCGGCGAAGTTGATCTGCATTTTCAACATTCTGGCCGTTGAGTTGAATGACTACGTCATTGACCTTGAGCCCGATCTGACCTGCGGGCGCATCGTGATCGATGAGGGTAATGACGGCTCCTCGCACTTCCTTCAGCTTCAACGCCTGCGCTTTGTCGTTGTCCACATCGGCCAGATCGACACCAAGGTAGCCCTGCGAACCGCTGATGAATGGAGACTCGGACCCCTGTATGAGCTGCCGTAGATCGTTTGCCTGGGCACGCGCAACGTGCGGCGCACTCGCCAATCCGGCTCCCAATACGAATATCAACGTCGAATTTATATACGGCCTCAAAATGTACTTCATAGTTTTTTCTCCGCACCTGGATTCTCTATTCCCTGCGCCGCATTCATTGCATTGCCGATGCGATCGCGAGAAGGTGAATCACCGCTATTGAATCTCCGGAACCCGGCTCAAAACCTGCCGTGAAACATTTCTGATCTGCGCGTTGTCGTCCGAAGTTGAAACCGAATACAGCACCTGACGCACACTCGTGTCGGCTTCCACCGGCTCCAGCAGGCTAATTGACTCGGTGCGAATACGTGGGTCGCTGTCATTCAGCAGCGCCTCAAGTACGGCATTACGCACGCGAATATCTTCCGCAACGTAGGGCTGCAGGCCTTCGAGCGCCTTTTCGCGCACATGCGGATTCTTGTCGTAACGGAGCGCCACCATCAGCGCGTCGCGAATACCCGCAGGCTGGCAACTGTGGCCTGCACGGCACTCCGCTGCCAGCAGTCCAACTGAGTCGCCGCGCACACCTGCCGAGGTTGCGTTCTCCGTTGCCAGCATCAACAACTGCCGGATTGCCGGACTGTCCAATGAGCCCTCAAGGTGCTGCGGCACAAGCTGGTTGTAACTTACCTCAACTATGTCGCTGCCGGGCCTTTTCATGATGCTTGAGATACTGGCCACTTCCGCGAGGTTCGGCAATCCAGCCGATACGTCGGCCGCGGTCGGTGTTTGTTCAACGGCGACTGCGGGAGCATTTGCGGCGGCATGGGCGGCACGGCCCTGCGCAAATTGATACCCGCCAAGACTGCCTGCTCCAATACCTGCTACAAGCAGCAGTGCAGCTGCCGCAGGGGCAGAGCGCAAGCTGGCAACGTTGTTCACGAACCGCTGCATCAGCCACTCGTACCAACGCATTGGTGGAAGCGCATCCAGCGCCTCGTCAAGTCGAAGACGGCTCCGCGCCACCAGATTCGGAGTTGGCTCCTGCACGGGAATTACGTCGGCCAGAACCTTCATGGCCAGAAGCTGCTCCTGCTCCTTGCGGCAGTCCGCACATTCGCTCAGGTGACGTTGCAGCTCGTGTACCTTATCATCGGCCAGCTCTCCATATGCCGCCGTAACAATCCGTTCATGTGCGAGTTCACAATTCATAGATACGTCCTTCGAGCCTCAGAAAAGTTCAACAAACGTTCTGCTCTAAAGCGCCACTCATTCCGGTGGCTATCTCAGCTCCGCCAACTGCGACCGTAGCTTCTTGGTCGCCCGGAAGAGCGTGTTCTTGGCGGTCTCTTCCGTTGTGTTCAACATCTCTCCAATGGTCCGCAATCTAAGGCCCTGATAGTGCTTCAGCTCAAAGACCATTCGTTCCCGCGGTGTCAGCTTTACCAGTGCTGCCTGAATCTTTTCGCCCAGCCGCTTGCGATCAAGTTCTTTTGCTGGATTTGAGAACGACCGGTTGTCTGATACCGAAGCGAGCATGTCGATCTCGTCACCGGAGTGGTCCAGCACGATTGCATGTTCTTCGCGTCGCGTCTTCTTCCGGCGCAACTGATCGAGGCACAGATTCGTGACGATGCGGTAGATCCACGTATAAAAGGAACACTCAAACCTGAAGTTGCCGATGTACCGGAACGCCTTCAGGAAAGCTTCCTGATAAATGTCCTCAGCATCGTGCTCACTGCCGGTCAGATGCAGGGCCAGTCGAAGCACCTGGTGCTCATACTGGCGAACAAGTGCATCGAAAGCTGTCCGCGATCCGGCTTGCGCCTCGCGAATCAGCTCCATCTCCTGCGCGCGAGCCTGCTGACGATCAGCTTCGCGACCAGCCTCGCCACGTCCAGTTCCGCCCATTGCCCTCGAAGCAGCCATCTCTGCTGAGGATTTTACCTTCCGGGCGGCTGACCATGCTAAATCAGGCGCAATTCCGATCGAGGAAACAGGGTAACCTGCACTGTCTGAGGCCACTAAACCCTCCGTCTCCGGGGTTCTAATTTGTCAATTTTTCCTGGAGAGGCTAAAAAACTCAGGCAGTCTTCCCCATGAAAGGTCTGCCTGCAGCCACCCAATTCCTACACATCCAACCGGCGAAGCCGCAATAAATGTCTGCTTTTGTAGACGCCGAGGGGCGGGTTTCGTAAGCCATTGAGACCGCTGTTGGGCACTTTGGTAAGCCCCGCCATCACCGGGCCAATGGAGGGGGCCACACACCGTAAACTGGGAAGCGATGACTGGAAATCTTTTTGCTGGTTCCTCTGCGCCGGAAGATGCAAATGGCTGGTACACCGCGCACTGCGACGGGGGCTCGCGGGGCAACCCAGGGCCGGCCGGATATGGCGCCGTTGTGGAAGATCCGGGCGGCAACGTGGTTGCCCGCCTGAGCAGCTTCCTCGGCATTCAGACGAACAACTTTGCTGAATACAAGGGGCTGCTGGCCGTGCTGGAGTGGGCCGTGGCCAATAGCGCAATGCACCTTCGCGTGGTTTCAGATTCCGAGCTGATGGTTAAGCAAATGAAGGGCCAGTACAAGGTCAAGAGTCCGGGGCTTTTGCCTCTGTGGCAGGAGGCGCGGAAGCTTGCCGGGAGGCTTCAGGGCTTCGAGATGCGCCATACACTTCGTGGAGGAAACAAGGAGGCCGACCGTTTGGCCAACGTAGCCATGGACGAGGGGATGGGCAGAAAGTGACGGGTACCGGCCAGTGAGCCCAATCTGGAGCACGACTCCCAGGGCGTGAGGGCAGCGCTGCATCGCCGGTGCGCAGAGATGTGCTATAGCCAGCCAAGTGGGAGAATTCCATTACCTTTTCCGCTCTCAGGCGGTTACTAAAGAATGATGTTCCGAAACAACCCTCGGCACTATGCTACCAATCAAAGTTGTGTCTTAAATACTTCGTCTGTAGCTATTTGCCTTGGCTGCTTTCCCCCCTGATGCTTTTTGAAAGTCTCTGGAGGAGACTATGTTTCTCGTAGGCAGTAAACGCCTAACGTATAAGATTTGGCAGCCAGCGCTCGCTCTAAGTCTTCTGTTTGTCGCCGCTTTAGTGGTCGCCGCTTGCAGCGGCGCTAACGTAAGCACCGGATCCGGCATGGGCACCGTCACGGTCATGCTCAGCGATCCCGCAACCTGTCAGGCTCCGAACGGGCCGTTCTCGCATGTGTACGTCACTATCACCGACGTGCAGGCTCACGTGAGTTCAACCGCCAGCGCTAGCGATGGCGGCTGGGTAGATCTCACACCGAATCTTTCCAAGAATCCCAAGCAGGTGGATCTCCTTGGTCTTGCGAACGACAAGTGCTTCCTGGCTTCGCTGGGCGATCCAATGCAGTTGCAGGCAGGAACGTATCAGCAGATCCGCGTCATCCTTGCGGCGAACAATGCATCGGTTACGGGGAATGTGTGCGGAAGCTCCACAAACTGCGTGATGCTCACGTCGGATTCGAGCAATACGCCGCATACGCTGCTGCTTTCAAGCGAGGCGAAGACGGGCATCAAGATTCCCGGCAGCCAGATTTCAAAGGGTGGCTTTACAATCGGGGCAGGCGATACCAAGGATCTGGATATCGACTTCCTGACGTGCGAATCCATTGTGCAACAGGGCAATGGGCAATATCGCCTAAAGCCGGTTCTGCATGCGGGCGAGGTCAGCGGTGTCTCAACTTCGATTAATGGCACGGTAGTTGATTCAGTATCTGGATCGGCCGTGACCGGCAAGGTGTTTGCCGCGCTTGAGCAACCGGATACAACGGCCAATATGGTTCATCGTGTGGTGATGTATCAGGAGGTCAATCCTGACGGGACGTTTGTCTTCTGCCCGGTGCCGGACGGCACCTACGACATCGTGATTATGGGGACGGATGCAGGAGGCTCGTTCTATCAACCGACAATCATCACCGGGGTCACGGTTGGCAAAACACTTAATGTGGTCAAGATTACTCTGCCGACGACTACGCCCAATGCAAGTCTCAGCGGGACGGTCACGGCACAAACAGGTTCCAACACCGGCGCGACTGTCGATGTTGAACTCAGCGCGCTTGAGACGGTGGGTGGAGTTACCTATACGATTCCACTTCCTCCGACTACAACGCAGACAGCGGCGACACTGGGTGTAGAGACGGCAACGGGTGGCACATGCCCAGCTAACACGTTCTGCGCGCCGTATACGCTGGATCTCCCCTCAGGCGCAGCGAGTGTCGGTGCGTGGTCGGCGGGCGGTACTACGATCACGGTGGGCACGGGGCTTGCCAGCTACTCGGTGGATGGCATTGCAACTGTGCCGGGTTCGGGTGGAACGCTGGACTGCGGAACGCCAGAGTTGACGATTGCGGCTCCCGCGCTGACTTCGGGCCTGAATCCTACGGGAATTGACCTGGCCTACACTGCCTGTCAATAGCTACGTTGAACGTCAAACAAAACGGGCCGGAATCTTCTGATTCCGGCCCGTTTCTCCTTTGTCGATCGGATTGAATTAATCTTTCCTGCCCAGTTCATTCCGCCATGCCCGCCCGTCTTTTTCAATCAGATGGTCGGAGCACTCAGGACCCCAGCTTCCGGCAAAGTAGTTGGGAAACACTTCAGGCTTCTTTGCCGCCCACGCTTGCAGGATCGGCGTAAATAGCGCCCAGGTAGTTTCGACGCCATCGCGATGAGCGAACAGCGTCTGCTCTCCGAGCATTGCGTCCAGCAGCAGGCGCTCATAGCCGTTGGCGCTCGACTTGCCAAATGCTGATTCATAATCAAAGTCCATGTTGACGGGGCACACCGCCATGGTAGGGCTGGTGGGAACCTTGGCACCGAAACGCAATGCGATGCCTTCATCGGGCTGGATGCGGATGGTGAGCAGGTTCGGCTGGATTTCGCCGCAGTCACCGCCGGCCAGGAGGCGGTTGAAGATCAAGAGCGGTGGCTGCTTGAACTGGATGTTGATTTCTGTCGCGTGCTTCTTCATGCGCTTGCCTGCGCGAAGATAGAACGGAACTCCCGCCCAGCGCCAGTTCTCAATCTCCAGTTTCATTGCCGCGTAGGTTTCGGTGCCCGACTCGGGATTGACGCGTTCTTCGTCGCGATATCCGACGACGTGCTCGCCCTGTACCACGCCCGGACCGTACTGGCCGCGCACGGTATTCAGGATGGGCACCGAGGGAATAGCGCGCCAGACTTTCAGCTTTTCGCGCCGCACACTCTCAGCCTCAAAGCTCGATGGAGGCTCCAGCGCAACAAGGCTGAGTAGTTCCATCATGTGGTTTTGAACCACATCTCTCAACGCGCCGGCCTTTTCGTAGAAAGGCCCGCGCCCCTCCACGCCAAGAGTCTCCGCCACCGTGATCTGCACATGATCGACGTAGTTGCGGTTCCAGATGGGCTCAAAGATGCCGTTTGCGAACCGGAACACCAACAAGTTTTGAACGGTCTCTTTACCGAGGTAGTGATCGATACGGAAGACCTGCGACTCTTCAAAGACCGCATTCACTTTGTGGTTAAGGTCGCGAGCCGAATCCAGATCGTGGCCGAACGGCTTTTCGATAACGACCGTCGCGGGTCCCTTTTCCGGATGGGCCATTCCGTGTAAGCCAAGGTTCTCGATAATGCCGGCAAAGAACTCCGGCGCCGTAGCCAGATAGAACAGCCGCTTGCCGCCGATATTCTGTTCCTTGCCGATTCGATCCAACTCCGCCTTGAGCCCTGTGTAGTCTTCCGGGTCGTCGAAGTTCAGTGCAAAGTAGCTGATCTTCTTTACAAAATCGTCGAGCCTCGAATCGCCTTTATCCACACCCCCAAACTGGACGATGCCCTGGCGCATATCTTCAGCGAACTCGCTGCCGAGAGGCCGGCGGGCGACGCCGACAATGGCGAACTGCTTGGGCAGCAACTCGGCCTGGTAGAGATGAAAGAGGGCAGGAAGCAGCTTTCGTTTGGTCAGGTCGCCTGAGGCACCAAAGATCACCATGATTCCCGGTTCCGGAATCAGCTCTTGTCCGCGAGGAACGTGAGAAAGATCGTCGGGACTTACCCTCATCTGCATCGTCGCCATGTATTCCTATCCTCCAGCGTTGGTCTTGATTTGTTATTCATGTTGCGGTTGAACGACGGCCAGATTGTGCTATACGCCTGCTAGTCCTTCTTTATCGCATGTCCGCCAAATTCGTTGCGCATGATGGCGAGCATTCTGTCGGTAAAGTTATTCTCCTCGCGCGACCGAATGCGGCGAATCACCGACTCAGTAATCACCGGTGCGGATACATTCAGGTCGATGGCTTCGAACACTGTCCACCGGCCCTCGCCGGAATCCACTACATAGGCCTGCAGGCCGTCGAGCGTGGGATTGCCTTCGAGCGCGTCGGCTGTCAGATCGAGCAGCCAACTGCGAATCACGCTGCCGTAACGCCAGATCTGCGCAACCTTTGGGAGGTCCAACTCGAACTCCTGCTTCTTTTCAAGGACGGTGAAGCCTTCAGCGTATGCCTGCATCATTCCGTACTCAATTCCATTGTGAACCATCTTCACAAAGTGTCCCGCGCCTCCGGGGCCAACGTATCCCCAGCCCTGGTCCTTACCCGGCGCCAGCGTTTCAAAGATGGGCCGCAGATACTCGACGGTTTCCTTATTGCCGCCGATCATCATGCTGTAGCCTTCCTTCAATCCCCAGACTCCACCCGAGGTGCCCACGTCAACAAACTCGAATCCCTTGGCGGTGACCTCTTTGAAGCGCCGCATGGAGTCTTTGTAGTATGAGTTTCCACCGTCAATCAGGATGTCGCCTTTGTTCAACAGCGGCTCCAGCTTTGCGATCGTTTCGTCGACGGGCGCGCCCTGCGGCACCATGATCCAGATTGCGCGCCGCCCCTCGAGCTTCTTCACCAGGTCCTCGAGCGAAGAAACGCCCACGTTTCCGCTTTCTGTCAGCTTCTTCACCGCTTCTGCGTTGAAATCGAATCCAACTACTCGATGGCCGCTGAGCCGTAGCCGCTCGGCCATGTTTCCGCCCATTTTTCCCAGGCCAATCAATCCAAGCTGCATAAAACCTCCAGGTACGATTTTCAGGTAGGATCTTTTACAAAACGCCAAGCCTTGCAAGCTCGGTTTGCAATTGTTCCTCGTTTTTGAATTGGATGGCATGCATTCCTGCCTGCACTGCACCGGCCACGTTCTCAGCGCGATCGTCGACAAAAAGAATTCGTTCGGAGGGCCTGCCCAAGATATCGAGCGCGCGCCTGTAGATCGCCTGATCCGGCTTGCCAAGTCCGAGATAGCAGGAACTGAGTGCCACTTTGAAGTATTCGCGCAGGCCGAATTTCGTAAATCGGTATTCGTTCGTTTCGCGGGCTTCGTTATTCAGCGCGCCGACCATCCACTTGTTGGATGCCGCAACCTGCCTTAAAGTTCCGATTGCTCCATCCGGCAGCCATTGCGACTGCGTAAGCATGAAGGCGAAAAACTCGTCGTGCGTAAAACCGTGGGGCTCGTGGAACACCACTGCATCGAGATAGTCGTTGCGCGTAATCAGTCCGCGTTCCCACTTGCCGTAGATGCCGCGATGCCTCTCCTCAAGCTGGGGCAGGTCGAGATGGAAGTGCTCGGCTACAAGCGCGCGTTCATGAGAATCCCAGCCGTTGGTCAGCAGGACTCCACCAACATCAAACAGAATCACGTCGAAGGGGAACATCGGCGCCTTTCAGTGTGCGTTGCTCAGATGACTAAGCAATAAACGATAGTTGAAGGAGTGCTGTGCTGCGGATTCCGGACCGGCCTTGCGAGTTTGCAGTCAAGAGCGCGATTCGCCGACCTCGCGCGATTCGCGGCTCGATGATAATTTCAGCGCTAAGCCGGACTATTTGAACCGTCGCCGCACTGATACTTCGCTTCAATGGCCATTACCTTGTTGAAGCGCCGCGTGTAGCGGGGTTCTGAAGAAATAAAGCCGGCGCCGATGAATGCTTTGGCGCACTCAAGTGCCGCTGCACCGCCGATTATGCGCGCGCCCAGTACCAGCACGTTCATGTCGTCGTGTTCCACGCCCTGATGTGCCGAGTAAGTGTCGTGGCAGATGCCGGCTCGGATGCCGGGAATCTTGTTGGCAGCTATGCATGCGCCCACACCCGAACCGCAGATGAGAATTCCACGCGACGCGACGCCTTTCTTGATTGCTTCGCCAATTTTTTCCGCGAAGTCTGGGTAGTCAGAAGATTCCGTGTTGTATGCGCCCAGGTCGACCATCTCGTGGCCGGCCTGAGTAAGAACAGCGCGAAGCTCCTCCTTGAGTTGAAATCCCGCATGGTCGGAACTGATGGCAAGCTTCACAACAACCCTTTCCTTAAAAAGCCTGCCGACCGGGTGACGGTCGGCGGGCTCAGTAAATTACTTCTTCAACACCGCCTTGGCTCGCGCGGCAATGTTCTCAGCGCTGAATCCAAGTTCCTTCATTACGATGGGCGCCGGAGCCGAAGCGCCGAAGCGGTCAAGCCCGATGACGTCGCCATCAAGGCCTACGTACTTCCACCAGCCCTGGGTCGCACCCGCTTCTACTGAGATGCGCGGCACACCTTTCAGCAGCACGCCGGCTTTGTATTCAGCCGATTGCTCTTCAAAGATCCTCCAACTCGGCATGCTAACCACGCGAACCGCTGTGCCTGCTTCAGAAAGTATCTTGGCTGCATCGAGCGCCGGCCAAACCTCAGAGCCAGTGGCGATGATGATCAACTGCGGGTTGGCTGCATCCTGCAACACGTATGCGCCCTTGCCTACGTTGGCATAGGCATCGTGCTTTGCGGGATCGATTACCGGAAGATCCTGCCGTGTAAGGGCGAAGAAGCAGGGCGATTTGCGTTCGAGCGCCAGCCGCCATGCTGCTGCTGTCTCATTGGCGTCCGCGGGACGGAAATCAGTGAAGTGCGGAATGGAGCGAAGCGTCATCAACTGCTCGATTGGCTCGTGGGTTGGGCCATCCTCGCCAACACCGATGGAGTCGTGCGTGAAGACGAACAGCGAATGGACTTCCATGATGGATGCGATGCGAAGGGCCGGCTTGCAGTAGTCGGAGAAGACGAAGAATGTGGATCCGAAAGGAATGACTCCGCCGTGAGCAGCCATACCGTTTACTGCCGCACCCATTCCGTTTTCGCGCACGCCGAAAAAGACATTGCGACCGGCAGGGTCCTGATGGAAGTTCGCGCTTGCCTTGAAGATCGTCTTGGTCGATGCAGTAAGGTCGGCAGCACCGCCGAACAGCTCCGGCACAACGTCGGCAATTGCATTCATCACGGACTGGCCGGCGTTGCGTGTGGCCACTTTCTTGTCAACACCAAAGCTCGGAATCGACTTTTCCCATCCGGCCTTGAGTTCGCCCTTCTGGGTGCGTTCAAACTCGGCGGCAAGCTCAGGGAAGGCGGACTTGTAGGCGGCGAACTTCTTGTTCCACTCGGCCTCGGCCGCGGCGCCGGCTTCTTTGGCCTTGCGCCAGTTGGCGAGAGCGTCGTCGGGAATGTAGAAGCTCTTGTCCTCCGGGAATCCGAAGAACTTTTTTGAAGCCGCGACGGCTTCAGTACCCAGCGGCTCACCGTGTGCCTTGTTGCTTCCGGCCTTGGGCGAACCGTAACCAATCACCGTGCGCACCGCAATCAGCGACGGCCTGCCTGTCTCGGCCTTGGCTGCTTGAATGGCGGCTTCAATTCCGGCGAGGTCGTTGCCGTCCGCTACACGCTGCACGTGCCAGTGATACGCCTCAAAGCGCTTGTACACATCTTCGGTAAAACTCAGTTCGGTAGGGCCGTCGAGGGAGATCAGGTTGTCGTCGTAGAGAACGATGAGCTTGCCCAGGCCGAGGGTGCCGGCCAGCGAAGCTACCTCGTGCGACAGGCCTTCCATCATGTCGCCGTCGCCGCAAAGCGTGTAGGTGTAGTGGTCAACGATGTCGTGGCCAGGGCGGTTGTAGACGGCAGCCAAGTGCTTTTCTGCGATTGCCATGCCGACTGCCATGGAAATGCCTTGTCCGAGCGGCCCGGTGGTCACTTCTACGCCGTCGGTCATGCCGAGTTCCGGGTGCCCCGGAGTGCGCGATCCCCACTGCCTGAAGCTCTGCAGATCTTCGAGCGTCACGTCATAGCCGGTGAGGTGAAGCACCGAGTACAGCAGGGCGGAGGCGTGGCCATTCGACAGCACAAAGCGGTCGCGGTCTGCCCACTTTGCGTGGCTCGGATTGTGCTTCATGATGTTGCGGAACAACGCGTAAGCGATCGGAGCACAACCCATGGGCGCGCCAGGGTGGCCGCTCTTGGCCTTTTCGACCGTGTCGACGGCAAGCAGCCGCAACGTATCTATGGAGAGTGTGTCGAGTGAGGTATCAACAAGGCTGGATGTCATAATTCAGCTAATTTGGAACCTTTCCTTTCAAAAAGATGGCGCGTACGCCCACGAGACTGTTCATTCCGCTTCAATCTTGACAACAACATTGTATCCAAGCCAGGTGTCCTGCTCGGGGTAACGAAGCGTCCATTCCACCGCATCTGCGCCTGATTTCGGCTTGATGTCGGCGCTGTATCCGGCACTGCCCAGGCTGCGGCTGGGCGTGCTGTGCATGGTCTGCCAGCCGTCGTCGGTCCACGCTACGCTGAATTTCTTTTCCTCTATGATTCGCAGCGTGTTGCCCTGGGCCATGCGCTGGATCGGCCTTCGCAGGCTGTAGATTTCCAGGTCATGACGGCGCTTGCCATTGCCCTGTGGCTCGCAATACCGCTCGTACACGGGGTCGATTCGGTCGAATACCTTGCCATCCGTGGCCGAGCGCAACAGCTTGAGATACTCGGCATGGGCCCAGACAAGGGGTACGGCCGACCCGGCAGGCTTGCCCATCTCCATGCCGCAGCTTTCGGTAGCCGGCTCATCCCACACTTGCTCGGGTAGCAGGTCGCCGCAGGTAGCAAACTCTTCGTAGGTTCTAACTAATTGCTCGTAGCCATTACCCGCGGCCAGCTCGTAGTGCGCACGCTCGCCGGTCAGTAGAGGCCATGGGCGGCCTTGACCCCATCCTTCGAAGGGTTTGCAGTCAGAAGTTTGTCCGTAACCGTCGTGGTTGTATCGGAGCCAACCGGGGCCTTGCGGGAGTTCGCGCCGCAGGACGGAGTCGAGAACTTTCAGCGTATCTACGATCAATGGATCGTCTGCGCGCCGTACGCCATAACGGACGAGTTCCAAAAAGCCGCCGTCGATGATCTCGCGGGCTTCAAACTGGAAACGCTCTCCGGGAGCCTGATTGGCAAGGCGAAGGGTTTCCCTGCCGCACTCCTCATGCGCGTAGGCCGCGCCGCACTCCGGTGGGCGAATGCGCATGTAATGCCGCTTGATCTCGGGGTGGAGCACGCCATCGTTGGTCACGGTCCAGTCTTCCAGATGCTTGTCGATCCAGTCGGCAAGCTCTTCAAGGAAAATGGCTGATTCGTCGGAGTCGTGGGCGCGGATCATCTCGGCAGCGCAAATAAGCCCCGAAATGACCGCAGCGAGTGTTGATGGGGAGTAGCCGGCGTTTTCTTCCCAGCGCTCCTGGTTGGTGATGGGGCTGTGCCGCACCAGGAATCCCGCGGCGCGTTCTACAAACGGAAAGATATCCATGCGCTGCAGTTCGTCTTCCTTCCATAGGCGCCAGGCGAGGATGAGCGGGAAGGCTACTTCGTCCAGCTGTACGCCGCGCCAGTAAGGCGTTCCGTCGATCCAGAAATTCTGGGCGAACCCTCCGTCGGGTTGCTGGGTGCAGGCAAGGTATATGAGCGCGCGGCGAGCTGTTTCAACGCGTTTGCAGGCCAGCAGTGCGGTTGCGGTCTGCACCATGTCGCGGGTCCACACAAGGTGATAGCCACCGAGGTCGTCGTCGCCTTTCGCCTGTCCCCATGGAATGGACGCCGATGCCACGAATGCGCCGGAGAAGGTCTTATCTTCATGCGCGAGGAGGACGTTGTGACTTGTGCGCATGAGCTTGCCATCGTCGCCCGACTTGGCCGCAAGCCACTCAGGGCTGGGCACGCGCTGCCACTGCTCAATAAAGCGCTCACGGTGCTTTTCAAACGGGGTGATCAGCGACGTTACCGTGCTTTGCATGGCAGTATGCAAGCCTTCGCCAAAGCCGATAGCCAAATCGAACTCGAGTCCGCCATCGAAGGCTGCGTTGAGCAGATTCAACTCTCCTGTAAGAGCGATGTTTCCGTTAGTGGCCGAGCCGAACTCCCAATCCATGGTGAAGTTGTCGGTCAGATCGCGCCATCCGTCGCTTTCGCCCACAAACCCGCAACTGACGCGGGAAAAGCCGCAGGTGGCTCCCATTGCCAACGCCCATGGGCCTTTCCATGCCAATAGCAATTTGTGGCCGGCGACATCCAGCGCGCGAGCGGAGTTGCCGGCGCCGCCGCCGTCGAGATGCGGAGCGAGCAGCGCATAGACCTTCAAGCGCCGCAGGAGATCCGCGTGGCCTTCGATTCGGGTATGGACGAGCACTACGGCGCGGTGGGGATCGGTGATGATCTCCTTGATAACGCGATAGCGGCCCTGTTGATCGCTGTTGATGTATCGAACTCCCAGCGAATCGGGATGGATGTACTCGAAGGTTGTCGTCAGGTCGCGCTTCTCTTCGTGGACGAAGGTCGCTTCATCCGTGATGAGGAATTCCATGTCGCGCATCTGCGGACGGTCGATGGTGGGGTGGTAGACCTCATTCAGAATTCCATGCGAGCAGGTGAACCATGCCCGGCTGGAACCTGAATATGCGGTGCCGACGGCGTCTTTAGTACTCGATGTCCAGCGAGGCGCGAGACCGGGCGAGCCGAAGGCCTCACCTTGCTGTTCGAGCCAGAGATACTGCGTATTTGAGCTATCCATAGAGCGCTACCCGAAACGGGAGATTTTGGTACAAAAGTCTAAAGTGATTCTGTGAAAAGGGAGAAGAAAGTGGCCGGCAGAACCGGGCGGCCATCCCTGCAAGTCTCTGTGTATCCCTTCTATCGATGATTCGAAGAGACCAAAGGTTTCCTTTGCTTGAGATTGCCGACAAAGTGAAAGGGTATTTCCTCCGGGCTCGAAGGCCGACTGGTTTTGAGAACGCTCTATGCGGCTGAAGGCCGTCCCGTTCGAATTCGACCCTTGTGAGCGGCTCAACTCCTGAATAGCACCTTGAAATCAAGTGAGGATGAATGCGCTCAATGGAATATGGGCGGAATACGGGCCGGGCCAAGATTGTGTTGTGTGAAATCTCAGTTTTTCGCGCACCCAATTACCTGCATCTTGCATCCATAGAAGGAGATGGCACGATTTCCGTTCCGGAAGGGTGAACGGGAAGGCCGGTCCGCCGTCCGATTGGGTGCTGCCAGAGAGCAGCAGTCGATGCACGTCACCCAAACACAACACCCGTCACCTACAATGCGAACGGAGGAGATTTCCCCACATGGCATACGAGTTAGCAAAGCTTCCCTACGACTACGCAGCACTAGAACCCTTCATCGACGCAGAAACGATGAAACTCCACCACGACAAGCATCACCAGGCTTATATCAACAATGTGAACGCCGCGCTGGCCGACCATCCGCAGTTGGCCGCCAAGTCGGTTGACGACCTGATCAGCGATCTGAACGCCGTTCCCGAAGGAATTCGCGGCGCAGTGCGCAACAACGGCGGCGGCCACTCGAACCACTCGATGTTCTGGAACGTCATGGGACCGGCGAATACTGCCGGGGTAGGCGGAGCGCCGACCGGCGCAATCGCCAACCAGATTTCGGCCGACTTTGGCGATTTTGAAGCCTTCAAGAAGACCTTTAACGAGACCACGGCCAAGCAGTTCGGCTCCGGATGGGGCTGGCTGGTGTTTCAGGGTGGAAAACTGAAGGTGATGACGACGGCCAACCAGGATTCGCCGCTCTCGCAGGGCCTGTATCCCGTGCTCGGCAACGACGTTTGGGAACATGCCTACTACCTCAAATACAACAATCGTCGCCCGGACTATCTGGCGGCATGGTGGAACGTGGTGAACTGGGCGGAAGTGAATAAGCGGTTTGAGAAGGCAAAAAAGTAGGTCGCAGTGAACAGTGGACAGGGAACAGCGAATGGGGCGCGCGACGCCTGGATTCCTGTTCCCTTTGCTGTTGCTAGGGGGAGAAGGCTGCGCAGATGTTCGAGGGGATCGTTAATCCTTCATCCCTACAGTCAAATCCCTGCCCTAACAACTCTTTTCTTTAGGCTGTGTTTACACTGGCAGGGGTGACGATGCCCGTGCGAACACTTGGAGTATTTCTTTCAGCAGTCCTGGTTGCTTTGCTTCTCCCGCCGGCGATTCACGGCCAGAGCGGCGATTTTCAGATTTTGCAGCTTGGCCGCAAGGTGGGAACTGCCTCCTACAAATTTGTCTCCACATCCGAGGGGTTCGATTCGAGCTCGAAGGTGCGCCTCTCGATGAAAGGTCTGGAGTACGCGTTCTCAAAGACCGAGAAGCTGTCGGCCGCGAACGAGTTGAGGCAAGTGGAGCTTAGCGCCACGGTCAACGGATCCGCGGTTCGCGTCGAGGCCCAGCCTGTGGGTGGACAAGTTGCGCTAAATATCTCGGCAAACGGAAAGAACTCGACCGCGCAGGTTGTTGCGCATCCCGGCGCGGTGTTCATGCCGGATTTCGATCCCGGGGCGCTGCAGACGCTGCTGGACCTGGGCGTAACACGCAACAGCCGCGATCTGTGGGCGATTTTTCCGAAGCAATCTGGTGACCAGGCAGCGACGACGACGGCGGTTCAGTTGGCGACCTACCCGGACCAGCAGGGAACATTGAAAGGCCGGCAGATTGTTGTGCACCACCTGGTGGCAACGATGGCGGGGATTAACACCGACCTGTTCTCAGGGCCGGAAAACCAGTTGCTGCAGGCCGAGCTTCCGCAGCAAGGGTTTGCGCTGATCCGCGAGGGATTTGTGCTGACGCCGCCTGCCAAGGCCGGTCCTGCGCCGACGATGCCTCAGCCTTCGACAACGCCGCAGCAGTGATGGCAGAATCGCGGCCCAGGCAGTTTGGGCCGACGCCGAACAAACGACCGATCCTGTTAGCATTAATGCATGTTCCCGCCGCTTCGCAAGCTGGTTTCGGTGCTGATTCTCAGCGCTTCTGTCGTGCTCTGCGCGCAGGATCAAACGGCATCCATTCCCAGCCGTGTCGATCAGATATTGCGCAGCTTCAATCACGGTTTCTACATTGGCGAGGTTTCGGTATCGCCCGATGGCAAGCGGCTTGCGTGGATTCAAGGCGCTCCCGGTGGAACGGAGATCAGAATTGCTCCGCTGGACAACCTGGCCAAATCCGTTCGCGTGACGGCAGCTTCATCGGGCGACCAGTACTGCCATGAAAGCGATCTCGCATGGAGCCCCGACTCCGGAGCCCTGGCGTTTCTTTCCGACTGTGAGAGCACAAGCGGCCAGTTGAATGTTTACATGGTTGCCGCTTCCGGCGGCCCGGCTCACGACCTGAGCGAGTTGAAGGGCGATGTCGGCGATCTGGCGTTCTCGCCCGACGGCAATACGCTTGCATTCCTTTATGTGGAGGGAGCGACGCGGCCGGCCGGCGCGCTGGCTGCCATGGACGCGCCTTCAGGCGTAATTGGCGAGGACGGTGTGGAAGTTCAGCGCGTGGCCATGGTGAAAGCAGCGCGCGATACCGATGCGGAGCCTGGCGACACAATCTTCATCACGCCCGAGAAGCTGCATGTGTACGAGTTTTCCTGGGCAACCGACTCCAAATCCATTGCCTATACAGCCGCCGATCCTCCCGGGGAAAACAACTGGTGGGTGGCCAAGCTCTACACGCAGAAGGTAGGTAGTTCGCCCAAGGTGGTTCTCGATCCGATGCGGGTTACAGGGGCTCTTCACGGGCTGCAGGTGGCCGTGCCGAGGTGGTCGCCGGATGGAAAGTCCATCGCTTTTATCGGCGGCCTGATGAGCGATCAGGGGGTGACGGGCGGCGATGTGTGGATTGTGCCAGCGGGCGGCGGAATGCCGCACGACCTTACGGCGGGCTGGACATCAACGCCGGTTTGGCTGACCTGGGATGGCGACCGCAGTCTTTTTGTGACCGAGATTGCTGGGGGCAGTTCGAGGCTGGTGCACCTGACGCTTCATGGAAGTGGAGGGCAGATTGCGGCGGCGCGGCCGGGCGGCCATATCTTTACTTTTCCGGGGACAATCGGCGACGGACGGGTCAGGATGGGGCTCTCGGCTACGGCGGATCGCTCTCTTTTTGTGTTCAGCGCCAGCGGATTCAACAATCCTCCGGAGATTTATGAGGCGCACAGCGCGCCGGTGGCAAACGGTGGGATAGCGAATGGGACGGCGCCGATGCGAGCGCTGACTCATCTCAACGAGGGTGTCCAGCAGGGGTGGGGGAAGACGGTTTCAGTGGACTGGACCAGCGACGCCTTTCACGTCCAGGGCTGGCTGATGTTCCCCAAGCCTTACGATCCGTCGAAGAAGTATCCGCTGATTGTGGAGGTGCACGGCGGGCCGGCATCGGCGGTATTGGGCAGGTGGAACCGCGGCGGGGGCGGAATCAGCGCCACGGCGCTGTCGGCGCTGGGATATTTTGTGCTGCAGCCGAACCCGCGGGGCAGCTTTGGCCAGGGGGAAGCATTTACGCAGGCGAATCGCAAGGATTTTGGCTATGGCGATCTGCGCGACATTCTGGCCGGCGTGGATACGGTGCTGAAGGCCTACCCGATTGATCCAAACCGCGTGGGGATTACGGGGTGGAGCTACGGCGGATTCATGACTATGTTTGCTATCACCCAGACGCATCGTTTCCGGGCTGCCGTGGCCGGAGCGGGCATCTCAAACTGGCAGAGCTACTACGGCGAAAACTCGATCGACAGTTGGATGATTCCGTACTTTGGGGCGTCGGTTTACGACGATCCGGCGGTGTATGCCAAGAGCTCGGCGATCACGTTCATCAAGCAGGCAAAGACGCCGACACTGGTGGTTGTGGGCGACCGGGACGGGGAGTGCCCTGCGCCGCAGTCGTTTGAGTTCTGGCACGCGCTCCGCAACCAGCACGTTCCCACCAAGCTGGTGGTTTATCCCAATGAGGGGCACGGTTTTACCGACCCCATGCACAACCGCGACGTATTGATTCGCACGGCGGAATGGTTTGCCCGGTATATGCCCGCCGAGCGGTGAACTGGACTGCGGACGAGAGGCTGGTCAGGAGGTGATTTGTGCCTGATACAGACTCTGCCGATTCTGCTTTCCAACGGCCCCGGGAGCAGTCTATTCAAGATACGAACCATATACTGCACCCAAGCCAGAGGGGGGCTGGTCCTGATACACTTTGACCTTGGAGTCTTTGAGGGTTATTCACCGGACGGAAGCGTGCGGGAGCACGATGCCGGAAGCCGGTTGTTTGTGCGGATTTATGCTCGATGCGGCCCAGCCTGCGGCTTGCCGTCGGGTGACTAAGATTTCAATTCTTCTCACGGATTCGGATGGACCGTTCCGGTGTTTGTTGAAGCGGAGCGGGGAGGATTCATGCGGCGGTTTTTAACGCTAGTTTTTATTCTTAGCCTGGCCGTCCCGGCCGGGGTCTCGATCTCAGGATGCACGCGCAACCCGGCGGGCAATTACTGTTACGGGTTGGCCTACGGTATCAAGAATACCGAGGTGGCCTCGATCATTCTTCAGCCACAGACCACGGGTATCTCTCTGGCGTATGGCCAGATCCAGAATATTCAGTCGCCCAGCGTGCTTACATGCACGGGCGCGTCGGCGGATGTGGCTGGGACCAGCATTACCTACGGCACGACGAACAACAAGCTGGTCGATATTTCGCCAGCCGGTAAAATATGTGCCGGCACATGGAACCGCAATACAGGCGGCGGCATTCCGGACTATACGTACTGCAATTTTCCCGACCCGGCTCCGTCATCGAACGGATTGCCGTACGGCGTTGCTTACATTACCGCTTCGACTCACTCGGTGACCTCGAATCCGGTAGCGGTTTATGTGCATGCCCAGGTGAGTTCGATATCGCTGGTTGGTCCCCAGCAGTGTTTATCGCAGACGCAGGTGGCTCCGCTCGATGCGCAGGCCTGCTACAGCATAGGCGGCAAGCAATATCTGATGTGCAAGCCAGCCAGCCTGACCGACTCCAGCAAGTATGCCTGCCCGATGGCGGCGGGAATTACTTCGGTGCCGAGTTGTTCGACGGCGATCGGGCCCCTGAACTACACCGTAGGCACCGGTACCGTGGCCACCATCAACACCAATACCAACGAGATTACGGCCACCTCGCCGGGAACAACCGCGATCAACGCATCGGTCGCCGGATCGGGAGCATCGGCCGGATATTTCTCCACCTGTCCGCCGCAGTCGATTAAATTGACGATGTCTGACGGTTCAACGTCTGGCACGGTGACCCGCGGCGTGCAGCAAACCCTTACCACCACGGTCACTGATACGAATAACCAGGAGATCACCGGGTTGAGTCTCGATTACCAGTCGACGAACCCGATTGACATGTCGGTGAATACCTCGGGCGGTGTCAATCCGCAGTATCCGGGGGCTTCTTCATTCTTTGCGGTTTGCCAGGCGCCCTCGTGCAATCCTTCTCCGATTAACGTTTTCGGGTTGAATGGCACGGGACTGTCGGTTACATCGAACGCCGTGAACATCAAGACGCCGGGCACCATAAGCAACTACGTATGGTTTGCGGCTCCAGAGAAGTCACAGTACTTTATGCCGATTAGTCTGTTGAGCGGAACGGGCGGTTCAACGGTGCGCATGCCGTACGTGCCCAACTCAATGAAGATGGACCAGAACGGCCGGAGCCTTTATTTTGGCTCGCAACATGAGTTGATGATCTACTCGACAGCCACGAACACGCTCAACCGCGAAGTGCCGAGTGTTCCTGGCGTTGTTCTTGCGGTTTCACCGAACAACGCATACGTTCTTGTGAACGATCAAGTGCGCGAAGTCTTCCATTTGTTTGCCACGGCGTCGGGAGCGTCCACGACATTCGGCGGCCTTGGAAATGCGGCGGTGTATACGCCCGACTCGAAAACGCTCTACATTACCGACAACGCGGCTCTTGGCGGGGACCACAAGGACATGCTTTACGTGTACAACGTAAACACCGGCTGGTCTACGTATCCGCTGCCGCCCAGCCCGTTGCCGTCCGCGGCAATTCCGTCATCGTCGTATCTACCCAACATCGACGTTTCGCCGACACAGCAAACTCCGGCGCTGACGATTCCCAGTGTTGGCGCGTATCTTCGCGGAACCCCCACGGTGGCGCATACGTGGTGTCCGCTGGGAACGGTGACCAGCACGGGCAGCACCATTACCTCGTTTTATCCGGGACCCTATCCGGGGTCTGTGGCCACGCAGGGCGGCGATACTCAGCCGGTACAGTCTGACGTGCTGACGGCTACAACAGATGGCAAGCACGTGCTGACCGCGGCAATGCAGGGCGGCGGTGTAACGTTGTCGGATATCAATGTGACGATTCCCTCGGGAGCTTGCCCGGCAGCGACGGCGGGCTCGACCTCGTCGCAGCTTAATCCGCTGACCATTCAGCATGCGAGCACGGCCTTTACGCAGGCGTCTCTGGCGGTGAATGCAACGACCCTCAACGAGATCGTTACATCGCCGGTTTCGAACCTGTCGTTCGTTCTTTACAACGGTTCGACCACCGGCGCTAACCTGCCGTATTACATACCGGGCTCGAACGGCGCGGCTGGAACGGTGGGTTACGTAACGCTGGACGGCAGTTCGGCTATCACGGCGCCGATTGCGGGTGCATTTACGCCGGATGACTCGATCTTCTTTGTCTCAACCGCGGGCGACAACAAGGTCCACTACATCAAAATTCCAACGGACCCACTGGCAACCGCTCCTACGGATTCGCAACAGTTCAGCCCCAATCTTCCAGCGTGCACACCGATCTCCGCGGGTGGCCAGGACGCTGGTTGCACTTATACGGGGACGGACACGGTTGTGCCGGCAACAAAGATCGTGGTTGTTCCGCGCAGCACAACGTAATTGCCGATTGATTTGGTTCGATCACGGAGGCCGGCTTTTGCCGGCCTTCGTTGTTTTTGGGTGCGGTGGTCGAGGGTTGGATTCGCCGCAAAGGTGGCTCCCGTGGCGGTCGCGGACGACGATCGTGATGCGGATTTCCGCACCTCGCACGATAGAATCAAACCATGATCAAGGGCATATCCTTACTGCGTTCCGCCGGCAGCCCCGAAGCCTACGAGAGACTGAGCAGTTTTTTTGCTGCTCTTGGTTTTGCAGCCGGTAAAGGCTGGAACGAAGAAGGCAGCCGCGGCGCATCGTTCCTGGCGCCCCTGGGAAATCTTGAATTTGTTGACGGGCAGTTTCCTTCTACAGCGGACATTCTGGTTGAGGTGACGGCGCTGGATGCGGTGCACCAGGCTGCGGCCGCGTGGCTAAAGGCGCAGGGCGGGGAAGAGGCGCTGGCGCGGTTGTCTGCCATTACGGATACGCACTGGAAGTCGCAGATTTTTACGGTTGAGCCGGAGGCGGATTTTGCCTTCAGCTTCTGGGCGTGGACCGATCCGGTAAAGGGCAAGCCAATTGCTCTTGAAGGCGATCTTTCAGCGGCTGGAATGCGTTTTGCCATTGTGGTGGCGCGCTGGAATGCGGTGATCACCGACCGGCTGCTCGAAGGCGCATTGGACGCGTTGTTACGCAGTGGAGCGACGCGCGCCGATATTCAGATCCTGCGGGTTCCGGGCGCATGGGAGATTCCATCGGCTGCGCGCGCGCTGGCGGATACAGGTCTGGCCGATGCAATCATCACGCTTGGCTGCCTGCTGCGTGGAGAGACCGCGCATTACGAAGCCATCTACAACGAAGTGGCACGCGGCATCGGTCAGTCGCAGCAGGAGACCGGCATTCCGCACAGCTTTGGCGTGCTTACGTGCGAGACGCTGGAGCAAGCGTTGAACCGTGCCGGCATCAAGGCTGGGAACAAGGGCTTTGAAGCAGCGGCTGCGGCAATCGAGATGGTGAGCCTGCACCGCAAGCTCAAACAAGGCGGTACGGCTTGAGCACTTCAGGACGCCGCAAGTCGCGAGAACTTGCCATGCAGATGCTTTTCCAGGCAGACATGGGCAAGCAGACACCAGATGAGGTGCGCGCCACATTCTGGAGAGCGGGCGATAAGGTGGAGCCGGAGGTTCAGGGCTTTGCCGAGGACCTGTTCCGCGTGGCGATAGCGAACCAGGAAAAGATCGACGAGCTCATCTCCACTAACTCAAAGCACTGGCGTCTTGAGCGCATGCCCTCGGTTGACCGCAACCTGCTGCGCATGGCAGTTGGCGAAATGATCGGCTTCAAAGGCACTCCGTTCCCCATTGTCATCAACGAAGCGCTGGAGATCGCGCGCCGCTATTCCGTTCCTGAGTCGATCAATTTTCTGAACGGGATGCTGGATGCGATTGCACACAGTTTGCTGCCGAAATAGGACAGTGGGCAGGGAACAGTTATCAATTGTGAGGCTTGTGAGGGGGTTTTGCTTACTCGCCCTTCCGACGGGATGGCTGACGATACTTGGCCATGTCGGGTTTGCTGATTGAGGGTTGGCTTTGAACGGCCGGCCACTTGCCCGGAACTAGCGTTTGGCTCGCCGATTTAATTGGATGTCGTCAACCAGCGCCTTGCGAAGGGCGTAAGGGGCCTTTGGGTCGGTCAGGTCGATGATGTCATCAATCTTCCATCCACCACGTACGGAGATCAGCTTGATACGCAGGCTTCTTGATGCATCGTTCCGGTAGTTGCGCGACGGTGAAAGAGAGAATGAGACGGCTGCTTGGGCGTGTTTCGCCTCTCCAACGTTCACGACAATATCGAGATTCCAAATACCTTCCCAATCCTGACATGCGCAAATCGGATCGGCGTCGATGGCTCCGACGTTTTGAGGTCCCGCGGCCTTGGCATCTGCTTGAACCAATGCCAGAAGTGAGGCTGAGAAATATCGGTCTGCATCTCGATTACCGATGTTGATTCCGTTGCCGCCGTTCTCGTAATGCCGATAGATCGATGCGAGAAACGCCTTCGCCGACTTGGCATCCTGTGCAGAGGAAAGTCCGGCCGGCATGACGACGGCAAGCAACGCGATGCGGAAAATCAACCGAACAAATCGATTGCTTGCATCGAGTCTATTCATAGGCTTCATGTATGAACCAGGAGAGGATCTGATCGCTTGGAGATCTCATTAGATCACAGCTCAGTCTTGCGAACGTCCGTGATGAGCGAGTGACCGGTGATGCGGACATTTGCGGATGTTTACCGGGATTTTGATGCGGAGATTCTGAAGTGCTATTGCAGTTTCTTCCGTGTGGGGTAGCAAAACGTCCGGACCGCAGGCGGTCCGGACGTACTTCATTGCCAATTGATTGCTGCGGGCTGGTTGATCTTTAGAGCCCGGATCTGCACTCGATGTTTAGTTGCAGTCGTTGTGTAATTCTGGAGCGCCGGCGATTACGGTGTCGATGCAGGGAATGGCGCTTAGATACTCGTAGATGGCGCGGATGTCGTGGTCGGTCATGTTTTGATGAACGGGCCAGGGCATTACCTGCAGCACATCCCCGTTGAACGGAGGCAGGAGGCAGTTGCCATCCGGAGCGCCTGTGCAGTTTGGATGAATGTGGTCGTAGTCTCTACCCGTGCGCAGGACGGTGAGGAATTCGTTGAAACTGAGGCCTCCCACCGGCCGTCCGGTTTTGTCTGGAGTCAGGTTGCGGGAGTAAAGGTGCGTCAACTCAGACTGGCTGCCGAAGGGACCGAAGTCCCGGCCACCGCCGAGATAAGTGGCGGGATTGCTTTGTTGCATCCCGGTGAAGGGACCGTGAGGAGGAGAAAGCAGATAAGGGTTTCCGGGGCCGATGTACTCGGTCTGCGGGCCGCGGCTATGACAACCGTTGCAGTCGGCTTGTGCGTTGACGATGTAGCTGCCCAAACCAACTAGCCGCCTATCTCGATGTTCGAAGTTAAGAGGCACGGGAGCGATGTCGAGACCGATCCTGATCTCGCTCTCGCTCTGCTCGTGCTCAGATTCCGGCCCTGCCTTGACGCGCGGAGTCTTGACCGATGCGAGCAAGACAGTGATTGCGACAAGTGCCGCGGAGGCACTTAGTAGTTTTAGAGCGGTTCTCGACTTAATGGGTAGAGTTGTAGCTGACAGTATTCTTGCGAGCTTGTTCATGCACGTCTCCTGCAGGCCCCCCAGGGCCCGCTTTCAGTGAACGGTTCCGATTGCTTATTGAGTATTAAGCCCGCTTGTAAATGGATGAGGAAGTGCTGATGACGACTAGCGAGCCAGATAGTAGGACTTATTGGACGATGATGTCAATGGGATTTTTCAGATATGTTGTACAACGATAAGAGTTACTCGAATCCGGACCTATCTGGAAGTTAATGCGGAGGCACTTTTTGCAGCTATGTGGCGCACTACTGCAAAACAACGCCCGGACCTTTGGCGGTCCGGGCGTCGTTTCTTTACGAAAGGCTTTTGATGGGAGTTACTACTGCGGCTTGGCTGGGTGCGCTGGCTTTGCTGCGGGTTGGTCTTCGCGCCTTTGCGTGCCCACTTCGATGGCTTCACCTATCGAGAGCGGCAGTTCCTGCTGTTGCGGCTTGGCTGACTCGTAGGCGCGGACGATGCGCTGCACCAGCGCGTGGCGCACTACGTCGGAGTCTTCGAAGTGGCAGAACTGGATACCCTCTACGCCGTCGAGAATGTTGATGGCTTCAAGCAGGCCGGACTTGCGCGGATTGGGCAGGTCGATCTGCGTGATGTCGCCGGTGATGACGGCCTTGGAGTTGTTGCCGAGGCGGGTGAGGAACATCTTCATCTGCTCGGTGGTGGTGTTCTGCGCTTCGTCCATGATGATGAACGCGTCGTTGAGAGTGCGGCCGCGCATGAAGGCGAGCGGCGCGACTTCGATGACGTTCTTCTCGAGCATTTTGTCGACGCGCTCGGGTTCGAGCAGGTCGTAGAGCGCGTCGTAGAGCGGGCGCAGATAGGGATCGACTTTCTCCTGCAGCGAACCGGGCAGGAAGCCGAGGCGTTCGCCTGCTTCTACTGCGGGACGCACCAATATGATGCGGCTTACCTTTTTGGCGTTGATGGCGGAGACGGCCATGGCGACGGCAAGGTAGGTTTTGCCGGTGCCCGCGGGGCCCACGCCGAACACCATGTCGTTCTTCTCGATGGCTTCAACGTATTTGCGCTGGTTGATGGAGCGGGGCTGCACGGTGCGTTTGGCTCCGGCGGAGCGCTGCTTGCCCGAGTCGGCTAACGAGCGCAGCGTGGTTGCCGGGTCTGCGACCACGAGCCGCAGCATGCCGTTCAATTCGCCATTGTGTGGGTTGATGCCTTGCCGGCGGAGTGCTTCGAAGTCCTGAAAGATTCGCTGAACTCTAGCCACTCCCTCATCAGGACCTTCCACGTGTACGGCATCGGAACGTAGATCGATGCGGACGCCGAGTGAATCTTCCATGAGTCTCAGGTTTTCATCGCGGGTCCCGAACAGGGGCTCAAGATTGGGCGTGATCTCCAGAGCGATCTTCAAAATAGTCGATAGCCTCCAGGTAGGCGATTTAATGGTGAAATAAGCCGGGCTGGGTCATGATGCGACCCGCCCGGAAGGGTTTTGTAGAGACTTGCAGTAGTCAGAGAGCTAAACGAAGGTGGGCGTAAGGAGAGAGACGTGGCAACCGATACAAGCAGGTTTTCGGAGACGCATGGTGGTCGGGAGCCGGAGCTCTTGACAACCTTGTGAGACCGCGGGTTGGCGTAGGCGACCAAATCCTTTATCTGGGCTTGAGAGTAGCGCGATGTGCCCACTGCGTCAATGAGCACGGCGTAAATTACTGCAAAATTCTGTTCCCTGAAAGATACCTCCAGGGCGGGAAGAGGTTGCCAAAGCTGCTGCGGATGCTGATTTTGCGCGATGGCCGACTTTGCTGGGGGGCCATGGCCGCAGCTGAGTGCTCCCACGAAAGTACTGTCGGCTGAATTAAGTTTGCGGGGCCATGCAGGGCTTGGGTGCCTGATGATGGGATGAATTATGTCGGTGGAAATGCTGATTCTCATGAGTTAGAGTGGACGGCAATGGATCCAGAGCATCCTCAGAGCCTTGAAGACCAGGTTGTTGAACTGCGCCGCCGAGTGCAGCAGCTCGAGCAGGCTCTGGAGAGCCGCGGCATTTTGCAGCGCCAGGCTGAGGCGCGGCCCGCGCCACCACAGGCTGCCGCAAGCGCACCTGCGGCTTCAAGTGCGGCGTCAAAACCAGCTGCAGAGCCGACACCGGCTGTGCCCTGGACAGCGGTTATGCCGCGAGGTCCGCGGCCGGGTTCGCAGCCTGCCGCGATTCCGCCTTTTGCTCGGCAGGCGATGACAGAGCCGGTGGATACACGCTCACTGGAAAGCCGGATCGGCTCGCAGTGGTTCAATCGCGTTGGCATTCTGGCCGTGCTTATCGGCATGGCGTGGTTTCTCAAGTTTGCGATCGACAACCACTGGATTGGCCCGCTTGGCCGGGTCATCATCGGGCTGATGGTGGGGGCGGGACTTGTCGCATGGTCTGAGCGTTTTCGCAGCCACGGTTATGCGGTCTTCTCCTACTCGCTGAAGGCGATTGGCAGCGGCGTGCTGTATCTGTCTCTGTGGGCGGCGTTCAGTTTGTATCAGCTTGTGCCGGGCAGCGTGGCATTTTTGGCCATGGTGGCGGTTACGGCGTTCAACGGATTCATGGCCTGGGTGCAGGATGCGGAGCTGCTGGCGCTGTACGCCATTGTTGGTGGCGTGAGTACACCGTTGCTGCTTTCGACGGGCGAGAACCACGAAGTCACGCTGTTTACCTATCTACTAGTGATCGACATTGCGGTTCTGGTGCTGGTGGCGCTCAAGCCGTGGTCGCGCCTGCTGTTTATGGCGTTCCTTGGCTCGCTGGTTTTTTATCTGGGATGGTCGATCAAGTTCTACTCGCACAGCCAGGCGCTGCGGACATCGTTTTTCCTGGCGTGCTTCTTTTTGATCTTTGCGTTTGCGCCGCGGCTTGTTCAGCGCAGGCTCGACGGCAGCGCGCAGATTGCCGGCTGGGATAGTTTTGCGATTCTCGTAATGCCGCTTGCGAATGCGGCGTGGGGGTTCCTGGGCTTTTACGCCATCCTTGACCGCACCGGGTCCGATTGGGCGCAGGCATGGCTGGCGGTGGCCTTTGCGGCATTTTACCTGCTGCTGTTGCGTCTGCCTGAGAGTGGACGGTTGAAGTCGAGCCCGGAGCCTTTGTCGGGATTGCATCAGACAGTAGCCGTGGTCTTTCTGACCATTGCGATTCCCCTGAAGGCGCATGGGCGCTGGATTACCACCGGGTGGCTGGTGGAGGGAGCAGCGCTGCTGTGGCTGGCGAGCCGGAACCGGTCGCGGCTGCTGCGCATACTGGCCGTGTTGTGCGTGGCGCTGGGGCTGTGCGCCCTTGTTGTCATAAACCCATCAGCTTCGCCGACGCCGATCTTCAATGCGCGTTTTGCCATCTACTGCGTTGCCATTGCAGTCTGTGCGTTTGCCGCGTGGGTGGCGATTCATGCCAAGGATGAGGCCGGCGCCGGGGAGGTATTCTGGCCGCAACTGGCCGCGGTGGCAGTGTTGGCCGTGAACGCGCTCATTCTTATCGCCGTCAGTCTGGAGATCAACAGCTACTGGTGGAAGGTGCGCTGGGCGAACGGCTACGACTACGAGCAGTACCGGATTTACACGCAGTTCAGCTATTCGGCGTGGTTCATGCTGTTCGGCGCGATTCTGCTGGCTGCGGGCTTCTGGCGGCGTTCGTCGTTTTTGCGGTGGCAGGCTCTGGTGCTGCTGGCGTTCGCCATCGGCAAGGTCTTTCTGTTCGACATGAGCGAACTGAGCCAGGGCTATCGCATTCTGAGCTTCCTGGGGCTGGGCGTATTGCTGCTGGGCGTGAGCTTTGTGTATCAGCGCGACTGGCTGAATCTGCGTGGCCGCGAAGCGAAGGAAAACTCAGCGATAGATGAGGCGCAGTCCCAATGAAGATTGCTTCAGCCGTGTTGGCGCTGGCATTTCTGGCTGCGTCGCCCCAGGTTCAGTATTTCCGCTACGAACGACCGATAAAGCTGCCGACGGGCACTGGCGGGCAGGCATGCCTGGCTGTGGAGCCGGAGATTTTTGCCCATGCTGCGCCGCAGCTTGCCGATCTTCGCCTCTATGCAGGCGGGGCGGAGACTCCGTACACGATCCAGGTGGCTGCGCCGATGGCCGGCGATGCAAAGACGGTTCCGCTGCTGAACTCCGGGGTTCGCGATGGGCACACGGTGTTCGATGCGGAGCTGCCCGGAGGGCGTTACAGCGATGTGCTGCTCACGGTTACGGCGCACGACTTTATTGCGACGGTAACGGTCTCGGGGAGTCAATCGGCATCGGGCGACCGGGAAACAAAGCTGGGCGATTACACCATCTTTGACCTGAGCCGCCAGCGGCTGGGCCGCAGCACTGTGCTGCATCTGCCTGAGTCCAACTTTACCTATCTGCATTTCCGCATCGCGGGTCCATTGCGTCCCGAGGACGTTACCGGACTTTCAGTGGGGAGTGCGCCCGCGTCGCCGCCTCGCTACGTCGCCGTAGCGGAATCGTCGCAGGTTACACAGGACGGTCGTGCGACGGTTGTTGAATTCGATGTTCCGGCGAACGTACCGGTGGACCGCGTTGTGTTTTTTCCGGGCGCTGGGCCTGCGGCATTCAGCAGGGACGTAACGGTGAAGGTGCGTCCTGTTGCGGAGAAGCGCCCCGGCGACGTGGGCAGCGGGCAGCAGCCGCCGATAGCCGCGAGTTCATATGGAAATTTGCTTCGGGTTCACCGCGTGCAGGAGGGCAAGCGCATCGACGAGGAGCGGCTTACTGTGGATGCTCCGCGCCAGGTGTTCAGCACGCCGGCCAAGTGGACCGTGACGATTGCGAATGGAGACGACGTGCCGGTGGCGCTCAAGTTAGTGCGGCTTGAGATGCTGGAGCGTACCTTGTGCTTTGATGCCGCAGGCGCGGACTACACGCTCTACTACGGCGACGCGGCGCTTGGGGCTCCGCGCTACGACTACGCGCGGCTCTTCTCTCCGCAGCCAAATGCTATGCAGGCGACCGCAGGGCCGGAGCAGCCGAATCCGGGGTGGAAGGCGCGGCCCGACGAGCGGCCGTTCACCGAAAAGCACCCGGCGTTGCTTTGGGCGGCGCTGATTGGGGCCGTTGTGGTTTTGGGGGCGATTGCGCTGAGGTCGAAAAAGCCAGCGCCAAAGCCAACATCAGGAGCAAGTTAGCACGCTTTCGGGGCAAGGCCTGCGGAATGAGTGGTCTGAAATGATCTTGATTGACCGCGAGGCGGGATTCCCGTAAACTAAGAGACTGCGAGGGATGCGGCTCAAGTTGCATTCTGCGGCGCCTTAGATGAGCGCCCTAACCGCATCATTTTCTCCCTGACAATCAGGGCATTAGTGAAGGAAGAGTAATGGCAAACCATGTTTCCGCGCTGAAGCGCGCCCGCCAGACCGTGACCCGTACCGAAGTGAACCGCGCCAACCGCAGCCGCGTGCGCACCAGCCTGCGGGCTCTGCGCGAGACGCTGACCAAGGGCGACGCAAAGGCGGCCCAGACGCAGTATCGTGAGACCGTTTCAACCCTCGACAAGAGCGTCCAGAAGGGTGTGCTTCATGCCAACACGGCGTCCCGCTACAAGGCTCGCCTGAATGCGCGCGTGAAGGCTCTCGCGACCGCGAAGGCCTAAGCAGGCAGCGCACAAGATCAAACGGAGGAAGAAAGCAGCCGGGAGAAATTCCCGGCTGCTTTGTGTTTCTGGCGGCATCGCGAGCCGGATATCCGAATCAATCCAGCCGCTCGAATATGCCTGCCGCACCCATGCCTCCACCCACGCACATCGTTACCAGTCCATAGCGAACCTTGCGCCGCTTCATTTCGGCGATGAGGGTGGCTGTGAGTTTGGCTCCTGTGCATCCGAGCGGATGGCCGAGCGCGATGGCTCCGCCGTTTACGTTCACGCGCTCGGGATCGAGACTAAGTTCACGCATGACGGCCAGCGACTGCGCGGCGAAGGCTTCGTTCAACTCGATGAGGCCGATATCGTTGAGCGAGAGTCCCGCCTTCTTCAATGCTTTTGGCACTGCTGTCACCGGGCCCATGCCCATCTCCTCTGGCAGGCATCCGGTTGTTGCGTAGGCGACGAGGCGCGCTATGGGCTGCAGGCCCAGCTCACGCGCACGACTTGCTTCCATCAACACGCAGGCGGCTGCGCCGTCTGAGGTTTGCGAGGAGTTGCCTGCCGTGACCGTGCCTTGTGCGTGGAATGCCGGTTTGAGTTTGGCCAGCGCTTCGGCGGAGGTGTCGGCGCGCGGTCCTTCGTCAGAGGAGAAGAAAAGCTCCTCGACGTGCGGGTTGCCTGCCTGCTTGCCGGGGACGGTCTTTGTCAGGGTCACCGGGATCAGCTCGTCGCCGAACCGCCCGGCGGCCTGTGCGGCCAGCGCTCGTTGATGGCTGCGCAGCGCGAATGCGTCCTGGTCTTCGCGCGAGATTTTGTAGTGCCGCGCAACGCGCTCTGCGGTGAGTCCCATGGTTAAGAGGGAAGCAGGGTAGTGTTCGGCGAGCCATGGATTGGGGCTGGGTTTGACGCCTCCCATGGGGATGAGGCTCATGGATTCCACGCCACCGGCGGCGATGACCCGTTCACCACCGGCGCGAATGCGTTGATCGGCGATGGCGATTGCCTCGAGGCCCGAGGAACAGAGCCGGTTTACCGTCGCTCCGGGAATCTCAACCGGCAGGCCCGCGCGCAGAATGGCCCAGCGACCAATGTTCCATCCCTGTTCGCCTTCGGGTTGCGCGCATCCAAGGATCACGTCATCGATCTCGGCTTTGTCCAAGGCGGGAACCCTGGCCAAGGCTCCGATCAATGCAGTTGCGGCCAGATCGTCTGGGCGCGTAGTGGAGAGCGCACCCTTTGGCGCACGGCCAGCAGGCGTGCGAACGGCGCTGACGATGACGGCTTCAGACATCGGTTGCTCCTTATGCCACGCGCGTGTTGCGGGCAACGCTAATTGCGCAGCTTCACCATAGTCCACGCGTTCTCTGCATAGAAATGGTAGACGGTTTTATGCTCCACGATGGTGTCGGCAAGCGCGTCGTGGTCCAGCACTGGAGGACGCGGTGACATTCCGTACTGCGCTTCGGCCACCTGTCGGGGAGAGGCGGGATCGATGCCCCAGTTGAATCCAAGGACACCGCTCACATCGTGTACCTGCAACCGTTCTGTTTCAGGAACCGAGGCCAATACAGCAGGGGGTAGTGAGCCGCCGTCGAAGAACACCAGCAGCGAAACGGTGCCCTTGACCGCGCACAGCACTGCCCAGTCGGTTCCACCCCGCCCTTCGAAATCGGCATGGGCGACATTTTCCGGCCGGTGCGCCTCGTAGGTCTGCGGAATCATGCAACTACGGCGGTTCAATTCGTCCTGGACGGCGCGCGGAAGCGCCGGGAATGAACTCACCGGCAGGTGGCGAATGATGTAGGGCGTTGCTCGACCTTCAACCATGACTTGTCCGGTTTTAACGAGCGGCGACTGCGGGCTCTTCATCGTGAAGGCGGCGTTCTGTGCGTTGGCCGAAGTGCCCTGCATGGCGAGCATGACCAGCGTAACGATGAGAGCTTGCTTCAATGATGGCAACCGGAGCGGAGAGAGTCCTCCCTCAGCGGCTAAAGCCGCATGAATTTCAGTCCCGGTACGGCACGGCTGAAGCCGTGCCCTTTCAAGACCCCTTCCTTCAAGACCCGTTATTGAAGCTTGCTTTAACTTCATCACTAGTTCCGCAACGGTTTCCCCGTCTTTAATGTAAAGGCTATTCGCTCCTGCGTCTTGCGCTCGCCGCAAAGCGAAAGAAACGCTTCGCGTTCGAGATCGAGAAGATATTGCTCGCTGAGTGGAGTTCCGGCGGTGACGCGCCCGCCGGCCAGTACGTTGGCAATCCAGCGCGCCACCTTCTGATCGTATTCCGAAGCGTAACCGGCTTCACCCATCAGGAATGCGCCGGTTTCCATGAGGGCGAGGGCGGAAGCTCCCGGCGCGGGAATTGTGGCTCGCGGCCGTGGCGGCGTGTAGCCGCTCTGCGCCAGGATATGCGCCTGTGCCTTGGCGTCCAGCAGCAGACGCTCACGGTTGATGGTAATGTGATCGGTGAGAGCAAACAGTCCCATCGATCGCGCCTCGGCGGCGGATGTGGATACCTTGGCCATGGCAATCAACTCGAAGACGCGCTTGAGGGCGGTGGCGAGCTCAGCTGATTGCGCGAACTTCGAAGGCGGATCGCGAGGATCGAGCGGTGCAAGCGTGGCAGCAGAGTCGATTGCGCGCAACAGCATTTCTTTGGTGCCGCCACCGGCGGGGATGAGTCCTACACCCGCCTCCACCAGGCCGATGTAGGTTTCAGCGTGAGGCCGGCGGGCGGGTGCGTGCAGACATATTTCTGCGCCGCCGCCGAGTGCTAATCCAAAGGGCGCAACAACCACCGGCCTTGGGCAGAACTTGATGGCCGCGGTCATCTGCTGGAAGCGATGGATGACTCCGTTGACTTCGTTCCACTCGCCTTCCTGCGCGAGCATGAGCAACTGCATGAGGTTTGCGCCCACGCTGAAGTTGTCGCGGTCGCCGGTGATGACGAAGCCTGCAAAGTCACGTACCGCGTCGGAACCGGGATTGAGGACGGTTGTGATCAGCGACAACACATCGCCGCCGATGGCGTTTTTGAGCGAATGCAGCTCAATGCAGGCGATGCCGTCGCCGAGATCCACTAGCGATGCGCCGGGATTGGTACGCACGACTTTATGGGTGCGACGGAAGTCCGCAACGCGCGCGTGGCCGGCAATCTTCGGCACCGGAAGGAGCTGGTTCTTGATCGGCTCGAAGCACTCCTGTTCATCCGCGGAGTACCAGCCGGAGCGGCCGGTGGAGATGAGTGTCTGCACTGCGGGGCTGACTGAGATTCCCATGGCTTTCATGCGGGCCACGCTGGTGGCCACGTCCACGGCATCCCACATCTGGAATGGACCCAGCTCCCAGTTGAAGCCGGCGCGCATTGCGGTGTCGATGGAATGCGCATCAGGCGATGCATCGCCAATGCTGTCCGCGGCGTGGTTCCACAGCTTTGAAAGCAGCGGCCACAGAAAAGCAGATGCTTTGTCTTTTGCGGGATCGTTGCCGAGCAGCAGGCGGATGCGTTCGTTCACGCTCGGCGCTCCCTTGACCATGTCGAGCGTGGGCAGCCGGGGTTTTGTTGCCGGGCGATATTCGAAGGTGTTCAGTTCGAGAACGAGGCGCTGATCTTTACCGTCTGCGCCGCGCGCTTTCTTGTAGAAGCCCTGGCCTGTTTTGTCGCCGAGCCATTTGCGCTTTGCCAGTTCGGCAAGGATCTCCGCGAATTTCCCCAGCGAAACTCCCTCAGGAAAGTTCGAAGCAACATGGGCGAGGACGTCGATGCCGACGATGTCGGCGAGCCTGAAGGTTCCGGTGCGCGGCCAGCCAAGCGCTGGGCCGGTGAGCGCGTCCACTTCTTCAATGGTCAGGCCCTGGTGCAGCATGAGGTCGGCTGCGTTGAACATGAGTGCGACGCCGATGCGGTTGGCAATGAAGTTCGGTGTGTCATTTGCGAACACCACCTGCTTGCCCAGTACGTGATCGGCAAAGGCGGCAAAACGTGAGAGAACGGCGCGGTCGGTTTCAGGTGTGGCGACGATCTCAAGCAGGCGCATGTAGCGCGGCGGATTGAAGAAGTGCGCGCCGAAGAAGTGCTCGCGATGGCCTTCAAGACTCTCTGCAATGCGGCCGATGGGCAGGCCCGAAGTGTTGGTGGTGAGCAGCGCATTTCTTGCCAGATGCGGAAGGACGCTTGCGAGCAGCGCTTTCTTGATTTCGAAGTTTTCGGTGACGGCTTCTATGACCCAATCGCATTGCGAGAGGAGGGGCAGGTCTTTGTCGAAGGAGCCTGTTGTGATCAGGTCCGCATTTGCAGCTTCGTAGAAAGCGGCCGGTTTCGATTTGGCGAGTCTTTCGAGAGCGATCTTCGCCGGTTGAGCAGCGCCGGGCTGCGCGGGGATGTCGAGCATGATGGTGGGGATTCCGACGTTGGCCAGGTGGGCTGCGATGTGCGAGCCCATGGTGCCGGCTCCGAGCACGGCCGCGCGCCGAACCAGCAGAGTTTCGTTGGCGGTGTTTCTGGCCGATGCTTCAATTGACGGAATGGTGCTCATGCCGGGGACTCCATCCACGAATTGGTGTGGGGAATGATCCACCGAGCGTAGACGCGGCAAGCATACGAAAGGTTGCCGGTTGGGGTCAAGAAAGCAGGGCACTTGCGGGACGCGCTCCGCGTCAATTCACGCCATGAAGGGCAGAAAGAACTGATTCCCCTTACAATTTAGACTGGAGCGATTTTGATGCGCCGGGTTTACTGCGATGCCAATGCGACAACGCCTTTGCTACCTGAGGTAGTGGATGCCATGCATCCGTTTTGGATGGAGCAGTTTGGGAACGCTTCGTCGATTCATCTGCATGGGCAGCTTGCACATCGGGCGGTGGACCACGCGCGCGAGACAATGGCTCGGTTTTTCAAGTGCCGGGAAGCCGAAGTGGTGTTCAACTCGGGTGGCACGGAAGGCGACAACACGGCGATCTTTGGATTGCTGCGGCCTGGCGATCACTTCATCACCACGAGCATTGAACACTCGGCGGTGTTGCGCGCCGCGGACCGCGCTGCAAAGAACGGCGTCGAGGTGACGTTTGCTGCGCCGCATCCGAGCGGGCTCATCTACCCGGAAGATATTGAGAGCGCCGTCAAGCCCAATACGCGGCTCATCAGCGTGATGCTGGCGAATAACGAGACCGGTGTACTGCAACCCATGGAGCAGATTGGCAAGATTGCCACCGATGCAGGCGCCTATTTCCATATCGACGCGGTGCAGGGCGCGGGCAAGGTCGAGTTCGACGTGAAGCGGTTTGGGTGCCATCTACTTTCCATTAGCGGGCACAAGATGCACGCGCCGAAAGGCGTGGGAGCGATGTATGTGCGCCGGGGAACGCCGATTGAGGCGATGATGGTGGGCGGCAGTCACGAGCGGCGTCAGCGCGCGGGAACCGAGAATGTTCCGGGCATTGTCGGGCTGGGTAAGGCTACGGAACTGGCGATGGAGTCGCTGGAGGACGGGACGATTTCGAGGTTGGCTGCGTTGCGCGACCGGCTGGAAGAAGGCGTTCTCAAGATCTCCGGAACGCGATTGAACGGCGGATGGGATGATGGAGTGCGAGTTCTGCGCACTGCCAACACGACCAATATCTCTTTCGAAAATGTTGAAGGTGAGGCGCTGGTGATTGCGCTCGATCTCAAGGGGGTTGCAGTGAGCGGCGGCTCAGCGTGCCACTCCGGTTCGACCGAACCGAGCCACGTATTGATGGCGATGGGCCTGGACAAGAACGCTGCCCGCGCCAGCCTGCGCTTCAGCCTGATGAAGACGGCGACGGAAGAGGACATTGACTACGTGCTGAGCGTGGTTCCGGAGGCGGTGGAACGTCTGCGGGCTCTCTCACCGGTTGTTGCCGGAACGCTGGGCTGAGCTGGAGCAGTTCGCAATCAGCAAGCAGATCGTTCTTTCGAAAGCTGGAAGCTAATAGCCAGAAGCTGCATATTATGACGGAATACTCAACAATTGCGGTTGCCATGTCCGGCGGTGTGGATTCCTCGACCGCGGCGGCGATGCTCGCGCACGGCGGGGACAAGGTGATCGGCCTTACGCTGCAGCTTTGGGATCAGACGCGGCTCGCGGGCAAGCACGGAATTCCCGACGCGCCCAAGGCGGGGCGCTGTTGCTCGCTCGACGATGTGTACGACGCGCGCAAGGTGGCCGAGCATCTAGGCATTCCGTATTACGTGGTCAATCAGGAAGAGCGATTCGAGCGCGACGTGGTGCGTCCATTTGTAGACGAGTATCTGGCGGGCCGCACGCCGATTCCGTGTTCGCTTTGTAATAACCATCTGAAGTTCGATCAGCTTTTGAAGACGGCGCGCAGCATTGGAGCGAGCCGCATTGCGACCGGCCACTACGCGGTGAATGAGTTCGATGCCGAACGCGGCCGATGGATCCTGAAGCGGCCCGCGGATCTGGCCAAGGATCAGACGTATTTTCTCTTTGGCCTGACGCAGGAGCAACTGGCGCACACGCTGTTTCCGCTTGGCCGCATGACCAAGCCTGAAGTGCGCGCAGTTGCGCGGGTGCACGGCCTGAGGCTGGCGGAGAAGCCAGACTCGCAGGAGATCTGCTTTATCCCCGGTGGGGACTACAAGCAGTTCCTGACGGCGTATCTGGAAGAGCAAGGCGAGCAGATTCCCGAAACGGAAGGCGAGCTGGTGGCGGCGGGCGGCAAGGTTGTGGGCCGTCACGGCGGTATCACCAACTTTACGGTGGGACAGCGCAAGGGTATCGGCGTCAGCTCACCGACGCCGCTTTACGTTTTGCAGATTGATCCGGCGAGCAACCGTGTGACGATCGGAGCCGACGAGGAGCTGGCAACGAACAAACTGCGTGCTCGGCGGCTGAATTGGATCAGCATTCCAGAACTAACCGAGCCGATGCGCGTGAAGATCAAGATCAGGCACAGGCACGAACCTGCCGGGGCGATGCTGGAACCCGGTGGCCCCGATGAAGTGATTGCCACCTTTGACGAGCCGCAGCGCGCCGTTACGCCGGGCCAATCGGCGGTCTTCTACGATGGCGACGAGGTTGTTGGTGGAGGCTGGATTTTCTAACTCTGCTGGACGCTCGTTCTAAACGTAGCGATCTTCCGCCGGATTGCCGGAAGCCTGATGGTTTTCATGCATATGCGTAGGCGTACGTAGCGTATCCACCACTGCTTTGGCTGAGGCCAGAACGGCCGAGAGCTGGCGCATCGGCTTGCCGACTGCGTCGGTCATAAAAGTGGCGGCGCGATCGACGCCGTCAAGCGTCTTGGTCATCATTGAATCCATGCGCGCACTTTGGTTCCGAACACGCTCAATGACTTCGCTCGCCGCTACCTGCACATCCTCAGTTTGAGTGCGCAGCTTGTGGGCCACGGTGGCAAAGTCTTCCAGTGTGGATTCAATCTTGGGTCCGCTATGGTTCAGGAACTCTCCGATCCGTTCGATAACGGGCTCAACCTTATCCATGAGATTCTTGATCGACCTGCGATTGTCGTCCAGCTCTTCGTGCAATGTGTTAATGGTTTTGCGCAAAACGACGAACAGGGCAACCAGCATAATCGCCTGCAGCAGCATGGTGACAGCCACTGCGGCAACAATGATCAATTCAGTAGTTTGCAGATTTAGATTTTGCATGGATGTGGTTTGACACCGCCAATCCGGAGGCTGGAACCCCCTCGATCAAGAACGAACCTATACATTGCCGCAGCCAACTGCGGATTAAAAGGCGAAAGGGCGGTGTGTGTACACTACACCGCCCCCCCCACGCGTGAAAGTACCCAACGCTCAGAATTCCCGAACTTCGGGAGTTCCTGAAGCATTCTGCTGATAAGCCTGGCGTCCCGCATCGACAGCGGCGGTGACTCTGCCACCCTGCTCGGTGACCAGATTCTTGCCGCGCTGCACGAACTCTTCCCACTGTGTGCGTCCGCGGTCAATCGCTTCGCGGCCACGGTCGACGTATTCACCCACGTGTTCCTTGCTCTTGTCGACCAGTGTGCTGACATCTTCTGCCACCTGCTTCGAGCGCTGGCGGAGGTACTCAGTTCCCTCGCGGGCACCCTGAGCAAGATCCTCGCGGGTTTCGCGTCCGCTCTTGGGGGCATAAAGAATACCAACCACGGCGCCTACGCCAAGGCCAGCCAGAAACCACGCCAATCCGTAAGACTTGTTGTCCTCTGCCATGACCAATCTCTCCTTTTCGCCGGGTCTCAGAGAGGCCCCAACGTATGATTCAGTAGTTCTGGAAAACCGCAAAATCCAGTTTCCGGACTCGGATTTCAGGAACGGCAACCTATTGCGGCCCCGGTTTGGCCGCGCTGTCTCTGCACTTAGACGCAGTCTACACCCTTAACGATGCAAGGCCGCGCCGGCAAGATGCGTAACCTTTACCTGTACAACACAATAACGCAGCCAGATTGCACTTGACGCGGAAGTACAGCGAATCCGTATTGCTGCTTTTTGTTCCCCCGGTCCGTTTCAGGACAATTGGGCTCTCTAGGAATATGGCGGGCCGGGGCCGCATCTGCAGTCGTGGGCAAGCAACTCGGCAAAGTGCATGGCCTCTTTGCTGGAGAGCTGCGCGATCTGTTCGCGGCAACTGAAGCCGTCGGCCACGATCATGGTCATGGGACCGGCGGCCTCAACGGCGGGCAGCAGAGCATCCTGCGCGATCGCCTTCGATACCTCGAACTTGTCGGCTTCAAAGCCGAAGGGGCCCGCCATGCCACAGCATCCGGCCTGGATGGGCGCAGCAGTTGCCCCGGCGCGCTTCAGCAGCGCTAGTTCGGTTGCCGATCCTCCGAACACAGCTTTGTGGTGACAGTGGCCGTGGACCAGCACGCTTGCACCTTCCAGCCTGCCGGCAAGCCAGTCGTCGTCTTCCGACGCTGAGGTTTTTGCCGCGAGCCAGTCCGCAAGCAGCCACACCTGGCCGCTGAGTCGTTTGGCGCGCGCGTCGCTGGGCAGCAGTTCGAGGATTTCGTCCTTGAAGACACTGGCGCAGCTTGGTTCCAGAAAGATGAAGGGAAGGCCCGCATCGATCTGCGGAGCCATTTGTTTCAGCACGTTGGTCAGATACGACTTTGCAGCGGGTAAAAGGCCAAAGTCGTAGAGCGGACGGCCGCAGCAGATGTGTCCTATGGGAACCTGCACCCTGAAGCCAGCTTCAATCAGGATCTTCTCGGCAGCGACAAGAGTTTTGGGGTGGTAATAGTTGTTCCAGGTATCGGGCCACAACACCACTAATGGCCTTGCCGGCGGATTGTCTGCTTCGGCGGCGGAGCGAGGAACGTTGGAGGTTTCGTCTTCAGGCACCCATGTCTTTTGAAAGCTTTTTGATGCGAGACTCGGCAGCTTGCGTTCCTTTGCCACTCCGGCAATGTATTTGATGAGCGGGCTGGTGGCTGGCCCGGTCAGCAAGGCGTTGGTAATTCCCGGCGTGAACGATCCCCAGCGAGCGAGCCGGTCGGCAAAGCCGAAGATGTAGTGCTGAATGGGATGCAGGCGGCCTTTGTAGTGCTGGGCGAGGAATTCCGATTTCCACGAAGCGATGTCAACCTGTACCGGGCACTCGGATTTGCAGGCTTTACAGCTCAGGCACAGGTCGAGAGCTTGATGGACGGCTTCGCTTTCAAATCCCTCGGTTCGCAGAGCGCCCGACATTAGCTCCCAAAGCAGCCGCGCCCGTCCCCTGGTGCTGTGCTGTTCTTCTCCTGTTGCGCGATAGCTGGGGCACATGACGCCGCCGACGGTGTTGCGGCATGAGCCTACGCCTACGCAACGCTCTGCCGCGCGGGCAAACGAACCGCCATCCGCTGCAAAGGCGAAGTGTGTTTCAAGGTTCTTGAGGGCTGGGTTTTCTATTGCGAGCTCCGGTGGCTCATGGCGCAGGTTCTCTTCAGGTTCGTAGACACGCACTCCGTCCATGAGCTTGCCGGGGTTCATGCGGTTGTCCGGATCGAACAGTACCTTGAACTCGCGGAAGGCTTCCATCAACTCCGGGCCGAACATTTTGGGCAGCAAGGCAGCGCGCGATTGCCCGTCGCCGTGCTCGCCTGAGAGAGAGCCGCCGAAGTCGAGAACCACATCGGCAGCCCGCGTAATAAACTCGCGGAACTTGCGGATGCCTTCTTCGGAATGGAAGTCGAAGTTGATGCGGGTGTGGACGCATCCCTGCCCGTAATGGCCGTAGAGCGGGCTGCGGTAGCCATACTCATCCATGAGATTGGTTATGGAGCGAAGATAGTCGCCCAGTCTTTCCGGTGGAACGGCGGCGTCTTCCCAGCCTTCGTAACGGTCGGGCTCGCCGGGCACAAACACCATTGCTCCGAGCGCGGAGTCGCGCACACGCCAGATGCTGACGGCTTCTTCAGGGGTGCAGATGCGCGCAACCGGGGGAACCGGCCACGACTGGCAAGCGCGTGCGAGCTGTTCAGATTTCTCGCGAACCTCTTCCGCGCTCCACGCGCCCAGCTCGACCAGCAGAAAGCTTACGCCTGCGGGAAGCTGCGAAAGATCGTGCAGCCTGATCCCCTTGCGCCGCATGAAGTCCACCAGCATGTGATCGAAGCCTTCAAGGCCGATGGGCTTGTGCTCCAGCGCCAACGGAACAGCATCGGCTGCCAGGAACGGATCATCGAAGCCCAACACGGTGAGCAGGCGGTAGGGTGGGCTGGCAGTGAGGTTCAGCGTGGCGGAGACAATATTGACGCAACTGCCCTCAGAGCCGACCAGGGCGCGGGCTACGTTGAAGTCGCTTTCCGGCAGCAACTCGTCCAGGTTGTATCCGGAGACGCGGCGAGGAATGCGTGGAAACTTTTGCCGCACATACGAAGAGTATTTGTCGCGGATGCGGGCGAGCCCGGAATAGATTTCGCCGATGCGTCCGCCGGCGTTGATCTTTGCCTGGAGTTCCTGCGCGCTTGTGGGGCCCACGGTCATGCGGGTGCCGTCGTAGAGGATCACGTCCATTGACTGCACGTTGTCTACGACTTTGCCGCCGAGCAAGCCATGCACGCCACAACTGTTGTTGCCGATCATGCCACCGAGCGTGCAGCGGGAGTGCGTCGCCGGGTCGGGCGCGTAGGTGAGGTGATAGACCTCAGCGGCGTCGCGCAGGCGGTCAAGCACGATGCCAGGCTGAATGCGAGCAATCTTCGCTTCAGGATCGATGGAGTCCAATGCGTTCATGTAGCGGGAGTAGTCGAAGACCACGGCTACGTTCACGCATTGTCCGGCCAGGCTGGTGCCCGCGCCGCGCGGCAGCACCGCGGCTCCAGTGGCCCAGCATGCAGCCAAGGCCGCCTGAACATCCGCGGCGTCGCGCGGATAGACGACTCCTATGGGGAGCTGGCGGTAATTCGAAGCGTCGGCTGCGAATAAAGCGCGCGAGGCGAGATCGAAATGCACATCGCCGCGGAGATTTTTCCTGAGCAGACTTTCGAGTTCACGATGGGCTGAAAAGCTTTCGTGATCGAGCGGAGGCCGATTGGGTAGAACAGAAAATGTAGAAGGGCTCACCCGGAAATGTTAGCGCGTTTGAGCAGCCGGTTATCCCATGCTGCAAATTTATCGTCCAGAATTATCGACCGGGCCACTCTTCAACCACAATACCCAGATCGTTGAGCTGCTGGATTGTGGCTTCAACGTTGCGGCGAACCTTGGGCCGATCGCTGGGTGGGCCGGGTGTTTCAGCAACCGCGACCACCCGGCCGTATGGCCATGCGGAGATCGGAATTGCCACAACGGCATTGGTGAGATCGGCTGGGCGAAGCTGGACCTCCTGCGTGCGCGCGCCGGTGGGGCGCAGCATGGTTCCCTCGCCGAAGGTGCTCTTGTTTGCGTCGGCCAGAATAATGTGGAGCGAGATCATGTCTGGTCCGACGGAGAGAAAGGGATTGTTCCAGGCCGACGGCTCGTGAATATCGACGTACAAGCTCTTGGTGGGCAGAGGGATAGATGCAATCTCGGCGCGTTTGCTTTCGAGTTCCGTGGCCTTTGCCCGGGCCTTTTGCTCGGCCATCGAGGCCTTTTGAGCGACGCCTTCAACCGCCTGCTCGCCCTTATTGCAGGAGGCGATTCCGAGGGTTACAGCCAGCGCCGCAACCGCGAGCAACCACTTTCGCTTGCACATTGTCACGCACTCAAGAATAACAGGAGCGACAATCGCAATCAGCAGGCCAGCATTGCCAAACGGGGAGCTTGTTTTTGGAATAGTCCGATGATCACAGCGCGGAAGCCGGAGAAGGTAGTAATCTGCGATTATCAGCATTTCAGAGGGTTGAAATGAGCAGGAAAGTAGTGGCTATCGTGGGCAGCTACCGCAAGGGCGGCACCATCGACCAGGCGGTTGAAGCCATACTGGAAGGCGCGCGCGCCAAGGGCGCCATTACGCAGACGGTAGAGCTTCGCAACTGCCAGATCGAGTTTTGTACCAACTGCCGGCACTGTATGCAGGAGCCGGGCGAGACGCGCGGAAGATGCCTGCAACAGGACGATCTGGAGCCGATTCTTGCCGGGATTGAAGCGGCGGATGCCGTGGTGCTTGGGTCGCCGGTAAATGCTTTTAATACAACGGCGGTCTTCCGGCGCTTTTTGGAGCGGCTGGTCGGCTACGGCTACTGGCCGTGGGGGCAGAACGCTCCCGCGGTGCGAACCAAGCGAAAAACAAAACGGGCGGTGCTGGTGGCCTCAGCGGCCATGCCGGGCTTCATGATTCCCTACGCTACAGGAGCGCCGAGAGCCTTGCGCACCGCTGCGTCGCTGCTTGGGGCCAAGCCGGTAGGGAAGTTATGGATAGGCCTTTCCGCGCGTGAGAAGCATCAGAAGCTGTCGTCTCACACGAGGATGCGGGCGCGGCAACTCGGTTCAAGGCTGAGCCAGGACAACTGAATGGGGGGCAAAAGCCTTCCATGCGGCAACGTGCCGGCGGAATCTGTTGAATCGTTGTGGGTTAGGCCGTCTCCGTCATTGTGCGAAGCGAGGGGCGGGCGGCACTGAGCCGGGCTTCGCGTATCATCAGGGTACTCGAAGTTGCGAATGTTGAAGCTCCGCGCACGATGATCCTCCTCGACCCAGACCTCGGCCCAGACCTGGACCCTGACCCCGTTCCGCGCACCACTGCGGCTAAACGAGCTACTGTGGCAGATTCCCGGAACATGAGCCTACCCTCCGTGCGTACGCTGGCGCGGTTTCTGACCCTGGCAAGGCAAGCGGCCAGGCTTCGGGGACACGTTTCGGTTCTGCTTACGACCGATGCCGGGCAGCGGAGTCTGAATCGCCGCTTTCGGGGCAAGAACAAGCCGACGGATGTGCTTTCGTTTCCCGCAGGTTCCAGCCTGCCGGGAGCAAACAAGATTGCCGGTGACCTTTCAATCAGCGTTCCGACGGCGCGGCGGCAGGCAGCACAGCAGGGCCACTCACTCTCGACGGAGATCAAGGTGCTGATTCTGCATGGGGTGCTGCACTTGGCAGGTTACGATCACGAGACGGACTCCGGCGAGATGGCGCTATGCGAGCGCAAGCTGCGCACTCGCTTGAGATTGCCCGGCGGACTGATTGAACGAGCGCACGCGGCAGGTCCAAAACCGCATCCAAAATCGGCAGCGCACAAGAGCACGGCCAAGGGGCGGAGCGCATGACGATTCTTTACATCGTGGTGTTTATTGTGCTGGCCGCCGTGGTGACGCTGGCGTCGTATGTCAGCCGCGTCTACTCGGAGTTCGGCAAGATTCTCTCCCGCGAAGACCAGGACAATGTGCGTGTCTGGGAAGAGAAGGTTGAGCCTCGACTTGGGATTGGACGGGATCACGCGGCGATTTGCGCAGGCGTTCTGCAACAGCTTGCATTCGGCCTCATTGTGCTTGAAGTGAGCGCAATCCTTTTTGAGCACGTTCCAAAAGGTGGGCAGCCGACGATCGCGGAGGGTGCGCAGGCAATTATCGCCGTTGTGCTGGTGCTGGCATTCTGCGGCCAGTTGTTTCCGGCGCTTTTGTTCAATCGCACGCGCGGGTTGTGGGCTGTTCGGCTGATCTGGCCGGTCCGGATCATGCTGTGGACGGTAACGCCCATCAGCGCCTTTGTTCGTTTCTTCTTTTCGGTTGCGGCCCTGGCTGAAGAACCTGACGGCGATGAGGAGGAGCCCACGCCCGGCGTGGAAGCACTGCTCGAGGTAGGCGAAGAGGAAGGCATCCTGGAGCAGAGCGATCGCGACCTGGTGCGCTCCGCGGTTGAATTCGGCGACATGCTGGTGCGCGAGATTATGACGCCGCGGCCGGCGGTGTTTGCCGTGCCGGTGACCACTACGCTTGAGGGTTTTCTTGAGCTGCTGCGCGAGCATAACTTTTCGCGAGTTCCCGTTTATGCCGGCACGCTCGACAATGTGACGGGGCTGGCGTTTGCGCACGACCTTTTGCAGATCAGCGATACGGATGCGCATACGCAGACGGTTGCCAGTATCCAGCGGCCGGCGGTGTTTGTGCCTGAAACCAAGCGCGGCTACGAGCTGCTGCGCGAGATGCAGCGCGAAAAGCAGCATATGCGTATCGTGATCGATGAGTACGGCGGCGTTGCGGGCCTGGTGACGATTGAAGATCTGCTGGAGCAGATTGTCGGCAACATCCGCGACGAGCACGAGGTGGACACCGCGATTGAAGAGCCGCAGCGGGAGCTTGGCGGTTCGTGGCTGCTGCCCGGGAACTTTCCGGCAGACCAGCTCTCCGATCTTTTCGGCGAGCCCATTCCACTGCCGGAGAATTACGAAGCAACCACGATTGCCGGGCTGTTGAGTGAGATTGAAGGCCGTATTCCGCACGCGGGCGAAGTGATTGTGATTGAACCCAGCGGTGTACGCGTGGAGATTGTTGTCTCAACGGATCGCCGCATTGAACGCTTGCGCGTGTTTCCGCCGCCGGAGGCTGAGGTTGAAGTGGACTGAGGTCAGAGTGCTTCGGCCGAAGGGCTCGATGACGCCATGTGATGCGCTTTCCATGCGCGCCACTCATCGGCCGTAATCTCCCAGATCTCCGACTCCATGGTGCCGATGACATAGTCCTTCGTTTTGGTTCCGACCAGCCGCATTCCCTGTCTCTCTGAGATGCGCCGCGAGGAGCGATTCTCAATTGCCTTGGTTACGCGCAGCAACGGAAAGCCGAGAGTGTCGAACCAGTAGTCGTTGACCCAGACGCAGGCTTCACTCATCAGCCCCTGTCTTTGCCAGGGGAGGCCCAGCCAGAATCCCCGGTGGTCGCCCTCGCCATTGCGTAGATTGATGACGCCGATCAATTGTTCGGGGGCGGACTTCAAGCGCAGCGTCCAGTGCCACGCTTCACCGCGAGCGGCCTGCGGCAGGGCAACATTCTCGCAGAAGTGGAGGGCTCCGTCGGCGGGATAGGGCCATGGCACAACGTTCTTGAGGTAGCGCACAATCTCCCAGTGGGGAAATATGACCTGAATCTGCTCCGCGTCGGCCACTTCCAATGGCCTTAGGATCAATCTGCGGGTTGTGCCGGCCGTCATGCCGAGATGATACCAACGTGCGCGCTCTCATCCGCGATAATAGAGACGCAGGAGTCACGCCAACTTGAAATCCGGATTCGTCGCAATTCTCGGCCGCCCCAATGTGGGCAAGAGCACGCTGCTCAACGCCCTTACCGGCGAAAAGGTGGCGATTGTCACTGCAAAACCACAAACTACGCGCAACCGTATTGCAGGCGTAGTAGAGGTTCCAGTACGCAAGAAGCAGCATCCTGCCGCGCAAATTGTCTTTGTCGATACTCCCGGAGTTCACAAGCCGGGCACGCAGCTAGACCGGCGGATGTTGCACGAGGTCTACGAAGCGCTCGAAGCTCGCGATCTTGTCCTGGTTCTGGTAGACGTTACGCGGCGCATTCAACTTGAAGAGCCGGCTCCTGCGGAAGGAACGTCGCCCAGGCCGAAGAGGACCAACGCGCAGAACGAAGACGAATTTCTTTTCAGCCTGGTGCGGAAGCTCGATTGCCCTGTGTTTCTTGTCCTAACAAAGATCGATTTGGTGCGTAAGGATCAGCTCCTGCCGATCATCGACGCGATGCAACGCCAGTACAACTTTGCTGAGATCATTCCGGTGAGCGCGCGCAAGCGGGACGGTCTGGACATTCTGATCCGCAAGATTGTGAACGTGCTGCCCACGGGCGAGCGCTACTACCCCAAAGATCAGTACACCGATCAGCCGTTGCGCTTTATGGCCGCCGAGCTTATCCGCGAAAGCGTCCTGATCGAGACCGGCGAAGAGGTTCCATACGCATCGGCAGTAGTGATTGAGCAGTTCGAAGAGCCGGAACTGCAGCCTCAATCGAAATCAGGCAGGAAGCCGCTTACGCGCATTGCCGCGGCGATCTACTGCGAGCGCGATGGGCAGAAGGCGATTCTGATTGGCAAGGGCGGATCGAAGCTCAAGGAGATTGGAACGCGCGCGCGGATTCAGATTGAGTCGCTGCTGGGCACACGAGTGTATCTGGAACTGCGCATTATTGTTGAGCCGGGCTGGCGCGAGTCAAAAGGCTTTATTGAGTCACTCGATTGGCGAAACCAGCTTGAGCAACTTGCCGGCCGCGCGGAGCCGGATGGCGGCGAGGACGAAGACGGCGCGAAGTAGCACTCGGCATTTCCTTCGGACAGTATGAAGGGCAAAAGATCGCGGGAAGTGACTGGTATCTCACTTCCCGCTGTGTTTTGTGCGGAACTGGCCTCCCGGCGGAGGCGGTTACACCATCGCCGGTTCGTGCTGCATCCATGCCGGCTGCTCGTCGGCGCTTGGTCCCCAGGTTGACGGCACCGGGATATCAAGAATGCGAAGGTACACGCTCATTTGTCCGCGATGCTGATACCAGTGGCTCAGCATCACGTCGCGGAGAAACTCGCCGCGCGGCTGTGCCATCACCTCGTATTCGCCGTGCTTCAGGCGCCACGTTTCATTCATCGCGGCGTCGTCGAACATGGCCATGCATTTGCGCACCTGTGCGATACCTTCATCGTGCGTCTTCAGGATTTCCGCAAGGCTAGCAGGCTGGGGGAATTCAAATCGTTCCGGCGCCGGAGCAGGGTTGGTGCAGACCAACTGGGCAACTCCCCCCGGTACGGTCGCAAGGTGATAGGCGAGCTGGCCAAGCGTCATGGACTTTTCGTGCGGCTTCCAGGTGAGCTTGTCTGCGGGGACACGTTCGAGGAACTTGCGCGTGAGCGGCGCTTGAATCTCGAACTCTGAGAGCAATTGTTTAGCAATGGACATGGATGTAACCTCCTGGTTCTGAAAATTGGGGAATGCATCTGTTTTGGGGAAGGGCCTGACTTACTTCTCTGCGCGTTTGCGAACTCTCTCGTGAATGGCGGACCAGCCGGTGTTCACGTTCTTTTTGTGTTCTTCCTGGATGAGGCCGAATCCGGCGTGGCAAAACTTGATGACGGTTTCATCGCCTACCTGGCTCAGGCGATATTGCACGTTGTTCGTTACCGGGTACGACATGAACAGCGGCCCGCTGATTTCAAGCAGCGTAGGGCGCTTGATGGCCTGCACGGTGCCCCAACAGTGGCCGTTATCGCCTCCCAGGTCGCGGAACCAGCGTCCGCCTGGCCACGGCTCAAACTTCATGGGCATGGGCGTGTCATCCATCAATCGGTTGGCGGGGCCAAGCTCTTCCAGCAGCGCCCCGAATGTCGCTTCAAGCGAAGCGCGTACGCGGATCTCCTGATTCACTTTCAGCGACAGGCTTTCAATTTCTGACATGGTTGTGGTCATTCGGTTCTCCTTTACGAATTCTCGTTTGAAGTAAGATCGCGATTCATTTCTGCTTGAGCGCGCTCGGCCCGTTCCTTAACGCGGTTCAACTGGTGGCTCCAGTAGCGCTCAAAGGTCTTGGTCCAGTCGTGCAGGGGACGGATGGCTTCAGCATTAGTTCTGTACAACCTGTGCCTCCCATTGCGGCGTACCCGCACCAGGCCAACTTCGCGTAATACGCCCAGATGCTTTGAAACCGAGGGCTGATCAAGCCCTGTCGCGGAGACGATCTCGCCTACCTGACGTTCGTGGTGCGCGAGGTAGAGCAGGATCTGCCTACGCCGGGGCTCGGCGACAGCGTTGAAAGCATCCGAGGTGGTAGCCGCTCTTGCCATGGACGAACAATACATGCTGATATGGGAATATGTCAAGCGGGGCTTTGAAGGAGGTGCACGCCACTGCATTCCTGGCCTTCCGGTATAGTTCAAAATCAAGAGCATCCGTGAGGGCTACCGCATGAATCTCGACCGCAGAGCTTTTCTCAATGCCTGCTCGCGCGCAGGCGTCACGTCCGCGCTGTTGCCGGGTGTTTTGTACACGCTTGCCGCGCAGGCTCAACAGGCCGCACCGGCTGCGCATGAGTTGGCCAAGATCACTCCCGAGATGATTGACCAGGCGGCGATGCTGGCGGGTGTGGGTCCGTTCACGGCTGAGCAGAAACTAATGATGCTGGAAGGGCTGAACGGCCAGCGGTCGGGATATGAGGAGATCCGCGCGCTCAAGCTGGCGAACTCGATTCCGCCCGCGTATGTGTTTCATCCGCAGCCGGCGGCGAAAGACGATGCACCGCGCACGACGCAAGAGGCGTCTGGGCCATCAGCATGGACGCCGCCCGCGCAGGTTAGCGCGCCAAGCCGTATTGACGATCTCGCCTTTGCACCTATCGGAGAACTTGCGAGTCTTCTGCGGTCGCGGCAGATCACTTCCGTTGCGCTGACTGAGATGTGCCTTGCTCGGCTCAAGCGGTTCGATCCCACTTTGCATTTCGTCATCACGCTCACTGAGGAGCGGGCGCTGCGGCAGGCCAAGGCCGCCGACGCCGAAATTGCCGCAGGTGAATATCGCGGACCGCTGCATGGGATTCCGTGGGGAGCGAAGGATCTGCTGGCGGTGAAGGGATACCCCACGACGTGGGGAGCGGGTGGATTCGAGCATCAGACCTTCGACGAAGACGCGACGGTAGTGCAGCGGCTGGATGCGGCTGGGGCCGTGCTTGTGGCCAAGCTTACGCTTGGCGCGTTGGCCATGGGCGACAAGTGGTTCGGCGGGCGCACGCGCAATCCGTGGAATCCCGCGCAGGGTTCGAGCGGTTCGTCGGCTGGCTCGGCAAGCGCGGTTTCAGCGGGTTGCGTGCCCTTCGCGCTCGGATCGGAGACGCTCGGCTCGATCTCCTCGCCCTCAACGCGATGCGGCGACACAGGACTGCGGCCAACCTTCGGCCTGGTGCCGCGCACCGGCGCGATGGCGCTGAGCTGGACGATGGATAAGCTCGGCCCGATTGCGCGATCGGTGGAAGACTGCGCGCTGGTGCTCGAGGCGATCTGCGGGCCGGATGGGCAGGATGCTTCCGTGTATCCTGCAGAGTTTCATTGGAATCCAGCGTTCAATTGGAAGGGCCTGCGCGTTGGCTATCTGAAATCCGAGTTCGATCAACCGGGGCCGCTCAAGTTGAAGGATGCCGTGCCCGGTGAGACTACCGAAGAGAAGAAGAAGCGCGAAGACAGAAATGCCCAGCAGAAGCAGGCGCGCGTGCGACGCGGTTACGATCGCCGTTTCGACCTTGCCGCACTTGAAAAGTTGCGCTCGATGGGCGTGAACCTGATTCCGGTGGAGCTGCCAAAGCTGCCGTACGACGCCATGACCGCGCTTCTGACGGCTGAGGCCGCCGCGGCATTTGACGACCTGACCATGAGTGGCCGCGATCGCCTGCTCACGGAGCAGGGTGTTGAAGACTGGCCGAACGATTTCCGCATTGCGCGTTTTTATCCGGCGGTTGAATACATCCAGGCCAACCGCGCGCGCACATTGGCCGTGCGCCAAATTTCGGAGTTGTTTGAGAAGGTTGACATCATCGTTACGCCAAGCACCAGCGAGCAACTGGAGGCGACGAATCTTACCGGACATCCGGCGTTGATTCTGCCCAACGGTATGCGTGGAGCCGATGCGCCGAAGCCACCGAAGATCGACGACGGCGACAATGACGACATAGGCGGACCGGGAACGCCGGTATCGCTCACATTTCTTGCCGCACACTACCAGGAGCAGAAGCTCGCAGCCTTTGCGCACGCATATCAGCAGGCCACGGGCTTCAATAAGTTGCATCCCAAGCTAACTTAGGGAAAGCCCGTGCGCTAAGACTCCTTGCGTTCAGGCTTCCATTGGTCTTGCGGGTGGCGTTCGAGCCGGTCATCGCGATCTTTGCTCTCCTCCTGCCTGCGACGCCACTCCTGTTCTTCTCGTTCTTCGCGGCCATCACTCATATCAACACCTCAAACTAGGCCAAAGAAATCGCGGCCACCTCGTAGTCGTCCACATGAGGAATGGTAAAGTGCAGTACCTGGTTTTCAAACCTGAACTGCACGTTCGAACCGGCCTTAAGCAGTTCGACTGATTTGACGCGCAGGTGCTCCGGCAGCTTCATTGAGACCGTCTGCGGACCTATGCGGAAAGTGGATTGAAGCCAACCGTGCTGGGCGTCGGGATTGGTGTAGTTGAGCAGATGCACAGCATAGCCGGGGCTCGTCTCCCAGCAGAGCATCTCAACGAAGCCTTCTCCATCCACGCGAACCACGCGTTCATCGTGCGTGAGCCATAGCAAGGTATTGTGCATCAGGCGCAGCAGGTCGCCGTGTCCAGTGCGCCAGTAGGTACGCTCAACATCGCCGGGCAGCCACGCCGTTCTGCTTGCACCCACTTCACGCAGAACGACTGCGGGTTCATCGGTGTGGGAGACCGGTGGGTAGGCAAGTTCCGGAGGATAACGCACGAAGCCGGGCACGACCGTCAGCAAAGGATCGTTGACCGGCTTGAGGGGAACGCGATTTTCAGCGCCCGGAATCCAGTTTGTGTTGGTGAAGCCTTGAAGCAGCGGGTGCTTGGGCGTGGCGTCGGGTTTTTGAATGCGCGCGTAATAAGGGTTGCCGTTGGTGCCGACTACATCGCCTGCCTTTCTGACGCCGAAGACATCTGCAAGTGCGAAGTCTGCGCGCTTCTTCATGTTTTCGTCGTAGAGGCCGGTTTCAAAGCCGGCCATCAGCGATCCGCCTGACTTGACGTAGTCACGAATCTGATCGCATTGCTTGTCGCTCAACATGGCGATGTTGGGCAGCAGCAAGGCGCGGTATTTGCGCAGGCGGTCGGGATCTAGCCGGTCTTCATGCACGTAGTCGAAAGCGAAGCGGCCACGCAGCAAAGCGTCGTAAAGGCCCTGCGTGGTCTCGTGCATGTAATTACGGACCGGTTTGAGATCGGGGCCGGGATAGAGCAGCTGCGTGCCCTGGCCCATGACGATGCCAATGTTGGCGACCGAGCGGCGCGCTGTGAGGTGAGCATCGTGTTTTTCGCTCCATTTGAAGAAATCGGAGCCGGTCTTCTGCCAACGGCGATCTTCACCGAGTCCGTCCTCTGAGCCTACGAAGTGGTAATAGGGAACCATGCCGCTGGCGAGGGTTTCGTTGAGCCACATGGTAGCCTCGGCGGGATTCTTTGACGAGTTGCGCCAGGTGGGGGTCCCGGTTGAGTATGCAGCGGTCACGTTGGCGGCAAACTTGCCGTCCATGATGGCGCTGCACACGCGGCCCTGCTGGCTGCATCCCCAGACTGCGGGATCGAGGTATGTGCGGCCCTGGTTGTCGGCCTGGTACCAGGCGGCGATCTTACCCAACCGGTCGAGATTCGGACCTGCGTGCACGTTGCCACCGAGATTGGCAAAGAAGAAGCTGTCCGGCTTTTTCTCTTTGGCGATGGCATCGTATTTCTGCCACAGTTCGAAGACGCGGTCGTCAAACGCGCGCCAGTAAGCTGTGGTGTTCCTTGGCGGCAACTTGCTGCAGAGGTCGCAGTGGCAGTTCGGCAGGCTGCCGATGGGCGGCCAGCCGTTGGTGTAGAAGCAGTCCACGTCGTAGAGCGAGTTGATCTCACGCATGATCGCCGGTACGTAATCGTCCATGTAGCTCGAGAACATGCAGGTCTTGAACAGCAAGGGTTGTTCACCGCTGTGCTGTACTGAGCCGTCGGCGTTGCGCATCGCCCACTCGGGATGAGCCTCCAGAGCATCTCCCCAGTTCAGATCGGGACTCATGCGCGCTACAACGCGCATGTTGCGCTTTTTGGCGGCGGCTACGCACTCGCCAAAGAAATCGCGATTATGCAGGAATTTTCCGTGACGATGAAACTTTACCTTGGAGGGATAGAAGGCCAGGATGCCGGTGACGCTTACGAAGACTATCTGAGCGCCGATGCCGTGCCAGTAGTCGGCCCACTTTTCAATATTCATGACCGCGGGATCGTGCTCGGTCATGTTGCTCTGAGCCACGCGGCGAATCTTCTGTTGCCATGGAACGTTCGCAGCAGGCGACGCCAGCCGCTCCGGCAGCGCGATGAGTCCGGCGGCGTTGGGCACGGCTGCCGAGGCAACCTCCTGCGCCTCAAGCGGCAAGGACGGATCGAATGCACTGAGAGCGGCGGTGGCCGGAATTGCGGCCGCACTGGTTTTGAGGAAAGCCCGGCGATTCAGCATGGTTACTCCTCCCGATTTGTATGCGAGAGAAGTCTAAACGCCAAGACGCAAATTGGTCGAACCATCGTACAGGCAATCTGCCTATTGCGAGGAGTCGGTCATGAGGTTCACAAACATCTGCTGAAATTTTGGAAGATCGAGATCCAGTTGCACATGAACGAGCCGGACGCCGGTGTCGGGCTTCAGCTTCTCGTCCCAGGTGAGCGTGTCGCCATAGCTGGGGCCGTGGCTCAGATTCACATCCATGTAGAGCGGCTTTTCTTTGGTGATGATGGTGGGATCGATCCATGCGCAGGCGGCGAGCTCATCCCACATATACCAGCGGTTCTTGCTCCATTTGGCGACGTATTGCGCTGAGGGCTTCTGCGATTTGCCGATTGCGTCCAGCATCTCCTGCGAGAACGGCGCGCGGATCGAGATATCGGTGGTGGTTACGTCGATGCGTGGCCAATCGGCGCGCAGCACGATGTGCGCGGCCTCGGGGTCGAACCAAAAGTTAAATTCGTGGCGCGGATTGGTGGCGAATTCGGGATCTTCTGTTTGCGGGTTCAGGCTGCTGCCCATGAGCGCGATGCCCTTGGTGAGCGAGGCAAAGTCGGGATCGAGAGAGATGGCCAGCGCGATATTTGTCAGCGGCCCGGCGGCGATGATGGTGACTTGGTGGGGATGCGCGTGAATCTGGCGGATAAGGAAATGTGCTGCGTCTTCATCGATGGCCTTGATGTGCGGCTCGCCCTCGGGCATGGGCGGAATCTCATAGGGCCCATGCGGACGGGGCCGCGCCGCCATTCCCTGGGTGGTATCGGCGCCGGCTCCGGCAGGCACCTGCCTCCATGCGCCCATGTAGGTTTGCCGCCCGATGAGCGCTTCGGCCATGTAGGTTTCCTTTTGCGTGCGAACCAACGGAAATACAGCGCCGCGCGCCACGGGGACGTCGGTGTGTCCGGTGAGCTCAAGCATGCGCAGAGTATGCAGGGTTTCTTCGTCGCGCCATGCGTCGCCGGTGACCATGGTGATGCCAAGGACCTGAACGCTTGGCGCTTCAAGCAGGGCCATGATGGCCATCTGGTCAGAGCCGCCGGGGCCTGAGCCATCCTGGTCGATCAAGACGAGCCGCTTTTGCGCCGCGCACGAAGCGGCAGCCAGCAACAGCATTGCAACCAAACGAGAGGTCTTCATAGGTGGGTATTTTGGCACACCCAGGCGGCGAACCGGCGAGCTTTACCTGCGTCCAAAGCCGCGAGGCCTGACGGGCGGCGTTACCGGCAGATTTGTTTGGCCTGCAGGATACACGGCAAGGAATCGCGACGGTCCTTCGCCGTTGCTTGCCGTCTCAACGCCATCAATGGAGCGGAATGCCAGGTGCAGCAGGCGGCGCTCGCGGCTGTTCATGGGCGGAAAGGCGTACGGCACGCCGGTGCGCATCACTTTTTCGGCGGCGGCTTCGGCCTGCAACTTCAGCTCCTGGGCGCGCAACGCTTTGAAGTTTGCCGCATCAAAGCTGATCAGGTCGTTCTCGCGCTGGTCTAGACGGAGCATCTGCGCGGCCACCGTTTCGAGGGCCCGCAACAGCTCGCCGTTGTGGCTGGTGAGCATGGGGACGTCCGGCCCGCCGAGCTCAACGTAAATCTGGCGTGCCTCCATCCCCTCGGGGTCGCGTGCGCCATCACCCGCGGTGATGCGGTACTTGAGGCGCATGCCTCCGAGTTTGTTCAGCGAGGAGAGAAATCCAGCTATCTTTTGTGCGGCTTGCTGCAGGTCGGCAATCGGCATAACTCATTAGTATCGCAGAGGCGGGCCCGGAAAACTGCGGGTTTGAGGCAAAAGTCTGCCGGGTACTGCCTGATTCGGGAATCTTGCCTGCACACGCTGCCAGATGGGGCGGTCAGGGAAGGCGCTTTATTCGCTGAGTGCGGGGCTCATTGCGCCTTAAGGTAAATATAAGGTGGCCTATGTATGCTTTCACTGTGATCAGGCAGCCCTATCGCAACAGGGACGCGGACGCGAAGACGGCGCAATTCCTGGCTGGATGCTTCGCCATGCTTTTTGCCGCCGGAGTGGCTGCGGTTGCGCAAACGCCCGGCACGAATCCGCAGGCAGGGGCCGGTCCGTCGGCCGGCGCGGCTCCGGTGGTCATTACCCTCGAAGAAGCGGTCCATCGCGCACAGGCAAACGAGCCCAACTACGTGTCGGCTGTAGCCGGCAATAGGATTGCCGGGCTTGATCGTTACATCGCGCGTTCGAGTCTGTTGCCAAATGCTCGGTATTTTAGCCAGGGCATCTACACACAACCCAATGGGATCAGATCCGACAACGGAGAGGGAGTGCCGTCGGCGCCTAATCCCAAGTTCGTCGCCAACGACTCGAGACCACGAGAGTACATGGCTCAGGGTGTTGTGGACGAAACGATCAGCCTGGCGGGAGCGGCGGCCGTGCGCCGGGCAGACGCCGCTTCGGCGTTGGCGCAGGCTCAACAGGAAGTCGCGCGCCGTGGTCTGGTTGCGGCGGTAACGTCGCTGTTCTATGGTTCGCTGGCTGCGGATCTTAAGCATGCGATTGCCGAGCGTGCCCTCAAGGAAGCGGATGATTTTTTGAAGGTGACGAATCAGCGCGAACAGGCACGCGAATCCGCGCATGCGGATGTGGTGAAGGCTCAACTGCAGGAGCAGCAGCGCCAGCGCGAACTTGAAGACGCAAAAGTTGCCGCGGAAACGGCACACCTTGAGCTGGGCATTCTGCTCTTTCCCGATCCTCGTATTGCGTATACTCTGCAGGCGGAAGCGGTTCCCTCTCCATTGGCCCCGCGTGCAGATATTGAGCAGGCTGCGGCTAAGAACAATCCGGAGCTCAAGAGCGCGCTTGCGGCTCTTAACGTGAGTAATGCAGACGTTCTGGCGGCGCGTGCGGAATATCTGCCCACGCTTGGATTAAACGTAACCTACGGCATTGATGCCAACGAATTTGCTGTCAACGGCCCCATGACCCCCAGCGGCTTAAAGGCGCGCAACCTGGGCTATTCGACGACTTGGACGGTGAACCTTCCGTTATGGGACTGGCTTTCGACAGAGCACCGCGTCAAGCAGAGTGAGATCCGCCGCGACGTGGCCAAGGTTGCGCTGAGCACTACGCAGCGGCAACTTGTGGCGCGGCTGCAGGAGGCTTACTCCGAGGCCGTCGCCGCGCGCGATCAGCTCACGTCACTCGATGCAAGCGTGGCCACGGCCGGCGAGAGCTTACGTCTTACCAGGCTTCGCTACACCGGTGGCGAGGCGACGGTGCTTGAAGTGGTCGATGCACAAAGTGCATTTGTATTGGCTGAAAACGCGCGTGAAGACGGGCGGGTTCGCTTTGAGATGGCGCGGGCTAATCTGCAGACTTTCACCGGAACTATGTGATCGAGACAGGGAACGAAGCAGAATGACGACAGAATTAGTCAGTTTGAATCGACTTTCCGGAAGGCTCTTGCATCGCCTGCGTTGGACGCTAATGGCTGTTGCGCTGCCTGTTGCTTTGCTGCCGGGCTGCAAAAAAGCAACCGAACCGGAAACGCTTGTGACTGTGCAGGCCGAGCACCCCGAGGTTGGCCCGATCTCCCAGCACATTACGGCGGACGCGGTACTTGCTCCGCTGGCGCAGGCGGCGATTGAGCCAAAAATCAGCGCACCTGTGGGCAAGTTCTATGTGCAGCGTGGCACTCGCGTAAAGGCCGGCCAACTGCTCGCCGTGCTCGAGAACAAAGATCTGACGGCGGCCGCTCTGGACAACAAGGGTGCATATGCCGCGGCTCAGGCGGCCTTTGAAACTACAACCAAGGCCCAGGTTCCTGAAGACACTCTCAAGGCTAAGACCGATCTGGCGCAAGCCAAGGCGAATCTCGATCTTAATCAGACGATCGTGAAGAATCGCAAACAGCTTTTTGCCGAGGGTGCCATTCCTGGACGCGATCTCGACACAGCGCAGGCAGCGCTTGTGCAGGCGCAGTCGGCCTACGACTCTGCGGCAAAGCACTACGAGTCCGTGAGCATGGTGAGTGCAGCTGCGCTGAAGGCCGCGCAGGGACAGTTGACTTCGGCGCAGGGCAAGTATGAGGGTGCTGAGGCGCTGGTGAATTTCTCAGAGATTCGCAGTCCCATCGACGGAGTCGTTACCGATCGTCCGCTCTTTGCCGGTGAAACCGCAACCCCTGGAACGCCGCTCATCACTGTAATGGAAACCAGCACTCTGCTGGCGAAGGCACACATTGGGCAGAGCCTTACGCAGCAGATGAAGGTGGGTGACGAAGCGGAGATTCATGTGCCGGGCATGGACGAGACTGTTCCCGCGAAGGTTTCGCTCATCAGTCCGGCGCTCGATCCGGGCAGCACTACCGTTGAGGTCTGGCTAAGGATCGATAACACATCGGGCAAGCTAAAGGTAGGTACTCCCGTAAAGATTTCGATCACGGGCAAGACGCTCGCCAAGGCTTTGAAGGTTCCTGCGTCGGCAATTCTTGCTGCGTCTGATGGCACGAAGTCTGTGATGGTCGTCGGCAGCGACAGTGCTGCTCATCGCAAGCCTGTCACGGTTGGTATTCAAGACGACGATGATGTGCAGATTGTGAGCGGCGTGGGAGCCGGTGACATGGTGATCACAAGCGGATCGTACAGCCTTGATGATGGCACCAAGGTGAAGGTTGGTCCCGCCGAGGGAGATGACGCCGACGATGCTGCCAAGGACAAGGGGGGAGCCTGATGCCGAACGGAGAGACATCCTCCGCCCCTCAAAATTCATTCTGGCTCGCCCGCATCACGCGTACCATCTTCTTTTTTGCAGCGGTTCTTACGGTGGCAGGCATCTATCTTGCGTTCAAGGTGCCCATCTCGGTTTTTCCTGAGACTGATTTTCCGCGCGTAATTATAGCCGTGGATAACGGCGTGATGCCGGTTGAACAGATGGCAGTTACGATCACGCGGCCCATTGAAGACGCGGTGAACTCCGTGCCCGGCCTTGAAACCGTGCGCTCCACCACCAGCCGCGGCTCGGCTGAAGTAAGTTTGTTTTTCGATTGGAACGTCGACATGGTGACGGAGCTGCAGCTTGTTGATGCAGCACTTTCCACGGTGCGCCAGTCCTTGCCGTCTACGGTGAACATCACCACCAAGCGGCTCACCTTTGCCAGCTTTCCGATTCTTGGCTACAGCCTTACCTCCGATACGATTCCGCTCACCCAGCTATGGGAGATCGCAACCTACGACCTGAAGCCGCCGCTGAATCGCGTCTCCGGCGTCAGCACCGTGATCGTGCAGGGCGGCAAGGTGCCCGAGTTTCACGTTGTTCCAAATCTCGCGCAGATGCAGACCGCGGGCGTAACGGTGCCCGAGCTTGCCGCGGCCATTGAAGCTTCAAACATCATTGAGTCGCCGGGGCTCTACGAATCCAACCATCAGCTTGTTCTCGGCCTGGTGGGTGCGCAGGTGCACAACGCCGAGGAGATCCGCCAGCTTGTGGTCAAGACGACACCAACCGGAGCGCCCGTCCGCGTGGCCGATGTTGCCACCGTCGAAAACGGCACCATGCCCGTTTACACGGACGTGACTTCAAACGGCAGACAGGCAGTATTGCTGAGCCTTACGCGTCAGCCCTCCAGCAATACCGTGGCGGTAGCGAATGCGGTGTCTGCGGAGATAACGCAACTGCGCAAGGAACTTCCGCCGGGTGTGAAGCTCGGTGTCTTCTATGACCAGTCGCAACTGGTACGTGACTCGATTGCCAGCGTGCGCGATGCCATCTTTATCGGGCTCATCCTTGCCTGCATTATTTTGTTCCTCTTTCTGCGCGACTGGACCTCATCGCTCATCGCCGGTCTTGTCATTCCGGTTACGATCGCTGTCACCATCGTCTGTCTCTGGATGATGGGCGAGAGCTTCAACCTGATGACGCTTGGCGGACTTGCAGCGGCCATCGGACTGGTAATTGACGACGCCATCGTTGTGGTTGAGAACATCGTGATGCATCGCGACAACGGCGAATCGCGCGCGGAGGCTGTTCGCAAGGCGCTTCAAGAGCTGACGGTGCCGCTTATCGGTTCCACCATTACGCCCGTGGTCGTTTTTCTGCCGCTGGTTTCTGTCAGCGGAGTTACCGGGCTCTTCTTCCGCGCTCTCGCCGTTACCATGACGGCCGCTTTGTTGACGTCGCTCGCCCTCGCGCTTACCTGGACGCCCGGCCTGAGTTACGTTCTGCTAAAGCAGGAACGTAATGAGGCAGGGCATGATCATGCTGCGGGCCGCGTTCTTACAGGTACGTTGCAGCTACATCGCCGCGTGCTGGATTGGTCGCTTGCCAAGCCGCTTTGGGCTGGGGGCATCTGTCTACTTCTGGTCGCTTCAACTTATGCCGGCTACAGGGCACTGGGAACCGACTTGCTGCCGATGATGGATGAGGGCGGTTTTATCCTCGACTACATCATGCCTGCGGGCAGCTCGCTTGCCGAAACCAACCGCGTCATGGATCACGTGGATCGCATTCTGCACTCGATACCAGAGGTTGAAAATACATCGCGGCGTACCGGCCTGCAACTGGGTTATGCCGCCGTTACTGAAGCCAACACAGGCGATTTCACCGTGAAGCTGAAATCGAATCGGCATCGTTCGGTGTGGGACGTGATGGAGGAGGTTCGGGCCGACATCAAAAGGACCGAACCCGAGCTCGATATCGAGCTGTTCCAGATTTTGCAGGACAATATCAACGATCTTTCCAACGCGCCGGAGCCCATACAAGTAAAACTGTTTTCAAACGATCAGGCGCTGCTTACACAACTTGGGCCGCGTGTAGGCGATGCGATCGAGAAGATCTCAGGCGTAGTCGACGTGGAGAATGGAATCGATAACACCATCAGCGGCCCGGCTACCAGTTTCCAGGTCGATCCTTCGGTGGCTTCGCGCATGGGTTTCACGCCGCAGGAAGTTTCTGAAGACGCAACCTCGATTCTCGATGGCATCCCCATCTCCTCGCCGCTCATCACGAATGGCCGCCCCTACACCATTCGTATCCGCCTAAGCGACGAGACTCGCAAGTCGCTTGATTCGATCCGCGATACGGTTTTCAACAGCGCGTCAGGACGTACCGCCACCCTTGGCTCTACGGCAACCATCGAACAGCTTCCACCGCAGAATGAGATTCGGCGCGAGAACCTGCAGCGACTCATCGTAGTCACCGCCAACCTTGAAGGCTCCGACCTGGGAACAGCAATCACGAAGGTCAAACAGACCATCGCCGATCTGCACCTGCCGTCCACCGTGCGGGTAGAGTACGGAGGGACCTACGAGGAGCAGCAGAAATCGTTTCACGATCTTCTTCAGGTGCTGCTGCTGGCGCTGGCATTGGTGTTTGGCGTGCTGCTCACGGAGTTCCGCAACTTTCCGGCGCCTATTGCCATCTTGACCTCTTCGGTTCTGTCGATCTCCGGCGTGATCTTCGCACTGCTCATCACCGGAATCACGTTCAACGTGGCTTCGTTCATGGGGCTGATTATGGTCATCGGCATTGTCGCCAAGAATGGAATTTTGCTGCTCGACGCTGAAGAGAAATACCGCTCGCAGGGTGCTACTGCCCGCGAAGCCATGTTGCATGCCGCGCAACGCCGCCTGCGCCCGATTGTTATGACTGCACTGGCTGCGGTTTGCGGCATGTTGCCGCTGGCCTTCGCGCTGGGCGCGGGCTCGCAGATGCTGCAGCCGCTGGCTATCGCGGTCATCGGCGGATTGTGCATCTCCATGGTGCTGAGCCTGGTTGTAACTCCACTGGTGTACTACCTGCTGACGCGCAACCGCGAACCGCAGGCGCAGGACAGCGCCGCCTGATTTTCAGGCGTGGAGTGTAACAATAGAGCCATGCAAGTTGGCGATCCCGTTGTGCTCACCGCCGTTGAGGCCCGCGTCCTGGGTGCGTTGGTCGAAAAGGAAATTACTACACCCGACTACTATCCTCTTTCACTGAACGCGCTCGTGAATGCGTGTAATCAACGCTCAAACCGCGAGCCGGTAATGAATCTGGGCGAGGATGAAGTGCGCCAGGCGCTGAATGCGCTCCAGGATATAACCCTCGCAGGCCATGCGCGATCCGCGGACGGCCGTGTTGCCAAGTATGAGCATTGGCTTGGCGAGGCGTTCAACTTCAGCCGTGCGGAGATTGCTCTGCTTTGCGTATTGCTGCTGCGCGGACCGCAAACACCTGGTGAACTTCGTGGCCGCACCGAGCGCCTGCATCGCTTTGATGAGATCAGCGACGTGCTCGGCGGCCTGCAAAAGCTGATGGAGCGTGAGCCGCCGCTGGTTGCTGTTCTGCCGCGGCAGCCTGGAACGAAAGAATCGCGCTACGCGCATCTTTTGTCAGGTCAGGCCGAATCCATTGCGGCTGCGGTTGCGGAAGCGCCTATGTCACGCGCGTCTTCATCTGACAATGAACGATTTGAACGGCTCGAAACCGAGATGGACGAACTACGGCGTCAGGTGGACGACCTGCGCCAAAAGATTGAAACTCTGCTTAGCTGAAACAAGCAAAAGAATCCGGCAATTACGAGGATATGAACCCCATGTCGAATATTCCCACCGATCCCAAGGCACGTACGCACGAACAGAATCTCGATTTGCTTGCCCAGGTTGCCGTCAATGTTGGACTTGGCTTGAAGCACGGGCAGGAACTGATGATGACCGCGTCGCTCGACGCGCTGCCGCTTGCGCGCCGCATTACCGAGCATGCATATCGCGCGGGCGCTTCGCTGGTGACCACGTTCTACAGCGACGACGAGACGACGCTGATGCGCTACCGGCTTGCGCCGGATGAGAGCTTCGATCGCGCTGCGGGCTGGTTCTATAACGGGCTGGCTGCCGCCTTCAAGAGCGGCTGCGCGCGTTTGGCTATTGCAGGCGGAAACCCGATGCTGCTCTCCGGTGAGGACTCCGACAAAGTTGGCCGCGCGAATGCGGCGATGTCGAAGGCGTATCGCCCCGCGCTCGAATACATCTCGCGGCATGACATCAACTGGACCATTGTTGCCAGCGCAACGCCTTCGTGGGCTGCGGCGGTGTTTCCGGACGAAAAGCCGGACGTTGCACTGGCGAAGCTTTGGGATGCAATCTTTGCGGCGTCGCGCGTTCACACCGCCGATCCCGTGAGCGCATGGAAGCAGCACGATTCGGCTCTGCATCATCACGCGGCGCGGCTGAACGAGAAGCGTTATGCCGCGTTGCGCTATCGCGGACCCGGCACCGAGCTAACGCTTGGGCTCGCCGACGATCATCTGTGGCTTGGTGGCGGCACAACTGCAGGCAATGGAAATTATTGCGTTCCGAACATCCCCACTGAAGAAGTATTCAGCATGCCGCACAAGGACCGCGTGGACGGAACCGTGACGGCCACCAAACCTTTGTCGCACCAGGGAACCATGATTGAGGGCATCCAGGTTCGCTTTGAGCGCGGCCGCATTGTTGAGGCAAAGGCAACACGCGGTCAGGAAGTGCTGCAGAGGCTGATCGACACCGACGAAGGTGCGCGGCATCTAGGAGAAGTTGCGCTGGTTCCGCACTCCTCGCCGATTGCCAACAGCGGCATCATCTTTTCGAACACCCTGTTTGATGAGAATGCCGCATCGCACATCGCCATGGGGCAGGCATATGCCTCCTGCGTGCGCGACGGCGAGAAGCTGTCACCGGAGGAACTGGCGGCCAAGGGCTCCAATACGAGCCTTATTCATGTTGACTGGATGATCGGATCGGACAAGCTCGATGTCGACGCCGTTACTGCTTCGGGCGCGGTTGAGCCGTTGATGCGCGGCGGCGAATGGGTGTAGCAAGCAGCCTGAGGGCGGTGCTTTTACCGATTGCCGAACCGGGGAACGAAGGGGTAGGATTCCTCTGAAAATGTTTTCAGGAGAATCCACCCATGCATTCTTTTAAGTCCACCCTTCTCACGTTTGTTGTACTTGGAGCTTTCGCGATACAAGCCCAGTCTCCGGCTAAGACCAAGGCAACGCACGAGGCTGCGCCTGTATTGGCGGCTACGCCTCCGATGGGCTGGAACAGTTGGAACTTCTTTGCCAGGAGAGTTACTGACCAGGATATACGCAACGCCGCTGACGAGATGGTTGCTACCGGCATGAAAGACGCCGGGTACGTATACATCAACATTGACGACACCTGGGAAGGCGAGCGCGACGCCGACGGCGTGTTGCACACCAACTCGAAATTTCCTGACATGAAGGCGCTCGCCGACTACGTGCACTCCAAGGGGCTCAAGATCGGCATCTACTCCGGACCCGGCGAGAAAACCTGTGCAGGCTATGCGGCTTCGCTCGATCACGAAGCGCAGGATGCGCAGCTCTACGCGTCGTGGGGCATCGACTACCTCAAGTACGACTTATGCAGCTTCCGCCGCGACAAGATGGCCGCCGAGGCTCCCAATGACAAGGCCGAACAGATGCGGATGATGATTGCGGCCTACGACAAGATGGGCAAGGCGCTGAAGGCTGCCGGGCGGCCGATCGTCTACTCGCTGTGCCAGTACGGCTGGGACGCGCCGTGGGAGTGGGCTCCCGCGCTTGGCGGAAATCTGTGGCGCACCACCGGCGATGTGCAGGCGAACTGGGGCAGCATCTACAACATCATCAATCAGCAGGCAGGACTGGCGAAGTACGCGGGACCCGGTCACTGGAACGATCCCGACATGCTTGAAGTGGGCAACGGAAAACTGACGCTGGCCGAGAACCGCACGCACTTTTCCATGTGGGCCATGCTTGCCGCTCCGTTGCTGGCCGGCAACGACCTGCCCAACATGAAGCCCGAGATCAAAGCCATCCTCACCAACCGCGACGTCATCGCCATCGACCAGGACAAGCTGGGCCGGCAGGGGACGCGCGTTTACTCCGATGGCGAAGTGGATGTGTGGAGCCGGCAACTCGCAGGCGGAGCCATGGCCGTTGCGGTGCTCAACGCCGGTTCCGATCGCGTTGCCTCTCATCCGTTCCACTTGAGCCTTGCCAAACTCGGACTGCATGGTCCTCAGAAGGGAAGAAATCTGTGGGCAGACAAGGACGTTACGCTTACTGACAACATGCCGATCGAACTCGACAGCCACGATATTCTGCTGGTCCGAATCGCTTCGCCGAAATAGGCGAGATTGCGTGAAATGAAAATGTCCCACGCCTTTGACGGATTGTTTCCGTCTGGCGTGGGACATTTTTTGTTCTGGAGTTTTTACGCTCGCGCCAGGCACACGTTGAACCAGCCGCGTTCATCGGTCCAGCTCTCGGTGCCGGCAAAGCCGGCTTCCTTTAGCATTGCCTCGGCCTGGCCGGGCGCGTACTTGTAACTGCACTCAGTGTGGATGGTTTCACCTTTTGCGAAATTCACTTCCATCTTGAGTGCGGCGATCTGAACCTTTTGCGCGCAGCGGCTCTCAAGGTGCATCTCGATGCGCGATTCTTTCGCGTTCCACACGGCTCGATGCTCAAAGCTATCGAGTAGAAATTCAGCGTCCAACTCGCGGTTGAGCCGGGCCAGCATGTTCAGGTTAAAGTCCGCGGTTACACCCGCAAAGTCGTCGTAAGCGGAGAGCAGGGTTGCCTGATCCTTTACGAGATCCGTACCCAGCAGCAGTCCATCGCCTTTGTTAAGGCCGGCTCGAACGCGGCGCAGCACTCGCATTGCATCCGGCGGATCGAAATTGCCGATGCTCGATCCGATATAAAGCACCAGCCGCCTCTCGCCGTCGTGCAGCGAGTCGAATTCCAAACCGGCATCTACAGTGCGGCGTCTTCTTACAGGCAGTCTCCTGCTTCGGCTCGGCTTGCTTGCCCTGGTGTAGTCAGTCACCTTAGGGATGACCTTCACTGCGGGAATATCGCGCTCGATTCCACTTCGCGCAACTTCCAACGCGCTGGCCGAGACATCGAGAGGCTCGTAGGTGACGTTGCCCTGCCGATGGACAGCGGCCCGCAGCAGCAGCCGCGTTTTTTCGGCTGAGCCTGCGCCGAGTTCCGTGATGCGCAGCCTGCTGCCATCGGCGGCACGGTCAATCATGGCCTCCGCATGTTCTGTCAGGATTGCGCGCTCGGTGCGCGTCAGGTAGTACTCGGGCCGTTCTGTGATTTCGTCAAAAAGCTGCGAGCCGATGCGATCGTAGAAGAGCCATGGGGGCAGCTTCTTGTGGCGGGCACTCAGGCCTTTCGTTACGGCTGCCGCCACCGGATCGTTACCGTTCAGTTCTCTTGAGGTCTGAGTCTTGAACAAGCGCTTCAGCGGATTCTGCCATTGAAAATCACGTTCGTGTGCAATTACAGGGAAGGTTGATGTTGTCATGCTATCTCTTTGATGTATGGGTTATTGATTGAGGTTACCGGCCTGCCAGCCGAATTCCGGAAAATTGCCAACGCGTTTCCGGTGAGAAGAAATTTCTGTAGGTGGCGCGAATGTGAGGGGCCGGTGTAAAGCAGGAACCGCCGCGCAACACCATCTGTCCGCTCATAAACTTGCCGTTGTACTCGCCTAAGGTTCCCTCCAGGGGTTCGAATCCGGGATAGCCGAGATAGGCGCTGCCAGTCCACTCCCAACAGTCGCCGTAGCATTGCTGCAGAGGGCTTTCACGTTCCATGTTGCCTGCGGGTGCTGTCATCAACAAGCCAGAGTCCAGCAGGTTCCCTCGTGGTCGCTGTTGTGCGGCAGCCGCCTCCCATTCGAACTCGGTCGGCAACCGATGGCCACTCCAGCGCGCATACGCATCAGCCTCGTAGTAGCTCACGTGGCTCACCGGAGAAGACGCCATTCTCTTCAGCGGTATCTGTCCGCGCAGCGTAAAGACGTTCCAGCCGTCGCCTTCGTTTGTCCAGTAAAGCGGCGCTTTCCATCCATTTGCTTTCACTGCGTCCCAACCCGCGGAGAGCCACAGCTCGGGTTTCGTGTAACCGCCATCGGCGATAAACTCCGCGAACTCTCCACATGTGATTAGACGTCTTGCCAGCGAATACTGTTCAAGCCAGACCTTGTGTTTCGGCAACTCGTTGTCAAAACAAAAATCGTCGCCGGTGTGTCCGCATTGGAGCAATCCGCTATCGAACATGTCAAATTCGAGAGGTGCAGTGTTGATATCACTACCGGTTTCTGTTGCATCCGTTACATCTTCCAGGTAAGGCGGCCGCAGCGGATTCGTAAAGAACGCGTGATGTATGTCGGTCAACAACAATTCCTGGTGTTGCTCTTCGTGGTTCACGCCCAGCACAATGCGCCTTACAGCCTCATGATCCGCGTCCGAATCGAGCAGTTTTTCGATTTCTTCATCCACGTGCTGCCGGTAGCGGATGACCTCATCCAGAGACGGCCGCGAAAACGACGAGCGCAACCGCTTCTCAGGAAATATAGAAAAGCTTTCGTAATAAGAGTTGAACAGCCAGTGAAAATCTGCGTTAAACGGACGATACCCAGGAACAAACTCGCGCAAGATAAACGATTCAAAGAACCATGTGGTATGCGCCAGGTGCCACTTGGCCGGTGAGGCCTCGGGAGTGGATTGAACCATCATGTCCTCTGCGGTTAATCCTCTGCAAAGGGCGAGTGTACGTTCTCGTACACTGCTGAATCGTGCACCAAGCGCAACCTGAACATTCTCAACAGTGCCTCTCATCGCAATTGCTCCATTCAAGAAAGATACGCCGCAAAATCCAGCTGTCTTCGTATTCCGCTTTTCGTCACACAAAAACCTTTTTCGAACCCGCTACTCGATCCTGAGGCCGAATGGTGGTCTAATATTCTTGCCTTATGTCATTGGACGGAATGGCCCGTCAACGCCCCTTGAACGCGATCACGGGGAGGGTTTATGTCCAAGTTCGATGCCGCTTACCGGCTGTCCGTTCTAATCTTTTTCGCGTCAGTGTTTGCCATACCGGGTAACGCGAACGCGATACAGGACAGCTCCGGCTCCGAGAAGGCAGATGGGACCGCCGCTGCAGTGTCAAGTGCGACAGCGGCCAGCAAGGCCAAGGAGGCTGCGGCTCCAGCCGTCGGCCAGCAGGAAACTCCAGCGCCTTCAGCGACTTCCATTCGTGCTGCCGATACGGGGCTCCAATATATTCCGCAAGCACCGCCTCCCACTCCAGAGCAGATCGGCGACTCCCTCTCTGTCCGGCAACGCTACCATGCTGCCATTGATGCCTACGCAAAGGTGAGCCCGCCGTCAGCCGCCGTCTGGAACAAGATGGGCATTGCCTATCAGATGATGTTCGACAACAACGACGCCATTCGCTGCTACAAGGCATCGCTCAAGCTGGACCCGCACAATGCACAGGTGATGAACAATCTGGCCACGGTGTACGACTCTGAAAAGGACTACCGCAAGGCAGAGAAGCTCTACCGGAAGGCATTGAAGATCGATTCGAAGTCGGCACTGATTCATCGCAATCTCGGTTCGAATCTCATGTCTCAGCACAAGTACAAGAAGGGCGCCAAGGCGTATAGTGATGCGCTGACCATCAACCCGCAGGTCTTCAGTTCGCACGCTGCGGCAAGTGTGCAAAATCCGACTTCAGCCAAAGAGCGCGGTGCGGTTCACTACTACATGGCCAGGGGCTGTGTGAACGCGGGAAATACGGAATGTGCTCTCCGCAATCTGCGGCTGGCGCTCAATGAAGGCTATATGAGCCCAAAGAAGGCAGCCAACGACGAAGCGTTTGCCTCCATCCGCGAACTGCCGGGCTTCAAGCAACTGATCGCCTCCCAGACGGCCCAATAATCGAAGGTCATCTTGTTCGCGTCTTCGCTCGTCTATTCAGGCAGAGCTAGAGCCAGAGGAGAGAGACCATGCGATTTCGTGCCCTGCCTGTAATCCTTGTGATGATCGCGTTTGCCTGTGTTGCGGGTGCACAGGATACCGGAGCCGCACCTGATCCAGGGCAGAATGGCCCCGGTGGATTCTCGCCACGCGCGGGCCGTGGCTTTGGAGCGGGTCCAGGCATGGGCATGGGGGTTGCCGGTGGCCGTGGCGTAATGGGCACCGTGACTGAAGCGGATGCGGACCATTTCATGGTGAGGACTGAGGACGGCCAGGTCTACACGGTCCACTTCAGTGCGAACACCCGCATGATGAAGCAGGCTGCCGGTTCGGGCGGGCGTGGAATGCGCAGGGGCAGCGGTGCGGACACGGGTGAAAGACCGCCGCGGAATATGACTCCACCGGAAACTATCAAGGCGGCTGATATCAAGGTTGGTGACGCCATCGGAGCCATGGGCGAGGTGGATTCATCGGCCAAATCAGTCGGCGCGGTCGCCATTGTGCTGCTTGATCCCGAGACTGCTGCGCGCATGGAAGAGATGCGCGCCAACTACGGCAAGACCTGGATTCAGGGGAAGGTCACGGCGATCGACGGCGTGAAGGTTACGCTGATGGGCACGGTCGATAACGCTGCGCATTCCTTTATCGCGGATGAGAACACAACCTTCCGCAAACGCCGCGATCCCATCACGCTGACCGATATACAGGTTGGAGACATGGTGCGTGCAGATGGAGCGGTGAAGGGCGGAGTGTTTACCGCCGCAACCGTAAGCGTTATGGGGAAGCCTATGGGCGGCATGCAGCGTGGCCCTCGCAATGCTCCGCCGCCGCAATAATGCGCTGCGCAGGCATCAAGCACGGTTCTCGAAACGCTTAGTCCAGATTGCGGATTGTGGTGTCAGGCGGCAGGGCGACCTGGAACTGATCCGGCGGAAGGTCTATGTTTTTCGTCACCGTTTCCACGGTGAGAACTACCTGATAACCATCCTGCGGCCGACGAATCGTAACCGTCGATGGATACATCCCCGAGCCAAAATTCTGGTAGTTGGTGTAGGTTACGTGCGTCTCGGGATTTCCTTCGCTGTCGTACATGTCCTGCTCATAAGGCAGCAGATCTTCGCGATGGAATGTGATGACGCGAACGGGTTGGTCACGATGGCTACCGGGAATGTGCCGCGTAATGCTCAGGACGTATTCCGGCACGTAGTATAGGTGCTTTTTGGCGGCGTCTTCCACTGTTTCTGAGTCGGTGATGACGGAATAGTAGTCGTCCGGCTCGAGTCCCCGGACCACCAGCGCATCCAGAAAGAAATCCGGCCGCAGATTCTCCAGCGGATTATCCGATTTCTTCGTCACCTTGTCTGTTCCCTTGTAGGCGGTCTTTTTTGACGGAACGTACATGGTGAATCGTTCGCCGTCGCTCGCCATGTCGAACGCCGTTAGCCCAACCACCGGCAATCTACCCAGTACACGCAGCTTTTCAGGCTTGCTGAAAAGAATGACCCCGCCAACCGTTGTGTAGTCGGTGGCCTCGCCCTTATTCGTCTTCAGTACGCTGGCCTGGATTTCCACTTTGGCCGTCATGGTGTTCAGGGCATCCCAGCGTTCATTCAAGCTCTGGACCAACTGGTCAGGCGTCACCGAATGTGTAACCGCAGGAGCCTTGGGCACGGGCAGGTGGCGCGTTGTTGAGATGAGGAAGCATCCGGAAAGCATTGGAGCGAGAGCCGAAATTGACAAGAAAGACAGGAACCGCAGGTTCTTCATCGCAAACCTGCCTTCTTCATCTCGCGCCGGTATTTTTGAACGTCACGGCTATGCTCTTCGAGAGTCGCCTCAAACATGGAGTGCCCCTGCGCATTCGCGCCGGCGGCGACAAAGTAAAAGTAGTCGGTCTTTGGCGGGTTCAGCGCGGCCCGCAGGGAATTGATTCCCGGATTTGAGATCGGTCCCGGCGGCAATCCCGGGTGGAGATAGGTGTTGTAAGCGGTATTGTGCGTCAGGTCGCTGGCAAACAGAGTGCCCCGCCAGCGATTTTCGCGTTGCAGTCCGTAGATCACCGCCGGATCGGTCGCCAGCGGCATTCCCTTATCGAGCCTGTTTTCAAAAACACTAGCGACCAGCGGCCGTTCATCGTTCAGCGCTGTCTCGCGTTCTACCAGTGAAGCAATAGTGACCACCCTATGAATGTCCTCTTTCAGCCCTATTTGTTCAGCTACCGTGCGAAAACGCCGCACCATGGTTGCTGCAATTTGCCGTGGCTTTACAGTCCGTGCAAAGCGGTACGTGTCAGGGAACAGATAGCCTTCAAGGCTTTTTGCTCCCGGATCCAGATCGGCGATCAGATCTGTATCCTTTTTCGCGGCATTCAGAAACTGCTCGCTTGTCCCCAGTCCTGCCGCTTGCACCCGTGAAGCAATGTCGAATACGTTTGCACCCTCGGGGATAGTGAGCGAGATTGTGTAAACATCCCCGCGCCTGATCCGCGAGAATACCTCGATCACCGGTTCCGGATGGTCGAATTTGTATTCTCCAGCCTTTAAACTGCCGCGCTTGAACCACCGGACCACGTCAAACGCGAGATGACTTCTTACGATGCCCGCGTCTTCAAGTTTCCGGCCGATTGCCAACGCGGAAGATCCGGGCGAAATCTCAATGAAAGTCTCAGTTTCAGGACCGTAAGGCGTTAAGATCAGCCACGCCGCCCCGGCGGCCACCAGCGCCCCCAGCAAAAGGATCACCAGTATGGCCCTGCCCGCTCCGGACCGCTTTTTTCTGTTGCTTTGCCGTCTGCGGCTTGCCATCCCGATGCTATTGACCCTTCACCAATTACAGACGCTCGGAGACTCCCCAAGGACTCTCTATCTTTCGATTGTATCGATTGAGTACCCTACGCATAGTAGCTACTGGGATGCTGCTCCAAGGCATTAATCTTTCATCATGATGGACAGCCATTCGCAGCCGGACCTGCCTCCGCGCCTTCTGGGCCTGGATGTCGGCAATAGGCGAATCGGCGTTGCCGTCTCTGACGAACTCGGTTTGACCGCCCAGCCTGTCATGACGCTTGAGCGAAAACGCAGCCGGCGGGACGATCTTCGCTCTCTCGGCCGTTTGGCGCGCAAATACGGCGTCTCCGGCATCGTAGTTGGCAATCCAGTCCGCCTCTCTGGGGAGGAGAGCCTACAAACCGCCAAGAATCAAGCCTTTGCGCGAGAGCTTGGAGAGCTGACCGGCCTGCCCATCCACCTGTGGGACGAGCGGCTGACCACTCATGAGGCTCACCAGATCCTTTACCAGGCCGGCCGCGATCGCCAGGAACATCGCCGCGTTGTTGACCAGGTTGCGGCTACGCTCATCCTCCAGTCGTTTCTCGACGAGTCGCAAAGGCGCGATATGCCTAAGTCTTAGTGACATTTCCACAAACTGCCCAGCATGGAATGCGCGCATCTGAGCATTTATACGCGTGCGTGGAGGAGCCACTTCCGTGCCTGCACGGGCGAACGCCCGGTGGGGTCGTCAGAAGCCTGCCCGCGTATAATTGGCAGATCAGGAACTTTCAAATTTATGCGGACGGAGCTGCTCTGCTCCCCGCCACGGACAGTGGATGCCCGAGCACATTAAGAGAAAACTTCACGACGAAATCACAGCCCTTGAGCACGAGCTTGCCCACGAGTTACCCGCAGAGATCAAGAAGGCGGTAGCCCTGGGAGATTTGTCGGAAAACGCCGAGTATCACATGGCGAAACAGCGCCAGGATTTTGTGAATGCCCGGCTCGGCCAGCTCAAGCGCCGTATGGCTGAGCTTTCCCTGGTGAATCTTGCCAACATCCCCCGCGACCGGGCCGGTTTCGGTTCGACGGTGGTGGTCTATGACTCCACCAAGGACGAAGAGATCGAATACCGCTTGGTCACAAGCGAGGAATCGGACGTCACGCAGGGACTGATATCAACAACCTCGCCGATTGGCCGGGGCCTGGTGGGAAAGCGCGTGGGCGACGTGGCCACCATTGTGACCCCGAATGGGAAACGGGAACTCGAGGTGCTGAAGCTGACCACGGTTCACGAAGAAGCCGGCGACGAGAAGGATGAAGCTGCCGCGGACGCGTAGCAGTAGCAAGGAAGATTGGCAATGACCACCTGGACCAGCGCCTTTGGAAGTGCTTGTGGCTGGTTGCTCGACCGCATCGTACGTGGCCTGGCGCTTACCCGCATCTCTCCGAATGTACTTACGTTTATCGGCCTCGTAATCAATATCGTGGCCGCGTTCCTGTTTGGTCACGCCAACTCGTCCAACAACGACATCATGTTCTTCTACGCCGGCATGGTCATCTTCGGGGCCGGCATCTTTGACATGGTCGACGGCCGCGTGGCGCGGCGCACCAACAAGGTCACGGTCTTCGGGTCGTTCTTTGACTCCGTCATCGACCGCTACTCCGACGTTGTGCTGTTCTTCGGCCTGCTGGTCTACTACGGGCGCATTAACCGTTTCCGCTACGTGGTGCTGGTGGCGTTCGTCATGGTCACTTCGCTCATGGTCAGCTACACCCGCGCACGCGCTGAGGCGCTGATCGGCTCCTGCAAAGTTGGCTTTCTGGAACGTCCGGAACGCATAGTTCTTATACTGATTGGCGCACTGTTTAATCACTGGGGCGCCATGGCTCCGGTGCTGTGGGTGCTGGCGGTGCTTTCCACCATCACGGTGGTTCACCGCATTGTCTACACCTACCAAAACACCAAGCATCTGGACCCGCTAAACCAGTCCTGACCCAAAGTGTCTTTTCGTGCGAACACTCAACTGGACAATTCCGGACGGCGCTAACCTCTACGCGAAGACCTCTTCCAGACCTCGGCGCATCACTGCCGCGTCTGCAGTTTTGCCGGTCCAGTATTCGACGCCGATTACACCCTGGCCCACCAGCATGCCCAGTCCGTCGATCACTTGGCAGCCCCTCTCTCTTGCCTCACGAACGAGTCTTGTGATGGGCGGGTTCGGAATCACGTCAGCGACGATCATTCCGGCCATTACGGTGTCCATTGCAAGGGAGATGCGCGCGTCGACGTCGGGGTAGAGCCCAATCGAAGTGGCGTTGACCAGGATGTCAGTCCCCTCGGGCACGCGGAAATCGCCCTGCCAGGGGACGTAGGTCACGGACAGGTCGCGCCCCGTCGCCTTCACAGCATCGCGCAGTTTGCCGCTGAACAACTCTTCCAGGTCGCGTCCCCGTTTTTCATCGCGATTCACAATGGTGATCCGGCTGCAACCCGCCAGAGCCATCTCGACCCCAATGGCGCGGGCTGCGCCGCCCGCTCCGAGCAGGACCATGGATTTTCCGCGCGGATCGGCAAGCTCGCGAAAGCCGACGACGAAACCCTTACCGTCGGTATTTTCGCCGATGAACTTTCCATCGCGATTGACGACGCAGTTGACCGCGCCCATCAGCGACGCCGATTCGCCAAGTCCGTCGAGATGTTCGATGACCGCGACCTTGTGCGGAATGGTGCAGTTGAATCCACGGAAGCCGAAGGCGCGCGCACCGGCAACCGCGGCGGCCAGGTTCTCAGGCCGGACTTCGAGGGTGAGATAACGCCAGTCGAGCCCCATGGCGCGGTAGGCCGGTTCAATCATCGCCTGCGTAGGGTTCTCAGCCACCGGAAAGCCGAAGCAACCGGTCAGCTCCTGCTTGAAATTCAGTTCTTTGGGCATGGAAAACATCTTATCGCTGCGGCTTAGGGCCGCGCCTCATCGCTTGCCGTCTTTCCAGTCTTTGTACGGAATGCGCGGGATAGTGATGAACGCGTCGCGCGTACGCACGTAATTGCCGAGGCCGTTCATGCGGCCTATGGCGTGCAGGTCTTCCGCCTTCACGTACGGGCCGTCTGCATCCACGAACCGATCCTCAATGAACACCGACACCACGCGTCCCAGAATGATGCGCGAGTTGCCGATTTCCATTGTGGTGAACTCACGGCACTCCATCGCCGCACGCGCTTCGGCAAGGCGCGGAACTCTTATTTTTTCCGACGGCACCGTGGTGAATCCTGCCAGTTCCACTTCGCTCAGCTCCGCTGGGAAATCGGTCGCGCAGATGTTCATCTTCTCTGCAATATCTTCCGTGACCACGTTCACCACAAATTCACCGGTCCGCCGGATGTTGTACGCGGTGTCTTTGGGAATCCGCTGTTCACCGGGACGATTCGTTACACCGATGCCGACAATCGGCGGATCGGTGCACAGATAGTTGTAGGCGCTGAATGGTGCGGCGTTCAGTCTGCCATGCTCGTCCATGCTGGTGATGAGCGCAATCGGGCGTGGGGCAACCAGCCCGACGAGAAGCTTGTAGGTCTGTATTGCAGGAATCGCTTCAAGATCGAATTTCATAGGAGAGTCTTTCTGGGAAAAATACTAAGCTCTTTTGCGCAATGAATTCTGAAAATACTCGGGCGCAATAAGGAATGACTAAAAGCTAGTAGCTGTCCTTAGCAGTTCAGCGCCATTACGGAACAGCCGCTCTTTGGTTTTCGCCACTGCACCAGGAACCTGGTCACTGAGGAGGATTCCATGCGGCCCATCGCTTCAAATTCTCCCGACCTCTGACTGAAGAGCAATTTGCCGTCCTCGCCCAGAACAGCCAGCGCGGGTACGCCCTTTTGGAGAGGAATATGATACTTTTTTGCGAGATCGAGGTTGGCGTCGTATCTGCCTACGTTGATGTCCACGAGGATGAAATTGGATTCGAGGATGGGGCGATTGACGGAATCGTGGAAATAGATGTCGAGCACGTGGCAGTCGCCGCACCAGTTGCCGCCAAAATCCAGCAGGATACGCTTATGCTGTACCGGGGCGGCCTTCAAGGCTGCTGCCAGTTCCTTCCGGGACTGGGACGGAGCGGGGTAGATATCTGGAGTGGCTGATGTGGCCATACTGGCAGCCAGAGCCAAAACAGCTGTAATCGTAAGTAATCTGGTCGTTTTCATCACGGGAAGCCGTCACCTACCTTTCAAGTCTGACACAAACGTGGCCGGCTGTACTATCCTCATAATTCCGCCTCAAGGGCGAGGACTGGATTCAAATACGATGAGGAATCCTTCAGATCTACGTAAGCGGCTGGAATCAACGTCGTTCCCCGATTTGGGAACGATGATGGAGGGCTATTCCCAGGCCGCAGCTGAATTGGCTCGCACGGTGTTCGGTCAGAAGCTCGACTTCACATCCGAATCCATCGATGGGCTCGACGACATCCTGGTTCGGGTGGGGGAGAGTCCTGAATTGGACGTCGAATTTGAAGTGCGGCTCTGGGGCAGCTATCTGGGCGAATTGCTGCGCCGCCGCTACGCCGGCTCGTGGGAAATGACTCAATACCCGGGCGGCGTGGCGGCCGTTCCGGCGGTGGAGCTGCGCGGCTCACGGCTCTTTCCACTCATGAAGGTTTTCCGCCGCCTCACCGAAGGCGACGAGGAGGACCTGCGCACCTTTTACTCCATGGTGATTGAGCGACTTGGCAAACCTGCGCAGGTAAATTAGCACGGCCGCGCGCGCGAGCTCAGCCCTCCACATCTTGGAGTGATACAACGCACTCGCGCGCGGCTTGCCTGCGCTGTAGTATCGTTGTGTGCGACAATAGCTATTGAGCATGTTCCGCCCGTTTGCGGCATGCGGAGGATAGAAATATGGGTGATTTATTCCAGCCAACTCATCTGTTGGTACTTGCGGTAGTTCTCCTGGTTTTATTTGGTGGGAGAAAGCTGCCTGAGTTGGGCAAGGGTCTGGGAGAAGGTTTGAGAGGGTTCAGGGAAGGCATCAGGGGGATCAACGATCCGCCGCCGGCGCAGAACACGCAGCAGCAGGCTGCCGCCCCCACCCAGCAACCCCCAGCCTCACCGGCCGAGCCGAAGCAGAGCTAAGATCAACGTTCTCAGGCCCCGAGGAATTCCCTGGGGTAGAGATGACCCGCCGAACCGGTGATCAGAGTTTAGCGATTCACAAGACCTGTGCTGACGCACAGGTCTTTGTGCATCTGTGGGCTTGAACGTACAGGTAATTTCAGGGCGCTCAGGCGCTCAGCATCGCCACCGCGCCCAGCGCCAGTGCCATTCCGGCCAATTGCCGCTTTGTGGGGAACTCGCGAAGTACAAGGGCTGCCAGCAGGATGGTGCCCGCCGGATACAGCGAGCACACCACCGCCGCCACATCCAGACGCCCAAATTGCGTGGCTCTCAGGTAGAACAGGTTCCCAATCGTATCCAGAATGCCGGCCAGCACGCCGAGCTGCCAGAAGCCCTTCCAGGGCCGTTTGGGAGGCGCCACAAGGATGACAAGGACCATGGCCAGGCTTCCAGCAGCACGTGCCGAGGTCATGGTCCACAGCAAGCTGCCTCCATTTGCCATTTTGAACAGGATGAGCTGGAGGCCAAATCCCGTTCCAGCCAGCGCACCCAGCAAGAGCGCGCGCGGAGGTGTGGCTGGTCCCTCACGGTCCGGAGTGTGCGTGATCAGCCAGATTGCCGCCAGGCCAGCCAGCAGGCCTACCGCGGTCACCGGGCCGGGCAAACCGTCTGAGAAGAACGAGAACAAGATCGGCACCAGCGCGGTCAGCAGCCCAGTAAGCGCTGCCGTCAGCCCCATCGCGCCCATCGCCAGAGCGCGGTAGAAGACCGCCAGCGCCAGCGATCCTTCAAATCCAGCAATGGAGGCAAGCAGCAGATCTTGCCTGCCTGGCAGGGCCAGATGAGCCCCAAGGCATATCCACACCAGAATGAGTAAGGAAACAATGTGCCCCGAAGCGACCACCAGAATCGCGGGAGCGCGCCTCGAGCCAAGCCCGCCCACAAAGTCGGAACCACCCCAGGTAGCCGCCGCAAGCAAACCTAGCCCTGCAGAGTTGCCTGGGGCGCTCATACAGGCACGTACCTGCTACTTGTAGTCCTGGGCTGAGGGGTAGTAGCCCCTTTTGGCAATCACGTCGAGATTCGGCCTGTCCACTGTGACCGTGATGTTGCGGAATTTGCCGTCGTAGATAGACTCGTGGCTCAGGTAGCCAAGCGTGTATTGCGTGCGAGCTTCTTCTGCGAGTTTGGCGTAGCTCTGTTCAATGCCATTGGTGCCGCGCTCCGAGTACAGGTCACCGCCCGTAGCGTAGGTGTACTTGAACAGGATGTTGTCGTACATGGTAAAGGGCAAATGTAACCGGCTTATGCGGCCTACGCCCCAATCTGCCGAAGCGCCCACGGCCGTTGCGTAGACGGCAATTTTGTTGGTCTGCAGGAACTTGATCACCTCGCGCAGCGTTGCCTTGCTGCCGTACTCCTTGCCGTCAGAAACGACATAGATCATACGCAGGCGCTCTTTGGGCCGTGTCGAAAGTTCCTTGGCGGCGGCCAGAATGGCGTCGTTCAACGTGTGCAACTCCTTGGGCATGTTGCCGAAGGTGTTGCTGCCTGCGGAGCGGCCAGGCTGAATGTTGGGATCGATACAGTTTCCGTTCTGGCGAATTGGGCATCCATACATCGGGCCGCTGTTGATCGGCACCTGCATATCCGTGCCGGTCGACTTCGCCATGGCAAGCACGGCAGGCAGCCGATTGCCTTGCGCGCCGGTGAATCCTGTCCACTCTTTCGGTCCATTGGCGTAGCTGAACACAGCCACTTCGTCGTACGGGGTCAATGCTCCCTGGATTGCGCCCATTGAGTCGTTGACCTTTGCCATGACGTCGGCGGTAAGGCTCTGGTCGATCACAAAGGCCACCGAAAGGGGGCGAGGATCCACGCTGAACACGCTTAACGGTACTCGAACATTATTTTCAAAAACCTTGAAGTCCCGCTGAGTCAGGCCAGCCACCTGGTTACCTTTCGAGTCCTTTACGATCACCGGTACTTCCACGTAGCTGACGTTGACTACGAACTTGGTGATCGCCCCGCTGCCTTCCTCCGCAGGAGGTGCTCCGGCGTTATCGGGGGGCGGCGGTGGTGTAACCGGCTTGCTTGGTTCAGGCTGCTGCGGCGCAGGCGGCGCTGTGGTTGTTGTGGACGAGGAACCTTCAGCTTGGTCTTCGATCGGGGTGGTGCCGCTGCCGGGGACGACCGGGCCTATCGCTCCCGGTAAGGAACCTGAGCGCTGCGGCGCAGGGGCATCTGGAATGGTCTGCTGGGTTTGAGCACGGCCAAACGGGTTCAGAATGAGGCATGAACCAATCAGAGCCGTAAATGCTGTTGCCTTTGAGCAGTACTTCACGGGTATTCCTTCCTCCCAGACCACCGCATCCCAGAATTGAACTCGGCGCGGTCGCACACCTACCGGCCAATTCGCCAATAGTTCTGCAACTGTCAGAGTATCAGACGCGCCAGAGCCCCGCAGGTTGCTGGTTTTGCTGCACGAAAGGCTGAAGATATGCTCTCTATGAGGCTGAGTTTTCGTCTATATATGTAGCATGCGAATCCGGTTCGGAGCTTTCGCCGTCCTCATACTCTGCCTGGGGTGGATTTCGTCCCCTGCCGCGGCTCAGCTTGCTCCCTCGCCGGATGCGCCTCCAGTCAGCACGGCTCCTCCGCCCGCCGAGAACGAAGCCCCCGTCGCTACCCTGAAACTGAATGTCAACCTGGTCAACCTGTATTTCACCGTCAAGGACAAGCACGGTGAACTTGTGCCCCACCTCACCAAGAATGATTGCCAGGTTGAGGAAGACAACACGCCGCAGACGCTGAAGAACTTTGTAGCGCAGACTGACCAGCCGTTGACCCTCGGCATCATGCTCGATACCTCGGGAAGCCAGCAGCGCGTTCTGCCCTTGGAGCAACAGGCAGGGAGCCAGTTTCTTCAGCGCGTGCTGCGGTCAAAAGACGAAGCCTTCCTGATCTCATTCGATGTGAATGTAGACCTGCTGCAGGACTATACCAACAGCGCGCACATGCTCTCCCGAGCCCTGGACAAAGCTCAGATCAACACGGCTGGCGGCAATGGCGCGGCGGGAATTCCCGGGGCCGGAGGCGGAACAGTGCCAAGCATCGGTGCTCCCAAAGGTACGCTCTTTTACGACGCTATCAAACTTGCCGCGGAGCAGAAGCTCAACCAGGAGAGCGGCCGCAAGGCGATGATTATCCTGACGGACGGCGACGACCAGGGCAGCCGGACCAAGATCGCAGATGCAATTGCAGCGGCCCAACGAAATAACGTAATCATCTACGTCATCCTGATCGCGGATGTGCAGTCATATTGGAACTACGGCATGGGCTACTACGGCTACTCCGCCGCAAAGCGCATTGCTGAAGAGACTGGCGGCCGCGTAATCAACGTGGGTAACAACGGCAAGAAGCTGCAGGACGCGTTCCAGCAGATTGAAGATGAATTGCGGACACAGTACGTAGCCAGCTATACACCGACGAATACAAAACTTGATTCGACGTTCCGGCGCATCGCGGTGCATTGCGGCGATGGCACCAAAGTGCAGGTCCGCAAAGGCTACTACGCCATGGCGCCTCAGGACTGAGTTCGCTGGGGCAGCTTTCGACTCACTCCGCCAAAACCTGAAGTATTTACATCCGTACAGGTAGAATTTTCTGATTACCTGCTATAGCGCAGGTAATCTTTCGCACGTCGCGCCTCTGGCGCAGGGTCGACTCAAGTGATTCTAAGTGGATAGCTTATCGTTCTCAGCACTTTCGTAAGTCAGATCTGGAACAACACTTGCAGAGATTTCCGTGTCCAATTCGATACTCACTCCGGCAGGCGCCGGCAGCAGTAATCGAAGAAAGGATGACGGAGGATATAAATAATGAGGACAGCCAATTTACTCGCGGCGAGTGCACTTGCCATTGCGAGCCTTCCCCTACTTATGGCGCAGCAAGTTGACGCAACAGCGCAGCAGAATGCCTCTGCATCTGCAGCGGGAACACATGCCGCCCAGTCGGCCAATGCCGGCGCAAGCGCAAATATGAATCACGGCCAGGCGGACGTGGACGCTTCGTCCAATGCGAGTGGGTCAGCCGGAGCACATGGTGGATCGACGAGCGCAACATCGAGTACAGCCGCGGTGTCGTCTGCGGATCTGAGGCCCGTGAAAGGCGAGCTTGAAGGCAAGCTGGATTCGAAGACCGCAAAGGCCGGCGACGCGGTTGTTCTGAAGACTAACCAGAAAATCAAGACAGCGAACGGCCTTTTGATTCCGAAAGGCTCGCGTCTGATTGGACACGTGACTGAAGTCCAGGCGCACAGCAAAGAACAGGCGGAGTCGCGCGTGGGCCTTGAATTCGATCGCGTTGAACTACGCGGCGGTCATGCGATGGCGATTCACTCGATGATCGAGTCGGTTTCGCCGAGTCCGGCCGCCATGGCAGCAGCTTCCATGGAAGATGAAGACACACTCGATACGCCAATGGGTGGCGGATCTGTTGGCGGAGGTATGGCAGGTGGTGGACGCATCGGCGGCGGCTTGGTTGGCGGCGCAGTGGGCGGAGCGGCCATGACGACTGGCCGGGTTGGATCAGATCTTGGCGCGACCACCGGATCGGCCATGCGTACCACGGGCAACGTGGGCGGGGCTGCCACGAGCAACATCGGCCGTGGTGTCCATGGTGCGGTCAGCGAAACGGGCTTTGTCGGCACGCGAGCAACCGGTATTCAGGGTGTGATGTTGACGGGTGACGCAGCCAGCTCCACATCGGGTACGCTGTCCGCAGCCAACCGCAATGTGCATCTGGATTCCGGAACGCAGATGGTGGTGGGAATCGCAGCCGTACGATAGCCGATGAGGCACAAGCAGTTCACCGGATTCTCGACAATTCAATCGCAAGTCACTCAGGGGTGGAGAAGGATTCCGCCCCTGGCTCGTTTTAGGACACACGGTTACCAGAGTGCAGTTGATCGGTAATCTGGCGAATCTTATCCGTCTTCGATAGGATCGGCACAAATCAGAAATACTTGAGAACTTTTTTAGAAGAGTTCCCGCCGTAATAGCCTTCGCTCCAGGAGCCTGTCATGATCCTCAACTGCGCCGCCAATGAACGTTTCGAGATTAGTCCACGTTTTCGTCAAAGCATTGAATTTCGCATTGCGAGGTTGGAGCGCGATGCCGATGCTGACGAGGCGTACGCACTACGGCTTGTCGATATGGAGCATATCCGCAGGCAACTGCGGCTTGTGGCCGCGCAACGCGCTGAAGCGGTGCGAATGAGGCTTTTTCTTAATGGCACGCGCCCCCGATTGCCTCGCCCGTTAATTGAAATTTAGGTCGTCACGTGCCGGCTGTCCCACTCGCCGCGTGCGCGCAGTTGTTCAACTTCAAGGCGGGCCATCTCCTGAGCGCGAAGATAATCCGGCTTGGCCAGGCGATTCAGCGGCATAGCTCCCGGCTCGAGAATGAGCCAGTGCCGTGGCCGCATGTATGGTGGCAGCGACCTTGCATGCTGATTCAGCTCTTTTGCTTCGAGCACGACCCCAGGTTTCTTTTCGACTAGCGCAACAACGCCTTCTGAAACCACTTCGTGTGGCGCGCCGACGACCACGCAGCTGGCCACCTTCTCAGCAAGCGTGCCGATGTGCGACTCAACATCGCCGGGGTAGATCTGGTGGCCAAACGATTTGATTACCCACTTGGCCCGGCCTGTGAGCCGCAGGCCAATGGCATCCTTGATGCCCAGATCGCCGGTGTACAGGTATCCGTCGCGCGAGATTGCATTTGCGGTGGCCTCAGGATCGTTGACGTAGCCGAGAAACGTCTGTGGCCCGCGAAAGCATACATGTCCGATTTCGCCGTTGGGCAATTCATCTCCAGCCATGCCATCTTCCCGCATTGGCTGGCGAACCGTGCACGGATAGATCGGCATATCGACGCCGACTCCGGTTGCAAGCTGCTCGTGCACTCCCGATTTGACCAGCGCGTAGGTGCAAAAGCCGGCGCACTCTGTCAGGCCAAGCCCGGTGCCCACCAGCGGAGCCATTCCAGCCACGCGATTGACGAAGGCCTTCGACACAGAATTGCCGCCAAAGGCAACCAGCCCGATGCTGGAGAGATCGTACTGGTCGTAGTCCTTCAGCATCCACACCAGGTTGAACATGGCTGGAATCTGGGCAAAGATCTGCACGCCATGTTGCTGAATTGCGCGCATCGTCTTGCCTGGATCGAAGATTTCAAGCAGGACTACGGACCCGCCGCCAAACAGAGTGCTCATCATCATCTCGGTCTGACAGCCCACGTGCGATGGCGGAAGATGGACCAGCGTGCGCAATCCGAGGTCACCGCCAAAGATCGCTTCGCTCATGCACATGTTCTGGATAGTGATGTTGCGGTGCGACAGCAGTGCAGGCTTTGGCGATCCGGTCGATCCGGTCGTGAAGATCACCAACACGCCATCGTCCGGTGTTATGGTCGCCGTTGCCTTTTCGAGTTCGGTGGAGATGGTGTCGACTCCGTTCTCAACGGCCTTTCGTGCGGGCTCTAGGATCTCCGCCAGTGCTTGTGTCCCTGGAATCGCTTCAGAGGATACAGCGAATTGGTGCTCGATCCATTTGCATTCATCCTGCAAAGCGGTCCAGGTTCCGCGGAAATCAAAAGGCGCGGCCACACCCATGCCCACGAACCCGCGAGGCCGCAGGATTTCAAGTACACGAACCACATCGCCCGCGGCAAGCCGGAGATCGATCGGTGCAAGAATTACGCCGATCCTGAAGCAGGCGTATTCGAGCAGCACGTGGTCTACCGTCAAAGGCAACTGCGTGACGAGGAAGTCACCCTTCCTAAATCCAAGCCGGAGCAATTCAACCGCCAGCGCAGTGGCGTGCCGATCGAACTGGCTCCACGTAAGCGCTCGGCTGCCATCGGCGCTCAGCAGTGCTGTTGCATCAGGCTTGGCTGCGGCCCATTTGGCCACTACGCCATGCAGCAGATGGCGGTCGGCGAAAGTCGTCTCGTAATCGGCAAGGGTATAGCGCGGCATTTGAGTGTCGTTCATTCAGAACTGTTCCAGATAGGGCATTTAGGTCTTCCGGAAGCAAGTACGAATTCGCTTGGCGAATCGTCCTGCCTGGGAAAGCCGATTGCGGCAGTCTCTAGGCTATCGCTTTGAATCGCCCTTCCAACTAAATAAAAATTGAGCCGTACAGGTTCAAGCCCTTGCGGGCTCTCCTGTACGGCTCTTTGGAGGTTAGTACAACTTATGGTGCTAGAAGCGGATCTTGCCGATGAGCATCATCGCACGACCGTTAACCGTCAAACTTCTGATAGCTGCGACGTGACTTCCACCAATCTGTTGATCGGGAATTCCGAAGGACGGATGGTTTAGGAAGTTGGTCGCGTTCGCGCTGAAGTCGAACGATACTCTCTCGTAAATCTTGAACGATTTACGAACGGACACATTCATGTTGGTCAAACCCGGTCCATAGATGCTGTTCCGGTGCATGTTGCCGAACGTGCCGGCAGCGGGTTGCTGGTATGCGCTTGGGTTGAACCAGTGATCGATGGTGCCCGCGCCTGCCTTTGGATCTGCTACAACCTGGTCCGGGAACCAGTGGTATCCGTTTCCATTCGACAGAGAGTAGCTGTTATCCGCTCCGCTCATGTAGGGAGTAAACGGATTGCCGCCCTGTTTGATGAAGGTGCCTGAGATCGACCAGCCACCGACAATTTCGTCGGCCACTGGATTGATGTTCAGATACCTCCGGCCATGGCCGAATGGCAGTTCGTATACGGCATACAGCTTGAACATGTTATGCACGTCGAAGTTCGAAGCGCCATAGTTCGCTTGCGTGTCGTATGCATTTTGCCAGATGGTGGTGCCCTGTTTTGAGCCCCAGCCGGACGAATCCTGGTTCGACAGCATGTGAGACCAGGTGTAGTTGGCGTTAAACATAAACCCGTTGCTCATACGGCGCGTAATGCCACCCTGCAACGCGTTGTAGTTTGAGGTGCCCTTTGTGTTGGGTCCGTTGATGCTCTGGTATTGCGGATACGGACGGTAGATCGAGTCACCCGGCCCCAGATTACTTTCTGGAATCTGATTGAGGTCGGTTTGAAAGACAAGGTTCTTTTCCTTGCTGCCTACATAACCGATGTCAACCATCATGTGATCAGTTAGCTGGCGCTGGATTGTGAAGTTATACGAGTAGAGGTACGGTACAGGCGACTCGTATTGCTGGAAGCTGACCGGCTGACCGTTGTAGCCATCCGGTGTTGTCGGAGCCAGCACATAGAGCGAGTTGATGGAGGCACCGCTTGTTCCCTGGTAGTTTGTATTTCCGTCGGAAGAGAGAATGACAACCGGATCGATACCGTTGGTGGAATCATTCTGGCTGCCGCTTTGGCTGCGAGCGTTCCCCAAGCCGTTAGAAGCGTAAGTATCTACGTTCCACGGGAAGGTGTACATGCCGAAGCCGCCACGGAGGGTGGTTCTCATGCCGAGCTGATAGGCAAAGCCAAACCTTGGCAGCCAGACATTCATTTGCTTCTTCTGCAGTGTCGTTCTGCCACCTGCAGCAGTTTCGGCGTACCACATTGCGCCAAGGGTATTCGTTGCGGGATTGGTAATGGTCGGATCAAACGAGCGTTCATTCTTGGTGCTGTCTGACCAGCCCGTTCTGCCATCCCAGCGCAAGCCTAGGTTCAACGTCAGTTTCGGCGTCATCTTGAAGTCGTCCTGAATAAACACAGCAGGATTCTTCAGCCTTCCACCGTATTCCGGTGAGAAGCTTGCGGCCCAACTGTTCGTATATCCCAACAGGAAGTCGGCGTAAGGTGAGCCGCTTCCCGGGATAGCCGTGTTGGTTGAGTCGAGGCCCTGGGTATAGACCCCTGAATACCCGAGCGTTGCCGCATTGATGTTGCCCCAAGCTGTCGAATCGGCCCGGAAGATGGTTAAATCTCCGCCGATGTGAAGAACGTGACGACCGCGGATAAGCGTAAATACATCGGAGAGGTCGAAATTGTTTTCCTTGTAGTTGGCGTGGGTTCCCGGAGCGAGTTGGTAGTAGCCGTTGATGTTCATCGTCGGGAAGATGTCCTGCTTTGCAATCTGCAGGCCCAACTGGGCGGGCCAGCCCTTGCCACGCGTTACAGGATCCAGCAGGTCATATTCACCCATGAATCCTGCGCGGGCTTCGTTGATGGTCCGCGGGCTAATGGTCCAGACATCCGAAATCTGGTTGTTCATGTTTTCCACGTCAACGCTAATTGCATTGACCGGGTACACCGGGCTATACGGAGGCCTGAGTGATACGTTGTAGGCCGCTGAGCCCGAAATGTGATGGCTCGGGAACGGGTCTGCGTCAAACCGTCCAAACCATTTTTGCAATGAAGAAGTGGACGGCAGGATGTAGTTGTAGTTGTTCGTAAGTCCAGGCAAATTCGGTGCCGGGAAGAAGGCTTGAATATTCTTGGCCACAGGATCGATTAGAGCCGCCGGGATCTTATTACCCTGCCCGTATTCGTTGGCAAAACTTTGGCGGGTCACGATTCCGGTATTAGGATCTACGACCTGAGTGGTGGGATCGTAAAGAGTATCCAGGCCAGTGAAATCACCAGCCAGCTGAGCGGCCGTTGGTACCGTAATGAAGCTTACGCTCGATCCGCCGTGATTAATGGTGTGATCCCAATCGAACAAGAAGAAGACCTTGTTCTTGATGACAGGACCACTCACCTGGAATCCGAAGTCGTTCCAGTGGATGGGAGGAACCTTGCCAGTTCCGAACGCATAGTTGGCGGCGTTCAATGCAGTGTTCTGCAGGTAGTCGTACGCCAAGCCGTGCCAGGTGTTGGATCCGCCTTTGCTGATCTGGTTGTAAAGAATACCGCCAGTTCCATATTGAGCAGAGAACAAGGAGTCGCTCATCTTCACTTCACCGATGGTGTCGAAGATCGGTGTGTTGATGACGTTGTTGCTCATTGGTGAACTGGTCGATGCGCCATCGAGCAATGCATTGGAGAATGGCATACTTCCATTCGCCGATACGCCGCCCATGCCGGGGTTATTGGGAGTCGTGTTTGCAGTGCCTCTTGTGCCGGGCTGCAGAATGATAAACGACTGCCAGTCGGGAGTTCCGACTTGCGGGAGTGCCTGCAGCGATTCAGAGGGCAACGTAGCGGAGATTTCCGCGGTTGTTGTCTCCAGCAGTGGTGCGGCCTCATTGACTACCACTTGCTGTGTTGTCTGACCCACGGTCAATTGAATGTTCATTCCCATAAGGCCGACACGCAGCGTCATGGGGCCACGTTGTAGCGGTGCAAAACCTTCCTTGCTAAAGGTGATTGTGTAGCGATCTTCTGGAACGATTGGACCGGTGTCGTACAGTCCGGCCGAGTTCGTTGTGATTGTTTTTTCTGTTCCCTTGTCCAGGTCTTTCACCGTAACTGTTACGCCCGGAATGACCGCACCGGTCGAATCAGTAACGGTTCCTGTCACGTCTGCGGAGTTTGTCGCCTGACCAAAGGCCATACTCGAGCAAAACAGCGCGAGCACGCCTAATGCATGCATCCGTCGATTCATGTTGCCTCCAACACGAAATTTCTTTTTTGAGATCTCACACGACTGAAGCCCAGGCGTTCGTTTGGCTTCAGCGTCTTACAAGTGAGTTTGGTTTTCGGGGAAACGCTTACTGTTTGGGGAAACCTAGTTCCGCTAGCCCAAAAACTCCGCAATCCTAATCCACATAAAAAATGAATAACAAGTATGGATTTTCGAACTTAAAATTCGAGTAAATCGATGCATTCCATCTTTTGACCGAGAGGAAACTCCATAAATCAGGCGAGAAACAGTCAATCGGATGGTAACCAGGTTGAAACTGTTTGATCTTCTAATTGAACACTCAATCAACAACTGCGGCTAGAGATGGTGCTTCGCAGCTTCTGCGCTAAACCTATTCATATGTGTTCATTGCCGGAGATGCCCTCCTCCAGTTCAAACAGCTCCCAGTGCGCTTGAATTGAATCGATCATCATCCACTTTGCGCACTGCGCGGCGGCTGACCACTGGCGAAAAGAACCAGGCAGATCCAAAGCAAGAATGGATTCCTGAAGCTGCTAAAGGAACTTTCTTAATCGGTTCAGTAAACCTTTACGAAAAGACAGGGAGTGATTGAAATGACACGTCATTTTGCAGGCATCACGCTTCGTTCTTGCCTTGGGATTGAGCAACGGGCAATTGCGGAGAGCAAGCAATTTACATCTGTGTACCCGATGCACTTGTCGCAACTGCCTTCAGGTCTCAAGGTGAGTGGCAGAGGAGCAGCCGATCCGACGATGGTTGTGTTCTGCAGCGAGTTCGGTGGCTTCCTTACACCACATCACTGCGCCCCATGTTCTGAATTAGTCTCCTAATATGACACTCGGGGTGCTCGACTGGTCTGGAGCCGCCGCTTCTCGTCGCGCCCATATATATGGATACTTACGCGGCACGATCCTCCTCGATGCTTTCCAGAATCTGCTCGGGCCTGGCAGCATTTCAGATTCAACCAGAAGGGGACGTAGTGTCTCTGGGCAGCGTCAGTGCGAGGTCAGTGCTTTGGCGAATGCTGTCGCATCAGTCAGGCTTAAGTATCTTCGTTAACCCTCGACAAATATTCAATCTCTGCACAGTCGTCTGATGAACATACGCCATGGGCATCTACTTTGTGGCTGACTTTGCGCAAGCCATCTTTCAGATCCTGAGTTGCCGATACCGTGAACAGCAGTCTCAGGAATTCAGATTCCAGGAGCAGAAAGCGGGTCCAACCGTTAGATCGATTCTCTAACGCTGTTGAACCGACATCTTCCTGCGCTTTGGCGCTCGGCTCAGAAGACCAGCAGCCGCATTCGCAAAGACTACGTCGAGCTCGATTGGATTCTCCTGTTCATTGGGAGTATCTGGACGGACCCGTATAGCCGGTTGCCGGTGTCCAAAGCCCCATTTTGCGGCGATTACCGGACCCTCCATTCGCTTACAGGAGGCTTCAACCACTCGGCATGCGCGTAGAAAATCGCTCGAAGCGTGGCTTTCTTCAACGGTCAAAAAATAGCGTCGCCAAACTCGGAATCTGCTGGCAGCGTAATGCTTTATGACCAAGGTTTCATGACGCTAATGGTGTATTGTTGGAGGCTAACCGATTGCTATAATCGGTCAACAAGGCACGAATGAATGGTACTTTGGGTATACGTTCGCTTGATGTCTCCAGGTGTTCGACGACGATTAATGTTATCGACTATTTCCAGGCAGGGAACACTTCTTTCGAATTGCTGGAGGTGCATAGAAAGTGACGGTTCTGCGCCTCAAACAAGCTTCGTTTGACGCAAATGGTCAATTGCCAAATGCGCAAGCTGAGGCTGCGCAGTTCTACCCCTTCCAAGAGGTCTTTGCGCCGCACGCTGAAAGCGGCTTGCAGTCGTTGTCTTGTTGTTTTCGGGCCATGTTCATTCCACGTGAAAACGTTCATCTATGCGGTGCAGGGAATGCTTTCGGAAATTCTGCTTATCCTTTCAGAAAAGATGGATGTACGTCTGGTAGAAAATCCTATGCTTGCTGTCGATAGCTCGGAATCGTTCTCAACTACACATGCCCTGATGAACGACGAGGATACATGGTTACCACCACCAAGAACCTGAACCGATATACGGTCACCGAGCATTTCTATCGCACGGCGGTGCGCAATGCCGAACGTATTGCTATTAAGTGGAAGTCCTCTCGTGGATGGGAATTCTTATCGTATGCACAGCTACTGTATCGTGCACAGTCGGTCGCGGCATATCTGAAGCTGCAAGGTGTTCAGAATGGAGATGCGGTCATTCTGCCCTCCGTCCGGAACCAGTCGCTTTGCCCGAACATGCTGGGTATTCTCTGGGCCGGCGCTCACTACGTTTTTATCGATCCGGAGTATCCACTCGAACGGCAGAAATTCATCAGCGATGCTGTCCATGCAAAGATCGGGCTTTGTGAAGGTCCGGAAAACCCTTTGAGCCATCTGGAAGCCGACTGGCATCAGGTACCGCTTGAGCCAGCGGAATCGCTTGCTCCCGAACTGCCTTCAGATCCCAATTTGCCCGCTTATGTCATGTTCACCTCCGGCTCCACGGGGAAGCCGAAGGGCGTAGTTGTTCCGAATCGTGCCATTGTGCGGCTCGTTGTGGACAATGACTTTATTTCCTTTTCGGAGAAGGAAGTCTTTTTGCAGCTTGCGCCGCTCAGTTTTGACGCCTCGACACTGGAGATATGGGGCGCATTACTCAACGGCGGGACGTGTGTGCTTCATTTTGAAAACGGTGCCATGACCACCGATGGATTGAGAGAGTCCATTGAAACGCATGGCGTCAGTTCGCTGTGGCTCACCTCGTCGCTCTTCAATACGATTGTTTCCGAAGATCCGGGAGTCCTCTCAACAGTCAAACAGTTGATGACCGGTGGAGAAGCGCTTTCGGTGCCCCACGTCCGGCGCGCCCTTAAGCTGTTGCCGAATACTCGGCTCTTCAACGGATACGGACCAACAGAAAACACGACATTTACCACGGTGTATTCGATTCCTCCGTCTCTGCCGGATGACCTGAAGCGCATACCAATCGGCTATCCCATCCGGGGAACTACGTGTGAGCTGTTCGACAAAGACCTAAAGCCAGCTACTGAAACCGGCGCCGCAGGCGAGTTGATCGCTTTCGGTGATGGCCTTGCGCTTGGGTACCTCGCTGATCCGAAGCTGACCTCGGAAAAGTTTGTTGAAGTTGAATGCGCTGATGGACAAATCCGGAAAGGTTATCGCACCGGCGACATCGTAATCAGGGCCGAGGATGGCTGCTATGACTTCCTGCAGCGAAATGACGAGCAGGTAAAGATCGACGGCCACAGAATCGAGCCCGGCGAAATCGAGCTCTTCCTCAATGAGATGGAAGAAATCTCCGAAGCGCGGGTTCTTGTGCGCGTTGGTGACAGTGGGCAAAAGAGGCTTGCTGCATACATCGTTGGCAGGCAGGAGGTCAATCGGAATGACCTGCGCGCTCAACTCGGCCAGGTTTTTCCCAGCTACATGATCCCGCATTTCATTATTCCGATGCGGGCCCTGCCGAGAAATCAGAACGGCAAGCTCGACGAATCTAAATTACCTGACCCGTTTTCGTATTCGGCAGAAACCGTGCCGGATCACAATCAGGTTGCCGCGTGCTGGGAAGAAATATTGGGGAGGCGGGTTCCGGATAACACGAACTTCCTCGATGCAGGAGGGACATCGCTTGAGGCGTTGCGGCTTACGGCACTGCTTGAGAAGCGCTTTTCTGTAAAGCTGAATCCAGCATTTGTTTTTGAATACTCCACCATCCGGCAGCAGTTAGTGTACTTCAAGGGTGATGCCGAGCGGTCGCGAGAAAGATCCGAATCCGTGCGCGGCGAGGGCGCAGTCGAATTTGCCGTCATCGGAATAGCCTGCCGCTTTCCAGGAGCACGGAACCTTGGTGAATACTGGAAGAACCTGCTCGATGGGAAAGAGTCGATCAGCTTCTTCAGCGATGAAGAATTGAGCGATGAGATCAATCCAGCGGAGCGAAATCATCCGACCTACGTGAAGGCCAAAGGGATCGTCGAAGATTTTGATAAGTTCGACGCCGCGTTTTTCGGAATATCTCCAATCGAAGCAAGCATCATGGATCCGCAACAGCGGCTCATGCTCGAATTGACATGGCATGCCCTTGAGGATGCTGGAATACCTCCCGGTGACAAGAAGTTCAGAACGGGCGTCTTTGCAGGGAAGAACTGGTCTCGCTACTACCAGCACTATGTATTGACTGCCCCTGACCTGATTCGCAAGTTCGGCGTCTTGAATTCGGCTCTGGCGAATGAAGCCGATTTTCTGAGCACTCGAGTTTCATACAAGCTGAATCTGAAGGGCCCAAGCATCAACGTATACACAGCTTGCTCCACCGGTCTCGTGGCGGTCGCGCAGGCGTGTGAGGCAATTGAAAAGGGACAGTGCGAGCAGGCAGTTGCCGCTGGTATTTCCATCTCCACCCCAGTCAAGAGCGGATACCTCTATCAGGAGGGCGGAATGCTTTCGAAGGACGGTCATTGCCGGCCCTTCGATGCATCGGCCACAGGTACAACATTCAATGATGGCGCAGGCGTCGTGGTCATTAAGCGCCGCGATCTTGCTGAACGGGATGGCGATCGCATTTACGCGGTCATCAAAGGCTTCGCAGTCAACAATGACGGTGAAGAGAAGGCAAGTTTCACCGCTCCGAGCGTGGGAGGCCAGGTCGAGGTCTATGAAGCGGCGCTTCAGCGCGCAGGCATCGATCCTGCATCGGTCGGCCTGATTGAAACGCACGGCACAGCCACGCCACTTGGCGATCCGATTGAAGTGCTTTCGCTGCGAAAGGCGTATGTGCAGCAGAGCCGGGTTGAAAAAACGTGCGCGCTGGGCTCTGTAAAGTCCAATATTGGGCACACAATACACGCGGCCGGCGTTGCCAGTTTCATCAAGGCCGTTCTTGCTGTCAGAGATAATGCAATTCCTCCCACGTTGTTCTTTAATTCGCCGAACCCCAGGCTTGAGTTGGAGAAAACACCGTTCTTCGTGAACACCGCCGTGGTGCCGTGGCAAATACCTGGGCCAAGACGGGCGGCGGTGAGTTCACTTGGCGTGGGTGGCACAAATGCACACGTGATCATTGAGGAATATCGCGGAGTTTGCGATGTTCCTGAGAACGAGCAGAGTGAAGCTGATGGATACAAGCCATCGTATTCGCTCATCCTCTCCGCGAATACCGAGGCCGCTCTTGAGCGCCAAATCGAAAGCTATAGAACATTCGTGCAGGCACAATCTGACGGCGCCTCTCTGGCTGACTGTGCATTCACGCTGGCAGTTGGTCGTAAGCACCTTACACATCGCGCTGTCGCCAGCGGGCGAACTTTCGAGGAAATCAGTCTTCAGCTTTCGGATAAGAGCAAACTGACGATCGGAAAATCTCATGGCGCTGGGAACTCGAAGATCGGATTGATGTTCTCTGGGCAGGGCGCGCAGCGTCTTTCCATGGGGAAGTGGCTCTATGAAAACAATCCAGGCTTCAGGCAGACCTTTGATGCCGGTTGTGAGGTAATTCAAAAGAACGAGGGATTCGATCTGCGCGCGGTCCTGTTCGCTGATTCATCAGTCGCCGAAAACGCCGCGGCAGTCAATCAGACGAAGATCGCTCAGCCGGCTCTCTTCCTGCTGGAATATGGCGTTGCGCAATATCTGGCCGAGAACGGGTGCCGCCCCGATTTCATGATCGGGCACAGTGTCGGCGAATTTACGGCCGCCACATTAGCTGGAGTTTTCAACTTTGAGGATGCGGTTGCTCTGGTTTCACGGCGCGGGGCGTTGATGCAGTCCATGCCGCCGGGCAAAATGCTTGTCGTAAGAGCGGATCTGGACAAATGCCAGCAGTATCTCAATCCCGAGGTCTGCCTGGCGGCTGCAAACGCGCCGGGACTGATCGTTCTTGCCGGTCCTGAGTCACAGATTGAAGATGTAAAGCGCCGTCTCTCAAGCGACAAGATAGGTTGTACTGTTCTGCAAACCAGCCACGCGTTCCATTCGCACATGATGGAACCGATCGTTTCTGAATTTGAGAATCTTGTTGCTGCTCTGCCGAAAAAGAGTCCTTCGATAACCATCTACTCAACAAGGACAGGGAAGTTTTTAACGCCGGAAGAGGCCGTAGATCCAGCCTATTGGGCGGGTCAGATGCGGCATCCGGTCCTCTTCTCGAAAGCAGTTGTAAGTGCTCTTGAGGATTTTGCTGACTGCAATACAGCATTTGTCGAGATTGGCCCCGGCGCCATGCTGACCACATTGGTCAGCAGCCACCCGCAATTTAAAAACGGGATTGCCCTGGCATCACTTCAGGGCAGCGGCATCGATGAGAAGGCACTTTCCGAGCTCGATGGTTGTGTCGGCAAGTTATGGGTCAAGGGATTTCATGTCGACTGGATCGCAGCATTCAGCCGGTATGCAGCGCACAAGGTGAGCCTTCCGGGATATGCCTTTGCGCGCGAATCTCATTGGCTGGCAGCTCCAAAGAATTCCGGGCCCGTCGCACAGACGCAATCCGTGGAACAGATTGAACCAACGTCCACCCAAGTGGTGCAGGAGATCAAAGTGGATACGAACGCGCATTATGGCCAAATTCAGCAACAACTGAAGACGGTGATCGAAGACGTGACCGGCTACGACATGAACGACATCGGCGAAGAGTCGCAATTCAGCGAAGTGGGCCTTGATTCACTTTTGCTTACTCAAATTGCGACCGCGATCGATGGCAAATTTGAGGTCGGACTCACCTTCCGTCATTTGGTGGAAGAGTACACCTGCCTCAGGGATTTAACAGAGTTTGTCGCCGGCAAGGTTCCGCCTGCAGCGACTGCAGTCTCCGTCGCTGCGCCTCCGCCTGTTCCGTCTGCATCCGCACCCGGAGCGCCGGTAGTGGCTTCTGCCGCTATGCTTCCGGCTGCCTCGCCGTTGAGCGCTCCAATTATGCTGGCCGGAAACTCCGTGCAGGATCTTTTGAATGCACAGCTGCAAATCATGCAGATGCAACTTCAAGTGTTGAATGGAAGCGGCCAAGGAGTGGCGTCGGCCCCGATTGCTTCTGCCGCCGCTTCGGTCGCCGTTGCTTCCTCAGCGCCTGCAAAGGCCCCGGCGCCTGAGCAGCCGGCTGCAGCACAAGCTGAGAGCAAGCCATCTGAGAAGGCGCCGGTGCGTCACTCTCCGGGAACTCGCATCACGAAAGAGATAACCAAATCAGAACTGAGCAATGCGCAAAGAGAGTGGATCCAGGAAGTGATGGAGCGGTACCAGAAGACCTTCGCCAGTTCCAAAGCTCTTACACAGAAGTACAGGAAGGTTCTCGCGGACCCGAGGACGGTATCGGGATTCAACCCTGAATGGAAAGAGATCATCTTCCCGATCGTGACCTGCAAGTCCAAAGGCTCCAAGCTTTGGGATATTGATGGGAACGAACTGATCGATACGTCCAACGGCTTCGGTCCTATCTTCTTTGGCCACTCTCCCGACTTTGTGACTGACGCGGTTAAGGAGCAACTGGAGAAGGGAATCGAAACCGGTCCGCAGTCTCCGCTAGCCGGCGAAGTCGCCGAGCTTTTTTGCGAAGTGACGGGAAATGATCGCTGCGCATTTGCATGCACCGGATCGGAAGCTGTAATCGGAGCACTGCGCCTCGCACGCACCGTCACAGGCCGCTCCAAAGTGGTCATCTTTGAAGGTTCCTACCACGGAATTTACGACGAAGTAATCGTCAGGCCCGGAAGAGATTATCAGGCCATGCCCGGAGCTCCTGGTATTCCTCGCGACGCCACGGCCAATACGCTGGTAGTGCCGTGGGGTACGCAGGAAAGCCTGGATATCATCAAAGGTTTTGGGCGTGACATAGCTGCGGTTATGGTGGAATCTGTTCAGAGCCGCAAGCCGGAATTTCACAGCCCCGAGTACATTCAGGCTCTCCGCGATATCACTACCGCCAACGGGGCCGCATTAATTCTGGATGAAGTCGTTACCGGCTTCCGCGTACATCCGGGCGGTATTCGCAAGCGTTTTGGAATTGATGCGGATCTGGAGACCTATGGCAAGGTCATCGGCGGAGGATATCCAATTGGAATCATCGGCGGTAAGTCGAAGTTCATGGATGCGCTCGACGGCGGCCAATGGCAATACGGCGATAGTTCCATTCCTGAAGTCGGCGTCACATTCTTTGCCGGCACCTACGTACGCCATCCTTTAGCCCTCATTGCAGCCAAAGCGGTTCTGCAAAAGATCAAAGCTGAGGGTCCATCGCTTTACGACGGGTTGGAACAGAAGACCGCGAAGATGGCCAGGGAAGCGAAGGCGTTCATCGCCGAAATGGGTGCGTCTGTTCGGTTTGAGGAATTTGCCTCCATCTTTTACGTCGCGGCTCCCGATCATGCACATTGGGGCCACTTGCTTTTCACATTGATGACTCTCGGCGGCATTCACATTCAGCAGTATCGGCCGAATTTCCTTACTACCGAACACAATGATGCCGACGTCGAAAAGATACTCACCGCCTTCAAGCGGGCGCTTACTGAACTCATTTCCCATGGGCTAATCAGTGGCAATGAGGTTGCGGCCAAGAAATACCTGAGTGGCAGCAGGTCCATACCGCCGGGCGCGCGGCTGGGGAGGAATGCTAACGGAGAGCCCGCCTACTTCATCGAGGACGAAAATAATAAAGGGAATTACATCGAGGTATGCAGAGCATGAGTTCAATTGGTTTTAACCCTTTTGCCGCTGGCGAAATTCTGAGGGTGGCTCCCACAACTGGGCCTCAGAAGGAAATCATCGCCTCGGCACAGATGGGCGATGAAGCAAACACTGCGTTTAATGAAGCTGTATCAATCACCATTCAGGGCGATCTCGATATTGCACTACTCGAGTCATGCATTAACGTGCTGATTGAACGGCACGATATTCTGCACGCTACGTTCTCGCGTAACGGGCAGGAAATCTGCCTGCAGGAGTCAAAGCCCTGTCATCTGGATTGCGAAGATCTGAGCGCGCTTACGCCGTCTGATCAGGACAAGGAAATCAAGGATTTGTGGCGCAATATCGCTATATCGCCCATGAATCTTGAAGAAGGGCCGCTGTTTTTCGTATGGCTGAAGAAACTGTCTGACAAGAAGTTCGAGCTGATCGTTGCGGCGCATCACATCGTATGCGACGGCTGGTCATTCGGAATGATCGTTAATGAGCTGGTGCAGCTCTATCGCAAGTCGGGATCTGCCGCAGGCATGGCCCCGGCCGAGTCCTTCTTTGAATTTGCCGAACAGCTCGATGCCAAGGAATTTTCGAATAGAGACAATGACTACTGGCAGGAGAAGTTTCTTCAGGTTCCGCCGGTTCTCGATTTGCCTCTGGATAATGCGCGCCCGCTGATGCGCACCTTCGGGGCTCGCCGCATCGACCATAACCTCGATGCAGAGCTTGTTGCTTCCCTTCGCAAGACAGCCGCGACCATGAAAGCCAGCCTCGTGAATGTTGTGCTGGCGGGCTATTTCGCGTTGTTACACCGTTTAACCGGAAGCGAGGATATTGTGGTAGGCCTTCCGGTTGCGGGACAGGCCGCATTCAAGCGCCTGAACCAGGTTGGGCACATGGTCCAGTTGTTGCCTATCCGGCTGCAATTCGATGCGGCGACGCAGTTCGACCAGCTCGTGGGCATGGTCAAGAGTCAAGTGCTCGACGCCAGTGAGCATCCGAACTTCACGTTCGGGAAGTTGTTGGAGAAGATGACAGTAGACAGAAGCCGCATGCCTCTTGTGAGCACGATCTTCAATATCGATCAGCCGATGCCGCCGCTTGATTTTGCCGGATCCACCGGGGCTTTGAGAACAGTTCCCAGAGCGGCTGAGAACTTCGAGATGTTCCTGAACATCCTACCTTCGGACAAGAAGCTGACAATTGAAACTACTTATTCGATTGCGTTGTTCTCTGAGCCAACAATCGTATCGTGGCTGAAAACCCTCGAGTGCATCCTGTCTCAGGTTGTCAGCCAGCAGAATGTGAAGATCTCAGACCTCGTACTCGCCCGATCTGTTCCTGAAGTTCTGCAACAGAGCAACGCGACTAATATCGATCTCAAATTCCGTGATTTTGTCTCTGCACTCAGGGCACAGGCTAGGTCGACACCTGACGCTGCTGCCATCACATGTTCGGGTAAGACTTTGCCCTATCAGGAGCTTGATCGGAGTTCTGATGCGGTCGCAAGCGCACTTGCTGCTAAGGGCGTAAAAGAAGGCGATACCGTTGGTCTATGTTGCGAAAGATCGGAACGGATGGTGATCTGCGCCATTGCGCTGTTGAAGCTTGGCGCCGCATATCTTCCGCTCGATCCGGACTTTCCGCAGGAGCGGTTGCTGTATATGGTGGAAGACTCCGGAGCCGCAGCCGTAATTGAAGACGGCGCAGCTCCGCAGGCATTGCGCGATCTGAGTACGCCGCATTTTGACATGGATGCGCTCTCAGACGCTGCGCCATCTGATGTTGAACTCCGGCCGCTCGCGGACAATCCTGATCGTTGTGCTTACATCATCTATACCTCAGGATCGACAGGGAAGCCCAAGGGAGTCCGCGTTCCGACCCGGGCAATGATCAATTTCCTCGAGAGCATGGTTCGGGAGCCGGGCTGTGTTGCATCGGATCGCCTGCTGGCAGTTACCACACTTTCCTTCGATATCTCCGTCCTCGAACTCTTCATGCCGCTCATCAGCGGTGCATGCACTGTAGTCGCCACCCGGGAGGAATCGAAAGACGGCGGAAAATTGGCGGAATTGATTGCTGCGCACAAGATCACCGTGATGCAGGCAACACCTTCAACGTGGAGAATGCTTCTGGTCACCGAGTGGCGGGACCAGATTACGGCTGTGAAGCTGAAGGCACTTTGTGGCGGCGAACCTTTGCCCCCTGACCTCGTCGCAGAAATCCTTCCGCGAGTTGCAGAACTCTGGAATATGTACGGCCCAACTGAAACAACCGTCTGGTCTACTTGCAAGCGCATTATACGGCCGGATGAGTTGATAACAGTGGGCAAACCAATCGCCAATACTCAGGTCTACATTCTCGACAGGAATAGAAAGATCCTTCCGCTGTCGGCTCCCGGTGAGCTTTACATCGGTGGAATGGGCGTGACTCTGGGGTATCACAATCGGCCGGAGCTGAATGAACAGCGATTTATCTCTCATCCTCTCTACGGGCGCATCTATGCGACTGGGGATCTGGCAAGAATCCTGCCGAATGGAGAGATCCAGCATCTGGGCCGACTCGACGATCAGGTCAAGCTCCGCGGATATCGCATCGAACTTGGAGAAATCGAATCGGCGCTGATTAACTGCCCCGGCGTGAGTGCGGCCGCAGTATATCTGTGGGAGCTCTCTCCCGACGATGTGCGTATCGTGGCCTGTTGCGTTGCAGAGAATTGCCAGCAGCTTGAGGTCAACTCGATCAGGAAACAGTTGCGCAAAACGCTGCCGAACTACATGGTTCCGCAGTACTTCATGGAAGTGCCTGCGATCCCATTGACGCCGAATGGCAAGGTAAACAGGAGAGCGTTGCCAAGGCCGGAAGAGACCCGTACGTCGATTCTTGCCAAGTCTGTGCTGGTTACTGACTCAGAAAAGCTCGTCGGCAAAATTTGGGAAGAGCTCGTTAAGCCGAAATCCCCGGTGGGCCGAGACGACAATTTCTTTGAAATCGGCGGACATTCACTTCTTGCGCTGCAGGCGATTCACAAGATCGAGAGTGCAACTGGAAAGAAGGTCACACCCACAGAGATCATTGCCAAGCGTTTGTGGGAGATTGCAGAAAAAGTGTCGGCAGGCTCAGCTAAAAGCGAAGCAGCTCAAACAGGACCATCGGCTCTTTCTTCCGCTTCGGCCCGTAATCTGTCGCCGGAACAGAAGCGTATCTTTGGGCGGCAACTCGCATTCCCCGACAGCACATGCAATAACCTCCTAGGTGGTTGGGTCATTGAAGGCGACCTTGACGTAGAACTCTTCAAAAAGAGCCTTCTGCGAGTCTATGAAAGACAGACGGCCCTGCGTACGGTGATCCAGTCATATCAGAATGACTACCGGCAAGTGCTTCAGCACGTCAACACGCTTGAACTTCCTGAGTTCGAAGATTGCTCCAGGGAAGTTTCGCCATTTGAATACGCGATGCGCAAAGCGGTTGAGTATGTGCAGAAGCCGTTTGTTCCTTTGAGCAGTGGTTTGAGCCGCGCAAAATTGTTCCGGCTCGACAGCCAGAAATACTTGTTTACCATCGCGAATCATCAACTGATTTTTGACGGTTGGTCCTACGATATCTTCCTCGGAGAACTTGAGGCTGCCTATCGAGCGTATACAGAAGGCACGCCTCTACCCGCAAGCAGTCTGCCCTTTGAATTCCGCGACTACACGCACTGGTGCAATACGCGGGAGTTGAATACGCAACACCTTGAATTCTGCCGTAGAGCTCTTGAACAAAAGTCGCAGTTCAGCTTCTCGCTGGAGACGCGGAATAAAGGCGTGTGTGCAGATCGGGTCTTCAAACTGCCCGCGGCGGACCTTGAAAAGATCGAGGCTTACTGTTCGACGCACAAGGTGAGATTGCACGAATTTCTCTTCGCAGTCTTTGCCAAGGCAATATGTGAATTTGCCGGAGAAAGTGCAATCACGCTGGGCCTTCCCGTGTCAGGACGCTATGCTCCAGAGGTGATCGACCTAGTGGGAAGCTTCGTGACGGTGCTGCCGTGCGAGGTTCGCATCTTCGGAGGCGACTTTACAGCTATTGTTCAGAACGTGGCCCAGACTCTCAAAACATTCTATGAAAATCAGAGTGTAAGTTACGCCGAAGTGGTAAATGGAACCGAGCGGGAATCTGAGTATTTCCCAACTGGAATACCGGCCAGCTTCAGCTTCCAGGACATTCGAAATAGACCCACGAAACTTGGCCGTCTTGGGCTCACGCAGGTCAATCTTCCAAGAATTCAGACGGAACTTCCCCTGGAATTCTGGACGCGTGTGCAACCGGACGGCATCGTGGTCGGTTTCGATTATGACGCAGGGCTGATCGATGTTGAAACCATCAATTCGCTTGCGGCAATCATCGAAAAAATTGAGCATAATGCTTTATATGAACATGCCGCGACTTCACCTGTATCAATTGACGATGATGGTCAGGTACAGTCGTCGACAAAGCCGCTGTGGCGAAAACTCTTTGCGAAGGTCTCAAGCTAGCAAGGTGGTCTGCGTGAAAGTAAGCAAGTCGCCTCTGCCCCAATTGACGCGGAGTTGGTCCCAAGAGTCCAATAGACGCGTTGTGTCAGGTCGCGAAGGCTCAGCACACGGAGAATTGCATGATTGAACCATTCTTTTTTCGTGATGAGCAGACCCTTGGTTTCTATCACCCATCGCGCGATCCGGATTCGTCGAAATTGCTGGTGATTTGCCCGCCGTTCTTTGACGAATACCGAAGAATCTACCGTGCTCTATCCGAGATGGCCATTGCGTGTGCCGACAAGGGCGTGCATTCCCTCCGGTTCGACTTCTACGGAACTGGAGAATCGCAGGGGTTGCTGGAAGAGGTCACTCTGGCTGACTGGAAAAAAGACATCTCCGCAGCGATCGAAGAAGGAATTGAGCTGAGTGGCGCGGATGAGGTGATTCTACTGGGCGTGCGATTCAGCGCCACTCTAGCAGTCCAGGTAAAGCATCGAAAGATTAAGCGCTATATATTATGGGACCCAATTGTAAGCGGTACCAAGTATCTCGAATGGCTCGATCAGGTGAACCATGCGATCCAGCTCCGGTACAAGAACATCGCTACGGATGCGAATCGGAGTCTCGATAAGATTGCTTTTGAGAATTTTCATCTATCACCTGCACTTCGGGCGGATATCGCGGGTGCTTCCATTTCTCCCATTTCGGGCAATGGATCAGCGCCGTATTCTGTGATTTCGACAAATCGCGCTGACAAGGAGTTGGGCTTCGCAAACTACGAGTTTGCCGGGATCGATTACGACTGGCCTGCTTACCATGATGGCGTGCTTTCACAAAAGGCGGTTTTGGAAACCATTGTGAGGAGAGTAGCTGAACTATGAAAGAGCACGTCTTCCGCTATGGCGAAACAAAATACGGGATGGGCTTTGTTACCACGCCTGACGATCTGGACAGAGCCCCTGTCGTCGTCATGTTTAATGCAGGTCTGCTCCATCGTGCCGAGCCATACCGGATGAACGTGTTGCTGTGCCGGCAGCTTGCGAAAATCGGCTACATTGCCATTCGCATCGATCTTTCCGGAAAAGGTGACACTCCTGCTCGCCCGCAGATGTCCAATCGAGAATCGGTAGCACTGGACTGGCAGTTCATCAAGAAGTCTATCGAGCAGATGTTTGGTAAAAGGAAGCTCACTCTATTCGGCCTGTGCTCCGGCGCGGACAATGCAATTAAGATCGCCGCACAGGATGAAGATGTTTATGGCCTAATCCTTCTAGATCCTCTCTCTAGGCAGGATGACTCATTCAAGTCACGACAGCTAAAGGCCAAGATTGCAAATCTCCATCGGTGGATGAATGCATTTCGGCAATTGCCCAATCGACTAAAGCACAAAACTCTGGAAGCCAAATTCGCGGTCAACTTACGAGACGAGCCTACCGACAAAGACCTGGACGATTGCTGCCGAAACCTTATTGATCGCGATGGGAGCATCCTGGCCGTTTTCTCAAGCTATGCCGCCAGTTACTACAACCTTAAGGGGCAATTCTGCCGCGCAATGTCCCTTGATGGCCTGGATCGGATTTGCGAAGAAGTGTATTGGCCTGAAGCAGAGCATCTGTACTCCATACAAGCCCACAGAGACCGGCTCCTGAAAAGGATTGTTGAATGGGGAGAGCTTAATCTGTCGCGCTTTAGAGGCACAGTCGCTCACGTCTAGCGAAGCAAGGGAGGCCTTCCGGCTTTGCCGGGAGAGCAGAAATTCGACACAGGTACGGGGCCATCCAAGAAAATCCAGAGCCTGATCCGCCAAGCACACGAGGAGAAGTTTCCAGACGGACGAGTGTGAGAATTTGTGCCGCAGCTACGGCAGATTTATAACGTCGAGTCTCAGTATCGGTCAGAGCCAAGTTGCACTACTTTTCCCGGCGAACCGGAAGATCCCCTTGGGCATGATTGAATTCGAAGCAACAACCTCTTCCGTGTCAAAAGTTTCCCGAAACTTAGCCCATTGATTCTAATGCGCACTGATGGCTCAGAAAACGCGCAAAACCGCCCATTTTTAGGCTTCAGCACCATGATCGAACCAGGATTTTGAGCAAAAAGAAGAGGTCATTCTCGGAAGAGGCCCCTGGGTTCGGGACCAAATGGAAGTCGGCGCATGCTCTCCATCGATGGTGTGCGACCTTTGCGATATGTTGCGCTTAGGGCGTGGCGCGTTTCGGAGCAATCCTGCAGATGGGTCCAGTTTAGGTCCAATATCCGACCAAAGCGAATTCCGAATTAGTCGTATTTAGGGCGTCAGCTTAATCAGCGCCACTGTGCAGTACGCTGCCTTTCAAATCAAGAATCTGTTGGAGTAGTTGATTGGTTGAAATCCCGAGTCTCCTGGAATCAACGCCGAGCTCTCTGTCTACTTACCTAGATTCCGATCAACAATTCTTGGGGGTTTTGGTGTGGAGTGTTCCATAGCCTAACCGAACGACGCAATCATCGGACCAGTTCGTAGAGCGAATTTCACATCTCGAAGAAGACCAGTGCGAATCTCGATACACCCACTTGGTTAATCTGCAATTGAGACGCGGTTGCGCCCCTCGGTCTTCGCAACATAGAGAGCTTTGTCAGCTTCGCGAAGCATTTCCTCGACGTTCATCGATTCAGTCGGCTTGCCGACACACACTCCAATGCTGATGGTGATGAATATTGCGCCGCTACTGGTCGGAATCGGAGAGTTACTAATTGCAGTTCGAATCTGTTCCACGCGTGAAAGCACCTTATCACCATCGCATTTGGTGATCACGATCAGGAACTCTTCTCCTCCGTATCGTCCTACCATGTCGCATGGACGGACCGAATTGACCATGCGGCGACCGACCTCGCACAATACTTCGTCACCTACCATGTGACCGTAGGTATCGTTTACAGACTTGAAATGATCAAGATCGCCGATCAAAACGGCGATTCCACCCTCTTCTTGGCGCATGCGACTCAATTCCTGAGGGAGCATCTCGAGAACTAATCCCCGGTTGAGCAGCGAAGTCAGCGAGTCGTGCGTCGCTTTAAATCGCAGGTCCTCACGAGCCTGCAGGAGACTATCCTCCAATTCAATAATTCGCGCGCCGGCGCGCAGTCGGGCAAGTAATTCTTGCGGATGGAAGGGCTTAACTAGATAGTCATCCGCGCCGGATTCGAGGCCCGCCACGATATCCTTAATCGAATTGCGTGATGTCAGCAGAACCATATGAATGTGTGTCTGACCGCGCCGTTTTCGCACCTCTTTGCAGACAGTTAAGCCATTAATCTGGGGCATCATCCAGTCAAGCAACGCCAAACGTGGCCCTTCGGGATCACACAACGACTCTATCGCTTGTTGCCCATCGCTCACTGAAGTCACCTGATATCCAGCTCGCTGAAGTGTTCTTTCAAGCAATTTACGCGACACCGCGTCGTCATCAGCTATTAATATCTTCATTGCGGCCGACCTTTCGTGAATGAGCGGACAGCGGACAGTATTGGCTCCATTTCACGCTCAAATGCTTCCACCGCACCAGCTATCATCACCGCATCTCCGAGATGTACCGTATCCTCGATATTCGTAGCGAGTGATGCTCCCCGTTTGAATGAGAGATTTGCTAGCATTCCCTTGAGCGTATGGGCTGCAAGCTGGACTCTCTTCGCTTCGCCCTGGTCCGCCGCAGACTTCAAATCCGCAAGTGTTTGCGGGAAGACTTCTTGGAAGAGCTCGAACAGCTCACGAATGAGCTCATGGTCACCGTCAACTCGCGCATCAAGCTCAGACCAGTCAATGTATGGATCCAGGGAAGAGTGATTCAAATCGATCATTGGGTAGTTCTCCTGCGCTTAGGTTGGGCCAGTGATCTATCCTGGCTGCATTCTTGTTCTGAAAGATTGAAACAACGCATCTAATTCCTGCTGATGAATTGGTTTAGAAAGATAAGCATCCATGCCGGCTTCCAAAAAGCGATCTTCGTCGCCCTTTACTGCATAAGCAGTCAGAGCAACGATCCATTCGTGCCGCCCTGTATCTCTTTCGCGTTCGCGGATCAATCGAGTGGCCTCGAGCCCGTCAAGCTCAGGCATTTGCACGTCCATCAATATCAAATCGAATCTCTCGGTCTCGAGCTTTTCAAGGGCTTCTCGCCCATTGCCCGCCAGCGTCGTCTGATGACCGCGCTTTTCGAGCATATGCTGTATGAGTCGCTGGTTGACCAGGTTGTCTTCCGCGACCAGAATACGCATCCCAAGACGCCGCTCAGAGTGCGGCATCGTGGCTGAGGCAGCTGAAGCCATTTCTCTCTGGCTATTTCGCGCGAGCGCCCTCGCTATTGCATCGCGCAATTCGCGTTGGCGAACGGGTTTAATGAGATGTGCGGAAATGCCAAGTTCGCGACAACGGACCGTATCTCCTCTCCAGCCGGAGGAACTCAACATCATGATTGTGCCTGGAAGTGTCTCGAGGTTGGCACGAATGTGCTCCACGAAAGCAAGTCCATCCATCGAAGGCATGTGCATATCGGTAAGGACCAGGTTGTAAGGATCGTTAGGCAGTTGAGCTCTAGCGAGTTCAGTAATTGCCTCAGCTGCGCTCTCGACGCAAGTTGGACGCATGCCCCATCGTGTAAGTAATCGATCAAGGATTTGCCGATTCGTACGGTTATCGTCTACAACAAGAACGCGCACACCTGCGAGTGCAGTCTCCGGAATCGTATCGTCAGGCCGGGATTCCACCGCGGTGCCTAACCCAAGAGGAATAGTGAAGTGAAACTCACTACCTTTACCGGGTTCGCTCACCAACCAGATTTTCCCGCCCATCATCTCCACGAGACGGGATGTGATTGTCAATCCTAGCCCAGTTCCTCCAAATTCCCTTGTGGTTGATGTGTCGGCCTGTGTGAACGCGTCGAAAATGAGGCTCTGCTTCTCTTTCGGAATCCCAATTCCCGAATCGGACACAGTGATATGAACCATGATGCCTGCCGCATCTCGCGACTGAATCTCTGACGCGATCACTACTTGTCCATCGGAGGTGAACTTGATAGCGTTGCCCACTAAGTTGAGAAGAATTTGCCGTAACCGCGTGGGATCGCCGCAAACGATTTCGGGAATATCCGTAGAGATGTCACAAAGCAGCTCAATACCTTTCTCTTCTGCTCGAAGAGCCATCGTCTTGAGAGTGGTTTCGATGCTCTCGCGCAGGTCAAAGTCAACGGACTCGACATCGACTTTGCCCGCTTCGATTTTGGAGAAGTCGAGAATATCATTGATAACCCCGAGCAGCGCGTCGGCCGAAAACTTAACGGTTTCAAGGAATTCGCGTTGATCCACGGTCAGTTCAGTATCGAGAGCGAGATCAGTCATGCCAATTATGCCGTTTAGCGGAGTTCGGATCTCGTGGCTCATGTTTGCCAAGAACTCGCTCTTCGCACGGCTTGCAGCTTCGGCTTGGATTTTCGCATTGATCGCTTCTTGTTCGCTCACCTTCTGAGCGGTGATATCACGTCCTATGCCGATAATTCCTGATACCCGATTGTCTTCATCGCGAAGGGGGACCTTGGTGGTAAGAATCCAGCGTTTTGCCCCGGAAGCTCCAGGAATAAACTCAGGCTTGCTAACCATAGGAGTTCCGGTACGAATGACTGTTTGCTCATCTTCGAAGAACGCGGAAGCAACGTTGCCTGGGAAGAACGCGAAATCATCCTTGCCAAGGAGTTCACCCTGTGCCGATCCTGTCATTGACTTTCTTGTGCCGAGATTGGCCAACAGAAATCGGCTCTTCGTGTCCTTGACATAGATGAGATCAGGTAGGCTGTCTATCACGGTTCGCAACATGTGAAGATCGATGTTATCCGCTCCGTATTCGAGCCTCCCTTGTCTCGTTGCCTCACTAAACAAGGCATAAGCCAACCATACAAGAATGAAAACAAATAGAACGGTAAATCCGGCGGCAATCCCTGACTTAAAAAGCCTGAACAATACTGCAGAAGCTACCATGCACGCGATTGTTCCCACGATGAGAGTGATTGCGACAGGCATAAGCTCCCGGCGTGAGCTATAGGTGGAATTCGCTTTCAGGTCAGTTCTGCCATCATTGGCCTGGCTGTTTCGCTTCAACATCTTATCTCACCCACAGTGATAGAAATGCGACCTTCTCTTGCCATCAGTTAGACTTCTCTCAAACAGTAATTTGCACCGTTCCTCGCTTGACGATAGTTCAAGGCGACGAGTCTCGCCCCCTTTGAAAACAACAAAGGTAAAGATAGCCATTCCGGCCGTGACTAAGAAAATCGTCAGAAAATGCGAGGTCCGTGTCCCCATATGCGAGGGAAATGCCATCTTTATCGATTCGAAAATGCACATCAGTCCACATATGACCGCGGTTGTGTGGAGAACACGCTTGCCTGTACAAGCAATAAGCCGTTGCGACAACTTCGATGTCAGCATCATATGCGCACCTTCATCAGCAAAGGCCCCCTTTGCTTCATTGCGCTAGTGTTTCCGCAATTCGGTCTTTGGCGGAACAGTCTTGTGTACCGTCGGATCAATAATTAAATTGGAGTTCAATTCTCGGAGAAATATAACACCTCGATAGTTGCAGCGGATACGTGATGTAAATCACTGCGGCGCGTGACGCAAGTTACTAACCAAAGGCTCGCAAGGAAACATGGCTTGTAGCTCACGTATTCGGTCTTACCTTGCTTCGCTGAAAATGAACTGTATTGCCAGCCTTCAACAAGCTTTCTCTGCTGCGCGTTGTGATCGGTACTTAGCTCTTGTTTGGTGAAAGCATCTCTATCCTTAGTTGTCTTGAGGTCCGAAGAGATAATGGACAGATTTGTTGAGTCCGAGGTGCCATTATCGGCAGCGTTAGGGACTTGGAATGCAAACACCGCCTTTTCACTGGTGGATTTGTTCGCTATCACCGGCCAGTCAGCAGGTACCGAAAATTGAACCCGGCCGACGACTGTGAAATCATCCAAGTTCGTCGCTGCTGCCGTTCCTGGAACAGGTAGACCCGCAACGAACGCGAGGAGAATCAAAGCTCTTTTGGTCATTGGAGAATCGTACGACCTCATAATAAACGGTCAGTCGGTGTGCAGCTGATCGTGCGGAGCGGTTGGTCGGCTTCTCTTTAGAAATGTCCTTTGGGCTGTCATGAGTTAAGAGGTCGCATGGTTCACTTCCCAGGTTGCGCATTTCACGCAGAAATAGCTTCAGTGCTTCTTTCTGGTGCTGGTCGTGCCGCTGCATCTTTTCCAGTATCTGCGCAACAAAAATGTTTTTCGGAGCGGTCTCCTCTGAACAGGCCGGCGAAAATGCAGACGCAAAGGCCAGCGCCAATGTCAAGAACCTGCAACTGCTCATGCCGATCGACATAAGGCAACCTGCCGCCATGCCCCCGGCAATCCGCAACCCGGTAGCAGGAGACAAGGCTGACGGGCCGCCCACTGCCCGGGCAGCAAATCCAGCGCGAAAATGGTTTGCTCCAATGCCTGCCCTGCGTGAACGCGAAGGATAAACTCTGGGTACCCATACCACTTAGGGAGTTCAATCCTTCGAGAGCCCCGGCACCCGCCAAGGCCCTTCAAGGCTGCAGTAGATTATTCAGTTTCTCAAAAAGCTCATCCTGCAATGTCCGGAGTTCGGCAATCCGGCCCATGGCTTCTGCTTGCCGCCCGTCTCCATTCAACGAAAGGATCTCGCTCGCCAACGCGTGAAACTTCTGGTGAATTTCATCGATGGTCCGGAATCCAAGGAGTCCGCCACGCCTAGGCAAAACGACTCCTCGGACCAATGCTTCGCTACGCAGCCAGATTCCGAATCTGCACTGGTCAAGATCCAGTACTGGTGCTTTATCCCTCTTGCCATTGAGGAAATCCTCGATGGCCACGACCCAGACGTGATGCTCCACGCTGGCATAAAGCACTGGCCGGTTGCTAAGGTCGAACGGGAGCACATTCTTCCATCGATGATCCGGGTTCCACGTAGAAACCCATGCAGGGAAATCATGGGCCGGCATCGGTCTTGCGATGCCATATCCCTGGGCAACCTGGCAGCCTAATCTCAGCAGCATCAGCCCGTGCTCCACAGTCTCCACACCCTCGGCCACCACATGGCATCGAAATGCGCTTGCCAGCGAAAGCATGCCTTCAAGAATGGCCATGTCCTCAGGGTCTTCGAGCATATCGCGCACAAAGGTCTGGTCGATTTTGAGCACGTTGACCGGCAACTTTTTGAGATAAGTAAGCGAGGCGTACCCCGTTCCAAAATCGTCGAGAGCCGTCGAGACGCCCAGTCTCCTGCAGGCACGAATCACCTCCGCCGTCGAAGCCAAGTCGCCGAATGCGCTGCTCTCCAGCACCTCTAGTTCCAACATGTGAGGAGGAATGGTGGGATGCGCTTCCAGCAGCGAAGCCAGCAATTCGATGAGGCTGGCCTGCTGAAACTCGTCCGCTCCAACGTTCACGCTCACAGGAATATCAATACCGTTAGCGCGCCATTCCTCCATTTGGATAAGCGCACTTTCGATGACCCACTTGCCAACTTCAACGGCGATAGGGTGGCCTTCGATGACCGGTAAGAACTCGCCGGGGGGCAGGAGTCCCCGCTCCGGGTGCAACCAGCGAATGAGAGCTTCCGCTCCGAGAACGGCCCCTGTGCACATGTTCACCTTCGGCTGGTAATACAGCACGAACTCCTTGGCCTCAAGTGCAAGGCGGATTCGCTCCAGGCTTTCATGGCGACTGCGGATGCTGCGGTCAAGAGCAGGATCGAAGATGTGATAGCGGTTTCTTCCCTCCAGCTTTGCCATATACATCGCCTGGTCGGCCTGGCGCAGCAACTGATCGGCATCCGTCTCGTCTGCCTGGGGGAAGAAAGTAACACCCGCGCTGACCGACACCTCCAAAATCTGGTCGCTTACTTCCAAGGGCTCAGACGCAACCTTGAGGAGACGATTGAGCACTTTCCAGGTTCCTTCAGCATCGTCAATCTCTGGCAGCGCGATAGCGAATTCATCTCCGCCAAGGTGCGCAAGCGTGTCGCCGCGACGCAGGGCACGCTTCATGCGCTGCGCTACCATTATCAGGACCTGGTCTCCCATGCTACGTCCATAGCGGTCATTGAGGGCCTTGAAGTTGTCCAGATCGATATAAGCTATCGCAACTCTCCCCCGGGATCGACTCGCACGTGTCAATGTCTTATCGAGGAGCTTGGAAAGCAGGGTACGGTTCGGCAAGCCAGTCAACACATCGTAATGGACGATATGTTCAAGCTTCCTCTCCTGTTCTTTGATGGGCGTAACGTCGGAAAACAGCGCAATATATCGCTCGGTGTTGCCGGATTGGTCCCGCAAAGCGCTGATCGTAAGCGTTTCGGCGTACACCTTGCCGTCCTTTGCCCGGTTCCAGACTTCACCTGTCCACAGGCCTGTCTCGATAAGCGATCGCCACATGTCCGCATAAAACTCCTTGCTCTGGCGGCCGGAGTTGAGGATTCGCGGATTCTGGCCTAACACCTCGTCACGGGCATAGCCGGTGATGCGAGTGAACGCTTCGTTCACCTCGAGAATCGTGCCGCTCGCATCGGTGATGACAATTCCCTCCGACGCCTGAGCAAAGACACTAGCCGCGAGGCCGAGCCTCTCCCTGGCTTCCTTTTCCTGGGTGATGTCCTCAGTAAAGATGATGATGCCACCGATGGAGCCGTCGCCGGTCCGCCATGGCCGCACCTCCCTTTTGATCCACAGGACTCGGCCATCCGCCAGCGGGAGACGACTTTCACCAACCTCAATGACCTCGCCAGCCAGGGCTCGGCGATGCATCTCTCGCCAGTTCTCTGGAATCTCGGGAAGGACGTCATAGTACGAATGTCCGATCAACTCCCGACCACTTAGTCCGTAGTCCTCAAGCCAGCGGCGGCTTAAGGCCAGGATGCGCATCTCGCAGTTGAGCATAGCCAGAGCTGCGGGAGCGTTCTGAATAAAGAGTTGGAGAAGCTCCTTGCTCTCGATCAGCGCCAGTTCATATTCTCTCCGTTCAGTGATGTCCTCAGTGAAGAGAATGATGCCACCGATTGCGCCATCGCCTGATCGCCATGGCCGGATTTCGGAACGTCCCCACATAACGGTGCCGTCCGCCCTTTCGAAACGGTCGTTCTCGGATCGCACGGTTTCGCCAGCCAGGGCACGCTGGTGCATCTGCTTGAATCGCTCCGGGAGCCAGGGAAGGGTTTCATAGTGCGATAATCCGATGATTTCCCGGTCGCCAAGGCCAAATCGCTCCCGGCCGAGGCGGCTCACCGCTAGATAACGCATTTCGCGGTCGAGCATGGATAGGGAGACTGGTGCGTGCTCGATAAACAATTCAAGCAGCTCTTTGCTCTCATGCATAGCACGTTCCGCAAGCTTGCGCCCGGTGATGTCCTGGATTGTGCCAAGCAAGGACAGAAGCTGCCCCTGGGCATTGAACTCAAGTTTGCCCAATCCGCTCACCCATCGCTCTGCCCCATCGTTCCGTCGAACAATGCGGTACTCCTTATTGAAGGGTTGACGCCTCCCCACAACCTCCTCTCCAAAATAAGCCGCAATCATCGCGCGATCTTCGGGGTGGACCAGGTTCGTCCATCCCGTGACCGTGCGCTCGTAGCTCTTGTCGATCCCGAAAAGGTCATCCAACACGTCAGAGCTCGCCCACTCCCCAGTCCGAAAATCCAGAACATAACTGCCGAGCCCGGCAATCCTCTGCGCCTCCCTGAGCGATTCCTCGCTCTCTCGCAGCCTTCGCTCCGCCATCATGCGCTCAGTGATGTCTCGGACCACACCGAATAGGCCGACAATCTCTCCTTTATTGTTCTTGATCGGATATTTGTGATTGTCGAGCCAGACCATCCTTCCGTCGACCGTCTGAGATTCATGTACCTCAGAGACGACAGGCACTCCGGCGAAGACCTGCTTCTCGAGCCTGTAATAGATATCGGCATAGACTTCCGGGTATATGTCGTAGTCTGTCTGGCCAAGCAACGTGGAGCCCTGTCGATCAGGATCGAGCGCAGAGGTCATGTTTTGGCTCGCGCCGGTAAAGACATGATTTCGATCTTTAAAGAAGATGAAATCGTCGGTGTTTTCCAAAACGGCCGCGAAGCCGGGTGGCAATCGTTTGCCAACCGGATTCTTCCAGAGGCTCTTTGCATCCTGCAATTTCACTCGCAGAGTAACTTTGCCCCCACGCATCGCTCTCTTTCTGTAGATCCCTTTGACACAACGGATCCGGCTATCGGCGTGCCGCAGACGGATGTTAAACGTACCTGGCTCATGCGGTGTTTCAATGGAAAACAGCCGCTCAGCGATGTCTGCGTCGTGGAGGTGAATCAGGTTCGCTAGTGAGACTTCAGACGAGAGAAAGTCTTGCGGAGTGTAGCCCAGAAGTGTCTTCACACTATCGCTAACCGATTGCACCATCGGAGGAGCACTCAAAGCGAAATCGAAAGTGGCTTCTACCACGGGGAAGGATCGATTCTGCAAAACATACAAGGCTAAGTGACCTTGCAGAGGCTACTTCAACAACGCTAGCACATTAAGTGATAGATAAGTGTATCGGATTGCACCTAAATCCCTATTCCTTGAATGCTGAGAACGAACGGCTGCCGGGTCGTGCGGGATTTCCCGTCTCAATCCTATAAATTCGCTCAAGAGCAGGTCTGCTCGTAAGTGCAATCGATTCGTTCCAGTTCAGCAGTCGGGACATTGAAATCGAAGTTAGCCTGATGCTGTTCAGGGCGACTAGATCACCCGATGATTGTTCATCTGAACGAGCAGCATCAGCAGTGGCGACTTCGCTGAGATGCCATGGGTCAACATTGGAGGCATATATACAAACAAACCGGATTGTGCCTGCACCTTATCCTGTCCCAATTGCACTCCTGCTTCTCTCAACTGTTATTGCGCTCTCGACCTCGACGCTCGTATCGGCCCTATTAGTTCTCGAGCGCTTTGCGTTTGGGGAGATCAAGATATAGCACACGGGAGCGTAGCGGCGGAAGCGACAGCAAGATATGTCAAATGCAAGTATCATCTTGAGGTACTGCCGGGATATTCTCATTGGCTTCAGGACGAAGGCCCAGAAGTGATATGGGATCTCATCATTCGCCACCTTTCCGGTCAATGAAATCGTTATCACGAAATTGACGTGCTTTCGGACGCGCAAGTACCAAGACGCCACAGGGTCCAGAAATTGATTAGCGCCTGGGTAGTCGGCCATCCGGAAGTAATGGTATTCCAAAGTCATGCTTGAGCGGCATGTTCGGCTTGGACATCCACGGAACAGAGCAGAAAAGTTCTAAAATCGTCCTCTAGCGCCGACCAATCTTTTCTTATTTCATTGCTAGATGCGATCGCTAATAGCTATATACTCGAGCCCGATTTCGCGCTCGGATTCTCCTGCAAATCGTGTTAAAGGCATTAAATGTTTGCAGGTCGCGGTGGAGTAGATTCCTGAAGGGATCGCAGCGCACCAACCTGCCAACCAGATCACTCATAAGGCCGCCCGGAAGATTGGCCGCGGCATATGCAGTGAATCCCTTGCCTCTGGTTGATGGTAGGACCTATGATGTTGGCCTGATCGAAATTCATTCCCCTACGCGGGCTCATTTCCCATACCCGTAGAACAGCGAGCTAGTTGGATGTTGGTGTTTGCACGTTTGCCTGGGATGAGTGCTTCCAGGTTGCCGGCCTTTATTGTTGGCTCGATTTTGCAGCTTGCTCTGGCCGTTTTGCCTCAAGCTGCGCAAGGCCAGTCGCCAAGTTACGGAGTGAACGTTCCATTCAATTTCAGCCACAAGAAACATGCGGTTGCCAATTTGAGGTGTGAATTTTGCCACGAAAAGGCGCAGACCGGTGTGAAGGCGACCTTCCCGACGGAGCAAAAATGCATGGTGTGCCACAGATCGGTGAAGACGGATTCGGACGCCATCAAACAGCTTGCTGCGATTGCACCTGATTCTCACATTGTTCCGGAGAAGCCTTTATATAGACTGCCGGAGTATGTGTACTTCAGCCACGCACGGCATACGGGTGCGAAAATCGAATGCGCGCAGTGTCATGGCGATGTGTTCGCAACGGGTGGGGTGGAGTTGCATCTTCCGATGCGGATGAAGGCGTGTGTAGATTGCCATAGAGCGAACAAGACCCCGGCCACTTGCACAACATGTCATGAAGCGTTTCAGCAGTGAGGAGATGAAGTGAAGTTTCTCAGGTCAGTCAAGATGCTGGCGGCATTGTCTCTGGTAGTGCCGGGATTATTGGTTGCGCAGGAGTGGACGACGTATGGCGGAGACGCAGGCGGGACGCGGTACTCACCCCTGAAGCAGATCAACCTATCGAATGTGAAGGACCTGAAAGTGGCGTGGGAGTTCCATACCGGCGATATAAGCGATGGGACGGAGTATCCCGCGCATAGCTCTTTTGAGACGACTCCGTTGGTGGTGGACGGCGTTATGTATATCACGACCCCATTCTCGCGCGTGATTGCACTGGAGCCGGAGACCGGCAAACAGGTCTGGGTGTTCGATCCGAAGATCGATAAGGACGCGACTGTTCCGTTGTTTGTGAATCGCGGCGTCGCGTGGTGGACGGATGGAAAATCGTCACGAATCTTTCTGGGCACCTTGGATGGGCGGCTGTTTTCGCTCGATCCGAATACCGGTAAGGCAGATCTCGCATTCGGCAAGGATGGCTACGTCAATCTGCGGCTTGGAGTAGCTGAGGATTTTCCAGATAAGCATCTCGGCATGACTTCGGCTCCCGCAATCTACAAGAACGTCGTGATCTGCGGATCGATTACTGCCGACGAAGTGCCAGAGGGACCCCGTGGAGACATTCGCGGCTACGACGCACGCACGGGGAGGCTGTTGTGGACCTTCCACTCGGCGGCGCGATCCGGTGAGTTCGGCGGAGATACGTGGGAAGCTGGGGCAGCGAAAGATAGGTCTGCAGTGAATGCATGGTCAAGCCTGAGCGTGGATGTGAAGCGCGGTATTGTGTATGTTCCGCTTACCTCTCCAGGATACGACTATTACGGAGGCGAGCGAAAAGGGAACGATCTGTTTTCCGATTCTCTGGTGGCACTGAACGCGGAGACCGGCAAGCGGATCTGGCACTTTCAGGTGATTCATCACGATCTCTGGGACTACGATCTGCCATCGCAGCCGACGCTGATTGATGTGAAACAGAACGGGAAGACCATTCCGGCAGTGGTGGTAGAGACAAAGAGCGGCATGGCGTTTACGTTCAACCGCGTAACCGGCAAGCCGATCTGGCCGATTGTTGAGACGTCTGAGCCGCCCAGCGATGTTCCAGGTGAGCAGGCTTCTCCAACGCAGCCGATTCCAACAAAGCCCGCGCCGTTTGCGCGGACGACGTTCACCGCCGCAGACCTGACGAATATCTCGTCGCAAGCGCGCGACTACTGCGCGAGCCTGTTGAAAGGGACGACGTTGGGGAGTGTCTACACTCCAGTTGGGCTGAAGCCGACGTTGTTCTGGCCGGGTTCGCTGGGTGGAGCAAACTGGGGCAGCGGAGCGTTTGATCCTGATACACATCTCTTCTATATCAATTCGTCGGACCTTGGGAACTTTCAATACATGGCGAAGATGCCGGAGGGAAGCGAGGTTGCATACCGCTCGCGTGGCGTGGCGAAGGGCACTTCGAAGTTTGTTGATGAGGATGGGTATCCTTGCCAGAGGCCGCCGTGGGGCTCGCTGACCGCGATTGACATGGACAAAGGCGTGATCAAGTGGCAGTCAACGCTCGGCGTGATAGACGCGCTCTTGGCAAAGGGCATTCCGCCCACAGGCGTGGCGAATCTTGGCGGGCCGCTGGTCACGGGCGGCGGACTGGTGTTTATTGGAGCAACGAACGACAGCCGCTTCAGAGGATTCGATAAGGAGACCGGCAAGGAGATTTGGACGGTGACGCTGCCCGTGCCGGCGCATGCCACTCCAATGACTTACATCGGACCCAGGAGCAAGAAGCAGTATGTTGTGATTGCGGCAGGGGGCGGAGGGAAGAATTATTCAGATACGCTGATTGCATATTCGCTGCCGTAAGTAAGCTAGAGTACGGCGCGACAAACAAAGTGCAGGATGTGTCCTTAACCGATCGGATGGCCTGGTGGCCAGAACGGCTCCGGCGCGGAGATAAAACCCACCGGCACTTCGTGAATGAAATTACGCATCCACTCCGCACAGTAACGCATGCCGCCATTCTCTGAGTTTATGTGGCCCAAAAGTACCAGCGCTTTCTTCTGACCCATGGCAACCATGTCTTGCACGTAAGGAATGGCCTCCCACTCAACACTCTCGCCGGTCACCAGCGTGTCCACATCCGGCCGATTCAGCAGTCTGATGGCGAGTTCGCGCTTCGCATAGCCCCAGCTTGCATACACCTTGCTCACTTCCATCTGCGGCTTGCCGACCACGCGAATATTGTGGAGTTGCAGCTTTTGCTTAAACATCTTCGCAAACTGGTCCAGTGTCTGTGGTGGCAGCGTGAAATGCTTCACATCTGCTGGGTCCACATACTTTTCCCAGCCCATCTCCTTCATCATGCCGTATGCACTTCCATCGGGAGTACGGTGGTGCCAGTGATCGTGCCAATGCAGCACCACCACCTGATTCTTCTTCATGTAGTCCAGCTTGTATGCCAGTGTCGTGTCGCTCTTCAGATCGTCGGTCTTGTCTGTATGCAAATAGAAGGGAGTCTCGTGGCTGACAATCATGTTCAATCCTTTGGCCAACGCCATCCTCATCACGTCCAGTGTCGCCATCGTTGTTGTGGCAATTCCATATACGGGAGTGTTAGCATCTCCGCCAAGCAAATTATCGACCGTGATCTTCATGGAATCGGAGAGCCACGGCATGCCCACGTTTTCCTTCATCCTATCCAACACAACACCGGCCGTTAGCGGCGATGCGCCCATTTTTTGCCCGAAGGCTGCACGTGCCGCCAGTACGGCGCTCGCCGCGGTAACAAATTTGCGGCGCGAGATTTCGTCTATCTTCATGGTGCGGGAATCCTTTCACGATAGTGTTAGCACCCTGACACAAGCATTCGAAGCAGCCGTTGCTGAAGTCAATTTCGCTGGTTACAGTACTCCGTCCCAAAGGTGCAGCTCAGCTTGCTGCGGCTGTTTCTCTACCTGGCTCCGCGCATCGAAATAACCAATCGCTTAGACAGAAACTTGGGTCCAATAACTGCCGAAAACCGTACATTCAGGTCCAACTAGACGCACTACCAACCTAAACGAATCAACAGTTTAGCAAATCGGTGGTTCATTCGAATCCAGTAATTGCTACCCAATCTGCAACCTATTCGTAGCGATCGCGTTTTCGAACCCCAAACTCGAACCGTGTCTATCTCACACTAAATCGACGGATCTCACCGATCCGGCCATTCCTTAAGGTATAGCTATGGAAACAGGACCATCCGCAGACCGAAAGCTGTCGCGAGGAAGACTTCGCAATCTTGCGGCATTTACACGGACGAATGTAATTTCAGTTGCCCATTGTTAATGGCGATTACTACGCCAGCGCAGGTCCACGACAATCGGGAGCGCATCTGCCAGGCTTTGAAGAACGTACTTCTATGCAATGGGAAGAATTGCGGGCTTCTGCGCGTTGTGGCCAGGCAGTTGATCAAGCAGGACCACGTTGAGCAACGACTTATGTACCTGGATGCGCCCGTTGTAGCTGATAAAACCAAGCTTGCGAAACCTATTCATAAAGTAGCTGACGCGGGATCGGGTAGTGCCGATCATGTCCGCCAAGGTCTCTTGAGTGACGGGCGGTATAAAGGTTTCAGGTTCGCCCGGCTTGCCGAATTCCGCCATGACCAGAAGTATGCGCGCCAGGCGTTTCTCGCTTGAGTTGAAAAGCTCATCGATAAGATCTGACTGGATGCGCATGCTGCGCGACAGAAGGAATTTGAGGAATATGTTGGCGAATTCGGGTTCGTCGTGCATCATGCGAATCATTTCGCTTCGGTCAATTTTGAGGGCTCTGCAGGCGGTGACGGCAGTGGCCGTTGACAGGCGCAAACCGACGATGGCTGCGAGCGACTCTTCTCCAGCAAAATCGGAAGGCGATAAGAGCGTAATTGTTGCCTGTTTGGCGTTCTTGGAGACGACCGTGATTTTTGCGCGGCCCTTCAGCAAATAAAACACAGCGTCCGCCGGATCACCCTGACAGAAAAATGTCTGTTTTGCCTTAATTTCGACTACCGTCCGGCCAAGTCCAGCAGTCGAAAGAAAATCTGCAGCGTTGAATTCAGTTGAGTTACCGCTAGTCATCATTTCACCTCGTTGCGGTTTATCGGTATCGTCAGACCCTTTCTGTTCAGAAAAAGTCGAATTCAATAATCGCTTTGACTGAAACTAGCGGTCTGTTCTCTATTGCTCACTTCCGAATTGCATTCGAGGCCAGTTACAGGCCTACTGTTTATCGGGCACGATTCGACGGTGTTTTCCCACATGGCCCTCTGAGCATCTGCGGACGCGGATCCCAATGTGCGGGCTGGCTCATGTGCCGGATTGCTCAGACTCGGGACCATTCAAGATGGAAGACTTAGTCATCAGGGGCGCAACATCGTCCTTCCCTGTATGTGGCCAATTACCGCAACATGAGTGACCGGATCGCGGCACTTGGTCAACGTTGAAGTGCTCTGGATTTAACCCCGGGTCTTCTGCCTTGTCGCCCGAGAAATGACTGGAGAAAACGATATGCCGCTTACCACTGTCTTGATCACGCTTGTTGCAGCAGGGCTTCTGTTGTGGCTTGTAAACAGGTTTATCCCGATGCAGGGGCAGATCAAGTCGATCCTGAATGGCCTAGTGGTCATTGTTTTGGTCTTGTGGATCGCGAATCTCTACGGGATATTTGGACACCTGAGCCAATTCCGTGTGGGACGTTGACAGTCTACGTCGCCTGGGCCGAAGTTGCCTCGGCCTCAAACTCAAGTTAACAACGCATTAAGGCAGTGTTCTGCCCGAGGAGAAACTGTGAAGCACTCGCTTTTGTTACTTATCGGAAGTGCCCTCAGCTTGAGCACATTCGCTCAGGCCAACGCGCAAGAGACCATCACCCCCGTACCAATGGGCTCAACGCCTACCTTCTACCTCAACGTGACCAGCCGCACGGTCGAAGCAGTCAATTATCAGCATCGCAGCGGGGCTACAAAAATCGACTTCGCGGGCACTGATCTTATGCCCTCAGCGCGCGGCGAGGCCAAGGTGGAGAGCAAGAAGGGCTATATGGAAGTCGAGGTTGAATTCGACGACCTTAAGATGCCCACGACATTTGGCAATGAATACCTTACCTATATCCTCTGGGCGATTTCTCCCGAGGGGCGTTCAGTGAATCTGGGCGAAGTGCTTGTAGGTAACAACCATCGCAGCAAGCTTGATGTGACAACCGACCTTCAGTCGTTTGCAATGATCGTTACGGCCGAGCCCTATTATGCGGTGCGTCAGCCCAGCAATGTTGTCGTGCTTGAGAACGTTGTGCGTGCCGATACCAAGGGAACCTCCCAGGCGCTGAATGCAAGATATGAACTCATGGAACGTGGCGGCTACATTCCTACCGGATACAAATTCGATCCAGTGGTTCTGGATGCCGACTTGCCCATAGAATTCCTTGAGGCGCGTAATGCATTGCGCATCGCTCAATCTGAGGGCGCAGAGACATATGCCAGCGAGAGCTATCAGCATGCCACCCAGCTAATGACACGCGCAGACGGCTATGCTACGGACAAGCATTCCTCCAAGAAAGAACTGATTGCTACTTCCCGCGAAGTAGTACAGACTGCGGAAGATTCGCGCATGATCGCGGTTAAGCGGATGGCCGAGGAGCGACTTGCGAACGAGCGCCAGGCCTCAGCAGACGCACAGGCACGATCGCAGGCGGCAACGGATCGAGCGGTTATGCAGAAGGACCGGGCTCAGTCACAAACGGCAAGCGCAAATGCGCAGGCAGTCGAGGCGAACCTGCAAAAGGAACAGGCTGAGTCTAATGCGGCAAAGGCAAGAGCAGATATGGCTGCCAACCAAGTGGAGTCTGCCGCTGCCATTACTGCCGCACAGAGCGATGCCGATCAGTCTCGTCTAATTGCACAGCAGGCGGGCACCGAAAAAGCGGCGATGCGTGCACAATTGTCTGAGCAATTGAATAGAGTACTTCAAACTCGAGATAGTGCGCGTGGGCTGATTGTCAGCATGTCCGATGTCCTTTTTGACACAGGAGAGTATTCGTTAAAACCCGGCGCGAGGGAAAAGCTGGCGAGAGTTTCCGGAATCCTGATCGCCTATCCAGCTCTCAATATCCAGGTGGGTGGATACACAGATAATGTGGGCGGAGATGAGATGAATCAAGAACTCTCTGAGAACCGTGCCGATGCAGTGCGCGATTACATGGTGGAACAGGGCGTAGCTGCTGAATCGGTGACTGCTCGAGGATTCGGAAATTCTCTACCTGTAGCAACAAATGAAAACGCTGCTGGACGACAGGAAAACCGAAGGGTGGAACTGGTTGTTTCGGGCGAGGCAATCGGAGTCCCGGTGAATGCAACTACAGGAAGTCTGCGCTAACAAAAACGAACCATCCTCTGCGGACTCGAATGGGTCCGCAGAGGAGTGTAAATCACACGCTACGGAAGTAGAGAATCGAGGTTCACATGCTTGGAACAATATTGGTTGTCCTACTAATCCTGGCTCTCCTTGGCGCACTGCCACGGTGGTCACATAGCAGAGACTGGGGCTATTTCCCAAGTGGTGGGCTTGGGTTGATCCTCTTGATTGTTGTGGTATTTCTGCTACTGGGTAAGCTCTAAAAGTTGCTGATTGAATGACTGAACGAACGTGGCCTCTGGTTTGACGTATGCCCGAGGTATTGCAGTCTTTTTCTTCGCGCTGTGAATATCCCAGGCTACGTCCTTCACGCGAAGAACACTTATCATCTGCTCTTACCGCATTAGCCTGTGCACTTTGTAGCGCAGGATCAGCCCTGCGCTGCGGTCATTGATTCCTCAGTGATTTCCCCTGCATCTACCTGGTAGTGTGAGGGTCTGCTTCGGCAGCGGACGGTGGCACAAAGCAGATGCGCATATGCGATATTCCTGGGTGCCGGCAGAGCTTCAACTTGGAGATAACGCTCCGACGCGGACATCGCTGGAGCGTTATCTCGGATCACCGTGCCCAGGAACCAGGCGCTCATACAGCTTCATCCAAAGCTGCCGCTGTCTTTTAATCGCCTGACATGTTACTCGGGGACTTCTTGTTCAGCGTAGAAAGGAGCAGTTTTGCCGAGGCCGGAGGTGAAATCTTGCTGTTGATCACAATGTCCTGACCGCTTATGCCCTTTCCATACAGTCTCTCATTACCATCATTGTCTGGGCGGAGAGTTGAACCTGCCAGCGATATCCCCGCAAACAATCCACGCGAACGCGAATAGGAAAGAATCTCCGCCTGCATTGCGATATCCGTTGAGGCGGCAGCGTTGCGTCCCACCGGTCCTGCTGCGGCCGCCATGTCACCGCCGAGCTTGACCTTGGAGGAAAGAATGGAATCGGCCCCGCGGCTGTTCATCACCAGTAGAACGAAGTCGGTCGATTGACCTCCTAGCTGGAGCCCAAAGCTTCCACCCTCTAACGCCATCATCGTAGGCGCACTCCAAGGGCCGTTGAAGTTTTTGCCGCTTCGGCAGCTCATGACGCCGCGGCCGTAGCTGCCGCCAAACCCAAAAGCAAACTTCTTCACTGAAGGCAGAACGATCACACATTCTGCCTTGTTCAGAAGCTCCTGCGGAATGTCGTCGGGAACATTGAGAATCTCCACCATCACTTGCCCGGCGATCCCAATGCGCTTGTTTTCGTCCTTCTGGGCAAATGCAGTTGATCCTGCGAAGGCTATTACCAGGGACAACACAAAGATGTTCTTCACGCTAAGCTCCTTTCAATACAGCAGGCCCGGTCAAAATGTGATGCTGATGGCAATGCCAGGACGGTTGGGATATCTGCGGTTAAACAGGTAATACCCGTCGTCGTAGTAATCCACGTAAACATCATCGGTTTGATACCAGTTGTTGCCCCAATAGTCTGGATATGGATCCAGGACCTCGAACCAATAGCCATCGTACTGGAAGCGCGGATACCCGCCCGTAAACATGAAGGGAAGGCCGTAGAGGCGAAACCAGTGAGTGCGGCCAAAGGAGCTACGGAAATAGCTGTCCGGCACACGGTAGCCGTTGTAACCGCCGCGCTGCCGCCAGTTTCGGCGCTCAGTGTCCCAGTTATTTGCACGACGCTCCTGCCACACACGCTGCTGCTGGGTTTGCTGTTCCCGCTGCTGTTGCCTCGTGCGTTGCATCTGTTGGGCAGGTTGCCTGTACCGCTGCTGTTGAGCTTGCTGCTGCCGGTTCTGGTCTGTTGCCTTTGCTGCTGAGTTTGCTGCTGCCGGTTCTGGTCTAGTTGCCTTTGCTGCTGAGCTTGCTGCTGCCGGTTCTGGTCTAGTTGCCTTTTCTGGTCTTGTTGCTTCTGCTGCTGAGCTTGCTGCTGCCTGTTCTGGTCTAGTTGCCTCTTCTGGTCTTGTTGCTTCTGCTGAGCTTGCTGTTGCCTGTTCTGGTCTAGTTGCCTTTGCTGCTGAGCTTGCTGCTGCCTGTTCTGGTCTAGTTGCCTCTTCTGGTCTTGTTGCTTCTGCTGCTGAGCCTTCTGCTGCTGAGCTTGCTGCTGCCGGTTCTGGTCTTGTTGCTTCTGCTGCTGAGCTTGCCGCTGCCTGTTCTGATCTTGTTGCTTCTGCTGCTGAGCCTGCTGCTGCCTGTTCTGGTCTTGTTGCCTTTGCTGCTGAGCTTGCTGCTGCCTGTTCTGGTCTTGTTGCTTCTGCTGCTGAGCTTGCTGCTGCCTGTTCTGATCTTGTTGCTTCTGCTGCTGAGCCTGCTGCTGCCTGTTCTGGTCTTGTTGCTTCTTCTGCTGAGCTTGCCGCTGCCTGTTCTGGTCCTGTTGCCCCTTCTGCTGAGCCTGCTGTTGCCTGCCATGGTCTTGCTGTTTTGTATTCTGCTGCTTCTTCTGGTCTTGTTCCGGTCTTTGAATGTATCCAAAGGCGCTGACTCCGAAGAGCGCAGATAGTAAAGCTGCTGAGATGAAGCTCCCAACTCGTTTCATGGTGTTACCTCTCTGCAGACCCGAAAACCAACAACTGGCTTTGACGTGGCCTGCGGTTACGACAGCATTGAGGTGCCATTGGCAACTGGTTCAGCTGTCCAGCACTACTCGAACCGGCAGAGTGAACTATTTGGGGGCATGGAATCCTCCGTATCTAGCGGCTAAATCCCCGCACACCTTCAGACGAAGTTGCTCACTCATCGATTCTTCCGCCTCTCTCTTGACTAGGCTGTGCAATTCTGACCACCTTAGGCTTGTATTTGCACCGGTGCCGGGAGCTGCACCCATGCGACTCCTTCTGACGCTTTGAGGGCGGGGTTGGTGTGAAACGGGTGGTGGGATAACGGTGAATTGCGTGGAGGGATAACGTTGCATTCAACATTTCTCGCTGGGGAGACATTGTGAACGCAGTCTGAATTGAGGTTTGCTGAAAATTGGGCCCGGAAAGTGAAGAATGAAACCAGGGACGGTTCTGACGAAAAGAGTCCGTGCTAGGAGTCGAAGTGAACGATCGGGCAGAAGGCCCTCCTCCCTCCATTACGTGAGCCTATGAAATTGCGAAGAACGTCCGGAGATTTGTCGCCTGCACGACACGCATTGCGAAATCTGCGACGATCGTTGCCATTGAGGTGATGGTTCACAACAAATCACCCGGGAATGCACAGCGAGAAAGCGAAACTGCCGCCTAGTGGGCAAAGGGCCTGAGCTACCTATAGGGGCGGGCGAAGCTGGATATGGTAGTCCCGGTAGTCGATCTTTACGATTGTTTCGCCAAACATGGAACTTCTTGACACTGCTCTGGCGTACGTGGCCTGCGAAAAGCCACCAATATCGGCATACTGGCGCATTAATTGTGTGGGTCCAGTGAAGATGGAGGGGCTTTTGGAGGCTATTCCCTGGAGCTGAACTATCGAACCATCCTTCGAGTCCACCCAGAGAGTTCCTTCGAAAAGATAAGGGGCCTTCCGCTTCGGGATCAAGGCAAGAATCAGGCAATCGCGTCCGTCGAGCAGCGTTTCGCCAGGCTTCAGTTTCATCTCATAATTTGCCGAAGTGATCCATGCCCCCTCTCGAATGCCTGGCTCGTTCAGGCGCTTTTCATTATCCAAAATCGCGTGCAATACAAGATTTCGCACGATAGCTGAGCCGCTTTGCGAGACGATGATGTAAGTCTTCCCCGAATCCTGCTTGTAGGTAGTTTCCACTATCATTTCGGCTACAGGATGGATTTCGTCATTGCTCCTATAAACGGCATAATGCTCGGTCACTGTGTACCCCGCCATGCTGTCAATTCTGGCCTTGACCGCTGCATCCACCTGGCGAATCACCGATGCTGTGTCAGGAGGCTGAGCCGGCAACGATATTGTTCCGAACAGCGTAAGGGATGAGGCTGCGAGAAATCCGATGGAGAGATATCGCGGTGAGACTTTGATCATCATGAATATGAACTCGCACTGAACGGCTGAAGCGTAACTACTCCGTTGAGGAGAACACTCGTTTCTTGGCAGGATGTCAAAATCGCGCACACACGATCATGGCGTCGCCGGGTCAGCGATCGGAGAAGTCTCCAGAGCCCTTAATTCGTCCAGATCAGGCACTAAGTCTTGCCAGCGAGTGGGGTCTTTCGCAATCTCTAGCGGCATCGAATAGCCGTCGTAGAACTCAAGGATATTGTCGCGCAGCTGAGGTGAGGTATCTTCGAATTTCTGTTTCGTTAATTTACCCAGCAGGCTGTCGTAGGTGTCATCGGTCAACTTGTATTCAGCCGCTTTGGTTGTTTTTCCGTCATCGAGATCGCGGTTAGGAAGAACCAGCGCTCCTGCGCGCACCTCCTCGAGATAAACGCGATATTGATCGACGGTAGCATTGATGCTCTTGATATAGAGGTCTTCCGTCAATGGCGTAGGGTTATCGAAGCCCAGGCCTTTGAAGGGACCGGACTTGGGAATGAACCTCAGAAGCACCGTCAATAACCGTGTTCCGAAGCTCGGCTTGGTATAAGTCTTTCCCCACTCGCGTTCGTAATCGGATCGCGACAGGCGATACAGGAACTTCTTCTTGGAAAAGTTCGGCGTTTCCCGTATCAAGTCTTTCTTGTGCATGTGCAGCGCAACCTTGGTCATTTGTGGAATCAGTCGGCTGACTGAGTAGCGATACGAGCCAATCGCCAGGTCTTCGTGCGAGAGCACGTCCTTCAGTTGCAGCCCGTACACGATTGGAAATGTCCGCTCAAGCAACGGCTGTGCTACTTGGAACCCGATGAAATTGTGGTACTGGTCCGATGCATATCGATTCTTTGCTACCTGTAAGGTATCGAACCCAAATTCGATCTTTAGATGTGCAGTCGTGTCCTGCGCGTAGCGAACGGATTTGCCATATTTGGCGCGCAGTTTTGGGTAGCGAAGCGCGACAGCCTGATTGACCGCCGGGTGGCCAACAGTGTCTGACGCATAGTGCGACAGGGCGCCCAATGCAAAGGCGAACTCATTTGCATCCTGACTTTGATGGAGCAATTCGAGAACAAAATCTCCGCTGCGAACGTAATGTACCAACTCGCTGAACACTTTGCTGCCGAAGGGATAGTAACCAAGATCCTGGATGACCGAGCCTCCGTATGCGTAAGCATGGGCCTCTGTGATCTGCTCCTCAGTTAGATCAGGAAAGCGCTGTAATAGCAGCGGGCGAATCTCGGACGTCCAAACCAGGTCTACAATTTCCTCGTGAGTGAGAACGGAATAGGCATACAGAGTCCCACAAAAGGCCACCGCGGCAAGAATCAGCACTAACGTACGCACTCGAAAAGCTCTCCGTTGTTCAGTCATGAATAGGAATCACCAAGTTGTGCTTCGCGATCAAATTCGTTCCGCTCTCGAGCAGCCCCGTGCATGCGCGGAATTGACGCTCGGGCTGGTAGTGCATTGCAGCCAGATCTCTCGCCATCTCTTGCGGAAGAGCTCGAAGTCGCAAAGGATCCTTTCCCGAAGTTGCAAGGCCAGATGAAGAATGAATAGGATCAACGCAATGCCCGAGAAATACATTAAGTTTTGAGATGGTAGGCACCAGGACGCCTTTTACTTCCCGCGGGCGCACTGTGGGCCACATCAAACGGAGTGCGCAGTCGCGACTGCATATTGAATTGAGACCCCGCAGTAAATGCAATCTGTCTTATTAAAAGCGCTGATCGGGCCGCAGAGCGCGAGAGGATATGCCCGCAGGCACTCGGGGCAGGTGATTGTGACGTATGGCACTCCGGAAGGGTCGTGCCCGTTCTGCGAAAACCAAATGGGGGCTTGCTCGCGGCTCGGTACTTCAGTTTGGGCAATGGTCTTCAGGGTTCTAAGTAAATGATCCAAGCCGCTGCCTTTTTGATAGAAGCC
>CAWHUU010000009.1:0-525730 GCA_963832645.1 uncultured Acidobacteriaceae bacterium
GAGTACATCAACACCACGGTAGGCCGCGCTATCCTCAACGATTCACTGCCTGCCGGCATGCCCTATGTCAACACGTTGCTCAAGAAGAAGGGCATCGGGCAACTGGTCAACTATTGCAACCAGAACCTCGGCCTTGAAATTACCGTGGGCATGCTCGACAAGATCAAGGCGCTCGGCTTCCAGTACGCCACCCGCTCGGGTCTGTCTGTCGGACTCGACGACATGGTGATACCTGCGAGCAAGTACAAGGTTGTGGGTGACGCCGACAAGAAAGTGATCGAAGTCCAGAAGCAGTACATGGACGGCGCAATCACCAACGGCGAACGGTCGAACAAGGTTATTCAGATGTGGTCCGCCGTTACCGATCAGGTCGCGGACGAGATGTTCTCGAACATGAAGCGCGCGGACGACGAAGGCGCCATGAACCCGATCTACGTCATGGCAGACTCCGGCGCTCGTGGTTCGAAGCAGCAGATTCGTCAGCTCTCCGGCATGCGTGGCTTGATGGCCAAGCCCTCAGGCGAAGTCATCGAGACGCCGATCACGGCGAACTTCCGTGAAGGCCTTACCGTGTTGGAATACTTCATTTCGACGCACGGCGCACGTAAGGGACTGGCCGACACAGCGCTCAAGACCGCGGACTCCGGCTATCTGACCCGCCGCCTCGTCGACGTGGCGCAGGACGTTATCGTCACCGAGTACGACTGCGGCACCATGGAAGGAATCTACGTCGGTTCGATCGTCGAGTCCGGCGAAATCATCGAGGAGTTGCGTGACCGTATCATCGGCCGCGTTTCGCTCGAACGCATCAAGGACTACGACGGCAACATTGTTGTCGATGTGAACCAGCCCGTTGACGAAGACATCGCCTCTGCCATTCAGGGCGCGGGTGTTGAGCGCGTCAAGATTCGCTCGGTACTTACCTGCGAGTCGCGTCGCGGCGTTTGCGCGCTGTGTTATGGTCGCAACCTCGGCTCGGGCCGCATGGTCGAGCTTGGCGAAACGGTTGGCGTCATTGCGGCGCAGTCCATCGGCGAGCCCGGCACGCAGCTCACCATGCGTACCTTCCACGTGGGTGGCACCGCCAGCCGTGTGCAGGATAAGTCCCGCCTCGATGCCAAGAACAACGGCTTCGTGCGCTTCATCAATCTCAACTACGTTGAGAGCAAGGACGGCTCGCTGGTGGCAATGAATCGTTCCGGCTCGGTGGCTGTGGTTGATGAGCGCGGACGTGAAAAGGAGCGCTACCAGGTTGTCTACGGCGCGCGTCTTCGCGTCAAGGACGGCGCACAGGTAAAGCTCGGCGAGCTGCTAGCAGAGTGGGACCCCTACACCTACGCCATCCTCACTGAGATCGGTGGCACGGCGCAGTTTAAGGATCTGCAGGAAGGCATCACGCTCAACGAGGAAGTCGACGAAGTCACCGGCCTCTCCCGTTGGGTTGTGGCCGATTCTCCCGATGAGAAGCGGCAGCCGGCCTTCGTGGTTAAGAACGCCAAGTCTCACAAGCGGTATCTGCTGCCGCGCGGCGCCCACCTTATGGTTCAGGACGGCGACGAAGTCGGCCCTGGTGATGTGCTTGCCAAGATTCCAAAGGAAAGCACCCGCACTAAGGACATCACCGGCGGTCTGCCGCGCGTGGTTGAACTGTTCGAAGCACGCAAGCCTCGCGAAACGGCCATCATCTCTGAGATCGATGGTGTGGTTCGCTTCGGTGAAGTGAGCAAAGGACAGCGCAAGATCTACGTAACTGCGGACAACGGCGACGAGAAGGAATACTCGGTGCCGCGCGGTATCCACGTGAACGTGCAGGAAGGCGAACGCCTTCGTGCCGGCGATCCACTGATGGACGGTCCTTTGAACCCGCACGACATTCTCGCCGTGCTGGGCGAAAAGGAACTGCAGGCTTACCTGGTGAACGAAATTCAGGAAGTCTACCGTCTGCAGGGCGTGGCCATTAGCGATAAACACATCGAAGTGATTGTGCGGCAGATGCTGCGCTGGGTGCGCATCGACGAAGTGGGCGATACCAACTTCCTGCTTGAGCAGCAGGTTGACCGCTTCCGCTTCCGCGAAGAGAACGAGCGCGTGCTCAACGCAGGAGGCCGTCCGGCCATCGGACGTCCGCTGCTGCTGGGCATTACAAAAGCCTCGCTCTCGACCGATAGCTTCATCTCTGCGGCAAGCTTCCAGGAGACTACGCGTGTGTTGACAGAAGCCAGCATCAACGGCGCTATCGACAACCTGCGCGGACTCAAGGAGAACGTGATCGTCGGCCGCCTCATCCCCGCCGGCACGGGCCTGGAGTACTACCGCAACGTCCAGCTCTCGCCCGAACTGGAAGAAGCGGCAGCTCGTGTTCAACAGGAAGTGCATGCCGAAATCGAAGCCGCAGAGCGCGAACTGGAGCTGATGCGCCAGGAAGGCGAAGCGGAAGAGATGGCAGCAGAGTAGCTCCGCGAGGCTTCCCATTCAACACAAAAGGCCCGGCGCAAGCCGGGCCTTCACATTCATGGGCAAACGCTCAGTCGAGCGATTGCCCAATCAATGATTCCGGAGCCTTGCTGCGGCGCCTTTCGCCTGCTCTCGGTCTCATGCGTTTGCTCCCATACATTGCGCTGTCGGCAACGCTCATCAATGCGTCTTCAGTGGCGCCATCGAAGGGGTAGACCGCGATACCGATGCTTGCTGAGCCGATCACGATGTGGTCATTGATCGTGAATGGTTCGCTGAAGCATCCATCCAGCCGCCGTGCAATATCTTCCGCTTCATTGCGGCCGTGAAGTACAGCGACCAGTATGCCGAATTCATCGCCGCCAAGGCGTGCAAGCATATCGCTCGGTCGAAGTTGGTGCTTCATGCGTTCTGCAACCTTTTGCAGGAACAAGTCACCTGCCTGGTGTCCGTAGCGGTCATTCACCTGCTTAAAGTCGTTCAGGTCGATATAGATAAGTCCAAACATTCCCGATTTCAGGCGCGCATCATCGATCAATTCCTCAAGACGTTTCTCGAATGCAAATCGATTCGGGATTTCGGTCAGCATGTCGAATTCGGAGCGATGAACCAGATCGGAGTGTAGTCGTGAGGTCTCAATAGCCAGCGTAGCGATATCCACTGCGGCGGCTAGTGCGTGTTGTTCATCGGATCGCGGCTCTGTGTGTGCATCAAATGCGGCAAAGATCGAGCCAATCTTTTGCCCGGATCGAGCCAAAATGGGTAACTCCACGCTGCGCAGCCCGGTTGAGCCCAGTTCAGTCGGGCAGTTTCCTACAGCCAGGCCCTCGCTCACCCGGCACCAGCATGGCGCGCCTTTCAGACTCGCTGAAGCTAGTTCCGTAATCCGCTCCAGAATCTTTGAAAGCGGCTCAGAGCGGTTGATGTCCTCGAGAATCTCTCCACGACGTTGCGAAAGATAGCCAAGCTCGGCCACCTGCCGGCGCATTTTGAATCCTACCCACAACGCCCTGGCGCCCACGAGGAGAATCGACAGCAGCATAATGAGCGACAGGCTCGTTAGGTTCCGCGCGGTCCAGATAGAAGGTGAAGTAACAAGCTCTAGATCGTCGGTGGAGCGGATCAGAACGTTGAAAGAGACTTCGTGATTGAACGGATTATCGTCGCTTGTGGTGCAGATTCCGGTAACGCGAATCACCGAACCAATGGGGATTTCCTTCATCGGTGGCAGGGAATTGGTGTTCAGTCGATGTGGATAGATGGCTTTGAATACCTGACCGTCGGCCGTCAGCACATATTCGTCCTGCGACCGTTCTCTGGCTTCCATTACAACCTTGCCTTCAATGGATACAAGGTCGTAGATGTGCCGGCTTGCCCTCAGGTCCCTAGTGCCTACTCGCTCAGGAGTGACTGGAGCATAGACTCCGCTGTCCTGAATCTCACTGCCTGTCAAAATCAGAAAGCCGTTATTCACGCTCGGAAAGCCGGTGACCTGCGCCAGGTCGCCGATTCGTACAGGGCCAGAGCCTGAGGTCGCTGCCCAGATGCTCTTTTGACCGTTTTGCAGCACCAGTGCAGTTCCTGGTTCAAAGTATGTGACCGTTCCCGATACGCGTACGCGGCGCGTCATGTTCTTCACATTTGAGGCGCTCAGTACACGGTCCATCTGGGTGATAGGCAACGTCCATGGGCTGACCGCAGCCGGTTTAATTATCTTTACGTTCGGCATGCCATTTACGCGGAGCGCGACTCCTGTAAGCTGCATCTTGCCGTCGAACTTGCCTCCGTCAACTCCGGTGATCTCCACCTCGGCGTCCAGCAGTTTGCTCAACGACGCGGCATCTGCTCCCTGTACCTCTGCCCAGATGTATCCTCCGTCGGTAAGGATCTTCAACGCGGCGGTTGGACAGTTTATATCTGAATCCAGACTCATGTCGGCAGAATGTACCACTCCTTGCACTGTGACCAGAACGGAGTCAGCCTGTCCCTTAATCAGTTGTTCAAAAGTTGCTGGCACGGGATCGGGAAGCGTGTGATGCGAAATCACGGTGATGTCGTTGCTGACGACGTTCGCACGATAGCCCCAGTGAGTTGTTCCTTTGATTCGGACGACATCGCCCGGAACCAGCTTTTGGGTTGTTTTCGTCTCAATGAAAACGCCCTGATCGCCGTTCTGAACGAACAGGTCCTGCACTTGTGGCCGGTAGAAGGTCACGGTCGCTTCAATCTCAACCGGGAGGCCCAGATCAACTTCAGCCTTTGACAGCGTTCGCAAATCTTGTATCGTCACGACGCGCGCAGGCACGCTCGGCCAAGCTGCCAAAGCGAAAGCGAAAAAGACGAAGACTAGCGAGATGCGTCTCTTCATTTGTTGCCTACGGAGAACCTGTGTTAAAGCGGTGACTTTGAATGTTCTCTTCTTGTCTATCGAGGCCCTGAAATCTAGAAGGGCTCAAACCTATGCACAACATGCGTAAGGGATTAAGAAAATTCTCATTTAATGCTCCTCGATTCTCGCTCTCAGTGGCGTCTTGTTAAATAGCACTTTCGGAGCGTAACTGACACTTTTTGCACAACCTATGCCTGAGGAGAAGGTTTACTGGTAGTGAAGCTGCAAAACGTTGCGCAAGGGCTTAATGTCCAGTTAAAAAGGGGAGCAATATCATGTCGAATGAAGCAAGAAACACTCCGGCCACCTCCAACTACCCCCGCAGTGGATCTCAGGCGCATCCAACGCGCGAAATTCGCGTTCTCGGTGTTCCGCTGGATCTGGGAGCCAGCCGCCGTGGCGTAGATATGGGACCGTCCGCCATGCGCGTTGCCGGTCTTGAGGCCCGCCTTGAGGCACTTGGACACAAGGTTAGTGACGGAGGTAACGTCCGTGTAGAAATTGCAGAGACGCAGGTCTCCGGCGGCGGTAACGCACATTACCTTGCTGAAATCACTGAGACCTGTACCCGCATTGCAGAAGTTGTGTTTGATACGCTTCAGTCCGGTCTCACACCTTTGCTGCTCGGCGGAGATCATTCTCTGGCAGCCGGGTCGGTTTCCGGCGTGGCCAATTTTTACCGCCGGCGCGATCAAAAAATCGGTCTACTTTGGATCGACGCGCACAGCGACATCAACACGCCTCGAACCTCACCGTCAGGCAACGTTCACGGTATGCCTCTCGCAGCGCTTCTTGGTCTCGGTCCCGAACCGCTGGCGAACATCTCTGGCTACTCGCCAAAAGTTGCGGCAGAGAACACGGTCCTCATCGGCATCCGAGATATCGACGCAGCCGAGCGCGACAACATTCGCCTTGCCGGCGTTTCGCACGTATACACCATGCGCGACATTGACGAGCGCGGCATGCGTGCCGTGATGGAAGAAGCGCTCCGGGTTGCCTCCAGCGGCACTGCGGGCTATCACGCGTCGCTAGACATGGACTGGATCGATCCGGAAGATGCGCCCGGTGTCGGCACCCCGGTCCGTGGCGGAGTTACTTATCGTGAGGCGCATCTTGCCATGGAGATTCTCGCCGACCATGGCCGACTCCTCAGTTTTGAAATCGTTGAAGTGAATCCCGTGATCGACGAGCACAACCGCACCGCCGACCTTGCGGTTGAACTGGCCTGCTCGGCATTTGGGAAGAAGATTCTCTGAAGGGTTCTAAACTAGAGTCTGGCAGCCGGTGCAAGTCCGGGCCGGAATAGAAGAGGGAAATGGAAAAACGACTGCGGATAGGAATTCTGTTTGGCGGACGCAGCGGCGAACACGAAGTTTCGTTGCTCTCGGCCGCATCGGTTCTCAAATCCATCGATCGCGAAAAATTTGATGTGGTGCCCATTGGCATCACCAAGGAGGGCCGCTGGCTTGCCGCCGCCGAAGCACACGAGATGCTGGAAGGTAACGGTGGCGAAGTGGCCCAGCGTCTACGCGCGGGCGATCCCGAGGCAACGCCCGGAGCCAGGTTGCTGCAGGAAGGCATTCCCACCCTTATGGCTCCTGAACCAGGCCACTCTGCCGTGCTCGATCAGGCGCAGGGGCGTGGCGGCAAGCCGCTCGACGTTGTGTTTCCAGTGCTTCACGGCACATTTGGAGAAGATGGAACCATTCAGGGACTGTTCGAACTCGCCGGAATTGCTTACGTCGGCTCCGGAGTGCTTGGGTCCGCCGCTGGCATGGACAAGGATGTCATGAAGCGCCTCTTCAGGGAGGCTGGGCTGCCCATCGTGAAGCACGTTACTCTGCTTCGCGCTGAATGGGAAGGCTCCCCGCGCAAGTCGATTGCGAAGATTGAAGCGGCCCTCCGGTATCCGCTCTTCGTCAAGCCCGCGAATCTTGGATCATCGGTCGGCATCAGCAAGGTGCACGACCGAAAGGAACTCGGTCCCGCTCTCACGCATGCCTCGCGATATGATCGCAAACTAGTGATTGAGGAAGGTGTCGGCGGCAAGAAAGCACGGGCCCGTGAACTCGAAGTCGCAGTACTTGGCAACGATTCGCCCAAAGCTAGTGTGGTAGGCGAAATTATTCCCGGCAAGGAGTTCTACGACTACGAGGCCAAGTATCTTTCTGAGGGTTCCGTGCCGGTGATTCCGGCAAAACTCACGCGTTCCCAGGCAAAGCAGATCCGCGAGATGGCCGTGGCCGCATTTCGCGCATGCGACCTCTCCGGCCTTGCCCGCGTCGATTTCTTGATGGAACAGGGTGGAAAGCAGCGGATATTTCTCAACGAAGTGAATACTCTGCCGGGATTCACGCGCATCAGCATGTACCCCAAGCTGTGGGACGCTAGTGGTGTCACTTATCGCAGCCTGATTACAAGCCTGATTGAGCTGGCGCTTGAGCGCTTCCAGGAGAAGAGCCGAACCACATACAGCAGGGAATAGGGAGCGGAGGACGGGGATCAGAAAGTTGTTCCCCGGTGTCTAAGATTTGTAGGGATTCTTATCGTGGCAGTGGAACACTGCTCGTCGAGCAGATATTGATCGCCGATCTCTGTTTCCCGCCCCCTGTATTTGGCCGTATCCTAACCCTAGAGGACGGAATTCGATGACACTGCTTGATGCTCCCAAGTTCGACGCTGTTCGTGATCGCCGTATTCGCATCATCACGTACAGTTCGCTGGGTTCGCTGCTGGTTTTGTTTGTGGCCTTCTGGTTTGTGGCGGGCCACCCGGTCGACTGGCCCTGGTACTGGCTCAACCATCTTCGCGCCCGTCACACTGCCAATCAGTTCCTCACCGATGTCGAGAAGGACGACTTGCCCAAAGCATATGGTGTATGGATGCACGATCCCGACTGGCAGCAGCACGCCGACAAATACTCTTCATACTCATTCAATCGCTTTCACGATGATTGGAGCCGCACCAGCCCCGACAATGAGTACGGAATCATTCAGAGCCACAAGATCGTTGTTGCACATCAGTACGGCAACATCGTGCTGATGGCCATCCTGATCAACGGGCGAAAAAGCAATGCGCTGAACCTGGTCTACGATCCCAAGACGCACACACTCAATTTCTCACCGCCGGATATGCAGATCAATCCAGAGTTTTACCAGTAGCCGACGGGAGAGTTTTTCTTATGGCAAGTTAAAAGGGCGCCCTCAGGCGCCCTTTACTTCTGCCAGCGCTTTTTCAAGACTGGCTATATCTTCCACATTGGTAGTCTTAAGCGCAGCGTCAATCTGTTTCAGTAGCCCACACAGCACCTTGCCTGGACCGACTTCCACATAGAGATCCGCGCCCGCCACCTTGAGCGACTGCACGCAATCCACCCAGCGCACTGTGCCGGTGACCTGGCGAGTCAATACGTCGCGTGCGTCCGCGGCGCTCGATATCATGCCGCCGGTCACGTTGGCTGCTACCGAAATGTGCGGATCGGCCAACTGCAGCGCGTCCAGAACACGTGCGACCTCGTCCTGCGCGGGCTGCATCAGCGCGCAATGGAAGGGTGCGCTTACCGGAAGCATCACCGCACGCCGCGCGCCTCTGGCCTTGCATAGCGCGGAGGCCTTCTCCACGGCAGCCGCTGCGCCGGAGATGACCGTCTGTCCCGGCGAATTCAGATTCGCCGCCTGCACGGTCTGTCCGGTCTCAGCAGCGGCTTCGGCGCATGCTTCGGCCACTTGAGTGGCGTCGAGCTGCAGTACGGCGGCCATCGCTCCCTGGCCGGCCGGAACGGCAATCTGCATCGCACGTCCGCGCGCCTTCACAGATCGCACCGCATCCGCAAAACTCAGAGTTCCGGCAACGACGTGCGCCGACCACTCGCCCAGCGAGTGACCAGCGGCCAACCCTGGTTCAACACCGTGTTCGGCCAGCACGCGCGCTGCCGCCACGCTCACCGTCATAATCGCTGGTTGGGTATTTTCGGTCAGGCGAAGGTCTTCTTCAGGGCCCTCGAAGCAGAGCTCTGAAAGTGGGAAGCCGAGCGCCTCATCAGCCTCGGAAAAAGTCTGCGCTGCGATTGGAAATTTCTCGGCAAGTTCGCGGCCCATTCCCACAGCCTGCGATCCCTGCCCCGGAAACAAAAACGCAATCTTCGTGGACATGTGTCTCTATTTTATTAGTTCAAGCCACGGGACCCAAGTCGGAATCCCACGCTTTGAGCCGCTCCTGACAACTGGCCACTGATCACTGACAACTGCTCTTCAGTTCCACCGCGTCTTATCGTCGTCATCTTCATCTAGGAGGCGACCGTTGCCATCGAACCTTACGGTACGCCCCTGCTTGCGCATATACACCTCAAACTTTCGTGCGGCCCGCCGACGCTTCCAGCGGTAATAGGAGTTGCGCAGGCCGTACCAGCGCTCACTGAGCATGAATGACGTGCCCTTGCGCGGTGCCATGCGTACGTAGAGCCAGCCCGCCAGCGCACCGCCCAGTTGCGCGAATGCATATAGGCGCTGCTGGCCAAAAAGCATCGCAACGGCAATCAACCCGTAGATCACCGCAATGTAGCGCGCCTTGATGCCGATGGTGAAGAACAGAAGAAATTCCATATCTCCGTAGAGCACGCCGATGGCCACCAGCAAGCCGAAGATGCCGCCGAAACATCCGTACAGCGGAACCGGCACCATTTCAAAGCCCATCGGAACGCTGCACAAATAAATCACCAGCGCTGCTGCCGCGGTGCCCAGCACTGAGACGGCGTACAGTCCATTCACCCAGCTTGAGCTATGCAGACCTTCAAGAAATCCCGCCAGAAACCATAGCGTAAGCAGCTCCAGCGCCGTGCCCAGCAGGCCAAAGTGGACAAAACTATACGTCAGCGGCTGCCAAATCGCCCCATGCAGGAACGTGTTAGGACTGAAAGAGAGCAAGCCCGCAATCTGGCCTGCCGTACCCGCCGCCGCCAGCCCCCATAATAGAAGCGCGAAGTAAGCGCCGAGATTGGCAAAGACCAGGCTGCGCGTGGCGCCTGCAAATTCGGGAAAGGAAAACGGGCTTGAGCTTACTCTTCGCATTGTGTCTCAGGTTAAACGGTAGAGCGGTCCGGTGTCATGGGCGTTTCCAGAGCGGCTTTGATCTTCATTTTCCAGAGGGTTAGACGATCTTGAAACCTTACAGGCTCTAAAACGTCTTTCCATTACGCAGGTAAGATGCACAAAATGAACCCGCAGGGCTCAATGTGCCGCAAATGGTGGATGATGAAACAACTTCTGGCGAAATTAAGGGTTGTTACCAGTAGGGCAAAGAAGTGGAAATGGCAGGCAGTGCCGGACTCTTGACCTGAGGCAGGGTTCTACCTAAAACTAGCCTTGGTTGTTCTGGATAATCACTGATCCTGAAATTTGAAACACTTTGAAAGAAGGGAGGCTGCCATGCCCACCTGCCCCGAATGTGAAAACGATCTGGATGTCGAATTGGACGAAGTGGAAGAAGGCGACGTAGTCGCCTGTGAAGAATGTGGAACCGAGTACGAGGTTGTTGGTGTTGAGCCGCTCGAACTCGCACGGGTAGACGATGAGATCGACGAAGAAGAGGATTTATTCCAGGAGGAAGAAGAAGAAGAGTGAAAATTAACCGCACAAAATTGATCGCGATCGCTGCATTTGTGGCACTGGCTGCAGGTGTGGCCGGGGTTCGGTCGAAGAGCGGGTTCATCGCTCCGTCCAGCGCTGAGGCCCAGAACATAGGCATGCGTGTCGTTTCCGGTGCAGTTCTCGACGGCGACGATCCGGTGGTTGGCGCTACCGTATTCCTCAAGAATCAGAAGACCAAGGCCATCCGCAGCTACACGTCTACGGATAAGGGCCACTTTTACTTCGCCCAGGTCAACATGGTCGACGACTATGATCTGTGGGCCGAAAAGAGTGGCAGAAAGAGCGCGGTAAAGACCGTCAGCTCATGGGACTCCCGCAAGGAGTTCGTCAGCGATCTCAAATTGAAGTAATCGTCCGCGAATTGCGGCACGCACAGGCGCTTCCACGGCGGAGCGCCTGTCGCCGTCTCTGCGCTATCCCTCCAGCTTTTTCGTTACCAACTCATTCAGCAGCGCCGGATTCGCCTGGCCTTTGGTCAAGCGCATTACCTGGCCCACAAAGAATCCGGCAATCGTCGTCTTGCCCGCGCGATACTGCTCCACTTGCTTGGGATTCGCGGCAATTACTTCGTCGATCAGCTTCTCAATCGCAGCAGAATCCGTAATCTGCTGGGGCTTTTCGCGTTCGTAAACTAAGCCAAAGTCCTCGCCCTTTTCGAATGCGATGTCAAAAAGCTGCTTTAACTGCTTCGAGCTGATCTTGCCTTCATCCAGCAGGTCCGCCGCCTGCACAATGCCAGCCATGGTCACCGGCGACTGATCCAACGCCAGGCCCAGCGCATTCAGGCGGCCCGTCACTTCGCTTAACAACAGGTTTGCCACGCGCCGCGGATTTCGCGCCCTCTTCGCCGCCCCTTCAAACCGGTTGGCAAATTCGCGCGAGGCCGTCAGCGTATGCGCGTCTTTTTCGCTCAGTTCGTATTCGGCCACCATGCGCGCGCGCCGCGCTTCGGGCAGCTCAGGCAGTTTGCTCCGCATCTCCTCCATGAACTCCGGCGATACGATCAGCGGCGGAAGATCCGGCTCGGGAAAATAGCGGTAGTCGTGCGCCTGCTCCTTTGAGCGCATTGAGAATGTGCGCCCCTCGCTCGCATCCCACAACCGCGTCTCCTGCTTGACCGTCCCGCCGGACTCGATCAGCTCGATCTGTCGCTCGATCTCGTACTCCAGCGCCGCGCGGACAAACTTGAAGCTGTTCACGTTCTTCACTTCCACCTTAGTGCCGAACTTCGGCGCACCCTTTAAACGTACACTCACGTTGGCGTCGCAGCGCAGCGAGCCTTCTTCCATGTTGCAGTCGGAGACCTCGGTGTAAAGCAGGATCTCTTTCATCCTCGTCAGGTACTCAAAGGCTTCGTCGGGAGTGCGAATGTCCGGCTCGCTCACGATCTCGGTCAACGGAGTGCCGCAGCGGTTTAGGTCAAGATAAGTGCGCGTAGCCGAGTCCGAAAAACCGTCGTGCAAACTCTTGCCTGCGTCTTCTTCCATGTGCAGCCGCGTAATGCCGATTCGCTTGATGCTGCCGTCGGCTGTGGGAACCTCAATCCAGCCGTGCTCGGCAATCGGTTTGTCGAACTGCGAAATCTGGTAGCCCTTCGGCAGGTCCGGATAGAAATAATTCTTGCGCGCAAAGATTGACCGCTCGCGCACCTGGCAGTTCAATGCCAGAGAAGCAAGAGTGGCGTATTCCACCGCTTTGGCGTTCAGCACCGGCAAGGCGCCGGGCAAGCCTAGGCATACGGGGCAAACGTTCGTGTTCGGCGGAGCCCCAAAACGGTTTGCACAGCCGCAAAAGGCCTTACTTGCGGTCAGCAACTGTACGTGCACTTCAAGCCCGATTACGGGCTCGTACTTGGCCAGAATTTCAGGAGATAAACCAGCAACTGCAGGCATATCCAGATTTTATCGCGGCTCAGTCGAACCGCCATGGCCGATTCCGCCGCCGATCTGGCAACTGGAGGCCCGCCAAAGGGGAGTGATTCAACTCACGTGATCGGGTGTTGTCGAGCACATAAAAAGCAGTTGAACGGTGTCAACCTTGTCCCCTGCAGCCAATCCAGAGCTGGCACGTCTAATCTGGCGGTGTTAGTGGGGAGTGCTATGGCAGATGTGTTCAGCAGCCGATGGATCCATCCGGCCGTCATCCTGGTCGCAACGGATTTAAGCGACCTCGAAAGGCTTATGCCATTTGCTCTTGAGCAGGCCGGGCAAACACATTCCCGCATCATCCTTCTTCATTCCATCGCCGGTTCAGCCGCCAGGACTATGGACGCAGTAGGTATGCCCTACTACGATACGTCCGGTGCGCTCGATGTCGCAGAAAAGGCTCTTGCGCCTTGGTGCGAAGTGGCGCAGAATCGTGGTTTCGCCTGCCATGCCATCGTTCGCGAGGGGCAACCCGCGCAGCAAATTGCAGCGGCTGCGCGCCAGTTCAACGCGGATCGAATCATTTTAGGGACTCGGAGCAAGAGCAAGATTACCAAGATGCTGCTCGGCTCCGTGGCAGAACAAGTGCTGCGTTCGGTCAACCTCCCGGTCATAACCGTGGGACCCGAGGCTCATCTCCCGGTGCAGAGCAGTTTCGACGAACGTGTCGTGCTGCACGCCACCACTCTCAGAGAGACCTCTCGCCCGAGCGCAGTGCTTGCCTGCCAATTGGCCGCGCAGCAGGACGCCAAACTGGTCCTGTTGCATATTTTGCCGCCTGCGGACCAGGTGGTTCATGGAGGAGCAGTTACCGACATTGAAGCCGCCGCACTCCGGCAGTTGCATGCCATGGCAACAGACACCTCCGCTGACTGCAATCTCCAGATTGAGACGTTGGTTCTCCACGGCAATCCCTTCATTGAGATTCTTGCGGAGGCTGCGGCGCGCAAGGCTCGCGTTATCGTACTGGGCGTCTCTCATCGTTCTGCGCTTGAGAGCCTGATGCACGACCATACAGCTTATCGAGTGATCGCGCATGCACGTTGCCCGGTACTTACGCTTTGCGGGTCGGGGTCTGCCAATGATTCTGCGCACGAGCATGCAAGCGCCTCGCACGGCTGAATGAGCTCACAGAAATCCAGCAACAGAAGAAGGCATACGACTGCCTGAATGAGCTGCCCCACCGGCTCGTAGACCTGTTGTTTTGAGAGGGATTTTCTACGCCGTCAAGCGTTCGAGCTGCTCCGGCTTGACGATAGTAAGGCTGGTGCCCTTGATGGTGATCCACTGGTCGCGGCGGAATTGATTCAGAAGCCGCGTAACGGTCTCGCGAGAAGTGCCTGCCATGTTGGCAATCTCTTCGTGCGTAAGCGCCATGGTGAACCGGATCTCCGGTTTGCTGTTCGAGGCCGACCGGCCCCAGTCAAGCAGCAACCGTGCCAGCCGTCCCGCAGCGGAGCCTGAAAGCGCCAGCCGTTTTGCGTCGTGAAACACTGTAAGGTATTCGCCGCTCAGCGCTTGCGCCGCATGCATGCTGGCAATTCCGTGCCGGCCCAGAAACTCTACGAACTCCTGTTTCCGCACCGTCTTTACCTGGCAGGGTTCAATCGCTTCGGCGGTCACTTCGTGAGGAACGTTGGCCAGCACAGCGCTCAGTCCCATCACGTCGCCCGGGCCGGCAATCTTGAGGATCATGGTCTTGCCGTCGCGGGAAGTGGAGGAGATCTTTACCTGGCCGTAGCAGATGACGAAAACGTTGCGCGCCGGGTCGCCCTCTGAAAACAGCTTGGCTCCGCGTGCATGGCTCATCATAATGCCGATTCCATCGTAGTCCACCAATGCTTCAGGCGTGAGATTGCAGAACATTCGCAAATGGCGATGCTCGCAATTCTGGCAATCTTCCGGAGGGTGATGGGAATGTAATGTGGCCATAGTTAGACCGAACGTCTAGAAAAAGTATAGCGCATAGCCGGGTTCAAGGCAGGGATTTTGCGTCGATTCCTGCCCCCGGGTTGAGAATTGCATCGGAAGGTCATGGAGACGTATTGCTTGCAAATGCCTCCGTCTACGCCATTTCAGCAGTGCCGGCGCGCCGTCTGGAGTGTACGGCACGGCTCAAAGAGCAGGAAAGATAGGCCCGCGAAACCTCGCGCGCCAACTCCTCAAGCAACCGCATCCGCAACGGAGGGTACCTTTCAAAAACTTCAGACAATTCTTCAATGGGGAGCTTCAGAACCGATCCTGCCGATTGTGCGCTCAGAGTGTAGGTATGGTGTCCGTCTCCGAGTGCAGCTGCCAGTTCCACCAGGTCGCCTGTCCGGGCGGGTCCCAGGGTCAGCCGCGTTTTGAGCCGCTCTGCCTTGCGCACGAATAGTCCCGAGACCACGACATACAAACCTTTGCAGGAATCATTCTGGCGGAATACTGTGTCCCCGGCCGCGACCTCGATGCTCTGCGCCGCACTGTTCAGCAGATTTCCGGCGTCCGCTGGGCACTCCAGCAATTCTGCCAGCGGATGTGCCGCCACAGAACTCATTCGCACGGATCTTGCTTCTTCCTGCATTGTCATTTCCCCCATCTTTTCTTCGCGGAGCCTGGTCCTCGGGCGAGATCTTCCGGCTTTTGTGATGTCAGCCGGTCTATGCCGGCGGCGTTGCCTGCCACGAACATGCGATGAACCAAATACCATATCCGGCAAATCGCTCCTGATACTGCTAATCCAGAAAAGCGGATGAATGGAACGGGATGAAATAGCGCGCTTTCGTTTTCCGGCCTTCATTGCCAGCTGAGCCGTCCATGAGACATGGCCAGCGCGCCTTTGTCAGATAGCTTCTGCCGGAACGGCCACATTCCGGTCCGGCTCGCCGGCGGCTTCTGCCGGCGGAACGCAAAGAACAGGCACACGGGAACGCGCCATGAGCGCAAATGCAGTGCCGTGCGGTCCCGGTGTCTCACTGGTACGCTTTACCCCCACAACAAGAATGCTGGGGCGATATGCTCCAATGGCCCTGACCACCGCCTCTACCGGTTCGCCAGTCTCTCCCACGCAGGTCACGGGTACCTCGTCCGTTCCGTGTACGCCAAACTCTTCAAGCCGTGCTGCGCAAGCCTGGCATTCGGCAGAGTCGTCTGCCGCCGCGCGCGCATGCACCGCAATTAACGGCCGCTTGAATACCTGCGCCAGTGAGTGGGCCGTTGCCACGGCTTCCGTAGCAGCTTCATTGCGCTCCATGGCCAGCAGTATGGGTCCGCCTGGTGTCGGTCTGAACTCGCCCGCGTTCCAATCTGCCGCAACTGCCAGTACGGGGCAAGGGGCCAGCCGCACCAGCTTCTCAGCAATGGCGCCCACCACGATCGGGCCTGCTCCCTGCATACCCTGGGTGCCCACTACAATCAGGCCTGCACTGTATTGCCGTGCTACGTCCACCAGCATCTGCGCCACTGCGCCCTGGCGCACTTCCGTGTGGCTGTGGATTCCTTCGCAAAGCAATTCGCTTGCCAGCTTGTCCAGCGCCGCGCGCGCTTCTTCCGGCAGCGCTCTGTTTACCTGGCCCGGTAAGCTCGCCACCGCGGCATACTCCAGCGGATCGGCTCCGTGCGCAAGCACGATTCGGGCGCCATAGTTCAATGCAAGCTTGCGGGCGTACTCCAGGGCCGCTTCCGACTGGCCGTGAAGATCCGTCGCGACCACAATGGTCTTTAAGCCGGTCGCAAAACTCATCTCTGCCTCCTCGGGCTCGAGCACACCCCGAATTCCAAACTCTTAGAACTTGAGTCTGCGCGTGCGATACAGACAAGGGCAGTGACCTCTTTCACCCCGGATTGTGATTCGTATCACAACATAAGTGATTGATTCTGCAAGATGAGGCCACATCAATGGTCTGACCAAGCCGCCTGTTTTGAGCCTTTTTTGCCCGTTTATTGAATCCTTAATGGGGACATCGGCGCCTTGGCAGCGCGGAAGTTCACGAGTTCAGCCGCTGCACCGCGCCCGGCTGCCGGCAGATCGCCGTGCCGGCGTCCAGCGAACTACAATTTAAGTGAATGCGAACGTGAGAGTCTTCAGCGAGACTCGGAAGTCCGACGCATATCCTTGTTGGGAGAAACTCGTTTGCTGATCCGAGTCTGCATGGCCAAGATTCATCAGGCCACCGTTACCGAGACCGATTTGAACTATGTGGGGTCGATTACTGTCGACCGCAATCTGCTCGACGCTGCCGACATCCGGCCCTTTCAATTTGTGAACATCACCAACCTCTCAAACGGTGTCTTCTGGCAGACCTACGTCATCGAAGGCGAACCGGGCAATGGCGACATCTGCCTCAACGGACCTCCGGCACGGCATTTCCAGAGGGGGGATAAGGTCATCATCATGGCCGAAGCCTGGCTCGAGCCCCAGGAGGTGGAAGGTCTTGCTCCGACCGTCGTCTTTGTTGATGACAAGAATCAGGTTGTGCGCGCCGCCAAGCACCCGCCTACCCGCAGAGAGAGTGAAAAGCTCGACTAGCCGCGCTGTTCCTACTCAAAAACAGCCTTTTTCCAGGCATCAGATTGAAACTTCGCCTCCAGCCGCCCCGTCAGTCCATTCAGTAAGCAGAAATATTGATCGACGGATACGGCCGGAGTGCGCGCGTCGCGTGACCGCACGCCGGAAAAGTTTCCTGAATAAAAGGCAGGCGGGCTATCCAATGCTCCATCATCGCAACCTCCTTCTGAGATGCGTTCTCCTCACATCGCTTCTCTCGCTTTCGTCGGCAGCATTTGCTATGGAAGGCGTTATAGGCATTCACGATCCGTCCACTATCGCCGTTGATCATGGCAAGTACTACGTTTACGGCACTGGCGGCGGTTCCCTCGTTTCCGACGACGGCTGGACCTGGCGCAGAGGCGCAAGACCCATGATTACCGGCGCTGCGCCGGATGTAATTCACATCGGTGACCGCTACTACATGTATGTCGCACGTGGCCAGGGCGCCGCAACCAAAGCCGATATCAAGATGCTCTGGACGAAATCGCTCGATCCGGATTCACCCGACTACAAATGGGTGGAAGGCGGCGTAGTTGCCAGCTCCGACGGTCTGGAGGACCTGAACGCAATTGATCCCGGCGCGTTCCTCGATCCCACCACGGGAAGGCTTTGGCTCGTATACGGATCGTACTTCGGCTATATCCAACTGGTTGAACTCAATCCCAAAACCGGTGAGCGCCTGAATTCCAAAGACAAGCCCATCAATCTCGCAATTAATTGCGAAGCTTCTGACATGATCTACCACGATGGCTGGTATTACTTGCTGGCAACGCACGGCAGTTGCTGCGCGGGAGCCGACTCTGGATACAACATCCGCATGGGCCGTTCACGTAAGGTCACAGGTCCCTTCCTCGATGCAGAAGGCGTGGACATGATTCATGGCGGCGGCAAATTGCTCATCGGATCGGGAGGCCGCTACATTGGCCCCGGCCACTTCGGCCTGCTGGATATGGGCGATGGCGTGCAGAAGTTCTCGATGCATTGGGAAGCGGATTTGGATAAGGGCGGTGCCAGCGTGCTCGAGATCCTTCCGCTGCTTTGGAAAGACGGCTGGCCGGTTGCGGGCGAAAAGTTCAAGCCGGGCGTCTTCGATGTCGAATCCGTTCGAACTGGAACCTCACTGGAAATGGCTGTCGGTGGAGTACCCGTCGGCGGACCTCGTCGCCGCTTCAGGGGTGGCCCACCTCCGGGCGCAGGCCCCGGCGGCCCCGGCATGCCAGGTTCAGCACCGGGCGCCCCGCGGCCGGCTGCTGGTCAGGGCGGTCCCGGTGGTCCCCCTCCGGGCATGGCCTTTGGCGGCATGTTTGGCGGCACGGGAAAACCGATTCCCGATCAGGATGCAGCGGCGGTCTCAAAAAATTGGCCTGAAGGCAATGTCGATACCGGCATGGCGAACTACATGTGCCAGGCTCAACAAAAATGGCAGATCACTCCCGTTGCCGACGCCGGTGGCTATCCCGGCGAACCGTACGTAAAAATCACGATTGCCGGTACAGATCGCACGCTGGCTGCAACTGCCGAAGGAGAACTGGTGGTGCTGCCTGCATTCACAGGAGCGCCGGATCAGTTTTGGCGGCTCGATCAACTGGCCGATGGCTCTTGGCGCATCATGCCCAAATCGGTTCCCGGATCCAAAGAACCGCTGGCCCTCTCGGCAGTAGGCGCAAGTTTTGCCACGCTTTCCAAATTCGATCCGAAAAGCGATAAGCAGCACTGGCTCCTCAAGACGCCATAGGCAATCGAAGGACCGACACATCCATGATCGATCTCGAACCACAGCGGCCAAGTCCGCGAGGAAATGTTATGAATACTTATCTGAGGCCTTCAATGGCTGCGCTTGTGGCAACCCTGGCCCTTGCAGTGTCTGCGGTTGCCGCTCCACCCGGTGCGGGCAAGGCATACGGAACCACTCTTACACGTCCTGTAACTCCCACCCGCCTCACAGCAGCCGATGGATTCATTCAGCGCTGGATGCTCTTGGAGCCGCTCCATGCAGATGGGCTCACCAGAAGCGAAGTGCAGGCCATGGTCAAAAAAAACTATTTCCCAGATCAATTCACGGTAATCCCGCACGACGGCCAAAAGGAATCCGTGGGCGATGCCACATTGCTTTGGCACGCAGTTGATACCCGGCTCTATAACGTGAATCTCTACCACTTTGCGTTCGCGCTGGGCAAGCCCACCAGCAATATCCTCGTGTGGGCCGTGACTATCGTGAATAGTCCCCAGGAAATGCACGATGTCCGTCTGGCTATCGGCTCTAATGCCGCGTCGGTCTGGTGGCTCAACGGACAGGAAGTCATCGGCATCTACAATGACCGCCAGACCGTCATCGACGATGGCGTCTCCAAGCGCGTAACCCTCAAGAAAGGGCCGAACGTGATCCGCGCGGCAATCGTAAACGCCGGTGGAGCCACCGATTTTTGCGCACGTTTCCTCGATGCCGACGACAAGCCGATCAAGGGATTAAGCGTCACACTGAGCAAGCCTGCAAAGTAAGTTGCAATTGTTCAACCGTCCATTGAAAGCTCAACTACAATAGCGAGGGCTCCCAAACCTATTGGCAATGCCATTGAGTTTGGGAGCCCCGTTTCTTGGAGGCGTAGTCCTTCATCGCACTTGCGGCGCAATGTCAGAACGTGAAGATCGGCCCAAACTCTTCGCGAACGTCATTCCACTCACGCGCAGGAGCACCCTTGAATAGCGGCAAAGTCTGTTCAGGATTTGCGTGCGTTGTGTAGAGCGATTGTTCGAACGAAAACGAGATCCAGCGATTCAGGCTATAGTTCAGCGTTCCCACCGCCATGCTGCTGTAGCGCCTCGTGCTTCCACCCAGGCGGTTGAGGTCACGTGTCTTCGCTTGATCAACGGCGTACAGCGCATACAGTGACCACCCGGCATTTCGTCCCGCGGGATTCGCATTGAAGATGCGCGACAGAGGCAAGCCAATCTGCGCAAATCCACCTTCCGTTCGAATCGGCCTCTCAGGCGCTACTACCTGCTGACCCGCGCTGTTTGTTCCAAACACAATTGTCGACGAGCCATCCAACGATGGAACTGAAACGAGATTAGTAAGTCCCGCTGTGTCGTTGAAATAACTGTAAAGCTGGTTCACGAAGAAGTAGCGTAACCCTGCGCCGCTATAGAACTTGCCGGTCAAGGTCGCAAAGCGAGTCGGAAGCTGCCACTCAAAGTCCCAGCCGTAGGTGCGGCTTCTGCCGGAGGCCCCAGTAGAGAACGTCGCCTGGTACGCAACTGGAACAGATGCTGCCTGCACAATGGCACGCCGCTCACCGCGCTCCATGCTTACGATGACCTGAGCGGGAGCCACGCCGGGAGCATGATCCAGTTGCCATTGCCCCACAAGACGGCCTTCAAGATCGGGCCGATTTGAATCCGCCCCCTGGCGCTCTCCGTAGCCGAGTTGCTGCGTCATGTACGCCGCGGAGGGAACCAGGCCCACGGCAGGCAATGTGATCGCGAACTCAGGCATCACCTGAATCGCCTTGCCATTATGCGTGTAACCGATCCGCATCTGCGGTGTGCGCTCATAGAGCGTGCCGAATCCGATCCCCATCGAGGTAGTTTCAAGCATGTTTGGCAATGTCGATGAGCCGAACGGTGACCAGTCCTGTCCGAACAGCGCGGAGAAGACGTTCTTCCCGTCTGACGTGTATTCCATGCGCATCCACGCCAGGCGTAGAGAAGGATTGTTCGAGCGAATGCTGGAGATGTTCCGATTATCCGATCGGTTGAAGTTGCCCTCAAAATCCATCTCCACTTTGGCCATAAAATTCCACTTCGGACTAGGATCCTTCCACGCAATGTTGACGCCCACGCGGCTGCTGCGAGCCTTGATGTGAAACTCCGGCGCGCCGTCAGGCCCCGTATCGCAGATGAATCCAGGCAACGGAAAATCGTCCCCGTACGGAGACGAACTGTCTTCAATGGCCGTCGCCTTGATAAAACCGTAAGGCGTGATCCCGACACCGTTCATTCTCACAGTCGCCGGTTCGGCAGCGTGGCTTACTCCGCCAAGCGGCAATGGGCGAATCGGCGTCAAGGCGGCGACAAATGCGGGAATCGACGGCTCTGCGACCGCGGGCTCTACTGCACGCTCCGCTGGACGCGGAATTTGCAGAGCACCGGAAGGCTTATGATCTGTCTCCGCATGAAGCGGCGGCGACGATTGCGCAACAATAGGTACTTGGCCGGAAGATGCATCCTTGCCGGCAATCTGTTCAAAGTCCGCTTTGGTAAGCACGCCCTTGGCTACCAGAATACGTGCGAGCACAATGTCGCCCTGTTCCGGCGCTCCGGCGGCCTCCACCTGTTTCATCTCTTCGGGGGTAAGTATGCCTTTGCGAACCAGAATCTCCGCAAGCGAAGTGTGTCTCTGTGCAACGTCACTCTGCTGTGCCGCGAACGCAACCTGCAAAGTCAATACAAATAAGAGCAAAGCAAAAAACTTTGTTAAAGAAAGACAAAAGTGCCTGAACACACGCATCCTGATCGTTCCTTCTTACTAAGGAAGTAAATCGGCTAAAGAGGTTTGTGTATGAGTGCAGTTGTTCCGAGCCTGCGGAGATCAAGAATCCCGATTCCGTTTCTCATCTCATGATCGGACGCTGGGGCCGAAAGTGAGAGTGAGTGCCATCACAGTCGACATTGTCGATCATGGTCGTTGATCAACCGCTCACGGCGCGAATGCGCGATTTAGCGTACAAAAAACTGCGCGCCCCGCATAGGAGCGCGCAGTCTGTGCTTCGTGTCAGGCTTCTATTCAGGCAGCTTCTGCGTTCCCTGGATGCTGAACGTTCCGGCAACCGCAGGCGCGCCCGTGTTAGGTTGGCCGCCGCCTACCGATACTTTGTACTGGCCCTCTGCAATCACCGGTTCGCCCGCTTCCGTTACCATGCTCAGATCGCGGTCTTTCAGCTCAAAGCGAACCTTCTGCGATGCGCCCGCAGCAAGATGCACGCGCTCGAACCCGCGCAGTGCGCGCAGCGGAGCACCCTTCACATCAGGGAAGCTCAGATAGAGCTGCACCACTTCCTCTCCCGCCACCTTGCCGGTATTGGTCACAGTTGCCTCTGCCACCACCGGCTCGCCCGCCTTTACCGCGGATGTCGGCAGCGAAAGGCCGCTGTAGTTGAAGCTTGTGTAGCTCAATCCATAGCCGAACGGATACAGCGGCGTGCCGGTGAAGTAGCGATAGGTGCGGCCCTTCATCGCATAATCTTCAAACGGCGGCAACTGGTCTACGCCCTTGTAGAACGTAACCGGCAAACGGCCTGCAGGATTGTTCTTGCCTGAAAGTGTTTCGGCAACCGCCGTCCCACCCTCTTCGCCTGGATACCACGCGTCGATAATTGCATTCACGTGATCGTGTGCCCAATTCACCGCAAGCGCGCTGCCGTTGGTCATCACCAGTACCACCGGCTTGCCCGTGGCCACCAGCGCTTTCAGCAGATCCTCTTCCGGCTTGGGCATATCGATGCTGGTGCGGTCGCCGCCCTTGAAGCCGGCTTCGCTCACCTGCATCTCTTCGCCTTCCAGTTCGCTGGTAATGCCAAGCACCGCGATCACTACATCTGAGTTCTTCGCCGCTGCAATGGCTTCGGGCTGAGGCGTAAAGTCCACCTTCGACCACACCAGAGACGCGTCCATCTTTGAGCCTTCGCTCGGCGCATAGTCCACTTCAAGATTCGCAGGCTTGCCGGCCTCAAGATGTACGCGGCCCACGCGCGGAGCACCGCTCGCATTGAATGCGTTCGTCACGCTTTTGCCGTCGAGCCGCATGCGGAAGAAGCCCGCGGCCTTCATGCCAAGATCGTAATCGCCGGTCTGCGACGCGGTAAGCGATGCCTCGTAGTGAATCACCAGTGGATTTAATTGCGCCGCTTCCGTGGGTAACTGCTGCGTGGCCGGATCCAGGTTTGCCTCAATTCGCGTAACCACCGGCTTTGTCACGGTCGGGTTGTTGATGTCGCTCATATCGAATCGCGCATAGCTTGCGCGGACACCCTGCTTGCCATCGACCGTAAGAGCAGACGCCGGCAGCGGCGCCGTATCGTGATCCAGGAACTGCGTTCCCGTAACGTAGGTGACCGACGAGTGCGAGAACTCCTTCAGAATGCCGTCGAGAATCGAAACCGTGTGCGTCGGTTGTCCGTTGTAGTTTCCCAGCAGAACCTTGGTCTGATTCGCCAGCGGACCCACCACCGTGATCTTCAGGCCGCTGGTCTTCAGCGGGAGAACCCCGTCATTCTTCAACAGCACCATCGACTTGTTCGCAATCTGGTGCGCAAGCTCACGATTCGCGGGGCTGCTCAACTGGCGTTCGTCGATGTTGGTGTAGGGAACCATCTCCGGCGGATCAAACATGCCCAGCCGCATGCGTGCTGTAAATAGCCGCACCAGCGCCGTGTCGATCTCGCTTTCCTTCAGCAAGCCCCGCTTCACCGCATCGCGATAGGCGCGATAATCGCGGTCGTCGCGCACAATAAAGCCGCCGTCGACGCACTCGTTGTCCATGCCGCGTTGCAGGCTGATCGCCGAGCCCTCTGCCGGAGTCGCTTTGAAGTGGTGGTTGCGGTCTATATCGACCACCGCGCCGCAGTCGGAAACGACGTAGCCCTTGAATCCCCACTTGCCGCGCAACTGGTCAACCAGTAGAAAGTCGTTGGCGCATGCGGGCTCGCCGTTGACGGCGTTGTAAGCACACATCACCGAGCCTGCTTTGGCTTCGGTCACGGTGGCGCGAAATGCCGGCAGGTAGGTATCAAGCTCGTCATGTTTGCTGATCTTGACGTCAGCGGTGTGCCGCGTAGATTCCGGTCCGCTATGAACGGCATAGTGCTTGGGTGTCGCTATCGTCTTGTAGTACTTGGGATCGTTGCCCTGCATGCCCTCTACAAACGCCACGCCCATGCGTCCGGTCAGGAACGGATCTTCGCCGTACGTCTCCTGTCCGCGGCCCCACCGCGGATCGCGAAAGATATTGATGTTCGGCGCCCAGAAGTCCAGCCCCTGAAAGAACATGCTCTCGCGCTTCTGGCGGACTGCCTGCTCGTGCTTGATGCGGCCTTCCGTGCTGATCACTTCGGCCATGCGGTGAATCGCCGGGGCATCAAACGTAGCGGCCAGCCCGACCGGCTCCGGAAACGTAGTGATGCCATCGTTCACAACGCCGTGCAGAGCTTCGCTCCACCAGTCGTATGCCGGAACGCCCAGCCGCGGAATGGCGCGGGCCTGATTCACAAGCTGGCTCACCTTCTCATCCAGGGTCATCTCCTTCACCAGGGCAGCGGCCCGCTGTTCCGGTGTCAGGTTCGTATCCAGGTAAGCTGGCTTGCTCTGCGCGCCGGCCATGCTCAACAGGCATACGAATGCGGAATAAACTGCGTACTTTCCAATCGTTCTCATGCTTTCTCTCCGGGCGAGCCTTTCAAGCCTGCGCTCCGCTCGCCATTTTGCAGTTATGACATTGCTCTTCTCTGGCCGCCACGTTCTTGGCGTCTCACGGTTTGTACGCGGCGGTGACTGCCACAGTCAAACTCCGCCGCCGGACCCATTTCTGACCAGCTCCAAATTGAACTCGGAATACTGTAGGCAATTATAGTGAGGCGGGCCAGAGAATCGATTTACCAAAAGGGGAAAGTAAGGTTTGCGAACGAGCACGCAGGAGCGGGTAATTCAGGGCTTTCGCGAAACCAGGATCTCGCTGGCAATCTCGATAAGCCCTTCAAGAAATGTCTCAAGGATCATTTCGGCCAAGCTGCTCATCAGATCGCTCATGATGAAATCACGACCTTCTGCGTCTACAGGTTCCTGCAATCTTTACGGCTGACAACTGATAGCTGACAACTGTCTTACTGCTGCAGCACCACCTGCTGGCCTTCCTTCAGTCCGCCTGTGATCTCGGTAACCGAACCATTTGAGAGCCCAACCGTCACCGGAACTTTACGTTTGCCGTCTTTCTGAGTTTTATCGGGAATCTCGACGGATGCGTTCTTCTGCCCGTCGTACATCACGGCATTTTCTGGAACCGTCAGCACACCCTTGTGCTCGTCGAGGAGGATCTCCGCGTTCGCGGTCATGTTGGCTTTAAGTTCGCCGCCGGGGTTGTTGATGGAAACGCGTACCTCGAAAGTTGTCACGTTATCTTTCTCAACGCCCATGGGCGCAATTTTCGTTACCTTGCCGTGAAACAGGCGGTCGCGGAAACTTTCCACTTTGATGCGCGCCTGCTGGCCCATATACACGTGCGCAATGTCCGCTTCGTCAACCTTGCCTTGCACATAAACCTCGGTCGTGTCGCCTTCGGTCATTACCAGCGTTGCTGTCGAACCCAACACCAGGATGGAACTGACCGCGTCGCCAATCTCAACATCGCGCGATAGGATCACACCATCCATCGGCGCGATGATCGTGGTATATGCAAGCTGCTCTTCAAGCTGCTTCAGGCTTGCCTGACTCTGCATTACCTGTGCGCGTGCCTGTTTCAGCTTTGCCGTGTCCACGGCGACCTGGGCCTTGGCCGAATCACGCTTGGTGAGCGCCGCCAGGTAATCGCGGTTGGCATCGTCGAGTGCCTGCCGGCTTACTACTCCCTCAATCTGCATCTCCTTGTAGCGATCGAGTGTCGCTTTATACATCGGCAGGTCAGGAGCTGCCGCGTTTACTTTGTCCTGCTCGATAGCAGCTTCGAGCGTCGAAACGTTAGCTGCAGTTGAAGCCAATTGCGCACGCTGGGCTGAAACCTGAGCCTGGATCTCTTCCTGGTCGAGCTGGGCCAGCGGCTGGCCCTTCTTGACCACGTTGTTGATGTCTACGTAGAGCTTTTCAACGATGCCGGAGGCCTTACTCTTGACCTCAACCTTGGTAATGGGCTGAATCTTGCCCGTAGCCACAACCGAGCGTGCCACATCACCCGTGGTCACTTTGGCCAGCTTGTTTGGATCCAGAGAGTTACCTCTGACAAGGCGGGACATTCCACCGGCCAGCAGCAAAATGAAGACGGTCCCACCGATGCCAGTCCAGATCCAGAATTTCTTACTCTTACGCGACGCAGCCACTCTGCCCCCAATTCATAACTTGCGCTCCTATCCTGGGCGCCCGCTAGTTATCTTAAAAGGAAAGCCAAATGTAAGACGGTGTCAGCACTGCACTGTCACCCTCAATTCTGTACGTAACTGCAACAAGATCGGTTCCGGGAACTTATGGATGGATGTGAACGTATATTTACCAAAGCATCCTAGCCGGTGCCTAAGTCTGTATGCAGAGCCTCTCTGACACACTCGTCCAGGTCCTCAACGCCATGATGGCCAACAGGCTAAGGACCTTTCTCACCATGTTCGGCATCGCCTGGGGTGTGGGTTCTCTGCTGGTACTCGTCGGCCTGGGTGAAGGTTTCCGCTCCGGGCAGCATCGCCAGTTAGCTTCGTTCGGTAATGACCTGGTAATGATGTGGAACGGCACCATCCCTGCACTCGCCAACCAGCACACGGGAATGCGCCCTTACCAATTGACGGCTGGAGATGAAGACGCGATCCGGAAGCTGCCCCAGATTCGGAGCGTGACCGGATACCTGCAACGCGGTGACCTGTACCAGGTGAGCGCGTACGGAAACACTTCGGGTGCTGTTCTGGGCGTCGAGCCCAACTACTCGAAGGTTCGCTTCATGCCAGTGGCTGAAGGACGTTTCATCAGTGACCAGGACCTCGCCGAACGGCGTCGCGTTGTCGTGCTCGGATCAAAGTCCGCCACACTGCTATTTCCAGGCCGCCCCATGCTGGGCGAATCCATCACCATCAACGATGTTGCCTTCACTGTGGTGGGCGAAATTGGGTCCATCAGCCGCGGCAACAACGACAGCGACAATCAGAAACTATATGTTCCTCGTTCCATCATGCTCGAGCTGTTTGCCATGAAAGGCGACAATGTCGCCCAGGATGCATTGAGCTCCATCCAGTATCAGCCGGCAATCAAGGGTGAAGCCGATGCGGCAAAGGCAGCCGTGCATGCGGTTATCGGCGAGCGCCACCGTTTCGATCCATCCATGAAAGATGCCTTCGAGGAGTTCGACACCATCCAGGAAGAGAAGATGGTCGGAGCCATATTCGACGCAATGAACGTGTTTCTAGGCGGTGTTGGAATCGTAACCTTGTGCCTGGGCGCAGTGGGTATCGTCAATATCATGCTCGTGTCAGTAACGGAGAGGACGCCGGAGATTGGTCTGTTGAAGGCGGTGGGAGCAACTAGGCGCGCGGTTCTGGCGCAGTTCTTCTGGGAGGGGCTCATTCTGACCGGTATAAGCGGAGCCGTTGGCATTGCCATCTCAGGAGGATTCATGTGGCTGTTGCAGGCCACGTTGACGGGCAAGATGCCGGGCTTCGATCCGCCGCGGATTGTACCGTGGTCGGCGGCCTTGGCTCTGGGTTCGCTTACAGTTTGCGGGGTTGTAGCCGGGCTGTATCCAGCCAGCCGCGCGGCGAAGCTGGACCCCGTTGAGGCGCTGAGAAGAGAGTGAGGGGCAGCTTCTGGCCTCCTCTTACTAGCTGTTAGCCGGTGTTGGAGAATTTGAAAAGAGTGTAAACCTGACGGTCCGGATTGGTGTTGAGTGGCTTATCGCCGGCAACACAAATTAACTGGTGAGATTCAGCCTGGGCGCTTTAGCGAAAAGCCAAGAGCTCAAGGCTAAGAGCTGGGAGTTGAGATGCTGAAAGACATCCTGGGTCAGGCGTGGGAGGCGATGGTTTATAACCGCCGCCGCACCGCCATCACCATGATCGGAATGGCGTGGGGTATCGCGACGGTCGTTCTGCTCCTGGCTTATGGTGCGGGTTTCAATCGCGCCATCGAGAATATCTTTGCTCAATGGGGCACCAACACCATCGGGTTCTTCCCTGGCCGGACAAGTCAGCAGGCAGGCGGAAACAAAGCGGGAGTCAGAATCCGCTTTACGCTCGACGACGTGGATCGTGTAGAGAACAGCGTTCCGGGCGTACTGCATATTTCTCCGCAAGCTCAAAAAGACGTCTCTGTCCAGAATGAGCTTCACAACTATTCGTGGTCGACCATGGGCGTGCGGCCCATTTTTCAGGATATCTGGAAGTTGGATGTCGATCAGGGGCGCTTCTTTAATGGAGCAGAAGATCAGCAGAGGGCTCACGTATGTGTCATCGGCTCAGAGGCGAAGGCAAAACTCTTCTCCGGCGGCTGGGCCATCGGCGAAACAATTCGATTGAATGGAGTAATCTTTACCGTTGTTGGAGTGCTTAAACCCAAGATGCAGGAAGGAGACAACGATCGCAACCGCATCATCTACGTACCTTTCAACACCATGAGCGACCTCACGGATACCTACTATCTCAATGGTGTCTGGTTTAACTATCGTGGCAACCATGAAATGGTTGAAAAAAGTCTGCGCGAATCCATGGCAGCTGCTCATCACTTCAGGCCTTCGGATCATAATGCCATCTACGTGGCCAATCTCATGTCGCAACTTGCGCAGTTCCATATCCTCGCCATTTCGCTCCAGGTTTTGCTGTCGCTGGTGGGGGCGTTGACGCTGGGCATCGCTGGCGTCGGGCTCATGAACATCATGTTAGTGGCGGTACAACAGCGTACTCGCGAAATCGGGATTGAGAAGGCGCTAGGCGCGCAGCGGCATCACATTCTGGTGCAGTTTCTTTCTGAAGCGTTGGCCATCACCGGCGTCGGAGGTGTATGTGGAATTTCATTGGCTTACGCGATCTCAGCAATGGTTGGCCGCATCACGTTTTACAGCGCTCTGGCCAAGAACGCAGCCGATGCCGATATCCAATTGCTCATTTCACCCACCTCCGTTGTGATCGCTACGGTGATTCTCGTCATTACCGGCTTGGTCAGCGGAATGATTCCCGCCATTCGTGCCTCAAATCTCGATCCAATTGAGGCTTTGCGCTACGAATAGCCGCTGCTATTTCAGACGTGAGCCTGGGAACGCACTGACCGACAATTCACATCCATTTATCATTTGCAGGGAACCTCGGGTGAGCCTTCGGCGTATCGAGAATCATGCTTAAGGATTTGAAGCTTGCCATCCGCCAACTCAGAAAGTCGCCGGGATTCACTCTGACGGCGATTGTTACGCTAGCTTTAGGCATCGGGGCCAACGCAATTGTGTTCAGCGTATTGAATGCATTGGTGCTTAAGCCTCTCGATCTGCCCGGCGCTGAACGGCTTTACTCGGTGCAAAGGTTCAAGTGGCCTTCGCAGTCCTACCCCGATTACGCCGATCTGCGCGACAAGAATCACACCTTCGAAAACCTGGTGGCCTTTCAGATCATCGGCGCGGTTGGCATCGATTCCGGCGGGAAGCCCTCGACAGCCTGGCCCTACCTTGCAAGTGGCAACTACTTCGACGCCCTCGGTGTGCAGCCATATCTTGGCCGTTTCTTTCACGCCTCCGATGAGAAAGGCGCAAACAGCGCTCCTTACGTCGTGCTGAGTTATCCCTTTTGGCAAAGTTACTTCCACGGCGACAAGGAAGTCATCGGCAAGCCGCTCGAAGTGAATAAGCATCCATTCACGATCATTGGCGTGGCGCCGCCTGGTTTCCGCGGCACAGAGCTCTTCTTTGCGCCCGGCCTTTGGATTCCAACTGTTGAGCAGCCAACGGTCATGGGCTTCGACATGCTCAAGCAACGCGGCAATCATTCTCCGTTTGTCGTGGGTAAATTGAAACCGGGAGTTACCCCGGCACAGGCAACCGCAGACCTGAATACAATCGGGGCGTCGTTGTCCAAGGCTTACCCTGCAGAGGACGAAGGCATTAATTTCTCCCTCGCGCATCCTGGACTGGTCGGTGATTTTATCGGAGGTCCGGCCCGGGCCTTTGTCGCGGGACTTATGTTGCTTGCCGGATTGATTCTGCTTGCTGCATGCGCCAACCTTGGCAGCCTGTTTGCGGCGCGCGCGGCAGATCGCGCCAAGGATGTGGCGTTACGTCTCGCGCTTGGATCAAGACGCGCGCTTATCTTGCGCCAACTCCTGGCTGAGGCGGTGCTGGTTTCGCTCGCCGGCGGAGTCGTCGGGCTTGCAGGCGGTATCGTGATCCTCCGCGGCCTGAGCGTCTGGCAGCCCATGGGAAACGTTCCAATCAATGTGCCGGTCAACCCCGATGTCCGCACCTATCTGGTTGCGCTTGGATTGGCGTTAGTCAGTGGATTGCTGTTCGGCATTGTTCCGGTGCGGCAGGTCATGCGCTCAGATCCGTGGCAGATCATTCGCACCGGCATGAGCAGCACCACAGGGATGAGGCGTTTCTCGGTGCGCGATGTGCTTCTAGTGGTGCAGATCGCCATCTGCGCGGTGCTGGTTACGTCGTCGCTGGTGGCTGTTCGCGGCCTTGTACGTTCCATGCACAACAACTTTGGTTTCCGGCCCGACGGCGCAATGCTGCTGGACACCGATCTCCGCATGGCCGGTTATGCTGAAGATCGCCTGCCGGAAATGCAGAGGCGCATGATCGATGCCGTGGCGGCGATTCCCGGCGTAACCTCAGTGGGATACAACAATCAAATTCCGCTCGGCCTCGGCGGCAGCGACTCCTACGTCTACAGCGACACGACAACCGACTACCGGCCGACGAATTTCGCTGCCGACGCAATGAACTACAGCATTTCTCCCGGCTATATGGCGGCTGCCGGAACAAGGCTGATTGCGGGCCGAGATCTTGCGTTCACCGACGACAAGAAATCGCCCACTGTCGCGCTCGTCAACGAGAAGTTCGCTGTAAAGCTCTTCGGATCGGTCGAGAAAGCCATCGGCGGGCACTTCAAGTATTGGGGCGGAAAGCGCGCCGAAGTCATCGGCGTGGTAGAAGACGGAAAATACCGCTCGCTTACTGAGGATCAGCAGCCGGCGATGTTCTTCTCGTTCCAGCAGCAGAATTCGAGTGAGACGTGGCTCGTGGTTAGATCGAATCGCAGCGACGCTGAGCTTGCCAATGCGATTGATAAAGCAGTGCACTCACTCGATTCGAGTCTTCCCATCAAGATCAGCACCTGGAACTCCGAGATGAACGGCGCACTGTTCGCTGCGCGTGTCGCAACCGTCTCGCTGGGTGTGCTTGGCTTGTTGGGCGCAATGCTGGCAGTAACCGGCGTATTCGGCATGGCTTCGTACGCAGTTAGCAAGCGGCTGCGCGAGCTGGGCATCCGTGTGGCGCTCGGAGCGAGCCAGCGGCAGATACTGCATACCTCACTTGGCCGGTCACTTGTCCTGCTAGCCGCAGGGTCCCTTACGGGTCTGATTCTCGGATTACTGGCGACCAAGGTCCTGTCGAACATTGTTTACCAGGCCACGCCGAAAGACCCGGTGGTGCTCGCCGGCGTAGGCCTCACCATGCTGCTACTTGGCCTTGTGGCTACCTGGATTCCTGCCCGCCGCGCGCTGGCCGTCGATCCGCTTGTGCTCCTGCGCGACGAGTAATTCGACAGTTAATACCGCCACCGAAATCGGGTGTGAAGCGCAACCGTGTTTCACTCCCGATTGCCGTCCTCATATACCTATTGAAACCCCGCGAACTTGCGTTTTCGCGGCCCGGAGTTATGTGTACAGCCCTTTGCCTGATGGATTAAGCTGGCGGGTCATGAAAAACCTGAAAGCAAGTAACAAATCGTTGTTCTACGCCACCCTCCTTGCGTGCCTGACATTCACCTTGCCTGCCCTTGCCCAGGCGCCTGTGCCCGATTCACCTGCCATTGAGGCAAAAGCCAAAGCGATGCTCTCAAAGCTCTCGCTTGAACAGAAGATTGAGCTGCTTGGTGGCGTAGACAGAATGTACACGAATCCGATGCCCGTGATCGATCTGCCGCGATTCAAAATGTCCGATGCATCGGTCGGTGTGCGAACCTGGGGGCCTACCACTTCCTATGCAGGCGGCGTCGCTCTGGCAGCCACATGGGATACGGACTTTGCGCGCAAGCTCGGCACAAGTCTTGGCAGAGATGCGCGAGCGCGCAGTGTGAACTTTCTGCTCGGGCCCGGCGTGAACATTGCACGCGCGCCGGTTGGCGGCCGCAACTTCGAATATCTCTCTGAGGATCCGTATCTGAATGGCGCACTGGCCGTTCCGTTTATCGAGGGCGTTCAATCTCAGGGAGTAAGCGCCACATTAAAGCATTACGCGTTGAACAACGAAGAATACAATCGCCATGACTCGAGCTCGGATATCGATGAGCGCACCATGCGCGAAATCTATCTGCCCGCGTTTGAAGACGCCGTCGTGAAGGGCAAGGTTGACGCAGTCATGAATTCGTACAACCAGATCAATGGCGTGCACGCTACGCAGGACGATCTGCTGAACAACAAGATCCTGAAAGGTGAATGGGGATTCAATGGCGTGCTCATGTCAGACTGGGACGCGACCTACGATGGAGTGGCAGCCGCGAACGGTGGCCTCGACCTCGAGATGCCGAGCCCCAAATTCATGAACGTGAAGAATCTCGTGCCTGCAGTAAAGTCTGGGCAGGTCAAGGAATCCACCATCGACGATAAAGTTCTGCGCCTGCTGCGCACAGAATTGCGCTACGGTTGGACCGCCCGCCCGCAATTTAATTCCAGCTACTCAACCTACTCGGTAGCGGATCGTGCCGTGGCGCTGCAGGGAGCGCTCGAGAGCATCACTCTGCTCAAGAACCAGGGCAACATGCTTCCGCTCGATCCCAAAAAGATCAAGACCATTGCCATCATCGGCCCTGACGCATGGCCCACCTTTGCAGGTGGCGGCTCATCGGAGCCCACGCCGTTTTCAGGCGTGTCCACTGTAGTGGGCATTGCAGAATTGCTCGGCCCGGATGTTCACGTGCTCTATAACCGCGGACTTCCCGACGCAGTCGATCTGTTCCGCAACACCAAATGGGACGGCGAAGTGAAAGAGCAGACCTTCGCGACCCGCGACTTCACCGGTGAATCGGTCGACGTTGCAAGGCGCAATCTGGCGGACTGGCAGCGGAACGGATTTGCACCTGTGGATCCCAAACCGCGCAGCATCCGTTACAGCGCCGCATATAAAGCCGAGAAGGCAGGGAAGTATCTGCTGCTGGCCGGCGCGTCGGGCCGTGACAGTTTCAAGATCATGGTGGACGGCAAGCTGGTTCTTGAGCAGGCAGGCGCCGAGGGCTCCGTACCCAAATTCACATCGCTCGATCTCACTGCCGGGCAGACCGCGCACGTCCAGGTGGATTATCTGCCGGGCGCCCACGGCACGCGCATGGGGCTGGGCATGGCATATGAGCCGGACCTGATCGCGCCGGAAGCGAAGCAGTATGCATCGCTCGCCGACGTAGTGGTCGTTGCCGTTGGATTCGACGCTGAAAGCGAGGGCGAGGGCCACGATCGCACCTTCACTCTGCCTTTTGGGCAGGACGCGCTAATCGAAGCGATGGCCGCCGCGAATCCGCACATCGTCGTGACCCTCACCGCCGGCGGCGCAGTGGATACGCAACGCTGGCTCGATAAGGTGCCGGTCTTCCTGCATACCTGGTATCCCGGACAGGAAGGTGGTACGGCCGTCGCCGACGTGCTCTTCGGAAAGAACAATCCAGAGGGTAAGCTTCCTGTCAGCTTCGATCACGACTGGGATTCGAACCCCGCGCGCAAGTACTACTACCCGGTGCCGGGAGCAGACACCACGCTACACACGATCGGAACGAACGGCAAGCCGCTTGACTACACCATTGAGCACATCAACTACGGCGACAAGCTGATGGTCGGCTATCGCTATTGGACGACGTCCGGAAAGCATCCGCTCTACCCATTCGGATTCGGACTCAGCTACACCACCTTCCGCTTCGCGAATCTAAAGGCCCCGGCAACAGCGGCATCGGGTTCAACCGTCGCGGTCAGCTTCGATGTAACCAATACAGGCAGGGTGGCTGGAGCGGAAGTAGCGCAGCTCTACGTCTCCGATCCGTCGTCGAAGGTTGAGAGGCCGGAGCGCGAGCTGAAGGGATTTGAAAAGGTCCGCCTCGCTCCCGGAGAAACCAGGCACGTTACGCTCAACCTTGACGCGCGCGCCTTCAGCTACTGGAGCGACACTGCGCACAAGTGGACCATCGATCCCGGCAAGTTCACGATCCTTGTCGGCGACTCAAGTGAGAGCACGCCACTCCACGCGGACATCACTCTCAACTAGCCGACACATTGGCTCATTGCATGACGCAGGCCCCGCGGTGTGCGGGGCTGTCTGCTTTGTGCACACAAGTTTCTATTGCACACACTCCCCAGTCAATCTTCTAGATAGGCCTCGGATCACGGAATGCAGATGAACGGACGTGCCGCGCAAACCTTTTGAAGCCGACAGGGTATCATTGCCGTTATGAAGCGCGTCCTCCTTTCATGGAGCAGCGGCAAAGACAGCGCATGGGCGCTGGAGATCCTGCGCCGCAATCCGCAGATTGAAATCCGCGGCCTGCTTACCACATTGAACGCTGAATTCGACCGCGTAGCCATGCACGGTACGCGCCGCGCTGTTCTTGAGGCGCAGGCCAGCGCCGCTGATCTACCCTTGTGGGTTGTGCCGCTGCCGTGGCCATGTCCAAACGATGAATATGAACGCCGCATGGCTGGAGCCTGCCGCCGGGCAATTGACGAAGGGATTCAGGCTATCGCTTTCGGTGACTTGTTCCTGGAAGACGTGCGCGCCTATCGCGAAAAACAGCTTGCGGGCACAGGGTTGGAGCCGCTCTTTCCGTTGTGGCAGATTCCCACCGGAGAGCTGGCGCAACAGATGATCGCCGGTGGTCTTCGCGCACGCATTGCATGTGTTGACACAAAGCAGATTGGCGCGGAGTTCGCCGGTTGCGAGTTTGACGAGACTCTGCTGCGCACTTTGCCGCCCACAGCAGACCCGTGCGGAGAGCGCGGCGAGTTTCACACCTGCGCTTACGCAGGCCCCATGTTCAGCACGCCGCTATCGATCAAAACCGGCGAAATAGTAGATCGCGATGGCTTTGTTTTCGCTGACTTTAATATCGAGTCCGGCGTGCCGGAGCTATACGCGCGCTGATCAGTACGTAGCCCGTCCCCCGCTCACGTCGTAGCACTGTCCGGTGACGAAAGAGCAATCGCGGCTGGCGAGAAAGTGAACCACCGCGGCGACCTCTTCCGGCTGGCCTGTGCGCTTCATCGGAATGCGTTGCACCATGTAGTCCACCTGCGCAGGCGTTAACTGTTCCAGGAGCCGCGTGCGTATCACCGCCGGCGCAACGGCATTAATGCAGATGCCCTCCGTGGCTACTTCCTTCGCAATCGACTTTGTCAGCCCAATAATCGCGGCCTTCGATGCCGAGTAAGCCACCATGTTTGGGTTGCCTTCCTTGCCTGCAATCGAAGCGATGTTCACAATGCGGCCATAGCCACGGGCGCGCATGTGCGGCAGTGCAGCCCGGCACATGTAGAACGGTGCGTTGATGTTGATATTCATCACGCGATGCCAGTCATCGTCTGTCTGTTCCCAGATGGGCGCGGCGCGTCCTGCAATGCCCGCGTTGTTTACCAGAATCTCAAGCGATCCTGCAAAGTCGATGACGGTGGCAATTGCGGCCTGCACCTGCTCAACGTTGGTTACGTCAACCTGCAGTCCAAACGTGCGGCCACCAATCCTGGCTGCAACAGACTGGGCCATCGCTTCGTCGATATCGGCCACCGCAACACGCGCGCCTGCCTGGGCAAGCCTTGTGGCAATCACTTCTCCAATGCCTGAGCCCGCTCCGGTCACAATCGCGGTCTGGCCCGTGAGTTCAAACATTACTTTGCTCCGAGTATGCAGATGGGTTTAGATGCGGATGAAGATGCGCTTCCTGAACATCCACAGAAGGATAAGCCAGTAAGCGCAAAGCGTAAGTATACCGATGAGTATTTCTTCAGGCCTCTGCCCCAGCGGATCGGTTGTCCATGTGCCGAGAAGCGTCATAAAGCTGCCTTCAACAAAGTTCCGTCCCGCTTCCGCAATCACGTATGCGGCAATGGAGTTCATGCCGACCACGACAAACGGAAATGCCAGACGATGAAGCCTCTTGATGTCCACCAGCCAGCAAAACGCCGCGAGATACAGGAAGCAAACGCCGCCGCTGAACAGTGTCCATGAGGGCGTCCAGATGCGCTTTACGATCGGGCAAATACCGGCAAAGTGCAGCAGTAATCCCGCCGCGCAGAAGGCCGCGCCCGCAATCATGAATTTGCGCAACGGAATGCGCGGTGCAACTTCATGGAACCAGCGCCCAGCCATCACGCCCATCATCATCGTTCCCAGCGTGGGAATAAAACTGAGCGTCAGGTATCCGCCGTCGTTATAGAGAAAGCGGCTTGGTCGCGGAAATAGATTTAGGAACCACAGATCGAATGCCTGGCCAAGATTGCTGTTCTTATTCCAATGTGCTGCGAATCCGCTAAAGAGATGGCTCCTGAAATCCGGCGTCACCCCAACTGCGGCCCAATCGAAATTAAGTCCTGGCGCTGGATAAAGTGCCCACGCAAGCCAGTAGCCAAACAGGATTGCAGAAAACGCAACCCACTGCCAGCGAGGCCGTGCCATGGTAAGCAGAAATCCGAACGTGTAGCCTAGCCCAATCTGGGTCAGCGTGTCCTCAAACGTAAAATTCAGCATAGGCCCGCCAAGCGAGCGGAGAAAGATCCCCAGCATGATCAGCAGAAAGCTGCGCCAAATGGTATGCAACAGCATGTGACGAAAACTCTGCCCTTTACGCTGCCTGCTGCGGATGGAGTAGGGAAGTGCAACGCCGACTAGAAACGTGAAGCCCGGCTGGATGGTGTCATGCAGGCTCATTCCCACCCAAGGCACATGGGTCTGCTGGAATCCAAGGAAGCCAAGGATGGCGCTGTGGGGAAAATTCATTGCAACGCGGCGCAGTTGCAGCACCTCCGCCATCATCAGAATCATGACGAAGCCGCGATATACATCGACGGCGATGTTGCGCTGCTGTTGTGTGGCTACCTGCTCTATTGGATCGCTGGAACGAGAGGATTCGGCCAATTTCTCAGCGTAGCTGCCCGTGGCAGCAGAACTGCCCATTGCCGAATCCTCGTCGATACTGCGGAGTTCGTCAATCCCTCAAATTAGCGTAGCGTCTTCAAAGCCGGATAAAGCTTTCTCCAAGCCGCATATCCGGTCTTGTAGGCGGCCAGGTCGGCGGCGTCGGGTTCGATCCTCTGCGCCACCTCAATTGCCTGCGCGCACGCCTGGTCCAGGTTAGCCCAGTGTCCCGCGCCCACTCCAGCCATGAGCGCGCAGCCAAAGGCTCCGCCCTCTTCGGCAGTCAGCACTTCAACCGTGTGCCCGTAGATGCCGGCCTGGATGCGACGCCACAATGTGCCGCGCGCGCCGCCGCCGCCCAGCCGAATGCCGCTCACCGGAATGCCCAGCTCCGCAAAGAGGGTGAACGTATCTTGCAGCGAGTAGGCCACGCCTTCAAGTACCGCGCGGGTAAAGTGAGCAGCTGTAGTGTTTACGCCGATACACGCGAAAGCGGCACGCACTTCTGGATCGAGGTGCGGTGTGCGCTCGCCAAGCTGGTACGGACCCCAGATCACGCCGTCGCTTCCGGCAGGAACCTTGGCTGCTTCAGCGTTCATAGTGTCGTAGCTTTGGCCGGAGAAGAAAGTTCCACGCAGCCAGTTAAGGCTCAGCCCTGCGCCCTGCGTCACGCCCATCACGTGCCACAAACCCGGCACCGCATGGCAGAAGGTATGCAGGCGTCCTTTGGGATCCTTGGTCGGCTGCGCTGTTGCTGCAAACACCACGCCCGAGGTTCCGATCGTTGCTGAAACCGAACCCGGCTGCAAAATGCCCATGCCTACCGCACCAGCACCCTGGTCACCCGCGCCTGCCGCCACCGGCGTCCCGGCCTTGAGCCCGGTCAGCCCCGCGGCCTCTTCGCTGATGCGCGCGCAAATCTCCGGCGACTCGTAAACCCGCGGCAGCCAGCTCTCCGGAATGCCCGCGGCCTCAGCCACTTCCTTTGACCAGCGGCGGTGAGTCACGTCCAGCAGAAGCGTTCCGCTGGCTTCCTGCACGTCAATGGCAAACTCGCCGGTCAGCCGGTAGCGCACATAGTCCTTGGGGCACATTATGTGGCGGATCTTGGCAAAGATCTCCGGCTGGTGCGTCTTCACCCACAGCAGTTTGGTCAGCGTAAAGTTCGGCAGCGCCGGGTTGCAGGTCAGCTCAATCAGGCGCTCATAACCGATCTTTTCGGTCAGCCAGTCGCACTCAGGCTGCGTGCGCGTATCGCACCAGATAAGCGAAGGCCGCAACACCGCGCCGTTCTCATCGAGCATCACCGCACCGTGCATCTGGCCGGTAAGGGCAATGGCCGCGATAGGTTCCCTCGGCTCAGGTGTCGAGGCAATCGCTCCGCGAATGGCCTCCTGCGCTGCACGCCACCAGTCTTCCGGGTCCTGTTCGGCCCATCCCGGATGTTCGGCCCGGAAGGCAGCATGATTACTCGATGCCGTGCCCACCAGCTTTCCTGCTGCATCCACCACCACAGCGCGTGTTCCGCCCGTACCCACATCCATTCCTAGGAACCACATATCTTGTCTTCTCCCTGTCTTGAGCAACTTCAGAGTTCCCCTATCCTTACCGTGCCCCTGCAAGGCGACACTCTTTCAAGAAAAGTGCCGTTTCAAGGCATCGCTTCCGGGATTAGGCAACTCCAAAATCGCCATAAATCGGTTTTCTTCGGCGGAGAGAGGATAGCAGCTTACGCGCCTGCGAGAAAAGTGCTGCGGGCACGCTCGTAATCAGCCTGGAAGGCGCAAAAATCCAAACACCAATTGGCCGATCAGCACGATTACCAGGCATGCTGCCGCTGCGAACAGAAAGCTGTCAAAGCGATCGAGAATCCCGCCGTGACCGGGCAACAGATTGCTGAAGTCCTTGATGCCCGCCCTGCGCTTGATGAGCGACGCCATCAAGTCGCCGGCAAACGCGGCGGTAACCACAAAGCAGGCCGCAATCACTACCGGCAGCAGCATCGCCCCGGAAATTGGCCGCAGAATAACGGCCATGACAATGGCAAACAACAGGCCACCCACGCTGCCTTCAACCGTCTTGGCCGGGCTGACCTCCGGCGTGATTTGGTGTTTGCCCAGCAGCTGCCCGGTCACCTGGCTGAATCCATCAAATGTGCAAACAATCAGATACACCGTCACGGCTGACTGCGAATCTGCAAGCCAGGCAAAGCCCACAGCCGCCCCTGCAATCAGCAGGTAAGCCAAGCCGATGGCCACAGCCTTCCAGGTACTGCCACCCGAGGCCCGCATCAGCACGCGCCACAGCTCCCAGGCTCCAACAGCGACAATCGCGGCAACAAGAGCGCTTATTATCCATCTGCCGGCCACCGCGGCGCACAGCACCGAACCCACGATGCAGAAGTAAGTAACGAACTTGACGAACCGTGACCTGCGGACATCCGCCGGTTGCTTCAGGCTGGCGAGAAGCAGACCAACACCGCCGAGAAGAAACGCTGATAAGCAGATAACAACAATGCGGGCGATCATGCCATCCCCGGTCGCGTGCAAGCTAATGCCGACGGAAGAATGTTCACCTGAATTGAAACAACGTTTGGAACAATCTCGCCATCCATCATCAGGTCCTGCGGAGCATCGAGCTCCAGCCGCGCACGTGTTGCCTGATCAATCGAATACGGCTCGTAGATTCCTGTTCGCGAAAGTGCAGACAAGTTATGAGCAGTCTGTTTCACAATGCCCGCATCCATCTCCATCACTTCAAAGCGGCCGTCGCAGTAGCTAGCCTTTCTGAAGGCAACAAAGTTCGCCATGTGCCGCGTGTTGCTTGCCACAAAGCCGCTTATGCGCACGTCTCTTGACACACTATCTCCGAATTGAACGCGAGCCCGGAAATATGTTGGTCGAGTCACTGCAGCAGCGGCTGCATAGGACATTCTGCCCAACCCCGCCAGTTTGCGCGCCTCAAGTGCGACACTCGCCGGATACCCCACCGCGACCGTGCTGGCGGAGTAGTGCGTGGCGCTTGCGCCGTCTGCCGTCGTTACCTCCACCTGCATCAGGTCGATGTTGTGCGTCTGCTGCCAACGCATCCCATCCAGTGAGCCGCAGCCATTCAACAGACCCAGATCGCGCGCCAGTGAATTGCCACGGCCCGCCGGCACAAGCGCAATCCGCTGACGGTGGAAGTCCATTCCCTTAAGAATTTCGAAGAGCGTGCCATCGCCTCCAACCGCGACGACACCTGTGAATGAACGTGCATCGCGGGCCAGTTCGACAGCATGTCCGGGGTGATGAGTTATCACGGTCTTGGCCGCAAGCCGTCCAAGCGCAGCCAGCAGATCGGCGAACCGGTCACGGTTGCGGTTACCGCCGGAATTCGGGTTGACAATCGCAAACCAGCCACCGTTCAGGAGTGTCTCTCTTTCCGGGTCAACACGCGATAAAGACTGCCAACGTCGGTCTTCCACTCGGGAAGGATGAAGATGAGGATCAACTCTTCAGTCAGCGACGCAACGTAGATCAGCACCGTAAGCTGAAACAGCCAGTCCTGATAGCCCCAGAGAAACAGCGACATCACAAAGATTCCGCCTGAGTACGCCGCCATGCGATCAAGAAGCGTGTGAAAGCTCGAGAGCTTTCCGTAGCGGATAAGAGCGGCAACGATCTCGGCGAAGTAGAAGATGGCGATAACCTGTACGCCGGTTGTGTGCTCCTCAACAAACGCACGCTGAAAGACGAAAACACCGTAAAGCCCAATCAGCATGGTCAGCATATCTGCAACGGAGTCGAGCGTAGCACCAAGCTTCGATGTAAGGTGAAATGCGCGGGCAATCAGCCCGTCGGCGATATCGCTCAGCAGGCACGCAAGCAGCACCCACTTGAACAGATCGACGTCATGCCGTTTCGCCGCAAACAGAAGAACCGCGGTAGCGCAGAGCCGGGCAATTGAAATTGCGTTGGGAGTGTGGCGCCCAATTACCCGGAAAGCTTCGTGCCCGGCTTGCATAGCTCGCCATTATACCCCTGAATTTGAATGGAGCCTACGGCGCAGTTTGCGCCGGTATCACGTCGGTCTTCTCGCGCGTGAATTGGAAGCTCAGCGTCCATACGCTTGGCGCTAGTTGGCCATTGACCAGCGGTGGCGCGAACTTCCATTTCCGAGCCGCCTCCATTGAAATCCTGGAGAAGTACTTGCTCGGACCCGCATCTTCAAACTCGGCGTTTGCAACATTTCCGGCCTGATCCACATTCAATCGCACGCGCACTACAACGGTGCCCTGAATGGTTTCGCTTGCCGAGGGCAGCACGTCGGGCATCACACGCTTAACCACTGCACCCGAACTGCCGCCTATCTGGCCACGCACCACCGGCTCGGGCGCCGGTACTGCCGCGGTACTCGCAGCAGGTGCGGACTCCTGAGGTCTTTGCTCCGGTTCTGCCGCAGCCTGTGCTGGCGCTGAAGGCTGTTCACTTTCCGGCGTGGATTGCGCTTCCTGTGCGGGTTGCGGCTCTGCGGTCACCGGAGAGGAGGCCTCCGTTTGGTCCACAATCTGTTGCGGCGGTCTCGGCCCGGTCATGCGCCACAGGAAAATACCGGCCACTGTGAGAACAACCAGGCCAACCGTCACCATCATTCCAAAATGCGTTCGGTTTGGAGGCAGCTCTTCAGCATAGTCAGCCTGCGTGTCGACGGCTTGCGGCGCTCCCAGTCCGATACTCCGCCGAACTTCGTCAATCGCACTTCGGCTCGACGCATTCACCCTGAGACAAGATGCAGCGATCTTTCGATATGGTTCCGGCAGCGCTGCGGGCATCTCTGGATTCTGATTCGACGCGCGATTCCAATCCGGCGGCCGCTGCGTCAGCGCCTCAACAAGTGCCGCGCCAAGCGACCACATGTCCGACGCAGGCGAAAGAGTCCCATCCGCTCGCTCCGGAGCATCGTAAACGCTAAGCGCGTGCATGCTGCTGTCCGAGTGTCCAACCGGCTGCAGGCTGTCAGACGAAAGCTTCAATTGATCGTTGACAACAAGAATGTTCGAGGGTTTCAGATGCCCGTGCACCAGGCCCCGCTCGTGAATGTAGGAGAGCGCATCCAGAACCGGCACGAGCATCTCATTCACTTCGGCCGGCGTAAGCGGGCGCATGGGAAGAATCTCTGACAGCACCTCGTCCGCATACTCCGTCACCACAAAGACGTAAGGCGATCCATCGATTTCGCACCGGCCGCTGTCGAGGATGCGCATCAGGTTCGGATGCGACAATCCAGCCGCCGCCGCAAAGCCCTTCACCCGGGCCTCGCCACCTGCCTCCGCCGGAATCAGCTTGATGGTGGCTTTTTGCCCTGTTCCGCCCGGCTGCTCCGTGATAAACACGCCGTTGCGGCCTGAACCGCCCAGCCATTGCCGGAGCGTGTAGCGCCCGTCAATAATTTGACCAACCCATTCGCTTTGTACGGATGGCACGTTCATGGCACTGATCATTCTATCCGTCTTTGGATGGGAGTTCGCCGGAAAATGCCGCCCGGTCGAAGAGGAAATCCCAGAAAGCGCCGTAGTTCAGGAACCGGATTTGGCGTCGGGAACTGCAGCGGAGCGCACTTCCTGCCGGCTCATGATTACCACCACAACCGCAGACAGAGCCATCAGCGCGGCGGCAAAATACATGCCTCCGGCATAGCTGCCCGACCGGTCTTTCAGCCACCCAACCACCATCGGCCCAATGAATCCGCCAAAATTTCCCATGGAATTGATCATGGCAATTCCCGCGGCGGCGCTTGCGCCGGTAAGAAACATGCTCGGCATGGCCCACACTGGCCCCTTGGTTGAGTTCACGCCAATATTCGCAATCATCAGCGCAGCAATCACCGGAATGGCACCCGTGGCCCAGCCTGCCCAGGCGAATCCCGCGCAGGTCACAATGCTGGCGATCGCCACGTGCCATGTGCGCTCAAGCGTGATATCTGAGTGGCGCGCCCACAGAATCATGGCCGCCACAGCCAGAAAGCTCGGAGCTGAGTTGAGCCAGCCAATCGTCAGCGCCGAGTAGCCGAACTGTTTCAGCACCAGCGGCGACCAAAAGCCAAGAACGTAAAGTCCGGCCGATCCGCCGGAATACACCAGCGCCAGCCCCAGCACGCGCGGATCGAACAGCGCCGCCATCACCGCGCTCTTCGCCACCTTGCTGCCGGAGTGCTTGCTGGTCTCCACGCGCTCAGCCGCAAGAGTGCCAATCAGCCATCCCCGTTCCTCTTCGTTGAGCCAGTGCGCCTCTTCGGGTCTATCGGTCAGCACCTTGAACGTCAGCAATCCTAGAAAGATCGCCGGCAGCGCTTCAATGATGTACAGCCACTGCCAGTTCATCAGTCCCCAGAACTTCGGCAGTTCCATCAGCGCGCCTGAGATGGGTGAGCCAATCGCAGTCGAAAGCGGAGCGGCAGCCATAAAGAATGCAATTGCCGCCGCGCGATGCCGGGCAGGGAACCACAAGCTCAAGTACAACAGCGTCCCCGGAAAGAACCCAGACTCCGCAAACCCAAGCAGAAAGCGCATCGTGTAAAAGCTGTACGGACCCACCACAAATGCCGACGCAACCGAAACCAGCCCCCACACAATCACGACCCACGCAATCCACACCCGCGCGCCCACGCGCAGCAGGATCAGATTTGAAGGAATCTGGAACAGAACGTAGCCCATAAAGAAAATGCCGCTGCCAAAGCCGAACATCGAGGCATTCAGCCCGATCGCGTCGCTCATGCTGAAGGCCGCAAACCCAACATTCACGCGGTCAAGAAAACTTACAAAGTACAGCAGCATGACAAACGGAAGAATGCGCACGCGCAGTTTGCGCGTCACTCGCGATTCAATATCGGAAATGGCGACGGAAGTATTCACGCGGTCGCCAGCGGGCTCCTTGCCGCTGCCGCAATCTGCGCGCATACCGCCGCCGTAACCTCTGTCGTAGTTGCCGTCCCGCCAAGATCGCGCGTGTGCAGTTTCGGATAGGCAGTTACCTGCTCAATGGCCTGCATAAGCCGCTGCGCCGCCTGCGGCTCGCCCAGATGCTCCAGCATCATCACCGTGCTCCAGAACGTGCCCACCGGATTGGCCAGCCCCTTGCCCATAATATCGAAGGCCGATCCGTGAATCGGCTCAAACATCGAAGGGAACTGGCGCTCAGGGTTGATGTTTGCCGTTGGCCCAATGCCGATGCTGCCGGCAAGCGCAGCCGCCAGATCGCTCAAAATATCGGCGTGCAGATTGGTGGCAACAATCGTGTCGAGCGACGCCGGACGATTCACCATCCTCACCGTCGCCGCATCCACCAGTTCCTTATCCCAGGTCACGTCAGGAAAATCTTTCGCAACCTCATGCGCAACCTCATCCCACATCACCATGGCGTGCCGTTGCGCATTGCTCTTGGTAATCAGCGTTAGAAGTTTGCGCGGGCGCCCCTGTGCCAGCTTGAAAGCGTATCGCTGAATCCGCTCCACACCGGCGCGCGTCATCACTGAGAGGTCCGTGGCTACTTCAATAGGCAGTCCCTGGTGCACGCGGCCACCTGCGCCGGAGTACTCGCCTTCGGTGTTCTCGCGCACGATCACCCAGTCCAGGTCCGCGCGCTCGCAGCGTTTGAGCGGCGCATCAATGCCGGGCAAAATGCGCGTAGGCCGTACGTTCGCGTACTGGTCCAGTCCCTGGCAAATCTTCAGACGCAAGCCCCATAGCGTCACATGATCGGGAATGCGCGGGTCGCCGGCTGAGCCAAACAGAATGGCGTCGTTCTTCTTCAGGGCTTCCAGTCCGTCGGCCGGCATCATCGCGCCGTGCTTGTGGTAGTAGTCGCCGCCCCAGTCAAAGTGCTCAAAGTCGAAATCAAACTCGCTGTCAGCGGCCAGCGCTTCCAGAACCTGCCGTCCGGCAGGCACCACTTCCTTGCCGATGCCGTCACCCGGCACCAGTGCAATCCTGTATGTCTTCATTACCGCCACTCCAGTTCGAACACCGTCATTCTACCTGCTGTTCGAATGGTCTGGCCTTTTCGTGGGAATCGACCCTAATTTGCAGGCGAAACCGAGGCCGTTTCGCAGAGTTGTCTCCGTGCCTGTTTCCTGTTTGAGGATTCTTGCTGATCGAGCTAAACCTTTTAGCCGCGTAGCAGGGCATAGGTTTTCTTCCGTGCTATATTCTGCGACACTTGATGTATGCCAAGCCAATTACCGGCGCTGATCTTTGACCTCGATGGAACCATCACCGACTCAAAAGCTGGAATTCTCGCCTGTCTCAAGAAGTTGATTGACGCCCACAATTTGGGTGACCAGTGGGATCTCGAGCGCTTCATCGGGCCGCCCATCGAAGAATGGGTCAAAGTTTTGCTGCCCAACGGCACCAGCGAAGAGCAAACGGCGCTTGCAGACGAGTATCGCGGCTACTACGACCAGGAAGGCTGGTGCAACAACGCCCTCTTTGCCGGTGTGCAGGAAATGCTGGTTGACCTGCGCCAGCAGGGATTCTCACTCTACCTCTGCACCTCGAAGCGCCAGAACTTCGCCGTGCGCATTCTGGATTTGTTCGGACTGCTGTCGGTGTTCTCCGCCATCTACGGAGATAAGCGCGAGTACGCGAGCCACAGCAAAATCGATCTGCTCGCCAGCCTGCTTCACGAGCAGAGGCTTGACCGCTCAACAACGTGGATGATCGGCGACCGCTGCTTTGACATCGAAGCGGCGCACGCAAACAATCTGCGCTGCCTCGCCGCAGGCTGGGGCTACGGCACTCCGGAAGAACACGCAGAGGCAGACACTGTTGCCGCAACTCCGGCCGATGTGGCGGTCCTGGTCCTTCCGGAGAGTCGGACTGAATTGCCCCCGATCGTTCCTGCCCCCGGAATCGCACCCGCCTGACGAAGCGACCCTCCAGTCGAGACTGGTTTTCCTGCAAATCGCTAATCATCGTCAAAGTCACCAAGCCGAGCCACCCGCTTCGGGTGCAGCCGTTTCCATTTAGTCCAGCCAAGAGCTTCTTTCAGGCCCATTCCGCTCGCACCTCGGCCCGCTGAAAGCGCCGAAATCCCAAATAAGTCCTTCCGATACAGACAATTCACCGGAGTCACCACCTCCCGCTAGCCTCGCCTGTGGAAAACTTGAATGTTTATTCACGCCTCGTTAATGTTGGCGGAAAATAGAAAGCCAAATAACTGAAAAATATAATGTTAAAAATTATCATTGACAACCGTTTTTATTTGGAGATATCCTGATGTCGGTTACACATTTCACCAAGGAGGTTTCACATGCGTCCTATCCTCGCCAGCACTCTCTTGCTTACGTCGATTTTCCTCCCCGCAGCGGCCTTTGCGAGCACGACCGCCGATGACGCCACTGCGCCAACCCCCTCGGTTCGCGTAAGTACCGGGGTTATCGCCCCGAGACTTGCCGAAGAGGTTTCGATCTCAATGCCTGACGGCATTTCCAAGGCCTTCATTCCTTCCGATTCAAAGCTCGAACTCTCCTTTACCGTTGACTCCGCGGGCCAGGCCCAAAACGTAAAGGTCACCAAATCCATCAGCCCCTACTGGGATGCACGGGTCGTTGACGCGATCCAGAAGTCCCACTTCAAGCCCGGCAAGCTCGACAACCAGGCTATCCCCATGGACATGAACCTAGTCGTGAGCCTCAACAAGTAGGCTTCAACTACAACAGACAAGTACAGGCGGGCCGGCGAGCGCAACAAGCTCTCCGGCTCTAATTGTTTCAACGGCAAGCCTTACTGCTTCAAAAACTCCACCAGCTGCGGCCCCATCGTGCTCGCGCACTGTTCCGGCGCAAGGTGTCCGCATCCGTTGAACACGTCGAGCTCCGACTGCGGAATCAGCTGATGCATCTTCTGGCCGAGTTCGAGAGGCGTAATGCGGTCTTCCACTCCCCACAAAAGCAGAACCGGCATCTTGAATTCAGTCAGCAGATTATCTGTCGTGTCGTTGCCCGTCAGCATGGTGTCTAGTGCGCGCCGTATCACCCAGGCATGTTCTCGCGATTGGCGCAAAATATCGCGCGCCACAAATCCCGGAATATGCATCGGGTGCGGCATGAGCAGCGCTTCAAGCTGATTCAATTGTTCTGCTGTCTGGGGAATAAAAAGATTCGTGTCCCAGTCCGGTCTCCAGTAGAGGCCGGCCGAATCGAAGATCATAAGCCGCCGCACCATCTCCGGATGCCGGCTGGTCACAATCTGCACAATCCATCCGCCCATCGACCACCCGCCGAGATTCACCTGCTTCAGATCCAGAGCTTTCATGAAGTCGGCTACCACCGTAGCTTCGTCGCCAACGGAATACGAAAAGTTGGCCGGCCACTCGCTTCGCCCATATCCGGGTAGGTCAGGAATATAGAGGCGAAATCCGGCTTTGATGAGGTAAGGAGCCAGCAGGCGCCAGTCCTCGGCGCGTCCGCCCAGGCCGTGAATCAGCACCACCACCTCACCGTCGGCAGGCCCCTCGGTCAGGTAGTGCACGCGTATCCCATCCACGGTGATCGAGTGGTCTTCAACTCCGGTCAGCTTCTCACGCACATACATCGATTCGTTAAAAAAGCTCACCGGCCGCAACACAAATGCCGTTCCAGCAGCTAGCAGCAGGACGGCCACAACACCACCAACCCAAGTCCACCTGTTTGCGGTCCATTTGTGTGCGCGTGTCATTCCAATCCGCTCTTCTGCAAGGCTCGTGCCCGCTGCCACCCCAGCTCAATGACCCGAACCGTCACCGGATCAAGTTTGAGCGCGCTATGACTGTTCCACTCCGCGCGCTCCGCCCATCTCACGTCATCCGCATCTGAAGCCGCTTGCAACGTCCCGCCCGTTACCCTGCACAGATAGTCGGCGATCACATAGTGATAGCGCACCCGGTCTTCTTCATGATGAATGCGGTCCAGGAGTTCGATCAGTTCAATCGGCTCAACCGTCAGGCCGGTCTCTTCCTGCACCTCGCGGGCAACCCCCGCGGTGAGCGGCTCGCCCAGTTCTAGCAGTCCCCCAGGCAGCGACCACTGTCCCTTGAGCGGTTCGCGGCCGCGCCGCACCAGCAGCACACGTCCCTCGTCAACCACCACCGCGCCCACTCCAACCAGCGGAACCGGCGGATACTCTCTTTGCATGGCATTTACCAGGTCGTAACTCTTTACCATAACGCGCCGCCTGAGCCTGCGCACAACCCACGCGCGCCCGTGGCTCAAAAGCGGAGACACATGAATCTCCCTCGCACGTCTATCATCAAAGGGGTAGAGGAGGAGAATCATGGCGGAATTCACGCTGCATATCGACGGAATGCACTGCGGTTCCTGTGTGCGCCGCGTCAGCCAGGCGCTTTCATCCACTGAGGGAATTACGGTGAACGAAGTTCGCGTGGGAGCTGCCAGGCTTACCTCGGCAGCAGATCCGGCTCCGGTCGATCAGGCAATCGCTGCCGTCGCCAAAGCCGGATACACTGCTCATCTGGAACAGTAATTGGAACCCGAGATCAAAGAATCGGCTACCGAATCAGTCACGCTTCCCGTGCTCGGCATGACCTGTGCTTCGTGCCAGCACCACGTGGAGCAGGCCCTGCGCTTGACCGCAGGCGTTGAATCGGCGCATGTCGATCTCATGGCGCATCGCGCCAGCGTCGTCTTTGATCCCGCTGCGGCAAAGCCTGAGCAACTCGTCGAAGCCATTCGCGGAGCCGGTTACGATGCGGTGCTGCCCCGCGCCGGCGACGAACACAAGCATGATGACGACCGCACCGGCGAGTCATCGCGAAAGGCGTGGATAACACTCATTGCGGGCGCCTTAGCCATGCTCTTCGGTATGCCCCTCGGCTCGCAGATGACAAGCGCGCTCGATCACGGGCTGATGAAGCTCCTTCCCTGGCTCTATGCACTGCCTGCCAACGCATTGCGCTGGTCGCTGCTGGTCATGACGCTCGTTGTGGTCGTCTGGGCCGGCCGCATCATCTACCTAAGCGCCATTCGCGCGCTTCGCCACGGAACTACCAACATGAACACGCTGGTCAGCCTGGGAACCAGCGTGGCGTTTGCCTATTCGGCGTATGCAACCATCTTGCCCGCTCCAGGCCGCGACGTCTACTTTGACGCAGTTCTGCTCATCCTGGGATTTCTGCTCCTCGGCAAAAGCCTCGAAGCACGCGCCAAGCGCCGCGCGCTCGCCGCGCTTGATTCGCTCTCGCGCCTGCGTCCCGTCACCGCGCGCCGCCTCGTGGATGGCGTACAGGTCATCGTGCCGCTTGAAGAAATTCAGCCCGGCGACAGCATCCTGGTGCTTCCCGGCGAGCGTTTCCCAGTCGACGCCACCATTCAGGAAGGCCGCACCACCGTCGATGAATCGATGCTCACCGGCGAATCCACACCGCTCGTCCGCGAGCCCGGAGGCCGCGTTCTGGCCGGCTCGCTCAACTACGACGGCGCTGTTACTTGCCAGGCACAATCACTCGGCGAAGCCACCGTGCTTTCGCAGATCACTCGCATGGTCGAGCAGGCGCAGGGTTCGCGAGCGCCCATGGAGCGGCTCGCCGACCGCGCCAGTGCCATCTTCGTTCCCGTAGTCCTGGGGCTGGCGTTCATCACCTTCCTCGCATGGCTCATCGTCGCGCACGATCTGCCGCTAGCCCTCGCCAACACGGTTGCCGTGCTCGTCATAGCGTGCCCATGCGCCATGGGCCTCGCCGTTCCTGCCGCGCTTACCGTAGCGGTCGGCCGCGGCGCGCAGCTTGGAGTGCTTTTCAAAGGCGGCGAAGCGCTGGAACGCCTCGCGCACCTCGACGTAATCGTTCTCGACAAGACCGGCACCCTCACCGGAGGCCGGCCCGAGCTTGCCTCCGTTCACCCCATCGCGAAGATCGCTCAAGACGATCTGCTGCGCATGGCGGCAGCCGCTGAAGAGCGTTCAAATCATCCTCTCGCCCACGCAATTGTCGACTACTCCCAAGACCACGGCCTCAAGTGGGAGCCCGCCGAGGACGTACAGATTCTTCCTGGCCGCGGTCTCACCGCGCGTGTAGAAGGCCATGACCTACTGCTCGGCAACGAGGCGCTGTTCGCCGAATTCTTTATCGCCCTGCCCAAGGACTCCGATCCGCCCAGCCCTGGCACCACGCGGCTCTGGATGGCTCTCGATAACGCACCCGTCGGCTACTTTGACGCGCGCGATACGGTCCGTCCCGACGCCGCCCAAGCCGTGGCCGCCCTGCGCAATAAGAGCGGAGCAAACCTGCGCGTCCTGATGCTGACCGGCGACTCGTCCGTCGCGGCGGCCCCCATTGCTCATGAACTTGGCATCACTGAAGTTGAGGCCGGACTCGATCCAGCAGGGAAGCTGGCGCGCATTCGCGAGTTGCAGAAGAGCGGCTTGCGGGTCGCAATGGTCGGTGACGGCATCAACGACGCTGGCGCACTCGCGCAGGCCGACGCGGGCATCGCCATGGGCGCTGGAGCCGACCTTGCCCAGGAGGCGGGCGACGTCCTGCTGCTGCGCGCGCGCCCCTCGGCCATTCCGGCGGCGATCGCACTTGCGCGCGAGACGCTGCACATTATGCGCCAGAACCTGGGCTGGGCAGTCGGATACAACCTGCTAGGTATTCCGCTGGCAGCCGGCCTGCTCTATCCCATGTTTCACATTTTGCTTACGCCATGGCTGGCCGCTGCTGCCATGGCCCTCAGCTCCGTGTGCGTGCTTGCCAACAGCCTTCGCCTGCGGCGCTGGCAGCCGGCAGCCGGACTTCGGACAAGTTAAACTGATTCAAGAGCCTGCTTGTGCGCATCCTCACTCGATACATCCTCGGTGAAATTCTCTCCCACGCGCTCATAGGCCTTGCGCTCTTCACATTCATTCTGTTCATGCCGTACCTGCCCAAGGTCCTTGAGATGGTGGTGCGCAACAGCTCCACATTCTCTGAGGCGGCAGAGGTCTTTCTGTTCACAATTCCGAACCTTTTGCGCTTTACCCTACCCATGTCGGTCCTGGTGGGCGTGTTGCTCGGGCTCAGCAGGCTCGCGGCCGACAGCGAAATCGTCGCCATGCGTGCCTCGGGCCTTGGCATCGGTTACTTTGTCAGTGTTGCATCCATCGTGGCAGTCGGCGGCACTCTGCTGGGCATCGCTAACTCGCTCTACCTCGCGCCTCGCGCCAACCAGGGCATCCTCGACATGCAGCATGAGATGCAAACTTCGCAGGCCTCCTATCAAATCCAGCCGCGTGTGTTTTATGAGGAGTTCAAAAACTTTGTCCTCTACGTGCAGGATGTTCGCTCCGGCACCGGCGCGTCCAACTGGGACCAGGTGTTCATGGCCGATGTCAGCGATCCCTCGTCGCCGCGCATCACCACGGCGGCCTCGGCCACGGTGGTCAGCGACTCATCGCAGGTACTCCTCATGCGGCTACGTGACGGCGCACAGCACGACATGCCGCCCGGCCAGCCCAACGAGTACAACATCTCCGCCTTCACCACCACCGATCGCCCTCTGGAGCTTGGCGGGCAGGGCGATATCCGCCTGGGGCGCAGAGATACGGACATCTACGCTCTGCCGCTTCATGAACTCATGCAGCGCATTCACTCTACTGATTCCAACCGGTACCGGATTGAGTTGAACAAACGCTTTGCATTTCCCGCATCCTGCCTGGTGCTCATGCTCGTCGGAGTTCCTCTGGGCGTGGCCTCCCGCCGTGGTGGTAAAAGCTCCGGTTTCGTTTACACAATCCTGCTGGTATTTCTTTATTACTTCCTGTCGTACACCAGCACTGAGCTAGGTAGTCAGAACAAGCTGCCCGCATTCATCGCCGTATGGTCAGCAAACATTCTCTTTGGAGCTGTCGGCATCTTTCTGCTGTGGCAAATGGCAACCGGCGGCAGCGTGCTCGCCACCATCACCTCGTGGGCATCGCGTATACCCAAACAGGAACCGGACGGCCCTGCAAAACCTAAGGCCCTTTCGCTTACCCGATTGATCGACAAGATTCATCCGGATCGAAAGCGCGCCAAATCGCGCAGCGCCTTTCCGCGTATCCTCGACGAGTATGTCGTGCGCGAATTCCTGGGCACGTTCTTCTTAGTGCTGTCAGGCTTCGTGGGTCTCATGCTGATCTTCACATTCTTTGACCTCGTGGGCGACATCATTCGCAACCATATTGATCTGGCCATAGTGGGTGCGTACCTCGTCAACCTTACCCCGGACATGCTTTACCAGATCGCGCCGCTCGCAGTGCTGATTGCCGCGCTTGTCACCTTCGGCGTTTTGAACCGTAACAGCGAAATCATCGCCATGAAGGCCACGGGCATCAGCCTCTACCGGCTGGTGATTCCCATCGTTTCTATCGCGGCCATTCTGTCCATCAGCCTGTTTCTCTTCGATCAGTACTATCTGCCGCAGGCCAACCGCCGGCAGGAGGCTCTGCGCAACATCATCAAGGGCCGCCCCGCTCAGACCGTTCTGCATCCTGAGCACAACTGGATCTTCGGACAGCCTTATCCAGGCGAGCCGGGCCGCATCTTTTACTACCGGTTCTACGACCCCGATCACAAAGAGTTCGCCAACCTCTCCGTCTTCGAATTCGATCCCTCCACCTTTTCGCTTACTCGGCGCATCTTTGCTTCACGCGTTTATTGGGACGCCCAGGCAGACGACTGGCAGTTCCAGAACGGCTGGGTACGCGATATGAAGGGCGCTGAAACAACCGGTTATCACGAGTTCCACCAAAGCACCTTTACTGAGATCCACGAAGATCCCGGCTACTTCACCAAGGAAAACTGGCAGTCGCAGGAGATGAACTTCGGTCAGCTCAACGACTACATCAAAGATCTGCGTCAGAGCGGCTTTGACACCATGCGCCTGCGAGTCGCGCTTTGGCACAAGCTTGCCTATCCGCTCATTGCAATCGTGATGGCGGTGCTCGCAATCCCGTTTGCCCTTTCCATGGGCCGCCGAGGATCGCTGACCGCAATCGCTGTGGCCATCGGCGTGGCGCTTGCCTATTGGGTGGTGGATGGCCTGTTCGGAGCCATGGGCAACGTCAATTACCTGCCCGCGGCCATGGCGGCCTGGTCTTCTGACGTGCTCTTCGCCCTGGTGGGCGGATATCTGCTGCTGCGAACGCCAACCTAGAGAATCACTTGGAGGAATCGCGGGAATCGGCGCATGCCGGCGTCTCAATCTCGACTCCTGCCGATACAATAAATTCATGTTGCGCGATATCCAGCCTCTGCTCGTATACATGCGGCGTTACCGCTGGGGATACATCTGGGGCACGCTATCGTGCGTCGTCACAAACATTATTTGGGTCCAGTTTCCCGTCGTTCTGGGTAACGCGGTCAACCGGATCGAGCACGGTACCACGCGCAACGAAATTCTCTTTCTTGCGGGCCTGCTGGTAGTCATTGCGTTCGCCAAGGGCATCTTTCTCTACACGCAGCGCTGGGTACTCATCGGCATCTCGCGCGACATCGAGCTGGACCTGCGCAACGACCTCTTCCGCAAACTTGAGCAGCAGGACTCCGGCTTCTACCAGCGCTATCGCACCGGCGACATCATGGCCCGCATGACCAACGACCTGAACGCCGTTCGCATGCTGCTTGGCCCGGGATTGATGTACAGCGCGAACACCATCTTCCTCAGTGTGTTCGCAATGTTCTTCATGATTCGCATCAGCCCGTATCTCACCCTGGTTGCGCTCGCGCCCATGCCGTTGGCCAGCATCCTGGTGCAGTACTTTGGCAGCCGAATCCATATCCGGTTTGAACGCATCCAGGCCAGCTTCTCCGATATCTCGGCGCAGGCGCAGGAAAATTACTCCGGCGCGCGCCTGGTGCGCGCCTTCGCTCGCGAAGAGTCTGAGATCGGAATCTTCGAGCGCCTCAACCGCGAATACATTGGCCGCGCACTACGCCTTGTGCAGTTGATGGGCATGCTCTGGCCTACGCTCGAATTCGTCCTTGGCGTTTCCATGATCATCACGCTCATGGTCGGCGGGCACCTGGTCATCGCCGGCAGCATCAATGTCGGCGACTTCGTCGCATTCAATACCTATATGATCCTGCTCATCTGGCCCATCATCGCGGTAGGTTGGGTCATCAACATCTTTGAGCGCGGAACTGCCTCGGTCAAACGTATACAAGAATTGCTGCACGCCGAGCCGTCCATCGACGACCGCGCCGCCGATCCCGCTATCGCTCCAGACGCGGTGCTGAAAGGCGAAATCGAATTCCGCAATCTGACCTTCAGCTACGGCGAAACGCCAGTTCTGAATGACATCTCATTGCACATCCCCGCCGGATCCACGCTTGCCATTGTTGGCCCCACCGGCTGCGGCAAGTCGACGCTCGTCAATCTCATCTCGCGTATCTACGAGGCTCCTGAAGGCACGCTGTTCATCGACGGCCGCTCCGTGCGCGAGTATCCGCTGGCAGTGCTGCGGCGGAACATCGGCGTGGTGCCGCAGGAAACATTTCTCTTCAGCGAGACCATTCGCGAGAATCTCGTCTTCGGCGCACCGACCGCCACCCAGGAAGATCTGCTTGAAGCAGCTGAGGCAGCCCACATCCGGCAGGAGTTCGAGGAGTTTCCGCAGGGCCTGCAGACCATGGTCGGTGAGCGCGGCATGACCTTGTCCGGCGGTCAAAAACAGCGTTCCGCCATTACGCGCGCACTGGTGCGCAGACCGGCCATCCTCATCCTCGACGACGCTCTGGCCAACGTCGATACCTACACCGAGGAACGCATCCTCGGCGGACTGCATCGCTACACCGATAATGCAACAGCCATTCTCATCTCGCACCGCGTCTCAACCGTGCGCAACGCCGACCAGATCGCCGTCCTCGATCACGGCCGCATCGTCGAACTGGGCCGGCACGAAGAACTACTGGAGCGCGACGGCTACTACGCCAGCCTCTTCCAGAAGCAGCAGCTCGAAGAAGAACTCACAGTCGCCGGATAGACTGCACGCGCCAATCGTTCCAGGTCAACCTCAATCCAATCCAGTCACGCATTCCAGTGTGAGGCCGTAGCCGTCTCTGCCGCGTAAGCTCCGTTCGCGAACTCCACGCGGCCTTGCACGCCGGCGGCAGAAACCGACCCACTGATCTCTGGATTCCTCGCCGCCTGCATCCACGCCTCGCGCACATTCCTCACGCATGCAATCACGCGCTCAAACTTTTCGCGTGAGTTCGCCTGCGATCCCTGCAGCATCAACGCAAACATGGCAGTGTAAAACTCGCCAAGTGTCTCCGCCGGCTTTCCGCCAATGTCCATCTTGAGTGTCGCCTGCAAGTGAATCACGATGTCCATGGCGCGTTTCACCGCGCGCCGCCGCCCTGAAACGTCGCCCGCATCCACGGCCTCAATCGCCCGATGCATAAAGCGAATGATACCGTCGTAGAGCGCAATCGTCAGCTCCACACCGGAAGCGCCTTCAAGTGATCGCGTTGTATAACTGTTCATCGAATTCCGTCCGTTCTTCCCTAGCTGTTCTTGCTTTTGTATCCGGTAATCGCGCTGTACATCTCGTCCACCTGCTGAATCTGCTGCGGAATTAATTGCAGAATCTGATTGGCCTTGTTGAGCTCGGCCGTCAGCCGTTCCTTCTGAGCGGCAATCAACGCCTCCTGCTTGTCGATGTTGTCATTCAATGCCGTCTCCTGCGCACTGTCTTCCTTCAGCGCCAGCGTAATCACGCCCCGGTTGGCATGTGTGTTGCCAAGGTTGTCCAGCACCTTCGTGAACGCGGAGCCAAACTTGTCCGAGTCCTGAAAAAAGGAGACAACTTCATTGAAGTTGTTGTCCAGTGCGTTGCTCAGTGTGTCCAGATTCAAAGAGATAGTGCCGTCCGCCGCAGCGCTCGCGGTAATGCCAAGCGAAATCAGCGAGTTGATTGCTCCGCTGCCGAACGTCGAACTTAAAGCCGATTGCAGACCCTGCTGTAACTGCGCCAGCACCGACGAGCCATAAAGCGGCAACGAATTTCCCGATGAGTCCTTGCCCTCCTGCCCATTGACCGCCTTCATTACGGCGTTGTAGTCCGTCACAAACGTGTTAATCGCGCTCTCGATGCTTGACGTATCGTTGGCGATGATCACCTGCACGCTTTCAGGCGTCGTCGTTCCCGAAGACGAAGTCGTGGGGCCGGTGGAGAGCAGTTGAAATGTCACTCCCGGAATCGCATTGGTCACCGTGTTCGACGAACTGGTCACCTGCACACCGTCAACAATCATCGAAGCATCAATCCCATCCTGAACCGTCTTGAGTCCGAGATTCGCCTGTGCGTCGGGATTGGTAGTGTCCGCAAGCGAAGTCGTATTGGAGACCGTGATCTGTCCGGCCGAGCCCGCAACTCGGCTCACCAGGGAGAGCCGCTGTGAGCCGTCCGCATTCGTCATCACTGAGGCCTGCACGTCGAGCCCGGCAGCGTTGATCGCAGCAGAGAGCCCCGCGATTGTCGAGGCGGTCGAGTAATCGCCAACGTTCACCGTCTGCCAGTCGCCGTCGCCCACTTTGAAGGTGATGCTACCCGTAAGCACATCCGCTGCATTGATCGCATCCGTCGCCGCGCTTGAAGTCCGTGCCAGATTCTCCACCTCCACCGTATGCGTGCCGGCCACGGCCGTCGCCGTCGCGGACATCAGTTGAAGAACGCTCGTGTCCGAACTCGATCCGGACTTCTCCGCCATCGTGCCTTGAAAGTCCGTCAGAGCCTGCAAATCCGATGTCAGAGTTGAAAGCTGCGTTCCCAGGCTGGTAAGCGCCGTGTCGCGCGCCTGCAGATTCGTGAGCTGTGTCTTCCACGGAGTCTCCACCGCCTGCAGGTTGGTCACTATCTGATTCACGGTGGCGGTAACGTCAAAGCCCTGTCCGCTGGTGGCGGAACCGAAATTCAAACCGACTGCGCACACTTGATTTCTCCTGGCAAGGAACACAACAGTTTGGTGTCCAGTGTGATGGCGTAAAGATTAGGAAAGTCCAAAGATCCGGCCGCCAACGCACAATGCCGACGGGGAAGCGGCTTGCCGGCCGTCTTCCCCGTCATGTGTGTGGAGCGAGCACCACCCAACTACTGGAGCAGCTTGGTGATCAGTTGCTGCGACTGGTTAGCCTGCGCAAGAGCGGCGATGCCCGTCTGGCTCAGGATCTGATACTTCGACATATCCGAGGTTGCCTGGCCATAGTCGGTGGCGGTCACATCGTTCTCGGCGGCCAGCGTGTTGGTTGCCTCGGTGCTCATCACATTGCTCACCGCGCTCAGCGTGTTGATGGTCGCGCCCACGGTGCCGCGGTCCGTTGCAACAGTGCCGATTGCGGTCGTAATCAATCCAAGCTCGGTCTGCGCGCTTGCGGCGTCGGTCCAGCCGGCCGACGTCAGGCCCAGAGTTCCGGAATCCACCGCGGCCAGCGCCGTTGAGTTGTCTGACTGGCTCAGCGTTCCGTCTGTGGTGTAGATCGCGTAGGCAGTTCCACTGAACAGCGCGTTGCCGTTGTACTCCGTGTTCTGGTTGATGTTGTCGATCTCGCCCAGAATGTTGGTGTACTCGGCATTGGCCGCGTCAATCTGCGCCTGGTTCATGGTGCCGTTTGAGGCTTCGGTGGCCAGCGTCACCGCGCGGTTCAGCAGGTTGGTAATCTGCGACATTGCGCCGTCAGCCACCTGCAGCATGTCGACGCCTTCTGAGGCATTCTTGGCCGACTGCGACAGCGCCGTTGAGGCGGCCTGCAAAGCGTTCGAGAGCGAGAGCCCGGCCGCATCGTCGGCGCCGGAGTTAATGCGGGACCCGGAAGACAGTTGCTGCAGAGTCTTGCTCAGAGCAGCCTGCGTATTCGCCAGGTTATTCTGCGCGTAAATTGCCGAAATATTGTTCAGGACACCCAGTGACATGGGGGATTCTCCTTTTGGGTTAAAAGTGATCGAATAAGTTCCCGCGTCCGGCGCCTGACGGGAGAGAATCCACTGCGGATCGTTCCGTCCCATCCCACCTTTGAAGGAACCACGTTGCTCACTGCCTTCATCGGCGCACCCCTCAAACACTTTATTGAAATTCGGCGAACCATTCGTAATATCGCCCTCCGGTCAACTTCCGTGCCGCTCCGCCGATAACCATAGATGAGCCAGTAAAGAAAGGCGCGGCAATGATCGAACTGACAAAACTGAACGGAACACCCATGATGTTGAACAGCGATCTCATCAAAACTGTAGAAGCGTCTCCCGACACCATGTTGACGCTCATCCACGGCGAGAAACTCATTGTCCGCGAAAGCACCGGAGAAGTTGTGGAACGCGTGCTCGCTTACCGTGCGCGCCTGCTCAATGAAATAACGCGGCCAACCCACGGGCGCGGAGATTTAGGCAGAATCGTTGCGTTAACCAGCCTCAACATGTCGGCAACATCCGCCTCTCCTGAGCGTGAACGCGATCTTGCTTCCGATCCCGATCAGCTCTGCTCATGATTTCGCTCCTGATGATTGACCGTAAACGCGAACCTGTTTTTGCCGGCTCCCGGAGGAGCGATTCATGGATAAAGCAAGCATCGGCGGCGTCATACTTGCTCTCGCCGGCATTCTTGCCGGGCTGTTGATGGAGGGCGGCAACCTCGGCCAGATTCTGCAGCCCACGGCGGCGTTGATCGTCATTGGCGGCACCATGGGCGCGGTGCTGCTCCAGTTTCCTCTCGCAACGGTTGTGGCGGCGTCCGCGGGACTGGCCCACATCTTTACCGCACCTCGCAAACACGAGCATCAACTGATCAGGCAGCTCGTCGGATTCGCTAACAAGGCCCGGCGCGAAGGTGTTGTGTCGCTCGACGCCGACCTCAAAACCATCGAAGATCCCTTTCTTAAACAGACTTTGATGCTGGCGGTTGACGGCACCGAACCCGCTGAGCTGCGCAAGATCATGCACGTCAATCTCGATTCCATCATGGAGCACGAAGAGCGTCTGCCCGCCGTATTCGAATCGGCTGGCGGCTTCTCGCCCACCATAGGCATCCTCGGCGCGGTGCTCGGCCTCATCCAGGTCATGCAGCATCTCGACAACATTCAGGAAGTTGGAAAGGGAATCGCCGTAGCATTTGTCGCCACCATCTACGGCGTCGGCATCGCGAATCTCTTCTTCCTGCCCTTCGCCGGCAAAATGCGCATTCGCATCCGAGATGGGCAGCGGCGTCGCGAGATGATGCTTGAAGGCGTCATTGGGATTCTCGAAGGTATGAACCCACGCATGCTTGAGCTCAAGCTGGCAAGCATCGCCGGAAACTCCGCCCGCAAAGCAGAGGAAAGACCCTCGTGAGACGCCGCAGCAACCGGCCGCACGTAAGCCACGAAAGGTGGCTGGTTTCATACGCAGATTTCATTACCCTGCTCTTTGCATTCTTTGTCGTTCTCTACGCAACATCTCAGGCAGATCAGAAAAAGCGAGCTGAGTTTTCGCAGTCCGTCGACGACGCATTTCGCGCCCTCGGCATCTTCCCCAGCGCCAGGCGGAATCCTCAGGGCAAAGACATCGCATCCGATGCAAAGGAAGATCCGGCCATTCCCATGAACATCGTGATGGGCGAAGACGTCCTGGCCCCCGCGCAAGTAAAGGACGATCTGGAGCGCATTCAACGCGAGCTTCAGCAGACTCTCTCCAACGAAGTCGCAAAGCACACCGTCTCCATTCAGATGGGCCGCGACGGGCTCGTCATCAGCCTCCGCGAGGCGGGTTTCTTTGCCTCCGGATCGGCCACGCCCAGACCGGATTCTCAGGGAACGCTGCGCCGTATCGCCGGCACGCTCGTGCATTCGCCATACGATCTGCGAGTAGAAGGGCACACAGACAACGTTCCGATTCACAATCTGCAATTCGATTCCAACTGGGAGCTCTCCACGGCGCGCGCCACCAATATCGCCCGCCTGCTCCTTGAGATGAAAGCCATTCGTGCCGATCGCCTGTCAGCCGCGGGGTACGCGGAGTTTCATCCCATTGTGCCCAACAACACGCCCGAAGGCCGCGCAAGAAATCGCCGCGTCGACCTCGTGGTTCTGCCGCGCAGCCGAATCAACTTTTCTGAGTCCGCGTCAAACACATCCTCGGGCCCATGGCGCAAAATTACCGACGATGAGTGAGAGAGAAGTCCGCTGCCGAAGAGCCAACGCCGTGTGCCGAACTCAACTCCGCGCGCTACGCGCAAAGTGAGCTTCAATCTCCTCCAGCGTCTTGCCCTTGGTTTCCGGCAGAAAGAATGCAGTCACCACAAAATACACGACTGTGAAGCTCGCGAAGAGGAAGAACATCGACGAGAAGCCGTGCTTGCTCACAAACGGAAGAAAGATCCCTGCCAGCGTTGTAGAAACCAGTTGATTGATCACCAGCGCAATGCTCATTCCGTTTGAACGGATACGCGTCGGCATCAGTTCTGAGAGCGCAAGCCACACGCAAACGCCCGGCCCAAGCGCGTAGAACGCCATGAACACATAAAGCCCCAACGCCACCAGCCAGCCGTGGCTCGCGTCGGGAACAAAACCAATGAGTGCCTTGTCGATCTTCAACGGTGCACTCCGTGCCGCATTTAGATCAGCGAATGGATCCTTGAAAAATGCTTCCACCTTATTTGCAGGCAGGCAATTCTCGCGCGTGATTTCAATCGGAGCGGAGGCCGCATCGTCCGAGCGAACAAAATCTGTCGCCGCGGTAAAATCGCCGTAAGAGTAGATAACCGCCAGCGAAGCACGTCCCGGCTGGATATCGCTGCCCGCGTACCCGGCCGTCGATAGCAGCTCGCGCGCCTGTTGCGGGCCAAATTGCAGTTTGACCGACTGCGTCGAACCGGCCAGCGCCTGAATCTGATTGCGCACGTCGATGCTCAACTTTTCCGTGCGCAAAAATGAGAAGCCCACCACCACCTGTGCAACAATAATGCCGCTGGTTCCCAGCACGAAAAGAAACTTGCGTCCCTTTCGATCCACCAGCACCATGCCCACGGCCGTCATGGCAAAGTTCACGAAAGTAAACAGCATATATCCCCAATGCGCGCTCAAATCGTTCAAGCCGCTCTGCATCAGGATGCCCGCGTTGTAACCGATGATCGAGTTGACGCCGGTAGCTGTATTGCACGCCAGAATCACGCAGGCCAGCAGAAAAGGAAGGACGTACTTTCTCTGCAACAGCGAATCGGCGCGCGTCTGCTGCTTTACTGGCTCCGCATGAGTCACCGATTCCATCTCTCGCAGTTCGAGTGCCGCCTGCTCAGGATCGCGCGAGCGCAGTAATGCTGCCAGCGCGTGATCGCGCATTCCGCGCCTGAAAAGCCATCGCGGCGATTCCGTCACGGCAAACGCGCCAAGCACAAACAGAACGCCAGGCGGCAACGACACCCAGAAGATACTTCGCCAGGCAATGTCCTTGAAGTGTAGAAGCGTGACAGCGTCGGCGGCCCTCTCCACCGCGGCTACGCGATAGCTGAAATAGATGCCCACCACCGCTGCCGCAACAATTCCAAGGGTGAGCAGCCATTGAAAAACCGCCGTGCCCTTGCCGCGATTTGTTGCAGAAAGGCACTCGGCCAGATACAAAGGCACCACCACGCCCACAAGCCCCGCGCTCACGCCCTGCAACAGGCGTCCCAAAAACAACGGCCAGTATCCCGGCGCAAGCGCGATCACCGGAATGCTGACCACAAACGTCAGGCCGCTCAGAATCATCACAGGCTTGCGGCCCATCCAGTCGGACATGGCCCCGGCGAACAGCGTTGCGATCACGCTGCCCAGTAGCACGGCGGCCACAATCGACGAAAGCTGTGCCGCCGTAAAGTGCGTAGTCGCCTCAAGGTAAGGCAGCGCGCCGCCAATGATGCCCACGTCCACGCCGTAGAGCAAACCGCCGAGCCCGGCCACAAGAAGCAGAAATGTGTTGTACCGTTGAATCGCCCGCGTGCCGGACTCTCCACTCACATTTGTCATGCCGCTTGCCGTCATTTGCTTGCTCACCTTCACCATTTGCTTGTCGCAGCCGCACGCACCTTCCGCCGCGGCAACCAATCGCGTTAGAGGAAAAACTAACAGGTGCGCGCCTGCTCTACAATGATCGTGTCGAAATCAGATCAAATTTCTTGAAGCGAGGCCGGCAGGAATGTCGAACCGTCACCATCTTCTAACTTCCACTTTTCATTTCGCATTCATGTCTGCAGTTGCCCTCGTAATCACCTTCTCAGCAAGTTGCTCGGCTCAAGTGCATCTGCTGCCCGCGCCGCGAGAAGTTCATTTGGGCCAGACCACGCCGCTCCCGGCAAAAATCCAGGTGCTCGTCCCCGGTGCCAACACCGCAGACAAGTTCGCCGCCAGTGATCTTGAAGAGGCAATCAAGGAGATGCCGTCCGGCTCCTCCACTCGTCCCGGTCTGCCATACCGGATTGAGCTGTTGCGCTCCGATGCGGTCGCTGCCAAAACCGTCATGCACCGCGCCGCCCTCGACTTCGATACGGCCATGCAGTCCGAGGGCTACATCCTCGTCATTGAGAAGCAGCGTGCCTTCGTCATCGGCGCGTCCAGTTCAGGCGTGTTCTACGGCGTGCAAACGCTCAAGCAGTTGCTGCCCTTGCCGGGCGCAGAACGCGCGTTGCCCACCGGCACCATTCGCGACTGGCCTGCCATGCGTTATCGTGCTGTTCAAGACGATCTGTCGCGCGGGCCCGTGCCCACGCTCGAATTCCAGAAGCATCAGATTCGCGTGCTCGCCTCATTCAAAGCCAACATTCTCTGTCTCTACTTTGAGCACACGCTACTCTATCCAAATCAGCCCCTGGCCGCGCCTCCGGGCGGCGCCATGACACCCGCCCAGGTCAAAGAACTCGTAGCCTATGGCCTTAAGTATCACGTCACCATCCTGCCCCAGCAGGAGGCCTTCGGGCACCTGCATCACGTGCTGAAATACGAGCAATATCAGGACGTAGCCGAAACGCCCCATGGCCATGTCCTCGCGCCTGGTCAGCAGGAGACGCTCCCGCTCATCAAAGATTGGTTCACGCAGATTGCCGCCATCTTCCCTTCGCCGTTCATCCACATTGGCGCGGACGAAACCTGGGACCTCGGCGTCGGCCGCACGCAGTTCGATGTGCAGAAGCAGGGCTATGGTCCCGTCTACGTTTCCTTTCTGAAAAATATTCACGATCAGCTTGAGCCGCTCAATCGCCGTCTGCTCTTCTGGGGCGACATCGGCGGCAAGGACCCTGCGTCAATCGCCGGCTTGCCAAAAGACATGATCGCCGTGCCATGGCAGTACGACCACACCACGGGCTTCGACGCCATGATCGCGCCCTTCGCAAATGCCGGCATTGAAACCTGGGTCGCTCCCGGTGACTCCAACTGGAACGAAGTGTTTCCGCGCACGCGCACCGCGCTCTGGAACATCCAGGGTTTCGTGCGCGACGGACAGCGCTTGGGCTCCACCGGCGTTATCAACACCGTGTGGAACGACGATGGTGAAGGTCTCTTCAACCTTGACTGGTATGGAGTTCTCTTCGGGCCGGTTGCCGCCTGGCAATCGGGCGAAAGCTCCATTCCGGATTACCAGGCCTCCTACGGCCCGCTCTTCCACGGCGATACAAGCGGCAAGATCGACGCAGCTGAGAAGGAGCTGATGTCGGCGCAGGAGATGCTCGGCAATGCCAAACTCCAACTCTCCAGCGACGCAGTCTTCTGGCTCGATCCGTGGAGTCCACAGGGGCAGGCAGTCTCAATAAAGCTCCTGCCGGTCATTCCTCAAATTCGTCTGCACGCCGAGCGCGCCATCGTTCTGCTTGCGCAGTTGCGGCAGGCGAATCCCAACCTGAAAGAGCAGGACGCGCTCACTGCCATGGACCTGGGCGCGCGCCGCCTCGATCTTATCGGAATGAAGTTTCAGCTCGCGCGGGAGATCGCCGGCTCCTATGCCATGGCGCGCCGCGACCAGCACGATGCAGCCCAAAAAACAAACATAGGCAACACTCTCTATGAGATCAGCGGCAACAACGGGCGCTGCCAGGATCTGCGTGACGCCTACTCCGCGATCAAGGCTGAGTACGAGCAGGTGTGGAACAGCGAAAACCGTCCCTATTGGCTTAACAACGTTGCCGTTCGCTACGACCTCGAGATCGAGCGATGGCAGCACCGGGGCGAATTATTCCAGGCAGGCATCTGGGCATGGAGCCAGGGCGGAGACTTGCCACTTCCTGCCGATCTTGGGCTTCCCACAGCCGAACAGGCGGGTGTGGCGCAATAATCCTGAGTTACTCCGATGGCACGGAGCACACACAACGTGACCAAGGTGGGTACCCTGGCCCCAGAATTTTCACCGTAACCCGCTGCGGCGTTGCACACTATTCTCATGCTGAGCTTCGATGACCGGCGGAAGCTTCCTTCACTCTTGCTGATCGATGACGATCTGGTCAGCCGCGAAGTTACCGCAACGTTGCTCACCATGAACGGATATATGGTCCACTCTGCCGTGGATGGGCAGTCCGCAGTGAAGATGCTGGCAACCAAGGGCAGCGTCCCCGACGTAATTCTGATGGATGCGCAGTTGCCCGGCCTCAGCGGCCTTGAACTCATCAACACCATGCGTGCGCAAAGCAATGCCCGCATCATCGCCATCAGCGGCAGCGAACTGTCACCTGAACTTCGCTCAGCTGTGAACGGCTTTCTGCTCAAGCCATTTGGTGTTGACGCGCTTGAAAAGCTGCTTGCCAGTTCCATTAAGGTCTCCGCATCCGGTGTGCCGTCGCGGCTGGACGCCAACGAACCTGTAATCAGCCCTGAGACTCTGGTCCAGTTCCGCGGCATGATGTCCGCCTCCGCTGTACGCGAAATTTACACTGCCGTGGTTGCGGACCTGAACAAACGCGTGCAGACCCTTGAAGCTGCCATAGCCAAGGGAAACAGCGACGAAGTACGCCGTATCGGCCACGCCATCAAAGGCGGTTGCGGCATGGCCGGCGTATCGCAGGCCGCCCGCTTGGGCGCTCTTTTTGAAGAGGATACAAAGGATAGCGAGAGTAACCAGCTGGATAACAGAATGGCCCTGTTGGCAGATTTGCGTGCCGCCATCCGAAATCTGGAGCGTATGCTGGAAGCTGAATTTCCAGGATAAGCCAGTGTTGGATGTTAACTTTAGACGTAACGTCCTATCGTTGGAGCGGAAAAATACCAATCGTTTGGAGGGCTTACGGCTGACATGGAACGACCGATTCGCATCGTACTTGCCGACGACCACCCTGTAGTCCGCATTGGGGTCAAAAACATGCTCGTCGAAGAGGACGGCTTTGAAGTAGTGGGTGAAGCCGCGGACGGGGACGAGGCGATTACACAGACTCTGGAACTGCAGCCCGATATCTTGTTGCTTGACGTGCAGATGCCGCGCCTGCCCGGTCTTGAGGCCATGCGTGCCATCATGAATGGCACGGCCACTGTCAAGATTCTGCTGCTCACCTCAACCATCACCACCCAGCAGATCATTGAGGCACTGCACATCGGCGCTCGCGGCATCGTGCTTAAAGACGCCCTCGCCAATCATCTTCAGGCTGCAATTCGTACCGTTTTCAGCGGCGATTACTGGATCGGCGGAAAGCGCGTCGTAAACCTCGTTTCGGCGCTTCACGACCTGATGCAACAGGCAGCCGTACCACAACATAAGACGTACGGCCTCACGCCGCGCGAGCTTGAGGTCGTCGGCAGCATCGTTGAAGGCTGCAGCAACCGCGATATCGCCAAGCAATTCAACCTGAGCGAGGAAACCGTAAAGCGGCATCTTTCAAACATCTTTGATAAGACAGGCGTCTCAACTCGCCTCGAACTCGCTCTCTTTGCCATTGCCCATCAACTGGTCACGCCGCAGTAAGCGGCAACATTACATCCAGGGGACAATCGACAAATAGGAACAGAGACAAAGGGTGGATTCTAAATGCCGGCGTGGCATTCTGAATCCACCCTTTCTGCTTTCGAATTCAATCGCTAGCTGGCTTCTTCGGTCAGGGCAACGGCTACTGGCTTGCCCGCCTTCGAAGTCGTAATCACCACCACGCTGATCAGCACAAAAAACGTACCCAGAACCGTGCGCGATCCAAGTGCCTCACCGGCAAAGAAATATCCCAGCAGCACAGCAACAACCGGGTTCACGTACGCATAAGTTCCCACCTTTGTCGGCGACTCATGGTGAATCAGCCACACATACGCAGTGAATCCCACCACTGAACCAATCACAATCAGGTAGAGCAGCGCTATCCACGCGCCAAATGAAACTGCCGATGGATGAAATCTCGGTAACTCTCCAAACACGGCAGACACAACCATGAGCATCGTGCCGCCGGCCAGCATCTGCGCTCCGGAACTCACCGCCTTCGATGCGGGAAGCGGCAACTTGCGTGTAAGCACAGAGGCAACCGACCAACTCAGTGAGCCAGTCAACAGTCCAAGAGCGCCGATGTGATCAATCGGCACGCCGCCAAGGCTCAACGAGTGGCTGGTGAGCACCGCGACCCCGGCAATTCCGATCGTCAGCGCTGCGGCAAGGCGGATTGTGAGCCTCTGCGTGCGCAGGACAACGATCTCGGCCAACGCAATGAAAGCCGGGATCGTCGCCATCATCACGGCCGCCGGTCCCGACGGAACTTTCTGTTCTGCCCAGAAAAGCATTCCGTAATCAATCACAAAGATCAGAAAAGCCAGCAGACAAATCGAAGACCATTCGCGGCCCTTCGGCAAGCGCTCGCCGCGTACAACCGTCCATGTGAAAAGCGCCGCTCCGGCAATCAGGAATCGCAATGCCGCGAACAGAAGCGGCGGCACCTCGTGAACTCCTACGCGGATTGCCAGGAACGTCGATCCCCATGCGAAATAGATGATCGAAAATGCAAGCAGGGTCTTCCACGCCGGACGATCACTGGATGAATGCAAGTTCGTGCTCCTGTCAGCAGTGTGCGGTATGCAGACCTGCGCGACAAGTCGGCGAGAGGCTCCCGATGTGCGGGGTGTCAATGGGCGCTAGGCCAAATCCTGAACCGCGTCGCTGGTTTGTTTAGGCGTTTCATGAATCCGCGCAGGAAGGGTTCCGCGCGGAAACGCTGAAGACTGGCGCACCACCAGCCGGGTGGGAATCTGCCATTCCTTCTGCGCTGCCTTGGGATGGTCGGGTTCAATGCCGGCACGTAACGCCTGAATGGCTGCGGCCGCAAGATGCCGGCAAGACATCTGCACCGTAGTCAGCGGCGGCAGCATGAATTGCGCCAGGTGAATGTCGTCAAAGCCAACCACGGAAACATCGGCGGGCACTTTATGGGTTGTCCGGTAGAGTCCGTGAAGAACCCCGATGGCTGTCATATCGTTCGAGCACACAACGGCGGTTGGTAAGCTCGGCCGTGCAACAATTCTTTCAATCGCTGCCATGCCGCCTTCCATCGTGTGGTCGCCTTCAATAATGTCCTCTTCCGGTACTTCAAGCCCTAGCTCGGCCATCGAACTCATAAACGCATCGCGCCGCGCCAGCGCTGAACGCAAACGCAACGGCCCGGTGATGAACGCAATCGAACGATGCCCCAGTGCCGCCAGGTGCTGCACCGCTTCACGGATGCCTTCACCGTAATTCACCTTCAGAACCCGGATATTCGGGAGCTTTGGTCCAGCGTCGATGAACACCAGTGGAAACTCGCTCTCCACCAGCTTCTTTACCAGATCTTCTTCAATGCCGAACGTCATCACCGCCACGCCGTCCACGCTGCGCTGCAGCATGCGCTTGATCAGCGACTCGGTTCGCGTGGGATCGTAGTTGGTTGAGCCGATCATCACCTCGTAGCCCTGCGAAACGCCAAGGCTCTCAAACTCCTGCACCAGCTCCGGAAAGAAGGGGTTGGTGATCTCAGAAACAATCAGGCCCAGAATCCGGCTGCGGCCCGAGACCAGCGCGCGAGCCTGCGGATTCGGAACATAGCCTACCTCTTCCACCGCTTTCCAGACGCGTTTGGCAAGGTCGGGATCGACGCTCGATATGTGGTTGACGGCGCGCGAAACCGTTGCAATGGAGACGCCGGCCCGCTTCGCCACATCGCGAATGCTTACAGAAACCAGGCGTCGATTCGAGGATTTCTTTGAGTGAGTTTTGCCCACGCTCGTCATGGCAAGCATTGTATCCTTTTCCCACTGTTTCTCGTCTTAACAATTTCCAGGCCGCCGGCCAAAAACCGCTGAAAAGTCACCTGTTCCCGGTCTGAAAAAGATTTATTTGCGATAAAGAACTAAAGTCGCGAGCAGGGAATTCAAGAAAGCGTTTCCCGTAACTTCAACAGCTTTTTGCATTTACAGTAATCGTTAACGGCAATGCCAAAGCCCACGGGGCGGCGCACCGCTGACTCGATGCGCAGCCAGCCCACCTGCAGCCTCGTTTACATATTCACTAAATTACGGATGAGATTGGCCGCCGCTGGCAACTTCGATTGCGTGCCGCAGCAGCGGCAGAATCGATGTCAAACTATCTTCCGCGCCGCGCAAACTGCCAGGAAGATTCACAATCAACGTGTTCTCACGTAGCCCCGCGATCCCGCGTGAGAGCCACGCATATTGACTGCTCTTGGCGCCTTCCGCGCGCATCGCTTCTGCCAGTCCCTGCGCTTCCCGCTCGATCACGCGCCGTGTTGCCTCGGGCGTCCGGTCGCGGGGACCCATGCCCGTTCCGCCCACCGTGAGCACCAGCGCCGCGCCGCGTCTGCACTGGTCGCTGAGCCACGTTGCAATCGCATCTTCATCGTCGGGCAGCAGGCAAGTCACAATCTCCGCGTCACTCCACTGGCTCTTGAGCAAGGCAACAACCGCGGGCCCTGCGGTATCGGTCAGCAGGCCCTGCGAACAGCGGTCGGAAACGGTAAGAACGGCAAGCAACATGCGCAGGCCTCCGCATCAGTTCAACGGCAAAATATTGATCGTGTGGAACCACCGCTCCGCATCCTGCGGCCAGACAGCAACTGGATCTCCCGTCTTCCTCAGTCCGTAGCCATGCCCACCCTTTGCATAAATATGCAGCTCCGCCGGCACCTTTGCCTCCTTCAACTGCTCAAAGTACACCAGCGCGTTCTCCACATGTACCGGATCGTCCTCCGCCTGCACAATGAAAGTCGGCGGCGTATTTGCGGTTGGATGAATCTCGGGATTCGGCGCAAAGTCATGGTCGGACTGCGCCAAATAGCCCGGATAAATCACCACAGAAAAATCCGGCCGGCAGCTAAGCTCGTCCGCCGCGTCAATCGGATCGTACATGCGTTTCTCGTACAGATTGCTGATCGCCGCCGACAAATGCCCCCCGGCCGAAAATCCAAGCACGCCCACACGATGCGGATCGATGCCCCACTCCGCGGCATGTTCGCGAACCAGCCCCACACTCCGTTGTGCATCCTGCAAAGCCGCCAATGACTTCGGATACGGACCCGAATTCGGCACGCGATACTTCAGCAGCACGCAATTCATGCCAATCGAGTTCAGCCAGTCGCAAACCTCGGTACCTTCAATATCAATGGCAAGACGTACATAGCCGCCGCCCGGAAAAACCACCACCGCCGGAGCCGGTCCGCTCACATTCTGCGCCTTGTAGAGCGTGATCGTCGGCGTCGTAACAACGCCAATGCGGTACACCGGCCGCCCCGCGGGCGAAGCGTCTTTGGCCGTGGTGATGTTGGCATCGGTGTCGGGGCTGGTTGTCGCTCCCTGATCCTGCCCTGGAGCCAGACCCGGCCAGATCGGCATGGTCAAATGATCCGGCGATGGCGGCCAGCCTGAAGACTGCGCAAACGATGCATTCACAACAAAAAACAACGCCGCAAATGCGGCAAAGATCAGCCCGGCTTTTTTCACCATTATCTTCTCCGTTTGAGGATCGACGCTGAGATCATCGCAGCTACAGTGGCCAGTCGGCAAATGCAAAGGCCGCCCAGTAGGCGGCCCGCTGCAATCTCATCAACTCGTCAAATTGGAAACTTGTGAACTCGTAAACTGCCCTCATGCCACCGGCGCGCTCGCCGTCTGCTGCGGCGCAGCGGGCTTCGGCTTGGGCGCTTCCTGCTTGCGCGTTGGCGCAATAATCGCATGCAGGATCGTTCCCTCCATGCGCGGCATAAACTCCACCACACCGGCATCGCCAATGTCCTGGATCAACCGGTTTATGATGTTGTATCCAAGTTCGCGATGCGCCATCTGGCGGCCGCGGAAGCGCAGGCTTGCCTTCACCTTGTCGCCTTCGCTCAGGAACCGGACAGCCTGATTCTTCTTGGTCTGGTAGTCATGCTCGTCCACCGTTACAGAGAACTTCACTTCCTTGACGACAATGACCTTTTGTTTCTTTTTTGCCGCTCGCTCGCTCTTTTCCTTCTCGTAGAGAAAGCGTCCATAGTCCTGGATACGGCACACCGGCGGGACCGCGTTGGGTGACACCTCAACCAGATCCAAACCACGCTCACGGGCAATCTTCAGGGCCTCGAAAGGAGGCAGGATGCCGAGCTGTTCGCCGTTCTCATCGATGACGCGGATCTCGCGGGCGCGAATTCGGTCGTTAATGCGGATAAACGATTTTGCTGAACGTTTGTCGAGTGCGATGGTGCTCCTCCAGATGTCGTTCCTGCCGACTGCGGGCCAATACCCGAGTTAGATGCAGCCACAGCAACGCACCCTGAGTATAACATTCACTCGGTTCGGATGTGCATGGCCATGTGGATGTTTAAGCAGCAGTAAAGTAACTCGAGCAGGGCACACTGAAAGCTTCAATTGCGTGCCGCGTCGGCAAATACTCTTTCGAATTCAGCAGGTTCTGCCGTGTCGGCCAACAGCGTGCCGTCGTCTTTCATCCCTGCAACGCGCGCCACAAGCAATTGATTCGCTGCATGCCGTCCCTCAATTTCCATCGGAATAAAGTTATCGGTAAGGGCAGACGTTCTGTTTTGCTCCACCAAACCATCCGGAGTATGCAGGGTGATGCACTCCATCTCCCGCCCGGCGAATCGCATCCGATGTTCGCGGCTCTTTTCGGCAGCAAGTTCGCGCAGTGCTGTCATGCGTTCCTCAACCGCCTGCACCGCTACGGGGTACTCCTTGTGCAGTGTCCAGCCCTTCGTTCCCGGCCGTGGTGAAAATGGAAACAGGTGCAGATAGCCGAAGGGCAGCGCGCGCACAAAGGCAAGCGTCTCTTCAAACTCCGCATCCGACTCGCCGGGAAAACCCACCATCACGTCTGCGCCCAGCGTGAGGTCAGGTCCCACTGCCTTGCACAATGCCTCAACCTTCTCGATGTAATGCCACGGTCTGTAGCGGCGGTGCATGCGCCTCAGCACAGCATCCGAGCCCGACTGCAGAGGCAGATGCGCGTGCCTTGCCAGCCTGCCCGTTCGCGCCCCGTGCAGCAAAGCATCCGCACCACGAAACTCCGCCATCAGCGCAATCAACTCCGCATTCCAATCCATCGGCTCAATTGAGCTGAGCCTCAACCGGGGTAATCCGCTACTCTCCAGAATCCTCCGCGCAAGTGCAGCGAATGTATGTGGCGCAGCGCCGGCTTTCGGCAGATCGTGTCCCCAGCGGCCAAGATTAATGCCGGAAAGCACCAGCTCGATGCCACCCGCATCAACAAATCCGCTTACCTGCCGCATGATCGCTTCGGCAGACAGGCTCCTCGAGCCACCCCGCGTCTGCGGAATCACGCAGAATGTGCAGCGATTTCCGCAGCCCTCCTGAATCTTCAGGTTCGGTCGGGTCTGTGTGCCTGGAACCAGTTGCGGCTCTTCAATAAACGAATGCGCAAAATCATCATCTGCCCAGATCGGCGCAGTGCCCTCGGTAGCAGCAGTCGCCGGCTGCAACCTGATTAGTTCGCTCGCGTTCGCCGAACTCGGCCTCAGCGTCGCTGGCGCTCCAGTCAGATCGAGCACAATCTCCGCAGCCAGTGCCTTATGGCTGTTGCCCACAACAGCGGCAACCCCTGCCATCGCAGCCAACTCCTCTGGAGCGCGCTGCGCATAGCAACCCGTCACCACAATTCGTGCATTTGGATTTCGCCTGTGAGTGCGGCGAATGAACGCTCGCGCGGCGCGGTCCGCTTCTGCGGTCACACTGCACGTGTTCACCACCACAACATCTGCCGCCGCGGCATCGCCGTCTCCCAGTCCCGCCGCGCGCAGGTGGCTGCTCACCGCCTCGCCATCGGCGCGCGCCGCTCGGCATCCGAAATGTTCAACGTGAAACTCCGCCACATATCCAGTGTATTGCGCAGCCGAATCTGCCGCATCAACACCGGCATCCTGTGGCTAACCGCTCTGCCCGATATACTAAAGATTAACCACCTTCATCACTGACTACGGTCCGCGGTCACCATGTCATCATCCGTTACAGCTAATCCCTCTCCCCTTGCGTCCCCGGAAACGCAGGTCCCGATCCGCAAAATCCTCAGCTTTGTCTATTTCACGTTTAACTGTTACTTATCCATAGGTTTACCTCTCGCGGTGCTGCCCCAGTACGTCCACCTTCGCATGGGGTATAGTGCGGTCCTGGCCGGGCTCGTCATCAGCATTCAGTACATTTCCACGCTGGCCAGCAGGCCCTTTGCCGGACGAATCTCCGACCGAATCGGCGCTAAGGTCTCCGTTCTCTGGGGTATGACCGCCTGCACGGCGAGCGGCGTCATGCTCATTCTCGCGTCTGTGTTACACAGCTCTCACCTGCTCAGCTTTGCAGCCCTCATCGTCAGTCGGCTCGTGCTCGGCGTTGGAGAAAGTCTCGGCTCTACCGGAGCAACTTTGTGGGGTATTACTGCAACCGGGCAGGAGAGTACAGCGAAAGTAATTTCCTATAACGGCATCAGCACCTACGGCGCAATGGCCATCGGCGCACCACTCGGCGTCGTTCTCGATAACATGTGGGGCCTTGCCGCGCTAGGCTTGTTTACCGCCGTCATCGGCGCCATTAGTCTCGTAATAGCATTCCGCAAGCCGCCGGTGCCCGTCGTTCATGGCAAACATCTTCCGTTCGTTCATGTGCTGGGGCGCGTGTTCCCTCACGGTATGGGCTTGGCGCTCGGCGGAATCTGCTACAGCGTTCTCGCCACCTTCATCACTCTCTTCTACGCCAGCCGCCATTGGAACGGCGCGGTCTACTGCCTCACTGCATTCGGAATCGCATTCATCGTTGCCCGCTTGCTCTTCATCCAATCCATCAATCGCTTCGGCGGCTACCCCGTCAGCATCGTCTGTCTTTCTGTCGAATCAGTCGGGCTCCTGCTCCTCTGGCAAGCGCATTCTCCGGCAGTCGCACTCACCGGAGCAGCCCTCGGTGGCTTTGGATTCTCGCTCGTCTTTCCCGCCATCGGCGTTGAGGCAGTCAAGCGCGTGCCTGAAAATAATCGCGGCACCGCGCTCGGGGTATACACAGCGTTTGCCGATGTTTCATTCTTCCTCACCGGTCCGGCTGCGGGTGCCGTCATCGGCGCATTCGGCTACGCCAGCGTATTTCTGTTCGCTCTTATCTGCGTCCTCACGGCGCTCGGCATCGTTATCACGCTCCGCCAGAGAAGACTCCGCACGCAGCCCATCAACTGATTTACGCCCGCGCCGTAGGCGCAATGGAATTTAGCCCCGCGCTTCAGCGTGGCGAACGCTGGTACAGGAACTGAAGGGTACGGGCTTCAGCCCGTACATCAAGTCTGCAAAAACAGTTGGGGCTTCAGCCCCTGAGGGAATGCCCTTTCACTTTGTCGCAATCCTGTAGGGGCGATGCCAGACAACTATTCAGACCGCAACGCGATCGTCGGATCCACCGTAGCAGCTCGCCGCGAGGGTAGATAGCACGCCAGCGTGGCAATGCACACAACGCATATTGATGTAAGCACGTACGTCGACGGATCCATCGTGCTCACGTTGAACAACAGCGACGACATCAGGCGCACAGCGAGGAATGCGGACACGAGCCCCGTCACAATTCCAATGCCGGTCAGCAGCAATCCCTGGCGCAGGAACATTGCAGTCAGGCTCTGCTGTTGCGCTCCAAGCGCCATCCGGATTCCGATCTCCCGCGTGCGTTGCGACACTGAGTACGCAATCACTCCATAGATGCCCACAATCCCCAGCAGCAAGGCCATGCCGCCAGCCACGCTCAGCAATACCAGCGTGAATGAAGTGCGCGCCATCGATTGCGTGTACAGTTCACCGAGTGTGGTGGGGTTTGCCAGCGGCAAATCGGAATCTACTGACCATACCTTCTGTTCTATCTCTTTCAGGAAAGCAGCAGAACCCGCGCGCGGTGAGCGCACAACGAACGCAACGTTTCTGCGCACAGTTTCCGGTTGACCCTCAAAGCGATCCTGAATCACGGGCCAGTACACTGTCGATGGCGCAGGACTGTCGACACCATCGTCATGCACATCCCTCACAACGCCGATAATCTCTCGCCAATCGTCCGTTGTTCCCACGCGAATCCTCTTGCCGACGGCTACAGCCGGATCATGCCACAGCTCTTTTGCCAGATTCTCTGAAACAATCGCCACTGGCCGCTTGCCGTACGTTTCAGGCCACGTAAGGTCGCGTCCGGCAATCAGGCTGGTCCCCATCGTCGCCAGATATCCCGGCGCAACGAACTTGAAGCGCCGAATTGGCGGAAGCTCGCCCGGCTTGTAGGTGTGGTCCTGCGCAAAGATCGGATCGTTCTGATTCATTCCCTCCATGGGAACCACTGATCCAAAGCTCACGGACTTCACACCCGGAATCGCGGCGATCTTGTTCTGAATCTCCTGCTCGAGCCGAACCACGCCTTCACGCTGCGTGTCAGGTATCCGAGTCGCAGGAATAAAAAGATGAAAGACCTCAACAGCGTTAGGATCGGCGAACCCCGGCGGTACATGCATCAGCGCGCGGAAGGTGCGGATCATCAGCCCCGAACAAATCAGCAGCACAAAGGCAAGGGCCACCTGAACCACCACTAGTGCCTTGCGCGCTTTGTGGCGCTCGCGGCTCTGGCTCATCCCGCGGCCCCCTTCGCGGAGCCGGTGATGCACACTGGCGCCCGCGCTCTTCACCGCCGGTATAAGTCCAATCACCACGCTGACAAAAAGCGCCACGCCCAGCGTAAACAGCAGCGCCGTGCCATCGATGTGAATCTCGCTCAGGCGCGGCAATCCCATAGGCTTCGCAGCAATCAGCAGCCGCAATGCTCCGAACGCCATAGCCAGACCGATCAGCGCTCCGGTAAATCCCAGAAACAGGCTTTCAAACAGCAGTCCGCCGATAATGCGTCCTCGCCCCGCGCCCAGCGCCGAACGAATCGCCAGCTCCTGCCTGCGTCCTTCCACGCGCACCAGCAGCAGATTCGCCACGTTCGCGCACGCCACCAGCAGCACAATCGCAATCGATCCCATCAGCACCCAAAGCACATTGCCGATATCGCCAATCACGTCCTGCTTCAGCATGCGCGGCGTTGGATTCAGCTTCACTTTTTCAAACATGCTGAGAGGAAAGCCATCCGGTGCAGGGAAGCTTCGCATCGCGATCGGAACCAGCCGGGCCATATCCGCCCTTGCCTGATCCAGCGTCACTCCCGGCTTCAGCCGCGCGATTCCCGGATAACTGAAATTCCCCAGCTTCGTATTGCTGCGATCCCATTGCATCGGAAGATAAAGCGCCGCATCCTGCCGATCAAGAAAATGAAAATTCCTCGGAAGCACGCCGATAATCTCGCGCGCCTGTCCATCCACCGTGATCTGGCGTCCAATCACGGAATCGCTTCCGCCAAACTTCTCGCGCCAATAGGCGTACGAAATCACAGCAGTCCGCGGAGAGTTATGGCTGTCGTCATATCGCGTAAACAAGCGCCCCAGCACCGGCTTCACGCCAAGCAGCGGCAGCGTGCCATCCGTCACGTCAAGGCCCCGCACCCGCTCCGGCTCTCCCGATCCCGTAATGCTCAGCGAGTCGCCCTGATACACGCCAATATCTTCGAAGACAGTGTTCTGCTCCCTCTCAATGAAGTAGAGAAACGGAGCCATCGGCATGTTTTCAATCTCAATGTTGGGAATGTGGTACCAGACTCCCACCAGCCGGTCCGCTTGCGGATAGCTCAGGGGCTTCAGAAGTACGCCTTCCACCACGCTGAAGACCGCCGTATTCGCGCCAATGCCAATGGCCAGCGTAATCAACGTAACCGCGGTGAACAGCGGAGTCTTTGCCAGCCTCCTCAGCAATTGCCTGAACAGATCCAACATCTTTGCCATTCGCCGGCCTCCCTCGCGCAACGTGCACTACGCCGCCCCATAAAGCAGCACTCTAGCTTCTACGCACGCAGCCACAGACCGGTTCAACAATTCCCAAAAATAATCCTCAAGCCCCGCCGCTGGCTCACAAACCCAATCCGCAAGCAGCCCGCCTCACTCGCTCCCTGTGCCGGGCTTTGCAGCATTCGCAGTCCGCATCACGTCAAACAAATCCCCAACCTTCTCATCCAGCATGTTGAGCTTCTTCGCCAGCCCCTGAATCTCCGATGCCGCGCGCCGATTCACTTCAAAGTCCAACTCACCGCGCAGCCGGTCCTTGGTGTCCTGGCGATTCTGACTCATCATAATCACCGGCGCCTGCAGAGCAGCCAGCATTGAAAGAAACAGATTCAGCAAAATAAATGGATACGGATCCCACGCCTTCCCTCTGAGCCACATGTTCAACATCGTGTATCCAGTCAGAATCATCAAGAAGGTAATAATGAAAGTCCACGATCCGCCAAACCCCGCCACGGCGTCCGCAATCTTCTCCCCAAATGTCGCCTGCTTTTCGATAATCTCGTTCGGATTGCGCGTCGCCCTCAGCCGCACCAACTGTTGCGCCGCGTGGAATTGCCGTCCAAGCGTCGTCAGCAGATCCATGCCCGCCATTGGCTTCCGCTCCAGCAGCACCGCAATATCGTCTCGCGACACCTCCAGGCACACACTCTCCTCCAACGCAATCGCATTCGTCTGGTGCGGCGACTGCTCAAGCATCGATGCGAATCCGAAGAACTGCCCCTCTCCCGGCTCGTCCACCACCACCTCCTGGTGGTCTTCGTCCACCGTCGTCACCTGAACCTTGCCTGACACCATCACATACGCCTGCGTGCTCGGCTCGCCCGTCTTGTAAATGCGTTCTCGCGGCGCAAAAGTTCTTATGTCCACCTGGGCAGCCAGCACCGCCGTCTCGTCGTCGTCCAACAACGAAAATAGCGGAACGCTCTTCAATACATCCGGTTTACATGCCATGACGATCTCCCTCGCACAGTCAGGATATTCACTTGATCGCAAAAATCAGAATCGGAGCGCGCAGCGTCACACCTCGGGGAAGCCCGCCGCATAGCCCATCTGCCGTCCAATCCCGCCGCCGGCCACACATTCGCCGCCAACAGGCCGAAGACGCACTCCAGCCATTATGTATCTTGAATTAGCCCTCAACGAGTCCCTGTGGTTGATCTCTTCCCAAAAGACGATGATCGGCCCGGCCATCCACTCTCGATTCCGAGACCAGGGATAGCAGAGAGAAGGATCTGCTGTTGTCTTTCTGCCCAAGAGATCTCAATGACAAAGGAATCTGCTACCGCCACTCCAAGCTTTTACTCGATACCATGTAGCATGGCGCTGGAATCGCGCCATGGAGGTGCAATTTGGAGAAGGAACAACTACTCGCGCTGGTAGAAGAAGGGTTTCAGATGCCCGCCTGGCATGGGCCGAACTTTCGGAATGCACTTCGTGGCGTCACCGCTGAAGAGGCGGCTTGGCGGCCGGCGAAGAATAGGCACAACATCTGGGAAATTGCCGTGCACGCAGCTTACTGGAAATACACAGTAACGCGGCGCCTGACCGGGAGCAGGAAGCGTGACTTTCCTGAGAAGGGGAGGAATTGGTTTTCGCGTGATACGGCAAAGCTAGCCAAGGGAGAGGCGGCAAGACGTTGGAAGAGCGATTTGGATCTCCTCATGAAGGCACATCGGGAATTGCATAATGCAATTGCAGAGCTAAAGGAATCGCAGCTGAAGCGTTCTCCGAGCGGCAGTGGGAAGACTGCCATTCGGAACGCCGTGGGGATCGCAATGCACGATGCTTATCACGCCGGTCAGATTCAACTGCTAAGAAAGCTGTATGGCAACAGAATGAGATAGGCGGTAACGCATTTCACCGACGCCGGGTGCCCCGTGGTCTCTCGCACTTGGGAGCGGGAATACTTCTGACCTTGTAACAGACTCCGAATTGGACAACCGCTTCAGATCACTTCCTATAACGGGCATCTCGGAACGTGTCGCCAGTGAATTAACAATCAAACGCACGGCGGCCACCCCGTAGGGTGGCCGCCGTGTCGTTCCTTGCCGTTAAGGCTGCGGTTTACCGCTCACCCTTCCGCCAGTTAATCAGATCGCCAAGTGTTGTGGTGCCGCCGGAGACGGGGTGTTTGTGCGTGTCCGCCTTGTAGCTCTCAACCTGTGCGCGGCTTGCTTCGTGTCCGGCAACTGCGCGCAGGCTCAGGCCCACCTTCTTCTCCTCCACGTTAATTTTGATGATCTTGAACTCGTGCTCAAGGCCGGTCTCAAGCTTCGTGCTGCCGTCATCGCCCGCTTCGGAGATGTGGCACAGGCCCTCGACGCCCTCGGCGATTTCAACAAATGCGCCGAACTGCGCCGTGCGCAGAACCTTGCCGTGCACCACGTCGCCCACCCGGTGAGTGGCAAAGAAGCTCTCCCACACGTCAGGCTGCAACTGTTTGATGCCCAGGCTCAGGCGGCGGTTCTGCGGCTCAACACCCAGAACAACTGCCTTTACCTTCTCGCCCTTCTTCACAACCTCAGACGGATGCTTTACGCGCTTGGTCCAGCTCAGGTTTGAAACGTGAACCAAACCGTCTATGCCGTCTTCGATCTCGATGAAGGCGCCGAAATCGGTGAGATTGCGAACCCGGCCCTCAACCACTGCTCCGGTCGGATACTTCTCCGTCAGGTTCTCCCACGGATTTTCCATTAGCTGCTTCATGCCGAGTGAGATGCGGCGGTCCGCCGGATTCACGCTCAACACAACCGTCTCGACTTCGTCGCCGGGCTTCACCATCTTTGACGGATGCTTCAGCCGCTTCGACCACGTCATCTCTGACAGGTGAACCAGGCCTTCAATGCCTTGCTCCAGCTCAACAAACGCGCCGTAGTCGGTCACTGAAAGGACGCGGCCCTTTACGTGCGCGCCAACCGGATAACGCTCAGAAGCATCGAGCCACGGATCGGGCGTCAACTGCTTGAAGCCGAGCGATACGCGCTGCTTGTCTTTGTCGAACTTCAGAACCTTTACCTGGATCTCGTCGCCCACATTCACCAGATCGCGCGGGTGAGTCAGGCGTCCCCAGCTCATGTCGGTAATGTGGAGCAGGCCGTCGATTCCGCCCAGATCCACAAACGCGCCGTAATCGGTCAGGTTCTTCACCGTGCCGGTAAGAATCGCGTCCTCGCCAAGGTGCTCCAGAGTGGTCGAGCGCTTCGCATTCTGCTCTTCTTCCAGAATCTCCTTGCGGCTCACCACAACGTTGCCGCGCTTCTTGTTCAGCTTGATGACCCGAATTTCGATCTGCTGGCCAAGATAGCCGTCAAGGTTGCGGACCGGACGAATCTCGATCTGCGAGCCGGGAAGGAATGCCTTCAGGCCAATGTCGACCGTGAGTCCGCCCTTGACGCGGCTCACTACCGTGCCCATCATCGGGGTCTTGTCGTTGGCGGCCTTCTCAATCGTGTCCCACACACGCAAGCGCTGCGCGCGCTCATAGCTCACCAGGTATCCACCCTCGGGCTCCTCGCGCTCAATCACCACGTCGATTACGTCGCCGGGATTGAACTTCACCGCGCCGGTGTGGTCGGTCACCTGTTCGAGCGGAACCAGTCCCTCGGACTTCAGGCCCACATCGATAACCAGGTGCTTCTCGGTCTGCTTGATCACCGTGCCGGAGACAACCTTGTCTCCGTACGCCTCAACAGCGGCCGCCTCGGCGGCCTGCTCGCGCTCAAAGGCTTCAAGTGCGGCAGAGAAGTCGTCCATCGACTCTGGTGCGTGAATGTCATGTGCTGTCTGGGCAGGCTCGGTTGACCCTTCGGCATGCGCCTCGGGCGCAGTTACTTCCGCGGGTGCGGCCTCCCCACTTACGGCCACCGGAGACTCGGTCTCGGAAGGCTCGGTTAAGGCATCGGCGTCCAGCGCGGGTGATTGGGCTAATTCGGCTTTCTCAGGGTTGGACGTGGATTCGAACGACGGCTGCTCAAGCTCCGTCGCAGGCTCTAGAGTTGGGGTTTCCAATTCGGTGTTCAGGGTTATGCTCTCGGTTTCGGGATTGAGGACGTTTGACATTGCTTGGAGCTCCGGAATTCCTTGCTGCCGCAGTCAACCTTGCTGACCGGGGTGGCTTCCTCGCCGCGAGTGCCGCAACGGGAGATGCCCTAAGGCCGTATCCTTGCCACCGCGACATGAGACGAAACCGGAAGCACTTTCCAGGGAGCCGTAAGACCCACATTGTTAAGGGTCAGTAAACCGGAATTTCTCCTCGGATCGTACCCGGTAGCCTACGGCTTGCTGGGGGGCGGCCGCAACTCACTGCTGGAATTCGCGCAGGAAGCTACGCTCATGAGTGTACCAACCTGGCTAACATAGGTCAATCCAACTGCAACCGATTTTGGGCATTCCTTCACAGTCCCATGTACCAGAATCTGGGCCTGATAGCTATGCATTTAACCATAGTTGAGAGGGGCAAGCGTGACCGCCGGCACAGATACTCGTGCGCGCAACTCTGTACGGCGAGCCTCGCAACGACAACCAAAGCATTTGAGCGAGAATACCTGCGGAACGAACCGTCATCATGCTCACGCTCCGGGCTCGCTCTATACTGTCCCTCAATACTGTTTTTGATCGGCTTGCCTCGTATGGATCATCTCTGGAGCCCATGGCGCTTTACCTACGTCACCACGGCGGATAACGCTGCGCGTCCAGGCGTTCCTGAAAAACTTTCCGCCTGGCCCGGTAACCTGGGTTGCGTATTCTGCAACCTTGTCGCTTCAATTGACTACGCCATCGCCAATGGAATGAACGCCGAAACCGCAGAAGCAGCAGGTGGCCTCGTCCTCCGCGGCCGGCACTGCTTCATCTGTCTCAACGCGTTTCCATATACCTCCGGTCACGTGATGGTGATGCCGTACGCACATCTGGACCGCCTGGCCAAGCTGCCCACCGATGCCGCGCATGAGCTCATCGACCTTGCCCAGCGCACGGAGCGCGTGCTGAATCACGTGTATTCGCCGCATGGATTCAATTTCGGATTGAACATTGGCCAGGCCGCTGGCGCCGGCGTCGCCCAGCACCTGCACCTCCACGCCATGCCGCGCTGGGCCGGCGACACCAATTTCATGACCACCGTGGCTGAAACGCGCGTGTTGCCTGAAGACCTGGAATCTACATGGAGACGTTTGCGCGAGGCGCTCAAGGCCGTTAAATAATTTTCTGCGACTTCCTCACAACGACCTTATGATTTGTTCACCGCTCATAGCGGTCGCGAGGACGTCAATGAAAACTCTCCTTTTTGTATGTGCAGCATTATTTGTGGGGCTTGGCGCAACATCGGCGCACGCGGTAGATATCACCGGCAAGTGGACCGCCGAGATGCAAATGCCCGGCGGCGGCGACAGCATGCAAATGTCCTTTACCTTCACTCAGGACGGCTCGACGGTTACCGGTACCGTGCTTGGCCCGCAGGGCGACACAATTCCCATCACCGACGGAAAAATCGACGGAAATAATCTGTCGTTCAAAGTAGATGTCAACGGCATGACCATCACTCACCTCGGCATTATTAGTGAGTCCGGAGACGAAATAAAGCTAAGCACCAAATCCGACTCGGGGGACTTTCCGGCGATGGAAATGACGCTGAAACGGGTGAAGCCTGAGGCGGTGCCCGCTGCGATCACAGCACAAGTTGTACGGTCTCAAATGCAGTTGGGTCTGTAGCCGCGCGTTCAGTCTCCCAACTCAATCAACGTTTTCATTTTCGTCAACCTCAGCTTCAGCTGCCAGAGCGAGGCCGGGTTCATCGACTGCCGCGGTGTCGAGCAGATTCTGCGGCAGCGATTTGCTGCTTCTGAGTCCGAGTTGCTTCAGCATCTCCACCCTGCGGATAAGATTGCCGCGGCCTTCGCTCAGTTTTTTCATCGCGGCCGTATAGCTCTGATCAGCGGTGCGAAGGCCTTTGCCCACTGCTTCAAGATCGCTTACGAATCCGACGAACTTTTCATAAAGTTCAGCCCCGCGATTCATTACTTCCTGCACGTTGCGCGCCTGCACTTCCTGCTGCCATAGCACATTCACAATCCTGATGATGTAGAGCAGGGTAGTGGGGCCAACCAGAAGAACATTTTGCTTGTACGCATCGGCCCAGAGCATAGGGTCGTTCTGCAGCGCGATAAGAAAAGCCGGCTCAATTGGAATGAACAGGACAACAAAGTCCGGCGTTTCGAGGCCGGGAAGGCGATGGTATTCGGCTTTGGACAGGCTGGATACATGCGCGCGCACGCTGGCCAGGTGCGATTTGAGCGCTGCGGCACGTGCCACGTCGTTCTCGGCGCTCACATATTCGGTATATGCGGTGAGCGATACCTTCGAATCGATGATGAGGTTACGGCCGCCGGGGAGATAGACGATCACGTCCGTGCGCGCTGTGCGTCGCTTGGACCCGTCTTCACTTTCGAGGCCGGTAAAACTCTGCTGGAAGCTGAACTCGTGTCCTTCACGCAGGCCGGCCTTCTCAAGCAGATCGCGAAGGATGAACTCGCCCCAATCGCCCTGCGTCTTGGATGAACCGCGTAGCGCCGTGGTCAAATTGCGCGCTTCTTCTGCGAGCTGTTGATTCAGGCTTCCAAGACTGCCAATGAGGCCTTCGAGTTTCGCGACGCCTGTTTTGGAATCGCTCTGCGCCTGTTCTACTTTGTCGCGAAACTCCTTGATCTGCGTCTTGAGAGGATCGAGCAGTGTTCCAAGTTGAGCCTGACTTGCTTCAGAGAACGTCTTCGATTTTGTCTCGAGAATTTCAGTGGCGAGTGTCTGAAACTGGTCGGAGAGAGTTTTCTTCGCGGTTTCGAGCAATGCAATCTTCTCAGCCAGATTCTGGCGCTCGTTGCGCAACTCGGCTTCCAGTTCCTTGATGCGTGCACCTTGAGCAAGTTCGGATGCGGCCTTTGCCTGCAAGTCGTCGCGCGTCTTTGTCAGCGACTTTTCGCGTTCTTCTGCCAGTGCCTGAAAACCCGCCCGTGACGATGACTCAGCCTGACTTTGGGCAAGTTCCGCTTTTGTGGTGTCCAGAGTGCGGCCGAGTTCTGCAATACGCAGTTCAAGTTGAGCATTCTCACTGTGCGCAGACGAGCCGCGCAGCCAGAATCCGACAAGAATTCCGGCAATTGCGGCAACTGCAGCGGCGATCAAAGGCAACATCGCTTCTCCCATGGTCTCTTCGCCGAATATACGCCTCCCGGCTGTTAATTTCCCGGCAAAATTCGCGATCGGTTCACCGGCGTTAGTCGATGTTCTGAAGTATCGCTCGTGAGCAGAATGACGGATCAGATTGCCATGGCTATTTCTTGTTTTTCCACGCCTTTACACACCCCCAGCCGCCCATTAGACTTGAAGTTTCGGGGCCATGCGCTTTTATTCATAGGCAATGGTTGAATTTGCTTGCTCAGACCGTTATTGTAGGCAGGCAGAATGGGAGCGATTCTTTTGCCCCGGATCGTTTCTGAGCGAAGAAAGACAAGAGGAGAAACATAGCATGGCCGTTGAAGAGAAGGTGAAACAGATCATTGTCGAGCAGTTGCAGGTGGATGAAGCCGAAGTTACCCCGGGTGCCAGCTTCCAGGAAGACTTGGGCGCAGACTCGCTGGACGTGGTCGAACTGGTGATGCAGTTCGAAGAGGCGTTCGATCTCGAGATTCCCGACGAAGACGCCGAGAAGATCAAGACCGTGAAGGACGCCATCGACTACATCGAGAAGAATGCGAAAGGCGGCAAATAGCCCTTGGCGCGCAGAGTAGTAATCACCGGCATGGGGCTGGTGTGCGGGGTTGGAAATACTGCTCCTGAAGTTTGGAAGCAATTGTTGGCAGGCGTCAGTGGCATGGGGCCGATTCAAGGCTTCGATACCACGGGCTTTTCTGTAACTTTTGCTGCCGAGGTCAAGAACTTTGACCCGATGAATTTTGTGGAAAAGAAAGAAGCGCGCAAGATGGGGCGCTTCATCCACTTCGCCTTCGCCGCAACCCATGAAGCGCTTACCCAGTCGGGTCTCCAGATCACCGAGGAGATCGGCGAGCGGGTTGGTGTGCTGATCGGGTCCGGTATCGGCGGATTCGAAATCATTGAGCGCGAGCACTCGAACCTTCTGCAGGGCGGGCCACGCAAAATCTCGCCGTTTTTTATTCCAGCCGCAATCGTCAACATGGCCGCAGGCCAACTGAGTATCCGCTACGGCGCCAAGGGCCCCATCTCCGCCACAGCAACGGCGTGTGCCACATCGGCCAATTCCATTGGCGACTCTGTGCGAATGATCATGCACGGAGATGCTGATGCGATGATTGCCGGGGGAGCGGAGGCGGCGGTTACTCCGCTTTCCGTTGGCGGGTTTGCCTCTATGCGTGCTCTTTCAGCGCGGAACGACGAACCGACCAAGGCAAGCCGCCCATTCGACAAGGATCGCGATGGTTTTGTGATTGGTGAAGGCGCAGGCATTCTGATTCTTGAAGAGCTTGAGTTCGCCAAGGCGCGCGGCGCAAAGATCCTTGCCGAGGTGATCGGTTACGGCATGAGCGCCGACGCCTATCACATGACCGGTATCGCGCCTGAAGGGCAGGGAGCGCAACGCAGCATGCGCGCTGCACTTAAAGACGCGGGCATCAAACCTGAAGAGGTCGGCTATATCAACGCTCACGCGACATCCACACCGGCGGGCGACGGCAATGAGTCGCGGGCAATCGAACTGGTGTTTGGCGAGCACGCTACCAGCCACAAGCTCAAGATCTCTGGAACCAAATCAATGACCGGTCACTTGCTTGGCGGCGCGGGCGGACTTGAAGCGGGCATAACGGTGCTGGCTCTGCAGCATCAGATGTTGCCACCGACCATCAACCTCGACAATGTCGATCCGGAATGCACGCTGGACTACGTTCCGAACAAGGCGATTCCACACAGCTTCGATATCGGGCTTTCGAACTCGTTCGGCTTTGGCGGTATCAATGCAACGCTCATCATGCGGCGTTGGATGGAGTAAGAAACAGCTATCAGCTTTCAGCCCTCAGCTTTTAGCCAAAGAAAAGTGCAAAGCGGACCGGCGCTCTGATCAATTCAGCGCGCCGGTTTTATTTTGTTCTTCAGAAGGTCGACATCCATCCGCCGTCTACGTAGATCACCTGGCCGGTGATGAAGTCGGACGCATGCGAAGCCAGAAAAACGACCGGCCAGGCGATCTCATCGGGCGAGGCCCAACGGCCAAGCGGGCAGCGCTTCTTCACCCACGCATCGAACTCGGCGTCGGCCATCAGCGGTTCATTTAGTTCCGTGGCGACGTAGCCCGGAGCGATAGCGTTGACGAGGATGCCGTGCGGAGCCCAGTCAACCGCCAGCGCCTTGGTCAGTTGGCCCACCGCGCCCTTTGACGCAGTGTAAGCCGAGACACCGCGGCGAGCCGCAGCCGTCATGAGCGATGCGATGTTGATGACTTTTCCTTTGCGCCCGCGCGTGATCAGCCCTCGCGCAAAACAACGGCTCAGCTCGAAGACCGCGGTTGCGTTTACGGCAAGCACGTCGTTCCAGTCTGAGAGCGGAAGCTCGGTGGCCAGGCCACGCCTTTGAATGCCCGCCGCATTCACAAGGATGTCAGGTTGTCCAAATTGAGCTGCGCACTCCTGGAACCAGGGAGCGATTCCATCGATCTTTCTCAGGTCGCAGACGGAGTAAACAGCGTCGATTTGCGTAGCTTTCAGTTCCACCTGCGCACGCTCAAGCGATTCAGCAGATCGCGCGACAAGGATGACGCGTGCCCCGCTTTCACCCAAGGCACGGGCAGTGCTGAATCCAATGCCGCGGCTGCCGCCCGTGACAAGGGCAAGATTTCCCGTTACTGAAAACCGGCTCATTCCAGTGTCAGCTTACTACGGCTTTACTGTCACTGGTCGCAATGCCCGGAATTACATGCTGATCGCCGCGACAGCAGCTCCGAAGAGTATTGAGACCGTCCACCAACCGAACACCGCAATGTAACCGCTTTTACTCTTGGTTCTGGCCACAATGGCAAGGCCGATTGACGTCAGCACAAGACTCCAGAGGACGGTTAGATCAAGCCCCGTGGCCAACGTGTAGATAAACCTGTTGGTCTCCGCGGGAGGGAGATAGTAGCCGAGATTGGTGCCGGCTGGGTTAGCCGGCATAAAGCTCTCCGGCGCAACTCCGACATATAGGCCCACCAATCCCAGAAGGAGTTTGATCAACCCGGGCAGTCCTCCGTACCAGATCACCGCGAGAACGCTGCTGTATTGGGCCCTGCCGCCAAAGACAAAATTGATGGTGCCTAGCAGGATTCCGGCTCCGATAAGATCCATGAGCAGGACTCCAACGGGAGCTGCGGCCCATATCCACTTCTGGACAATGGCGGAAATTTCCATCTGGCGTTGCAACTGGTCTGGCGGAAGGGAGCTGAGCCGTTCGGCTTGTGCGGGAGCCATGCGAAGCGCATTATCGCGGACGGTTTCCCATGTCACATTTGTGGACACCGCGAACCAAAGTGCGGTGCCAACCACGGCGAACAAAATGAAGGGCAGCCACCAGCTCCGATTTCCATTCCGGATATCTTCAAAGGTCTTTGTTGGCGCCACGAAGATGTTAGCGATACGCTGCCACTGCGAAAGACCTGTGGTCGGATCAGCGACAGGTTGGGTTCCAATATTCGACATGATTACGCCTTTCAGAGATGAGACGTGCAGGCTTTGCCCGCGATTTTACCCTGTCAGCAGGAAAAGGCGTAGAAAAAATCCAAGTAATGGAATGGCACTGCCGCATCGAAGTGGAAGAGGGAGCGAGCCGCGCGAAGTCAGCGGCTCTGAGGGATGAAGGTGCCGGCCGCGATGGAACTGGGCAATGAGCTTCCCCGGCGATGCGCTGGTGAAGGCTCTCTGTGCGGGCTTGAAGCCTCGCGCAGTTCAGGCTCCTGAAGCTTGCGCGGTTGGGCTGGCGCTGCATAAGTCTTGTACACGGTGATGTGGAAGCAAGCCTGCGCGAACTCCTCTTCCACGTCGATCTTGCCTGCGCTCTGGAGTGCAAACAGGTGACGGCGCATCCAGGTCAACTCCGCATGCGTCATTCCGTGTTTGCCAATGTCGATGGTTGCGCCCGTCAGATGCGGGCTCACAATGTCTCCTTGAGCAGCTGCAGCATTGCCGTTGGTGCGCATCAGGCGCTTCTGGTATTCAACCGTGCGTACGGCGGAGTTCACCTGAAATGCCCGATGGAATGCCGCGGCATGCGCTTTAGCAAGGTCGCTGAGGAAGCGTGCAGTCCACGGCCGGCAGTAGCGGTGTGTCTCCGTGAGATTCGGATTGACCGTGAGGTCCTTTGACGCCGGAAGAGATACCAGGAGTCCATGCGAGATGCGGCTGGAAAGGTCACGCTCGTCAAGGATGCGCTCCAGACCCTCCGATTCGAGTGTCCTGTTCTGGCGTTCAAGCGATGCGAGCGATCCACGTAGTGAGATCCGAGTGCCGGCATTCGGCAACTCAAGCGTAGCCATGGTCGCTTCGTCGGGATCTTCGGGGCCGTCGTTAGCCGCATCGTTATCCTCGGCGCTTAAGGCCGCAGTTGTCATGGATGCGGAATTGGAAACGCTGGTACGGCTTGCTTGCGAATCGGCTTCATCTGCTTTCTGGGAAGTTTGATTGCGCTGCAATGAGGTATGCGGCTCAAGGGCTGTAGTAGTGTCAGCGGTGGGCTCTGCAACGTTACCCTTGCCTGCGGCTTCATTCAGAACTGCCTCGCGCCCCGCCTTGTATCCGGCTCGATAACCGATTGCATAGGCCGTAACATCGGCCGTTGAGCCAGGATTGAGGGAAGGGGTTGGATCTACTGAAGGCACCGGAGATTCAGGAGTAGCGCTCACAGCCTTAGGAGCAAGCTCAGCCTTTTTGGCTTTGGTGCTGGATGCCTTACGTGTGCGTACGCTTGCTCGCTTCGTAGTGCGGTGTGCGGTCTTCCTGGTGGTGCGGTGAGTGTTTGTCGTGGTGGCTTTGTGGGAGGTCGAATGAGCAGTCGTATGAGTGCGAGACGAGGTTTTCCTGTGAGCCGACTTGGACTCTGCTGCATGAGCAGTTGCTGATGCAACAAACACCGCCAACAACAAAAGTGCGACAAATATCGCGCGGCGCATGCGGGAGTTTGCGGACAATCGAGAGCTTCTCCAGTGTATCCCGGTGCGGCCTAACGTTCGAGTAACCGTGCGGATACGGCTTTGTCTGATAATTAGATGATTATTCTGCAAATACGTTTGCAAGGCAGCCGATTCCCAAAATGTAAGTAACTGTCTTAAAGCCCCTTACAGTCGGGGGATTCTTGTCCGGCTATGCTTTTGCCTGCTCCAGCATGTAACGCACGGCCGCTTCAAGTTCAGCCGGCGACACATCTTCCACCACGCCGGCATCGCCAATGCCCACCGGCAAGACAAAACGTCGCACACCGCCGATGTTCTTCTTGTCGGCCCCGGTTGCGGCCACCACTTTCGCTGGCCGTAGCTTGACTGTAGGGAATGGACCGTACAGGTGGATGAGTTGTTCGAGGCGTTCATGTTGCGCGGGGCTGATGGTGCGGCGTACACGCGCAATGTAAAGTGCCGCGATCATGCCCCAGGCCACTGCTTCACCATGCAGCAGCAGTTTGTAGGCTGTCGCTTGTTCGATCGCGTGACCCACGGTATGGCCGAGGTTCAGGATCATGCGCAGGCCCGATTCGCGCTCATCGCGGCTGACAACGTCGGCCTTCATGCGGATGGATGCGGCAATCACTTTCTCGAGCGCGCGGGCGTCGCGGCCGATAATGGCTGATGCATTTTGTTCCATGTAGCGAACCAGCGCGCGGTCACGGATAATGCCGGCCTTCACGCTTTCCATGAGCCCGGCTTTCAACTCGCGGACAGGTAGCGTGCCCAGTACGGAAATGTCTGCAAAGACCGCTCGAGGGTGATGGAAACTTCCCACGAGATTCTTACCTTCGGGCAGGTTGACACCTGTCTTGCCGCCTACAGAGGAATCGACCTGCGCGAGGAATGTAGTAGGCACCTGGACGTAGGGGATTCCGCGCATGAAGATAGCAGCCAGAAAGCCGCCAACGTCGCCAACAATGCCGCCGCCAAAGGCGATAAGCAGGCTGCCGCGGTCGCCGCCTGCGCGAATCATTTCGCGCAGCAGCCGATCCACACTTGCTATCGTTTTGTGCTTTTCGCCGGGCGGCAAAAACAGCACAATGGGCGGCTCGGAAAATGAAGCGCAGAAGATCTGCCCCCAGAGCGCCCAGATGGGCTCAGATGTGAGCACAAAGACGCGGCGCGGCAGGCGGCCGACGGCGCGTTGGATGCGGGGCGCAATCGATTGAAGCAGTCCGCTGCCCGCGAAAACGTCATACTTTGCAGTTGGTGTATCGACCCGAATGGTTTGCACGTTGCTTTAATCGTAAAGCACGCGGGCCGCAAGGGGTTAAGCAATGCGGCTTAAAGCGGCTCCTACATAAACCAGATCAGCGGGATTAAACCGGCAACCGCCAGGCCGACTAGAAACAGCAATCCCTGCAGGCCTGTTTTGCGATCGGCAAACGAATATGCATAGATGCCTTTGGCGGCATTGTTGCTTGCGGCGGCGATCAGAATCGCGCCTGCTGCAACCTTGATCGCCGTGAGTGTGCCCGCGGCCTGCGTCAGTCCCATGATGAAGGGGTCAACGTCGCTCACGCCCATGATGGCGGCAAGCGCGTCCACACCGCCTTTGCCGAGATACGCAACCGCCAGTTGGGTGACGATGAGCATGGCCAGGAAAAGCCCGGCAAACATAAACGCAGTCAGCAGCTCCAGAGGATTTTTGGGCTCGAACTCACGGTGAACTTCGCCTGTGGCTCCGTCGGCGCGTCTTGACCACAGCCAGCCAATGCCGAGTGCAATAACCGCGAGCGTCAGAAATGGCGCAAGCAACACCGACATCAACCCCCGATTGAAGAGCGCGAGCAATGCCACCAGCCGCAGGTACATCATTCCGGACGCGATCAGCATACCGCCCGCAAATAGGTGTGGGTGATTTTCACGCGCCGCGCGCTTGGCCAGCACGACCGTCGTCACCGTGGAAGAATATGCTCCACCCAGCAGTGCGGCCAGCACAATGCCACCTTGCCCCCTGGTCACCTTCTGCAGAATATAGCTTCCATACGAGATGGTACTTATGGCAACGACAACCAGCCAGGTCTTGAAGGGATTGACATGAAACTGGCCGAACTCCTGATTCGGCAGCGTCGGCAGAATCACTCCACTCAGCAACAGGAACTTGGCAAAGGTAAGAATCTCGCCAGGAGCGATGGAAGTGGCAAGCTTCTCGAGGGCCACCTTTAAGTCCAGAAGCAGCAGGCTAGCAACGGCCAGCGTGATCGCGATCCAAAAGTGGTCGTCGCAGATGAGCGCTCCGACCAGGAACGTAGTCAGACCCGACATCTCCGTGGTAACGCCTGCCGGCTTATCTGCTGAGAGTTTGTGCCAGTAGGAGAGCAGTAGAAATGCAGCGACAACTGCGAATCCGGCGATGAGAGGCGTGAGTTGCGTGCCCGAGAGCAATGCAAGTGAAAAGCCGATGAGTCCGATGAGCGGGAACGTTCGGACTCCGCCGAACGCGTATCCATTAGTGGATTTATGCTCTTCGCGTTCCAGGCCAATGAGGAACGACAGAAAGATTACCAGTACGATCTTGAGCGCATCGGTTGGCACCAGGTGGAAGAGCTGCATTGCTATCTGGTCTCCGCAAGAACTTTCGCAGCGCGGGGGCTGCACGCCGGTTGTAGCGGCGCATTTCGGGTAACTTACTCATTCATCCGCATATTGCCACGCAACCTGCTAGACAGCTTACACTCTGCAGCAGTTGCTTGCGGCCGATTCTTTTACCAGCTATGCAGCCATTCCTCGTCGTGACCAATCCGGACCGGTGTGCGAAATAGCTCGCTGAGCCGCGCCCCGGTCAGCAGATCCCGGCGATGCCCATCGCCCACGATGCGGCCATCGCGCATCAGTATGATGCGCTCAATCTCAGGCAGAATGTCGCCGAGGTGATGTGTGACCAGAACCAGGCCGGTACCTTCGCGGGCAAGCCGACGCAGGGTTTCGCGCAGCTCGCGCTGTGCCGCAAGATCGAGAGCGTTCGAGGGCTCGTCCAGCAACATTTGTTTGGGACGGTGCACTAGCGAGCGCGCGATAACGATGCGTCGCTTTTCTCCCGCGGACATGGTGCCGACCAGTTGCGAGCTGAGATGCGTCGCTTCCATGCGCTCCAGGGCTTCGGCGGCGCGGACACGCATTTCGTCCGTTACGTGCAGATTGGGCCAGAGCGTGGATGCGGAGAAAAAACCCGCTGTTACGGCATCCAGTCCGGTGGTGACGGCGGTGCGCTCGCCCGGTAGCTCTGCTCCAACCACGCCGAAGTGCTTGCGGAGTTGTGTTAGGTCCCAACGCTCGCGGCCAAATATGCCCACGTGCATACCCGCCTGCACAATTGGGTAGATCTGGCAGGTCATGGTCAGGATCAGGGTGGACTTTCCGCATCCGTTTGGGCCCAGAATGGCTACATGCTCACCGGCGCGAATGTGCAGATTCACATCGTGCAGGACGATACGATCGCCTCGCGCAACATTCACGCCGCGCAGGTCCAGAAAGTCGGCAGCAGAGTCCGGGCCGGAATCGCCGCTTAAATCGTGTTTTTGCGCGGGCACGCTTGATTTCTGTGTCATCAGTCCCCCGGTCCTCCTGCTAGATTAAATGGGTTGGGTCCAATCCAACTCGAATAACGAAATGACAGACCTTTCCCAACTCATCATCCCTCGCGGATTTCGTTTCGGCGCGACGAAAGCAGGCCTGAAGGCCAGCGGACGCACCGACTTTGCATTGATTGCAGCCGACGCACCTGCCAGCGCGGCAGCGGTCTTTACGGCGAATCGAGTAGCCGCTGCGCCGCTCATCATCGACAAGCAGCACCTGACTGCGACAGCGGGCAAGGTTCGGGTGGTTGCCATCAACGCGGGCAATGCCAATTGCGCTGCGGGGCAGGCTGGGCTGGACGCGGCCAAAGCAACGTGCGAGGCTGCAGCAAAGGCTTTTGGCTGCAAGACCGAAGAGGTTTTCCCGTCTTCGACAGGTGTCATCGGCAAACCGTTGCCCGCTGAAAAGCTGATTGATGTCATGCCCTCGCTGGCCGGGGCAATGGGCCGTGAATCGGATCACTTCATCGAAGTGGCTCAGGCCATCATGACAACCGATCTTGTGGAGAAGACGGCCTTCGCCCGGCTTGAGGTGGCAGGGCCGAACGGGAGCGTTAAGGAGATACGCATTGCCGGAGTTGGTAAAGGATCGGGCATGATTCATCCACAGCTTGTGCCGCACGCCACCATGCTGGTTTATATCCTGACCGACGCCGCGATTGAACCGGAGGTCCTGAACGAATACCTGCGGCCTGCCATCGAAGTGAGTTTCAATCGAATCTCCGTAGATGGAGACACCTCGACGAACGATACGGTTCTGCTGCTGGCCTCTGGCGCGAGCGGAGCATCAATCGGACACGGCAATACGGCGTTCGCCACCGCGCTTACGCAGGTGTGTACTTCGCTGGCACGGCAGATCGTTGCCGACGGCGAGGGCGTGAGCCATGTGGTTGAACTACAGATTGAAGGCGCGGCAAGCGATGCCGATGCTCTGCGTGTAGCCAAGGCCATTGCACACTCTCCACTCGTGAAGACTGCCTGGGCGGGCTGCGATCCCAACTGGGGCCGGCTGGCCGCGGCCATCGGCTACTCCGGCGCGCAGGTCGATCCTGACCGCATTGATATCTCGTTTGGTGAGCACCCAATTTGCCGTAACGGCGGCCGCGCGGCTGAGTTCGATGAAGTGATCGCGCACAAATACATCTCACAGCCTGAGTTCTCCATCTCCATCCAACTTCACCAGGGCGATGGACGCTGCGTGTTCTGGACCACGGACCTGACACACCAGTACATCCACATCAATGCGGACTATTCCACCTAGCAAGTTACAATCGCAACATCGACTAGCTTTCTTCATACCCAATGACACCAGCAGGAAAGAAAACCATAGCTACCGACGGATCGCTGTCAACTCATAATGGCTTTTCGCTGATTTCGAATGAAAAGCTTCTTGAAATCTACTCGACCATGCTGAAGTGCCGCATGCTTGAGGAGCGCATTCATGCGCTCGCCAAAACGCGCAAGGACACAGCCGCACTCGCCACCAGGTCGGTTCACGTCGCGGCCATCGCTGGCGCGTCAATCGATCTGTTACGCGACGACACGCTTGCTCCTTCGCATGGCGCTTTTACGCCGTGCTTTGCCAAAGGCATGCAACTCCGCGCGGTCTTTACATCTGTACTGCGCAGCAAATCGTTGCCGAGGCCCTCGTTCTCCATCCTCAACATCGTTCCGCCATCATTGACGGCCCCGAAACAGTTAGAGCGGGCGATGGCCGTGGCGGCAGTCTACAAATCGAAGCGGAGCAAAAGGGTGGTCGCAGTATTCTCGAGCGACGCCTCCTGTGCCGCGCAAGAACTTGATGATGCAATGATTCTCGCGGGAAAAAAGAAATTGCCTGTACTTTTCGTGCACGAAACCAAATCGCACGCTGACGACCGCCTCAAGCGTGTTCGTGAATACGGATTTCCCGGCGTAGCCGTCGAGGACGACGATGCTGTTGCTGTATACCGTGTCGCAACTGAGGCCCTGGCTCATGCGAGGCGAGGCAATGGCGGAACATTGATTGAATGTAAGCCGTGGCCTTTCGACGTCAAGTCGGCGGGCAAGCGCCGGCACGCAATGCACCCAGTCAGCAAGATGGAAGCTTATCTCGCTAGCAAAGGCCTGTTCAGCAGAGGATTCAAATCGAAGTTGATTGCTCAGTTTAGCCGCGAGCTCGACGCCGCAGTCAGGGCCGCCTCGCGCTGATTCGTCTCTCGAGAGAGTTCAGCCGGGTCACTTAGCGTGCCCGCGGATGAGTGCGATCGTACACCTGCATCAGTTGCGAGGTAGTGAGCTGCGTGTAACGTTGCGTAGTTGAAAGACGCTCGTGGCCCAGCAATTCCTGAATCGCGCGCAGGTCGGCGCCTTCTTCAAGCAAATGAGTTCCGAAGGCATGGCGCAGTGTATGCGGATGCACATCTGCTGAGAGACCGCGGAGAATCGCAATGCGCTTTACGATGCGGCCAACACTCCTTGTCGTTAAACGTGCATCGCTGCCGGGTTTGCCGAGGCCGCGAAGCTGCAGATTTACAAAGAGCGCCGTTACGGTAGCAGGGTCTGTGAAACCTGCGGCAGCCAGCTTTGCAGCGCGCTCGTCAAGATATTTGCGCAGCGCATCCGCTGCCGCATCGCCTAACGGAACATAGCGCTGCTTCTGCCCTTTGCCATGCACAAGGATCGCTTCATTGGCCCAGTGAATGTCGTTCAGGTTCAGCCCAACCAACTCTGCATTACGAATACCGCAACCGTAGAGCAATTCCAGAATGGCGCGATCACGGGCAGGCCAACTGGCTGCATCTTCTCCCACGGTGTCAACCACCATGTTCATCTGTTCAATGGAGGGAACTCGCGGCAGATGCTTGGGCAGTCGAGGCGTGGATACAAGCGAGGCGGCGTTCTGTTGGATATGGCCTGTGCGGGCAAGCCATTTGAACCAGCTTCGAATCGCGGCGAGCGCCCGCGCGGCCGAAGCGCGCGAGAGTCCACGTGTGTACAGCACGCCAAGATATGCGCGAATGTCAGTGTGCTCCACACGCTGGATGAGTTCAGTGGCGGATGCCGATGATCCAAATTTGCTTTGCTCGCTCAGCCACTGCACAAACGAAGCCAGTTCACGCTGGTAGGCGCGCAGAGTATGTGCGGACGATCCCCGCTCGTTCGTTAGCACCCTCAAATAATCAGTTGCCAGCGGCTGGAGTGGAGAGGCGGCGGCAGTTGTGGCTTCAGCGCTCATGCCTCATCACCATTTGGACGTGAAACCGCGCGCGGATGATGTCTACGGTGCACGGCTTTCAAACGTCCCAGTGCAAGATGCGTGTAGACCTGCGTCGTTGAGATATCTGCGTGCCCCAGGATCATCTGAACGCTGCGGAGATCCGCGCCATGTTCCACCATGTGGGTGGCACAACTGTGGCGCAGCCGGTGCGGACTAGCCGATTTGTTTGCCAACTTGACCAGATGCCATACCCATTGGCGGGTGAGCGGCATGCCGCGCAAAGAAAGAAACAGCCGCGCAACATCATTACGTGCGGAGCTGGTTTTGCTTCGCGTGCTGATGCGTGCGAGGTGAGGCCGGCCTTCACGAAGATATGCTTCAAGCGCGTCGATTGCGCTCCGGCCCAGCGGCACAATGCGTTCTTTGTCACCTTTTCCGCGTACGTGAACACGGCCAGCATCGAGAGCCAGATCGCCTGTGGAAAGCGAAGTAACCTCTGACACGCGCAAGCCGCCGGCATAAAGCAGTTCAAGGATGGCACGGTCGCGCATTACAGTTGCGCGCGCTTGTGGATGAGAAGCCGCCATGCCGGCTCGTTCCAGCATCTCGACCACTTCAGGTTCGGCCAGCGATTTAGGTAGAACTTTCCATGCCTTCGGCGATTCGATGTTGACTGTGGGATCGTGATGAATGTGTCGGTCGAGAATCAGCCATTTGTAGAAACCGCGCAGACAACTCAGTTTGCGTGCCGACGACCGCGATTGAATGTCATGGAGACGTAAATTCTCAAGAAATGCCGAGACGTCTTCTTCGGAGGCTTTCAACAGGACTCCGTTACGGCTTTCAAGAAACTCAGCAAAGATCCTCAAATCGCTCAAATATGCTTCGCAGGTGAGCGGCCGCAATCCCTTTTCGACGCTCAAATAGACGTTGTAGTCGTTCAGGAGCGACAGATTGCTTGGGTTCTCCACATGTCGATTATCCCCTTTTTAAAGCTACTGTTACGGGAGCGTGAAGGCTGTCTGAACCTGGTTCATCATGGACTCAAAACGGTCAATAAGATGATTGATAAGAGGCTCGGTTACCGATTTAATAGCCACTGCTAATTGAGGGTTTTTTGTCGTTTTGCGATTTGAAGCGAGTCTACCTGGCGCAAAATAGGCAATTTCTCCAGGAATTGCGCAGATTTCGAAGGTAGCCCCCAAAAAGGCAGGCAGATCAGTATGATTCGTTTTTGATTCACATTAGGTGTTGATTTATTTGATTGCTCACAGCTTGCAGTTGCCGCCATCACGTGCAAAGCGCGGGCATTTTAGAGAGAATAGAATTGGACGGATTTTCTGGATACGGATTGGGGTTCGATTGACACCTACGCAAATTGATATTCATCGTTGGTCGGCTGTTGAGTTTAAGCGGCTGGTTCTGGAAGCAAATCTCAAGGTTGCAGTGTTCGATTGCGATGGGACTCTGTGGGGCGGCGACTCGGGCTATGGCTTTATGGTGTGGTCGCTGGAGCAGGGGCTGGTTTCGCGCTCTATTAGCGATTGGATCGATAACCGTCATCGTTCGTACCGCGCAGGAGAAGTGAGCGAAGCAGATATCTGCGGTGAGATGGTTCAGATCTACAACGGGCTTCGCGATCAGGAACTTCGAGCGGCGGCCGCTCAATATGTGAATGAGTTTGTACGTCCAAATATCTTTGCGGAAATGGTTGATCTGGTCGTGGCGTTGAAGGCCGCCGGCACAGAGTTGTGGGCAGTGAGTTCGACCAACCGCTGGGTCGTTGCGGAGGGCGTGCGCGATTTCGGAATTCCCGAGGGTCGCGTGCTTGCCGCTGAAGTGCGCGTGGATGAGGGTGTCATTACCAGCGAAATTCTGGATGTCCCCACCGACGAAGGAAAGGCTTTGGCACTTCGCAAGGTTGGACTGACGAGTCCCGACGCCGTTTTCGGCAACTCAATTCACGATCTTGCCATGCTTGAGATGGCGCGGAATCCATTTCCCGTAAACCCATCCCCTTCGCTGCTGGCAGTGGCGGCAAAAAATGGATGGGGATACTTCAGGCCCGCATCGGCTGAACAGGTCGAGAGTGCAGTAACCGGGGAATAGCTGCAGTTGAGACGGCTTTCCCGGCAGTATCCGAACGGCCGGAAGACTAAGCGGAGCCCCCCAGAAGGTTTACTGTCTCTTTTTCCAGCATTTACACTGTGTTCGTGGAAGGTAATCGAACCAAGTCCGGTCCCAAGCCGAATGGACCAGCTCTGCGCTTTGTCGCGGCTGCGCTCATCTTGCGTGGAGGCGAAATTCTGATTGGGCAGCGGCGCTCCGACCAACCCATGGCTTTGCAGTGGGAGTTCCCCGGCGGAAAGATCGAGGCTGGAGAAAGCGCTGAGCAGGCCCTTACCCGGGAGCTTGCTGAAGAGCTGGGAATCTCAGCATTGATTGGCGCGCCTGTTACGCGCATACGGCACAACTACCGTCATGGTGGCGCCGTCGACCTGCAGTTCTTCGCAGTGCACGAGTTCACAGGTGAGATCGATAATCAGATCTACGAGCAAGTACGCTGGGTCAAGCTTGAAGATCTGATTGCGTACGATTTCCTTGCAGCCGATCGAGGCCTCATCAAGGATCTGGCAGCGGGTAAGCTGCTTTAGCCTGAGTGACGTTCGTTTCATCTCATCCAAAACTGAATCTACCGAGCGGAGTTTCTCAGTGACCGGGAATCAAGCTCCAGAGCATGATCAGGGTCATGACGATGACGATGATGCTGGTGGTCCAGGCGATCCAGTTCCAGAGCCGCGAGTTCTTGTGCTCGCCCATCAGGTCACTGCGATTGATCAACAGCAACATCAGAATGATGATGACGGGAAGCAACACGCCGTTGAGCACCTGCGACAGGATTGCGAAATTGATCAGCAGGGAATCGGGTAGCACCAACACCGTAAGTGCGCCGCCGACCACCAGAAGCGTGTAAAGCCAGTAGAAAAATGGTGCCTCTTTAAAGTTTCTGTCCACGCCCGATTCAAAGCCGAGACCTTCGCAAACCGTATAAGCGGTTGAAATCGGTAGGATTGAGGCCGCGAACACCGAAGCGTTGAACAGGCCGAAAGCAAAGAGGATGAAGGCATAGTCGCCGGCCAGCGGGCGCATGGCCTCGGCAGCATCGCTGGCAACCTGAATCGCACCCATTCCATGAACATAGAGAGTTGCCGCGCACGCTACGATAATGAACCACGCCACCAGGTCTGTGAAAAAGCTGCCGACAATCACGTCCAGTCGAGAGGCCGTATAATCCTTTACTCGAATGCCCTTCTCAACAATCGAGGATTGCAGGTAGAACTGCATCCAGGGCGCGATGGTGGTGCCCACGATGCCAATGGCCATGTACATGTATGAGCTTTCGCTCCAGACCGACCTGGGTGGGAGTTTTACCGTGGCCAGCAAAGCATCATGCCAACTGGGTTCTGAGAGCACTCCCGCAAAGATGTAGGAGATATAAACCAGCGATGCAATCAGGAAGATCTTTTCCGTGCTCTTGTACGTTCCTCTGACCACCATGTACCAGACAAGCGCGGCGCAGATGGGCACGGAGATAAACTTCGTCACTCTGAACAGATGCAGTGATCCGGCAATGCCGATGAACTCAGTGACTACGTTGGTGTAGTTCACGATCACCAACAGCACCATGAGCACAAAGGTTAGGCGCAATCCAAATTCTTCACGGATCAGATCGCTGAGGCCCTTGCCCGTGACCACGCCCATGCGGGCGCACATTTCCTGCACAACAATCAGCGCAACTGTGATGGGAAGAATGGTCCAAAGCAGCGAATATCCAAACTGCGCACCCACCTGGGAGTAGGTGAGAATTCCGCCCGAATCGTTATCAACGTTAGCTGTGATGAATCCGGGGCCAAGTACGGCCAGGAACAGCAGTATCCGAATTCTCCAGCGCTTCCACATACTTCGGGGGCATCCTACGGAGGACTTATCTGTAATAGGAATGAACGGAAATATATTCCTCACTGACCATAACAGGCGAGACCTAAATGAGTGCAAATTCAGCAAAGTCCATCCAGAAAGAGGCTATCTATGCCACGATTCGGAGCGACAGAAGAAGTCAGCGGCAGCGATCAAGAATGGTCTGGAAGAAGTAGTAAAGTACGGTGCTTCCGGCGGCCATACTACAGACTCGATCTTCAAGCTGCTAACCACGGAATTCCGTTCGGGATCATATCGTAGTAAAAAACAATACTGAAGTTTTCACTTGACTGTTTCCCGATTTCGGCCAATACTGAAGTCATAGCTTCAGTAATTCGGAGCGCAGGAGGCCAGACATGACAGCTCAGACAGCAGCATCGGTAGTCCACAGCACATTCGTAGTTGATCGCAGCTATTCCCAAAGCCCGGAGCGGGTCTTTGCCGCTTTTGCCCAGCCCTCTCGCAAGCGTCAGTGGTACGCGGAAGGAGACCATGACATCAAGGAATACGAGATGGATTTCAAGGCGGGTGGTAGCGAGAGGCTTCGGTATGAATTTAGAGAAGGTCACCCCATCGCTGGATCGGAGATCCTGAATGAGGGCAGCTATTTTGACATCGTGCCGGATGAGCGGATCGTTATGGCAACGAAGATGTCACTCAACGGAAAGTCAATCCTGATGGCTCTGGTGACAATTGAGTTCATTCGATCCGATTCCGGGACAAACCTGGTGCTGACGAACCAGGGGGCGTTTTTCGATTGGGAAGGTGGGCCGCAGATGATTGAAGCCGGGTGGCGCGGTCTGCTCGAGCGCTTGCAGAGCTACCTGGCGAAGTGAGGATTTGCCGATGGCAGGGCAGCAAATCGATATCGGCCGTTTGTTCCATGCGCTTGGCGATCCCACGCGCAGGGCGATCCTCGAACGGTTGACCGAGAGGCCAATGTCAGTGTCCGCGCTGGCGGAGCCTCTCGGGATAACCTTGACCGCAGTTGCCCAACACCTTCAGGTGCTCGAAGAGGTTTCGCTGGTGCACACTGAAAAATCGGGGAGAGTCCGCACATGCCGCATTGAGCCGGCGGGATTTGACGCGCTGGAACGATGGATAAAGGATCACCGCACTATCTGGGAACGGCGTCTGGACAGGCTTGGAGTGCTACTCGATGAGGAAGATGAAAGAGGTGCGCAATAAATCGCGCTCAGGCAATCGCAGCTAATGCATGGATCTCTTCTTCCGTAGCCGCGTTTGGTTTAAGCATTGCAGCGATTACGTCCCTGGCGCTGTAGCTATCCCGGCCCGGAGCCAGGAATTGGATTACTGAATTAAGGTCGTCGCCCACCGTGACGAGGGGCGGCTCTACGCTCTTATCCTTGCGGATCTGTGCATGGCCAACGTTGGCCATGAGCGCATTGCAAAGGCATTTGCGGCCAACGGTATCTTCAACCTTGCCGCCCTTGGCAATGTAATTTTCAACCGGCTCAGCGGAGCAGCGGTAGCCAAGCTTTCCTTCGCCCGTGGAATACGCTTCGCGCAGGTACCCAAGGTCGCAGACGCGCTTCCGCTCCTGGTAGATTGGCAAGGCCGAAGAAGTGCCTTCAAGCTGGGCCACTTTGAACGGGAACCCGGTGGGAGAAGCCAGAGGATCGGTGAAGACCTCGCCGGTTCCGGCCACTGCCTTCGCGATCAGCGATTGCTTCAGATCGGCACGCATTCCGGACTCTTCACTGAATGCGAACGCGGTCCCCATCTGTACACCTTGCGCTCCCTGGTCGAGAGCTTCGCCCAGCTTTTCGGGGCTGCCATATCCGCCGGCTAGCCAGAATGGCACGCCCAGCTCGCGCAGCTCGGGTATGTTCACCTGGTCGCGCTCGCCATAAACCGGCTCGCCGGCAGCATTAAGTTGCAGCTTGCCGCGCGGCGGCGCATTATGTCCGCCCGCCGTTGGTCCTTCAATCACGAATCCATCAACACGGCCGGTTGCACGGCGCAACATGGTGTTTGCCAGCGTATTGGAAGAGATGATGGCCAGGAACTTCGGACGATGCAGCGCAGGCAGGGGGCCTTCTACATAATCTGCTGGGTTGAAGAACATCATTGTGTCTTCACCCACTTGCGCTCCGGTGACGCTCAATTTGTATTCAGCCGCATGGTGCGCTGCAAAGGCATCGAGTACGCCGGGGATGTGCAGCGGAATGCCGGCACCCATCAGCACAACTCCCACGCCTGCCAGCATGGCCCCGTAGATCGAGGCGAGGTGCGGCATCTGAACCTTTTCAAGGAAGTTGATTCCTACCGGATTCTTGTGTCCTTCGCGCGCCAGGAACACTTCGACGAAGTTGCTGACCATGCAGAGCTCGACCACTTTACGCGGGCTCTGGCGCTGGTGCATCGGCACCAGTGGATATGGCGCGTCCGGGGCTTTGCCGCCCGGAGTGAAGTATTCATTCCAGATGCGCCGAGCCATCTCTTGAAATGGGAAAGCGTCCAATCCTCGCAGCATGTGGCCACCGGGATCACCGTCGGCCAGACGGCGCACAAACAGGGAATCAAGTGCTGTTCCTGAGACGACGCCAAGCTGGCCTAGCCTCGAAACAGTCTGGGCCAGGCGCCAGTTGGAAACACCCACGCCCATGCCGCCCTGAATGATCTTTGGAAATTGGACCATTATGAAAGAATTGTTTCACAAATCCGGAAAAATCCACAGTGATTCTCGCGAAGAATCGTTTACGGCACGACAAAAGTAACAATTTCCACCAAAATTGGGGCTGGACGTGTGCTTTACAGCTTTTCGCGCAAAAAGCTGATGACCTGCTCCGATTGGACCAACCCGACCATACGATTCTGTACGTCGACGACGGGGAGAGCATGCAGGTTGTATTTGTCGAACAGCTCGGCAACCTCGTCCTGCTTCATATCGGCGGGGCAGGAGAGGACACGTGGTTCAGTCAGCATGCGCAACCGCGTATCCGGCTGTGCCATCACCAGGCGGGCCAGCGGAATGGAACCATGCAACACGCGTTTTTCGTCGAGCAGATAGATCTCCGTCACGGATTCCGGATCGCCGTCAAAGCTGCGTAGCGATTGCACGGCCTGAGCTACGGTTGCCTCCGTACCCAGATACACAAAATCGGTAGTCATGCAGCCTGCGGCGGAATGCTCATCAAATTCGAGCAGCTCTTCGACTTCTTGCCGCTCTTCAGGCTCCATCTCTTCGAGAATGGCGTCGGACTGCTCTTCCGGCAGCTCGGCCAGAAGGTCGGCCGCAGCTCCCGGATCCATCTCTTCGACGATGTCGGCGATCTTTTCTTCGTCCAGTTTTTCCAGCAGCGATTTCTGCAGCTTGCGATCGATTTCTTCCAGGGCTTCGGCGGCGACTTCTTCATCGAGCGAACCGAACACGGCTTCGCGTTCAGCAGGAGCCAGGTCTTCAAGAATGTCAGCCAGTTCGGACGGATGCATGTCCGCCAGCCGCTCGTGCTCAATGCGCAGCTTGACGCGCCGGGCGGGATCGACTTCGATCACGTCGACAAAATGCCAGGGAATACCACGGGCAGCAAAATTACGGGAGATCGATTCGAGTTTGGCGCGCGGCAACAGGCCTTTGAAAACGCGCCGGAAAGCGCCGCGCAATCCCACTTCCACTTCCGCCACGCGCAGCAGGTGGGCTGCCCCCTTTCCGAGCCACTCCAGGTCGACATCATTCACGCGCACCACTTTGCGTCCGTGGATGTCGATGATCTGCCTGTCGACAAGGTCCTGCTGCAGGAATAGGTAATTGCCCTCATCCTTAAGCGGCGTTAGATCGCCAAATGAGCGAAGCTCAAGTGTCCCTGCCGGGGTCTCCATGACTTCTTTTGCAGGAACGATGAAAAGTCCGTGCCGGTTCTTGAGCACCAGGCCTGCCACTTTGCCTGCTTCAGGGCCCGTTGCCACGGCGATGTCTTTGATCCGGCCACGCAGCTGTCCCTGTGCGTCAGTCACGGGTGTACCGAGCAGCGCTGTGAGACTTATCCGGGCTGTCGAAAGCATCTGCATTGCGGCAATCAATTCTCTTAAGGCAGTGTAGCGCTGGGAGCCTGACTTGGAGCGAATGCTGAAGTCGCTTGACACCAATCCGTAACAAACGTAAAACTTCCAGCAAGGCAGGCATGGGAAAGGCCTTTCCCCAGCCGGTCCATGAAGAATGGGAGATCCGACCCGGTGAATGCACCCCTGCCACGACGGCGGAGTTTCGAATTGAGCTCCACCATGGAGAGTGTCTGCGAGGTTGAGGCGGCTGCGGACAAGATGGCTCAGGAAGCCGGTCTGAGCGAAGATGAGCGGTTCCACGTGACCATGGCGGTTCGAGAGGCCGCAGTGAACGCGGTGCTCCACGGCAACGAATATGATGCCTGCCGCAAGATTGCCGTGGGACTTGAAAACACCGGCAAATCGCTGGTCTTTACGATCGCGGACGAGGGAAGCGGCTTTATTCCGGAGGAAGTGCCCGATCCGTTGGCTCCCGAGAATCTGCTGCGCGGTACGGGGCGCGGTATCTTCCTTATCCGTTCACTCATGGATGAGGTACACTTTCGACAACTCAATCCGGGCACGGAATTGACGCTGGTAAAGCATCTGGGGCCGGAGAACAAACCCTGAGCGGTCTGTCGGGACGCGCGGGCTGAAATCGTGTTCCGTACGTCGTGCTTGCGGGCTTGTGTACGCAACCGGTCGTTTGGATTTCAACAGGGCAGCACTGCAAAGGTGCTATAACCTAATCAAAACGAAGGAGGAAATTCCGTGGCACTTACGATTGCTTCCCGTGAGGTGGACGGTGTCACCGTTCTCGATCTCAGCGGTCGGATCACCCTTGGCGAGGGCAGTGTGCAACTTCGCGATGCCATTCGCGACCTGATCAGCAAGGGGCAGACAAAGATCCTGCTTAACCTGGGAGAAGTTAACTATATCGATAGCTCGGGTCTGGGTGAGTTGGTGAGCGCTTACACTACCTCCAGGAACCAGGGCGCGACTCTGAAACTGCTCAAGCTGACCAAGAAGGTCCACGACCTGCTACAGCTCACCAAGCTGTACACCGTCTTCGACATAACCGACGACGAAGCCAGCGCTATCGCTTCATTCAAATAGGCCGGGCTGAACTCGCCTGCCTCGGAATAACCTGCGCATAACGAAAGGCCATTCCTCTCTCGGGGAATGGCCTTTCGCGCGTTTGCACGCCGTTCTAGAATTTGACCGCCGGAACCTGCTGTGCGGCCGGACTTGCGTTGAAATACGCATCGTTGGTCTTGAATCCGGCAATACCCGCCCAGATGCTATTGGGGAATTGCAGCACGAAGGTGTTGTAGTCCTTCAGCGCATCGTTGTAACGCTTGCGCGCTACGCTGATCCGATTCTCAGTGCCGGCCAATTCATCTTGCAGGCGCATGAACTGGTCACTGGATCGCAGTTGCGGATAATTCTCTGTCAACATGAGCAACCTGCCCAGTGCGGAGTCCAACGTACCGTTGGCGGCGATCTTTGCCGCCGGGCCCTGCGCATTCAGCATGCCCGCGCGCGCATTTGCGATGTCGCCGAATACGGTGCTCTCTTCCTTGGTGAATCCCTTCACGGTTTGAACAAGGTTGGGGATCAGGTCGGCACGGCGCTGCATTTGAACGTCAACCTCAGACCACGCTGACTTTACTCCCTGATCCTTTTCAACCATCTGGTTCTTGGCGCTCACATAGCTGCCGAACACCATAAAGACCACAACGAGCAGAACACCGAAAACTGCCAGGGTAATGCCAAGAGTTTTGCTCATACTTTCCTTCTCTCCTCCGGTCTGTTGATTCAACAGAACCACTACTGCAAAAACTTGTTACAGCAGAAACTTGAAAAACGGCTACCAGCTTCCTCCTGCTCCGCCACCGCCAAAGCCGCCTCCTCCAAATCCGCCAAAACCGCCGCCTCCTCCGCCACCGCCAAGGCCGCCTCCACCTCCGAATCCGCCACCACCCCATCTGCGGTCGTTTCCGCCGCCAAGGATACTTGACAGTAGACCGTAGCCGAGCAGCATCCTGAAGATTGATGATCCCCCAGCGAACATGAAAAAGAGGATAAAAAGAATCAGGCCGATTGGAATACCGCCGTGGTGCCCTGTCTGCTGCGGCTCCTGCGGTGGCGGAGGCTGGTTTTCAAGCGTTACGTTGGCGTCGGCGGCAATCACCTGTGCCAATCGCCCCACAGCAAGCGTTACAGCGGAATCGTAATCTCCAGCGCGCAGATAGGGAACCATGGCACGGCCAATATCGCCTACCTTGGCGTCATTCAAAATCCCTTCAAGGCCGTATCCGACATCGATGCGGTATTTGTGATCGTCGACGGCAAGCAGCACAAGCGCGCCTTTGTCCGATCCCTTGCGGCCCATCTTCCACTTGTCTTCAAGCTGGTTGGCAAAGTCAGCTGCATCGTCGCCGTTCAGATTGTGGACGGTGACCACTGCGATCTGCGAGTTCGCCGCTGAGTGATCGAGCTGGGCGCAGATTGAGTCCAGCCTGGCAATTGCCTCTGCGGACAACACGTTTGCATAATCGCTGACGTAATCAGTGGGTTTGGGGAGGCTGTCTACATTTTCAGCCCAGGCAGGAAGGGCAAGAAACGCTAAGAGTGCTGCCAGAAGCAGCGGGAAAACCTTCGCTTGTAAGCGGCGGGAGCCAGTCATTTCTAACCTATTGTACGCGTGTGGACCGAAGAAAGTTCCGTCTCACGAAGACAGGTGTGGCGGTTCAACTTTCTGCGCAAACACGTCATCCGAATGCGCTTCGATATGCGATTTTTTTCAACTTACCCATCTAAACTAGATATGACATGAGTGAAAGCATTCATCCAACTCCACCGATTGCCCGCAGGGAACACACTGAGACGCGTCTACACGGCACTATCCTGACCGACGACTACGCGTGGCTGCGTGACAAGCAGAATCCCGAGGTCACTGCGTACCTTGAAGCAGAGAACGCGTATGCCGAGGCCCAGTTGGCGCCGTTGGCCGGGCTGCGCGAGCAGCTCTATGGGGAGATGCTCTCGCACATCAAGCAGACCGATGTGTCGGTCCCATTTCACGACGGCGACTGGTGGTACTACACGCGTACGCAGGAAGGTCTGCAATACAGCATCCTCTGCCGTAAGCGCGGTGGCCCAGCCGGACCGGACAAGGATGCGGCAGAGCAGGTGATTCTAGACGGCAACGAGATGGCCAAAGGGCACGCGTTCTTTTCCATTGGCACAACCGACATCACCGACGATGGCCGCTGGCTGGCCTTCACCGTCGACACAACGGGCTTTCGACAATACACGTTGCATATTAAGGATCTGGAGACCGGCGCGATTCTGCCCGGAGAAGTGGAGCGCGTGGGTTCAGCAGTGTGGGCTGCCGACAACAGCACCCTTTTCTATTCGGTTGAAGATGAGCAGCAGAAGCGCCAGTTCCAGTTATGGCGCGCAGGCGGGCGGCAGTTCAACAACAGTGTGCTCGTGTATCAGGACGACGATGAGCGATTCAATCTGGGCGCGGGCCGCACCCGCGACGGCAAGTTCATCGTGATGGAGTCTGCCAGCCATATCACCTCTGAATCGTGGTTTCTACCTGCGGACAAACCTGAAGGTGCATTTGCGATCATTGCACCGCGCGAAGATGAACATGAGTATTCGGTCGATCATCGCAACGGGCTCTGGTACATCCGCACCAACGATCGCGGCCGCAATTTCCGGTTGGTAACTGCACAGGTGGCTGCGCCGGGCCGCGACAACTGGACCGAACTTATTCCGCATCGCGGCGATGTCATGCTCGAAGAGATCGACCTCTTCTCTGGATTCTTCGTCGCATGTGAACGCGAGGACGGCCTGCCGCGGCTGCGGCTTTGGAACTTCTCAAGCGACGGTGCGGACTGCAAGCAGACGAGGGAGATTGCATTTCCCGAACCTGCCTACAGCGCTCATCCGCACATCAATCGAATCTTTGACACCACGTTGTTTCGCTATGGGTATCAGTCCTTGGTCTCGCCAAGTTCAGTCTATGAATACGACCTGGCCACGGGCGAGTCGAATCTACTGAAGGAGCTTGAAATTCCCGGTGGATTTGATCGCAAGCTCTATGCAAGTGAGCGTGTCCATGCCACCGCACCGGACGGCGCGCAGGTTCCCATTTCGATCGTCTACCGCAGAGATAAGCGCGAGCCGGGACGTAATCCGCTGTTTGTGTATGGGTATGGGTCGTATGGGTATTCGCTGCCTCTCAGCTTCAGCTCAAACAGACTGAGTCTGCTTGATCGCGGCATGGTAATGGCATACGCGCATATTCGCGGCGGCGGTGATTTGGGCGAACCGTGGCACGACGCCGGCAAGATGCTGGTAAAGCGCAATACCTTTACCGACTTCATTGCGTCGGTCGAGCACCTGACGGCAGCAGGATATGGCGATCCCGCTCGAGTATCCATTGAAGGCGGGTCGGCGGGCGGCCTGTTGATGGGCGCTGTTGCCAACATGCGCCCCGAGCTGTTCCGCGCAGTTGTTTCTCACGTACCCTTCGTCGATCTGATGAACACGATGCTCGATGCATCGTTGCCGCTGACGGTACCGGAATACGAAGAGTGGGGCGATCCAAATCAGGAAGAATACTTCCGCTACATGCTGAGCTACTCACCCTACGACAACCTTAAGGCGATGAATTACCCGGCCATGCTCGTGAAGACCTCGCTGCACGACAGCCAGGTAATGTACTGGGAACCCGCCAAGTACGTGGCGAAGTTGCGCACGCTTAAAACCGATGCACACCGCCTGCTTCTGGTTACGAATATGCAGGCAGGCCACGGCGGCGCGAGCGGCCGCTACGACTACCTGAAAGAGATCGCGCTGGACTACGCATTCCTGCTGCGTGAACTTGAGATTCTGCGCTAGAATCGTCCTTCACCTACAGTGAGGGAAATATGAGGCAACTGCTGCGGTTTATGGTCATTTCTGCCTTGATTGCGACTCGATTGCACGGGCAGCAGGCAGACGCTTCTCACGTCCGGGAGCACGTCAGGGTCTATACGGCAGAAAGCGGCTTGAAGAGGCCGCAGCTGATTCCAAGAGACTTTTTACTGAGTTCGATTGACAAATGTGAACATAAGACGGATGGACAAGTCGAGCTTTCCATATTGGTCGATAAAGCGGGGAATGCGCGAAACATGTGGTTTATTCGTCCTTTGGGAACCGACGCTGATGTGCTTGCACTCCAAATAGCTAGGAGCGATCGGTTCGAACCAGGAACTCTGGATGGAAGTCCTGTTGTGGTAGCAGTTTCATTGAAAATTAAGATTCAGGCTTGTCTCTACGAGCAAGATGACAACGAAGGAAGAAGAACTTATACCTTTCAGTTCCTCTCCATTCCACATCAAGAACTAGGTGCGCCAGTCTACACGCGAACGGAAGCGACACTTGCTCCGAGCTACCTGAAAAATGGAGCTGCACCAAAAGAGGGTAATCCGGCTTCCAGTGCATTCAAAGAGTATATTGTTCGATCGCCTACCGGGCTTAGTGCTCCAGTAGTACTGTACCGACCGGAAGCAGAATATACTGAAGCGGCTCAAAAAGCGGTAATAACTGGAATATGTAATGATTCACTCGTTGTCGACTCGCAAGGGATGCCTCAAAGACCGAAGGTAGTTAAGAGTCTTGATCCCGGGCTAGATGCGAGTGCGTTAGTTGCCGCGAGCAGATTTCGGTTTAAGCCGGCCATGAAAGATGGTAAGCCTGTAGCGGTGGTGGCTATTGTCGAGATTAACTTCCAACTCCGTCATTAAGATTGCCGCGCATCCTGAATCCGATTGCTAGCGAGCCACCTCGGTCAGTTCTTCCGTTTGCTTGCTCATCTTCGCCGTGCGTTCCAGCTTGTCCCAGTTGAACGGTTTGCCGTCGATGGCGCGCTTTACGGTCTTGAAGAGCACCAGGGAGAAAAGCTGCCGGTAAGCAAAACGCTGCAGCCAGATATGGAACAGCAGCCAGCCGTCACCTTTGTTTGCCGGGTGGCGGCGTTCGAGCGAAAACGCAATCGACGACGTGATGAAGTCGATCACGAGGAATCCGACGAAGTAGACAATCAGCTTTTCAAGGCTCGTCGCAGAAGCTGCTTCGGGATGGTAGTGCCGATCGATGAAGAAGTTGGCGATGCCGGCTACGAACATCAGGTCAATGAACGGCGAAACCATTGGCAGCAACATCTGAAAGATGACGATGTTCGGCAGCGCAAACAGCCCCATGGCTTTGTTGCGTACGAAGGCTGCCTTGTGTTTCCAAACCGCCTGTAGGATTCCAAAGGACCAGCGGAAGCGCTGTTTCATCAAGCCCTTTGCATCGATGGGAGCTTCAGTAAACGCCAGCGAGCGGTCCTCGTACTTCACTCTGAGCCCCTGCTCGAGCAGGTTCATGGTCAGGTCGGCATCCTCTGCCACCGTGTTCATCGGGTAGCCGCCGGCTTTCCGTACCGGTTCAGTCCGCCATGCTCCGATCGCGCCGGGAACAACCGTAACAACATGAAACAGATCGAGTGCGCGGCGCTCAAAGTTCTGGCTCGTGATGTATTCCAGTGCCTGCCAGCGAGTCCACAGGTTTACGCGGTTGCCCACCTTTGCGTTGCCGGCCATGGCGCCGATCCGCGGATCCTCAAAGTGCGGAATCAGCTTCGAAACAGCATCTGCTGCGATGACAGTATCCGCATCGATGCCCACATAAATCTCTTCTGTGATGCGTTCGAGAGCGTAGTTCAACGCGGCAGCCTTGCCGCCATTTTCCTTGGTCAGAACCATCACGCGTCCGGCAGCAATCTCTGCAGCATAGGCCTCGCGCGCAACTTCCACGGTTCGATCCGAGGAGCCGTCGTCGATCACGATCACATGCAGATTTTCGTAGTCGGAGTTGAGAACCGAGCGGATGGTACGGACGATAACGGTCTCTTCGTTGTATGCAGGGATGAGCACGGCAACGCGAGGGTTATAGCCGGGAGACATCGGGCGATATGGTTTCAACAGCCGGTCGATGATAGCCAGCACGCCCACGAGGATCAGGCGGGCGCTCATCAGGATGTCACCCAGGAAGAACACCATTACGATGAAGTTTCCGATGATGTCGAGAGCAGAAAACGCAATTGAGTCAGGCAGTGCGCGAATACGCTGCCAGAAGGTGAGCGGAGGCATTACTTCTGCGGTAGTTTTGCCCATCAATGCGGAGACAGGAACGATCGTGTAACCGTGGGCGCGCAGCGCATCAATCAGAACCGGCAGAGCATCAACTGTGGCCTGGCGGTTACCGCCGCCATCGTGCATCAGGATGATGGAGCCGCGAAATTGCGGCTTCGTCTTCATGGTGTTGAGCTGCGTCAAGACAGATTGCGTAATCTCCTGAGGCGATTTGCGCGGATGCTCGTTCCAGTCGTCGGTGTCGATCTTGTTGCCGATGATGGTGTATCCGTCGCGCTGAATCTGGACCACCGGCGCAGCCTGGTCATCGGTGTCTGGTTCCTCGTCGATGTCGTAAGGCGGTCTGAAGTAGAGCGGCTGCACGCCTAATTTGCTTGCGAACAACCGGCCGGTCAGCTTTACCTCTAGATCGAGATGCTGTTGCGAAATTTCGCTGATGTCAGGATGTGTCCAAGTGTGATTTCCGAGTTCGTGCCCCTCCCTGTAAATGCGTTTGAGGATGCTCACGTTTTCGTCCGCATCCGAACCAATGACCATGAAGGCAGCTTTAACGTCCTTTCGTTTCAGGATGTCGAGAATCTTCGGCGTCCACTCCGGATCGGGCCCATCGTCGAATGAGATCGCGACTTCTTTGGGATGGTATCCGTATTGGGCGATCGTGTAGGTGCGCGGGTATACGTCCATGTGCTCATCCACGATGAGCTTCTTGCGCGGATCGGGTTCATCGGTATCCACGGTGACAGTACGCTTGCCAGGTTGAGGCATGCCAACCACGCGGAGAATATCGCCTTCGCCCTCGGTATCGACGTCATGCCCCGGCAACACGGAGCTTAGTTCCTTGAGTGAATCGGGATCGGTCGGCCGATCCCAGATGTTCCACAGCGAGCGGTCCTCTTCTCCCAGACGCCAGAGTGCAAATGTCTGCAAACCCATCTGGCGCGCGGCTCGCATCTCATCCAGCAGCGATACCGCATCGAGAAACCACACTACATGTCGCTGGTTTTTGTCTTCGTCAATGTACTCAAAGTGCGGATTCAGCGAGTCGTAGTCCAGGTCCATATCGGCATCGGCGTCGGAGGCCTCCTGCCATGCGTCTGAGACAGACAAATCCTGGGTGTCCACCACTTTAGGTTTTGTATGCCTGCGGTCCTTCGGATTAGGGATGGAAAGCGTCCAGTCGTAGCCATAGTTGCCGACAGCGCAGATCAGCTTTTCCTTGGGCACCAGCTTCAGAGCGCGACGCAGATTGGCGACGAACCAAGTCTGGCTCGCCACGGGACCGGGATCGCTATTAGCTTCGTGCTGGTCGTAATTCATCAGCACAATGCCGTCAGAGTTCGCCGCGATGGTCGTCAAATCGCTATCGGATGCTTGCGCCGCCACGTTGACGTAAAGGCGCAGATTCCGCGAATGCAGGTCTGCATACAATTCCTTGATGAAGGTCAGGTACCCCTGATCCGCGTCCGGATTCAGGCTTTCAATGTCGAGCGATAATCCGCTGTATGCGGGAATAGCGGTGAAAAACCTGATGATCTGCCGGCGAAGCACATCGCGCTTGGCGTCGTCCTTCAATACATCGCCTACCGCCGCATCCCAAACCTGGGTGTGCGGATTGTAGTTGTTCAGGTGCGGGAAGATTTCGGTACCAATCCTTGCCGCCTGAACAACGTTCTTAACGCGATTCTGATCGTCGGGGTCGCGGACACCGTTTTTGGTGACTACCTGATACTCATGCAGGTTGTCCGCTGTCATCCCCATCAGGTTCCCGTCTGGCGCGCTCACATGCAGCCACTGGGCAAACAGCAGGTCAATCTGATGGACGTGTTCTTTGAGAGAGGAGAAGCTTGCTGCGTCGTCCTGAACGTAGTAGGCCGCGCGCAGTCCTTCACCGGAGTTGAAGGGGATTTCCGAGGGCCGCCTGGTGGTTCGCCGACGAGCTGCGCGCTTAGCCTTGTTGCCGCGCATCAGCACTGATCGGTCGGGCAGAGCCTTGTAATTGTGTTTCTGCGTAGGCAGCAGCAGTTCAGGCAGGTGCTGAACCCGGATCACGTTAAAGAGGAACCCGGCTAGCACCAGCGTGGCAACCACTGCGGAGAAGTCAAAGATGAGCCGCAGACGCTTCCAGCGCTTGCGCTGAGGGTCCAGGAAAATTTGTCGATCAGGCATGGCCGGTATTAAATCCTTGCAAGCAAAACCCGATCCGAAGGGCTAGGCTATACATTACGAATCGTATGGAACCCGCCCAACAGAGTCAATCGAGCCCATCGGGATTCGAGTCACAAAAAAGACGCAGAGCAGTGCATTTTGCGCTCGTATGGGCGCCCGCACTGATAACAGGCTTGTTACTGCGCCTTTGGATGCTGGGAAAGCTGTTTTCGGTTTCGGGGGATTCCCTCATCTACGGCGAGTTGGCCAAGAACCTTATGCAAGGCCACTACAGCCGCATGATAACGGGAGCTTCTCCGTTTCCAACCATGATTCGCCTGCCGGGCTACCCGCTTTACCTTGCCGGGTGCTTCAGCCTGTTCGGAGTTGACAACTACTTTGCTCCCTTGCTCGTCCAGATTGTTCTTGAGTTACTGGGCTGCATTTTGTTGGCTGACTTTGCGGCCAGGATCGCACCGCAAGGTCTCTCCTCCGGAGCACGGCAGGCAACGCTCTGGCTCGCCGCATTATGTCCATTTACGGCGAGTTATGCTGTTGCGCCGCTTGCAGAGTGTCTCACCGTATTCTCGTTGGCGCTGGCCATGTGGGCCATGGTGCGATTCGTCGATAATCCGGCGTGGCCCAGCGCGCTCTGGTTCACCTCTGCTGTCACTTACGCGGCTTTGCTCAGGCCCGACGGTGCACTTGCGGCCGCCGCATTTGTTCCTGCAGTCATCTACGGCGCTTGGCCACGACGCGGCGCTGGCAAGATTCCTGTTGCGAAACTCCTGCGCATCGCAACAGTCTGCACATTGCTCGCTCTGGCTCCCTTTGCTGCGTGGGCGTGGCGCAACTGGCACGTCTTTCATGTGTTTCAGCCGCTTGCTCCGCAGCTTGCTAACGATCCTGGAGAAGATCCGGATATGGGGTGGCAGCACTGGGTTAAGACCTGGTGCCTCGACTGGTCTTCAACCTACGATATCTACTGGAATGTGCCCGGCGGTCCCCTCGATGTAAGCCAACTGCCCGCCCGCGCTTTTGATTCGACGGCGCAATTCTATGAGACTGCAAACCTCGCAGCCGACTACAACTCGCATCACTACGATCTGACTCCGCAGATCGACGTACGCTTTGAACAACTGGCACGCCAGCGCATCGTAGCCTATCCCTTGCGTTATTACGTGTGGCTTCCTTTGGGGAGGCTCGCCGATATGTGGCTTCGCCCGCGCGTCGAAAATCTCAATATCGACACGGACTGGTGGGCCTACGCGCGGCATCACGCAGAGACGCTCTTCAGCCTGGGCTACGGTGCTCTGAATCTGGCCTATCTGGCTTTGGCTGGGGTGGGGTTATTCCTGCGTCCGCGCTTGTGGAAGGCGCTGCTGGCCTATATGGTGTTGCGGAGCGTGCTGCTGCTTACAGTTGAAGCACCCGAAACCAGATACACGATCGAGTGCTTCCCCATGCAGTTTGTGCTTGCGGGGACAAGTTTCTACTGCTTGACGACTCGCGTGTGCTTATCGGTCTTGAAGGTGAAGGCGTCGGGCGGCAGAGCCTGATTCACTTTGATGTTTCTGTAAAGGCAGGTACGAGTCTGTCCCTGTCCCTGGTCAAATACCTGTTTCACGCTGACTCCGCGCTCCGAATCCATCCAGAGTGTCAGCTTCACCACATATTTGCGCACTGCGGGATCCTTGGCGACCATCTCCAGCTTGTCCGCCGTGATACCGTCGATCTTTTCTGTGCCGAGATATTTGATACTCCACTTCTCTTCAAGTTCTTTGCCGCTTGCGCCAAAGCCCAGCATCAGCCAGCTCTGGTACTGGCTTAGCTTGCTCAAGACGGTAACCTGATTCACCTTTTCCTCGTATAGTTTGATGACTCCGCCGGAGCTTACCAGGACCTTCGGTACTGGTCTTCCGTTAACATCCGCGATGTGTACTGCCGCCTGAGGGTTCTTCGGATCGTACTTATAGTAGACGGAGCCGGTCTGAACATCCTTGTCGTAGATTGGCAATGTCATCACGGTGTCGAACTCGAAGTCGGCGGAGGTGGTGTGAATATTGGCCGATGCCACATCGAGCTTGTGCAATACGGTTTGCAGATCGTCTTCCGCAAACGCCGCGCGAACCGGCAGCATGGCCAGCGCAAGTGCAGCAGCGAAGATGAACTTCTTTGAATGCATCGTTTCTAAAATCCTGGTGTTACCGCGAGAGACAATCGTAGGCCTCTTCGCATTCTCTAGTGGTGAGCCCAGATCTTCCATTCCAGGTTGCCCTCTCCGTCAGTAAGAGTCTCCCAGCGCTCAACCGATACTGCATCTCCGGTCACCGGCAAGATAGCCTGCCGAAGAGCGTGTTTGACTTCCGTCGGTGTTGGCTGGGCGGGCATTTTTACATCTGTGGCAGCTACAACCACAATCATCCCGCGCCCGCCATCGCCGGTTACTTGTATGGGATGCGCGAGGGCCATCACAGGAATCGGTTTATCGCCGTAATTCCACAGATGCGGGGTGATAAAGATAAACAGCAGGATGAGCGTTACCTTCACGTCGTAATGGAAACTGCCACGCGGATATGTCCAGTAGAAGTAGCTCTTCAAGATCTCACTGAAGCTGCGATTTGGCTTTGGCGTCACCATGCTCTTGCCAGTAGAACTCATTACAACTCCTTCACAATCCGGTCGACGCCGCCCATATAAGGCTGAAGCGCCTCCGGAATCAGCACCGTGCCGTCGGCCTGCTGGTAGTTCTCAAGAATGGCAAGCCAGGTGCGACCCACGGCGAGGCCGCTGCCGTTTAATGTGTGAACAAACTCCGGCTTGGCTTTTGCGCCTCCCGGTCCGGATGTTGCCCGGTATCGGATATTTGCGCGCCGGGCCTGAAATGCCTCGAAGTTCGAGCAGGAAGAAATCTCCCTGTACAGTTGCTGTCCGGGCAGCCACACTTCAAGATCGTAGGTCTTTGCCGATGAGAACCCCGTATCTCCCGTGCAAAGTAATACGCGGCGATAAGGCAGATTCAGCGTTTCCAGAATCTCCTCGGCGTCGCGCGTCAATTGCTCGTGCTGCGCATCGGACTCTTCAGGCCGAGTGAACTTGACCATTTCGACCTTTTGAAATTGATGCTGCCGGATAATGCCGCGGGTGTCCTTACCGGCGGCTCCCGCTTCAGCACGGAAGCAGGGCGTATACGCAGTCAGCGAAATCGGCAACCGCGCTTCGTCAAGAATCTCGTCGCGATAAAGGTTGGTGACCGGCACTTCGGCAGTCGGAATCAGCCAATGATCGTTGTCCTTGAACTCGCCTCTGGTAGCGGCATCCACGTCGGCATCGGAGCAGCTGAAAAGGTCCTCGGCAAACTTGGGCAGCTGTCCGGTTCCAAACAGAGATTTTGAGTTGACCATGAACGGCGGCAGCACTTCGGTGTATCCGTGCTTGCGCGTGTGCATTTCGAGCATCAAGCCGATCAGAGCGCGTTCAAGCCGCGCGCCCGCGCCCATATACACGGCAAAGCGTGCGCCGCTCAGCTTTGCGGCCCGTTCCAGATCCAGAATTCCCAGCGCTTCACCGATCTCCCAATGCGGCTTGGGATCAAAGTCGAAGCTGCGCTTCTCGCCCCAGGTCTTGACGGTCTTGTTGTCGGCTTCAGAAAGTCCGGCGGGCACTTCGTCGCGTGTGAGATTTGGAATGCGAGAGAGCGACTGGCGCATCTGCTCGTCGAAGGAGCTTGCGGCCTTGTCCAGCTCGTCAAGCTCGTCTTTCAAAGCGCGGGTTTCTTCCATCACCGCGGTTGCGTCCTGGCCGGCCTTCTTCAGTGCGCCAACCTGCTGACTAAGCTCGTTGCGGCGAGCCTTCAGGCGTTCTGCGGTCGTAATCGCTTCGCGGCGGCTCTGGTCGAGCACGCGAAAATCGCCAAGCAAAGCTGCCGGGTCGGCACCGCGCGCACGCAGCTTTGCCTCAACCAGCTCCAGGTTGGAACGAACAAATCCCAGATCGAGCATACTTCTTTCAGTTTACAGGACCACTCCATGCGCAATCTGGGTTCAGTTGGTACTAAGTTCCAGATTCGAAAGCGCTTTAGCGCAGTTGCGCCACCTCTCGTGCCTGGGGCAGCGACTGTGCCCAGGAGCAAAATGCATCTACTTCGGCAAGTTTGGGAGATGAACCAGGATGAATCGGACGGTAATACCAAACTGGCATCTTCGCTTCGCGCATCATGCTGCATGCGTCGAGCAGTCGGATCCGAGACATCTCCGGACTGAGGTTGGTCCAGTTGGAGAAGTCCAGCCGAGCCCGGCCACGGCGGATGTCGTTCTGCAAAAGTTCTGACGTTGGCCAGACATGTCCGTACCAGGGAATCTCCGCCTGCGCCGAGTGGCAACTGTAGCAGGATCGCTGCAGCATGTGTTGGATTTGAGGGCTGGGATGGAGCTGTGCCTTTATTGTCAGCTCTGGACTCGTAGCTGCCAAATCATAGTTCGGTCGCCGAACCTGCAATGCGAGCAGAACAACGACTGCAACAATTCCCGCAAGCCATCCAAGTTTGCGCATGGCTATTCACCCCTTTCAACTGCGGTTGTTTCGCGGAGATCGATCTTTCGTGCAAGAGTTGTCGCTCTTTGTGAAATCCCGGCAGATTCCTGCTCCGATGGCGGTTGAATGAACTCCTTCGGAATGGGGCCCGTGAGCGCGTTGAGGAATGTGACGATCGATTTCACTTCAGCGGGGGTAAGGTTGCGTCCTACTTCGTGTTCTCCCATGAGCCTGACAGCTTCATCAAGAGTCTCAATCTTTCCGTCGTGGAACCACGGACCTGTCTGCGCTACATTGCGCAACAGCGGAACCTTGAAATACATCAGGTCCCGTTGCTGCTTCGTCAGTGCCATACGGCCTGCATCGGACTTCTGGTCGGGCCAGGTCTTGTATGCTCCCAATTTGGCATAGGAATTGCCGCCTAATCCCACACCAGCGTGGCATGAGGCGCAACCGGATCGCAGGTAAACCCGCAGTCCCTCCTTTTCATCGTCAGAGAGAGCTTGCTGGCTGCCGCTCAGATACTCATCCCAGCGGGAGGGCGTCAGCAGCAGCGCTTCAAATCCGGCGATTGCATCGGTCACATTCTCCATCGTGACGGGGTCTCTCTGATCCGGATAAGCCTGTTTGAACTGCCTGACGTAATTCCTGTTCGCGTGAATGTAGACGAGTACCGCGTCGGGGCCCGGCATGCCCATCTCAACAGGGTTCATCATCGGTCCAGAAGCTTGATCAGCCAGAGTTGCAGCGCGGCCATCCCAGAACTGCACAAACTGCAGGCCCGCGTTATATACCGTGGGCGAATTTCTGCCACCCGGTTTCTTGTCAAAGCCCAACGAGACTGAACGGCCCGGATCGATTCCATAATGTTCCAACTGGTGGCAACTGTTACACGACGTGGAGTTGTTTGCCGAAAGGTGAGTGTCGTAGTAGAGCCGTCGCCCGAGATCGACCTTCAGAGCTGCTGGACCAGTAGCTGCTTGCGGCGCCTGCAAGGGAGCAAACATGAACAGTCGGCTGGGAGAGATATCTGCGCTGGGTCGCGAATCAAACGATGCGCGCTGGCAACCGGACGGCAACATGAGAAGACCGGCAAGAACGGCGAGCGCAAAGACAGCTGCTCCCTTACGCCGCACAAGAATGCGCGAGTGTCGATTCAGAGTAACGGTAAATAACCTTCTGAAGTCGTCCATAGAATTTCCTTCATTCCCTCAAGTTGCGCCAACCCCGCGGCATGATTGCCTTCAAGGGTCATTGCCCCCAACGTTGAATTGTAGGAGTGAGGAAAAGTGTGTCTGTGACAGGCGGCATATGCCAAGGTTCGCCGCTGCATTTTTACAGACAGCTCAAGCGGACCTCAATTGGAACGTGGAAAGAGATTGGGTATGTTGCCGGGATTAGTCGCTGAGAATGTAGACGCACGAGTTATGATTCCGGCGTTTCCACACTCTCGTACCGGCGGTGACCTGTCTCTGCCTGTTTGAAAGGGCTAGGTCTTCTCGCCCTCGGCACTTCTTACGTGCTCCTTCCATCCCGGCAGATTCTGGTCACCGGTTATTAGACGGGCACTTCTCGTAAAGGTGAAGTATGTCCAGATCCACGCTGCGAAGACGGAAATGCGGTTGCGGAACCCAATTAAAAAGAAGATGTGGACCGTGAGCCAGGTGATCCAGGCGGAAAATCCACTCATGTGAGCCTTGAAGGGCCACTCCACCTTGGCCACAGCGGACATGCGCCCGATGGTAGCCATGTCGCCCTTGTCAAAGTAGTGGAAGGCAGGGCGGCGAGCTCCCTTGAGGTCGGTCGCAATCATCTTGGCCACGTGGTCCCCCATCTGCATGGCGGGTTGCGCCACGCCGGGAATCTGCCGGCCATTTTCTTCAAGATGCGCCATGTCACCCAGGACGAACACCTCCGGCAGGCCGGGAGGGTTCAGCCGGTCGTCCACGATGACGCAGCCGCGCTTGTCTAGCGGAGCGCCCAGCATCTTGCCCAGCGGCGAAGCCTGAACGCCAGCTGCCCACAGCGTGACCGCCGCATCGATCTTGATGGCGCTTCCGCCTTTGTTCCGCGACGTTGCTTCAACGTACCCGGGACCTACACCTGTAACCTGCGTATCGGTATGGACTTCAACGCCGAGTTCGCGCAGCGAGGCTTCAGCCTTAGCGGAAAGATCCGGCGGGTAGGCGGCAAGAACGCGCGGTGATCCCTCGATCAGCAGCACGCGCGACTTGGACGGATCGATGTGGCGGAAGTCGTGCCGCATGTAGAGCTGGGCAATATCGCAAATGGCGCCCGCCAGTTCCACACCTGTGGGACCGCCGCCCACTACAACGAAATTCAGCGGCGGATGCCAGCCATGCTCCACCATCTGCCGCTCGGCCAGTTCAAAGGTGAGCAGCACACGGCGGCGGATTTCGAGGGCATCTTCAATCGTCTTCAGGCCCGGAGCCTGCGTGGCCCACTCAGGATGCGCAAAGTAGGAGTGGGTGGATCCGGTAGCCAGAACCAGGTAGTCATAGGTGACATGCGAACCGCTGGTGAGGGTGATTCTGTGCGCGGCCACATCGATGGCCACAACTTCATCCATCAGTACTTCAGTATTGGGTTGCCGGCGCAGAATCGTGCGGATGGGTTGGGCAATGTCAGCCGGTGAAAGCACCGCCAGAGCAACCTGATAAAGCAACGGCTGAAAAGTGTGATGGTTGCGGCGGTCGATGACGGTCACGTCCACCGGCAGATGCGCAAGCCCTAGGGCGGCATGCAGTCCTCCGAAGCCCGCGCCTACGATAACGACGCGGGGCCGGCGGCCTGCAACAGGGGGGGAGGGGGTGGGGATCTTGTCGGCAAATGGAGTCGCCGGTTCGCTCACAGATTGCACCTCTCATTCTGTAGATGCACTCAACCTGCCATCGGTCTCACAAGAGCGTCGTTACGGCATGAGCATGGCGGTGGCCCCTTGCTGTAGCATCCAGCTATGATCGCAGGCGCATCCCTCAATTGGTGGATCGGATTTCACGGGGTGGTCGTGGCTCTGCTGGTTGCCGACTGGTTCCTGCCCGGACGCCGCCACGAAACCAAACATACGCATGCGTTTGCCTGGGTTGGCACCGGAGTGATGGTGATGGCGGCCGCGCTCTTTGCTGGATGGGTGGCTTATGCGCACGGGCAGCAGGCGTCGCTTGAATTCGTGGCCGGCTACACGGTTGAGATGTCGCTGAGCATCGATAATCTGTTCGTTTTCATGGTGTTGTTCCAGGGTTTCCACGTGAGCGAAAAGCGTCAGCACCGCGCTTTGCTCTGGGGAGTAGCAGGCGCGGTCATTCTGCGCGGCGTGTTTATCGCGCTGGGCGTCTCGCTGCTCGATCGCTTTGCGTGGGTTAACTATGTCTTTGGAGCGTTTCTTTTGTATGCGGCGTACAAGCTCCTCTTCGGAGATTCGACAAAATCCGCCCTTCCCGGTTGGATTCGGAATATGCACTCGAAGAAAGGCTCTCTGCTGCCGGTGATTATTGCGGTAGAGTTCACTGACGTGATCTTCGCCACCGATTCAATTCCCGCGGTGCTTGCCGTGACCCATAATCCATTCGTGGCTTACACGTCGAACATTGCGGCGGTACTGGGATTGCGCTCGCTATATTTTGCTCTGGCCGGCCTGCTTGACCGCGTCAAGTACCTGCACTACGGGCTCGGAGTGCTGCTTGCATTCATCGCAATCAAGATGATGGCGGTGCACTGGATCGAAATTCCGATCACGACCTCGCTGGTGGTGATTGCAGCGATCCTGGTGGTGTGCGCTGTGGCCTCGGCACTGGTTCCGAATAAGAAGGAACAGGGAGCATAAGCTGGCGGTGAGGAATGCGTTTCTCTGCGGCCTCGCCAGAGTAGTGCATTTTGTGCATGTGCAAATACACAGAAAATCTGCGATTTTGTACAAAATGACTGTGCTCTCTATGGACGGTGAGAATTTCGAAGGCTGAAGCTGCTTCGCAGGTACTAAGCTTTTGAACTTCGTCGCCCGTATTATGATGGTTGCCGACGGGCCCCTGGTCGCCGCGGGGCCGGCGAAAGCAGGAGCTTATGCAGCCAATCTCACGACGTAAATTCGTCGCGCTCACTGCGACGGGAATAGCAACCGCACCGCTGGCGATAATGGCGAAGCCGACGGGCGGTACAGTCAGCGCGCAGGAAGTCCTCGAACGCATCAAGAAAAACATAGGCGTCGACTGGAAGCCAGACACCATTGACGGATTCAAAGCCGGCGATCCCTCAACCCATGTAACCGGCATCGCAACAACCTCGCTGGCCACACTCGACGTGCTCGATCGCGCCATGAATGCGGGAGCGAATCTCATTGTCACAAGCGAGCCGACGTTCTTCAGTAGGGCGGACTCGCCAACGCCGCCGGTGAGGCGCGCTTTTGGCAGACAGGTCGCGCAAAGCGAAGCGCCCGAGACACCACCTCCTCCCGACCCGGTCTTCACAGGCAAAGACGAATTCATCAGGAAGCACAAGCTGGTTGTGATTCGATTGAGCGACCACTGGCGTTTGCGTAAGCCCGATCCCTTTTCGGTTGGGCTTGCCGATGTGATTGGCTGGCCCAAGCTGGAGAGCGATGGCGAAGCTGGGCAGGTGACCATTCCAGAGACTTCGCTCGATGCTTTGGTGACGCATGTGAAGAAATCGCTGAACTCACGAGGCGGCATGCGCATCGTTGGCAAGCCAGAGCTGAAGATACGCAAGGTTGCTTTCCTTCCCGGATCGACACCGATTCAGGCATCGATTGCGACACTGCCTGACGTGGATGCGATCGTAGCCGGCGAGGTACGCGAGTGGGAGACGGTAGAGTATGTGCGCGACACGGTGGCGCTGGGAGGTAAGAAGGCGCTTGTCCTGGTCGGTCGCGTAGTCTCTGAAGATCCGGGCATGAAGATTTGCGCGCGGTGGTTAAAGGCAATCGTGCCGGAGGCCAAATCAACCTGGGTTTCCGCCGGCGATCCCTACTGGAGGCCAAAGGCATGAGCACGCTGACCGCAGGTGAAGTTGTTGCCCGTATCAAGGCACATCTTGGAATTCCGTGGCGCGACTCAACTTACCGCGATACGTTCAAGTTTGGCGGGCCCGATACGGTAGTCAAAGGGATTTCCACCACCATGTTCTGCTCATACGACGCCATCAAGCGCGCCACCGAAGCAGGATGCAACATGATCGTTCCCCATGAGGATACCTACTGGAACGATCGTGACGATGTGTCGATTGTCAGCGGCGATCCGGCCTACAACCAAAAAGTGGATTTCATGCGCGAGCACGATATCGTGATCTTCCGAATGCACGATCACATGCATGCCCACAAGCCAGATCTGATCTGGGTAGGCTTGGCACGAGTGCTCGGTATTACCGATCTTGAAACCGCTCCGCAGTCGCATCACTTTACTTTGCCTGAGACAACGCTGGGTGAGCTGGCCGCGCACATTCAGAAGCGATTTTCTGACCAGGGCCTCACTGACAATGCCATGCGAGTTGTCGGCGACCCCACAGCGAAGGTGAGCCGGTTGCAGCTTGGTGTGGGGTATGCGACACCACCCATCAACGATCCCAATGTGGACGTGGTGGTAAGCGGCGAGCAGCAGGAGACGGACGGCTTTCTCGACAGCCCAGAGTACGTGCTCGACGCAGCGACGCTTGGAATTCCCAAGGGATGGATTATGCTCGGCCACAATGTGTCGGAAGAGCAGGGGATGCTGGATATGGCGCAGTGGATCAAGACTTTCGTACCTGAGGTCCCCGTTCAACTGGTTAGGTCGGGCGAGCCCTTCTGGGCGCCAAAATGAGTCCCTCATTCGTCTTGAAAAGTGGGTCTAAGTTTCTGTCTGGAGTATGTATATGAACTTCCGCTCAAGTTGGCGTGTTTTTCTGGGTTGCCTTTGCGTATGTGCCGCAGCCACTGTTATGGCCGCGCAATCAGGCTCGTTGCCTGCTCCCGTAACGTTCACCGCCGAGCAGGATCACCAGAACATGATGGATCAGCTCGGAATCAAGGAGCTCAGGCCTGCGCCAAGCGGGAACGAAAAAGATCCCAACCATGCAAACTACGACGAGTCGAAGGCGAATCCGTATCCCAACCTGCCCGACCCACTCACGCTGAACAACGGCCAGAAGGTGACCACGCCCGCCATGTGGTGGGACAGGCGCCGTCCTGAGATTATCGAGATGTATTCGAAGTATGTGTACGGGCGCGTGCCGAAGAATGTGCCAAAGGTGTCGTGGAAGGTGACGGCGGTCGATCACGAGAGGATTGGCTTTACGCCTGTTATCGCCAAGGACCTGATCGGTCAGGTCGATAACTCATCGTATCCGGCAATCGACGTGAAAATACACATGGTTTTGGTGACTCCCGCAAATGCAAAAGGGCCGGTGCCGGTGCTCGTGATGTTTGGCCGCGCTGCGTTCCCGAATCCCAATGAGCCTTCTGCGGAAGAACTGGAAAAGATCAACAAGGCATGGAAGGATCTGCTCGTACAGCAGGACCCCTTGCTAAAGGATGTGATGGCCGCGCACCCGGCGTGGCAGCCGGTGAAAGCCACTCCGTTCCAATTCCCGCAGATGAATGCGGACGGCGATCCGCCGAATACGTGGCAGTTGGTGCGGGCCGGTTGGGGTTTTGCATTGCTCGATCCCGCAAGCGTGCAGGCGGATAACGGCGCGGGCATTACGCGCGGCATCATCGGCCTGGTAAACAAGGGCCAGCCACGCGCGCCTGAAGACTGGGGTGCTCTGCGCGCGTGGGCATGGGGCGCGGGCCGCGCGCTTGACTATCTTGAAACCGACCCGGCCGTAGATGCGAAGCATGTGGGCATTGAAGGCGTTTCGCGCTACGGCAAGGCAGCGCTGGTGACCATGGCCTACGATCAGCGCTTCGCTATGGTGCTGGTTGGTTCGTCTGGAAAGGGCGGCGCCACGCCGCTGCGCCGCAATTTTGGCGAAGCAGTGGAGAACCTGACCGGTGGCGAATACTACTGGATGGCCGGCAACTTCATGAAGTACGGCGCATCGCAGGCAAGGTTCGGCAGTATGAATCCTGGCGATATCCCAGTGGATTCAAACGAGCTGATCGCATTGTGCGCGCCAAGACTAACCTTCATCAGCTACGGCATACCTGAGAAGGGCGATGCGCATTGGCTCGATCATCAGGGCAGTTTCATGGCCACTGTGGATGCGAGTCGATTGTTTGCATTGCTGGGAGCGAAGGGACTCGAAGGCGAGGGTGACTATCACACGGCAAAGATGCCGCCGGTGAATCAAGGCCTCCTCGACGGTCAGCTTGCGTGGCGTCAGCATGACGGCGGCCACACTGACGCGCCGAATATGAAGTGGTTTATTCAATGGGCCGACAAGTTTATCGGCCACACGCCGCCTCAGTAGTGCCCCGCGCCGAATGCAGGCTGCCGTCACACGCAGCAGTCACTTTTCCAGCTTGGCCTCAAGGCGCGGAACAAACAGCGTCTGCGTAGCGGGCCCAAGCTGGTGAGCCAATGCGAGCGCCTTCTGCCATGCTGCGTGCGCTTCATCCATGCGGCCATTGGCGGCCAGCGCGTCGCCGAGCGCGGTTTGCGTGCTGAGTCGGTCAGGGTCCATCGAAACCGCTTCCTGCGCTAGTTGCAGAGCATACGGCGCATCGTGCTTTCGCAACGCCCACGACGCCATCTGCGTTCGCGCCTGCGCGGCGGCCTGCCGCATATCGAAGTGTCCCTGGAAGATCATCACCCCGTGATCGATCACTTCATCGGGCTTCATCGATTCGAAGGCAAGGTAAGGGTTCATCGAAGAGTCCGGCGATTCGCACGCCACCATGTTCGACGCGCTCAGCAGGACCGCACCGTTAACCTCCGCGGGAATCAGCTCCGGCTCGCCTGCCCAGCCAGTGCCCGCGTTGGGCAGGTGATGGCAACGGATGCCGTACGTCTCGGGCTTGATGATTGGATACACAAAGTAGGCAAACCAGCATTCCTCGTTGGGGTGGCGGTCCTGCCATTTCTTAACTTCAAAGAGCTGCTGTCCCCACTCGACGTTTGCATCGCTAAGCAACATCGGCAATTTAGTCGGCCCTCCGAATGCCTCATTGGCGTAGGCCATGAAGTTGGGATACACGGCCATCGATGAGACGACGTGCGATGCCAAAAGCACCGCGAATGCAATCAACCATGGACGGCTGTGCGCGGCGAGCGCCGCGGCTCCGGCTCCGGCAATGATGAACAGGAACCCGTAGAACGGAAGCAGGTGCCGTGATCCAATGTTCATGCCGAACACAATCGCCGTGACGAAGTAAATGAGCGCGGGCACCAGCATGAAGACCAGTTCGCGGCTGAGCTTGAGTTTGCGCGTCACGAGCGCGAAGATGGTAACGCCGCTGAGTGCAAGCAGGCCAAGCGTAGTCTTGATTGCGAAAACCGACGGGAAGTACCACCACACTCCGTGCGGCCAGTTGCGACCGAAGATGAAGGTGGGGTAGTGGTCGGCCATGCGCCGCACGTCAACCATGCCGATCAGGTATGACTCAGGCAGCAGATGCCAGCGGCCGATTGTATTAATGACCGCGGCATCAAAGGCTCCCACAGGAGCGACCCAGTTGGCCAGTGTGGTGGTCATCTGGAGCGGCGCCGGCCGGGCGGCATAGCGGAAGCCGTAGAAGCTCCACAACACCACCACGCCGATGACGACAATGGCGCAGAATGCTCCAGTTAGGCGGAGTGCAGTTCGTGCACGCTTGCCCGTCGGCGCGACGGCAACTTCCCAGGCGATGAGCGCGAGCATCATGGGCGCGAACAGAATTGCAGAGTGCTTAGTGGCAAGCAGCAATCCGGCGACGAGAGCGGCTACAAGCAGGCGAGACCACGTGGGCTGTTTGACGTAGCGATAAAAGCACCATGTGGCGGCAACAAAAAACAGCGAGATGCCGATGTCTGTAGTGACCAGAGCCGCGTTGCCGAGAATGTTGGGATCGAACACTACGAGCACGAGCGCGGTCAGGCCCGCCCAGTCACCAAAACACTCGCGTGCAGTCAAAAACACAACCAGCGCAAACAATGGCACCAGCACTCCGGCTGAGAGGCGCATCTCAAAGAAAAGCTGATTGCGGTCGCCGTCGTTGCGTGCAAGCCACTCTCCGCCGTCAACATAGGCTTCGGTCTTGAAGGAGCGATGCTGGTCTTCAGGCACCCAGAGATTACGGCCGAGAGTAGGCAGCGCGGCCAGGTACTTAACCAGCGGCGGATGCTCGGGGTTCAGGCCGTAGTCGCCGTTGTGCAGCATCATGTAGGCGGCGAACGAGTGGTTGCCTTCGTCAAATGTCGGCGACTCACGCCGAATGGTGAGCACAGTCAGCAGACATTGCAGGGCAATGAGCGTGGCAACCGTTCCCCAAAGAGTACGCGCGGAGAGCTTTGGCACAAATCCCCAGCCTTTCTCAGTGCAAGCAGCCATCATACAAGTTGACGAGGCACGTTTGGCTATCCGGATACGAAGAATTCGATAGAAGCGTGGTCGGTCTTCCGCACCCGATTTCCGTCGATCCGAATTCCATTGCTCGCAGACGTTGACCCCTGATATGCTCCGGCTGCTTCATATTCCCCGTAGCTTCCAATTTGAAAATCGCAGGAGCGTCCGACCATGTGCGGAATAGTTGCCGTATTCTCGCGCCGAGAGCCAGTCTCGCCAAGGAATCTGGAGTGCGCAACCAAGTCACTCACGCATCGCGGCCCAGATGGTCAGCGGCAATGGATAAGCCGCGATAACAGAGTCGGCCTCGGACACGCACGCTTGAGCATCATCGACCTGACAACCGGAGATCAGCCGATTGCGTCTGAAGACAACCGAACACACATCGTTGCGAATGGCGAGTTCTACGGCTATGAAGCCATCCAAAAGAACCTCGAGTCGCGCGGGCATCGGCTTCGCACGCGCTCCGACAGCGAAATTGCTCTGCACCTGTGGGACGAACTTGGCCCGCAATGCATGCATCAACTTCGCGGCGAATTTGCATTTGCGATTTGGGATGACAAGCAGCGATGCTTGTTTGCCGCTCGGGACCGATTTGGCATCAAGCCGCTCTTCTATGCCTGGCACCATGACACGCTCTACCTCGCCTCAGAGGTGAAGGCGCTTTTTGCAGCGGGAGTGCCCGCGCGATGGGACCACGAGAGCGTTTATCAGTCGGCGACCTTTGGCGGGCACCAGATGCGGACACTGTACGATGGCGTCTTCCAGTTGCCGCCGGGGCACTATCTTGTGGCGACAGACCGGCACGTGCAAATTACTCGCTACTGGGACTTCAACTATCCGAGCGCAAGCGATTGCTTGGCAAAGCGCTCAGACGCGGATTACATTGCTGAGTTTCGACACGAACTTGAGGAGGCTGTTCGTATCCGTCTGCGCGCCGATGTACCGGTTGGAGTGTACCTGAGCGGTGGTCTCGACTCCTGCGCGGTGTTGGGCCTGGCTGCACGGCATCATCCCGAGCCAATTCGCGCGTTCACCCTCACGTTTGAGGATGTAGCGTACGATGAGGGTCCAATCGCGAAGGAGATGGCTGAACTTGCCGGCGCGGAGTTCCACACTATCCATATCGATCAGCAAAAGCTGGCCGATGCTTTCTCTGACGCCATACTGCAGTCAGAGAGTCTCTGCGTAAATGCGCACGGCGTGGCCAAATACCTTCTCAGCAAAGCGGTTCGCGACGCAGGCTACAAGGTCGTCATCACCGGCGAGGGCTCGGACGAGATCCTTGGCGGTTACGCGCACTTCCGCCGCGACATGTTGCTCTACAACCGCGAAGGACAGGACCCGCAGGAAATTGAGAATCTGCTCAAGTGGTTGGACGAGCACAACACGGTTTCTCGCGGACTGCTGCTGCCTGACGGCGAGGTCGGCGATCTTGAAGCTGTTCGGCGCGTGCTGGGATATGTTCCATCGTGGATGGAGACATTCTCGTCACGCGCCGTAAAAATGCAGCAGCTTTTGTCCGAAGACTTCGGCTGCAGGTACAGAGATCGCGAGAGCTATCGCCAGTTGCTCTCAGATATCGACGTTCCGGGCCAGCTCAAGGGGCGCGATCCGCTGCACCAGTCGCTTTACCTCTGGGGCAAGTCGGTTCTCTCCGGCTACATACTTACCATGTTGGGCGACAGAATGGAGATGGGCCACTCGATCGAAGGCCGCGTGCCATTCCTCGATCACCACGTTGTGGAGTGCATCTGTTCCCAGCCGGTCAGCATGAAGATTCGGGGAATGACGGAGAAGTACGTCCTTCGCGAAGCTGTGCGCGACGTCATTACCGACACCGTGTACCGCAGGCAGAAGCATCCGTTCCTGAGCCCGCCGGCTACGCTGAATCCCGACGAGACATTCAATATCTACGTGCAGGACACGCTGCGCGGTCCCGTTTTGCGTTCGATGCCGTTCTACAATCAAGGCAAAATAGTGGCCCTGCTCGATAAGCTGCACGGCATGGACGTTGGTGAGAGAACCGCGTGGGATCAGATTCTGATGCCGATTGTGAGTATGTGCGTCCTGCAAGAGAGGTTCGGACTCACCGCGTAATCGCACCAGAAGTATTCAGAAAATGCCGGCAGCCTGGCCCTTATGCAAAGGCGAGATTAATGTTGTCGATGGCCTCGTCGATTTCCGCGTTGCTTTTGTAGCCCACGGTGACACAATCGACGCCGGCGTCGCGGAACGCAAAGCGCATGGCCTTCTGGCGGTCTTCGTGATTGAAAACGCCCTCGCCGATGAGCTTCATGCTGATAACGCCCATGCCTTCCTTCTTTACCTGCTTAACGTGCGACACCACTTCCGTTACGTTGCCGAGCACTGGCGCGTCGTGCTCCTCGGCATCCATGCGCGTGCCCTTGTGGTTCATGCGGATCATCGCAATCCGCAGCCACTCGGTACCGGGAACCTGGCGCAGCGCAGGCAGGCCGTGAACAGATGCGCCGTGGCTCTTGATAGTTTGCTTATGTTCGCATTCGAGAATGGCATCCTGCCAGTTGCGCGTATCCTGCACCCACGTTCCAGTGTGTTGCCAGTGCAGCAGCATGATGTCGAAGTAGTCGGTGTCAGACGCTTTACGCATTTCGTCAAACCGCGCCATGGGATTGACGCCCACATCGGTCGTCACCTTGGACATGAGCTGGTAGTTCTCTCGCGGAATACCCTTGAGCGCCTTGGCCAGCATCTGCTGCGACGCACCGTAGGACTCCGATGTCTCAAAGAAGCGGATGCCGCGGTCGTACGCATAGCGCACCAGATTCGTGAAACCTTCCTGTCCAAGTCGCTGCTGCACATGTCCGTTGAATGAGCCGGTACCGAAGGCGAGGCGCGTGACCTTCATCTTCGAACGTCCCAGCGTGACCATATCGGTTGCGGTCTTGCGCTCGGCCATCAGCGGTAGGCCGCCGGCCAGTGCACCTGCGGCAACGCCGGCCTTTAGAAAGTTGCGGCGAGAGAGCTCAGTCATGCTACCTCCAAATAAAAGTCTTCGGAAATCGGTCGTCAGCTATGCACACATCATCACTGAGTCTACGCGAATGCCATATTGATGTTCTCAATGGCTTCGTCGACTTCAGCGCGGCTCTTGTAGCCCACTGTAACGCAGTCCACGCCCGCGTTCCGAAAGGCAAAGCGCATGGCCTTCTGGCGGTCATCACGGCTATTTGAGAACGCGCCCGCGCCGACGAGCTTCATGCTGATCACGCCCTTGCCGGTCTTTTTGGCCTCCTGCACGTGCTGCACCACTTCAGGCACGTTGCCCGTATCTACAAAGTCGCGACCGTCTGAGTCCATGATGGTGCCTTTGTGGTTCATGCGGATCATGCCGATCTGCAGCCACTTGTTTTCAGGCAGGACGCGAAGTGCGGGCAGGCCGTGTACGGACGCTCCGTGAGTGCGCACGGTTTGTTTGTGTTCGGCTTCCAGAATCACATCCTGCCATTGGGTGGTTTTCTCGGGCCAGTTGGTGCCGCGCTGGATGTGAAGAAGCATGATGTCAAAGTAGTCGGTTTGCGCAATCTTGCGCAGGTCGTCGATCTTCTTCACCGGATCCTGTCCGTCGCCGGTAGTCACCTTGGTCATCAGCCGGTAGTTCTCGCGCGGAATTCCCTTGAGTGCGATGCCAAGCATCTCGTGCATGCCGGGATACGACTCGGAGCACTCAAAGAAACGGATGCCCTGGTCGTACGCGTAGTGAACAAGTTTGGTGAACTCGTCCTGGCCCAGCTCGCGTTGAACTCGTCCGTTATTTGTACCTGTTCCAAAGGCAAGGCGCGTGACTTTTACTCCGGAATTTCCAAGCTTGACCCAGTCGGTGGCCTTGCCGTCTTGTGCAGCAAGCAGGGGAAAAGACCCGGCGGTTGCAAGAGAACCTGCTGCAAGGCCGGATTTCAGGAAGTGTCGTCTGGATATGTGCTTCATCATCGGACCTCCGGATTGGCCGTTTCGCGGCCATTGGGCGGAAGGTTATCACACTGAACGCCCGGCCTGCATCAGGGAATTCAATTGCATGAATCAATTGAGGATCGAGGGCACTTCGTCCGCAGAGTGATAGCCTCGAAAGTGATGTCAAAGGCATCTGAAATTGATTTTGTGGTTGTGGGTGCGGGCGTGGCCGGGCTTCGAGCTGCGGTTGAACTGGCCCGCTACGGCGATGTCCTGGTGGTGACCAAGGAATCGCTGAAGGAATCGAATACGCATTATGCGCAGGGCGGCATCGCCGTCGCCATGGAAGGCGATGAGGATGTCTCGCTGCATCTTGAAGACACAATCAAGGCCGGCGACGGACTGGTGTATCGCCCGGCTGCAGAGGTGCTCGTATCGGAAGGGCCGCTTCGTGTAGCCGAACTGATTGAGTGGGGCGCTAAGTTTGACCGCGAAGGGAACCTGCCCGCCGGCGAGTTGATGCGCACGCGCGAAGGAGCGCACTCGCTGCCGCGCATTCTGCATGCCAGCGGCGACGCTACCGGCGCGGAGATCAGCAGGTCGCTGGTTGCATTCGCGCACGCGCACAAACGCATCCAATTCGCAGAGTGGACCATGGTCATCGGCCTTGTAGCTGATGGAGGCCGTGTGGCGGGTGTGGATCTTGCACCGGCACGGGCCGGAGCGCAAAGCAGCGAGGCAGCGGCAAATTTCGCACGCATCGCTGCAAGAGCTGTGTTGATTGCCGCAGGAGGTGCAGGGCAGGTCTACTCCGATACGACCAATCCTGCAGTGGCAACCGGCGACGGCATCGCCCTTGCGGAACAGGCGGGCGCGGAACTCGCGGACATGGAGTTCTATCAGTTTCATCCAACCGCGTTTTACATGCAGGGTGCTCCACGATTTCTGTTGTCTGAGGCGCTCCGCGGCGAGGGCGCTTATCTGATCAACGACAAAGGTGAGCGATTCATGGAGCGGTATCATCCGCTGCTTGAGCTCGCTCCGCGCGATGTGGTGGCGCGTGCCATTGCTCACGAGAGTCTGAATGATGACGGAACCGCGCGTCCCGTTTACCTCGATATGCGTCACGTGACAAATGTGGATGTGCATGTGCGCTTTCCTGGCATCAGCGCATTTCTAGCAAAGTACGCGTTCGATCTGGCCCGAGATCCGATTCCCGTGAGGCCAGCCGCGCATTATCTGATGGGCGGAATCAAGACCGATCTCGCGGGACGCACAAGCCTGAAGGGGCTTTACGCTGCCGGAGAAGCAGCTTGTACCGGTGTTCACGGAGCCAACCGGCTGGCGTCGAACTCGCTGCTTGAGGGGCTGGTATTTGGTGCACGAGCCGCGCAGTCAATGCTCGCGGATGGGTACTCAGTGGGAACGATCGCCGACACCGCGCCGATTCCGATTGCATTGACCTCATGCGAACAGACCAAGGTGGAAGAAACCATCGCCGAGCTGCAGCGTGCAATGTGGGCAACCGCCGGCTTGCTGCGCAAGGAAGCGACGTTGCTGCAGGGTTTTGCCGTGCATGAAAGAGCGGAGGCCACGCTCTCTCAAATTGCTGAGGGCAGCAAAGCGAGCCGCAGATTAACTGAGGCGCAGGCACTTGCCCGGGTTGCTCGCGCAATTTTGCACTCGGCGTTGGCGCGAACAGAGAGCCGCGGCGCGCACTTCCGCAGCGATTTCCCGAAACCCGATGACGGGCACTTCAGAAAACACTCCGTGGTCGGGCGAAAGGGTAAGGTGAAATTCGAGGAGTGGTAATCTCCCCACTTGACGCAACTCGCAACTGGATATACGTTGGGGTTACACGGGAAAGGAGGTTGATCCAGCCTATGAAATTTGACTGTTCCAGTAGTAACTTACGTGAGGTGACTGAGGCCTGAGGCCTTGCGTCTCTGGCACCGGATAAGACCCGGCGGAGGGTTCTCCGTCTTGGCTCTGGCATTCGCACATGAGCGCGAAGGCCTCGGTCCAATCCCAACAGATCACCGGCAACGGCCGGGGGAGACATTCCCCGGCCGTTGTTGTTTTTGGTAGCCGTGTCATCGAAATCAAGCGCTCATCCGCTGAAATCCCCAGTCGTAAAACGCAGGCAATCGTCCTTTCTGCCCGATCAAAGCAGAACTGCGCGCCATTCAAGCATCTAAACGAGCAAAGACAACAAGTTAAAGTGGGGGAAGCGGAAATGATTCATTCGATCCAACAGAATTGGTATCAGTTGCTTTGGTCTGCTGGAATTCTGGCGGCGACGATCGTGTTGGCGTCAATCATTCGTGCGATTGTGTTCGGAATTCTGCGAAGAATCGCCGTCCGCAAGGAACATGTGGTGGGTCAATCGCTGGTCAAGCATGGCAAGAAGCCATCGCACTGGATCTTTCCGTTGCTGGCTGTTCTTTGCGTTCTGCCTGGCCTGCCTCTGCCGCAAGAGTTGATGTCGGCATTGGAGCATATCGTGAGCCTGGGCCTGATTGCGGCAATCGCCTGGTTTGCCGTCCTTGTGGTGCAGATTGCGTCGGATCTTCTTGGGGATCGTTATCGTATCGATGTTGCCGATAATCTTAACCGCACGGCGCATACAAACTCAGTTTCAAATGGTGCGGCGGATCTCGATCTTTCTCATCGTTGTCGTCACCCTTTCCATCATGCTGATGACGTTCCCCACCATCAGGCACATCGGTGTAAGTCTTCTTGCTTCGGCCGGCGTGGCCAGCTTCATCGTAGGCATGGCGATGAAGGGGACGCTCTCGAACCTCATTGCCGGTGTGCAGATAGCGTTTGCGCAGCCTTTCCGCATTGGCGATGCGGTGGTGGTGGAAAACGAGTGGGGATGGATTGAAGAGATAGGAATGATGTACGTAGTGGTGCGCATCTGGGACTTGCGCCGCCTCGTGCTGCCGCTCTCGTATTTTCTTGAGCATCCTTTTCAGAACTGGACGCGGACCAGCGCGGACTTGCTTGGTTCCACCTTTATCTACACCGACTACACGGTTCCCGTTGATCCGTTGCGCGATGAACTGAAGACCATTTGCGAGGCCACGCCGCTTTGGGGCGGCAAGGTGTGTGCCATTCAGGTAACGGATACAACTGAGACCACTATGCAGTTGCGTGCACTCATGGATGCACGCAACTCCGGCGATGCATGGGACCTTCGCTGCCTTGTAAGAGAAAAGCTCATCGATTTCATTCAGAAGAATTATCCGGGAAGTTTGCCCCGGTATCGCGGCGAGTTCGACATGCCAGACGAAAACAAAACAAAGCTGTTGAGCATGGCAGATCCCGTGCATTGAAAATCTGTGCAATTACCCTCGACAATGGAAATCTGTGTTGTGATGCGCGACCCTCAAATCGATTGACACCGCGCGCATGACAGACTGAAAATATTGCGATCAACGACGCTGCACATTGAGGATTTTATGAACCGTTCCCTGCTTGCAATTGCTCTCCTCGTTTCCCTGCCGGCGTTTCCCCAGGGACCCCAGCGCCAGGCGGTTGTCCAGGTGCAGAAGACTTCGCTCAGCCGCGATCAAGAGTTGCAGATCGGCAAACAGTTTGCTTCCCAGGTTGAGCGCGAGATGGAAGTAGTGCAGAACCCGAAGATTGAGAGCTGGTTGAACCAGATTGGCCAGAAGCTGGCAAAGACGCCGGAGGCCAACAACTATCCCTACTACTTCAAGCTCGTCAACGACGATTCCATCAACGCATTCGCATTGCCCGGCGGACCCATGTATGTGCATACGGGCCTGATCAAGGCCGCGGACAATGAGGCCGAAGTTGCGGGAGTGCTCGCTCATGAAATGTCGCATGTTGCATTGCGGCATGGCGCCGCGCAGATTACCAAACAGCAGCGCTACGGTGCGCTGTTTTCAATCATCGGAGCGTTGGGTGGCACCTTGACCTCCGACCAGAACGGCGACTGCGGAATGTTGTGCCAGATTACACAGGCCGGCACGAGCCTCGGCCAAAACTCTCTGTTGATGAAGTTCTCGCGCGGATACGAGCATGACGCAGATTTGAATGGTGCGCGCATGATGGCAGCCGCGGGCTACAATCCGATTGAGCTTCCCAAATTCTTTGAGAAGCTGCAGGCACAACAGGGAACTGCAAACGAGCCAAAAGGACTGGCGCTCTGGCTGTCGTCGCATCCAGGGACGGGCAGCCGTATCCAATACGTATCGGAAGACATCAAGTTCTATCCCAAACGCAGCTACACAACCAACACGGGCGAATTCGCGCAGATCAAGAAGCTGATCGCCAAGATTCCACCGCCCAAGATGCAGCCCGGCAAGTTGATTGCGCAAAAGGATAATCCAACGCCGCGTACGAATCTTCCAATCGGCCTGAAGGATTACTCGGCGAACGGCTTCTCTATTGCCTATCCAAGCGCATGGCAGGCAGGACAGCCTGAACCCGGCAGCAGCGTATATATGGTTCCGCAAGGTGGTGCTGTGCAGGGCCAGAACGGTGGCACCGAGCTGATCAACGGAGCCATGGTGGACTACTACGTTCCTCAGGCAGGTGCGTCGGCCACCAAACTCGAAGCAAGCACCAAAGAGTTTCTTGAGTCCATGCAAAAGTCCGACGCCAACATGAAGGTCGAGAGATCGCAGCAGGTAACGATTGGCGGCAAACGCGGACTGCGTACAAAGCTTACAACCAAAACCTCGGCGCAATCGGAGCCGGACCAGGTGGTGTACCTGTATTCGGTCGCTCGCGACGAGGGACTTTGGTACATGGCGCAGGCTGAGCAGCCCTCAAGGCAGAACGAACTGGAGCCATTGTTCAGGCAGATGATCGACACGCTGCAATTTCCCAACTGATCAAAGTCGGGTGCGAGTTCGGTTGAGTGCTAATTTGGCAGGTCCGCTGTAACAAAGCGGACCAGTGCCTCCAGCAACGCTGCGCGCGGGTAGACCGTCTTGTCCATATTCGAGCGAATGAAAGAGTCGGGTGATTTGTCGAAGGGCAGGGCAATGGCAAAGTGATCGGCCAGCGCTGCCCCAAGAAACTTTGCTCCCGGCACAATCGCGTCGTCTCGCAAAAGCTGCCCATCTTCACCCACGCCAAACGTAGATAAGATCCGCCAGGTTTGCAGCAGCGCCTTTGACGTGTTGTCTTCGTCTGAACTGGCAACAATGGAGTAAGTGGGTACGGGCGACTTGGGATGAGCGGCGAGAAATGCCTGGCGGGTAGCGCGTTGCAGGCTCTTGAACCCCGTTGACATGTCACCCTGGCAGCCCTTCATCGGATTCATCGACATGTATTTGTCGGCAAGCTGCGGAATGACATCGGCTACCTGCGATCCGCCCGATGCTCCAGCAACGGAGATGAAAGCGGCAACGTGCTGAACAATATCGGTCTCATCCGCGAGCGCCACCTGTACATCGGGAGTTCCCTTGCTGTAGCCGACAACTATGTACTTGCGCGAGTCGTTAGCGGAGTGGTCGCGAATATACTGGCCTATCGCCGTGGCGTTCGATTCGCTTGAATCGTTCGACACTTGCAGCAGGTCAATATCGAGGCCGTACTTATCCTTCAAATTCTTTTGGCCTTCCTGGAACGCCGGTGAGTCAGAGAAACACGAGCTCATGAATCCGGGAATAATCAGGATGCGGTATTTGGTCGAAATCGGTGCAAGCGTTTCGTCGTCTTTACCGGGCGTATTGATGTATTTCGAACACGCACCCCAGTTTCCTCCGTCAGGATTGTTCTGCTTGAGCACCGAGCAGAAGACGTCGCCGAACTGGGACGCAAAATTGTTGGTTGCCGCTGCCAGATACACAATCAGCGTACGGCCATCCGATGTAAATCCGCTGCCGGTTGCCGTTCTTGCGCTGGTAACGGGATCGGTGGGAGTCATGTATTCACTCTTTACCACCATGCCGGTCTGCGTCAGGCTGTCCCGGATATAGTCGCGCTCGCCGTCGGTGGCCGGATCGATCTTGTGCGTAACCCCGTTGTTACGGTTATCGCGGTCAAATCCAATATCGTGCGTTCCCGCCCCCGCCCACACGTCCATGCCATCAAATTGGAACGGCGCCTTCCAGATGCGGAAGTGATGCCGTGATGCGATGACGCGCACCGGATCGGCCTGCGCATATCCAAAGTCCTGGGGACGGTCAAAGAGCTCGAGTTCGCTCATCGGCAGAGTGACGTAGGCTTCCTTTGAAAATGTGGCGAGCAGCCCGCGCAAAATGGCGTCTTTGCTTGTGCGGTCAACCATCACCCAGCCTGCGGCCTTGAAAGCCGCCTGAACCTGGTCCTGCGATCCAACCACGATAAAGTTCACGCGGTCGCCGGCATTTCCTTCCGCGTCGTTCACACGGCGAGGAATGGAATCGAGCAGATGTTGTGGAAAGGGCGGAATGGCAACTTCCGCAGCGGGTTTGGCCGTGCTTGCTTTGTGTTCGATGGTGACGTGATAAGAGCCGGTGGCATGGTCTAGCGAAGTTTGATTGATGGCAATAAACAGGCGGCCCGCAATCCTCGCCTCACCTGCGTATTGCGTACCGATAAAGAATGGCCGCGCAGCATCGCTGTTGCCGATGCGGCCGATTAAGGTGCCGCGGCCTACGTCGTTCTTCGGATAATTGCGAATCAGATCCATAAAGCCGCGGGCGAGCCCTTCAGGGCCGTTGGCCTGCTGCGCGTCCGTGTACTGCAATTGGCCGCTCGCGGTGATGCGAGTTGAGTCTCCTGGCTTGAGATCGACGCCCGTATCGACCCACCCGGAACCGGGATTCAGGTCAAGCTTGCGGGTCTGCGCCCACAGCGGCGTCACCAGCAGAAGGAAAATCAGGATACGTCGCACCATTGTCATCTCCTCAGGCTCGCTTCCGAAATCGCTTCGTTGATGTACTGCTCAACGCTGGTCCATACCGCCGGGTCCAATTCCATCTTGGCATGACCACCTCCAAGTGTTGACCGGGCCCATGAGGAGTTCTTCGCATTGGACGGATCGATCGGGTGATTGACATACGTCTCTTCGAAATTCCCAAGAATGGCCGTCCTGGATGAGTCAGCCGCCCGAATCTCGCTTTGCCCCTCGATGGTGAGCGGATCGTGCTGGTAGAAATTCACTGCGGCGTGCACATTCGGCGGAACGACCTTGTCGCGCACGCCAACGCTGTCAACCTGCACTGTGAGCAGAACGGGCACGCCCAGCTTGTTGAGTTCTCGTGCGACGTCCACCGTGGCCCCACCGCCCCAGCTTTGGCCGAAAAGAATGAGGCGCGCCTGAGCCCGCTCTGTATCGTCGAGGTTGCCGTCGCCATTGGTGTCGAGCGCCCGGCGAATGAGCTTGAGAGCGACCCGCTGATGATGATTCGAAATCGACTCCGCAAAGATGCCCCTTCTGGACCGCAGCTTGATTACCAGCCTGCGCACGCTGCGGTGCTCGTCGTCCCAGCGTTCGTAGCCTCCCAGAAAACCAACGACGAGCGTCGAGCCCGGCGGAATGGGCGTAGGAACGGCCAGATCGGCAAAGCGCTGCGCGCGAGTGGTGGCGCAACCCAGCGCGGCGGCCAGCAACAGCCACGTGCACATTCCGGATCGGTTGTTGGATTGGCTTCTCATACGCTCGTTTACCGGCTCTTTCTCATGAGCAGGAGCTTGCTGGCGGTGCGGCTTTTGCAAGCTCCGGTGGTAAGCCAATCCGCCATGAGATGAATGGATAGTACACCCTCAGGTTTGTTGCCGCCAGCCGCGCCGGGAGGCATTTCCGACCATCTTGCCGAGAGCGCGGAACCCTCGCAATAGCTTAGAATCAGCCTTAGATGAAATGTCCATATTGCGGTTTCGGGCAGGATAGAGTGGTGGACTCGCGCGAGAGCAAAGAGGCCGACTCTATCCGGCGTCGGCGGGAGTGCGAGCGTTGCAACCGCCGCTTTACCACCTACGAGCGCATCGACGAAATTCCATACATGGTGGTAAAGAAAGACGGACGCCGCGAGCGCTTCGACCGGCAGAAGGTGCTGAGTGGGCTGCTGCGCGCTTGTGAAAAACGGCCGGTTTCGTCGTTGCAGTTGGAAAAGATTGTGGATGCCACCGAAAGCTTTCTGGTGGACGCCCCGGAACGTGAGCGGACGACTTCGGAGATCGGTGAGCTGATCATGCAGCATCTCAAAGGTCTCGACACAGTGGCGTACATTCGCTTTGCATCGGTGTACCGCGATTTCAAGGATGTACGCGAATTTAAAGAAGAGTTGGAAGGGCTGCTGGAGAGCCATCGGGGGAGCAAGGGGAAGGCGTAGGTCGGAACAGCGAGAACACGATGACGCAATCTCGGCGAAAATGGCTGGAGATATGGGACAGGGCGATCAAGATTGAGCTGCAAATCGAGACAGTATTCTTCTGCACCATATTCGTTCTAGCAATTCTTATCTTCTTCGGATATTCGATCTAACGGGGTTTTCTCCATTACCAGATGCAGTGAAAGAAAGATAGAGACTATGACTGAATCGAAAACGCACAAGGTTACATTGATCCCCGGCGACGGCATCGGCCCTGAAGTGACGCAGGCTGTCGTTCGCATTCTTGAGGCAAGCGGCGCAAAGTTTGAGTGGGAGCGTTACGCTGCCGGTGCAGAGGCCTTTGAAATTCACGGCGAGTACATTCCCACCGCGCTGTACGAATCGATCGAGCGTAACCGCGTGGCCCTCAAGGGGCCGGTTACGACGCCCATCGGCGGCGGCTTCAAAAGTATCAACGTAACGCTGCGCAAGAAGTTCGACCTGTTCGCCAATTTCCGTCCGATCAAGAATCTGCCCGGTCTGCCCACTCACTGGCCCGGCGTCGATCTGATCATCGTGCGTGAAAATACCGAGGGCGAGTACGTCGGCCTGGAGCACGAGGTCGTCCCCGGCGTTGTCGAGAGCATCAAGGTCATCAGTGAAAAAGGCTCAACGCGCATTGCAAAGTTCGCTTTCGAATACGCACGCAAGCACGGTCGCAAAAAGATCCATTCGATCCACAAGGCCAACATCATGAAAATGTCAGACGGGCTATTCCTGCGTTGCGCGCGCAAGGTGGCCGAGGACTATCCCGACATCACGTACGGCGAGCACCTGATCGACAACACCTGCATGCAGATGGTGATGAATCCGTTCCAGTACGACACGCTGTTGCTTGAAAATCTCTACGGCGATATTTTGAGCGATCTGGCCGCAGGCCTGGTAGGTGGTCTCGGACTGGTGCCTGGAGCAAATCTCGGCGTGGAGTGCGCCATCTTTGAGGCGGTGCACGGTTCCGCGCCCGATATTGCGGGCAAAGACGTAGCTAACCCGACGGCGCTCCTGCAATCGGCAGTTTTGATGTTGAAGCATCTGGACGAGTTCGGGGCAGCAGACAAGGTGCAAACGGCGCTCGAAAAGGTGTACGCGGAGCGCAAGACGCTCACCCGCGACGTGGGCGGCACCGCCGGAACCAGCCAGTTTGCCGATGCCGTTTTGGCCGCGATGGGCTGAGCCGCACCAGGTCCTATCGCATTTCCCGGCCTACAGCCGTAAACCCAACAAAATCACCGTGTGCTTTACGGGGGGCGGGCTAGCGCGCGCCGGCCAAACTGCCGCGAAGGCTCTGCTTTTTGAGCCGCCTCTCCTGTACACTGGAGTGTTCACGACTATGAAAAGCAAACTACCAATCGGCATCCTCGGCGCGACCGGAATGGTCGGCCAGCGCTACATCCAACTTCTCGAAAACCATCCCTGGTTCGAGATTACCTGGCTAGCTGCCAGCGACCGCTCCAGCGGGAAGACTTATGGTGAAGCCGCCAAATGGCGGCTCGATACTCCGTTGCCCGAGCGCATTGCCAAAATGACCGTGTCGCCGGCGGAGCCCGAGGGTGCGCCGAAGGTCATTTTTGCCAGCGTGGATGCGGCGATTGCCCGCGAGATGGAGCCCAAGTTTGCAGCGGCCGGTTGCGCCGTGATTTCGAACTCAAGCGCTTTCCGTATGGCGCCGAATGTTCCGCTGGTGATTCCCGAAGTAAACGCCGATCACCTGCATTTGATCGAAGAGCAGCCCTGGCACAAGGAGTCCGGCGGCTTCATCGTCACTAATCCGAACTGCTCCACTATCGGCCTGGTGATGGCGCTAAAGCCAATTGAAGAGCGCTTCGGCATCGAGCAGATATTTGCGTGCACCATGCAGGCGGTCTCAGGAGCCGGCTATCCCGGCGTCGCGTCCATGGACATTCTCGACAACGTGGTTCCGTATATCGGCAGCGAAGAAGAGAAGATGGAAAGCGAGACGCTGAAGCTGCTGGGTAAGCTTGACGCGCACGTGGTTAAGCCGTCTTCTGCTGGCATGACTGCGCACTGCAACCGCGTTCCGGTTATTGACGGGCACACCGAGTGTGTCTCCATCAAGCTCGGCAACAAGCTGGGCCGCAAGGCGACGCAGGAGGACATTCTGGCCGCATGGGCAGAGTTCCGTCCGCTGGATGGAATGAATTTGCCCTTTGCACCTGAGCAGCCGGTGGAGTGGTCAGCGCTGCCTGACCGTCCGCAGCCAAGGCTCGACCGCAATCGCGGCAAAGGCATGGCGGTAACTGTAGGAAGATTGCGCCCCTGCAGCCTGCTCGACTGGAAGTTTGTCCTGCTGTCGCACAACACCGTTCGCGGCGCTGCGGGAGCCACCATCCTGAACGCCGAAATGCTGGCCAGCCAAGGCAAGCTTGAACCTGTCGCCGCAGCGGCAGCGCGGGCGTAAGACAAGAATTCTGACACGCGGATATCCATCCCATTGCTGGCGGCGGAGGGATGGACGAACCCCATCCGCGAGAGGTGCTAGGTAGACTCCATGAGCTTGGTAGTGATGAAATTTGGCGGCACGTCGGTTGAGGACCCGGCCGCCATTGGGCGCACAGCGGCGATTGTGGCCGGACGCGTAAGCATGGGCAAGCAGCCAATTGTCGTTGTGAGCGCCATGGCCAAAGTCACCGATCTGTTACTTAAAGCGGCGGCTGCGGCATCTCTTGGAGACAGGACCGGTGCGCTCGCCATCAGTTCGCGCCTGCGGTCGAGGCATCTCGATACTGCCTGCGCCATCGTAAAGAACCCTGCCGATGCGGCTGCGCTAACCAAGCTCATTGACGAGAAGTTCAACTCGTTGGACGAAGTGCTGCGCGGGTTGGCGGCGATCCTTGAACTTACCCCGCGCATCTCCGATCTGATTGTGAGCTTTGGCGAGCGGCTGTCAAGCAAGATGGTGGCTGCGGCTTTCTCCGAGCGGGGGGTTAACGCCGCTCACATAGATGCCCGGGAAGTCATCGTCACCGACTCGCAGTTTCAGAAGGCGATTCCGCAGGATACCGTCATTGAACGGCGCGCGCATGAAAAGCTGATGCCGTTGATTGCCGAAGGCAAAGTGCCGGTCATGGGCGGATTTATCGCATCCAATGAAGCCGGCCTGACTACGACGCTGGGCCGCGGCGGATCGGACTTTACGGGCGCGCTCATTGGCGGCGCCGTGAATGCCGAATCCATCGAAATCTGGACTGACGTTGACGGCATTATGACCGCGGATCCGCGCGTGTGCCCCGATGCGCTTCGCGTAAAGGTAATCAGTTTTGAAGAGGCCGCCGAACTGGCCTACTTCGGCGCCAAGGTGCTGCATCCTGCCACGATCCTGCCGGCTGTCAAAAAAAACATTCCCGTACTGGTGCTCAACAGCCGCAATGCAAGCTGCGAAGGCACGCGCATCATCTCGCTGGCGCCGCATTGCAAGAGCCCATTCAAGTCAATTTCAGTCAAGAAAAAGCTGAGCATCATCGACGTTGTGGCTAGCCGCATGTTGATGACGCACGGCTACCTGCGCCAGATATTCGAGGTCTTTGATAAGCACCAGTGCCCGGTGGATATGGTTTCAACGTCAGAGGTTTCGGTGTCGCTCACCGTGGACTCGACCGACAAGCTGCCGGCCATTGCCGCAGACTTGGGCAAACTCGCTGACGTGAAGTACGAAGGCAAGAAGGCGCTCATTTGCATGGTTGGCGAGGATATTCGCGGACAGAACAGTATTGCAGCGCAGGTGTTCAACGCCGTCCGCCACATCAACGTGCGCATGATCTCGCAGGGAGCCAGCGAAATCAACATGAGCTTTATGATCGAGGAAGACGATGCGGACGAGGCGCTGCGCTCACTGCACGCCGCCTTCTTCCAGTCACCCGATCCCGAGATATTTGATGTGGGAGCGAGGAAGCAGCTTCTAACTTCTAGCTCCTAACTTGGCAAAACTGTTGTCAGCTATTCAGGCATCTATCTGGCAGACTTGCTTCTTAAAACCTGAAACTGCTTTGACAGCGAACTTGAATGAATTTGTGTACTGATCTTGGAAGACCCCGATGCAAGCCTGGAACGTTTTTAGCTGAGAGCTGAAAGCTGAGGGCTGGGAGCTTAAGAAATGCTGATTCTAGTTCTTGGTAAAGGAAAGACCGGAAGCCTCGTTGCCGAAGTTGCGCGTGAACGTGGCCACTCGGTGCGTGCGCTCGACATCACCGAGAACGAAAATGCTGTTGCGCTCACGGCCCCGAACCTCGCTGGCGTGGATGTCGTCATCGACTTTACGGCGCCCGAAGCCGCAGTTGGCAATATGCGCGCGGTTCTGTCGCTGAGCGGCCACATCGTGGTGGGCACCACTGGCTGGTACAAGCACCTGGACGAGATGAAGGCTCTGGCCACCAAGCGCAATGCCGGGCTGCTCTACGGCACGAACTTCTCTATCGGGGTACAGAAGCTTTTCCGGCTCACAGCCGAGCTGGCTCAGCTTGAGGGCTACAGCTTTTCCATCGACGAGACCCACCACGTAACCAAGCTCGACGCGCCATCTGGAACGGCGGCAACGCTCAAGGAGATCATTCTCTCGGTGCGGCCGGGGATCGACGTGCCCGTCACATCACATCGCGTGGGAGACGCTAAGGGTGAGCATATTGTGACGGCGAAGAGTGAGCACGACGTGCTTGAAATCAGGCACAACGCCGACTCGCGGCGCGGCTTTGCCATCGGTGCGGTTCGTGGGGCAGAGTGGCTGGTAGGGAAATCTGGCGCATGGGAGTTTCGCGAGATTTTCCCCGAACTCTAGCAGGTGTTCGCCAAACTTAATGGGCCCTTAAACCCCTCCAACCCAAACTCTCCCCTCCAAACAAGAGCAGCCAGGCAGAAGTTCGTTCCTCTCTCCGTCTCGCACACCGGGCCGCCCCAACGGTATACACTCTCATGTGGTGGAAATTGCCGGATTTTTCCGCAGGGTGCGAGAGTTTGCTCCCAAACCCGGGTTAATTCTGCCATGTCGAGAAGTTCTTGTTCCGCAAATCATCGCGAAAGGCGGAGACTGTGAAACGGAAGCTTGGAATAGTTGGATTAGTTCTTATGGTTGCGACGGCCCTGACGGCCGTTGCGCAAGGAGAGGTGAAAATGTCGGTCTGGGGACATAAAGACGGCAAAGAAGTTCCGATCTACACGTTGACGAGCGCACACATCGAAGTGCGGGTCATGGCATTGGGCGCGAAGGTCGTCAGTATCAAGACGCCGGATCGCAACGGCAAGATGGCCGACATTGTGTTGGGCTACGATTCGCTCGAAGGCTATCTTAAGGACAACAAGACATACTTCGGCGCTGTTGTCGGTCGCTATGGCAACCGCATCGCCGGCGGCAAGTTCTCGATCGATGGCAAAACATACACGATTCCGAAGAACGAAGGCAACAACGCGCTGCACGGCGGTCCAAAGGGTTTCGATCAGTATGTATGGGATTCGAAGGAAGTTCCGAATGGTGTTGAGTTCACACATCTGAGCCCCGATGGCGACATGGGTTTTCCCGGCAACCTGACAGTAAAGGTGAAGTACACGCTGGTAGGCGATACGTTGCGGCTCGATTACACGGAGAGCACCGATAAGGCTACCGTAACCAACATCACCAATCACACGTATTACAACCTGAATGGCGACGGCAATGGCACGGTTCTCAATCAGATCATCGAGATCAATGCCGACAAGTACACGCCGGTTGACTCCAACCTAATTCCTACGGGCATTGCCCCGGTCGCGGGAACGCCGTTCGATTTTCGCAAGCCCGAAGTCATCGGCTCGCGCATCGGCGAGGACAACGAGCAACTGAAGCTTGCTCATGGGTACGACCACAACTGGGTGCTGAACGGCACTCCCGGTACATTGCACCTTGCCGCCATCGTCACCGATCCTGAAACCGGTCGCAAAATGACGGTTGAGACCACCGAACCCGGCCTTCAGTTCTACACCGGCAACTTCCTGGATGGCACGATGGTTGGGCGTCATGGAAAGCCCTATGAATTCCGCACGGGATTCTGCCTTGAGACACAGCACTTCCCGGATTCTCCAAACCATCCTGCCTTCCCGAGCACGTTGCTTCGCCCCGGCGTAACGCGTCACTCGACCACCGCCATCACCTTCGGCGTAATGAAGGGCGAGTAACGCTCAAGTCGATTCAGAAAGCAAAAGGGGATGAGCTTCGGCTCGTCCCCTTTTCATTGTGTAACCTGTCCTTCGATAACTACTTCGTCGGATTGATAATGGGCGGCATCTTCAGGAACTCGCTGGGCGGCAGCGCGCGTGGAACAAATCGTGACATCAAGACCTCGCCTTTGAACGGAGATTCGCGAGTGAGGCGCATACCGATGGATGAGTGGCCCGGCCCCTCGGGCGGCATCACAAGCGGCGCCTCGCCCTGTAACTCATCGCCTACATAGTTCTTCAATGTCTTGCCGTCCCAAACTGCCGTCACTCGATACCAGGGCCCAAGCGGATGCATGGCGCTGCAGTTCAGTAAGGTAACGTTAGCGCCCCGATTACCACCCGCGAACGTGTCAAAGCACCACTCTCCATTTTTGATGCGGATCTCAAACAGAAAGCGATTGTCCGTATCCTTGCCTGTGGCCGGATCCTGCTCGGCCATGTGAAAGAAACGTTGCGCCTCCGGGCCGTCGGGATCAGGGCGGAAGATGACTTCCCAGGTAAATGCTTCAGCCCCTGCCAGCGGATGCTCGGGGACGATGATGGCGTCGCCGTTGCCGTGGAACTCAACCGCTTTGCCGTATGGTGAGTCAATCACCGATGGGTGGCCAAGCACTTCAGTCGGATGTCCGCCGATCATGTCGATGCGGTCAAAGCGCCAGATCTTCTCCGGCGCATTTGGGGCCGCCTGACCCCGCGCGACGGAAGGCGGAATCAAAGTGGCGAATGCAGCCGCAGCGAAAATAAGGGGGCGGGGAATGTGCATGTTCGATTCTTCCTCTTGGGCAACGTGCAAGTCAGACCGACGGGTGCAGCAGCAATAGTAACCGCCAAAGCAGCCGCGAAACAAAGGCAATGATTACGGCCGGGTGAATCACTGGTAATGCGCTGGAGTATTTTCAACAGCCCAAGCGCCCTAACCGATTGAAAGCACGTTTTCCGCAGGCTTGAAGCGAGCATCGGGCAGTCAATTCAGCTCCCTTGCCGTTATAAACTTGGAGTTGCTATGGAAACTACTGGTTGCGGTACAGCTATCATCACTCCTTTTCGCGCCGACGGCTCAATCGACGAGCCGGCGCTTTGGTCGCTTGGTCAATTGGCAAATTGAATCGGGCATCGACTTCCTCGTGGCCTGCGGGTCTACCGGCGAGGCCGCCACTCTCGATGAAGATGAGTGGCTCAAGACGGTGCGCATCGTGGTGGAAGCGTCTGCCGGCCGGGTTCCGGTGTGGGGTGGTTGCACGCACAACAGCACTAAGGTTCTGGTTCGCCAGGCGTCGCTGCTAGCGCGCGTGCCTGGATTGAGCGCCGTGCTGTCGGCGAATCCCTATTACAACAAGCCCACGCAGGAGGGGCAGTTCCAGCACTTTATGGCGCTTGCTAAGGCGGTCGATCCGCTTCCGGTCTGCGTGTACAACGTTCCGGGCCGTACCGGCGCCAACCTGGAGCCTGAGACCGTCGCGCGTCTGGCCGCTTCCGCCCGCAACATTGAGGCCGTCAAAGAAGCAGCAGGCAAAATATCGCAGTTCGCTGAGCTGGCGCACATAGTGCCGCGCGGGTTCAAAATCTTCTCCGGCGACGATAACCTGACCCTGCCCGCAATCTCGGTGGGTGCGCACGGGCTCATCAGTGTAGCGTCCAACGAGGCGCCGAAAGAGGTTGCGCAAATGGTGCGCGCGGCGCTGAACAACAATTGGACTGAGGCGCGTGCGCTTGAACGGCGATTCTCTGAGTTATTTGAAGCCAACTTCTGGGAGTCGAATCCCGGCCCGGTGAAGACGGTGCTGAACCTGATGGGTCGCTGCTCGAGCGAGATGCGTTTGCCCCTGGTTCCACCTTCGCCTGCCACGCGTGCGCGGCTTGAGCGGCTCGCCGGTGAACTGGGACTTCTGAAGTTTGCGCCACTGCCTGCGGGCATGCGGCCTGAAGTTTACTGAGCCCGCAGACCGTCGGATAGATGTCGCAACCCGATGCGTCACTCGCTCATGGCATTACAGGTGCGGATAATAAGGAGGTCTTCAGCAAGCACGGCCGATGCAAATCGGCCGTCGCTTTATTTGGCGTCTTTGCCCCATGTCCAATACATGCCGAGGTAGGCGTAATTCTCAGTCTGCCCCGCAACTGAATGGCCATAGCAGAACAGGATCTGATGATCGGGGTTGTGCTTGAAGTGATAGTAGCCGCCCAGGTCAATCATGGTTGACGACTCAATCTGCGGTGCGGCTTCTCCCTCAGGTCCATGGGCAAATACCTCGGTTCCGAGTTCGAGTTGCTCGCCAAGTTTCCGCTTAACCATCCAGCCGGTGTAGGGGAAGTTACGGTAGCCATCCTGCGGGACAATCTCGTATCCGCCGCCGCCATCGAAGAGCCACTTTCCCTCATTCTTCTGCAACCAGATAGGGAGTCTGTACCAGACCTTCCCGATGCCAAGGCCCCTGTCGTAGCTGCCGGTCGGCATTTCGAACATAGTGAAGGAACCGATCTGGGGCATGTATTTGCCTTCTTTGATGTACGCGATCTTTGCGCCGAGCTCCATGTCCACCAAGCCAAATGCGCTCTCACCCTGGCCTGCCGGCGCATACACGGGGCTGTTTGAAGGTGCGGATTCACCCCATGGAAGAATCGCATGTAGCTGCACGCGAGGCAGTGCGCCCCAATTAAATTCGAATGCCGGTCCGGACGAAGTTGCTACCACTGGCGTCGAATCGGTGACGCCAAAAATATAGAACTCGTAATGATGCAAATCCACGGGAACCGGATCATCGGTCTGGAAGGGCGGCCCCTGGGCGCTCAACGGAGAAGTAGCAAAGAATCCGAAGACTGCGAATGCCATGACAGCCAATTTGAAAAGGGAAGTCATTGACGCTCCTGACATACAGGATGATTGGATGCCGTCGGAAGTGCCGCCCGTTGCGTGCTCTATCTCGAAATTCAATATTGAAACAACGCACACAAACGGCAATGCAAGTTGTCAACCGGCGAGCAGCTTCTTCACTTGCTCGCTTACCAGCCGGCCATCGGCGCGAACACCGGCAGCCTGCAGCTTGGCCTGTACTGCCTTCATCACCGGGCCCATATCTTTCTGCGTGGGTTTGTGGCCGAGCGACGCTTCAACTTCGGCAATAACTCCACTTACCATTGCCGTCAGGCCTGCTTCATCCAGTGCCTTGGGCAGAAACTCTTCAATAACCACAATCTCTGCTGATTCTTTCGCTGCCAGATCTGGCCTGTTGCCCTTGGTAAATTGATCGATTGAGTCGCGGCGCTGCTTGATCATGCTGGCCAGTACCTGTTCTGACTCAGGCTGTGTCAGCGCGGTCCGCTTCTCGATCGCTTTGTTCTTGAGGGCATTCTTAATCAGCCGAAGAATGCCGGTGCGCTCCGCATCGTGCGCTTTCATCGCTGTCACAATCTGTTGGCTGATGAGTGATTCCAGTGCGCCTGCCTCAGTCATATATTCCCTTCTGAAACTCCAATTCTAAATGACCGTCGCATGTATAGCGCCAACTGTTGAAGGGTTGCCTACCGGCACGTCCTGCTCAATCGATTCATTTTCACCAAGTGAAATCGATTGCAAAGCGCCTGCACGCAGAACCGAAACTTGCACGGCTATCTCGCATTTATAAGAGTGAGGTGAAAAGCGATGAAACGGTTGATGACAATGATCGCACTACTGGGAATGGCGGTTGCGGGCGCGCCGCTTTTTGGCGATCAGACTGTCGCGCCGGCCCAGCCTGGTGCAGTGAATTATGTAGAAGGAAAGGTGCTTCTGGATGGAAGGCAACTAACCGCCGATAGTGTCGGCGCCGTAGATATGCTCGCGGGAGAAGTGCTCAGTACGCAGCAGGGGAGAGCCGAGGTATTGCTTACTCCCGGAGTCTTTCTGCGCGTGGGCGAACATAGCGCAGTCAAGATGATTTCGCCTGCGCTCACACCTACTGAAGTGGAGGTGGAGCATGGCTTGGCGGCCATCGAAGTCGACGAAATTCACAACGAGAATCGTCTGTTGGTGACAACCGCCGGGGTAACAACACGCCTGGCTAAGACCGGTTATTACGAGTTCAATGCCGATCATCCGTCGCTGAAGGTATTCAAAGGCGAAGCCGTTCTGGATGAGGGTAACGGAAAGTTTCAGAAAGTAAAAGGCAGCCACCAGGCCGTACTCGTGCCGGATGCGGTATCGAGAACGGTCAAGTTCGACACCGATGATGCAGAAGACGCACTCTACCGTTGGAGCAGCTTACGCTCGCGCTACCTTGCTGAGGCCAACCAGCAGATTGCCGGCGAATATGCCGGTGTCGCGGGCTTCGCCCCTGGCTGGTACTGGAATCCATACGGCTTTGGCTACACCTTTATCGGTGCGGATCCGTTCTTCAGCCCATTTGGGTGGAACTTCTACCCGCCGTGGTGGGGAGGCTTCTACGGCCAGTTTTGGGTGCCGAGACACTATGAGGGCCGGTTTGAACACCATGACTTCCGCGGCGGCGAAGGATTTCACGGCGGTGTAGGCATGCGAGGTGGAGGAGTAATGCACGGTGACCGCCGCTAGTCTTAAGCAGTCGACGTAAATCCATGAAAAAGACAGAATGCCCGTCTTGACAGCGGGCATTCTGACTAATAAGTGTATTAATTCCATAACTATATAAGATCTGCTTTGGGGCAATGAGGACGCGCTGCCGCACCCGGAAACCGATCAAGGCGCAGTTTTCCACAAACACAAAAATCACAAATGTGTGTATTCTGTGATCGACGATGTTCCGGCAAATTGCCCGGTCCATTGCGAGGAGATTCCTGATGATCCGGAAAACGCGCCTTTACACCCCCGGCCCAACGCCACTGCTTCCTGCCGCCCAGTTCGCCATGGCGGCCGCCGACATCCACCACCGCACCCCAGAGTTTCGCGCCCTGTACCAGAAGGTTCTGGCGCAGTTGAAGGTGTTCGTGGGAACGCAGAACGACGTGATTCTGCTGTCGTCTTCAGGCACCGGTGCGATGGAGGCTTCGGTCTCTAATTTGACCTCTCCGGGCGACAAGGTTCTGGTGCTAACGGCCGGAAAATTTGGCGAGCGCTGGACAGGACTTACCAAGGCGTTTGGCTGCCAGGTGGATGTGCACACGGCCCCGTATGGAGAGACGTTTGATCTGGCCGAAGTGAAGAAGGCCATCAAGCCCGAGCACAAGGTCGTCTTCATGCAGGCAACGGAGACCTCGACGGCCGTCCGGCATGACGTTGAGGCGATTGCCAAGCTGGTCAAGGGCACTGACACGCTGCTGGTTGTGGACGGCATCACCGGGCTGGGCACGACGCACTTCGACGTGGATGCGTGGGGCATTGACGTGCTGATTGGCGGCTCGCAGAAGGCTGTCATGATTCCGCCCGGGCTGGCGTACCTGAGCATAAGCGAGCGCGCATGGGCGGCGATGGAGAAGTCTACCAATCCGCGCTACTACTTTGATCTGCGCAAGGAACGCAAGAATGCAGTGAAAGGTGAAAGCGCGTACACACCCGCGGTAGCGTTAGTTGCGGGACTTGGTGCTGCTCTCGATTACATCGCAGGACAGGCAGGCGGCGATCTCGAGAAGGGCCGCATTGCGCTGGTGAACAATGCCGAAGTGAATGCGGCAGCAACACGCGCCGGGCTGGTCGCGCTGGGCTTTACGCTCTTCGCTCCCAAGGCGCCGGCGGCGGCGGCCACTGCGGTTGCCGTTCCTGAAGGCATGAACTCGGGCGATGTGGTAAAGGCGCTCAAGTCGAAGTTCGCGCTGGTGACAGCGAACGGACAGGGTGAGATGCAAGGCAAGATCTTCCGTGTGGCGCATCTCGGCTACTTCGACTATCTCGATACGATTGCGTTCTTGGGAGCCGCGGAGCACATCGCAAAGGACACGCTGGGACTTCCGGTTGTGTTTGGCCAGGCAGTAGCGGCCGCGCAAAAGGTGTACGCAGAAGCAGCTAAGTAAAGGCGGAGCGAGCGGCGATAGCCGCGCTTCGCGCGTGTCAGCGGAGTGAGTGAGACGCAAACCAGCGAGATATTGACTCCGCTAACACCGCATAAACGCTGCTGGGCGAGAAGGATTGCTCTCACTGTTCCTGACTGAGAGCTGAAGGCTGATAGCTGGGAGCTGCTTTCATGGCTGAACTGACATTCGGAGAAAAGTTGCTGATCGCTCGTAAGCAGCTTGATCTCTATCAATACGAGATGGCGGAGAAGCTGGGCGTTCACGCCAACTCGATTACCAAGTACGAGCGCGGCGAGGGTAAGCCGCATGCGGCAGTGGTGCGGATGTTCGATCTGTTCTGCGAGCAGCAGGGCATCCGTTTTGACGAGTATGAATCCGCGCAAAAGGGAGACGGTATGAAGGTCGTTCTGGCTGAGAAGGTTTCCCCGGCAACGTTGGCCGTGTTTCAGGCCGAGCCGGGATGGGATGTGAAGACGCACGATCAATTGCCTGACGGCCTGGCCGCCGCTTTGGCCGATGCCGATGCTCTGGTGGTACGTTCGGCTGTGCAGGTTGACGATGCGCTGCTTGAGAAAGCGCCGAAACTGCGCGTGATTGGACGCGCCGGCGTGGGCGTGGACAACATCGACGCCGAAGCCGCTACCCGCCGCGGCATTGTGGTGATGAATACGCCGGGTGCAAATGCCGTCGCCGTTGCTGAACTTGCGATCGGCCTCATGATTGCGCTGGCTCGCAAGCTGCCCGCCGCGAACGCCTCAATGCACGCTGGCAAGTGGGACAAGAAGAATCTGCAGGGCGGGGAATTGCGCGGCAAGACTCTCGGTATCCTCGGCCTGGGTCGCATCGGGCTTGAAGTAGCAAGGCGTGCGCGCGGCTTTGGCGTCGACATCATCGGAAGCGATCCGTTTGTCTCCGCAGCGGTAGCCCGCGAAAACGGCATCAAGCTGGTGACGCTCGATGAGTTGATCGCCGGGTCGGACTTTCTCACGCTGCACGTTGGCCTGACTCCGCAAACTACCGGCGTCGTCAATGAGAAGTCGATTGCGAAAATGAAGAAGGGCGTGCGCATCATTAATTGCGCGCGCGGCGAGCTTATTGAGGACGCGGCTTTGATTGCAGGACTGAAGAGCGGCCAGGTAGCAGGTGCGGCACTCGACGTGTTCACTGTGGAGCCGCCCAAGGAGTCGCCATACTTCGGCATGGACAACGTGATCCTGACGCCCCACATCGCTGGTTCAACCGCCGAAGCGCAGGAAGCTGTTGGTATACAGATCGCGGCTCAGGTGCGCGACTACCTCAAGCTTGGCGTGGTGCAGAACGCCGTGAACCTGCCTTCGCTCACGCACGAGGAGTACGTGGTGCTAGCGCCGCACATTGACATGGCCGGGAGGCTCGGTGCATTTCTTGCGCAGGCGGGCAAGGGCGGCATCGAGTCCGTCGATCTTATTTACGGCGGCAAACTGGCTGAGGCCAAGACCCAGTTGGTGCGCAACGCTGCAATCGCAGGCTTGCTTCAGGGCTCAGAGAACGTGAACCGCATCAATGCTGCGGCGGTGGCAGGTGAGCGAGGAATCCGCATCAGCGAGCAGAAGGCCGAGACGCATCGAGGAGGAGCCGCGAGCGTGCTCACTATCGAACTGCATACGGCTAACGGAGTCAGCCGCGCCAGCGCAACCGTGATTCACGGCGAACAGCCTCGGCTGCTCGAATTCGATTCCATCGATATCGAGACACCGCTCGAAGGCAACATGCTGGTCTGCCGCAATCTCGACGTTCCGGGTGTCATTGGCCGCATTGGTACCATTCTCGGCGAGAAGGGCGTCAACATTGCCAACTTTGCATTGGGCCGCGAGCGGGCTGGTGCCAAGCCGGTAAAGGCGCTTGCCGTTGTGCAGGTTGACGCGCCGGTATCGGAGACGGTGCTTGAAGCATTGGGCACCATCGAAGCGCTGCTTGAAGCCAGACCGGTCAAGCTGCCGGATGGAGATCGCTAAGAGACACTGATCAGTAATCAGTGATCAGTTGTCAGAGTGCAATGGAGTGATCACTCGTTCTTGAAGGTATAAGTAAGGGTGACGGAATAGTGGAATTGAAAGTTGAATTGAAAATGGCGCCGTCATGGCGCCATTTTCATTTGCGGTGAGTATTTGCATTAAGCGCGGCTCATGTAGGTGCCTTCGCTCGTGTCCACGCGGATCTTCTCGCCTTCGTTGATGAACGGCGGCACCTGTACCACCAGGCCAGTCTCAGTCTTTGCCGGCTTGGTCACGCTTGAGGCTGTAGCTGACTTAAGTCCCGGCTCGGTTTCAACCACGGTGAGTTCCACAAACGTTGGTAAATCGATGCCGACGGCCTGTCCATCGTGGTAGCTGACCTTGATCTGTAGATTGGGAGTGAGATATTCAATGGCATCGCCAAGCGTATCGCCCTTCAAAACCGTCTGTTCGTAGTCAACGGGATTCATGAAGTAGTAGTCGTCGCCGTCGGCGTAGAGAAACTCCATGGGGACTTCGTCCACCACGACCTTCTCGATTGCATCGGCGGAGCGGAAGCGGTGTTCGAACATTGCGCCAGACTTAAGATTACGCAGCTTTGCCTGGATGAAGGCCCGCAGGTTGCCGGGCGTGCGATGCTCGACCTTGAACACAAGGTGGAGAGAGTCGTTGTGCTTGATGATCATGCCCGGACGCAGTTGTGTGGCGGGAATCGCCATAGGACTTGAAACTCCTTACTGGGTTTGCGCTCAATGCGCAAAAAGAATTGGCCTTAGCCCTCTATTCATTTCATTGTAAATGAGACCATGTAGTGGTCATGTTTCATCGGTAAAGGAAAGGAACAGATGAGTTCAGGCGCACGGCAGGCAGGCAGAGGAAAAGCGTTGGCGGCTCTGCTATTACTTTGCCTGTTGTGGGCGCTTGACGGCTTGGGTCCTGACCTGTTTCCAGCTTTGCGGCGGGCTCCTTTGCCGATATTCGAACGCCTTGCCATTACATATGCGGGGCTGGCGGTGATCGCGGCTGCCTTCGCCATGAAAGTGCGTGCAAGATGGCCCGGCCCGAGAGAAGCTGCTTCATGGATAGGAATAGGCTTGCTGCTATTTGTGACGCCCGCAGTTCTGATATTTGTTGGGCAAGGTTGGGTATCGCAACTGGAACGCGTAGCCATCATTTCGCTGACCCCAGTGTTTGCTGTCGTCCTGGAGCCACATCTGGGCCCACATCCGGGCAATGTGCAGCAACCTGAGAATCGCTCGTTGCTGGCCGCACTGATTGGAGTTGCAGGCGCGCTCTCAATTTTCCCGCTCAATGTCCCCGGCGCACCTGTTGCCGCTCTCGCCGTGCTGGCTGTGGTTGCGGCAGCAGTGTGTGTGGCAGTCGGCAACTGCATCGCAATACGAATGGCCTGCATACGGCCGGAGGTTTCGCTCTCGGCTTCGGCGGCGCTGGCTGCAGGTGCCTCGTCAGTAGTATTTCTGGCGGCCGGAATCCTCGCAGAACGCGTGCAATGGCGGCCGCCGGATAACGCAGTGCAAATTGTCTGGATATTGTTGATCGATTTACCCGCGCTTGTTCTGCTGTTTTGGCTGTTCCGCCGCATGTCCGCTGCACAAATGTCCACGCGCTTTCTTATCGCACCCTGGTTGACTGTTCTGGTGGGTATCGCGCTGGAACAGCCCACCGTAACCATGCGAATGGTCATCGGTGTAGGGTTGATGACGATCGGCGCAGGCTGGTTGCTTGCTTTGCAGGAACATGACGATGGAGGAGATCGAGTCGAGATTCTTTAGCGCTGCTGCTTCAACCGCACTTTTGTACGGTGAGCAGCAGATCGCAGCACCAGCAAAAATCAAAAGGGCAGCGGATTCGATCCCGCTGCCCTTCGTGATGAACAAGGAAATAGATGGCTATCGCTGCGGTCCCTCGTATGGCTCCACCTTCAGAAAGTCCGAAAGAATAGTACGCTCCTCCGGAGTGAACATATTCTGGTAGCGTGCTGAGTTCAGCACTGTCTGGCGCTGATCGAGTGGAACTCCGCGTAGATCCTGGAACGCGCGGCGCATCCGCGTCTGCTGGTCAGCCGGCAGAGAGGACCATTCACGGCCAGAGCGGTTGATGCTCATGCGCTCCTCGGGCGAAAGTCGCTCCAGCATCTCATTGCGGGCCAGCCTCCGGTCGCGTTGCTGCTCAGACATACGATCGACAGAACGCAGTTGCTGGGTAAGCCGCTGCTGATCGGCCTGCGGCAGCCGCTTGAAGCTTGGGTCGTTGCGCAGTTGCTGTTCCTGCTGCTTTAAGGGAACATTCTGATTGCGATTCAACCAGTCTTGCAAATGAGGACCGCGATAGTTTTGCCGCGGGCCATTGTTCGGCTGATTGTCTGTGAACGTCTGCCTTACACCATTGTTGAATGGCTGATTGCGTTCCGCAGGCTGATTGCCGCCGAAGGGCTGACGGTTACCATACGTCTGCGGCCGCACTTCGTTATTCGGCCCGAGGCGCCCGGGTACGTTCCTTTCATACCGATTCTGCGGCTGAACCGCCTGCCTTGACTCACGCCTTTGTTGCTCCTGTGCCGGCCTGGCTTGCCGGCTAGAGTTGCGGCCTTCATTACGCGGCGGCGAAGAGCGCTGAGCAGCAGAAGGCTGTCCACCACGACCGCGCTGTCCACCACGGCCGCGCTGCGCCCAGTCCGCAGATACAAGGAGGACCAGCATAGCCGTAGCCAAAGCCACAGCGCGCATGATTTGCGCGTTGGTCACTCTCTTCACGGTCTGCCCCCTCGGCCTGCGGCCGGATTTTTCTCAACGCTCAATCCACGCGGCTATTCGCCGTCCTGGTTGTTGTTATCGGCAATCGACTCAAGCTGGTCCAGCAGTTGCGCATTGCTGTCGAGCAGCTGCAAATCATGCACCACGGCTGTTTGCGTTGACGGCTGCGCGGTGTGCGTCCAGTCCGTCATCCCCAGGTATGTGCCGCCTCCCAGAAGCAGCAACACGGTCAACGCCATCGCCGCCAGCGGCCTGGTGTGTGTAACAGGTCCGTAGGCAAAGCTTGCACGCAGCGAAGCAAGTCTGCGGGCCAGCCAGCCGGCTGGCGCGGCCTCGCGCTCTTCGCGCATCCGCGCCTGCATGCGCGTCATAAAGAACGGACTCGGCTCAGGCGCCTTCCACTCGTCCAGCAAATTCATGGTGGCCTGCAACTCGGTCATCTGAGCCCGGCAGGCGTCGCACTCTGCAACGTGCATTTGAACCTTGGCAGGCACGGCTTCAGGATCGAGCAGCAGGTCTGCCAGCTTCGCTTCCACTTCCGTGCAAATCATCTTCAGGTTTTCCATGATTGCTACTCCATCTTCCGCCGGTTCGTCCCGGCGTGTCACCACTTAAACAAATTCCTTCAGCTTTTCCCGCAGTGTCTGGTATGCGCGAAACAGAAGCGATTTGGTTGCCGACTCACTCAGTTTCAGCACGTCCCCGATCTGCCTGTAATCCATCCCCTGGTACTTGTGCATCAGCACGGCCATCCGTTGCCGCTCCGGCAGAGCCATCACATGATTGCGAATGGCGGCCATGCGTTCATCTTTCACCATCCGTTCTTCCACTAACGGTTCATCGTCAGCCACGTCCGGCCTTGTGCCGGTCTCTTCGTCCGGTGCATCCAGATAGACGGTTTGAGCCGACCTTTCGTGTTTGGTATCGCGTGCGTGGTTGACGGCCAGGTTCGTCGCAATCCGATAGAGCCAGGTGGTAAATCTGGCTTCAGCCCGGTAGCTGTCCCTGGCACGATACACCCGCAAGAAAACTTCCTGCGCCAGTTCCTCGGCAACCGCCTGGTTGTGGACCATCCGGTACAGGAAATGAATCACTGGCCGGTTGTGCTTCTCCACCAGGAAAGCAAAAGCGCTCTCGTCGCCGGCGGCCAGCCGCAACATCACGGCCGCGTCGCTGGCCGGATCCAGGTCAGCTCGCAGCCCGGCTGCCCCCGCTCGCGCCGATGAGCCTGTCCCCAGGGCCGATTTGTCCAGCACCATGGTTGCCATGTCTTCAGAAACACCGTTTTCGCTGGAAGGTTGCGCTGAATAAGAAGTTTCTGGGTCGAAATCGTTGCTCTGCGGCGAGTTCGGGCCGGATTCGGTTCCACCCGCGCTCCGGGCCTTCGGCTGGGCGCTTCCGTGATCCTTTTTGGCCTCGTTTTTCAGGCTCGAGCCCCCCAGCCGCACACGCCCCAGCCCCGGCGTAGCGCCAAGGGCCGCCTCCCCTTCGTTGGGGAAGTCGTCGGCTAACCGGATTGGTCTGACTTGCCAGAACATGACTGGATGGCAACTGTCTTGGAACGCCCATTCGCCGCACCGGTAACCGGTCGCCGGGAGTTGGCCCTAAAGCCCTGCTGGTGTTACTCTAACGTACGGGGAGGCCTCTTGTGTTGCCTTCCGATACCGCCTCAGACCTGGGCGCTTAACTCAGCGGTAGAGTGCCATCTTCACACGGTGGAAGTCATAGGTTCGAATCCTATAGCGCCCACCATAACTCCTTAAAAATGAACAATTTCTTTCAAAGGGCCCCCGGGGCGCTCCAACGCGGCCTACCTTTTGCTGGAAATCACGCCCCGTTCCGGAATAACGTAACGTCAGAAGTCCCTGGCGGAGGCTGAAGGCCATGTGCGGACGATACGGGCGGAGGGCAGACAAGCAACGCATCGCGGAGTGGTTCCGCACCCACAACACCAGTGTCTTCGACGAGTCAACATTCGGGCCCTCGTTCAACGTTGCGCCACAATCCTTCCAGCCCATCGTCAGACTTTCGCTTGAAACCGGCGACCGAGAGCTGACCGTCATGCGCTGGGGGTTGGTGCCATTCTGGTCGAAGGATGGCAAGGCCGCATACAGCACAATCAACGCCAAGGCTGAAACCATCGCCACCAGCCCCGCTTACCGCGAAGCGTGGAAGCGCCGTCGCTGCCTGGTTCCCGCCGACTGGTTCTACGAGTGGCAGAAAACCGGAGAGAAGTCCAAACAACCGTTTGCCATTGGAATGAAAGATAGCGGCATGTTTGCTTTTGCCGGCTTGTGGGAGACGTGGACCGACAAGGCGAGCGGACGCATGCTCGAAACCTACACCATCATCACCACCGACCCCAACGAGCTGATGGAGAAGATCCATACCCGCATGCCGGTGATTGTGCATCAGCGCGACTATGAACGCTGGATGGCCCCGGCTGACCCGGCCCACCTTCCAGTAGACCTGCTGCGGCCCTACCCGGCAGAGGAGATGTCTGCCTGGAAAGTGGGAAGTGCGGTGGGTAACGTGCGGAACAATAGGTCGGAATTAGTGGAGCCGGTGCAGTAGTCAACGTCAGTGCCCCCGGTCATCTCGCCGGAGTAAAGCTGCCGACATTTCTGGGAATATTTGAGAGTTTTCAGGCGTCTAGATCTTGATTTAATGTTCGTGATTGCCTCGCAATTGCGCTCTGTGAAAAGGTCCTACCGGCCTGCCGGAGGCCACACCTCGTGACTTCTTCTTCCACTGCATGTTATCCGCGCCGCTGACCGTTCTGATCGCACTTTTCACTTGTCGCATAAAAGGACTATGATGTCTGCGATTCTGCGACAACCTGCAGACAGCCCTACAAGAAGGGGAGCCTTTTATGGCCACCACACCGGCGAGCGTCAAGCGCTATGACATGCTGGTCGACGGCGAGTTCGTCGAATCCAGGAAATACTTTGAAGTCACGAGCCCATCGACCGAAGAAGTGATCTCTGAAGTTCCAAGCTGCACTGTCGACGACGTAAATGCCGCCGTTGCGGCAGCAGACCGCGCGCAGAAGCCGTGGGCCAACCTGCCCGCAATTCGCCGTGCCGAATATCTTCGTGAGATTGCTGCGCTCATGCGCGCCAATCGCGAGCACCTTGCCCGCGTCATCACTGCCGAGCAGGGCAAAATTCTCTCGCTTGCCCAGATTGAAGTGGACGCCGCCACTGGCTACGTGGAATACATGGCAGAGTACGCGCGCCGTTACGAAGGCGAGATCATCAACAGCGACCGCCCAGGCGAAAATATTCTGCTCTTCAAAATGCCCATCGGTGTCATTGCCGGTGTTCTTCCCTGGAACTTCCCTTTCTTCCTCATCGTGCGCAAGATGGCTCCGGCGCTGGTTACGGGCAACACCATCGTCATCAAGCCCAGCAGCGAAACGCCGAACAACGCATTCGAATTCGCAAAGCTCGTGGCCCAATCGTCTTTGCCTAAAGGCGTGTTCAATCTTGTCTCCGGTTCCGGCGCCATAGTGGGCAATGCGCTTGCTGCACACCCCAAGGTCGGCATGGTTACGCTCACCGGAAGTGTGGAAGGCGGAGCCGCCGTGATGCGCGCCGCCGCGGATAACATCACCAAGGTTTCGCTCGAACTGGGCGGGAAGGCTCCGGCCATCGTTATGGCCGATGCCGATATGGATCTCGCGGTGAAGGCCATCCGTGCATCGCGCATCATCAATACCGGCCAGGTGTGCAACTGCGCGGAACGAGTCTACGTGCACGAATCGGTGGCGGCTGAGTTCACCGCAAAGATGATCGCAGCCATGAAGCAGACAGTTGTCGGCGATCCCTTCGATTCCACAACAGAGATGGGGCCGCTGGTGAGCAAGAGGCAGCTTGAGTTAGTGACTGAAGCGGTTGATCAGGCGCGCCGCGATGGCGCAAAGCTGGAACTGGGCGGCACCCGCCACGACAGCAAGAACGGTTTCTACTTCCAGCCCACGGTTCTTACCGGATGCAGGCAGGACACTGACATCATGCAGAAGGAAATCTTCGGTCCGGTGCTGCCCATTACCACGTTCAAAACCCTCGATGAAGCAATCGACAACGCCAACGACTGCGAGTATGGCCTTACCTCGTCCATCTACACTCGGTCGTTGCACGTGGCCATGCGCGCATCAAACGAACTCAAGTTTGGCGAGACGTATATTAATCGAGAGAATTTCGAGGCCATGCAGGGCTTCCACGCTGGCTGGCGCAAATCCGGCATCGGCGGGGCCGATGGCAAACACGGACTCGAAGAATACCTCCAGACGCATGTGGTCTATATGAATTCGGGTGAGATGGCTTAAAGCCAGTCCCCGAAGCCCAGTTTTTGTACGAATAACTTAACGAATGAGAAAGGCGCGGGAGTTTCTTCCGCGAGAACGGGAAGCCTGCAATGACTCTATTTACTCGTAGATCGATGCTTAAGAGCGCAGCACTGCCGGTCGCGGGGGCCTTCGCGCTTCCCACGCTTTCGGCAGCCATCCAGGAAAAGAGCACGCCGTTTCAGAGACCCAAGCTAAAGATCACGGATATCCGTACAGCTCAGGTTGCAGTCCATGGCCCACAAACACACGTCCGCATTTATACAGATCAGGGAATTTTCGGGCAGGGCGAAGCAACTGACGCAGCAGTGGGCGCGCCGGCGCTGATCAATGGTTTTCGTCGCATGCTCGTCGGTCGCGATCCGCTCAACGTAGACGCACTATGGGAGCAGTTACGGACCCGAGGAGTCTTTTCCGGTGCGCAGGGTGGCCAATACGTAACCGCGCTCTCCGGCCTTGAGATTGCGCTTTGGGATCTTGCAGGTAAAGCGCTTGGCCTGCCCGTCTATCAACTGCTGGGCGGCAAATTCCGCGACAAGGTTCGCATGTATTGCGATACCGACATGCCCGATCCGCTTGCCCCACAGGCGCACGAGAAACTGCAGTGGGTAAAGGATCAAGGCTTTACCGCGATGAAGATGGATATTGACGAAGCCCGCGACCCGTCTCGCTTCGACGCGGTAAATTGGACCGCCAACAACAGCGAAATCGACCGCATGGTCAAGTGGGTCGGGCACGTTCGCGAGTCCATTCCCAAAGAGATGGACCTTGCAGTCGACATGCACGGCCGCTACGACGCGGATACCGCCAAGAAGGTCGCCAAGGAACTGGAACCTTTCCGCCTGATGTGGCTTGAAGAGCCGCTCCCGCCTGAAGACATCGATGCCATGGTTGATCTGCGGCATTCGACGTCAACGCCGATCGCCTGCGGCGAGAATCTCTACATGCGCTGGGGCTTTGCGGATCTGCTGCAAAAGCGCGGCGTCGACGTTATCGAGCCGGACATCCAGAAAACTGGCGGGCTTTCCGAAGCGCGAAAGATTGCCAATCTCGCGCAGGCGCACTATATTCCTTTTGCGCCGCATTGTGTGGTTTCGCCTATCGGTACCATGGCGTCGGCTCATGTTTGCGCGTCCATCCCCAACTTCCTTGTGTGTGAATGGCATTGGATCAGCCGGCTGGACTACTGGAAAGGCTGGGTGAAGGAAGGCGAGATTATCGAGAAAGGCTACATTACGGTGCCGGACAAACCGGGCATCGGAGTGGAGATGAACGAAGAGGTCGCAAGGCGGGCTCAAATTCCCGGGACCACCTGGTTTGAAGCGAATGCATGATTGCAGGGAGCAAAGGAACCATATGATGAATTGCTTGGGAAGTCGCTTTGGAAATGGCTTGAGTAGCGCGTTGCTCAAGATTGTCGTGTTTGTCGCGGTCTTTGCCATGTTTGCTCCAGTTGCCTTGGCGCAGCAGGGCTTCTTTACCCGCGAAGACGTCATCAAGTACACACCGGACTGGAAAGGCGAGCGTTTCCCCGACGGCCGCCCCAAGGTGCCCGACTCGGTCCTCGATCGCATGAAGACCGTAACGCTCGAAGAGGCGTGGGCTGTGCTGCAGGGAGCGGGCTTTACCCATCAGTACGAAGACGGCTGGCTTTCAATCCATCCCAATCAGGTGCTTGTGGGCCGAGCTCTCACATCCGTTTGGATGCCCGGCCGTCCTGACGTTCAAAAGGTGATTGAGGACCAGCAGAAGGAACTGAATCACCGCATCGGAGGAATGAACGCGTGGCCCGTGGATATGCTTCAGCCACGCGACGTTTACGTGTCTGACCATTTCAGACTCAAGGTGAATGGACCGTCCATTGGCGACAATGTGGGTAACGCCATTTACGCAAAGTCCGGCAACGGCATCGTGTATAACGGCGCTGTCCGCGATATCAACGGACTCGAAGCGCTGCCCAACTTCACCTCATTTGTGCGCTCTTACGATCCTTCGCACCACTTCGGCTCATTGAATTCAGGCAGAATGCTGAACTCCACCATGGTGAGCATCAATGGGCCAACGCGCATTGGTGGAGTGATGGTGATGCCGGGTGACGTGGTGCTTGGACGCAATGGCGGCGTTATCTTCATCCCGCCACAACTTGCCGAGAAGGTAGTTGTCTCATCGGAGAAGACGCATCTCGAAGATATGTTCGGCCACCAGCGCCTGCGCGAAGGCAAGTACACTGCTGGGCAGATCGACGCCCGCTGGAGTCCGGAGATTCGCAAGGATTACCACGAATGGCTGCAGCAGAACCGGGATCACCTGCCCGCTCCCAAAGAAGTGATCGACGAAGTCCTCGCCGAGAAAATTCAGTAGCGGAATGCAGATGAATTGAGGGATGGCCTTCTGGCCATCCCTCATTTGTCTTTGCAGGCAGACTATCCGGCGGCCTGATCGGCCACATACGCTCGGACAATCGAGATAAAGTCCTTGTCAGGCACAATGCCCAGTCGCTTTGCGCGCTCTCCCTCAACAGCCCAGGGCCACGAGTCGACAAGTCGAATGACCGCGGCGTCAGGCTCAAAGCGAACCAGATCTCGCGCTGCTCTTCCTCCAACTGCTTCAAGCGCATCCAGCATCTCATTCACGCTCACGGTGATGGCCGGGAAATTAATTGCTAGCCGTCCACCGAACGCATCCTGTGAAGCTTCGGCAACGGCGATCAGCCCGGCAATTGTGCCCGCGGTCGATCCAACCGCGACCTGCGTCTCCGGAGAAACCGGGCAAACAACCGGCTGGCCATTCAACGGCTCACGAATGATGGAAGACATGAATCCCGATGCCGCGCCGTTAGGCTTGCCGGGCCGTATCACCACAGTCGTCAGCCGCGCACTGCGTCCATCGATGAAGCCTCTGCGCGTGTAGTCGGTGATAAGGTGTTCGCAAATCAGCTTTTGAATGCCGTACGACGATTGCGGCATGGGCAACGAATCGTCGCGTACAGTCGTTGGCATCGGGATGCTCGGATCGGAACCGAATACCGCCATCGAGCTTGAAAACACTACGCGCGGCACATTTCCAGCGGATCGCAGACTTTCCAGCAGAGCATGCGTGGTGTACAGATTGGAACGCAGCCCGAGATCGAAATCAGCCTCGCATTCCGCGGATACGGCTCCGGCCAGATGAAAGGTCAGGTCAAATTTCTTTGCGCCAAGCGCGGGGCAAAGGTCGACGAGCGTGCCGACCATCGTATGCACGCGGCTGTCTGCGGTCAGTTTCAGCGCAGGTTCGCACACGTCGGTAAGAGTCAGCTCGTCGATTCGGCTGCCTGCGATCTCGCCTCGGCTTAACAATTCGCGAGCCAGCTTCGATCCCACGAATCCAGCACCGCCCGTGATTAGAACTTTCGATCCCACTGATTCTCCTTGCATAGGCGTACTTGTTAAATCGTGCGCTTACTTTTGCATTGAATTCATCTGGTCGAGCACGCGCTTCAGATCGTCGAGTTTCTGTCCCGCCTCACTCAACTTGCCTTGAGAAGTCAAGCGTTGATAGTCGGCAAAGTCTCGACCGGCCTGCCCAATAAGAGAATTCAAGTTCATCTGAGCTCGCGGTTGTGTACTGGTCATGGGTGCAGACTGCGGCGAAGCTTCACTCGCGTCCAGTGTCGACGATCCAGAGCCGAAGAGTGCAGACAGCGCTCCTTCAAACGTCGGCGCGTAACCGAGCTTATCCTGCAATGCCAGAACCACCAGCCTCAACTCCGGCATCGGGCTGCGCTGTGCCTGCAGGTAAATTGGCTCCGCATAGAGCAGTGCCTTTCCGCAGGGAATCACCAGCAAATTACCACGGCGCACATGCGAGCCTTGTTGGTTCCATAAAGTGAGCTGGCCTGAGAGCTGTGCGTTCTGATCGATACGTGCTTCAATCTGTTGCGGTCCGTCCACCAGTTTCGTCTTCGGGAAATTGAATACTACTGCCTTGCCGTAGTTGTCCCCATCGCTTCGCCCGGCAATCCAACCGATCATGTTATTGCGATTGATGGGTGTAAAGGGAAGAATCTCCACGAACTCCAGGTCCGTTTCACCGGGCAGCGTCATTAAGACAAAGTTCGGCTCCATCGTCTGTGTAATTTGTTCACCGCCGTCGCCGAGACTCGTTTGCGTGGCCACGCTCCATTGATCTTCCCGGTTGTAAAAGACCTCAGGATTGGTCATGTGATAAAGCCCATAAGCGTCGGCCTGTAGCGACAGCATCATCTCGGGGTAACGCATGTGTTTTCGCAGCCATGCGGGCATCTGCGATGCGTCTTTGAATAGGCTCGGAAAGATCGCTCGCCATGCATTGATGAGCGGATCTTCGTTGTCGAAAACATAAAATGTCACTGTCCCGTCGAAGGCGTCAATGGTGACCTTGATGCTGTTGCGCATGTAGTTCACTTGGTCGCCTTGAAGGCCGTAATGCGTTGAGTACGGATAGGTGTCCGATGTTGTGAAGGCATCGATAACCCATGTGAGCCTGCCGTCCTCGCCGACCACAATGTATGGATCGGGATCGTACGTAAGAAACGGGGCCAGCGCTGCAACCCGGTCGCGAATATTACGCCGCATCAGCAATCTGCTTTTAGCGTCGATGTCGTCGCTGAATGGCACTTTGCCCACGTCGCCTCGATCAAAGGCAAGCATCACGCGCCGCAGAAAGCCGCCCATTACGATGCCTCCGGTGCCTTTATAAGAGGTGAGATTGTTGGTCTGGCCCTCGGGGTAGTTAAACTCCTGCTGATGCGTATTGACGTAAACATCCGTATTCGTCATTTCGCCGTAGTAAATTTCAGGGCGGACAACGGTGAGGCTCGGCACCGTACTTTGCACCGGCATGTTCGAGAGCAATAACTGGGGCAAACCCTCCGGCGTGAACCCGTTTACAGTGTTCATGGTGATCCCGTAACCATGCGTGTAAATGAGCTTGTCGTTGATCCAGTTGCGGCTGCTCACAGGCAGCTTGTCAACGTTCAATTCGCGCGTGCCAAGCATCACCTCACGCAGCGAGCCGTTGATCTGATAGCGATCGATGTCGATGTCGGGAAAGTCGTAATAAGTCCGAATCTCCTGCACCTGGCGCAGAGTATCTCTTAGTGCGCGCACATCCCACAGCCGGATATTGTCGAGCGTGGCCTTGTTCTTATCCGGTTCAGCCGCATCTGGAGTAGTCTCGGCGGAAAACTCGCGCTGCTTAAAATGCGCCAGATCGTAGGCATTACGCGTCATTTCAATATTGTTCGCAATGTAAGGTCTCTCGCGATCCAGCTGGTTTGGATTGACAATGAACGTTGTCACATACCAACTAGACAACCCTACGGCGATAAAACTCAAAGCAGCCGGAACGATGGCGATCACAAGCCAGCGTCCGCGCGGCTTGATGATGCCAGCCGCAAATGCAATGGCCGCTCCAATCAGTAATGCAAAGCAGACAATGAGCAATCCAATAATGGCAACATGTGCGTCAGTATAGGTAACCCCATCGAAGATGGTGTGGTGAGCGAACAGCAAATCGAATCGGCTGAGGTAAACGCGCATCGCCATTACGGCCAGCAGAAATGCGACTGCGATGCAAAGCCCGCGCCATGCCAGAGGTATTGATGATCCGCGGTCGCTTTGGAGCGCGCGGGCGCCGCCCGCAACCATCAGAAACAGAGCGGCCATGATCGCGGAAATGACAGCCAGCATCAACAGCCAGCCGGATACGATTTGCCAAACGGGAAGTGTGAAGAAATAAAAATGCAGCGATCGGTGAAAGATAGGATCGGCAGTGCCCGTTGTGGCCTGCGGTGTAAACCAGTAAAGCGCAAAACTCGTCCACTGTGCGGCCATTGCCGTGCCCGCCGCCAGCGAAATCAGTCCTGAGACAATCATTGCCAGCGTGCTCAGTACTCTGACAACCGGAAGCTGAAACTGCTGCCCTCCAATGAAAATGCTATGTGCAGAGGGCATATCGTCAGCGTGTGCGCGCTTGAGCACTGAGAAAACGCCGAAAAGCACGATGAATGTTGCGGCGGTGAATCCGGCAAAGATGCCCCACTGCAGGAACCGTGTCCTCCAGAAAACGTCTCCGTAACCGAGCGATCGGAACCATAGCAGGTCCACCCAGTAGGAGATTGCGGAACGGCCTCCTGCTAAGGCGACGGCAATAAGCACAAGGATAATGAGAAATCCGAGGCGTCTCGGTTTCGAAGGTTCGCCGTGCATGGGCCATTCAATTGTTTCGGGCATTTTCCTCCCCGCTCATGGAAAAATCCAGCGCGAGTTACCCAAGAATTGTACAGCCGTGACGGGACGCAGTCCGTGATTGGACTACAAATACGAGGTTGGGAAATGAACTTGCGCCATCGGTAAAGAGACCGATGTCATCGATAGATCTAAAATAGATAGCGATGGAACAACCTGCAACTAGATGAGATCGTTTCGTCCCGTCTGTGAAAGCTCCTTCACAATCTTACCAACATCCTGCGAGTTTTCGCGGCGAACAATCAGCAAGGCGTCTTCAGTATCCACTACGACGAGATTCTCAACGCCGACCAGCGCGACGAATTTTCTGGGACTGAAAACATAGTTGTCCGTCGCCTCAATGGCCAGGTGTCCACCCGCTTCAGCAACGTTTCCGTCCGGATCGCCGCGCAAACGAGTGTCGTGCTGATACTCGTAAAGCGAGGCCCACGATCCAAGATCGTTCCACATGAACTCGGCCGGAAGGCAGTAAAGATGCGAAAGGTGCTCGCCCTTGGCCGAGCGAGGCTCCAGCACTGCGTAGTCCACGGAAATGTTCTCGCACTTTGGATAGAGCGTGCGGAACACCTCATCGAACTGCGGCGTTCCGTACGCCGCGGCGATTTTTTCGAGCAGTGGTGCCGTCTCTGGAAGATGCTCGCGAACAGCGTTTGCCAGCGTGCGGGCAGACCAAAGAAACATTCCCGAGTTCCAGAAATAGTTGCCCGCGGAGACAAACTCCTCAGCGCGATTCTGATTGGGCTTTTCGGTAAACCGCCGCACATGCAGGGCATCGCCAACTTCGATCTGGTCACCGGTTTCGATGTACCCATATCCAGTCTCCGCACGAACAGGTTCAATGCCCAGCACCACCATGTTGTCGCCTGCGGCCGCCAGAGCAATCGCTTTCTGTAGTGCTTTCAGAAAACGCGGTTCATCTCCGATCACGTGGTCTGACGGAAATACGCCGAGCACCGCGTCAGGATTTTCGCGCTCGATCAGAAACGCAGCCAACCCACAAGCCGGTGCTGTGTTACGCGCAACCGGTTCCTGCACAATTTGGGCCGCGGGTAATCCCGGCAGTTGATCAGCAATCTCATGCGCAAGGAATTCGTTGGTGATGATCAAGGTCTTCGCAAGACCGGCCAACGGCTTCAATCGCTCAAGAGTTTGTTGAATCATGGAGCGTTCGCCGTCAAGTGCGAGGACTTGCTTGGCGTGGGCACGGCGAGAGCGCGGCCAGAAGCGGGTTCCGCTTCCACCGGCAAGGATCACGGGGCGAAAATCGATCGGCTTGGACATCGATGAATCATCCTACTCGACCCGGACGGCCTTTGCACAGTCAAGGATTTCTGATTGTGAACTATACAATTCCCGCCGCGGAGGCGCGGCGGGAAGAGAGGTGTCAAGCTATCCGGTCGAAACAGAGGTGGGTGCTTTAGAGTTTGGCGAGGAATTCGCCCATGCGGCGGGTTCCTTCATCGATATTCTGCTTGGTTACCGGGTAAGAGATGCGGATGTGCTCGGCCGTTCCGAAGGCTTCACCCGGAACGGTGACCACATGGGCTTCATGGAGCAGGCGGGTCGCCAACTCCGTTGCCGACTTGATGCCGCCTTTACCTATGAACTTAGAGAGATTCGGGTACACATAAAATGCGCCTTCCGGCGTGGTGCAGGTTACGCCTGGAATCGCTCTAAGCCTGGCAAGCATGTAGTCGCGCAGGTCGATGAACTCCGTGCGGAACTCCTCGACGCACTGCTGTGAGCCGGAAAGGGCCGCAATGGCCGCCTTCTGCACAAAGCTGGTGGCATTCGAGGTGGACTGCGACTGCAGCTTGCTCAGATTTGCGGCCACCGGCTTGGCTGCCAGCGCAAAGCCTGCACGCCATCCAGTCATGGCATAAGTCTTTGAAAGTGAACCAAGTACGACAAGATGGTCCTTGGCAAAGGTGTACGAGCCACCTGAGACGGCCTTGCCCGTGTAGTTCAGATATACGTAGCACTCGTCGAGCAGCAGGTAGATGCCGCGCTCGTGGGCCAAATGCACAATCCGCTCCAGGTCCTCGGCCGAAACTACTGATCCGGCAGGGTTCGAGGGCGAGTTGAGAATAATCGCCTTGGTCCGCGGAGTTACCGCCTTTTCAATGGCGTCGGCGGTGATGCGGAAGCTCTCAGCTTCATTCGTTTCCAGGAACACAACCTTGCCGCCGGCGTACTGAATGATGTCCTTGAAGCTGACCCAATACGGAACGGGCAAAATGACCTCGTCGCCGTGGTCGATCAGCACCTGGATAGTGTTAAACAGGGCCAGCTTGCCGCCGGTAGTAAAGATAGCTTCGTCAACCGAGTAATTGGAGCCAAAGTCGGCGGCATGCCGCTCGATGATGGCTTTACGCACGTCCGGTATGCCGGGAACGACCGTATAACGGGTGAAGTTGGCGTCGATGGCGGAGATGGCCGCGTCCTTAATGTGGCGCGGAGTGGAAAAATGGGGCTCGCCCGCCCCAAAATCCACTAGGTTGGCGCCCTGGGCGCGCAATTTGGCGGCTTCGGCGGCAACTGCCATCGTCGCTGAAACCTCGATCCGGCCAATTCGGTCGGCAAAGACTCTTGCAGGAGCTGTGACTGTCATAGCACTTCTATTCTTGCAGATTCCGGAGCAACCTCAAAATGCAAAACCAGGGCCATTTTTCCCACGCCCGGCAGGGTCCCAAGCCAAAGCCGGTTTGATCCACTACAATCCGTACGACGCAAAATACGCCACACAAAGCCCGCTTTTCAAAGGAGTGGTGCTCAGTACGCGCGTGAAACTGTCTGGCCGGATCACCCGTCACTGAAACAACATCCACTGGATTCGAAAGGGAAGGATAGAGACATGTTCAATAGGCGCTCATCGCTGTTGGTTGCGCTTGTGCTTGCCCTGGGCGCTTGGCTTGTGCCCACCACGTTCGCAATGAACTTTACCGGTAGTCAGGGCAACACGGCCACCTTTGAGACGCTGGAAGAAGCTCGCGTAAGTGGTCCAATCGCGATTGGCAAGCTTGAGAGTAATGGGAGGCTAACTTATAGGTCTCATCCCGCTTTGGACAACTATCCCAAAGGCACCACCTTCATTTACCGCTCGCCAAACATGTACGGCGGCCGTGCCGCGGCCAGGATGAACACCAATCTCGTGGTCTATGTCGAACAGCACTTCGACAGCAAAGATGCGGCCATGGCATGGCTCAAATCTGCCGGACTTATCGATGTTGCCAATGAAGCCACCGGCAGCATTGTGCTGGTGACACCCATTGGAAAGACCTTCGGCGCTGCTGATATCGCGGCCTACTACGCCTTGCAGACGGCCATGTTCGCGCAACATGCGCTGTTGCCCCCCGGCAGCCCTAGTGGTGGCGTCTTCTATTCCGACCCCGAGTACTTTGGCGGCTATGGCTATCTCTACTTCATCGGCGTTGACGGCGGCGCTACATTTTTCAACAACCACATCGCCACCACAATGGACTTTGTGGGCCGTATCGCTGGAGCGCTCCTGGTCGACGGCAACGTTGATGAGATTCGAAAAGTATCGACTTTCGTTCCGGTATATCTGGTTAACGCCGACGATGAAGTGATCGGGAAATATAAGCGGGCCAATCACGTAAATGCAGTTGAAGGATCGGGAGACGTTACCACTTACTACAATCAGGCTCAGCCGCTGCAACGTGTGGTTGTAGCCAAGGCCGACACGGTCAATCTGGCGTCGTTGACCAGCGCCGCGTATCACGGCATGTTCATCAACGCGATGCGCGTTCCCGTCTTGCTACAGGGCATCAATTCCGCCGGGACGCCCTACAGCGGCTACAACTTCGACGAGGCTCCGTACTCGCTATGCAAGCGCAACGCTCTGCTGAATGGCGTCACGAAAGGTGGCATTCATCTCATTTCACATCAGGGTGAAGATCGCTTTGTCGGTATGAAGAGCCCGAAGGGCGATTATCTGGATACGTGGTACGAGTACGTTCCAGATGAGGTGCTGAACAATAAGGCAGCCAAGGGCACAGTACCACTCATCCTGGGCAATCACGGCGGCGGCGACGATCCAAGGCAATTTGTTGACGAGATGGGGTTATTGACGCTGGCGGGTAACAAGCGCATCGCAGTCGTAGCTGCCGACCATCAGAGTCTCCCCAACAATGTTCGTGGCCCGGCTCTGACTGCCCTGGTGAAGTACATGCTTAACAAGTATCCAGCGCTCGATCCGTCGCGCGTGTACGCAATCGGCTACTCAATGGGAGGAGGAGCAACCTACACCGTTGGATACTATGAGCCAAGCCTCTTCGCCGCGGTAGCGCCCATCGCGGGCACGAACATTGAACCCACAACTGCTGAAGTGGCAAATTTTGCTCACACGCAATTGCCCATCTACCTCTCCACATCGTCGTACGACGTACGCCGCCTGCAAGCCGCCACCTCGCGCATCAACGACAATCTCGCCAATCAGGTAAAGCGCTGGTCAGCGTTTAATGGCGTTCCACCTGTGAACTTCGACTTCGATACCTACAAGCTCTCCGGCTTCAAAGGAGACTCGTGGACAGTTGAGACTCTGAACAACGAGTATGCTTCTGACACCTGGTACTTGAACAACAACATGGGATATCCGATGGTAGCGCTCAACTATGTGAAGGATCTGATTCACGCCTTGTATCCCGAGTATGCCTACATCGCGTGGGATTACATGAAGCATTTTTCGCGCGATCAGAAGACAGGCGAGATCAAGTACGACCCATACGCCAAATAAGGGCCTATCAATGCCCAGTTCGCGAGATCGCGTATCCGGCGCTCGCCTTCTCGCTTCGATGAAAGTAACATTGCGCCACCGCAACGGCGTCGCTAGAACGCCGGAATGCAATGGAGATTAACGGATGATGAAGAGACAATCGATGACGAAAGTAGTGCTTACTCTGGCAATGAGCTTTTTGTGCGTGCCGGTAGCATTTTCACTGAACTATTCCGGCAGGCAGGGAAACAAAGCGACCTTCGAAACGCTCGAAGAAGCGCGCGTGAGCGGCCCTGTGGCAGTGGCCACGCTCGAAGGCAACAAGGGTAGGCACTTCGAGTCTCATCCGGTACTGGACGGCTATCCGATGGGTACAACCTACATCTACCGTTCGGCGAACCTCTATGGCGGTCGCGCCGCGGCCAGAATCAACACCGACCTTCTGGTGTTTACCGACAAGTCCTTCGCTGGTAAGGATGAGGCGCTTGCGTACCTCAAAGACCTTGGCCTGATCCGAATTATCGATGAGGCGGTGGGCAGCGTCATACTTGTTACACCGTCCGACCCCAAGGCCGGATTTACCGCCAAAGACCAGAAGTACTACTACGCACTGCAGACGGCCATCCTCGCGCAGAAAGGATCGGTGACCGTGGATAAAGTCACCACCTTCTTTTCCGACGCAGAGTACTTCGGCGGCGACGGCTACACCTACGTTATTGGCATCGATGGCGGCGCAACATTTCTCAACAATTACGTCGCCGGCACGTTCGATTACGTAAGCCGCATTGCGGGCATGCTGCTCGTGAACGGCACAATGGAAAATATCCGTCAGGTCGCCGACCTCGTTCCTGTATATCTCGTTAACGCACCCGACGCGGTCATTGAAAAGTACAAGAAAGCCAACAATGCTGACGCCTACATGCGCAAGGGCGATGTGCAGACATACTTCGATCAGGCACTTCCGCTCAAGCGGGTCATGGTGGCGAACGATGCCAATCCCGACGCCGCGAAGTACATCAAAGACGCCTACTACAGCCTTTTCATCAAAGCTCTGCGCGTTCCTGTCACCAAGGCGGGTATGCACTCCGCGTCAACTCCATATCAGGGTGGCGCAGGTGATCAGACGCCATACTCGCTATGTGACAGAAATGCCGTGATCAACGACGTGACCGCAGACGGTATCCACGTGATCCACCACTCGGAAGAGACCTTCAGCGACATCAAGACAGCAGAAGGGGAGTATCTGCAAACGTGGTTCGACTATCTGCCGGAGGAAGTTCTCAATGGAACGGCTCCGAAAGGTACCGTGCCGTTGTTTCTTGCATTGCACGGGGGCGGCGACGATCCGCGCCAGTACGTGGATGAGATCGGCCTGCTTAGCCTTGCAGGCAAAGAACGTTTCGCAATCGTTGCGCCCGAGCATCAGAACATCGGATTCTCAATGCGCGGCGGCATCAACGCGTTGGGGCAGCCGAACTCCCGCGGTGAGGGCATACTGAGCGAAGTTCTGCCCCGCTTTGTGAAATACATTCTCAAGCAGTATCCGGCGCTCGACCCCTCACGCGTTTACGTCACAGGGTATTCGATGGGCGGCGGCGCAACGTTCCGTGCTGTTAACGGCGATCCGTCGGTATTTGCCGCGGCGATTCCGATGGCCGCCTCACCCTACACCGGCACCGCGGAACAGGTTGCCCAATTCCAGAAGGCGCACCTGCCCATCATGTTTACCACGTCGTCGTTCGATTTGCCCGGAGCGTTTAATCCGGCCCAGGGTACCATCGCGGTGGCTTATCAAAACGAGATCAACAATTTCCTCGGCTACGACGGCATGAAGAAGATTGATGCGTACGATTTCAAAGCTTATCCAATCAGCGGATTTAAAGCGGACAAGATCGTGACCATCAAATTGAATGGCGAGTACAACAATACCCGCTGGTATATCAATAATTCTGAGGGTGTGCCCATGGTGGCTCTGAGCTACACAGAGAATCTGAACCATGCGCTTTACCCTGAGTACGCCAAGATTGCGTGGGATTTTGCCAAGCATTATTCGCGTGATCAGAAGACGGGTGAGATTCATTACAACTCGTACGCAAAGTAATCTCACAATCCAATTGAGTGCCGAGGAAGGATGGACGACGCGTCCATCCTTCTTCATGTTCAGGGTATCTTTGCTGATGTCATGGCCGCATTTATGAGCTGTGCGTGCGGACTGCTATGCAGGGCAAGGCAACTTCAATCGTTGTGCCTTTCTGCAAGGTGCTCTCAACACCGATGATGCCGCGCTGCGCATCGACGATGGCCTTGGCAATGGAGAGGCCAAGACCGAATCCGCCTGTAGCGCGAGATCGCGAACTGTCAGAGCGGTAGAAGCGCTCAAATATGTGTGGCAGGTCGGCGGGCGCAATGCCTGGACCTGAGTCAGCAATCCGCACATAACACGCCGAGCCACCCGCGCCGTTTACATCCACTGCAACGCGCGAAGTAGGCGGCGAATGCTGAATCGCATTTTCGATGAGGTTTATCCATAGCACGCACAACTCAGTTTCCTTCCCCTTCACACGGTGAGTCCCTTCGGACTTGAAGTCAATGGCGACATTCTTCATCTGTGCCAAGGGTTGAAGGCGATCAATCGACATTTGAATCGACTCTTCGACCGAGGCGCCGTCTTCAAGTGCGCTTGGTCCATCTTGCGAGTGCTGCGCATGTTCGATGGCAGAAAGCAGCAGCATGTCCGCGACCAGTTGCTCCATGCGTGCCGTATCTTCCAGCGCACGCGCGACACCTTCGCGATATTCTGTCTCGCTTGCTCTCCCCTGTTCTAAAAGCTGGAGAGTCGATTTCTGAATGGCCACTGCAGTTTTGAGCTCGTGCGCCGCGTCGCTCAGGAACTGCCGTTCCCGGTTGAATGCGGCGCGTACGCGCGCGGCTAACGATTGAAGTGCCATGGCCAGCGGCACAAGCTCTGCGCTGCGAAATGTTTCGGACGGAATTTCAAATTCGGCGCGATCCGCCCGAATTCTGTCGGCTTGTGAGGCCAGCTCAACCAGCGGGACCATCCCTTTGCCGATGGCCCACCACGAAAAGAGCGCGGAGACCAGGAGCGAAATAAATCCAACCAGAATGGCAATGCGTGTTGCCCGCGCAATTTCAGCCTGCGTATGCGTTGCAGGCATCGCGTAATAGAGATTCGCGCGAAGCTGCGGAACTTGCAGGTTTTCCTGATCGAGAATGGGAGCATCAATCAAAGCCTTTGCGCGATACGTTGCCGCGCCGTACTTGAAGGTCCACACATTGCCTGCCTGCATCTTGATTAGAGCGATGTCGCCGATCCATGCCTTTGAACCCGCAAGGGCGTGGCCGTCGCGCGGATCGACGATGTAGTAAAGATCTCCGCTGGGTACGCTTGTTTGATTGCCGTCAAAGTCGAGTGCGTTTGGATTGTCGTCAGCCTGTCCTACAAGGGCAAACAGAGATACGGCACGAGCATCAATCTCAGAATCGGCGCTTGACCACATTGCGCGGTGGACGTACCAAACCGCGATGCTGACTGCACAGGCGGTTGCCAGCAGTTGCGCCAGTAAAACAAGGAGTAGAACGCGTCCGCGGATCGAAGACATCATTGCGGCTCGTCCCTCCTGAGCACGTAGCCGCGGCCGCGCAGTGTATGAATCAGCCGCTCCGCATTTCCGGAATCGATCTTGCGGCGCAGCGTGGAGATGTACACCTCGATCACGTTGCTGAACTTTTCCCAGTTGTAGTCATACAGGTGTTCGAGCAGTTCTTCCTTAGAAACCACCACGCCCTTGCGCATCATCAGATACTCAAGCGTACGGTATTCCATGGGGCTCAGCTCGACGACTTTGCCGGCGCGCTTGGCGGAGCGGGTGTTGAAATCCAGCACAAGATCTCCAACGACGAGTTGAGGACTGGCCTGGCCCTTGCCACGTCGAATAAGCGCTTTCAAACGCGCAAGAAGTTCACCAAGATCGAATGGCTTGGGGAGATAGTCGTCCGCGCCACTGTCGAGCAGCGAAATGATGGAGGCTTTCTCTTCTCGCGCCGTGAGAATCAGGACGGGCGTTCTGTCACCGGTCTCGCGCAGTCCTGCCAGCACTTCCTGACCCGACTTGCCCGGCAGCATCAGATCCAGAATGATTGCGTCGAAGGTGCCGGATGTGGCCAGGTGCAGGCCATCGTTTCCGTCAAGAGCAATGTCCACGGCAAAGCCCGCGTTCTTTGAGATTGCCCTGGCAAGATTCTGGGCCAGACGCTCTTCGTCTTCGATTACCAGAACGTGCATCCGGTCCGTCTCCTTCGCGCCGGAACCTGATTATAGTCATTGAAGCTGAGAACCACCTTAAGGAGCGCTGCCATGGTGCTCCGTCACCAGCAATTATTGGCAGCAATGGAAAGGCTGGAACTGCCTCTCGGTGTTGCCCGGCTTCTTTGCCGAAATCTAAAACTGATTGAAGTGATCTTCAGTGATGTCGAGGATCTGAACCGATGTAATGGAAGTTTCCCCAAGCTCCGGGTTTGCATCTTCGGTCCGCTTTCTCACTCGCGCCACCGTCATCCAATTGTCTTTATGCGGCTCGTCCTGTATCCATTGTGGGAGTGGCATGGCGAGGTATTCGCTAAGTGCCTCGGCATAGCCCTCATAAAGCGCGCGCATCTCTCGCAGCCTTTCGCTTGAAAGTGAATCGTGGCAAACGCTCACGCCGCTCTGGCACAAGTGGTCGAACAATCTCTGGTAGCGCTCAGGCGGAAGCCGGTCAGGGCGGCCCGCCCCAGGCCGGCATGAAAAGATCTGCGACAGGTCGACCATTGCGTGGCGGGCCATCGCAAACGTCAACTGCGCCTGGCGCGCTTCAGGCCCGCGAACGCCGGCAATCAGTAACGCGCACGTGTCAAGGATAGCTGTAAGGGCGCTGAGCCAGCTTTGATTGTTGTGCTGTGAGCGGAAGTAGCAAAGCAGCGGATACGAGAGGTGGCTCTCAAGCAGTTCTGCAGACCAGCGCTCCCACTCACTCAGCAAAAACGTGAGCGCCTCATCGGAACCCTCGTACGAGTGGCGGCGCAGTAACTCCGCTGCGGTGGGCGGCGAACCGGCTCGTGCATCGAGCAGCGAGATGATGACTTCTCGCCGCGAAAACGCGCTGTACAGCACCGGAAAGTAGCCCATCACGACGGCCAGCAAGCCGAAGCCTGCGCCGGCTTCCAGCACCAGCAGCGAGCGCGACCAGCTATTCTGCGGCACAACGTCGCCGGGACCAAGCGTGAATATGGTTGTTCCGCTCACGTAGAGATCCGACAGAAAGCGCGGCATGCGGGTGCTGTCAGTAAACGGGCTGCCGATTGAATACAGAATGAGTGCAAAGCCGAAGATCATCATCACGGCCCACACCGCAAGCAGCAGAATCAGAGAAAGCGGACCGAAGTAGCTGAAGAATGTTTCGCGACGCCGTTGGTTTCGCAACCTGCCGGCCACAAAGCTCCACGGATTCCACGTCAGTGTGTAAAAGACGTTGGTAAGGCGATAACGGCCAATGGCGCGGCGAGGCAGAATGATGGTCTGGAAGGCGTCAAGCACTACGATGAAGAGGCAGAATACGCCTGCGATCAACGCCAGAACGCTCATTATGGCTCCTTCAGCCGCGGGGAATTGCCGGGACCAGAGCGGCTCACCGGTCTCTCGATTTTATTACGGGAGCGGGGCAGAACTGGAACCAGAAACGATCCGTATGGTTTACGAAAACGCAATGATGCGACGGCGCACATCCATGGAACCGCTCAGTACAAAATGGACGGAAGCCATGCTCCTGCCGGTTCGTTGTAGAGCCCCATGGTCATCAGGGTCATCGGTTGTACCACTCGCAGACCATTCTCCAGGCACCAGCGGAAGAGGGCACTGTTTCGAGTGGGCAGCAGAAATCCAGGACCGCCAAACGATTCCGCCGTGGCGATAAGGACCTGCAGGTCGAGATTGGTTTCCGCGGCACTATGTCCAAAAAAGGCAAGGTCGCTGGTGTAGCCGGTAATTCGGCCTTCACGCTCAACAACCCTTGCCGTACCGTGTTGGATTGCGGCGGGAAATTCACTGCTGCGATCGAATCCATGCACTCCGAGTGACAAGGCTCTGATCGCCGCCAGATCATCATTCTCGGCTCGGCGCACCATGCAGCCGCCAATGCTGCGCTTGATAGCTTGGCCCTGCACGCAGGCGAGGGGTTCGCGAACATCGAACCCGAGACTGGCGTATAGGGAGAGCGAGCGAGTGTGGAAGCCCGCTTGAACAAGGCGAATGCCTGCCGTGCCTTTTGAGTTGGCGCGATCAATGACCGCCTGCATGAGCTTGCGGCCAATGCCGCGATTCTGCGTGCCGAGGTCGACGGTGATTGGGCCAACGCCGGCAATCGCGGAGCGCTCGTCAAGGCAGTTGCTGCCCACAACTCGTCCGTCAAGTTCAGCTACAACACAATAGAAGTCCGGGTTTGCGAACAGCATGGAGAGCAACCCGACCGGGGCCGCAGGCTCGGGAAAGTCGCACGGAAATCCATGTTTCTGATTGATGGCCGAGAATGCGTCGTAGCATATCTGACCGCAGATCGGGGCGTCCGCGGGTGTGGCCTTGCGCACAGTGATTTTGCTTTGCTGCTCAGCAGACATGATTGTCGATTCTCCAAGAAGGGGAAGTAGGGAATCAAAACATGATAATCATCTGCCGGCCCATTGAACAGAAGATCTGTTCATCTAATGCCGAAGACCTCAGTCCGAAGGATTCAGGAAGATGTGCCGTTACTGATGCGCTCGCGAAGTCGCTTGAGCACATTGGGAGGCACCAGGCCGGTGATATCGCCGCCAAAGCTGAAAACCTCTTTCACCATGCGTGAACTCACGTACGAGTAACGGCCCGCGGGCTGCAGAAATACGGTTTCGATTTCAGGGGCAAGACGGCGATTCATGAGAGCCATCTGGAATTCATGTTCGTAGTCGGAGATGGCGCGAATACCGCGAAGCACTGCAGTTGCGCTCCGGCGGCGGGCAAAGTCGACCATGAGGCCGTCGAACGTAGCGACCGATACGTTTTCGAAAGACTGAGTTACCTCGGCCAGCATCTCTACGCGCTCATCTACGGTGAACAGCGGATTCTTGACTGGATTGATGAGTATTGCAACAGTGAGGTGACTGAAGATTCGCGAGCCGCGCGTAATCAGGTCGATATGGCCGTTGGTTGGTGGGTCGAACGTGCCGGGATAGATAGCGTTAACGGCCATTGATAGCTCCAACAGGATTCTACGGCATTCGCGGAGCAGACGACCCGCCAAATGAGATGGAATCCATAAGCGGGATTCACCATGGGCAACGGCCGTGCGGTTTACTTGGCTTGGAGCGTCATGGTGCGGGTTTGCGGCGGCAGCACACAGGATCGCTTGCGAACCCCTTCGAGGAATGCTGCGATGGTCTGTGTTACCTGAGGTTCTACGCGCAGATGTCCAAAGCCCGAGCCCGCAAAATTCATATGATTCGCTCCGTCAATGACTCCCTGCCATTGGCAATGCGATGAAGTACCGGGCAAGTCATGCCAGGGTTCCTGCCGTGATTCAGGACCACCGTTCAACGCCTGGTCGCGCGTGCCGGTAAGAATCAGAACAGGCTTGTGGATACCGCTCCACGCATTGCGTGGAAAAACGATGCCTGAGCCCTCCGGCGAAAGCGCCACGTAGGCATCGAATCGGTCCTGCCCGGCGGGTGGCGACTTCACGGAGGTGATATTGCGCGCACCGGCCTCAAGCATCACCGTTTCAGAGCCCATGGAGTGGCCAAGCAGAACGCGAAAAGGAGCATGGCAACGGGTGTCGGCCCATCCGAGCGCAGCGCTTACGTCGAGCAGGCGCGCTCGTTCAGCTTCAGTGTCGGCTACGAGTGCCTGGATGCCGGACTTCACTCCGTAACGCCGCATGTCGGAAGTAAGCCTCGGAAGCCCACTCTCGCGATGTCCCATCACGATCGCGGTATAACCCAGATTCGCCATCGCCTCGGCTAGATATCGATAACCGTTTTCCGAGCCGCCGGCCCCGTGCGAAATAAGCGCAAGCGGCGGGCACGCGGATCCTGATCCAAGCGCGCGATAGACAAGCAGAGGGGTGGCTTGGCCGTCGGCGCGCGGGGCAGCTATTCGCTCCTGTGCTGCCAGTGGAAGCACCAGTCCGCACGTGAGCAGGCCGATGACGCAGTGCAGGAGGGAAAGTCGTGATGAGCGCATGGAGTGACCTCGACTCCAATATACGAACAGCAATGGAGGACAAGAGTTGCGGTTCCATTGAAACTTTGGGTTTTAGCCCTCGATGCTCTTCCTCAAGAGCTGTTGTCAACGGAAAATTCTAAAGTTTCAGCGTCGTGCCGTCCGGCTCAAGCGCCACTTCACGGCTTTGGTTGCTTCCGGCCAACTCAACAAGAATCGTGCGCGGCAACGGCATTCGGCCCGTTGCATCGCGCTTGATCGTGAGGGTACGCGCTGCGTTGTTCCACAAGCATTCGGCGCGCATGTAGTCGCCGTTTTCGAACGCATAGCTGGCGCCGTCGTCGTCGTACCAGGTAAAGCTACCGTCGGCCCCAGGGTAAATGCGCAGAGTTATGGGGCCGGAAACAGGCTCGCTGGTGTATTGCCGCACCGGGCTGATGGGCAGAATCGCTCCAGCGCGGACATAGAGCGGCGTAGTTGCCAGATCGACAGATCGCGTTACGGACTTGCCGCCAGTAGTTTGCTTGGAAGTCCAGAAATCCCACCACGTACCTTCTGGCAGATAAACCGAGCGTTCGGTAGCGTCTTTTTCAAACACCGGCGCCACAAGCAGGTGATCGCCCCACATATATGCGTCGTCGGTCGTCACAGCGGTTCCATCGCCTGGCCAGTTGAGAAGAAGCGCGCGCATGAGCGGCAGTCCGGTTGCGTGCCCCTGTGCGACTGACGAATACAGATAGGGCATCAACTGGTAGCGAAGGTTGAGGTACTTGCGGCAAATCTCTTCCACGTCAGCGCGATGCAGATCGGCTGCGGGAGGCCAAGCGGCGGCCCATGATCCGTCTGTTTCCTTCGGGCCGGGATCGCCCGTGTTCCATCCCCACGGCAGGCGCAAGTGCCACGCACGCCCATGGCTGCGAAAGAGCGGACAGAATGCCGCGAACTGGAACCAGCGAACATACAGTTCGGGGGTCAGTTCAGGCGATGGCTCGAATCCGGCAATGTCGGTTCCCCAATAGGTAAGTCCTGAAAGGCCGGCGCCAATGCCCACCATGATCTGCCCGCGCAATGCAGCCCAACTGCACGCTGTGTCACCGGACCACAGCCACCCAAATCGCTGCAGTCCTGCGTATCCGTTACGATGCAGTGCAAAAGGACGCAGATTGGGATTCGTCTTTCGCGGACCCTCAAAGTACATGCGATTGCGATCGAAACGAGCGTATACAGACAGCTTGTCGCCTTCGTCAGGCCACCATCCGTCTACTCCCATTCGCTCAAGTGCCGCGTGGTGTTTCCAATAGGCTGCGGCATCACCGGGCTCGGCTGCGGCTGCGCCGGTGTCAGAGACCCGGCCGTGAAAATCTCCCGGCGGAACCACGTGCAGAATCACTTTGAAGTTTCTTTCATGAATCTCAAGGAGCATCGCTTGAGGATCGGGAAACACCTGATCGTTGAACGTGAATGAACCGTGCCCCGTATTCCATCCGGATGGGCAAAAGCCGGTGCCGAGATAGATCACAGCATCGCAAGGCAGTCTCATGTTGCGGAAAGTCTTTGTGATGTTCAGAACTTCTTCGCGGCTGGCAAGCGTGCGATGCGATTGCATGTAACCGAGCGCCCAGCGCGGAGGCATGTAGGGGAAGCCAGTCAACTGCGCGTATTCGCGCAGCACATCGGCAGGTCCATCACCCAGCATCACAAAAACATTCCTTGTCGAAGTGGCTTCAACGCCACGGAAAATGCCTTCACTCTGCGTGAATTCAAACGTGCCCTGTGGCTGGCCCACAAAGACGCCCCACCCTTCAGGGCTTATGACGAATGGAATCTGCAGGCGCGCGCCGTAGGTGCGGAAGTCTGCGGGCGTCTGGCCATTCACGAGCGGTTCGCGCGTGTTGCGCCGATCAAAAGTGTTGGTGCCTTCACCCAGCCCGAAGACCGGCCCGCCGAGTGGAAAGTGAACATTCGTGCTGTCGAGGTCGAAACGAATCTGCCGGCGAGTCTTGTTGCCCTGGTGAATGGTGATGGTGAGCGGATTGGTCTCAACGCGGATTGTGTATGTGCCCCACGGTATCGAGTGGGCTCGCGCTGCTCCGGGTTGCTCAAGTGGAGACGGCCATGTGCCTTCTTCGAATGCGAGTTCGTGTTCGGGGGTCTCGGCGGTCGCGGGAGCGATTCCGATTCGCAGTGTGCCGAACGAGAGCGCAGTGAGTGTCAGATCTACAAGTCCGGGCGCGGCGGCAAGCTCCGGCTCGGTCGCGGCCAACGCCGCAGCGGCGCTGATCCTTGTATGAAAAAGCAGTTGTGCCGTAGCTGCAGCGGTACCGGCCAGAACAGATCTGCGGGTGAGTTTTTGAGCCAATCGAAGGCCTCCGAGGATGTAGGCACCATCCTAAGTGGCTGGGACACTCACGGGCAAAAGCCGTGGCAAAACCTCTTCCAAAAGGTAAATGGCCGCCAGAATTTGAGAATTCTGCCTTCAATAGGCCACAAAACGATTTGCCGAGAGAAATTGATGGCCGGTCGGGATGTGGAACGTACTGTTTACAGTTGTCCACTGGGGTTTTCACCCCAAATGAGTCATTTTCGATAAGACTTTTCATTTCAATTAATTAGGATGGTTGAGATTGGTCACCACATTGCTGGTTACCCACACTGGCAGCAGCTTAAGTGTCACGGAGATAGCGACTGAACGACTGTCTCGCTCGGGCCGGAGAAGTGGATTCCATGATTTCGGCAATTGTGCAGGAGGTCTATGTCCCACACATCAATGGGTATCAGAACAAATGGGAACGAGCAGCCTAAGGCGTCGGTATGGCGCGCCATCTCTACCGTCTCGCCTGTTATCGCTGGATTATTGATTGCGGTCCCGCTTGCTGCCATTTCAATGCATCTTGACTTCATCCGGCCTCTCTATGAACTCCAGTTCTTTCTGGCCGGTGGAGCCGCCGCTGTTTTGATGACGCGCCTTTTGGTGCAGCGCGACCGCCGCGTGGCTCTGCAACTCGTAGTGAGCGAAATTGTTGGAGAGAACCGGTCTCCGGAGATTGCCGCGGAGAGGGTTCTTGAGGCGCTCTGCCTTTCGCAGGGATGGGACACGGCGCTGCGTTGGGAAGTCAATGTTGAAAAGAATCAACTTGAATTCTGTTCGAGTTGGAGCGCGCCAGGTCGGCCCGTAAAGTCACTGCTTAGAGAGAGTGTCACCATGCGCTTGGGGCTGGGTGAAGAGATGCCTGGACGTGCATGGCGCGAAGGCAAGCCGGTGTGGAGCGCAAACATTTCTTCTGAAGGGTTCGGCGATCATGCTCTGGCTGCGTTGAATGAAGGAATGATTTCAGGTTGCGCCATTCCCGTTCGCGTAGGCAAAAGCGTGCTGGCTGTGCTTGAGTTCTATTGCCACTACAGCAGGCGCGAGAATCGCGAGTCGATGGCGGCGGTTGAAACAGTCGCGTCGTCACTTGGGCAGATGCTTGCACGTTCGTATGAACAGACGCGTGCGGAAAAACTCTATCGTCAACAGGAAATTCTGCTCGATACGGTCGCGGATGGAATTTGCGGTCTCGATCGCAACGGTAAGGTCAGGTTCGTGAACCCCGCTGCTATAAAGATGCTGGGCGCCGATTCCTCCCTCCTGATTGGAAAAACCTTGCATGACCTGCTGCACTCAGCAGATACCACGTCTACGATCTTTCCGGGTGTCGAGGGCGCCTTACGGCGTGCTACTCAGGATCTGCACGAGACGACGACTTCGGGAGAAGATACGATCTTGCGAGCCGACGGCAGTTCGCTCCGCATTGAATACAAACTGAACTGCATTCTTGAGGGTGGGCACCTTGCCGGATCGGTGTTGAGCTTCCGCGATATAAGCGAGCGGCATGCGCTGGACAAGCTCAAAGCTGAATTTATTTCGACAGTAAGTCATGAACTTCGCACACCTGTAACAGCCATTCGCGGTGCTCTTGGACTGGTAGCTGCCGACAGCAATAGTCAGATGGATAAGAAGACCGCTAATCTAATTCGTATTGCACACTCCAACTCAGAACGGCTGGTCAAGCTGGTGAATGACATCCTCGATCTCGACCGGTTGGGCAGCGGCCGCGAACGAATGAATATGCGGCAGGTCAAGTTGGCAGAGATTATTGATCAGGTTGTAGACAATATGACGCCAGTAGCAGAAGCTGCCGGAGTACAACTCCTTTACAACCCACTGAAGGCCGAGGTCGTGGGCGATCCCGACCGCTTGCTCCAGGTTGTCACCAATCTGGTTTCCAATGCAGTCAAGTTTTCGCCGCGAAGTTCCGCTGTATCGATCCAGGTCAATTCGGGGGAAGAGGGAGTGACTCTTTCAGTGGTCGATCCCGGCCGTGGTATTCCTTCCGACAAACTGGAAGCCATCTTCGATCGCTTCCAGCAGGTGGATTCATCCGATGCGCGGCAGAAGGGCGGTTCAGGTCTGGGACTGGCCATCAGCAAGGCGATTGTGCAACAGCACTCTGGACGGATTTGGGCGGAGAGCAATCCCGATGGAGGATCGACATTCCGCGTGTTTCTGCCTTATCAGCCCCATGCGCCGCAATTCGATGAGCGGTCTACCGTACCCACACTTGATCTCAATGCCAATTCAACAACTGAATCACTCGCGTAGAGAGCAGTTGAAAGCAGGTGCACAAAGGGCCCTTCCTTCGGGAAAGGCTCTTTGTGTTTTGGGAGAATACTGCTGAGTATCTGGTTAGCCGCGGCGGCCGCGTACTGCTTCCTTGGCTTCGGCCGGACCGCTGTCTGGAACTTCAGGAATTTCAGCCTTTGCGGCGCCGATGTTGAGATGCTTGCGCAACTGCCCATCGAGCTTGGCAAAGATATCTTTGTTCTCCCTTAGGTACGTGCGGGTATTTTCACGGCCCTGGCCGATGCGCTCGCCGTCGTAGCTGTACCATGCGCCGGACTTTTCTACGATGTTGTTGGCAACGGCGAGATCGAGCACATCGCCCTCGCGGCTGATTCCTTCGCCGTAGAGAATGTCGAACTCTGCTTCGCGGAAGGGCGCGGCCACCTTGTTCTTCACAATCTTGACCTTGGTGCGGTTGCCGATGACCGCGTCGCCTTCCTTGATGGCGGCGATGCGGCGGATATCGACGCGGACTGACGAGTAAAACTTGAGAGCCCGGCCACCGGTGGTGGTTTCGGGATTGCCGAACATGACGCCGATCTTCTCGCGAATCTGGTTGATGAAGATGAGGGCGGTGCGGGATTTCGACACCGTGCCCGTAAGCTTGCGCAGCGCCTGTGACATCAGGCGAGCTTGCAGGCCAACGTGCGAATCGCCCATTTCGCCATCCAACTCAGCCTTCGGGACGAGAGCGGCCACCGAATCCACGACCAGCACGTCGATGGCGCCGGAGCGAACCAGCGCCTCAGTGATCTCAAGCGCCTGCTCGCCGGAGTCGGGCTGGGAGACCAGCAGGTTATCGGTATCGACGCCCAGTTTCTTCGCATATGAAGGATCGAGCGCGTGTTCCGCGTCAACAAAGGCCGCCAGTCCTCCCATCCGCTGAGCCTCGGCGATGACCTGCAGCGTAATGGTGGTTTTGCCGGAAGACTCAGGCCCGTAGACCTCGGTCACGCGGCCCCGGGGCAGGCCGCCAACACCCAGCGCCAGGTCAAAGCTGATGGATCCGGTTGAAATCACGGAGATTGGGAGCAGGGCCTCTCGGGATCCGAGTCGGACAATCGAGCCCTTTCCAAATTGTTTTTCGATCTGTGCCAGGGCTAGTTCTACGGCTTTGGCGCGGTCATCTGCGATGGCCATTGGGAGGGCTCCTATAAATGAAAGTGGCCTTGCGCAACTCCTGCTTTCTCTTGAGGAAACTGCGTGGGCACAATTGGATTTCGAAGGGGATTGTAGCAGGGCCAGAACGATAAAGACAGCATAAAAAGCGAATAAATAGAGAAAACATTTAGCGGTATGCCAGCAGTCACAAGCCGAGAAGATTTCTATGCACCGCGGCCAATTTGCATCACTATTCCTATATAGCATCAAATTAAGAAATTGCATCAATATCGATCTGTGATGCATCATTGTCATATGAGAACAACGATCACACTTCAGGATGAGACTCACGAATTCGCGCTCTATTACGCCAACGCCCGCGGGATCTCCCTAAGCGCTGCCGTCGACGAGCTGATTCGCAAGGCGCAATCTGCGCCTAGAACCCCGGAGCCGGAGATTATTCATACCGCCGATGGTTTTCCAATGTTCCCTCCTGCAGGTGGGATGATTACGTCTGAAATGGTCAAGAAGCTTGAGGAGGAGGAATTTGATCCGGAAAAGTTTGCTTGATCTGAATGTCTTGATCGCACTTACCGATCCGAGTCACCAGCAACATCAAAAGGCGCGAAACTGGTTCCTCTCATCAAGTAAAGCGGGGTGGGGAATTTGTCCTCTCACTGAGGCAGGATTTGTCCGCATCACCACAAATCCTGGATATCTTAGACAGCGCACTCTCGCTCAGGCTAAAGCTGTCCTCCAGTCTTTAACAAGCTACGCAGGCTACAGTTATTGGCATATTGACGAAAGCTGGGTCACTTTGACCACCCCCTTCGCCGCGCGCATCTTCGGTCATCAGCAGGTGACGGATGCTTACCTTTTAGGGTTGGCCATAAGCGAAAACGGAATGCTCGTGACCTTTGATAAGGGAATTGCTTTTCTTGCGGGCGCAGAATTTCGCAAGCATGTACACCTGCTTGCGTAAACGCGCTGGTGTTAAACCGTGTAGGCCCCAATGCGCGTTTCACGGCTGGTGAGCAAGTCGCACTGGCGGTCGATTACCTCGTACTCGTGATCGTGTTCCTTGCGGAACGCGCGGAAGTCATCCTCGCTATTCCATCGGTCGATGGTGAGGTAAGTGCCCGGAATGTAGGCATCGCGCAGCAGTTCGGTGCCCAGGTAATGCGGCGATGTGCGGAAGAGCTTTGCCCAGGAACCTTCAGGGCCGTAGGCGGCTTCAAACGCGGCTATTTTGTCTTCAGTAATTTCAAACTGCCAGATGACAACAAACATGAAAGCCCCAATCCTGCCCCTATGGTAGCGCACGGTATCGCAATGTACTGGCTCTAGCAAACCCAGCCTGCATCAACGATGTAACTTTGGTTTGTAATCGCGCTTGAGTCGTCCGCGGCCAGAAACAGAACAAGCCGAGCCAGTTCATCGGGTTCGATCATGCGCTTGAGGGCCTGGTTGCGATCGATGTTGGCAAGGTACTCCGGTGTGTACCAGAGCTGCTTTTGGCGCTCAGTTGCAATGGCGCCTGGAAGCACGGCGTTAACGCGGATATTCTCCGGCCCAAGTTCGTGCGCCAGTGTTCGGGTCAGTCCCACAATCGCCGCTTTGGCGGCGACGTAAACCGGCATGCCGGTTGATGGGATGATCCAGCCGATGGAACTCATGTTGATAATGGATCCGCGGCCTGCTGCTCTCATAGATGGCAATACCGCCTGCACCAAAAAGAAGTGCGGCCGCAAATTGATTGCCATTGACCGCTCCCAGAATTCAGGCGTTACTTCTTCAATAGAGTGGCGCTGATCGTTTGCGGCGTTGTTCACCAGCACGTCAACACTGCCGTGCATCGCGATGACCGCTCCCGCCGCTTCCTTGAGCGCAGCCACATCGGTCAGGTCGCAATGCAGATAGACCGGCGGCGTGCGGCCCTCGGCCGAGAGCGACTCCACCATGCTGTGTGCTGCTTTGTCCTGAATGTCGAGGAAAGCAACGCTGGAGCCCTGGCGCGCGAAGTTCGTCACCAGCGACGCACCGATTCCCGTGGCTCCGCCCGTGATAAGAACACTGCGGCCCTTCAAACTGGGATAAATGGCGAATTGACTCAATCGAACGTTGCCCTCAGACATGGGTCTCTGCTTCCACCTTTCAAGCGGTCAATACGAGGCTGAATTTGCTGGTGCGATTGTACTTGGAGAATCTTGGCGCGCCCACATCGTGATCGCGATCCGAGGCGCCGCCGATCAAAGTGAAACTGAATTCGGGCAGATGGAAGAAACCCCATTGCCGTGTCATAATGCGATATTTTGTACTCCCATCCGATATACACCTCATATAGAAGGGGTGCATACTTAAAAGGGTCGCACTACGAGGGCGCCTTCTCAGGTTCCCCTGGCACCTTCCGCGGCCATTAAAATTGCTTAGTAAATCGTTTACACAAAGCCCGATAGCCGGGCGGTTATGACTCGTGATTGAAGGCGCAATGCGACCGCGCATGGACGAAGTGAAGTTTCGTCCTGAAATCGGATGCGCGAGCGCGAACATTGGCCGAAAGAACAGGGCTCACGGAGAGGGACTCATGACAGTTGCTGCACGCTACCCAGGAATTCGTGTCACCGCGAATGGAAATCAGCTTGTCTCGTATCACACTGAAACCAGAATCGCCGATGCCGGTGTGTTTTACCCGATTACGCCTTCAACTGAAGGCGGCGAATTGTTTCAGCAGGCGTATGCCGAAGGCCATCTGAATGTGTTTGGCCACAACACGCTGGCCATTGAGACAGAAGGCGAGCACGCGGCCCAGGGGGGCGCCATTGCGCACTCGGTGTGCGGCAAGCGCGTGGTGAACTTTACCTCCGGCCAGGGAGTGGTCTACGGCGTTGAGCAGTACTATCACGCCCCGGGCAAGGGCTCAACCATGGTGCTGGAAGTGGGCGCCCGCGCACTGACCAAGCACGCGCTGAACGTGCACTGCGGACACGACGACATCTACGGCGCGCTCGACACTGGCTGGATCATGGTGTTCGGCAAGGACGCACAGCAGGCTGCCGATCAGGCGCTAATTCTGCGCCGCGTGACCGAACTCAGCCTGACGCCGGGCATGAACATCATGGACGGCTTTTTGACCACGCACCTGGAGCGCACCTTCTACAAACACGAGTCAGAGCTGATTCGCGAATTTCTCGGCGCGCCCGAGGATATTATCGAGTGCCCCACTGAGGCGCAGCGTGTTTTGTTTGGACCCACCCGTCGCCGTGTTCCCAAGATGATGGATCTTGCGAATCCGGTGCTGCTGGGGCCGGTGCAGAATCAGGAACACTACATGCAGGGTGTGGTGGCTCGCAGAAATAACTTCGCCGAGCCGATCCTCAAGTTCCTTGAAGAAGCCTATGAAGATTTCGCAAATCTGACCGGCCGCCGCTACGGTCTCGTCACCGAGTACAAGACAGACGATGCCGAAACCGTATTTGTTTCGCTTGGCTCGGCGGCAGAGAACATTGAAGCTGCGGTTGACTACCTGCGCCAGACGCGTGGTGCAAGCGTTGGTTCGGTTCACGTCAACGTGATCCGCCCGTTCCCTGAAGCGGCTCTGGTCGCAGCTCTCAAGGGCAAAAAGAACGTCATCATCCTTGAGCGCACTGACGAAGCAATGGCAGGTGATAATCCGCTCGGCCGCGATATTCGTACCGCGTTCTCAAAGTCAGTGCAGGGAACAGACAGCCTGCCGAAGATTGAGCTGGCGCAGGTTCCCCGGTTCATCGGCGGAAGCTATGGGCTGGGTTCACGCGATTTCCGTCCCGAGCACATCATCGGCGCTTATGAGTACGCAGCTTCCGGCCGCGCGCGCAAGGACGGCAAGACCGCCGCAGACAACGCCAACTTCATCGTGCTTGGAATCGATCACCCCTACAGTGTGGTTGCCGACGAGATGCCGTCGCTGTTGCCCGAGGGCGCGGTTGCGGTGCGCTTCCACTCCATCGGCGGATGGGGCGCCATCACTACCGGCAAGAACCTGGGCGCGATTCTCGGCGACCTGAACGATCTGCTCTTTGAGCGCGATCACGTTGTGGACGAGCTTGGCAATCCCAAGGAGATCATTCACGTCAGCGCCAACCCCAAGTACGGATCGGAAAAGAAGGGCGCGCCGACCAGCTACTTTATGGTCGCAGCCAAGGACCGCATTCGCGTCAACTGCGACCTGCGCCACGTAACCTGCGTTCTGTGCTGCGATCCCAAGGCGTTTACGCACACCAATCCGCTTGACGGAATGCAGGAAGGCGGCAGTCTCCTGTGGGAGTCCGATGTTGACGGCGAGCATGCGTGGGAGAACCTGCCAACATGGGCGCGCAAGCAGATCATCGAGAAGAAGATTCGCGTCTACACCTTGCCGGGCTTCGACATTGCCCGCAAGGCGACGGATCGTGGCGATCTCCAGTTGCGTATGCAGGGCAACGCATTTCTCGGAGGCTTCTTCGCGGTCAGCACGCTGCTGCAGGAGTTCGGCATTACGCAGGAACAATTCCGCGACGTTGTGTACAAGCAGTACGTGAAGAAGTTCGGCAAGCAGGGCGACGCCGTTGTGCAGTCGAACATGGAGGTCATGCTGCAGGGCTTTGAGCGCGTGAAGGAGATCAAAATCGGCGAGCTTAACGCGGCCGACCACTCCAGCCTGCGCGGCCAGGCGCTGCTGCCGATTTTGGAAACGGTGCCCGCATTTGCCGAGGCAGGTTGCTCCACCGGCGGATGCCGCACCACGCCGCCTCCTGATGGTCAGGCTGAGCGCCCGCCCATCGCTTCGATTACCAACTTCGACGCACAGTTCCGCTCAAGCTTTGGATACAATCAGCCCGCTACGCCGCTCTCAGCCATGGGCGTAATTGCTGCCGCCACCGGCGACACAGCTTCAAAGTATGTGGCTCGCCGCGAAACGCCGCTCTACATTCCTGAGAACTGCACCCAGTGCATGGAGTGCATCTCGGTTTGCCCGGATACCGCGCTGCCGAACTGCTCGCAGGACCTGGGCACAATTCTCAGCACTGCGGTTGCACGCTATGTGGGCAGCGAGGCTGAGCGGCGCAAGATGCTGGACAAGCTGCCGGAGATCGAAAAGCAAACGCGCGCTCGCATGCTGGCGGACATTAAGACCGGCACTCCGCTGCCAACCATCATTCGCGAAGTCACGGAGTCGGTCGACGGTTTCTCTGCTGAAGCAAAGGCGCAGTTCTTCGAGATCATTGAGAAGGTTCCGATGGCTTATCAGAAGGTGAATGCCATCTTCTCGTCGCCGGAGCGCAAGACCCCCGGCTCGGGCGGCATCTTCTCCATCTTCGTCAGCGATCTGTGCAAGGGTTGCGCGGCCTGCGTTACCGCCTGCGGCGATCACCAGGCGCTCAAGATGGTGCAGGAAACCGAAGAGGTGAACGCCGAGCACGAAACCGGCACGGCCTTCCTGAATCTGCTGCCGGATACCAAGCAGAAGTACCTGGGTCTGTTCAGCGCAGCCAATCCCGCTGACTCAAAGACCGCTACGCTGCGCAATATGCTGATGGTTCGCACCAACTATGACGCGTTGGTATCGGGCGACGGCGCCTGCGCAGGCTGCGGCGAAAAGAGCGTACTGCGCTCCATCGCGGCTGTCACCGAGGCTTACATGCGTCCGGTGTTCCACGCCAAGAGCGACCGCCTTGTAACCAAGGCCGGCCAGCTCGAGAAAGAGGGCGCGGCCCGGCTCGCGGTTCTCAAGGGCACCAACCCCGAAGAGTACGCGCGCTTGCGTCAGGCAATCATGCACCTCGTCATGGGACTCGGCGGCGAAGACATTGCCGATACCAAGGCACGCATCGCAGCGTATGAGAAGGAAAACGGCGTTATAAGCGACGCGCAGTTGATTGAAGCGATTGCCGCGGTGCTGCTGACAGAAGCCTTCAACCACAAGAACCTGCAGCCGGTTGACGGCCGCCTTGCCAACGGCATGAGCGTAATGGCCATGGCCGCGCACACGGGCTGCAACACAGTGTACGGCTCAACTTCACCGAACAACCCGCATCCCTATCCGTGGATGAACTCTCTGTTCCAGGACGGTGTGACGGTGGGCTGGCTTATGGGTGAGAGCTTCATCGTGGATCACGCGCGCCGTTCCGTTCTGCCTGAGCGGCTCACAGACATCATCATGACTCGTGACAGCAGCATCCTCAGCGAAGAAGAGTATTACCACTTCACGCACTTTACTGATGCGCTGATGACCGACCAGGAAATCGTCGAGTTGCCCAAGGTTTGGGTCGTGGGCGGCGATGGCGGCATAGGCGACATCGGCTACCAGAACACGTCGAAGGTGGTTCTGCAGAACCGGCCCAACGTGAAGGTGCTGATGCTCGACACGCAGGTCTACTCGAACACCGGTGGCCAGAACTCCGACTCAACGCCGATGCTCGGCGGCAACGACATGAACGTCTTCGGCTCGGCCACGCAGGGCAAGAACACTGAGAAGAAGACGGTTGCTGAAACCTTCCTCGCCGGACACGGTTCGCCGTTCGTCGCGCAGGTTTCAATGGCCAACGCGCCCAAACTTTACCGTGCGATTCTCGACGGCCTTGAGTATCGCGGCACCATGTTCCTGCAGGCATTCACCACCTGCCAGCCGGAGCACGGCGTGCCAGACGACATGGCGCTTTTCCAGGCGCAGCGCGTGCGCGACTCGCGCGGCGCGCCGGAGTTCGTCTTCGATCCGCGCAAGGGCGAGAGCTACAGCGAAGCGCTCGACGTGAAGGGCAACCCCTCTCCCGACATGGACTGGTATGAGACCAAGTCGAAGGTGACGGGCGAGACTTCGCGTTACACGGTCGCTCATTGGTGCACCACGGAAGCGCGCTTCCGCAATCACCTGCGCAAGATCAAGCCTGAAGCGGCGGCAAAGCTGATCCCGCTGGACAACATGCTGGTTCGCATCACGCAGCAGGATGTCGTCTATCGCCGCTACGTCGATCCCAAGCACCGCGCCTACATTCCCGACTTCGGCGTGTACATCACGTTCGACAACGACGGCAAGACCGAGTACCGCGCCCTCAGCCGGCAACTGGTCATGTTCTGCGTCGAGCGCCGCAAGTCATGGCGCATGCTGCAGTCCAAGGCAGGCATCGTGAACAAGGAGTACCATGCACAAAGAGCGATCCTTGCCGAGGTTGAAGCAGGTAAGCTCTCGCTGGACGAGTTGTTCGCCCACGGCCACGAAATCCTGAAGGAGCGCCTAGCGGGACCAGTTGCAGTCAAGGCGTAGTCACTAACTCAGCATCTAACTCAAAAGCGCGGACCCTAGGGTCCGCGCTTTTTTTGGTACGCCGCGCATGATTGACAGCTTGGGGGTGCAAGTCCCCTACACACCCGTCAAGGGGAAGTGTTAGCTGAACGGCAAGGGTGTCCATCGTGAGGTGGAATCTGGAGGAAGCTGTAAGCAAAGCGCTGGCCTGACGAACAGGAAGCGGATAGAGGCGGCACGGCGGGGTGAGCAGGCCAATAGATGCAAAGCCCAGTACTTGCACGGAACGCTGCGACGTAGATCCGACAGGCATAAGCGTGAAGGTGAGTGCGCAATACCCGGGGAGATCTGCCATGTTGTCTTGAGTGACTGAGAGCGTCGAGAGGCGCCCTGAACGCATGGCAGAAGTCAGCAGAGGCCATAGTAGCTGCCTGTTTGGAGCGAAGGGCCGAACCTGTCACGAGCGGATAGAGGACTATCTCTCTGACTGGTTGGACAGAAGCCTCGCAAGAGGGCTTGTTGTGGAGGTAGGGGCCGGAAGTCCCGACGGCTACAACAAGTGTCCCGAGAACAGCAGGCGAATAGTCAACGGAACGAAGCTCACTCTGGAAACGGAAGACAGGAACCGCCCGTTGCGGAACCGCACGGCGGGTGGTGTGGGAGGGGAGGAGAGGCGACTCTCCCCCCTATCCCGATCGCCAATGCCTCCAGTGCGAGGGACTTGGGCTGTGATTGGTCCAATTGTCTACATTACAAAATTGGTGGTGCGTACATGCGATCTTTTATGAAGTTTCTCCGGGGCGTACCAGTTGCTTTGTTGATGTTTCCAATCCTGGCAGTCCAATTCTCAAATGCCCAGACCGCAGAGTCAGGCCAGACGCAGACTTTTCGAGTTGGGTTGAAATCAATTGGCATTCCTGGTCCAACCTCAGAGTTTGTCGAAACTGGGTCGGATTAAAGAGTATTGCTCGAGGTTCTTGCCCCCGCTTCGAACCGCCTCGTGGCAGCTTTTGCGCACCCAGATGACTTGCAGAAATTGACGAGTGGTTCTGCAAACCTTTCGCAATATACTCTCGTGGAAGTTCCCCGTCGAGCCGAATTTGCGACGGTGACGCCAGAGCTTTTCAAACAATTAAGTGATGCAATGGCTCAGCAATTTGGCGCTGTTACTGACGATACGCTCAAGGATACGCAGGACGAGATCAATCTGAAACTTAAGAGTTTGAATAAGTCGAATTCAACCCTGACATTGGAAAAGCCGCTCATGCTGGGTCGACTATTTTCGAAGCCCGATGCGTCTTGCTTCGGAATGGTTCTCCAAATGATTGCGAATGGTGCGCAGAAGAAAGTGGCTGCAGGCATTTCAGTCATACATGTGCAGGAGCGAGTTCTCTTCCTGTACACATACGCCGAATATGTGAATGAGGATTCGGTCAAGTGGGTTCGCACAACGGCTGAGCAGTGGGCGGATGCCGTGCTCAAAGCAAACCAATAATCGGAGCAGGGAATCAGAATGTCCACGTAGGCGGCGCACTTTCTGTTCGAGTAAATGCTTTTGAGGTCTACAGCACAAACGGCACCAGCGCGGCCACGCCGCGTGAATACGCCGCAGAGATCTCGCCGAATCAGCCTCTCTCTTTGAATTGGTTCACGCCGCAGCGCCGTGGCCATTGCAGTGCATCACGCCCAGATACTTCCGCCACGGACCCGTGGCTTCTCGGTACTGGTAGGCCATGATGCGCGAGATCTGGTGAAGGTGGTTCAAATCGTGTGCCGCCCAGGTCGCGAGCAGTTGTCCAAGAGTGACCGTACCAAGCCCGGGATGCCACCCTCGGCGGCCGAAATCTTCGGGCTTCAATTCCAACGCGTGAAGCTCGTTCAGCTTGTCCGACCGAACCTGGCTGAACTCGTCGAGCAATTGCGGAAGAGCCTTCCCCGCGATATTTTGCCGGTGGCCCTCGCGATCGAATGCCGGAAACTGCTTCGATTCACCGAATTCCATGAGCCACTGCGCCCGCGTCATCCAATCGGTAAGGTCCGCATGGATAAGATGACCGACCACGTCCAGGACGCTCCACGTCTCTCCACTTTCATTGGCGTGCGTCAAAGTATCAGGCAGATCGCGCAGCAGGGCATTGAGAGCCTTTGGTGTGCGGTCGAGGAGAGCGATGGTTGTGTCAATGTTTACTTCCATTGGGATCCTCTATGTTGTGCTCCGGAGCAGCTGGGTTCCGCTATTCTAACGAACCGCAGGTGGGCGGCCAAGACTAAGAACTTGTGCAGCTTCCCGAAGTACAGCAGATAGTGCGACAATCGTTCCGTTGGTAATTCCCGCACCTCAAACGGGCTTTGCCCAAAGGAGAGAACTGCAATGAATCTTCGAGTCCTTCTAGGTATGGCTTTAATTGCTGCAACGCCGCTGATGGCTCAGAATGCTCCCCGGCGCGCGCCCGCGAGCCCGCCCGAAACAGCAAGTGCGACCATTGGCGGAAAGAGCATCTCGATCACGTATAGCTCGCCCGGTGTAAAGGGCCGCGAAGGCAAGATCTTCTCTAAAGACGGCCTCATCAGCCACGATCCGCACTACCCCGTCTGGCGCGCAGGAGCAAACGCAGCCACCACGCTCAAGACTGATGGCAACCTGATGATCGGCGACATAAAGGTGCCCGCCGGAACCTATACGCTGTTCGTCGACATCTCCGACCCCGACAACTGGACCTTCATTGTGAATAAGCAAACCGGCGAGTGGGGCCTGGCGTACGACGGCAGCCACGACCTGGGCAAGACCAAGATGAAGATGAGCAAGCCGGCCTCAATGGTGGAGAACCTGGTCTACACCATCACCGACGATGGCGGCGGCAAGGGCACTCTCACGCTGGCGTGGGAAAATCACTCCGCATCAGTGCCGATTGCGGTCGAGTAGAGACCTCCAAAACCCGCGAAAACAGCGGCCGTCACCACGGAAATATCGTCTGGTGACGGCCGTGCTGCGTTACCGCCGGGCAGGTGCAGATTACTCATACTTTTCAATTTACCGGTACAATGTTCAAAGTGGTTGATTTTGTCCTGGAGGCAAAGAGCCTTGCCCCTTTATCCGTATCGCTGTACCCAGTGCGGCCATAAATTCGAGAAAATTCAGAGTTTCAGCGCCGAGCCTGAAAAAGAATGTCCCAAGTGCCACGGCCTGCTTGAGCGGCCGCTGACCGCCCCCGGTCTGCAGTTCAAGGGTGCCGGCTGGTATGTAAATGACTACGCGCCGAAGAGCAGCGGCGGTTCGTCTGAGGGTGCTAAACCCGAGTCGAAAACCGAACCGAAGACCGAAACCAAGGCTCCTTGCGGTGATGGCGCCGGCGCATGCGCGGCGTGCCCGGTCGCGCCGGCTACTACTGCCTCGTCTTAATCAAAGCTCACAACCTTACGCGGCTGGATCTCCGCACCCAATTCCAGAGCAAAATCCTGATCCGATGGGATAGGTGTGTGTTTCGAGCGGCGAGCTTCGAGGAGCGGCCATCTGGCACGTCGTAGAATAAAGGGACCTTGAATCCTAACGATCCGCGATAGGCTCCGCAATGACATTCGGTTCCTCGTCGGCAAGCACGGAACAGACGCCGCAGAACGGGGCGCACGCGCCACTGCGTAATAGCGCTCTTGTCCGCATTTCGTTTGCGCTTGCCGCGTTGTTGCTCGCTGCCGGAAGCATTGCGAGTCTGCTGCACTTTCCGGAAACGATAGCTGTCGCGCTTCGCTGGTGCGGTCTCGCGCTGCTTCTGCCGTTCGTCTTCCGCCGGCGCTCGTTGCTGGCGTGGACTTTTATTGCCATGCTTGCCGGCGCTGAACTGGGCGTCGATGCACCGCACGTTGCAGCGCAAACCCAAATCGTCAGCGATATCTTTTTGCGGCTCATCCGCGCCATCGTGGCGCCGCTTATCTTTGGCGGCATCGTTACCGGAATCGCAGGTCATGGCGAACTAAAAGGCGTAGGCCGCGTCGCGCTCAAATCGATTGTCTTTTTTGAGATCGTAACAACGCTGGGCATGATTCTCGGCCTCATCGCAATCAATCTTTCGCACGCCGGCGAAGGCATGTCGCTTCCCGCAGCAACAGAAGCTGCTCTGCCTGCCGCGCATCATGGTTGGCAGAGCAACGTGCTCAACATCTTTCCTGAAAATATTGCGCAAGCTGTGGCGCAGAATCAGATTCTGCAGGTGGCGGTGTTTGCGTTGCTGTTTGGCGCGGCACTGGCAACAATTCCCAAAGCCAAAGGTGCACCATTGCTCGCAGTTCTGCAATCGCTCACGGATGTCATGTTTCGCATTACGCGGATTGTTATGTATCTGGCGCCGGCTGCCGCGGGCGCGGCGTTGGCATACACCGTGGGCAGCATGGGGCTCGCCACGCTGCTGCCTCTGGCCAAGCTGATCTTCACCTACTACAGTGGGCTACTGGCATTTGTGCTGGTTGTGCTTATTCCGATCCTGTTGATCACGCGCATTCCGGTGCGCGGCTTCTGGTCTGCAGTGGCCGAGCCTGCGGCCATTGGCTTTGCCACCACAACTTCTGAGGCGGCGTTGCCGCAATCCATGGAAAACATGGAAGAGTTCGGCGTGCCGCGCTGGATCGTCTCGTTCGTCATCCCCACCGGCTACAGTTTCAATCTCACTGGGTCGAGCCTGTATCTTTCCATGGCGGCGATCTTTGCCGCGCAGGCCGGAGGCATCCACATGGGCTGGGGTGAGCAGGTCATGATTCTGGTCACGCTCTTGCTCACCAGCAAGGGGGTTGCCGGCGTCTCGCGCGGTTCGATCGTAGTGTTGATGGCCACTGCGACAACCATGCATATCCCGATGGCTGCGGTCATTATGATCCTCGGCGTCGACACGCTCATGGATATGGGCCGCACCGGAATGAACGTCATCGGCAACTGCATGGCTGCTGCGGTTGTGGCTAAGTGGGAAAAGGCGCTGCCCGCGGAATGAGCGCGCGGGAGTGCGCCGCACCTGCTGCACTCCCGCACTGCGATAATGACTGAGTATGTCTTTGCTCGATCCAATTCCGCTGCCGGTTGAGCACGCCGACTTTGCCGCGCTCGAGTGGGAGCCACTGCTGGTGCTGGTGGCAGGTTACGCTGCGTCGTCGGTGGGCCGGCAGGCCATTCTCGATCTGCGGCCTTCAACCGATGAGGGGTGGATCAGGCGGCAGCATCAACTCACCGGCGAAGTTCGCCTCGCGCTCGAAGAGCAGGTCTCGATTCCCGTAGGCGGCTTGTTCGATCCAATAGAGCTTGCCGCCAAGGCGCGGATTCCGGATGCTGCCCTTGAGGCAGCAGAGCTGCAGGCTGTTGCACGTCTGGCTAACGATGTGGCGTCCTGGCAGGCATTTTTGCGGGAGCCGCCCATGCGCCTTGTCGGCAAATTGCCGGGGCTTTCTGCGCTTTCGTCGGCGTTGACGTCGAGCCTGCGCCCGCTGGCGGAGACGATTGAGCGCACTATACAGCCGGACGGCACACTGGCCGATAACGCATCTCCCGAGCTGTACCGCATAAGACGCGAGCAGGAGCGCCAGCAAAAGCTGATTGAAGAAAGCTTGCGATCGGCGTTGCGCAAGCTATCGGGTGAAGGCGCGACGCAGGACGATCTGATCACCATCCGCGGCGAGCGATTCGTAATTCCCGTGCGCAGTGAATTGAAGCGGCGCATCACGGGAGTGATTCACGGTGCGAGCTCGTCGGGGCAAACCGTGTATGTGGAGCCGCTGGAAACAATCGAGCAGAACAATGAGCTGGTGCGACTGCTCGAAGAAGAGCAGGAGGAGATTCACCGCATCTTCGTGGCGCTTACGCGGCAGGTTGGTGGATACGCGCAAGGCTTAGTGGAAGGCGCGCGCGTGCTTGCGCTTGTCGATAGCCTGCAGGCGCGGGCAAAATTCGCGCGTGCTTACGAGTGCGTTGCGCCCGAGCTTGGCCAGGATCTGCTTCGCGTTGAGAATGCGCGGCATCCGCTGCTTGAAAAGCGGCTGCGTGCTTCCGGTGGCAAAATCGTTCCGCTCACGCTGGAGTTAACCTCGGCCAATCGGCAACTCATCATCAGCGGGCCTAACACCGGTGGCAAAACGGTTACGCTCAAAACCACGGCGCTGTTGGCCATGATGGCGCAGGCAGGATTGCCGGTGCCTGCCACGGCGGCAAGCTTTCCTGTACTCACCGCCTTTCTGGCCGACATCGGCGATGCGCAGTCGATTGAAGAAGCGCTGTCGACATTCTCCGCGCACATCACCAATCTCGACAGGCTTTCGCGTCTGGCAGATCCGCATGCGCTTGTGCTGCTCGATGAACTTGGCTCGGCCACCGACCCTGAAGAGGGAGCGGCGCTGGCGGTCGCGGTTGCGCATTATTTTCTTGAGGCGCGGGCGTGGACGCTTATCTCGACACATCACACGTCGCTCAAGGTCTACGGAGCAAACACTGAAGGCGTTTTGAATGCCGCTGCCGGTGTGGATGAAGTTTCGCTGGCGCCGAACTATCAGCTTCGTCTCGGTGTGCCCGGCGCATCCGCGGGTATTCAAACAGCGGAGAGATTGGGACTCAATCATGAAATCATTTCCGGCGCGCGGGAGCGGCTTGGCTCGCAGCAGGTCGATATCGCACGCTTCCTCGACCGAATGCACCGCGAACTGGTGCAGCTTGAGGAGGATCGCAAGGCAACGCGTGCGGAGCAATACTCATTGAACCAGGAGCGCGCAAAACTTGCTCGCGAAGGCGACGTGGAACTGCGCAATCGCACACGCGAGCTGGAAAACAAACTTGCTTCGTTAATGAAGGACTTTGAGTTCCAGATGCGCGAAACGGTGCGGGCAATAGAGGATCGCGCGTCGCAGCAGAAGTTATCGAAAGAAGCAGAGCGGCGTATTTTGCGCTTGCGGCGCGAATTTCAGGAGAGCTTTAACCAGACCGTAGTAGCGCATCGAACTGGCGCGGATCAGGGTGACGCCAACGCCGATCCGCACCTGCTGCGGCATGTGGCCGTGGGCGACCAGGTGCGCATCAAGTCCATGAATAAGATCGCCATTGTCCAGCGTGAAGTGGAGAAGGATCTTTTCGAAGTTGCGCTAGGGCCCATCAAGATGCGCGTCAAGCGTGACGAACTTGCCGAGGCGAAGCCCTCTGGCGAGGGAGCAGCAAGCCGGAGCGAGACGCCCTTGGCAGCTGTGCGCAAGCAGAAAGGCGTGCATGTCTCAGTACTAAGTGACAGCACCGACGACATGCGCATGGAGATCAACCTGATCGGCCGCGCCGTCGATGAAGCGCGCGAGGAGTTGGAGAAGTATCTTGATCGAGCATTTCTCGCCGGTCTTACACGCGTGCGTGTCATTCACGGTCATGGTGCAGGCATTCTGCGCCGCGGAGTGCGCGAGTTCCTGAAAAGCCATCCGCATGTTGCGGGCATTGAAGAAGCTCCACAAAATGAAGGTGGGCAGGGAGCTACGCTCGTCGAGTTGCGGCAGTAAGCTGGATTGGATTTTTGAGACCGTCCCTTCCCATTTGAGCAAGTTAGATGGAACGCCCACATTCCCTTCATAAATCCTGACACCCGCCGGCTTGATTGCGGTGGTACAGAGATGTGCCCCAAGTCACTGGAAATGAAGCTTCCGGCATCGATAATGGAACCATCTTAGGCCCTGTGGGATAATCGACCGTATAAGCCTACCCTATGATTCGGACGCGATTCGCGGTGCGGTGGAAGACTGCAGTAACGCTCTTACTCGGGCTTTGCTGTTGCGCCACATTGTGCCCACAAGACCCGGCCTCTCCTGAAGGCGGTGTCGGGCCTGTTGAAGCCGAACTCCTGAAGCCACTCAGCGTTCGAAATATCGCCGTCGGGTCTACGGTGTTTGCTCGAGTTACTCGCGATTGGAATGGTCTTGGCTGTAGCCTCCGCCAGGGTGCGACCCTTGAAGCAACAGTGGAGCAGTCTGAAAAGCATAAGGGCCGCCGTGAATCCAAACTGGCTCTCGCTTTTACCAAGGCACAATGCGACGGCACTGACATGAAGCCGATGAACCTGCTCCTCTCTGCTGTTGCGCACGTGCCTGAGGAGTGGGAAAACACGCCTTCGGGTAATATGAGTGTTCCCTTGTCATTTGGGAGCCCAATTCAATTGGGGAGTCGAGGCTCGAATAATTCTCCCAATGCTCGTGTTCCTATCGACCGAGGCCCTAGGTACCCGCTCGACTCCTGGCACATGGAATTAAAAGGCGTTACCCATCACTTTCCTATGAGCGCCAAAGTGCAGCCTGGCGATGTACTTGATTTGAAGGGAATGAAGCTTGATCTCGGAACGGGGCCAAGTCAGAGCTCCGTACTTTCAGTCAAGGGATCGGACGTGCGGCTGGATCAGTACACGCAGCTACTGCTGGTGCCGTCCTCTCTAGTATTTGTGCGCACTGCGGTTCCTGTAAAGTTGCCTCCTGGCGCGGTTGGTGAAAGTAAATTGGAGCACGCGAATCAACCTGCAATCAGCGCTGGCAACGATATTGAAGTGTGTGCGCCACCTGGGTGCGCCGTCGACCTGCCGGTAACAAGCGAACAATTGCAGGGCACAACCGAAAGTTCCATTGAGACCAGGCCGCTTGGTTATAGCCCGCGTCCAGCTATGGTTCTCAGAGATTTTAATCGGGACGAGGCGCTGGCATGGCTTGGTCCACACCAGTTGCTCTTCGCATTCAACATTCATGGACTGATCTCGCGTGAAGGCATCGCCAACTGGAAGGCGACTCGTCGCATGATTCGTGCGGTTCTGCTCGATGCACAAAGCCGCTCAGTCATTCGCGCCGTCGATTGGGAGGTTGTGGATTCGAAAAGATTCCTTTGGCCCCTCTCTGGGAATCGTGTGCTTGTTCATGTTGGAAACGAATTGCGTGTCTATGGCGCGGGGCTGGAAGTGGAGCAGACAATTCCGCTGGCCGGCCCATTGGAATTCATTCGCATGTCGCCTAGTGGAGAGGTGATGGCAATAGCCACACTTCATGAACGCCATTCTGCGGAACTTCATGCAAGACTTCGGGCGGAACTTATAGCAGAGCCGGAAGAAGACGTTGAAGTCGCGATCGTGAATCAGAATTTCAAAACCCTGGCACAGACTAGAACCGTTTCTGGAATTGAACCGCCGACGCTTGTGAACGAAGGGCAAGTCACACTTCTTGCTCAACCCAATAAGTATTTCCGGCTCAGGTTCAGCGGCTGGGATGGCACTACGTCTACGCTTGCGCGATTCACTTCGTTGTGCAAGCCCGAGCTATCGAGCGTCAACCCGGATCTTCTCTTTCTGGTTACGTGCAACGTCGATACCGACCACTTTGAATATCGCGTACTCCACTCCGATGGCAAATTGGTGATGCGGGGGCGGGGCAATGAGTTCGAATTAGGAGAGGAGATGGCTGGAGCCGATTCGAACGGCTTGTTCGCCATCAAGGCAGTCCACGCCGGAACAGAATTCGTACCCGGTAAGGACTTCAAAGGTGCCGACCTGGAATTTCAGGAACTCCGAGTCTATCGAGCATTCGACGGCAAACGTTTGATGGCCGTCCATGTGAAAGAACCTACCACCAGCCGCGGAGCGTACGCGATATCCGGCGACGGCTCTCAACTAGCGGTATTATCCATGTCGAAGATTCAACTGTTCGCCCTGCCGGCCAATCCGTAATTGCGCCAATTTGAATCGTTGAGGCAAGATAACTACGATGCCTCGTGGCACAGCATCGCCACTTCCATCGTCTTGTGCGCGAGCACGGGGCGCGGGTTTGCAGATATTCCGCCAGAGCCGCTCTTCAATTCCTTCAGCAGTTTCACTAATCGCGCATAGCCTTCTTCGCGTGCGGTCTTATTTCCGGGCACAGTATTGTTCGGGTCTTCGCCGGCGCGCATAAATCCGTGGCCGGCGCCAGCATAAGTAACCGGCTCATATGTCTTTCCCGCAGCCTTCATGGCGTCAATCGTTCCGGGCACGGTTGCGCCAATGCGAGCATCGTTGCCTGCATAAAATCCGTACACCGGTGCGGTGATGGTTGAAACGTCATCCGGTGCCGACCCATAGAAGACGAACGCTGCGGCAAGATCGTGGCGATGCGCTGCAAATGCAAATGACTTTGAGCCTCCCCAGCAGAAACCAACCACCGCAAGCGTCCCGTTGGCCGCCGGAAGATGTTTGCCATAATCTGCCGCCGCATCCAGATCCGCCATCACCTGCGCGGGGTCGAGAGCAGACACGGCTCTCACGCGGTCATCCTGCGACGGCATCTCGGCAGATCCACCGCCGTTGGGTCCTGAGCCTGAGATCAGATCAGGCGCAATCACGATGAACCCGTCGCCGGCCAACTCGTCGGCCATCTCCTTGGCCCAGTCAGTCAGCCCAAAGATTTCGTGAATCAGAATGATCACCGGAGCTTTGGTGCTCACCTCGGGATAATCCACGAATGCCTGTAGAGTACGATCTCCATGCTTCAGTTGCACATACTCGCGATGGCGCGGCGATGCGTCGAGACGGGCCTTGGCCCAGTCCTGCGCGTGAAGACAAACGCCGGCTGCCACAACGAACAGGAAGACGCCGAGTGCTTTTGGGAAGCGATTCATGATTGACCTCTTGCGGACAAGATTAGCGGCGTGAATATGGAGGGCGCAAGAGGTTTTCCAGTTGGAATGCATGCCTCTCCGCAATTGCCTTAACGTTGAACGCAGACCTGAATGGCAAAATAAGCGTGCACGAGGCGGGCTAAAGCACTGTAGTTTGCAGGTGTGAGCAACCATCAATGCGTCAAAGGTCGATGTTATGGTCGATTGCATTCACCTTGTGTGAGGCGGTCGTTCGATTCCGCCGACATAGGAATTCACTCTCAGGTAGAGCCGCGTGAAGCTCATTTGGCAAAGGAATGACGTCTTTGAACGAGAGTGGATTTCAGAAATCCTTGCTCCCTGCATCGACGAGCAGATCTTCGACGGCAATCACAAAGTCGTTCTCGATAACTGCATCGTAGCTGACTCTTACCTATACGCCAAGCCCGCGGATTACTTCGCTCAATTCCGCGGTAAGAACGCTTGGCTTCTTCATTTATCTGATGAGACTTATGAGGGTGGCTATCAAAACTACGCCAACTTCAAAGGCGTGCTTCGCAACTATTGGAGCAGCATCTTCGACTCCCCAGGCATTCTGCAGTTTCCTCTCGGTTATGCCGAGGGCTTGACGCGCAATCTTCAAAATCGCACATCCGCACAGCGCACCTATCATTGGAACTTTGCCGGTGCAGCCGGAAAAGGCTCAAGGTCGGATATGATTCGGGCGTTGTCTCCTCTCGGGCCATCTTTCATCTTATTGCCGATGGCCCTTCGCCCGTTGAGTCGCTCGGCCGCGAGGCCTATTGCGCTATCCTGGCGGATTCCATTTTCGTTCCGTGTCCTATGGGCAACGTGAATCTGGAGTCGTTCCGTATCTACGAGGCCCTTGAATGCGGTTCGATACCCATTCTCGAAAGGCGAGCCACACTTGACTACTTTGCGAATCTCTTTGGGCCGCACCCCATTCCCACATTCCAAAGTTGGTCCTGGGCTGCTTCTTTCGCCGCCAACCTGCGCAAAGATCCTCAAGCTTTGCTGGGCCTGCAGTCTGATTGCGTCAACTGGTGGGGCACATACAAGGAGAGCCTTCGCGGCAGAGCAGGAGACTTTCTGGTAGCGACAGCCAAAAGCAACGATACTCCGCGTGTGAGCTGGCGATATGCGCTCCCCGGCTGGCAGGCCGCCGAGCTGCTGCGCCATCATTCATTGGCTGCCTGCCGCCGCGTCAAGAGACAGGTTGACCGTATCGCCAAAGGCCGGAAGCTGAGAATTACTGAAGGCCGCTGAGCCTACATGTGCTCGGTATTCTTTCTCAAGAGCGTTCCCCGGCGTTGAGCAGCAAAAAAGGACCCCGAAGTGTTTTGCTCCGGGGTCTCGCTCGAATTTGCGCAATTCGCTTACGCCATGGCTTCGCGGCCCATAGGCTCAAAGACAAGGTGATTCGAGTTGCGGTCCACGTCAATCCGCACGTGCGCGCCGTGCAGCACTTCGCCGTCGAGGATCTTCATCGCCAGCGGGTCCTGAATCATGCGTTGCAGCGCGCGCTTCAGTGGCCTTGCACCGTACGCCGGATCGGAGCCCGCCGCCAGAATAAGCTGACGTGCAGGTTCAGAAAGCTCCAGCGAAATGGCCCGGTCTTCAAGCAACTTGCGCAATTCGTTCAGCCGTAGATCAAGAATCGCACTCAACTGTGCGCTACCAAGCGGATGGAAGATCACGGTGTCGTCCACGCGGTTCAGGAACTCAGGCCGGAAGTGCTCGCGCAGCACCCGCATCACGCTTTCGCGCGTCTGCTCTTCGTCGTGCTCTTTCTTGATCGCGTCGGCACTCAAAAAAGCAGCGCCCAAATTAGACGTCATGATCAGCACGGTGTTCTTAAAGTCCACCGTGCGGCCCTTCGAATCGGTCAACCGGCCATCGTCCATCACCTGCAGCAGCACGTTGAACACATCTGGATGCGCCTTCTCAATCTCGTCGAAAAGGATGACCGCATACGGACGCCGACGCACCGCTTCAGTCAACTGTCCGCCCTCATCGTAGCCCACGTATCCCGGAGGCGCGCCGATAAGCCGGGCCACGGCGTGCTTCTCCATGTACTCGCTCATATCGATGCGCACCATTGCCTGCTCGTCGTCGAAAAGGAACTCGGCAAGCGCGCGTGCAGTTTCGGTTTTGCCCACGCCCGTGGGACCAAGAAATATGAACGAGCCGATCGGCCGCTTGGGATCGCTTAATCCCGCGCGGGAACGGCGGATCGCGTTGGCAACGATACCCAGTGCATCGTCCTGGCCAACTACCCGCTCGCGCAGGCGGTCTTCCATCTGTACAAGCTTCTTCACTTCGCCCTCGAGCATGCGTGACACAGGAATGCCGGTCCACTTGCTGACGATCTTTGCGATATCCTCCTCGTCCACCTCTTCCTTCAACATCGGCGCAATACCCGTGCCGTCCTTCGCGCCATCCTGCGCGGCGTTCAACTGCTTCAGCTCGGCTTCGAGCCTGGGCAGTTCGCCGTATTGGATTTGCGCGGCGCGGTCCAGCTGTCCTTTGCGTGTCTGCTCTTCAGCTTCAAAGCGCAAGGCCTCGATCTTCTTCTTCAACTCGCTCATGCGCGTAATGGCTTCGCGTTCGCTGGTCCAGCGCGCCCGTAGCGCGGTAATCTGCTCGCGCAACTGCGCCACTTCGCGCTCCACCTCCTGCAAGCGCTCCTTGCTGTTCTTGTCGGTCTCGCGCTTCAGCGCCGCGCGTTCAATTTCGAGCGACGTAGCCTCACGTTCAAGCTGATCGATCTCCGTTGGTACAGAGCCGATCTGAATTGCGAGCGAAGCCGCCGCTTCGTCCACAAGGTCAATAGCCTTGTCGGGCAAAAAACGGTCGCTGATGTAGCGATGCGACAGCGTTGCCGCCGCCACAATAGCCGCATCCTTGATGCGCACGTTGTGGTGCGCCTCATAGCGCTCTTTCAGCCCGCGCAGAATCGCGATCGTGTCCTCTACGTTCGGTTCGCCCACGTATACAATCTGGAAGCGGCGCTCAAGGGCGGCGTCCTTCTCAATGTACTTGCGGTACTCGTTGAGCGTAGTTGCGCCAATTGCACGCAACTCACCACGCGCCAACGCCGGCTTCAGCATGTTGCTTGCGTCGATAGCGCCCTCCGCCGCGCCCGCTCCAACAAGCGTATGCAACTCGTCGATAAACAGCACGACCTGTCCGTTCGACTCTTCGATCTCCTTCAGCACAGCCTTCAGGCGGTCTTCGAACTCGCCGCGATACTTTGCGCCTGCCAGCATTGATCCCAGGTCAAGCGAAATCACGCGCTTGTCCTTCAATCCCTCGGGCACGTCGCCGGAAACAATGCGGCGCGCCAGCCCTTCGACGATGGCTGTTTTGCCAACGCCGGGCTCGCCAATCAGCACCGGATTGTTCTTCGTGCGGCGGCTCAGCACCTGCACCACGCGGCGAATCTCTTCGTCGCGGCCGATCACAGGGTCGAGCTTTCCTCGGCGCGCCAACTCAGTGAGATCCTTCGCATATTTTTCCAGCGCCTGGAACTTGCCTTCAGGATTCTGATCGGTAACGCGCTGTGAGCCGCGCACCGCGGTAAGCGCCTTCAAAATGGCGTCGTGCGTCGCGCCCGCTTCGCTCAGTGCATCGCGGGCTGCATCGCCCTTCAGGTTCGACACGGCGAGCAGCAGATGCTCGGTCGACACATACTCATCCTTGAAATTCGCGGCCTCGCGGAAAGCCTGGTCGAGCGCTTTGTTGAGCGCTTGGCCAAGTCCAGGCTGTTCGGATGTGCCTGAGACGCGGGGCAGTTTCTCCTCCGCGCCGTGCAGTTCGTGCTCGAGCCGCTCGATGGGCACACCAATCTTTTCAAGCACCGCGGGAATCACACCCTCGCGGTCTTCAAGCAGCGCAAGCAGTAAATGTACCGGCTGAAGTTCGGGGTTGCCGAACTCGGCTGCGCGCGCCTGCGCCTGCTGGATCGCCTGCTGCGACTTGACGGTGAATTTATCCCAACGAATCGCCATGAAAACTCCAGTCGTCAATGATCGGTTATCGGTGATCAGTTGACGTGTGCCGGATGTTGCGGTCCGGCTTCTGCATATTTTGATTCTGTTCGCGCTCAAAAGGACCATATTGGCCTTTTGAGCAATCCCACCCCTAAACACAAGCGCCGGACCGGCATTCGAATGCTCCAGTCCGGCGCGCTTCAATCCATGCCATCGGCCTCAGCGGCATAAAGCTGATAGCTGACGGCTGAAAGCTGCCTTTACGCTGCGAGCGTTTTGCCCACGTTCACCTTGATCTGCTTGGGCTGCGCTTCGGGCTTCTTCTTCAACTCCAGCTTGAGCACGCCCGCATTGTAGCTGGCCTGCACGCTCTCAGTGTCAACGGTGGTCGGCAAAGTGAACGCGCGGAAGAAGCTGCCGTAGCGGCGCTCGATGCGATGGAAGTTCTCTTCCTTCTCTTCCTTCTCGAACTTGCGCTCGCCCTTGACGGTGAGGGTGTGGTTCTCAACGCTCACGTCCAGGTCCTTCTCCTCAATACCCGGAACCTCAAGCTTCAGCACAACCGCCTTGTCGTCTTCGTAGATATCGACTGCGGGCACAAAGTTGGCGGTGGTCAACGGGCTGTCATCGGCACTCAGTCCACCGAAGAGAGAATTGAGACGGTTCTGCATCGTAACGACTTCACGAAAAGGATCCCAACGTGTGATTGCCATGTTCTTATCCTCCAATTGCATTCTTTCGATATTGGCCGGGGCATTTCCCGGCCGCTCAATCAATCTGATGAAACTATAGCATAAACGATTCAGAAAACATGAGTGTAAACGACTAATATTTATAGAATTTGCTTAAACTATTTTTTTCTTTTACTTACTTCAGATATCGGGCTGTTTGGCGGCACGTCTCGGGGGTCGGATTCTTATCAAGATTCAGTTTGTAGTCCGTTGAACCGGCTGCGGATAGGGCGGCGCAGCAGGGAGACGAACTCCCCCCCGCCAATATCCATGGCGGACCTCTACAATTGGAAACGCATGTCTGAAATCTCTAGTCTCTATTCCTCAATCAATTGGCATTGGGCATGGCTCATTGCGGCCACATTTCTGGCCGGCGGGCTGAATGCCGTGGCAGGCGGAGGTTCATTTCTCTCATTCCCAGCGCTGATGAGCATGGGCATTCAGCCAATCCAGGCCAATGCAACCAACACCATCGCCCTGTGGCCGGGGCAGATCTTCTCCATTGCCGCTTACTGGCCCAACGTGCGCAAGAACATCCCTTCGGCCATTTTGATGGGATCGGCCGGGCTGGTCGGCGGCACCACCGGCGCAGAGGTGTTGCTGCACACGCCGCAGCGGCTATTCATGCAACTGGTGCCGTGGCTGCTGCTTATCGCAGCCTTGCTTTTTGCCATCAGCGGTCCTGTCTCGCGTTGGCTCGAGCGGCGCAAAGGCCGCATGACGACTCCGCCGAAACCGAAGCGCCTTCTTCTCTTTTTGGCTGCGCTCGTCGTGAGCTTCTATGTCGGCTACTTCGGCGCGGGTGCCGGCTTCCTCTTCATCACCGTGCTGGCGTTGTTCGGCTATCAGGACATGCACATCATCAATGCGCTCAAGGTGGTGGCCAACACCATGGCCAACGGAATTGCGTTCGTGGTCTTTGTTACCAACAACCAGGTGGTATGGCGCTATTGTCTGCTGGCGATGATTGCATGCGCCATCGGCGGATATACAACAGCTCGCCTGGCCCCCAGAGTGCCTCAACGCGTACTGCGCGGAATCGTAGTGACCCTCGGGCTCTCAATGGCCGCATGGTACTTCTACAAACAGTGAAGTAGCGCGAGTTGTCAGCGATCAACTCCTGAAAACTGAAAACTGACAACTGATCACTGTTCACTGACCCCTGTAAACTGTACATATGAGCCACGAGGGAATTCGGATTCAATCACAGGAAGACAAAGAGCGGGAGAGCGCTCAGGAAAGATCGTTGCCGCGCATTGCGGTCACGCCTGAAAAAGTGCGCGTACTGCTCACCGAAGGCAAGGGACTGGAGATCGATTGGGTCGACGGTCATCGCAGCGTTTGGAACTTTGCGTGGTTGCGTGATGCGTGCCCCTGCGCCACCTGTATTGAGGAGCGCTCGCAACAGGGCCGCAAGGCAGGCCAGCCAAAACCGAAGCCCGCTGACCTGCTTCCTATGTACGCTCCACCTGCAAAGCCCAAAGCTGTGCATCCGGTCGGCCGCTACGCCATCCAGTTCGATTGGATCGACGGGCACAACGGTGGTATTTACTCATGGGAGTACCTGCGCCGCATGTGCCAGTGTCAGGAGTGCACCTTTGCAGCCCAGGAGACTACAGGAACGCCGAACTAAGCTCAGCCGCTATTTCGCTGGTTCTGATGCGGGAAGGTTGGAGTTGTACGTGTCCACAATGCACTTCCACTTTCCTTTGACCTGCTTCTTCTACACCTGAAGAAATATATCCCTGTCATCCACGCAGAGTATCGCTTCGCCGGCAAACTAGAAACCGCGCATGTGCAGATAAAACACCAGCGCTGAAACACCCAGGCAAGACACACCAAACCAGCGCCAACGGCCTGCCTCCAACCAGCAATCCTGTCGACTTAATTGAGCCCAGCGCGAGAAGCTGCGAAAAGGAAGCGCGAGCACCGCCCGATGCCCATCCACCCCGCCGGCAGGATCACCTTCAGCAGCATCATAAGTTCAGTTTTTCTGCGAACTTGTGGAAACTTGTGTCACGCGATGAGACGGCTGCGAGGTCGCCGCATCGCATGCACGCAAGCGGCATCTTATGATTGCAGGTTGTTCCAGTACTGGTCCATCGTCCACGCATCGGCACAGATTACAGCGTCCGCGCTCCGCGGCGCGAAGAGAAGGATTCCATTATGAGAATTGGGTTTCTTGGATTAGGCAACATGGGCATGCCGATGGCGCACAGCCTGATTGCCGCCGGGCACGAGCTGTCAGTTTGGAATCGGACTGAAGGGCGCACGGAGCCACTGCTGCGTGAAGGAGCAATCCAGGCCGGCACCCCTGCCGAGGCCGAGCTCGGTGCCGACGCTGTCATCACCATGCTCTTCGACGATGCGGCGCATGAGGACGTGGTGTTCGGTCCCAACGGGCTCATGGACGCGCTGTCTCCAGGCGGGCTTCACATCTCGTGCAGCACAATCAGCGTCGCCATGAGCGAGCGGCTTACCGCAGAGCACGCCAGGCGAGGCGTAGACTTTGTGGCCGCGCCCGTCTTTGGCCGTCCGAATATCGCGCAGGAGGGCCGTCTCTGGATTGTCACCGCCGGAGCCGATGCTGCCGTAGAACGTGCGCGGCCGATCCTGCAGGCCTTCTCGCGTGGAATTTCGGTTGTTGGCAAAGAGCCGCGCCAGGCGCATGCGGTAAAGCTTGGCGGCAACTTCCTCATCAGCGCCATGATTCACTCGCTCGGCGAATCGTTTGTGTACGCGGACCGGCAGGGTATCGCGCCCGATGTTTTTTTTGAGGCAGTCAACAGCGCACTCTTTCAGTCGCCGCTTTACGGTGCCTATGCCAAGGTCATGCTTAACCCGCCGGTCAATGCCGGTGCCCCAATGAACCTGGGTGCAAAGGATTTGCAGCTATTCCGCGATGCAGCCGCGAGCCGCGATACCAGGCTTGTGCTCGCCGATCAGATGGCCGCCATCTTTGCAGAAGCACAGAAGATCGGCTTGGGCGGCGAAGACTGGGCTGTGGCGCAGTACCGCATGGCGCAGCAGCGCGGCGCGGCAGGCAGCAACGCAAAGTGAGCTGTAATCCCGCGTAAAATTCCGGACCAGCGTCTGGAGCGTAGCAAGCTGGTATTGTGAACAGAATCACCGAGGTATAGTGTTTGCCGATACATTCGGCGTCAAAATCCTCTGATAGAGATAGGTCATGGATTTAAAAGGGAAAATTGTGCTCATAACCGGAGCGAGCTCCGGAATCGGCGCGGCAACGGCCCTGGCATTTGCGGCTGAGGGCGCGCGCTTGCTGCTGACAGCCCGCCGCGCGGGCAAGATGGCTGAAGTAGCTTCGCTGGCCCTGGAAAGAGGCGCTGAGGCCGTGCACTCCGTTCATCTCGACGTGCGCAGCCGCATTGGCGTGCAGCGCGTGATTGACGAGCTGCCCGAGGAGTGGGCCGCCATCAGCGTTCTGGTCAACAACGCCGGCTTGAGCCGCGGGCTCGACAAGCTCTACACGGGCAAGATCGATGACTGGGAAGAGATGATCGATACCAACGTGAAGGGGCTGCTCTACGTAACGCGTGCGGTGGTTCCCGGCATGGTGGTGCGCGGCAGCGGGCACGTGGTCAATCTGGGTTCAACGGCGGGTGAAATGACGTATCCCAAAGGGGCGGTTTACTGCGGCAGCAAGGCGGCGGTTCGCGCCATCAACGATGGCCTGCGCCAGGATCTGCTGGGAACTCCGGTTCGTGTAACCAGCATCGATCCAGGAATGGTGGAGACCGATTTCAGCCTGATCCGTTTTCACGGAGATGCAGAGAGAGCGTCGAAGGTCTACAAGGGGCTGACGCCGCTTTCCGCGGAAGATGTGGCGGAGACGATTGTCTGGGCCGTGAAAAGGCCCGCGCATGTGAACATTGCGCGTGTGGTCATGACTCCGGTAGATCAGGCAAACAGCCTGCTCTTCAACCGCGAGCAGTAACCGCGATTGTGGTTGGACTGGAGCCTTGTCCGCGGGTGTCTAGCCCAATGCGCTGATCTGGCTTTCTATCTGTGCCAAAGCTGCTTCCAGCGCTGCGCGCCGGCCAGGGTTGGAAGTTCGCTGTGAGAGAATGTGTTCGCGCTGTAACTTGAGCGTTTGTAATTGACGTTCGCGCTCGGCCTGTTTTTGAGCCGCAACGCGACGCATTTCCCCACTGCGGTAATGGTCTTCGGTGGGTCCACCTTCTGGCTGCACTGTGGCAGTTGCCATAGACTTCTCCCTGGGTTTAATTTTTGAGATTACGAGAACTGTCTTCATTCTACGATTTTTTTGGTGGCAACCGTCCCGCAGATTGGAGTCAACGAAGATTAATAGGAAAGGGATGGCATTATGCGCGCTTGGCAAATAACCAATTTCGGCATCGATTCTCTTGATTTTGTTGAAAAGCCGACTCCCACACCCGGCCCCGGCGAGGTGCTGGTAGGCGTGCGCGCGGTTTCTCTTAACTATCGCGACCTGATGATGGTGACCGGAAAGTACAACCCCAAGCTCAGGTTGCCGCGCATTCCGTGCTCCGACGGCGCAGGTGAAGTGGTGGCGGTGGGCGAGGGTGTAACATCCTGGAAGCCAGGCGACCGAGTCGCCGGCATCTTTATGCAGAACTGGCTTGACGGGCCGCTCACATCTGCAAGGTCGGCCGGTGCCCTCGGCGGCGATATAGACGGAATGCTGGCAGATTTCGTCGTGTTGCAGGAAACCGGACTGGTTTTAATTCCCGAGTACCTCAGTTTTCAGGAGGCGGCTACGCTTCCATGTGCCGCCGTAACTGCCTGGAACGCTCTCCGCGCCGGCGATCTGCGCGCCGGAAGCACCGTGCTGATTCAGGGCACCGGTGGCGTTTCAGTCTTCGCTCTCCAATTTGCAAAGCTGATGGGTGCGCGGGTGCTTGGCATCTCCAGCAGCTTTGAGAAGCTTCAACGGGCCATCGGGCTCGGGCTCGATGCGGGAATGAATTACAGAGATCATCCGGACTGGGACCACTGGGTCTTCGAGCAAACCGGCGGCGAGGGTGCCGATCTGGTCGTTGAAGTGGGCGGACTTGGCACCCTGAGCCGGTCGCTAAAGGCCGTCAGGATCGGAGGAACCATTGCGCAGATCGGAGTGCTCGCGGATGGCACTGATGCATTCTCGATTGGTCCCATCCTGCACAAGATGGTCCGTATCCAGGGCATTTACGTTGGCTCGCGCCAGGACTTCATCCAGATGAACAAGGCCATCACCCAGGCGCAGCTTCGCCCGGTGGGCGAGGAGTTCCACTGGACGCAAGCGCGCGAGGTCCTCACCAAGATGCAGGAGAAATCCCACTTCGGCAAATTGGTACTCTCTGTCTCCTAGAGCATCTCTTCCAAAAAATATGAAGTTCAGGTGCCCCGGGTCCGGATTCTCGGACCTGATTACATGACAGCGTCGGCTCCTCGCCAGCCGAGTAGATTGGTAATTGCGAAATGACCAAGAGCTCGGGAGGAAAGGAGCCGAGCATGATGATTATAGGCTGTGACTTTCATCCTCGTTTCCAGCAGATCGCGTTTGCGGATACGGAGACAGGCGAGTACGGTGAGCGCCGCTTGAGCCATCGAGAAGAGGCGGAAGGATTCTATCGTGGTTTGGCAGGCAGAGCGGTGCGGGTTGGTGTTGAAGCCAGCGGGGGCATGGATTGGTTCCGGCAGTTGCTTGCGGAACTTGGTCATGAACTTCTGCTGGGAAATGCCAGTGCTATACGTGCAGCGATGCCGCGCAAACAGAAGACTGACAAGCGGGATGCCCGGCACATTTTGAGTTTGCTCGAGGAAGGCCGGTTTCCGATGGTGTGGCAACCGCCGGCAGAAAACGAAGATATGCGCCAGTTGTTGTTGCACCGTTGCCGTCTGGTTCGGCTTCGTACCAGGGTAAGGAATCAGTTGTCGGCCTTGGCCCGCAACGAGGGCCTGCTTAGTCCCCGGGTTTGGTGCCGCAAGCGCCGTCAGCAGATAGAAGGCTTGCCTCTGCGTGGATGGCGAGCGGAGCAACGCAAGGATCTGTTTGTTTTGCTGGACGAACTGGACAAGCGGATTCGACCGCTGGACGAAGCTGTCAGTACGGCGGCGACTGCACACGTGGATGCTTTGCGATTGATGACTCACCCCGGAGTAGGGCCGATCGTATCGCTGGCCTATGTGCTTGCGATCGGAGACTGGCAACGATTCGCTCGCGGCAAGCAGGTGGCCAGCTATCTTGGCCTGATTCCGGAAGAAGACTCCAGTTCCGACCGGCGTCGGCTGGGCCATATCAGCAAGCAGGGCAACGGTCTGGTGCGCTGGTTGCTGGTGGAAGCGGCAGTGCATGCCCAGCGGCACGATCCGAGCTGGCACCGGCAGTATGTGCGCCTGTCGATGCAAAAGCACCACGGCGTGGCCAAGGTGGCCATCGCGCACAAACTGGCGGTTCGACTTTACTGGATGTTGCGCTCCGGGAATGATTATCCGCAAGTCACCGAGCGCGGTTCGCATGCGGGGCAGTCCGGCTATCCCGATGGCTGCGGCTTAAGGCCGAGGACCTGATTGGACACCCCGTCTTCCTCAATCGCCGAGGGAGTTTGAACAGGCGATCATGGTGCAGTACCGGACCGAATACATGGTTGATGGAACCTGAACGTTGCCATCGAAACTGATTTCGTTCAACAAGCGAGCTCTGGTCGTGATGCAGAAATACGATTTCTCAACAATCGAACGAAGCTCAGAAAAGAACTCTGACCTTCGTTCCCAATCCAAGCATCAAGTGGTCGAATCGCTGTCAAGGGTCGAGATGAACGGCAAAAATCGCCGCCCTTGACAGCGACACGACCACAACAGGAAGCCTCGCGCAGTTTTACCTTGACAGGAGCTAACGCTGTCATACACGGGATAGCAGGAACCTCAATTAGGAATTGGCCTGCCCTTCATTTCTGCAAAAGAGTGCGGGTGCCACGTCCTTGCCCCAGCATCATCGCAGCAAGCAGGGAATAGCAAGGACCATAATCGCCAATCGCCGCGACACAACGCCTGTCATCCCCCTATGCCTGTCATCCTGAGGAACGCAGCGGTGAAGGATCCGCAGTTGCTTCTAATTTTCAAAACCCGCGCTAAACCAAAACCGGGCAAACTTCCGTATTGCCGACGTTCGGAAGTACTTTCCGCTGATTCTCGATCATTGCTATCTGTTGCGGTGCGGGAACAAAATGGACAGCCGGGGTGTCTAAGTATTCTGAGTGCGTCCTCCGATAAACCGCACTATGCGATTGCAAAACTTCTTCGAGACGCCCATGGCTAAAATAGATCGCGTAATGAATTTTTCGCTGAAAACTACCGGGCAGTTGATCGTAGCCATACTGTTTCTTCTCGGTCAAAACCTCTCGTCTCGATGCCGAACCCAATCCAAAGCCGATGAAAGAGATCTGCGCTCCCTTCATTTGAAGTTGTGTCAATTCGTGGGCATCGGCCAGGCTATTGGCCAACATTTGAGCGGAGGGAATTTACTTCAGACGGATTTAACTGGATCAACGCACAGCCGCAGGGAATCATCGTTTACGCATTTGATTTGCATGATCCGAAGTTAGGGCCGAATCTTATACTAGGAGCCTCCAAGTGGATTCGGTCCGAGTGGTACGACATCCGTGCCAGGTTATCTGATTCCGACATCAAGACCCTGGCCAAGCTGACCTCGCAAGAGCGCGATGCTTTCCATAGGCAGTTGCTCCAATCCGTGCTGGCCGATCGTTTCAAACTCAAAGCGCACCTCGTATCCAAAGAAAGCTTGGCCTATGAGTTGGTCGTGGCAAAAAGCGGTCCCAGGAATCTAAAACTTGCTCCACCAAGCGAAAGTCCCCATGTTGATTGGGTAGATGCAGGCTATGGACAATACCATGGTGTTCCCATCGATGCTTTAGTCATGCTTTTGAAGATGCAGGAGGATTGTCCTGTCGTCGACAAGACGGGACTGAAGGGCAATTACGACTTTGAGCTCAAATGGGATCGAAACCTTGAAACAATGCCGCCAGCGGGAACCAGTACTGTGCCTGCGGCCCCGTCAGACGATGCATCGCGCCCTTCGATCTTTACGGCGCTTCAGGAACAACTCGGATTGAAGTTGGTTCCAATTAGGGCTCCTCTCGACAGCATTGTTATCGACTACATCGAGAAACCGTCGCCGAATTAGCTTAGGTTTCTGATTGTTATTGGATCACCGCCAATGGAGAGATTACAAAGTAGTAACACTCAGACACACTCAGACCCGCGTCCTGCGGGGATGATGTTGCTCTACAATGCAAAACGCCAGCGGGAATAGACCGGCGTGGAACCCCGGGAAAGAGGGATCACAGACGATGTGCGCCCCGTACGGGCGCTGCAGCCCCCACTGCCTCCAATCCTGCCGCAAAGAAGCACGGATTTCCACTGGCAGCATCTCATGGATTGTAATGGAATCCATTACGCTGTAATATTCGAGTATGGCTACTGCGACTGCAAGGAAATCGAAGGTCTACACTATCAGCCTGCCGCCCGAACTCGCACAAAGGGCCGAGGCGCTGGCTCAGAGAGACAGCCGCACCATGAGCGAGCTTTTCCGGGAAGCCTTCCGCACCTATTCTGCGCAGCAGGCGCGGCGGACCCTGGATGAGCTGGGCGAGTATGCGGCGGGCCGTAACCCGAAGGGCTACACCGAGGCCGATGTGCCCCGACTGATTCAAGAAGTGCGCGCCGAGAAACCGCGCCGCCGCAAGGTACGGTCTAGCAGGTGATCGTCGTCGTCGACACGAACGTCAAGATTTCCGCGCCCAGTTTGCGAAACGTCGCGGCACGCCGACTCTAGCGCTCGAAAGAGCGATGAGCGAAGACGTGATTGCAACCTGCGACGAGATTGACGCGGAGATTGTGCGCGTCCTGACGGAAAAGTTCTCCTGGGAGCAACACCGGGCAACGTCGGCGCTGCAAGCCATTCTGGCGCGTGGCATCCGTGTAAAGATTCGAGGCATGGTAAAGGTATGCCGTGATCCCCACGACGATATGTTTCTGGAGTGCGCCGCCCTTGCAAAAGCAGATTTGCTGGTTGCTGGCGACAAGGATTTATTGACTCTCGGCACGTACAAGGGAACCCGCATTGTCACGCCTTTGGAATAGCTGAGAGCAAGATTGAAATGCGGGTTCGGTCAATGCCGCGCTTTCTTCTGCACGCCCCACTGGAAAGTTCCCCGCAAACGGACATGTCGTCAATCGACGGCGCAGCAGGCAAGCCCTAGATTTTGAATTCGGGTACGGTCCAGGTTAACCGCCAAGTGGGACCTTTACCGAAGATTCAATAGCGGAGGTAAATCTCCCGATTGCCGACCACCGCCTGTTTTGAGCTGACTTGTAAATCTTTACTTCTGTTAATATGTAAAGAGAGGTGCATCATGATGGAAGCTACCCTCAGCAGCAAGGGGCAGACCACGATTCCTAAGGCGGTTCGAGAACGATTGCAAATCAAGCCGGGCGATCGGTTCAAATTCTTTTTCCATCCCGACGGGGTGATCATTTTGCCCAAGATTCCGACGAAGCGCCTAAAGGGCAGCGTACCCAGGCTGACGCGACCGGTCTCTGTCAAAGAAATTGACAAAGCCATTGAGGAAGGCGCTACAGAGAAATTTCGGCGGAAGAAATGATCGGCCTTGATACGAACGTCCTGTTGCGCTACCTGGTACAAGACGATCCGACGCAGTCGCTCAAGGCGAGTGAGGTCATTGAGCGCCGTCTATCGCAGGAGAATCCCGGCTTTGTCAGCCTTGTGTGCGTCCTCGAAATCGTCTGGATTCTTGGAAGTCTCTACAAACGCTCACGCGAGCAGATCGCCGACCACGTCGAGATGTTGCTGGCGGCGGATACTCTTGAAGTCCAAAACGAGCAAGAGGTCTATGAGGCTGTCGTTGCGCTCAAAAACGGATCTGGAACTTTCCAGGACGCTCTGATTGGCGCCTTAGGAACTTGGCGAGGCTGCTCGGCTACCCTGACGTTTGACCAGAACGCGGCTAAACGCCTCAACGGATTTCAGCTTCTTTAACTCACCGTTTTTCCGTCATGGACGCGTAATCAATGACCCAGCGTTCAGAATCGGACAAGAGCCTGTAACCGGCAGGGCTGACTTTTGCAATTAGTACACAACCATACCTGTGTTGGCGAACCTCGCCCGGGACGGCTTCAGCCCGGCCCAAACCGTTTCCCGACGCATTCTCCTCATCGGGAACTATCTGGGCGTAACCACGTTACCGAACCCTGTCCCGTAAGAGGGGAGTGATCCACAGAATCGCGCAATCGAAACTAAGCGAACGGTTTTGACCTGCATTTATTAATGCAGTGTGAAACTTCGAGCCTATCGCTGACATCCGCTTGACATGCGACATATGTCGCACTAATCTGTGACAAATGTCGCATGAAGTCGCGACGGAGCATAGAAGATGGCCAAACTCACGACTCAGCAACTGACACGCCGGGAACGCGAAATCATGAATATTCTCTTTGCGCTAGGCAATCGCGCCTCTGCCGAGGAGATCCGGACTCGCTTGACCAACCCGCCAAGTTATTCATCTGTTCGCGTCATGCTCGGAAGGCTCGAAACAAAGGGCCACTTGAAACACCAGCAGGACGGTCTTCGCTATATCTATTCGGCGACAATCTCTCCTGCCGTCGCGAAACGAACGGCGTTGCAGCAGTACCTGCAAACCTTCTTTGGCGGATCACAGAAACAAATGATGACCGCGCTCGTCAGGGAAGGGTCATGGAGCGTGGAAGACCTTGAGACTCTCAGAGCGGAAATTGATCGTGTGCAAAAGGAGAGGAAACTGCCATGACGTCCATAGTCGCTGATCTCGCGCTTTCTGTTGGGAATTCTCAGGCCACTTCGCTGATCGCGAAGGCAACCGTGATCCTGATGTTGGCGTTAGTAGGTGTTCGATTTGCTCGCAGGAATAGTGCTGCGGTACGCCATGTACTACTGGCTGCTGCGTTCGCCATGTTGCTAGCACTGCCGATAGCTTCCATTCTCGTCCGAACAGTAAGACTCGTCCCGGTGCCAATCGTGATAAGCAGCACGTTGGAGTCACCTGTACTGTTCTCCCAAATACGTTTCACGCCACGCGCCGATCGCGTAAGCACTGTTTCTCGCGAGCGGGCCACAATCCCGCCATCTCGCGTATCAGCATCCGTGATACTTCTGGCAATCTGGGCGGCGGGTTCGTTTCTGTTTCTATTGCCGGTGTTTGTCGGCCTGTGGCACATGCAAAAGCTACGCCTGGGGCGGCCGTGGAGACACGGGCAGTCGATCGTACGAAAACTGGCAGCCGATGTCGGCGTCCACCGTCCAGTCGAGGCGCTTCTGCACGGAGCCGTATCAAGTCCAGGGAGTTGCGGTGCCTTCCGCCCCGTCATCGTACTGCCTATGGACGCGCCGACTTGGCAGGAGGACGACCTAAACCGAGCTATCATCCACGAACTGGAACACATACGGCGCGGCGACTGGGTGAGTCAGTGCCTCGCACGAGCGGTGTGCGCCTGTTACTGGTTCCATCCGTTGGTCTGGATTGCATGGCGGCAGCTGGTTCTTGAAGCCGAACGCGCTTGCGATGACGCAGTGCTCCAACGTGCGGAGGCAACAGCGTACGCGGATCAACTGGTAGTGCTCGCAGAGCGCACGTCAAACCCGTCGAATTGGCCATTGTTGACATTGGCGAATCGCACTGAGCTGGCAACGCGCGTCGTCGCCGTTCTCGATAGCAGGCAGCAACGTGGCCGGGCGGGCATAGTCTGCTTGGCATTCGCGTGCGCCGTTTCGGTTCTGCTCGTCGCAACGATCTCACCTTTCCGGATCGTCACTGCCGCTCAAACACAAGAGCCGACTCAGACATTCTCGGGATCGTTGACGGATCCGCTTGGTCGTATCCTCCCTGACGCGAGGCTTACTCTACGGAATACCTCCACACAACAGCCCATCGAAACGCGTAGTGATCGAGCTGGACACTTCGAATTCAGCGGAATCCCAGCGGGATGCTATCGACTGCAAGTTGATGAATTTGGATCACAAGGGGAAATCTGCCTCTCGCATGGTCAGCACCTCTCCCGAAATATCGCACTCGCTATGGGTGAAATGGATGACACGCTGACGGTTTATAGCAATGACGCACCGGCTGTTCTGCCGCCGCTGCCTCCTCCGTTACCTCTGCCTTCGCAAACATCCAAACCATATCCCAATCAGGCAGATCTTTCACGCTGCGCACAAGTTTCGATGTTCTGTCGTGTCATGCCGCCCGTACAGATCGCTCGCATTCAGCCGATTTATCCGGCGAAGCAGCGCGAAGGTGGAATTGCTGGCACGGTGGTGGTCGAGGGCCGCGTTGGAACAGACGGACTAATCAAGGATCTGCATGCAATCCCACCTGCAGATCCAAATTTCGCCAGTTCAACCGTTGACGCACTCCGGCGCTGGCAGTTCACTCCAATCCGACTCGATGGTGTTCCAGTAGAGACGAACATTCGAGTCACTGCACATTTTGTCGTGCAGTAGGAACTGCTCAATCAGACTGCGAGAACCTCCTGGAGGCGTGGAACAAAATTCAAAGTGGCCTCGCTTTTTCTTACCGTCCTGTTAATGGTGGGTCTTGCCTGCAAGGCACAACCTGAGCCCGCGCCGGTAGGCGCTACGCCAGCGATTCTGAGAGCGTTTCAGTGACCGATAAGGATGACTTCTGCAAATAGTAAATAACCGCGCCTCTGAACGCCGCCCCGAGGATATTCCTGGGGTTGAAGCCTCCTCGGGAGTGCTGTTCCAATTACCGTTAGCGCGGGAATAATTGCAAAATTGGGGCCATTTCACGATCGCCAACAATTCGCTCGCCACTCGGGACTATCCTTAGATTGCTAGCCGATTAGCACGCAGCCATGAAACAGGTCAGACGTCGTATGCGATCCCTAGTGGTTCTTCTCCTTTTCCCCGCGCTCGCCATCGCACAGCAGGATGGCAGCACAGGAACAGTGTCTGGGCAAGTTTATTGCGCAGACACCCAGCATCCCGCCCGCTTGGCCCATGTCGCCCTCGTACCGCTCCCACCAGCTGCCAATTCACCTTCTACCGACAAACCCCGGACACCGCAGCAGTACCGCGGCGACACCCGCAGTGACGGCAGCTTCTTCGTCACGAGCGTTCCGCCTGGTGACTACTACGTCAGCGTCACCTATCCCGGTTACCTCACGCCTGAGTTTCAGTTCTCCGCCCACGATCTCCTGCAACCCACCTCCGTGATCCGCAAACGCATCTCCGAAGTGGTTCCCGTCGTGACCGTCTCTGCCAATCGCACCACTACTGTTTCGGTTTCCATCCATCGAGGAGCCGCCATCTCCGGGACTCTGAGCTATGACGACGGCTCACCCGTTCCCGACACTGAAATTGTTCCACTCCATCACAACTCCAGCGGCTCGTGGACGGAATCCGCCTCTTCCGCTAGAGGTAACCGGTTATTCCAAAGCGGGGGATCTGACGATCGAGGCAAGTTCCGGATCTACGGTCTCGCTCCCGGCGAATACACTTTGAAAATCCCCCGCGCCCACAACGTTGGCCTATCCGCCGTCTACTACGGTGATGTCTTTCTTGAGAAGGACGCAAAATCCATCAAGCTAACGGATGGCGAGGAGTATCCTGACGCCGACATCACCATTCCTCTCTCCAAACTCCACACGATCTCCGGATCGCTCGTCAACAGCTCTGGTCAGCCAATCAACTCCGGCAGGGTCACCCTCTATACCGCCGCCGACAACATCGAGATGGACGTCGTATTCGTCTCCGAAGAGGACGGCACGTTCGACATTGACCTCGTCCCAGAGGGCACCTACACCCTCCGTGTTACCAACGCTCAGAACGTTAATTCCCAAATTGTCCGCGACGTCCAAAACCCGAACATGATTGAGAACATTAAGCGAACCACGCTCGCAACCTACGCCGACTACCAAATCCGACTCGAAGTCACCGACGACATCACCGGGCTGACTATCGCCTTGCCTGACAATCGCGGGGAGGCAGGACAACTGATGAGACCAAATCATTGAATCGGGTTTGACAGATTTTGGAAATACGCTCCACGACAATCCGGAGCGCGAACCTCGCAGTCGATGCCCGAGTCACCGGCACCTTTGACAGGCTTTCGCCGGTGCTACGAAGATGTGCCTTGTGGTTGGACTGAAGTCTTGTTACGGAGGGGAACCTCATGGAGTTGTTGCGCTACGACCCGCTCAAACATATCGATCCGGACGCTTGGCTGGAGCTTGATGAAACCGAGCGCAAGCAACTGGTCGTCCGATACCACCGTCGAGAGCGAAATCGGCTTCCAAACGAGACTGCTCACGCCCTAATCCACGTGATTGTCGAAAACCAACTGGCACTCGGAGATGAATATCCGGTCAAGGCCGTACTTGCCCGCTTAATGGACGAAGGACTCGACCGCCATGAAGCCATCCATGCCATTGGCACGGTGCTATCCGAAACATTCTTCACTGCAATGCACGGTGAGAAAGTTGGCGGTGATCTCAATGCGAGGTACTTGGAGAAGCTCAGAGTTTTGTCAGCGGAGTCTTGGCGGAAGCAGTTGTTGTAACCGCTGGTCACCCACCACGCGGCTGCAACTGAGGGCTTAAGATTTTGCCACGCTGATTTCAAGAGTTTAGGTATGCATGTGTGACCGCCTAAGGTGGAGTTTGGATTCAGTAAACAACGCGCCCATTTTCTCGAACGTCACCCCGGCGAGAATCTGGCCGGGGCGGAGCCGTTTTGGTGCATTTTCCAGATGGCCGACCCAACCCGAACCGGATGGAATGCATAATTGAACTGTGAAACCGACTGCTCGCCTGTATGTCTTGCTTGCCCGAGGTTCTTCGTGGCATAGACCAGAGGAGCACATGAATGACTGAGTTCGATGATTTGTTGGACGAAGTTGACGCTCTGATTGAGGCCGTACGACGCCTTGAGCAGGGTTGCGGCAGTCACGAACGCAGAACACGATTTTTACTACGGAGAGGTGCGCAGCCTGAAGTGTGAGAAAGGAGAGTATGCCAGGTATTCATAGTCAAAGTGTAATTTTGGTCGAAGGCGATGCTGACGAGATCGTTCCCAACGCCAAACTAGCGGCCGACATGCATGGGTTCGTGATCATGGTTCCGCCCGGAGAGGGAGGCGAACGGCTGCTCGATATGCTGTGGCGGATCACGATCGCCTACGCTGGGAGGCCGAGTATGCTGAGGAGCCGAACGACAGTGCGCAAGATGGTCGAGGCGGTGTGGAGCAAAGAGAGCCGGGAGCCAAAGCCAGCGCGCCGTCCAGTGCGTGCGGCGGGACTAACCGAAGGTGCTCAGCGCGATCAGCAGGCGTCGGTCGACAGGGGCCACGCTCCGGCCCCAAATGCAAAATTGCGGAAGGCAATCGCATCGCTGCCGCCTCCTAAAGGCGGAAGAAAAGCCAAAGCACGAGAGTGAGCTTGAGATGCGCGCCCTTATCATCTCCGATAAGCTCGCTACGAAACAAAGATGAGCGATGATCAGCGAGCTGCACCAGAAAATGGAATTTGGATATGTGCTAGTTGCCACACAATGGTAGACAAGAATGGTGGACATGATTTGAGTTCTGTGATCTTCCCGAGGGATATTCACACTCACATATTGCCAAGATTCATGGCGGAATGGTTTATTCGAAAGAACGAGGGCTCACAGCATTTTCCAGGGACGCTATGGAAGGCATTCATATCTACCGAGAAAAGCCCTTCTTCACGTGTTATCTGGCCGAATTGTAACGAAAACAGTTGGTTCCGGCCGTGTGCCCGCCCGTCGTGAATGGCCCAAGGGCATGGTTGACCGCCATCCATGTAAGTCAAAGTCAAGCGAAAAGCACGAGTTTCCTGGGCGCGCTCGCGAGTGCGCGCATTCGGCTGATCCGGTCATTCGCTTGCGCGCGTGTGCCGCACGGCTGGTGGTCCCTGCATCCCGCAGGACCGGACATCCATTTGCTGCCTCAAGCTCCGAAGAGCTGTCGCAGATGATTGAGTTTGTGTTCACTGCCAGTCCCGAAACAATTCGTAAGGGGCCTCAGAAGTTGCCTTCGTTGCCCAGCTGGTCAACTGCAGGACCTGGCAGCCTGCGCATCGCATAATCCCGTTTTGTCTTTCCTTATCAGGAAAGTTTTTACGCTACCGTCCTATCCGCCATTTCTTCGGCAGGCACGAAGTCCTGTTGCCTGCGTTCCACAGCGAGCATGTAGGCCACCATCTTCCTGGCCACGGCGAGAGTGGCTCGATTCTTGTTTCCTCTCTGGATCTCCCTCTTGCGAACCAAGGCCAGCTCAGGAGAGTATCTAGGCGCCATCTTGGCTGCTTCCACCAGCACATGTTGAATATGCTTGTTACGCTGCTTGGAAATCGGCATGCGCATCACCTTGTCGGCGGAGCTCTTCTCCGCGCTGCACAGGCCGCAATAGCTGATGGCTTCCTTCACCGACCGAAAACGCGTGTAGTCTCCGATCTCCAGGACCCAGGTCAGAGCCGTGATCGGGCCGACTCCGGGGATGGTTCTGAGTCGTCGCAGGCGCTCCGACAGCAGCGGATCCTTCTCCAGGGAACCGAACAGCGCCGAATCCAGGCGCTGTGCGCGGACGATATGTTCCCGGCCGAGCTTGAGCAGAGGCCGGATACTCTGGCTGATCTCCTCGTTGGTGGAAAGCAGGTCGGTGAAGTAGCCCAGCTTGTGAAGTCGTTGCTTGTTGTAGCTGACGCCGCTTTCCATCAGAAGGCCGGACACCCGGTTCTTCATCTGCACCATTTGCTTGACCAGAAGTCCGCGATAGCGAAGTGTTCGCCGCCGGTCGCGGATCTCAGTCGAGGCCATGTGGCACTCGGGCAGGAGATCGCAGCGAAGACAGTCAGCAATCTTGCCGGCGTCGATCCGGTCGTTCTTCTTCTTGGACGCGGCAATGGCCCGCAGCATCAGCGGATGGGCCACCTTCACCTTCTCGGCATGGGGAAGCAGGTGGTCGTAAATTCTTCCGGTGAAGATCGTCGCTTCCATGGCGATCATCCGGGGTTGGGGAAGGGTCTTGATCCAGCTGTCCAGTTCGCGACGCGTCGATCCAATCTTGCCTTCCTGCTGGACCTTGCCGGCCGCGTCCTTCACGCAAAAGCTGATCGTCTTCTTGTGCACATCCAGTCCGATGTAATACATAGTCTCTGAGGAGCCTCCGAGGTCGTTCTCTGAATCAGCCTCACAGCTGAGTTCAGCCTTTAGCAACACCTCGTGCTCCTCCTCGACTTAGCATTCAAACAAGTCTTCAGTTTGCAGGTGGTAAGCCGAGGGGTACCGCCAAGCGTCTCCCGACGGCAATTTGGCGCACTGTGGGGGAATCGTAGCCGACAACACGGCCGTGACCCTATCAATGCCTGCGACTTTCCGTGCAAATTGCGAGTTTCTCGATGTTTACCAACACTAGCTCGAGACTTTGCGGGGCCAGGCCTTCACGACGCGAAGAAGCAGATTCTGAGTAGCGAAGACGGGTACGCTCGTTCGTGTTCGTGACAAAAGAACCGTGGCCTGCCCGGAGATCTCGCGGGCGCTGCAGGACCGGTATTATTTCCTTAAGCGCAGGGCGAAGGCCACTTGCGGGCAGTGAAAGATGAATCCCGCCGGCACGGGCGCGATTCGATCTCAATCAAATGTGAGGATCCCGGACTGATGAACTCGTTATCAAACAGAGCAACAAGCGATCCAGACAAGGGCGGGGAAAGAAGTCGAAGCCTGATGTTCATCTACTTTTTTGGTGCCTTTGGAGGCATCCTGTTCGGGTACGACATCGGCGTGATGACCGGCGCTTTGCCGATTCTCCAGGAGCGATGGAGTTTGCAGAACAGCCCGGTAGATCTTGGCCTGATCACTTCGGCGGTGATGCTGGGCGCCATCCTTGGTGGAGCGATGGCGGGACGGATGGCGGACCGATATGGCCGGCGACGGCTGATTCTGATCGCATCGCTGGTGTTCGTAGCAGGAGCAGCACTTTCGGCAATAGCACCGGAGAACAGTGTGGCTTTTCTGGTAGCGGCGCGCATCATCTTGGGCTGGGCGGTCGGTGCTGCCTCAGCGCTGGTGCCTGCCTATCTTTCAGAGATGGCGCCGGCCGACATTCGCGGCCGTTTGTCCGGTCTCAATCAGGTGATGATCGTCACCGGGATGCTGCTCTCGTATGTTGCGGACTTTTTCCTGGACAACTTGTCCGGGAACTGGAGCTGGCGCCTGATGCTCGGTGCCGCAATCATTCCCGCAATCATTCTTTTCCTGGGCACGCTGAGGTTGCCCGAATCTCCCCGCTTCCTGGTAAGCCACGGCCTTATCGACGAGGCAAGGAAGGTTCTAACAACAGTCCGGCCAAAACAGTGGCGCATCGATGACGAGTTGCAGGAAATCACTCGAATCGTACGCCATGAACACGAACAGGACCGGTCAGCAGGACACTACAAGGCGTTCTTTCAAAAGAACTATCGACCGCTGGTGCTGGCTGGTCTGGGCGTTGCTGCATTGCAGCAGTTTCAGGGTGCGAACGCCATCTTCTATTATTTGCCGCTCATCGTGGAGCGGCTGAGTGGCGCGTCGATGCATTCGGCATTGATGTGGCCGATGCTGGAAGGCGCTATCCTGGTGCTGGGGTCATTGTTATTTCTTCTGCTGGCTGACCGCATCAACCGTCGCACCCTGCTAACTGTTGGCGGCCTTATTATGGCGATCTCCTTTATTGCGCCGGCAGTGTTTCACATTCTGAAGCCGTCGTTGGGCGGCCAGACGGTTGTGGTGTTTCTGAGCATCTATGTGGCGCTGTACTCATTCACCTGGGCACCTTTGACGTGGGTGGTGGTGGGCGAAATATTTCCCTTGGCGATTCGCGGTTCAGGCACAGGACTGGCATCGTCGTTCAACTGGATTGGGTCGTTCCTGGTGGGGCTCCTGTTCCCGATCATGGCCTCCGCGATGTCAGAGTATACGGTGTTTGCGATCTTCGGAGCGGTGTGCGCGTTTGGGGTCCTGTTTGTCCGTCTGTGGGTTCCAGAGACGCGCGGCCTGACACTGGAGGAGATTGAGGCAAGCTCGGAGACGATATGAAGCGATGAGTTCAGGCCGAACAGCGGGAATTGGCAGGAGCCACTTTTACTGACTAACGCAATTGAGATGAGACGAATCGATGCAGAAGAAGTGAGGGTCTCCGAAAAAACTGGACCACCTGGAGCGTCAGTCTCCGACCTACTGTGGGCCTTGATGAGACGAATGAAGGAGGAATTCCGGGTGGGTGACCGGCATCCGGAAATTAACACTTGATCAATAGCCGTACGAGGTCGTAGGCCGGGCTTCCGGCTTCGTTGAAGTCGGCTTATCGAAATTAATCTAGAGCCTAAGATCGGTTCCGGCCGTATCACCGGCATCCGGACATTTGACGAATCTTCGCAGGTATCCCATCCATCCCCGCGTTTTCGCGGGGATGGATGGGATCACTCTGGGACAAAACGAGAGATGCTCTAACTAAACCCAAGCACAGGATGCGGAATATAAGGCGCTTCGAGTGTCTTGACCTCTTCCGCGCTTAACTTCACATTGAGAGCGGCGACCGCGTCCTCAAGATGATGCGGTTTGGTGGCTCCCACAATTGGCGAAGTAACTCCGGGCCTCGACAGAAGCCACGCCATGGCGATCTGCGCGCGCGAGACTCCTCGCTGCTCCGCAACCCGGCCCAGCTCATTCACAACCTGTTCGTCGGCAGCCTCAGTGTTGGAGTACATCGCGTTCCCGAACACGTCCGTCTCAACGCGCTTTGTGCTTTCGCTCTTCCACGGGCGCGTCAAACGTCCGCGCGCCAGCGGGCTCCATGGCAGTACCGCGATATTTTCCGCCCGACACAGGCCCATCATCTCCCGCTCTTCTTCGCGGTAGAGCAGGTTGTAGTGGTTTTGCATCGACACAAAGCGCGCCCATCCGCGCATCTGCGAAACGTAAATCGCCTTGGCAAACTGCCACGAGTACATCGACGATCCACCGATGTAGCGCACCTTGCCCGCCTTCACCATGTCATGCAGCGCTTCCAGCGTCTCTTCAATCGGAGTTTCGTAGTCCCAGCGGTGAATCTGGTAGAGATCCACGTAGTCGGTTCCAAGCCGCTTCAGGCTCTCCTCCAACTCAAACACAATTTCTTTGCGCGACAGGCCTTTGCCGTTGGGTTCTTCGCGCATCATGCTGCAAACTTTGGTCGCAATCACCACGGCTTCACGCCGTGTATTGGCCTTCAAAAAGCGCCCCACCACAATTTCGCTGTCGCCGCCCGAGTAGACATTCGCCGTGTCGAAGAAATTGATTTCCAGATCGAGCGCCTGACGAAGGAAGGGCACGCTGTCGGCCTCATTCAGTGCCCACGGCTGGCGGCCCGGCAGCAGCTTCCCGGTTGCGGGCGAGCCGTACGTCATACAGCCCAGGCAAATGCGCGAAACCTTAAGTCCAGTGTTTCCAAGATTGATGTATTCCATGGTTACTCCTGGTAAAAGTGTAGTGCGCCGGGCAAGGGGAACGCTGCCATGCCGTAAGCCGCGATCTTGTTGGAGGGATAGGAGTTGCTCCCAGAGATAGATTCAAAGGCAACTTTTATGCCTCAACCAAGGTCTAACTTCAAGAAGCACCTGAACTTGTATCCCCTGAAACCTGCCCCTTAGTAGGGCAGCGTTCACCGCCGCTAGCGATAAACTACTTTGAAGGCATCTGCATCTTTTAAAGGCACCAGAAAATTGATCGAAAGCAAGCGAAAGACGAGCAAGACCTGCGCGCATAGCGGACCGGCCGCTGGCATGCGGCCCCGCCGCTCGCGCTCGGACGCAATTCGCCTGCTTGCCGCGCCGCTCGTCTCGTTCCTTTTCCTGCTTGCCGGGTGCGGCGGCGGCACAAGCGCAGGCAGCGCATCGAACGGCACCTTCACCATCTCTCCAGGCTCAGCCGCCATCGATACCAACTGCACAGGATGCAATTCGAAGAATTCATCAGGCGCCCCGGTGGAGTTGTTTGCCGCCACGCTGAACTCCGGCGGAGCAGCGACCGTTACGTGGTCCACCACTGCGGGTGGCGACGCCAACAGCGGACGCGGCACCATCGACGCGTCGACAGGTCAATACACCCCCCCAAGTTATGTCACCGCCAACAGCGTTCAGGTCACCATTACCGCAACACTCAAATCCGATCCAACTGCCACCGCGTCGACCGTCGTCACCGTCACACCCGGCTTCCTGCAGCCGCTTTCTCCAGAAAATGCAGCACTGGGCGCAAACAGCACGCTGACGCTGACCGGCTACATCGCTCTGGCGGGCGGCACCACCGGCATCAACTGGGGGCTGTCGAATACCGCAACCGGCTCAAGCGGAGGTCAGGGAACTCTAGGCACTCCAAGCTGTGTCCGAAGCAGCAGCGCCTTCACGCATTGCAGCGTTACTTACACTGCACCTTCTTCCATTTCGGCGACCAGCAGCACATTCATCGTGGCCACCGTTGGCACGTCTCCATCCAAAGTGGCCAGCCAGATCCTGCTGAACACCGCTGGAGTGTCCAGCAATCCAATGTCGCATGAGCAGCAGCAGACATCGGCCCCCATCGTGCTCGGTAGCTCCGGCGGCAATAACAACGACTACGACCAGAAGAACGGCCAGATCACGAATTGCTGCGGTGGCACTCTCGGTTCCTTGATCAAGGACAGCAGCGGCAAACAATACATCCTCAGCAACAATCACGTGCTGGCGCGCAGCGATCAGGCAACCATCGGCGAAACCGTCATCCAGCCGGGACTTATTGACGACAGTTGCCGGCCATTTGGAATCACCGGCGCGCCCATTACCCCGGTAGGCACTCTGAGCGCTTTTCTTTCGCTGAAATCCGCCACCACCAATGCCGATGCAGCAATCGCTGAAGTGAACTCCGGAGCCGTTGACTCCAACGGCGCAATCCTCGAATTCGGCGCACTGCAAAATGGCACGCTTGCATCTGCGCCGCCCGGCATCTCTTCCAGCGCAGGTAAAGGCGAGAACGTGGCGCTCAACATGAAGGTGGCCAAAAGCGGGCGCACCACAGGATTGACCTGCGCCACCGTCTCTACCGTGAGTCTCGATGTACACGTGGATTATTTCAGCGACTGCGCGGAATCCAAACCCTACGTCACCAAGACCTTCACAAACCAAATCGCGATTTCGGGCAACCAGTTCAGCGATGCCGGCGACTCCGGCTCGCTTGTTGTGGATACAGCCAATGCCGAGCCGGTGGGCCTGTTCTTCGCGGGCGGTGTCGATAGCGCGGGCGTGAGCATCGGCGTAGCAAACCCGGCGCAGGACGTTCTGAATGAGCTGGGCACGCTGAACGGCACAAGTTACATCTTTGTCGGAACAAACGATCACGCAGTTAGCTGCCTGAACTACGGCGGTAGTACCGCGACCGCCGCGCAGGCCGTGGTGCTTACGGATGCGCAAGCTTCTCGGGCAGAGCTGGCCATGAATCAGGCAAGGATGCTGGTAAATCCCTCGGCAGGCGTTCTCGGTGTGGCAACCAGCAAGAGTCTCGATCAGCCTGGCGAAGCAGCCGTCACCATCTACGTGAACCAGAACATGAACACAGACGTGCCTGCCACGGTGAACGGCGTGCGTACCGTGGTGATACCAACCACGCAAACCGCAGTAGCTTTCGGCGTCGCGCCGGAAACGCCTGAGGAAGCCGCAGTTCCTGCGATACTCGCCCCGCAGGTTTTGCAGAACGCGATTGCGTCCAAGGCTCTCATTGCGCGGAACCTGATGAAACAGAATGCAGCGTTCTTTGGTGTAGGCGTCGGTCAAAGCCTCGACAATCCGAAAGAAGCTGTGCTGGTCATCTACGTTGATCGCAGAAATGTTCCGGCGCAGTTAGCGCCCACCATCAACGGCATGCGCACGCGATACATCATCATGGACCGCCTGCACGTCACGCGTTCTTATGCGCAGTCCATCCAGTCCCGTAGCCGCTGCATGCCGCATCCGGCTCATGAGCAGAGCAATCTGGACTTGTTGAGAACGTCCAACGATTTGGACTTGAAGTTCTAACCGGAGATTCAGCTGCGGCCGAGTATGCTACGCGCGTAAGCCACCTGGCCCACGTGGTAAGACTCGTGCATCGCCATGAAGCCGATCATCCCACCCACGGTTCCATCAAAGCTCGGCGACGGTTGCTGAACCTGTTTCGCCAGTACTGCTTGTGAAATCTCCCCAAGCGCAGCGGGGAAGGCCTTGCAGAGATCGTGCCACGCATCCATCACTTCCATGCGTGAAGGGTTCTCCAATGACTCAGACGGCTTCGATCCGCGCGCAAACTGGTCGAGCCACGGCCTCGTCCACGTAAAGCCCATAATGTGCAGCGCGCGCGACCGCGCCCACACGATGTGGCCAACAATCCATAGCACCGAGTTACAGTTGCCAAGTGGCCGCGTCACCCATTGTTCGTCCGTCAGTCCATCAATCGCTCTCGCAAGCATCTCTTGATTGCGTCTGAAAATAAAGTCAGTCGTAACAAGCTCGGCGGTTGCAGGCATCGTAGTTTGCTCTCCTTGAATTTTCGTCGGGCAAATGCCGGGAGAATCGGGGGACTGACGTAGAATACAGGCCCCTCGCCTTGTGTTGAAGACGATGTACCCCATTGAATAATGGCAAGGTTGATTTGTACGCGGCAGTGCGGTTAGCGGGCCTGGAACAAAAAAGAAGGAGAAAGACCCCAGGGCGTCTCTCTCCTCCGTTGAATGCGTTCTGATCTTTTCCGGCTTTCTCTGTCGGCTACTTTACGGGCTTCGCTTTGCCGTTCGAGATGGAGCTGTTGATGATCTCGTCCATCTTCGATCGATTCTCGCGGGCAATTCGGCCCATCTCTGCTCCAAGCTTTCCCATCTGGCTGCCCAGCTTGCCTTGCTCCGCTCCGAATGCGCCCATGTTCTTACCTAGGCCGGCCTGCTCCAGCATGAGCTTGCCCTGCAGCGAACCAAGCTCGCCCTGGATTCTGCCGATCTCTCGCTGCAGATCGCCGATCTCTTTCTGGGTGATGGTGCCGCCCTGCTTGGCCTGCAAGCTGGCTTCGGCCGTCTTCAGCGCTTCAAGCTCTTTTGACAGGTCGGGAGTCTGTACCGCGGTGTCCTGCATGTGACGCATCTTCTTTCTCTGCTGATCGCCTAGCTCGCGCATTTGCTTGCCAAGGTCGCGCATCTGCCCCTGCAGGTCGTCCATCGGCTTGTCCATGGCCTCAACTTGAGAAACAACATTTGGATCATCGATGAAGTAGGATTTGCCGTCATGCCGGAACCAGACAAACGCGCCGTGAGCCTGCTGCCGGGCTTTGTCGATATCCGCGTTTGCCCATCGCTATTCTTCATAAAGGGACCAGCCGCGTGTCTTTGACATTTTCCCGTCGCTTCCAACCACCACGAAAGGATCGCCTTCCGGCCAGCGCCTCGCTATTGAAAGCTTGAGAAGACTGCCGGCGAATTTAAGGGCGATGCGCCTATGAGCCGGAGGATCGGTGGTATCGCTGCGATCTGCGGGTTCACGATGAATGTGAGGTATCTGCGGATTCTCCGCCACGTGCGGTATCTGCGGATTGACGCGAACGTGAGGAATGACGACGGTCATGTCTTCGTCGGCATGCGCAGGCAGAGCTGGCGGCGCGGGTGCGGCCTCAGGTTGAACTTGGAGCCGGTACCGGAGCCGGTTCATGCACAGGCGCTGCTGCGGGAGCAGGTGGTGGAACTGGTACAGTGACTTGCTTTGGAGTGGATTGTCCGGTCACCGCGTCGGTCGAAGTCTGCGCTGCCGGTGTTGCGGCCTGCACTGTAACCAGCGTGGTCGCTCCCACCAGAGCGAGCGGTATCAGAATAACGATGGCGACGATTACCTTGCGGCCACTGGCGGCAAAGGCCTGCTTGAAGCTTGATTCATTCAAAAGGCGCTCGATGCGCTGCGAAAGATGACTGGTGCGAGCCATGGCAACTCCTGTTAAGGTTGGGCGCGGGAGAGCCGCGAATTCGAGAAGCAGCTGGGCATAGGAAGCGCGGCTCGCGGCCTCTTCAAGGCCGGCACGGTCGCTGATGGCTTCGCCCAGTTCATAGAGTTTGCGTTTCAGCCACCATCCCAGTGGACTGAACCAGAACATGCATGCGTACAATCCCGCGAGCAGTTGCAGATAAAAATCACCCTGGCGAACGTGAGAACTTTCGTGGGCCAGCACGATGCGCAACTTCTCCTCATCCCATTCCCGGAACTCGGCTGGCAGTACAATGCCCGAGCCAATGTTCAATGGCGATGCCACGCGAGTGCTGCTACGGACTCTCCACGATGGATTCACGAAAACAGAGATGGGTTTTGCCGTCATCCACAAACGGATGGCCGCAGCAAGGCCGATCAGAAGCCGCAAAAAGAGCGCCGATGCAATCGCGAGATAAAGCAGCAGTCCAAAAACAGCCACGTTGAAGGGCAGCCGATTCGCGGTTAGCGTCTCCGCTGTGTGCGCCGCTGTCAACGTTGCGCTCGTGGGCGCGTCAGCCGGCAGCAGATCATGCGTGCTCGCAGTAAGTACGCCCGGGGTTACCGCATCTTCAACCGTTCCGGGACTCGCCGATTGGAAGCGTGAATGTGAAATTTCGGCTGCAGAAAATTCGCCGGAGTTGGTGCGTTCAGTCGCCGGTGCAGGCTCAAATGCTGCGCTTGCCTGTACAGGCTCCACCGCTCTCACGGCCGGAGCCGCCGCAACCTGCTGAACCGCTGAGAGCACCGGAAGTCTCAGAGTCGCCCACGTAGGCAGCGCTAGCCAGCTTGGAGCCAGCGGCAACGCCATCGCCGCAATGAGCACCAGCGCCCACGCGGTTTTCAGTACCAGAACGTTGGCTACGCGCATAATCCGTAACCCGGCCCACACTGCGGTGGCGGCGATCAATGCGCGTAACGCTGCTTCAAGAATCAGAGGATACAAGGATGTCGTCATGGTTCCTCCGTTTATTTACGTGCCGAGGGCCGCTTTGGTGCCGTAATTTCCGTAGAATTGTTGGTCTGCGCCTGTGCAATGCGATCGGCTAGCCTTTGCAGCTCCGCGCCGCCAAGCACTTTGGAGTCGACCATTCCCACCAGCAGGGCCTCAACCGAGCCCTCGCAGAACCAATCCACAATGCGCTTCACCGCGCGGCCTGCCACGCGCTGGCGCGACTCCGCCGGCCGATAAAGGAACGTGCGGTTTTCGACCGAGTGGGACAGATAGCCCTTCTCCTCAAGCCTCCGCAGGACTGTGCGAATCGTGGAGTCTTTAAGCGGGCGGCTCAGTTCTTCTCGAACCTGCTCGGCCGTCACCTCGCCCATTCTCCAAATAATGAGCAGGATGTTGCGTTCCAGTTCGCCAAGCTCCGCGGGATCGTGACTGTCGGTAGTGTTACTTGTCATAATGTTACAGACTGTAACACATAAAATAGGTGAGCAGTCAAGGCTGGAAATTTGTTGTGGAAAATTCAGGCGCCTTCAGTCGGCAATGTCCCGGGGGCAGCAGCGAACTCAGAATCGTCGGGGACGAAGAACTGAAACACGGTTCCTGAAGGCTTGCCGGAAGCCACGTCCCGGCTGCGCAAATGGATGATTGCGCGATGCTTGATCAATATCTCCAGGCTTACCCATAGCCCGAGGCCGGTCCCCGTATTTTCCTTCGTAGTAAAGAATGCCTCAAAGGCCCGTTTGCGCGCCTCCGCGCTCATTCCCGAGCCCGTATCGGCAACCGTGAAACGGACGCCGGCCTTATGAGGCATGAGCCAGTTTCGCGATCGGCGCGCGCGCACAACAAGTCGTCCACCCGCTGAACATGCATCGATGGAATTACCCACGACGTTGGCAAGCACCTGCCTGATCTCGCCGGAAAAGCAGAAAAGGTCGACTTCCGGATCGTAATCCCAAACCACCTGCAGGTTGTTCGAGTTGAAGCGGCCCTGAAAAAGGCTCAACACCGAGCCAATCAACTCCGACAGCTTGGTGCGCGCCGGCTGTGTCGGCTGCCGGTAAAAACGGAGCGTCTGCTGCGTGATCTCTGAGATGCGTCGCACCTCGTACTCCGCCATCGATACGTAGTTCTGCGCCGGGTCTTCGAGCCCGCTGTAATTTTTTAGCAGGAACAGGATGTTGGTGATTGCCTCCAGCGGATTATTGATCTCGTGCGCAATGGATGCCGCCAGCCTGCCGGTCACGGCCAGCTTCTCCGCTCTGCGCAGTGCTTCCTCGCCGCGTCTGCGATCGCTTGCGTCCATCACGATGATGCCCGCCCAGCGAATCTGTTGTGGCGTGGTTCTCACCGGATACGCGCTCACAATCCACGTCCAAGGACGCCCGCTCTCGGCGTTCTGACCGTTGATCTCGAATGTGTGCATCGACTCCGCATCGTTGAATACGCGGTGAACGGTGTGTTCAATCATTTGCGCTGCAGGAGGCGGCAGAAGTTCCGACATGGTACGGCCCAGATGACGGCTGAGCGGCACTCCAGTGAGGTCCGCAAACACCTGGTTTACGCGCGTAAAGCGGCAGTTGCGGTCAAAGAACGCCAGGCCAATAGGTGCGTTCGCCAGCATCGAGTCGAGCAGTGAGAGCGTGTCGTTCAATCCGGCGCGCTGCTCGGCTATCGATGCAACCATACTGTTGAAAGCCAGAATCAGATCGCCAATTTCATTTTGAACGCCGACAGGAAGAGGGAAGTGCCCGCCGTTATCCGGGTCGGTCATCAGCGCCTTGGTGCCTCGATGCAGGATGGCGAGCGGCCGCGAGATGGAGCGATACATCATCAGTACGAACACTGCTGAAGCGATCAGCCAGATGAAGCCGAACACCAGCGAATCGTGAATAATTCCTTCGATCTGCTCCTGTCCCCAGGTGTTCTGGAATTCGACCCATGCATAACCGCGTAGATCCGCGCCCGTGTAGATGGCTGCAACCGCCTCCCATGGTTTGCCGGGAGCTTCAAAAAAATGCGCTTCGTTCTGGTTGATCTTGGGTATCTGCGCCAGTTCCACGGGACTCAGTTTGTAATCGTCTGCGTCGCCTTCGCTCACAAAAAGAACATTGCCATATGGATCTGTGACCTTTGCAATCGAAACCGTTGGGGCGTCGCCCATCATCTTTACTGACAGGCCAACCCAGCCGGGATGCTCCTGATACAGAGCCTCGCTAGCCTGCAGCGCAACGGATGACGCCTCGAACATGAGACGAATGCGGGCCCGCCGGTAAAGGTCGGTCGTCTGCTGGTGAACCAGCAAGCCGGCGAACAACAGCAACGACAGGGTCTCAAGCAGAAGCAACCCCGCAAGCATCTGCCAGCGAATTGTACGCGGCCAATAGCGCATCGATTAGGTTTCGTCGTGAGCCGGAAACTGGTTAGCCTAGTGTAATCCCACTGTCCTTCACTGGACTTCGTCGGATGCTCTAGGCGGGCAATCTATCGAACTTGGATGCGAGCGCAGCCGCTATCTGACGCCCGTGGAGGCGGCCATTTTCAATGAAAATTTCGTTGGTGCGCGAGCCGGCAACAATCACTCCTGCCAGGTAAATGCCCGGCACATTGCTTTCAAGGCTCTCGGCATCGCACACCGGCCGCCGGTCCGGTCCCTCGAATCGGACGCCGAGCCGTTCAAGGAAAGTAAAGTCCGGATGATAGCCGGTCATTGCGAAAACAAAATCGTTTGCCAGGCTTAGTTGGCCGTCCGGCGTGTCAATCGTGATCGTGTCAGGAAGAATCTCAGTCACCTTCGAGCTGAAGTACGCCTTGATCTCTCCGGCCTTGATGCGGTTTTCAATGTCAGGCTTGATCCAGTACTTCACGTGCCGGTGCAGCTCCGCACCGCGATGAATCAGCGTAACGCGCGCGCCGTGCCGCCACAGTTCCAGCGCCGCAATCGCAGCGGAGTTCTTGCCCCCGATCACGGCAACGTCGAGTCCCGAGTAAGGATGCGGATCGTCGTAGTAGTGTGCAACCTTGCTCAGCATTTCGCCGGAAACGCCCATCCAGTTGGGCAGGTCGTAATACCCGGTGGCGATCACCAGCTTAGCGGCCTTCGCCGTCGAAGGGCGCTCAAAGCGATCCGTCATGTTTACCGTGAATCCGCCATCCGCGCCATTCACTCCATCCACACGGTGATACTGGCGAATGTCGAGCTTGTAGAACACCGCCACCTGCCGGTAGTACTCGAGAGCCTCAAGGCGCGTCGGCTTCGCATTGGTGCTCGGAAACGGAATACCGCCGATCTCAAGCAGCTCTGCGGTCGTAAAAAACGTCATGTGCGACGGGTAGTGAAATAGGGAGTTGCACAGGCACCCCTTGTCGACCAGCACCACGCGCAGACCAGACTTTTGGGCCTCAATGGCGCAAGCCAGGCCCGTGGGCCCGGCTCCAATCACAAGCAGATCGTAACGTTCCTCTGCGGAGCCGCCGTCCTTCGATGCAACATCGTTCATGGTTCTAGCTTAGGCCATTCGGCACGTCCGGGGCGAATGCCACACTGTACCCGCGCATGCCAGATCTCCGCCGAATCCGTTACCCTAGATAGGTTCGAAGGAGCTGCTATGACCGTCATTCGTCAGGAAGATTTTATTGCCAGCATCGCTGGGGCACTGCAATACATCAGCTACTACCATCCGGTCGACTACATTACCAGCCTTGCCAAGGCCTATGAGAAAGAGCAGTCCCCGGCCGCTAAAGACGCAATGGCGCAGATCCTCATCAACAGCCGCATGTGTGCTGAAGGCCACCGGCCCATTTGCCAGGATACGGGCATCGTCACAGCGTTCATGAAAGTCGGTCTCGACGTGCGCTTTGAAACCGCTCCCGTAGAAGAGACCAAGGACCTGCAGCAGATGGTGGATGAGGGCGTGCGCCGCGCCTATCTCGATCCAGACAACAAGCTGCGCGCATCCATCCTTGCCGACCCCGCCGGCTCCCGCAAAAACACCAAAGACAACACGCCGGCCTGCATCACAGTTGAACTGGTAAAGGGCGACAAGGTCGACATCACCGTCGCAGCCAAGGGCGGAGGCTCCGAGGCAAAGAGCAAATTCGTCATGCTCAACCCATCCGACTCCATCGTTGAATGGGTATTGAAGACCGTTCCAACCATGGGCGCCGGCTGGTGCCCGCCGGGTATGCTCGGCATCGGCATCGGCGGCACATCAGAGAAGGCCATGTTGCTCGCCAAGCAATCGCTCATGGACCCCATCGACATTCAGGAGCTGATCGCGCGCGGTCCCGTCACCACTGCTGAAAAGCTGCGCGTTGAACTCTACGACAAGGTCAATCGGCTTGGCATCGGCGCGCAGGGCCTGGGCGGGCTTACTACCGTGCTCGACGTCAAGGTGCTCGATTATCCTACCCACGCCGCCAATCTTCCCGTCGCCATGATTCCCAACTGCGCCGCCACCCGCCACGCGCACATCGTGCTCGACGGCTCCGGCCCCGTCTACCTCGATCCGCCCAGCCTCGACGACTGGCCAAAGCTCTCCTACGATGTCTCCGGCGCGCGCCGCGTGAATCTCGACACCGTGACCAGTGAAGTAGCCGCCACCTGGAAGCCCGGCGAAGTTTTATTGCTGACCGGCAAACTGCTCACTGGCCGCGACGCCGCGCACAAGCGCATGACCGACATGCTGAATCGCGGTGAGAAATTGCCTGTCGATTTCCGCGGCCGCTTCATCTACTACGTCGGCCCCGTCGATCCGGTGCGCGAAGAGGTCATCGGGCCCGCAGGCCCTACCACCGCAACCCGCATGGACAAGTTCACGCGCCAGATGCTGGCCCAAACCGGACTGCTCGGTATGGTGGGCAAGGCCGAGCGCGGCCCGGTGGCCATCGAAGCAATTCGCGAATTCGGCGCGGTCTATCTAATGGCCGTCGGCGGCGCGGCTTATCTGGTGTCGAAGGCAATTCACGGCTCAAAGCTGCTGGCCTTTGAAGATCTAGGCATGGAAGGCATCTACGAGTTCGACGTACGCGACATGCCCGTCACCGTGGCCGTCGATTCAAAAGGCACCAGCGTACACGAGACCGGCCCAGCAGAGTGGAAGAACCGCATCGCCGGCATTCCGATCCTGCAGTAGCAGACACGAATGCCGACCTTTCGGCAATGTAAGTTCTCTCACAACTTCGGGTGCCCCATCCTTCGAGCGTCTTGTGCTCGAAGGGTGGGATAACAATGCTGCTTACACCACCTGTCTTCCTGAACGGCGCAGCAGGGGGAGTAAAGGATCTGCCTTTTCGGCGTTTGGCTAACCACTTTTCCAGCTCATCGTTGAAGAGTCGTCATAAAAGTGTTTATGTCACGAAGCACTTCTTCCTTATTCGAGCGAAACACAAAGTGGTCAGCGTTTGGGATACGAATGACGCGCGCTTGGGGATTGCCCGCCTGGAAAGCATCTGCCTGTGCCCCTGTGACCTCTTTGTCCTGCGCAACCATCTCAGCAAGTTTGGCGGGGTCCTTGGATGCCGCCGGGCCAAAATTGTGGGGATACGCATAGAAAGCCAGCACTGGGCATTTGACGCCTTCGAATTGCAGAACTCCGCGACGAATTGCAACGCCAATTTTCATCGCGGGTGTGATGTTCGGCCCAGGAGTTGTGTCGGGTACCGTTGCCAGTTGCTTTTGCGCGTTCTCAAGGTCGCGTTCGAAGCGTGGAATGCTGATGGTGAGAAGGTGTGCGACCTTCTCTTTCTGTTCTTTTGGCGCAAGCGGGAATAACAGGCCCTGTATTTCTGCGCGCAAAAACACCCCATCGATCACGGGATCGCCATACGGGGCTGAAGCATTGTAGTATGCGTAACCGTATCCGGCGTCGAGGTAGACCAGCCCGGCAATCTTCTCCGGATCATTCGCGCCAATGTAACTTAATTCTTCACCTGCAATCGAGTGGCCAATCAGGACCGGCTTTTCGAGATGCAGCGCATTCATCACGGCGAGTACATCCTCCCCGAGTCGGGCGGCCGTATAGTTCTGGGAGTCAGGCTCTGGCGCGCTCGATGCGCCGAATCCCCGTCTGGTAATACCATACATGTGATGTTTTTCGGTTAGCTTTTGTGCAAAGGCATCGAATACGTGCGCATCGTATCCGAGACCGGCCAGCAAAATCACCGGTGGGCCCGATCCTCCCCAATCAAGAACCTCCAGCCGCACATTGTTCTCCACCTGCACAAACTGAATGGAGTGCGGTGATGTATCTTTTGCCTGCGCCGGGCCGCCGTTTGCAGTGGCCTGCCCCTGTACAACAATTCCAGCCAGGAACAAGATCCCCAAAATTGCGATTTCGTGTGCTCTCATGAATGACGCCCTCAGTGGCTATAGTCACTATGTAGCAAACTAAATATAGGCTTGTCAAGGAGAATACTACATAGCTGAAGGAAAAGTGAGCCGTAAAGCGGGTGCATGATGTATTGGAATGGTTGTAGTAAGAATGCTGACCGAGTGAGCGCTATAGCGTGCAGCCATCACAGTCATGCGTGTGGACACTGCACATGAATAGGACACGCCTACCAACTTTACGGATCATCTCTTCAAGCGAATTTCATCTTGTCCAGCCTTGCGACTAACTCCATAGGCTCAAAGCGCAGTCTGTAGTCTGCATTTACAAAGTCGAAGACAATCTTGGCGTTGCGGTCGATCACATACGTTGCCGGAACGGGAAGCTTGAAGGTTCCATCCCCGTTGAACACGGGAAGATCTGTTGCGGATCTTTCATAGATGGGGCGCAGGGCCAGTGGCAGCTCGAAGACAAGGCCCAACTGCTCTGATACGCGATTGCCAGTGTCGCTCAGGATGTCGATTGAAAGATGGTTGCTCTCGGTGAATTCCAATGACCGGTCCGGCACCTCCGGAGCCATGGCGACCAGGTTGACGCCGCGAGCCTGAAATTCGGGCAGCGCATCGAGAAACGCTTTCATCTCGAAATTGCAGTAAGGGCACCAACTTCCCCGGTAGATGTTCAGGACGATTGGTGACCGTGCAAGATAACCCGAAAGGCTCCTTGGTTCGCCATGCTGATTGGGCAGTGTGAAGTCGGACATGGTGTCGCCGGTGCGCAGAGCGCGCTGCTCAATGCCGAGCGCCTTCAACTCTTCCACGCTCTGGTTCATGATGGCCAAGACATCGGGCGAGAGCCGTTCCTTCTTCTGCTCGTTGAACGCATCGATTGCCTCTGTGAGTTTTCCCATCGGTACCCTTTCGCGGAGATTGAACGGGTGCTCAAATGATTTGATGCAATTTTCGCGCTCGGTATCTCAAATCAACCGATGCGCAGCCTTTCAGCGCATCGGTTGATTTGGGATACCCGTTGCTCGGGCCGGGCTCCTGACCATTTGGGATCATTACCCGTTGTCGGCGCACAATCTTAATAAGGCATGTCTCATTCGCAAGCCCTGTGTCATGGAACGACTTCAGTCGTTCCATGACAGGACGCCTTCAAGGCAATCTGAGAAAAGCGTTTTCGGCCTGTGAAACTGTGAAATGCCTCTAAGCCCCACATACTTTATCCACTTGCCTTCACAGGACTGGCGGTTTCACAGACTCCGTGAAAAAGTGAAAACAACGGCCACATCTCCTGCAATCAAGCTCATCCCTCCGGCTTCGCACCGACCATCAGCGCCAGCTCGCGCCACTTCCAGTGGCAGTCCACATCGATGAAGCCAATTTCGCGTAGCCAGTTGAGCTGTGTCTCCAGATCGAGCAGCTTGTTGGATGGATCCTCATCTTCAAACGAGATGGCCTTGAGAAACTCCGCGTGCAGCCGCGCGCTCGGCGAGGACACATGCTCAAGATTGCAGAACACACCGCCAGGCGCGAGCTGGGCAAAAATTTCTTCATAGAGCGCACGCTTGCGCGGATGCTCAAGGTGATGAATAGCGAAGCTCGATACAAGAACATCAAAGGCGCCCATGGACGGCAGGGCCTTGTCGAGATCGTGCTGAACAACGCTTACGCGATCGTCGGCGCCAAAGAGCTTGTGCAGTGCATCGATCATGGTGGGCGAGAAATCGAGCGCGACATACTTGCCGCCAGGACGCGCAGCCATCACCAGCGCCAGCAGTCTGCCGCCACCGCTGCCGAGATCGAGAATGCGGCGGGCAGTGGCCGGCAAAAACTCAAGCAGCGTAGCCTCGCCTTCGACGCGGTGAGGGATAGCGTCGGCACGGCCGAGATAGTCGAGTGCGTGCTGTGCAGAGGGCCAGAGGTTGACTGCGGGCGCGGAACTCTTCGTAGTAACCATGCTTCGATTGAACGCGATGTGCTCTCACGGGTCCAATAGGAAGTAGTTATTGGCATCGATGCCGACAGTTATAAGTGGTCTCCTCGAATGCAGAAACCTCAGCTTTTCCTGCACTTCATATCGATCCCAATCATCTGTTATAGACGACCGCACTGATATTACCTGAGTGTGTCGCTGGACTGTGCCGTGAGTCACATTGCCTACACCTTACACATGCAGGATAAACGTACTATTTACAACGGTTTAATTTCGTATGGGCCGATCGTAACCACCCTCTCTTGACCCGAATGGGTCATTGACCGCCGAGGTCAGGAAATATAGTTTTGGGATGGTTAAGAACGTATTTCTTTTACCTATAAGAAACCGGCCGGGACCAGCCTTTATCTGAAGGCTATTCTCCCGCCCGAGGTGATCTATGTTTTTTACACTTTTCGAAGTTGGCGTTGTTGCCATTCTTTCGATTTACCTTGGTGTCTCGCAGATTAAAATCCGCCGCCGTCAGGAGATGGCTTGGGACCTGCTCGTTAAGCAGTTGGAGGTTAGCGGTATCGCTTCCACGTTGTGCACTCCATCTATTCCAGGGGAGCTTGAGACGAATCCTGAAGGACGCAAGTGGCGAATTCAAGGTGCACGCGACCTGTGGTCCATGTATGAAGGTGCACGCGCGATGCTCGAAATGGCCAACTTTGCAGCGGCTAACGGCGCTGACGTTGACCAGGAGCTTTTGACAGCGCTTCGCCGAGATGCGATGCAGATCAGCGTCTGCGTTCTGGCGGAACTCTCGAAGCAAACGTGCGCTCGGGTCAGTGCGGGCACGTGCGAAAATGTGGCGCGAGCAACCGAACTATATGCCGGCATGGTCAACCGGATGGCCGATATCCTGCAGGATTCCGGCGACATGCTTGCTCCGGCTTCAGTCACCGCAGCGTAGCTGGCTGACTATAAATCTTTCCTGAAGCGGAACCTCGGTGCGTCGACGGACGGCGCTACCGAGGTCCTGCTTATAAGGTGTATTACGCAATTTTGCGCGCTTCAGGGCACTTGGTTATGGCTTTCATGCGTGATTCAGATATCCCATGCCGGTGAACATGCCGCGCATGTAGGCAAAGCTTTCGATCACACCAGGCATTGGATCGTTGCCATTGATCTCGTATTCGAGATCGACGTAGCCGGGATACTTGATCTCCGCCAGTGCCTTGAAGATCTCGCGGAAGGGAATTACGCCTTCGCCCACGGCAACCTGGCTTTCTTTGCTTGAATAATCGGTCAGATCCTTTACATGCATATCGTAGAGCCGAGAGCCTGTGGCGTGGATAGCTTCAACCACGTTGGCGTTGGCGCGCACGGCGTGGCCCACGTCGATGCAGAAGCCGATGCGCGGGTCGAGATCCTTGATGGCCTTGAGCACGTCGAACGGCGAGGGAAAGAACTTGTCCTCGGGCCCGTGATTGTGAATGGCGATCTTGATGTCGTACTCCTTCACAAAGCGCTCGATCCACTTGAGCGACTCCGGTGTGGGATCGCCGGCCACGATGACGTTGATCCCGGCGCGCTTGGCGTACTCGAACTTGCCGCGGATGTCCTTTTCATCGGAGGAAGGGAAGTAGATGGCTCCCGCCGCATGCAGCTTGATGCCGGCGGCGTCGTAGTCGGCCAGCGCCTGCTGTTCCTGTGCGGGGTCCATGGGCAGATGATCTTTAATATCCTTCACGTTCAAATCGGTCATGTTGAGCTGCTTCATAAAGCCGATCAACTGCGCGCGCGTAAAGTTGCGGAACGTGTAGCTGCATAGGCCCAGTTTGATGGGGCAGGGAGCGCCGGTTTCCTTAAGCGCCTGGCCCACAGCGGGAGTTGAAAACGCAGTGGCGCCCACGGCAGCCACGGCGGCGCTGGATTGTAGAAAACGGCGGCGGGAAAAAGCAGCTTTCATTGCGGAGTCTCCTTGATGGCCTTGAGGTGGGCGTCAGTACAAAAATAAGTCGGCACACGAATTAAAGGCACCAGCCGTTATAGAACATTGCACTACCAGTTGCATAGCCATGAGGAGGACGCACTGGAATAAGAGAGCTGATTTCCTGAGGATTTGCCGAACTCCGCTGCATGAAGAGACCTCCGCCGCAGTGAAGAGAGCGTCTCCTTGCGGCGGAGGTCTGGTTTCAATAGCGCTGCTGAAAATTCTTTAGCGCCGGCCGAAGCGGACAACCACTCCGCTGGTGAATCCACGGTTGTATTGCATTGTGGAACCAAAGCCGGTGATGAAGTACTCCGGAGCCAGCCGGAACCCGACGGACGAGTTCAAATTCACTTCGCCGATGACTGCGGCGCTTGTGGCAAAGGTGCTGCCGTCCGGCCACAGGCCGAGCGTCGTGCTGCCCAGGCCGTTGGTGTCCGCGGAAAAATTGCTGTGCGCATACCCGCCCAGCACGCGTCCTGCGACTGACCACCTGGGCTGAAGATAGAACCTGTAAGTGGGTCCAACCATGGCGTTGTATTCGCTGATGGCGGGCCGGGTCATGCCGTAAGGATTAAGCCCGACGTAGGCGGTGCCGTAGTAACCGCGGCCAAGCGCGGTCACGCCCAGGCGCTCGTTAAAGTACCGGGTCAGACCCACGTCCCAGGCGAAAAAATTCAGCCGTTGTTTATATTGTCCGGGCTGAAAGCGCAAGAATCCCATGCCGACGGAGGTCTCCCAAACATGCGAATAGGTGTCGTGAATCGCTGCTGCGCGGCGTTGCTCGCGGCGTGCGCGAATGCGGGCCGCAACCGTCTGTTGCTGGGGATTCAGGACTGGAGCCTGCTGGGTCTGATCCGGGGCCTGTGCTGGAGGAGTACTGCTGGTGTTTTGTGCCAGAACGGCTGGTACGGCTGGCAATCCAAGCGCCAGTGCAAGGGCAAGACGAAAAAAAGAACGCATCGGTATTGGCTTTCCTCCACGGGAGTACGGAAGCCCACCCCAAAGGATGCAGTGCTCCCCCCAATTGGTATTAAATCATCTTGGGGTACTCGGGGGCCGGGCGATACAAATCAGACGGTTGCCTCGACTAAACCCAAACGCCTCAAACGAGGTGGCCAGTACCGGTTGGACGCGGGAAGAACAGATTGGTCTTGGGAACTGCCACGGTGGCGGTTCGGCGCGGCAGGTATGAATTTTCCGTCATTCCCAACGTAAACGCGCAACTTAGAAGGCCCATCGCCCGTAGATACCTTAGGATTTGATCACTAGAGAGAGGTCGGACTCATGGGGCGTTTTCTGCTCGGAATTATTCTGGGAGTCGTGTTGATTCCTGCTGCGGTTTACGGTTGGTTCAAATATGGTCATCCGCCCGTAGCGGTGGCCGATGCGCCGTTTCCTTTTGAGAGGCAGATTACGCGTGTTCCGCTGCGTGCGCGTATCCACGCCGAAATGCCGTCAGTCGCGCCCATTCAGCCCGACGAGGCGAACCTGGTAGCCGGGGCGGGAATCTATCGCGATCAATGCGCTGCCTGCCATGGCATGCCTGGCAAGCCCTCCAGTTTCGGCCAGTATATGTTTCCTGCTGCGCCGCCGCTTTGGGAGAAGCATCGCAACGGTGTTGTGGGTGTGAGCGACGATCCGGTGGGCGCAACCTACTGGAGAGTGAACAACGGAATCCGGCTCACCGGCATGCCCTCATACAACAAAGTGCTGAGCCAGGCGCAGATTTGGCAGGTAACAGTTCTGCTGGCGAATGCCGACAAGCCCCTGCCGCCGGCCGCACTCGGTATCCTAAGAGGTGGCCAGCCTTCAATGGCTCCCGAGCCGGCTGCGGCGAAGAGCAAATAAGGACAGAGGTGGCCGCACGAAAGGGAGTGCGACTGTGAGTCTAGTGGATGTATTGCGCAAGGGGCTCGGCTATGCGCTGATGAGCATGGGTGTGTCGAGGCCCGCACCGAAAAAACCGGCGTCTGCCGCCAAACCTGTGCCCGACTCCAAGCCGCAACCGTAATCGCGCGTGCGATACTTTCGGTGTTGCTTAAGAGTCCCTTGATGAATCGCAGAAAATTCCTCGGCGCAGCTGTAGCCTCCGTTCCTGCAGTGTCGGGAATACTCTTCGGAAGCGAGAGTGGTTACGGCCAATCGCCCGCGCCGTCTCCAGCTGAACCGGCTGCCGGCAACAACCAGTTGGTACCCCGCTTCGGCGACGCGCGCGACTGGTGGTTCCACAAGCGCTTTGGCTTGTTTGTTCATTGGGGCCTCTACGCCATTGAGGGCTGGCACGAGCAGCTTGAGTGGCGCGGAGGCATGCCCCGCAAGGAATTCGAGTCGCGGTACTTCCCTGAGTGGAATCCGAAGCACTACGACCCGGATACTTGGCTGGATATGGCCCAGTCCACCGGCATGGAGTACATCTGCTTTACTACCAAGCATCACGAAGGATTCTGCCAGTGGGACACCAAGCTCACCGACTTCAACGTGATGAACACCCCCTACGGCAAGGACGCCTTGCGCCAGCTAGCCGATGCCTGCCACAAACGCAATTTTCCGCTCGGTCTTTACTACTCTGTTGTCGATTGGCACAGCCCGCTCTATCCCAACCAGGGCCGCTCGCATGAACTTGAGCCCCAGCCAGGCGATCATCCCGACCTGGAGAAATATGTTGAGTTCGTAAAGGGGCAAGTCCGCGAACTTTGCACCAACTATGGCGAGATCCATTGTTTCTGGTGGGACATGAACGTGACCGGGCTGGTCGATCCCTCCATCAACACCATGATCCGCAAACTCCAGCCCAAGGCGGTGATCAACAACCGCGGATTCGACACCGGCGATTTTGGCACGCCTGAGCGCGACTACGACAACACATGGGATAATCCGCTCAGCTTTAAGCAGCGTGTTGAGGCCAACCAGAGCGTGGGCATGGAGAGCTGGGGCTTCCGCAAGGATGAGGACTACTACAGTCATCGTCACCTCACCGCCAGCATTGCCAAGTACCGTGCGCGCGACGCCAATTACCTGCTCAACGTCGGCCCCGATGCCGATGGAAGAATGCCCGACAAGCCGGTGGCAATGCTTGGCCGCATCGGTGCGTGGTACAGAAACGTACGCGAGGCATTCGACGATGCAATTCCTTGCTCGCAGCTGACCGGAAATCGCAACGTGCTGCTTACGCGCAAAGGCACAAGCCTGTACGTTGTGATGCACCAGCCGCTTGAAGGCGAGGAGCTTCGCCTGCGACCGCTGGCTACCGCGCCACAGCGTGCGATTCTGCTCAACGACGGCCGGCCCGTCGAGATGCGTCTGAACATCGCACCAATGGAGTGGCGAGACCACAAGCCCTACCTGCGGCTGCATCAGCTTCCCGTGGAAGAGTTTGCCGGGACAACCATGGCGGTGCGGTTGGACTTTACCGAAGGCGATTTCGCCAACCTGCTCAAAGCAGGCGGAAATGCCACAGCTCCCGATCCTGCAGCCAGCGTACTGGCCCGATAGGCTATCCGCCTGACCGCGTCAAATCGTCTGCCTCGAGTGAATGTTTTTGCGCCCCCAGCTGGCTCATGCCATCGAATCTAAAAAGGCTGTGCGGAATTGGAAATGGCCGCCCAGGGGGTCGAGAACCGCCGGCAACTTTCGGCCCGTACAATGGTAGAGGTAGCCTGACTGACCCAACCGATGGCGGACAATAAGAGCAAAGATCCCCGCGAACTCGAGGCGCAGAAGCGCACCCGCAAGGCCGACGAAGACCCAGTGGGCAAAGTGTACGATTCGCGGCTAGCCGGCCGCCTCGCACGATACGTGCGTCCGCACTGGCTGCAGGCCGTTATTGCCTCGCTCTCGGTAAGCCTTAAATCGGTCTGCGATGTTGTGGGTCCCATCATGGTGATGATGGCGATCGACCGCTATCTGGCGCCCAATGCCGCGGCCAAAGACACCACCAGCGCGCTGGCTCACTGGCTTTCTACCAACAGCCCCATCGCCCGCGTTCTGCCCAGCGACAGAGTTGCCGGAGTCACCGCACTGGCCGGCATGTACCTTGTCGCCTTGGTGGCGGCATATATCTTCGCTTTTATTCAGACTTACCTGATGCAGTGGATGGGTCAGAAGATCATGTTCGATCTTCGCCGCGAAATCTTCCGCCACATGCAGCGCATGCACGTCGGTTTCTTCGATGTAAACCCGGTGGGCCGTCTGGTCACGCGCATTACCTCTGACGTCGATGCAGTCAACGACATGTTCACCGACGGCATTCTCTCCATCGTCAACGATTTCTTCATGCTCGTTGTCATGGCCGCCGTCATGCTTTCCATCAACTGGTGGCTGGCGCTGCTGGCGTTTGCCGTGCTTCCGCTCATCCTCATCGTCACGCGGATCTTTCGCAACTCAGTCCGCGAGAGCTACCGGCGCGTGCGCGCGGCCATTGCCCGCATCAACAGCTTCACGCAGGAACACGTCTCTGGAATGAGTGTGGTGCAGCTTTTCAACCGCGAAGAGCGTGCCTACCAGGACTTTGAGGCAGTCAATCGGCTGCACATGATCGCGTTCAAAGACACTATCTTTGCCTACGCGCTCTACTATCCCACCGTCGAACTGCTTTCGTCGGTCGCCATCGCGCTGGTGGTTTGGCGCGGCGGATTCAGCGTGCTCTCTCACGGCGCCGTCACCATCGGCATGCTGGCCATGTTCATCCAGTACTCGCAGCGATTCTGGAGGCCCATCCAGGACCTTAGCGACAAGTACAACATTTTACAGGCTGCAATGGCTGCGTGCGAGCGCATCTTCAAGCTGCTCGATACCAAGCCTGAGATCGTGAGCCCCGCGCATCCGGTTACCGGCGACGGCAGCAACCGCATCGAGTTCCGTCATGTGTGGTTCACCTATCAGAAACTCACCGATGCGCAGAAGACTGAGGTCGAAGCGGCCACCACTTCCGATTCGCCGGCAACGCGGCTGGCCAACATCGCCGACATCGAGTGGATTCTGAAGGACGTCAGCTTCACCATCGAGCCGGGGCAGACCGTGGCCATCGTGGGCCACACCGGAGCAGGCAAAACCACGCTCACCAGCCTGATGATGCGCTTCTACGACATTGCCGCGGGAGAGATCCTGGTGGATGGCGTGGAGCTGCGCAAGCAGGATCTGCAAGCACTGCGCCGCCACTTTGCGGTGGTGCTGCAGGATCCGTTCCTGTTCGCAGGCACCGTTGCCGATAACATTCGCTTTGGCAATGCCGATATCACAGACGACCAGCTACGCAACGCCGCACGCGACGTGAACGTTCTCGACTTCATCGAAAGCCTGCCGGCGGGATTCAACGAGCCGGTGCGCGAACGCGGCAACTCGCTCTCGACCGGGCAGAAACAGCTCATCAACTTTGCGCGTGCGCTTGCGTTTAATCCCCGCATCCTCATCCTCGACGAAGCCACTTCGAGCGTTGACACGGAGACGGAGCTGCGTATTCGCGGCGCGCTTGAGCGTATGGTTGAAGGCCGCACCAGCGTGCTGATCGCGCATCGCCTGTCAACAGTGCAGCGGGCGGATACGATATTGGTGATGCACAAAGGCCAGTTGCGCGAGATGGGCTCGCACCAGGAGTTACTCGCCCAGCGCGGCCTGTATTGGAAGCTATATCAGCTTCAGTACAAGGACCAGGAGCTGCACTCCGTGCCCGCGGCATCGATTCCTGCGCCTTCACCGATCGTGCCGTAGACTGCCTCATTCGCTACGCCAAATGTGAGCCACGCGCCCCTGGCACCTTATCTGTTGAATGTCTACCTAAGAAGCGGCTTGCCTACTGAACCGCCCATACGCTATTGGCCCATGAGCCTCCGCAACTCTGCGATTGATCTCCGCTGCATTGGACATTGCACGCGCTTTCAGCCAATCGGCCGAGACGCCGGTAATCGGTGCCGCAGGCGCAATATTTGCCATACTCCGTTGCCGCAAATGGCAGACCCTTGGCGCGGCATATGCTGGTGCACTTATTGTTGGTCATGTCATTTGCGTCGCCGCCGCTGACATTAAGCACGCGCGACTGATCGTCCTTCCAGCACCCGAGATATGTGGCGTCGTCGATAGATGGAAGGTTGTCGAAACCTCTGCGCATGCCTCTTCCGACGCCGACATTGAAATTACTGCCTGTATCGGTGGTCGAATAGACGCTAGTGGCCCATGAGCCTCCGCACTTTTCCGATTGATCGCCGCGGCATTCAACGTTGCACGCGCTTTCATCCAATTGTCCAAGACGGCGGTAGTCATTGCCGCAGAAGCAGTAGTTGCCAAACTCTGTTCCTGCGAATGGCAGACCCTTGGCTTTGCACATGCTCGTGCACTTGTTGTTCGTCATGTCATTTGCGTTGCCCAAGCTGACATTGAGCACGCGCGATTTATCGTCCTTCCAGCAGCCCAGGTACTGACCATCGCTGCTTCCGGTGTTGAATCCATTTCTGAACCTGTCGCCAAACCCACCTGCAGGAGTGTTGTCAACGCCAATACCAGCAGCTGCAGGGGCTCTCAATCTGTCCCATAGGCCATTGTTCTCTGAGTCCGCCGTGCCGTCGTTGCTGGCAACGATGACGTTGACCCGTGTTCTTCGATCAGCCGTTCCATTGCAGAGAATGAGGGCGGAATCGGCGCCTTTGATTCCACGGAACGCGTCAGTACCAGTCCAGTTGATGCTGTATCCCTGCTGCTGCAGAGCCATTCTCGCGCGGGTCATGCACTCCTGCGAATTCCACGGCACATTGTCGACTCTGCGCGATTGATTGGGTGTCTGCGCAAATCCAGAAGTTGTTGCGGCGCACAACAGCACGGCGATGGACAGGCTGTTGTTACAGAGAATCGATGATCGATTATTCTTCATGATCAACCTCCCGGCGATGGGCCAGCGTCCAGCTTACCCCCGATGTGCCGGGGACGCCTCTGAAATTTTCGGGGAGGCCGCGAAATATCACTCTTCAGGCACAAAAGGGCCGCCCCGCGAGTGCGGAGCGGCTCTTGGTTTTGCTATCGCGAAAAACGACTTACTTGGCAACCAGCGGGGTGGTGCTCAACGAGCCATCCTTGTAGCCCTTGGCAATCTGCTGGATCGAGATCGGCGCATAATCGCCTGCGTGGCCGGCCTGGCCGAATTCGACCATGCGCGCTGCCACAACTTTCTTCATGGCTTCACGGGCGGGCTTCAGGTAGTCGCGCGGATCGAACTTCTCCGGCGTCTCTGCCAGCACCTTGCGGATGGCGCCGGTGATAGCCAGGCGATTGTCGGTGTCGACGTTGATCTTGCGCACGCCGTTCTTGATGCCGAGCTGAATCTCTTCGACCGGAACGCCCCACGTCTGCTTCAGCTTGCCGCCGTACTGGTTCACGATGTCCTGCAGGTCCTTGGGAACCGACGAGCTGCCATGCATCACGAGGTGCGTATTGGGCAGGCGCTTGTGGATGGCGATGAGCACATCCATCTTGAGCACGGAGCCATCGGGCTTCTTGGTGAACTTGTATGCGCCGTGGCTGGTTCCGATGGCGATGGCCAGAGCGTCAACGCCGGTGCGCTCTGCAAACTCAACCGCCTGGTCGGGATCGGTGATATGGTCCAAGCCGCTGCCGCCTGCGCCGTGGCCGTCTTCAACACCGCCCAGCACGCCGATCTCGCCTTCCACCGTCACGCCGCGCTCGTGCGCGTAGTCTACCACGCGCCGGGTCACTTCTACATTCTCTTCAAAGGTCGAGGGCGTCTTGCCGTCTTCCTTGAGCGAGCCGTCCATCATCACCGAGGTGTAACCCAACTCAATTGCGCTCTTGCAGGTTTCAAAGCTGTTGCCATGGTCCTGGTGCATGGCGATGGGAATCTCGGGGTTCAACTCTGCCGCCGCCTGGATCAGCTTGAAGAGGTAAAGGTCCTCGGCAAACTGGCGTGCGCCGCGGCTGGCCTGCACGATGACCGGAGACTTGGTCTCCTTGGCTGCCATCATGATGGCCTGAATCTGTTCCATATCGTTGACGTTGAAGGCGCCGACGCCGTAACCGCCCTTGGCGGCCTCGTCGAGGAGCTGCCGCATGGAGACTAGAGGCATATGAAATTCTCCTTTTTGTGCTGGCTCCGGTTTACCTGTGCGCAAGCCACAAATGTGAATGGGCGAACCACTGCAGGGCTGCAGGAGCTGCAATCATCCCTATGGTAGCAGAGGCGCGCAATAGAAAAGTGTGGCGATGCGCACACACTGGTAAAGAAAAAGACGCAGGAAAAGAGCGGTCACGGGCCGGTGAATTTCGATCGGCGGCGGCGATTTTCCACGCTTTCGATGGGTAATGCGCGTCGTTGCAACGATATGGAATAATCGGGGCCGTGCAACCCATCCCCGTTTCCATCCATGACTGGTATCTGCTGGCTTGTGTGGCCGGAACCGTGCTGCTGCTCCTGTTGCTGGTAGGCAAATTCAAGCTGCACGCCGCCCTGGGACTTTCCGTTGCAGCCTTCGCGCTTGGCGTGGCCGCGGGAATGCCGCTTAAACAGGTTCCGCTCTCCTTTACAAATGGCGTTGGCAACATGATGGGGCACATCGCCATCATCCTGGGGATGGGAGCGATTCTCGGCCAGTTGCTGGCCTCATCGGGAGGCGCGGCATCGCTGGGCAGGGCACTTGCGGAAGGCTGCGGCACCCGCGGGTTGCCGTGGGCTTTACTTGGACTGAGTCTGCTGGTTGGCATGCCGGTCTTTTTTGAGGTGGGTCTTGTATTGTTGATGCCCATCATTGTTGAAGCGGCTCATCGCGCGGAGCGTCCGCCGATCCTGGTTGCCGTGCCGGTTCTCGCCGGGCTCTCCATCACGCACGGGCTTATCCCGCCGCATCCCTCCGCCCTTCTGGCGGCAACCGTATTTCACGCCGATCTGGGCCGTGTCATTTTGTGGGGCATGCTTGCCGGAACGCCCGCGGCAGCCATTGCTGGCCCCGGTGTCTGGTATGTGATGATGCGGCGATGGCAGCGGCGCAAGGAACGCGGTGAAGCCTCAAGCGTTCCGATGACCGCTGCCATGGATGCTACCGAAACATTCTCCTCTGCAAAGCCGGCCGGACCCGCGCGCGCCCTGTTTGCAATTTTGCTGCCCATCGCGCTCATCTTTGTGGGTAGTTGGGCCGATTCATTGACGCAGCAAGGATCGATGCTCAATCAAATCATGCATGTGCTCGGATACCCCGACGTGGCCATGCTCATTGCCGTGCTGGTTGCCCTGGGAATGCTCGGCAGCTGCATTCCACGAGAGGCGTCTCGCAGCGGCGAGCAGCATCACGGCGCGGACATCCTGCGCAGGCTTACGGCAGACTCGTTTACGCCTATCGCCGGTGTGCTTGTGATTCTTGCCGCCGCCGGGGGCCTTAGCGGTGTGCTGCGCGACTCCGGCGCGGCGCAGTCCACCGTGGGGCTTGCGTTGGGCGCTCATATGCCGCCATTGGTGCTGGCATGGGCGCTGGCGGCATTGGTACGCGTGTGCATGGGTTCGGCTACGGTTGCCATGGCCGTGGCTTCAGGCGTGCTGGCTCCCGTTGCAGGGCAGTTGGGCGTGCGCCCTGAACTGTTGGTGATTGCCACCGGCTCCGGCTCGCTCATGTTGTCTCACGTCAACGACTCGGGATTCTGGCTGGTTGGCTCGCTCTTCAAGCTCGATGTAAAGGGAACGCTCTCCACCTGGTCGGTGGTAGAAACGGTGCTCTCAACCAGCGGCCTCGCCATTGCTCTGCTGCTGTCGTTGGTGTTGCGTTAGCTGCGCTTCAGTCCCCGCAGGAACGGGTCCACGCACCGTTGACGCATACTACCAGACGCACAGCCTCAATCACTTCTTGGTGGTCGATCTGCGCTTGGTCGACTTCCGAGTCGTCTTCTTCGGCTCCTCCGGCTTGCACGGTACCGCGGCAGCAGCAGAAGCTTCCGAGATCTTGGCCGATTGAGAGTCAACCGTGGCGCGCAGATCGGTTACATGCTTTTCCATCACCTCTGCCGCTGTTTGCAGCCGCTGATCAAATGCTTGCCGGGTGTCACTCAGCGTCATCAACACATGCTGCAACTGCACCACCTGGTCGTCGGGCGCTACCACGCGCGAAGCTTCCACAACCCGCAGCAATACGTCGTACAGCGCGCCGATGTTTTTTGAGATCGGCAACAGTTTGCTCAGGCTCGCGGGTGAGGTATCGGCGTCGCGCAACATGGGCGGCAATACCCGGTCGATATCGCGCTGGATCTGGTTGACGTTCTGCGCGGCCTCGTCGCGAATATTTCCACGCTTCCATTTATCGATCCTGAGCGAATTGACGGTGCGCATCACCGCGCTCAACGCAGGTTGCAGTTGTGCGGAGACGGAGACCATCGGCACTGCGGGCGGGGCCACCGCCTGAGTCGTGGCTGCGGGAGCCTGAGCCATTGTGACGGACACGGGTAGCGCCATCATCACCACTGCGATCCCGGCAAAAACAAGACGCATCACTTGTACCTCATTCATATCAATCCGGGCGCTCCGTTTTACGCACCCGTTTGGTGGGAATTCCATTCTGTTGTTGGATTCGCCCGCCGCGAAAATGGATGGGCGCTCGAACGAGCATTGCCCCAACTTCCGGCAATCTCCGAAATCGTCAATATGTATAAACCGGCCACCCTATTTGGCAGCCATACATCACATGTTACGCGGGATAGGCGCCGGTGATGTAGCCCTCAAGCGCCTGAATGGTCTGCGCCTGGTCTGAGATCACCCATTTCACCAGGTCGCCGATGGAGACTAGACCCACGACGCTTTCCCCCTGCAAAACGGGCAGATGCCTGAAGTGTTGCTGCGTCATCAACGTAAGGCATTCGTCCACGGTATGCTGCGGACTAACCGACACCACTGGGCTGGTCATGATATCGCTTACCGGCGTTTCCCGCGAGAGATGTCCCAGTAGCACGCCTTTGCGTGCGTAGTCGCGCTCGGAGATGATGCCCAGCAGTTTGTCGCCGGAAAGAACCAGCAGCGCGCCGATATCGAAGTGCGACATGATCTCGAGCGCTTCAAAGACGGATTGCTCCGGTGCTATGGAGAGGATTCTCGATTGGCTCTTGAACTTCAGCACCGATCCAATAGTGTCAGTTATCTTCATCGAATCCTCCCACAAGAAATTTGTGAATCGCCTTTCGGCGCACTTCGTATAAAGGCAGTTTGCCGCGCATATCCGGAACCGGCGTTGAAACACTATAGCCGGATTAGACAGAAACAGTCCAGAATCTGAAAAATTGTGTCTGGTGCTGATGCTGTTGCACATCCCCTATCCGTGCGTCATCTGCCACTTCTTTACCTGGATGGGCTTCTGACCGAAAGGCTTGGGAACAAAGATGTCCTGCCACTTCAGGCCGCACTCTCTCACCATCTGTATCGGATACTCAAGCCTGCCGAGTTCGGCCTCGGCGTTATTGGTACCGAAGGAGAACTTTGCTCCGGCAGCTTTGGCCATCCTGATAAAAGCCGCACTCGGAATCCGGTAGCGATTGTTGATCTCAATCGCGACATCGTTCTTGATTGCCGCATCGATTACGCGCTTCATCCGTTCTTCAGTCCAAAGCGCATCGTATTGCGGATGAAGCGGCTCTGGCAGAAAAGTGGCATTCACGTAGATGTCGATAGGCTCCTTCATCACGCCTTCAATCCGGCTCACATACATCTCCATGAATGCCTGCGGGTCGGAAAGGTCGCCTAACTCCTCGGCCACATAGAGGCGACGGCGGTAGCCGGTAGCATCGCGAAAGGTCATGGCGTCGGTAAAGCAGTAGTCGAACCGCGCTACCGATTCAGGCGAGGTGAGCGTCATCCATTCGCGGCCCTCGCCTTGCAGCGCGACGTAACAGGGCTTGCCCTTCATGGTCTCAAGATAATCGTGCACGCTCGCGTCGTCGTGAACCGGAAAGTCGAGGCCGCAGTTGATGGCGATACCGTAACCGATGCCGAGTTTGCGCGAGTTGGCCAGTGCCTGATCGAGCGTGAGGCCGCCTTTGAGATGCACGTGATAATCGACGACCGGAAGGTTCTCAACGCCCAGCCGCTCGATCTCGCGAAAGTTTTCATCTACCGGCAGGGGCTGCTCGGGCGATGCGAGGCCGTCGGGCAGGGGCCGCACGCGGATATTTCTGATGTACGTTGTGCCCGAGGCGCTGTTGCTTTGAATTGCGAATGTGCCGTGGTGAAGAGTGCGATCTAAATTCGAATCGGCCTGAAAGGGTGGTTCCGGCTGAACGTAATCCACAACCAGCGTATCGTTCAATCGAACCAGAACCTGTGTGCCGCGCACCTGTATGTTCAAGCCGAACCACTCACCGTCGTTCACAAGCTGCTGGTAGACGTTGCGCACTCCATAGAGCGATCCCGACTTGCGGTTGTCGGCCTTGTCGCTGTTGTTTATCCGTACTTCGAATCCGGTACGTGGTTGCCTGGGATCGTCGTGGAAACATATGCCCGCGCCGGCATCGGGCTCCGTCATTGCCTCGGCTGAAAATTCGAAGTTGCGGAAATCGGCGTCGTGAATTGGCCCTGCATAGAAAAGCTGCGAGCGTTCGCCGCGTACCGCGATCTTTCCGTCGGCAATCCGAAACGCATCCGGTTGTCCGACGGCCTTCCAATCCTTCAGCGACTCGTCGTCGAAAAGCGCAAGCCACTCGCCCGTGTTCTCACCGAACGAGAAATGAACCGCGGGAACGGCCAGCAAAAGAGCAAGCACCTCGCGGCGCGTAGGCGTGGGCATCGTGCCTCCTGAGTCGGAGCAGAGTTTGAAGAGGAGAGTATACGTGGTGCGGGGAACGGTGGTCTGTGATTGGAACAGGGAACTAACAGCTGGAAGCTGACCACTGTTCACTGTCCGCTGTATCTACCCCAGCACGGCGTGCTGTGCCGCGAAGATTTCTTTCAGTCCGCCCTCGGCAAGATCGAGAAGTTTGTTGAGCTGGTTGCGCGTGTATGATCCCTTCTCGGCTGTGGCCTGGCTTTCCACCAGTCCGCCGTCTTCGGTCATCACCACGTTCATATCTACGTCAGCTGCCGAGTCTTCCTCGTAGCAGAGGTCCAGCAACGGCGTACCCTCCACAATGCCCACGGAGATGGCCGCCACAAGCTGCTTAAGCGGCGACTTCTTCAGCGTCCCGGCCTTCACCAGCGCGTCCAGTGCAATGGCCAGCGCCACCGCCGCTCCGGTAATGGCCGCGGTGCGGGTGCCTCCGTCCGCCTGAATCACGTCGCAATCCAGAATCACGGTGCGCTCGCCCAGCGCCTGCATATCCACTGCCGAGCGTAGGCTGCGGCCGATGAGCCGCTGAATCTCGTGCGTGCGCCCGCCGATCTTGCCTCGTTCGCTCTCGCGCGGAGTGCGCGTCACAGTAGAGCGGGGCAGCATGGAGTACTCGGCCGTGACCCAGCCGCGGCCCGAGTTGCGCAGCCAGCCCGGAACTCCTTGCTCGATGGTGGCGTTGGTCAGCACCCGCGTGTTTCCAAAAGTCACCAGAACGGAGCCCTCCGCCGTTTGAACAAAGCCGGGAGTCAGGGTAAGCGGACGAAGCTGTGCAGCCGATCGGCCGCCGGGACGGAAGAAAGTACCTGGAGCATGCATAGGGCGATTGTACGAAATGCGCTGCGCGCGTGCGGAAGATCGATGTCTCTGCCCGGACATCAAGCTCGGGCACTCAAGGGCGGTTGACGGACGAAATCGGTAAGGATCGCCCAGCGTGCCGGAACGGGAATCCGGATACTCTGTGATGCGGAAATGGGAATGGAAGGCCAGCTTGATGAAAACACAAGGCTTGGCGCTAAGCATGGCGGTAGCTCTTCCCATTCCTGTTCCATTTTGGAACGAACAAGCTAAACGCGGCGATGCGGTCTGTTTCAGAAAAACACAACTATCCTTCACCAATTGAACCACTTAGCCATTCTGTTCCGGTTTGGCACACAACGTGTATTAGAAGAGTGCAAATCAAACAGCCAGGTCAAAAATGGGAAGCGCAAGTGGGCAACGTGCCGGCGCGAAGGGCAGAAGCGAGTCCATCGCGATTCCACAAGTGCTGAATACCAACGGCCGGCAAGGAGCATGTGATGCAGCAGGCAGCAACGACGGGCGGTATGGACCGTGCAGAGCAGAAACGGATTGATGCCGTAGTGGAGACGCTGGCGAAGGTCGGATCTCATGGAGAAACGGTAGCGGAGGTGGCACACGACGCCCGCAACATGGTGGCGGCCCTTGGCCTTTACTGCGACCTTCTTGAAGAGCCGGGCGTGCTGGCGTACCCGTATTCCCACTATGGCAGTGAACTGCGCCTCGTGGCGGCCGCCAGCCGCAGGCTCGTAGAAAAGCTGGTGGACATTGACACCAGTGTCAGCAACTTAGGTAATCGCCGCTCACAATCGAAGACAGGCCGCGGCGTCGATGCCCAGCCCATGGCCGCCATTTCGAAAGAGTGGCTGTCGGCGTGGGACCCCAAGCCCGGATTGCCCGTCGGCAGCCTTGCCGTTGAGCTGCTGGCCAATCACAATCTGCTGGCGGCGCTTGCAGGCCCTGCCATCACCCTCACGGTCGATGTCGACGGAGGTGCGCGCCCAATATGGATGACCGGCGAAGACCTGACACGCGTGCTGGTCAATCTGGTCAAGAATGCGGCCGAGGCAATGCCTTCGGGTGGCCGCATTCAGATCGAACTCAGGGAGCTTCCAGCGGGCGGCGGAGCAGCGGACGCTCTCGCGCTCACTATCGAAGACAACGGCCCGGGAATTCCCGAGCAGGCCTTGCAGCAGATCTTCGAATCCGGCTACACAACCCACGGCAAAGGCGCAGCGGCAGCCGGAAGCTGGGCTGCGCCTCATCGTGGGCTGGGCCTCAAAATTACACGGTCCATCGTAGAGGCGGCTGGCGGGCGCATCATGGCCTTCAATCGTCCTCAGGGCGGAGCACGGTTTGAAATTGAGCTTCCGGTGAGGAGAGCTCGCGGGCAGCAGTGAGCGCAAACCTCGCTGGCGCGGCCCCCAATGCGCCAGCTTTCCCTGAGCGTGAGATGATGCCGGAACTTGACGTGATTTGACGCTTAACGCTTCCGTAGGCGCACCAAAAAGGCGAATACAATGTTGGAAACTATAGCGGGCTCTAGAAAGACCATGGAGTTTATCCCCCGAAGCACCAAGCAGGCAGTGCGCTTGCATCTGCTCGTCGCCGATTCCGATACGGCGGTGCGCTCTGCCTGCGCTGAAATCGCGTCAAGCCTCGGTTATGCGGTTGAATGCGCCGACGATCTGGCGATGGTGCGCAGCCGGTTGCGCGGAAACCCGGTTGACATTCTGCTGGTCAATCTCCCTACGGGATCGAATCACGGCATTGAACTGATTTCAGAGATCAGGCTCCTCAGTCCAAACACTTCTGTGATCGCTATGACGGCCTCGGGTTCGGTCAACGCCGCCGTTGAGGCCATGCGATGCGGCGCATCGGACTACCTCACCAAGCCCTTTGCCGTCGACGAACTCTCGGCGGTGCTCGATCGAGCTGCAGAGAATCGCACCACCGACGATGCGTCGCGGCAGGTGCGCGAGAAGCTTCGTCTCTCCCAGGGCCTCGGCGCAATGATCGGCCGCTCCGGCGAGATGGAAAAGCTCTATCGGATTCTTTCCAAAGTTGCGCAGAGCTCGCATCCGGTACTGGTGCTGGGCGAAAGCGGAACGGGCAAGGAACTGGTGGCGCGGACCATTCACGCCTACGGGCCAAACGCCCAAAAGCCGTTTCTGCCCGTCGACTGCGGATCGCTGGTGCCCACGCTCATAGAAAGCGAACTCTTCGGACACGTGAAAGGCGCTTACACGGGCGCCAATCGCTCCCGGGACGGCCTGTTGGTTGCTGCCGAAGGAGGCACGGTCTTTCTCGACGAGATTGGAGAGCTCTCGCTCGATCTGCAGGCAAAATTGCTGCGCGCGCTGCAGGAAAAGGAAGTGCGGCCGGTGGGAGCCACTCACCGGGTGCCGATCAAGGCTCGCGTGGTAGCCGCCACAAATCGCGATCTGGCGGCGATGGTCGAGAAGGGAACCTTCCGCAAAGATCTCTTCTACAGGCTCAACGTCGTCAACCTGCGGCTGCCATCGCTGCGCGACCGCCGCGAAGATATTCCGTTGCTGGCCGCGCACTTTCTCGATCGCATTACCCGTGAGCGCGGCGCAAAGTTCACTCTGAGCGACGAGGCGCTGCGCACCATGATGCGCTACGACTGGCCTGGGAATGTGCGCGAGCTTGAGAATTCCATTGAGCGGGCCTGTGCTCTCACTTCGGGGCCGATCCTGCACCTGGGCGATCTGCCCACGCAATTGCAGCAGCAGGGGCTTGAAGCGCTGCACGCTTCGTCTGCTACCACCGGCGACGAGGCCGGCAACGGCGTGGTGTCCGGTGTAAGAACTCTCGCCGATCTCGAACGCGAGGCGATTCTGCGCGCAATCCGCGCACTCAATGGCGACAAGTTGCAGGCTGCCCGGTTGTTGGGCATCGGCAAAACCACGCTCTACCGCAAGCTCAAGGAGTACGGTATCCCCGATCCGCTGAGCGAAGACTGAAGAGCAGTTAACAATTGGCCGCGAACAGACGGTCTGTGCAAAGGGCGCGCGCCGTGAACGCACGGTGCTTGGGCGCTCGAAAGGAAATCTGTGCCGTATTTTCAAAGCTCAAGACGGGATTCAACGGCAACGCATTCAGGCATGGAAGAACAGATTCAAGTTGGCCCAGGGACCACAGACAAGGAGTTGAGATGAGCATTTTAATGGTGACAGGAATTGAAGGGTCCAGTAACTGCGCAGCCGCAGTCGGCACGCAATTGGGCATGGAAGTTGAAGTGGCAGAGAACCGCCGCACGGCCCTAAAGGCGCTGCGCCGGCGCGAGTTCCAGGTGGTCGTCGTGGATGAGACCATCGCCGAGTGCGATCCGGCTGCTGCAGAGGCCATCTGGGCGCAGGCAGGCCTTGCCATTCCGCTGCAGATCAATTTTGCGCTCTCCGGTGCGGCACGACTGATGCGCGAGATCAAGGCGGCCCTGCATCGCCGCCAGCGCGAACAGGCCATGGCCGGACGCGCGGCCGTCGCTGCGATCGAGACCGAGCTCAAGTCCACCATCGCCGGCCTGCTGCTGAACTCGGAACTTGCGCTCAAAGGAAGCGGAGTGCCCGCGCCGGTTGCCGACCGGTTGCGTGTTGTAGCCGAACTTGCCGGAACGCTGCGGCAGCAGTTAAATACGCCGCTCACAGCGCGCAGCCAAATCTCCGCGTGAATGCTCTCTGTCCCCGACCATTTCTTTGCGCCGCCGCGCATGCCGGAGCAGGGTCCTGCTCCGGCACTTTTTCTGATCGGCAATCTCATGGGCCCAACCCATCGTGAACTACCGGGGATGTGGCGCAGTTACTCGTGGCCGAGCGCTGAGAAGCCGAAGAGTGGTCAGAAGCTCGTCAGGCTTTTCCTCAAAGTACAATACTGCGGACTTCGCTTCATGTCGATTGAAGATCCACAGACCCACGCCGGCGGCGCACAACAATGCGGTGAGCCAAACATAACGCTGCAGATCGTGGAGCACAGGCATCTCAAGCGAGATAACGAAAACCGTCAAGAGTATGAACCCTGCAAAACCCGCCCAGAAGACCAGTTGAATATTAGTGCTGCCCGGCAGTAACGAGCAGGTAAAAGGCACCTTGTGAAAGCGGATCAGACTGATATCGACAAAAATAACGCCAAGCAGTGCCAGCACCAGCAAATGACCTGCCACGAGAGGCCACGGCCTGAAGCTCAGCCCGATACAAGCCGAGACAACCCAAACCGGCACCACGGAAAAGAGCAACAGAGTATTCCGGGTGGCCGCAACAAACTCCGCAGAGGGGTGCAGCTGCGTAGTGCGCAGAATCCAGTTGGCGGTGAGCGAGATTGGAATGGAGAACACCTTTCGGAATCCGATCACCGCGAGCACCATCATGGTGTTGGTGACAATGGGGAACTCGTTTGTGAATGGACGCGGCTGGCCCGCCTCCAGCGCTCTGTGTACCGCGGCCAGCGCTATCGCGAACACGATGGAGAGATAGAATGCAAGAATGACGCGATGATTGCGACTGCGTAGCAATGTGCGCAGCGAAAATAGCGTGATCACGGTCTGCAGTCCGCCGGAAAGGTGGGGTGTCCACCTGAATCCTCGCTGTGCCGGCAGCAGGTCCGGCTCCTCCTCCGTCTTCTTCATGGTTCGCAAATAACAGAGCGCCAGTGAGAGCAGGCCTCCACCCAGCGAGATCGCAAGCGCAATCCACGCGCGCTGCGCCACCCATGCAAGCTGCTGCGGCAACACTCCGCGCAGCTGGTTGAAGCCCGCAAAGAACCAGAACGAAGGCGAACTCGCCAGCAGCCACTGGTTCTTTGGTGCCGCAAGTGCGGCAGGAGAGGTTAGCGTTCCCTGCAAAAAGTACATCGAGAGAATCGCCGCAAAAACCATCACCTGCGCGGCCGCTGAGAAACGCATGTACATCCTTCGCGGCAGCACGAGAGCGCTCAGGCCCTGAACAGTCAGCGTTGACGAATAGACAAAAAGGCTCGAGGCGATGATGGTGAACCACCACGCACCGCAGGTCCTCAGGAACCCATTGATCAAGCCGCCCGGAATACCCAGCGCAAAGGGCCAAACAATTCCTGAAAGGCCATTGAGCGACAGGACTGCCAGTCCCAGAATTCCGCCCGACGCGCCCAGCTTGGCAAAGAGGATGGTGCGCGGCGTAATCGGCAGCGGAGACAGCACCATAATGTCACGCCGGTCGGGAAACACGGCGTCCCAGCTGATTACGGCGAAGATGCCCGCCGCCAACATCGCGGTCGCAATCAGGTACTGCTCAAAGTGGCATGCAAAGGCAAACCGCTCCAACATGGTCATGGGTCCAAAGTAGGCCCACGCAATGAGGCAGTGCACAATGCTGAGCATGATGGCCACGCCGGCGAACTGCCCCAGGAACTGCGGAATGTCGGCCTCGATCGAAAGCGCCTCAAGGTCAACGACACGCAGAACAAACTGGCGGCACAGCACACGATATTCGAGCGGCAACTGTAAAAGCAGGTACGAGGCGAGTTTAAGCATGGATCAGGTCCGCAATCTGCCGCGCCATCGAATCGGTGTCCTGTTCGACCGCGAGCTGAGAGAAGATTCCTTCGAGGGTCGGCAAGGCCATCAGCGAGCGGAGATGTTCGATGGTGTCGTCGGCGACGAGCCTGCCGTGATGCAGAATGACTACGCGCGAGCAGATGCGCTCCACAGTATCGAGTTCATGCGAACTAAACAGCACCACTTTGCCGCGCCGCGCCAACTCCTGGATCAGGCTTCGCAGCACCAGCGCCGAGCCAACATCCAACCCTGAAAACGGCTCATCGAGCAGAATCAGCTTCGGGTCGTGCATGAGAGCAGCGGCGATCAGCACCTTCTGCCGCATGCCCTTCGAGTAGCCGGCAATCGATGCATGCCGGTCATCGTAGAGCGAGAGGAGTCGAAGCATTCCGTCGATACGCTCGACAGCCAGTCGTGCGGGCAGATTCCGTAGCTGCGAAACCATTTCCAGGTATTCCAGGCCGGAAAGATGGTTGTAGAGATAAGGTTCCTCGGGCACATAGCCCATCTGCCGTCTGTAGGCAATCGGGGCCTGCTGGATCGGCGTGCCCTCAAAGAGTATCTCACCGAAGGTCATTTCGATCAGTCCAGTGATCATCTTCATCGTGGTGGATTTGCCTGATCCGTTCGGTCCCAGGTAACCGGTCACCTCGCCAGGGCGCGCGGAAAAGCTGACGTCGTCAACGGCGGCGATGCCGGAAAAATGCTTTGTAACACATCGAAGATCGAGCACGATGTTCTCCTGCCATACCTATTCGGAATGAAGCATCAATTGATTGAGAAGTTCATCTTGATTCTCCGCAGTGATAGTTCCGCTCGTAAATATGAGCTTCAATAGCGAAGGCCGAGTTTCATTGGGAAATCCTCCTCGTCATCTTCAAGAGCCGGCATATTGCAGTGTTGTCTAACCAACGTGCAATGCCGTGTGCGCAGAATCACGTGTCCCGCGGCCACTGCCGCAATGGCCGCAAGCATGTGTGCGGGCTTTGCTGCAATCCACGGTTCCACAATCAGTGGGATGGCAGCAACCACCGGAAAAAAGGTGAAGTATTTGAGCACGGTGAATGCCAGGTTAGGCTGGTCGCGTTCCGGCTCGCCGGTAAAAGCAACGGTCGTTACATTTAGAAAGAGCGCATCGGTGAAGAGAACGCACATCGAAACTCCAACCAGAAGGTGAACTACCGTAGCCGTCCGCGTCAGCATCTCCGGTGGAGAAATGCTGCGCAGCGCGAGGCCGACGCCAACATTCAATGCACCGGTCCATAGCAGCACCCAGGTCATTGAGGCGCGGAGTTGCGCGACCGCCGACTCCAACTGAGGCGGGCGGCCATGCACGATGCGAAACACCCAGTTGCCCATGCGGTTTCCTGCTGACATGAATGCCACGCGGAAACCGGCGATGGTCCAGAATGCGGTGATCCCCAGAGATGCACGAATGCCGTCTGCCGAGTATGCCAGGTGAACCACGTCGCGGGTGACCGAAAGGCGCAACAGTGTCGCCGCAAGGACGGAGAGACCCACACCCGCGTAGAGCACCAGATAGACGCGATAGCGCGGGACGCGAAGCACCGTCTGCGAGATGAAATGAAAGATCGCCCTGCGTAGCGGAAGACGGACAACGGATGCATGCAGAATGCGGTTGAACAACGTGCCTGTCCAGCCGCGCGTTGAGCGTGAGGAAGGGCCTTCAACCAATTGGCGCACGCGGCGCACATACGCCACAGGATAGGCGGCCACCGCCAGTGTTCCGGCAATGAGCAGCGCCGCAATGCCGATGTGAGCAAGCTGCACAAATCCGGGCAGTGCGCGATCGCCCGCCAGTAGCGATTCGTACATTCCCAGAAACCAGAATGGCGGACAAAACAGCGCGTATCGGCTGCTCGAACTCACAAGGACCGGCACCGCTCCTGAAAAGACGGGAAAGAGAAACAGCAGCATGAGCAGAGCAGTGATCGTCAGGCTCTGCATCAGCAGCGATACCTTGCGAAACATCCGTTCGCCCAAAACGGAAAGGAGCACTCCCTGAAATGCAGGCACGAGCGCTGCGGCAGACAATCCACTGGCCATCACGCTCACAGTATGGGCAAGAAGAAAACGGCCAAAGTTAGGCGGGTCGGTCGCAGATGGAAGCACCAGGATGGCCATGAAGTTTGCATCCAGCAGGAAGCCGGAAATAAGAATCGCAATGGCAATCACCCGCGCCGCAAAGATGCGGCCTTCCCTGATAGGCAGGCTCCTGAGAACCCACATATCAAGCAAGTCGGGGAAAAACATATCCCATTCAAAAACGGTCACGATGCCAATGGCGACAAATGAATACAGCACAAAAAAGAAGTGATGGTTGACCTGCAACCAAAAGGGGGGAGGGCCGCCGTTCGACGGTTGCCCCGGAGGCCATCCGCGAAACGGGTGATACACCGGCCAAAGATACAGCGCCACCATCAGGCCGGGCACTCCGGTGGCAAACGCAATCTGAACCAGCCGTGTCTTTGCGTCGCCATCGCTCGACGCAGTTTCATGATTGAAAAAGCGCTCGAGAAAGTGACGGATCAATAGAGACAACTGACTGCGGTGAGGAGCCTTTGCCACGCCGAGTGACGCCTGCTCGTTCATGGAGAGCGGACGGGCATCTGACATGGTCAGCAATCGTTGAAAGGTCTCACTCATGGCTCAGCCGCATCACCTCAACCATCTCGCGGGCTACTGACCTGGTCTCCTGTTGCGAAACCAGTTGCGCAAAGACGCTTTCAAGATTTGGCAGGCTCATCAGCTTGGTCAGTTCACTCGGTGGAGCGTCGGCCAGGATCCTGCCCTTCGCGATTACGATCACGCGCTGGCAGATCTGTTCCACCACCTCCAATACATGCGAGATGTAAAGGATGGCCTTTCCTTCGTCAGCCAGCAGTTCGAGCAGGTCTTTGAACATTCGCGATGAGACGACATCCAGGCCGGAGAGCGGTTCGTCAAAGATCAACAGCTTGGGATCGTGCAGCAGGGCCGCTGCAATCAGCACGCGCTGTCTCATTCCTTTTGAATATGTGGAGATGGGTGAGTATTGCCACGATTCGAGGTTCAGCAGACTGAGCAGCCGAGTGGCCTTGGTCTCAAGCAGACCTTCGTCTATTCCTCGCAGCCGGCCCACGAGCTGGAGGTATTCGAGGCCTGAAAGGTAGCTGTACAGATGAGCCTCCTCCGGTACATAGCCGAGTTGCGACCGGAAAGTGACAATGTCCTGGCGAACGTCCTTTCCTTCAAAGAGAACGCGGCCTTCATCGGGCCTGAGCATGCCGGTAATGATCTTCACCGTCGTCGACTTTCCCGCTCCATTAGGACCCAGAAAGCCGACGATCTCACCCGGGGCCATCCGGAAGCTGATGTCCTGGATCGCAGGAATGGTACGGAAGCTCCGGTACAGATTCTGGAGTTCGAGCATGAGCTGCCTCTGAACCCTATGTAGCATTCAATATAGAGGATTGTCAAGTAGATCGCTACATAGTTAAAATGCGCGCATGGCTCCAGGAAAGAACCCGGACACCAAGCTGTCGCACACCGCGGCCATGATCCTGCAGGCGCTCGACGCCGGATTCGTCTACGGATTCAGCATCATGGAAATGACCGGTCTGCCCAGCGGCACCGTGTATCCCGCCATGCGGCGGCTGGAGCGGGACGACCTTATCCGCTCGCAATGGGAGAAGCAGTCCATCGCCGACGCCGAGCAGCGCCCGCCGCGCAAGTACTATAAGCTCACCGCGGCCGGCCGGGCCACACTTGAGTCGTCGCGGAAGCGCTATCCGCTGCTGGAGCGGCTGATCCCGACCGATGAGGCGCGATCGGTATGAAGGACGCAGGCAGCCCTCTGGCTTGCGCCCTCGATCTCGGGTTGCTCGCCGCAGCATGTCTGCTGGTCCCCGGCGATGCGCGCGCAGAGTGGTGGCGCGAGTGGCGTGCCGAACTCTGGCAAGCCCGCCACCAGAACGCCTGTGACGGCCAAATCTCCTGGGCGGCGGAACGTGAGCTGGCCGAGTTCTGCCTTGGCGCCTATCAGGATGCGCTCTGTCTTCGCAGGCTCGCAGCGCCCGCGCCTCCCGAGCATAGAGTTCATTTCGGAGCCGCCTGGCGGTGCCTGCTCACTCTGGCGGTTCTATTGTGCGCGAGTTTTGCGCTCTCGCGCATGTTGCCGGGCGTTCGTGCGGAGCGTCTGCTCGCGCACGTATCTACGCGATCCGGCTTGGTGCTTATTCAGGACGCAAACAACGAAGACTCGCCGTCGACCATCTATGCAGGCTTGTATCGGGTGTGGAAGAACCGCAAGCAGGAGTTCTTTGACGAATTCGCGTTCTATCGGATTACCCGCGAGCGCGTAAGCTGGCAATCAGACCGTGACGGCGCGCAGGACAATGCCGGCTGGGGCGTGGCGCAGGCCAGCTCAAATTTCTTCCAGCTCATCGGCATGCCGGTCCAGGCTGTCGAAGCGCAATCTGGTTCAGCCATGCCCAGCATGGTTTTATCTGAGAGCGCGTGGAGAAGGGAATTCGGCGCAAACCCTGATATTGCCGGAAGTGTTGTACAGTTGGGCGCTCGTCGTGCCGTCATCGTCGGCGTGGTGCCGGATAGCGCATGGAACCTGCCCGGCAAGGTGGATGCATGGCTGCTCGATTCGGATGCGCAGGCGGCCTCGCATGGGGCCGGCTATGTGGTGGCGCATCTGTCTTCCCTGGGCCAGTCAAGAATGACCACCGCGCAAGTGCGGATCACTTCCTTCTCTCCCCACCGTTCCCCGGATGACTTCCTCGGCATCTCCGTCGGCGGCGGCTTGCCTGCTCCCTGGAAGATTTTTCTCTTTGCTCTGATGCTTGGCCTGCTCGCGCTTCCTGCTCTCGTCTCGGTTTCACTGTCGGAGTACAGCGTCAGTTTCCACCAAATATCCTGGCGGCAGCAGGTAAACCGGTGGGGATTCCTCGTGGCGAAGTTCGCATTGCTCCTGCCTGCCGTATATTTCACTGCCATCGACCTTGGCTACGGATGCACTGCGCTCGGAACCACTCGTGCTCTTTACATGCAGCTTGCGGTCTCTACGTTCGGTTGCCTGTTCGGCATGTGGTGGGCACTCAGCGATCAGCGCCGCCGTTGTCCGGTCTGTCTTGCACTGGTGGCACACCCCGCGCGCGTGGGGCAGTACTCCAGAACATTTCTGGCCTGGAGCGGCACTGAAATGATGTGCACCGGCGGTCACACCCTTCTCCACGTCCCCGAACTGCCCACCAGTTGGTTCAGCAATCAGCGCTGGTTGTTTCTCGATCCCTCGTGGAAGTTCCTGTTCGCAAATCCGGTGCGCGATTGAGAACGTCCCCCATAAGTAGAATTTCACTTTTGCCCAACCACGGTATTCTTTATCCAGAATGAGGGACTCTGCTGTCTTACTGATCGACTGCCCCGATCGCAAGGGGTTGGTGGCGCGCGTCGCGGGCATGCTGTACGAGCACGGCGCAAACATCCTGCATGCGGACCAGCACCAGGACCATGGGCTCGGACTCTTCTTTATGCGCGTGGAGTGGAGCCTCGACCAGCCCGGTGGCAATGGCGACGCACCCGCGGGACGTTTCGATCTCGACGCATTCAAGGCCGACTTTGCGCCCCTGGCAGCCGAACTCGGCATGAACTGGACGCTGACTGCCTCGGCACGCCGTCCGCGCGTCGCGTTGTTTTGCTCGCAGTACCTGCATTGCATGGCCGATCTGCTCTACCGTTGGCACTCCGGTGAGCTCGATTGCGAAATTCCGGTCATTGTCTCGAACCATCGCGATGTTGAAAGCCTGGCCGTGTTCTACGGAATCCCCTTCGAACACATTCCGGTGACCGCGGCGACGCGTGGCGTGGGCGAAGCGCGTCAGCTCGAACTGCTGGCAAAGCACGACATCGACCTCATCGTGCTTGCTCGCTATATGCAGATTCTCTCGCCCGAATTCGTTGCGCAGTATTCCGCCGCCATCATCAACGTGCACCACTCGTTCCTTCCGGCGTTTACCGGGGCGCGACCCTATCATGCGGCGCACGCGCGAGGCGTCAAGCTCATCGGCGCCACAAGTCACTACGTCACCGAGGTACTCGACGACGGACCCATCATCGAGCAGGATGTGGCGCGCATCTCCCATCGCGATCAGGTGGAAGACCTCGTTGCACGCGGACGCGATCTGGAGCGCATCGTTCTTTCGCGCGCGGTCCGCTGGCATCTTGACCGGCGCATCCTCTGTTACGGCAACAAGACCGTCATCTTCGATTAGGGCATGACCTGGCTGATCACGGATGCTGCTCGATCACGATCGGCACCGTAGCGGTGCTGCCCGTAGCAGCAATTGCCTGCAGGCTGGTTGCTACTCCCGGCAATGTTGCAGGGAAGAACGTAACAAGCCATTTATATCCGATGTTGCGATTGCCGATTGCGCGCTCAGCAGCGTTCCCGGCGTGCAAACCACATGAGTGCTGCACGGCGGCGTCCACGCATAAAGCGCCTGAGAAAGCGCAACCGAGCCGCCGGCCATGACATCACCATTCATGTCGAGTAGCCGCAATGTGATGGGTGCGGGTACCGTGTTGGAAGCTATGCTCTGTGCCGTGCCCGAGACGGCTTGAAGCATTGCATACTGTGGCCGTGCGCCGAACGCTGTGTAAACAACGCACGAGCCTGTTCCATTTACGCAAGCCTTGACGGTGGCGGTCTGGCCCTCGGCGAATGGGTCAACTGTTAGCGTCTTGGTTGCAACGCCATTCGTGTTGGTCTGTGAGGATGCAGAGCCGGTGATGACAATTCCCGCACTCGGAGATTGCCAGATCACCGTCTGTCCCACGGTCGGCACTCCACCCGAAAGCGCCAGTGCCTGCACGGTCCACGTGAAAGTTGCTCCGGCTGCGAGCGAGAGTTGCGGCGTGAGCGAACGCAGCGTGGGCGGCGTGCCACCCGCGAAGTGCGCCCCCACGCACGAGCCGCTCGAGAGTGATGCAATCACCACAGAAGGCGCGGAATCGGTTGCGCCAACGTTCATAGTGGCCCGCCCATCGCCCGTAGCAGTCACCTTGCAGGTTTTCACGCCGCAACCCAGCGTGGTATTGCCGCTTGCAATCGAGTAAGTAACGACCACACCGCTCGCCGGAGCAAGATCGGCGTCAAGCGCGGTAACGGTAAACGGCAACGGAGTATTGATGGGAACAGTGTTCGCTGGCGCGGTCACCAGGGTAAGTGCATCGCCCGAACCCGCGTCGTAGCTCTCGCCGCCGGTAATGATCGCCGCTGCATAAAAAACAGTCAAGTCATCGACCTCGACGTCGACAGCCCCGGTAACGCCTGAAGCTGCCGCCGGCGCAATGGCTGTAATCTCGTTGGGCGGGATGCTGGTGACGGTTGCGGGTTGTCCCCCGACCAGAACCGTATCGGAAGCGCGAAAACCCATTCCATGGATCACAATCGGCCCGCCCGATAGCGGCAGCCGTGCCGGTTGCACGCTGTCCGCATAAAGCAGCCATCCGTTATAGGCATAGTCGGGGCGTCCATCGCCGCGCAGATCGGCAACACCGATACGCACAATGTCATTGTCAGTCGCCGCGACACGCAGCCACGTCTCTCCCACGGCCAATCCATTCAGTCCCGGCGCACCGGCAACCAGAGCCGAGCCAACAGGGCTGTTCCCATCCCACACTCCGATGGAAGGCAGAGCCTTCATGCCGGTGGGCGCGCCGCTCTCGTCCAATGCCTGGGTCACGATGGTAAACGTGCGGTTGCCGCGAACCGGCACGGCGAACCAGTTTGTCTGAGCGATCTTGCTCAGGCGTCCATCCCACATGCCGCTTGCAGGCATAGGCCGTGTCACAGTCTCGGTTCCGATAGCATCCTGATGGCCGCCCAGGGCCGAGTCCGCAACCGTGACATTCACCGTTTTCGAGCTGTCCGCAGACAGGTTCGGAACTGTGACGGGCTCGAGCGTTTCTGAAGGCTGAACCTGCCCATCGATGTAAGGGCCCACGGAATTGCCCATGATGAAGAGCGGATCGATCGACTCGAATGTGATCTGGTAGCAGGCGCTCGTTGCCTGCGGCTTCAGCGGAATGCCGCTCAAATCGAAGTAGCCCTGCAAAGCCGCATCGTCCGATCCCCAGCGCGCGTAAGGCACGCCAACGGCATCGGCGAAGCCGGTTGCAGGGTTGCCGCGCTTGCCCGCAAAGCGCACGCCCGATACCGCCGTCACCGTGTACTGGTGCAGCGGATTTCCATTTGCATCCAAAGGCCGCGCGACAACATTCACGCCCTGCATGCCGCCGCCGGTGCGAAACGAAATGGTGCCGCTTATCGAGACCGTGTTGGGCACCGTAAGCATCTTGCCGGGAAAGCTCGCCAGATTCTGCGCCGTAATCGGATACATGCGGTTGAACGCCGCGATATCGTCGTAGCGAAGCACTGCGGGGTTCGGAACGCACGCGCCACCGGTCGGCCCGCACAGCCCGCTCAGCGGCTGCATCACCGGCCATCCGTCCATGCCGCCGGTCGCCTGGGCCTGCGCGGACGAGTGGTTCACCTGGGAGTAGTCCAGCCCGAGCACGCGGCCGAATGCCCGCTCCAGTTGGAAGCTCATCATCTGCAACAGTCCCGCGCTGGTAGCGCAGCGGCCGTTCGTCAGGATTAGTGCGTGGGCAATCGTAGCGTCGGTATTGAGGTAGTCGAATTCAACCAGCACGCCGTTGTTCTGGCAGCTTGTAGGCTCGCTGGCTCAGCTGCCGTACAGTGCGTCGATGACCGCGCCGTCTGCGTCGAAGATCACCGCAAGTGGATAGTTGGTCGCCGAAGGTGCCACATCCGTAGGCTGCGCAAACCTGCCCGTCGCCGCCGCAACGGTATTAGCTCCGCTCACGTCTTTATTCAGCGTGCGCTTATTTGTCAGCGTCACGCCTGCCGTGGAAACCGCGCTCCACAGCGCCGCTGCCGCATCCACCATTGCCGTGGCCTGCTCGTGCGAGACCATAGCATTCAGTGGCCCCCGGTCGACGTAGTAATTTACTTGCCCGCCCAGTGCACAGGCTGGCCCACCACGCCGGGATCAAAGTAGCTGGTGCCGGCAACGAATTTAGGTCCGCCGGCAAATGCCAATTGCGGAAAGTACGCAAAAGCAGCCGCACTACAGATCGCGACGCGTCGCAAACAACGCGATCGCACACAACCAGGACGGGATCTCTCCACGGTCTGAAGCATGCATGGGAATGTCCTAAGGAATCGAGAGAAGATTAGGAAGGGCTCATTCTAAGGGAAGCGCCCCGGCATCCACCGAGTTCAAATCTCAGGATAAAAATCGAAGAAGGCATCCAGGCTTTGCTTCAACTGCTTTTCAATCTGCACACGCGAGCCTTCCAGCACGTGCATGGTGACGTGCGCTTCGTTCCCGTTGGCCAGCTTGAGCGTTGCATCCCCAATTTCGGTTACTTCGCCCTCGGGCAGCAGCCGCATTCCATACACGAGCGTCAGGTTCGCCATGTGCCTCACCTCTACCCAAATCTAAACATACGGGCTGGGTTGGCGCGCAAACCGTTTTCATTCCGCCGCGATTTCCACATGCAAACCCGCCATTCGCACGTACTTCGCCTCGTCTCTGGGCCGCGTTTGAGTCCGGGCACGGCTTTCAGCATCTAAAATGAGACGGGAAACCATATGAGTGATATACGCAATACTGTGATTCTGGGCTCCGGCTGCGCCGGGCTTACGGCTGCCATCTACACCGCACGCGCTGGCTTTAAGCCGCTCGTGCTTGAAGGCCACGAGCCGGGCGGGCAGCTCTCCATCACCACACTTGTCGAAAACTTTCCAGGATGGCCGGAAGGCATCCAGGGCCCCGACCTCATCGACAATATGAAGAAGCAGGCCGGGCGATTCGGCGCAGAGTTTGAGCTTGGGCATCTAGGCCGTGTCGAACTGGGGAAGCACCCCATCAAGCTGCACACGTCCCTCGGCGAAATCTCCACCCGCACGCTCATTATCGCTTCGGGCGCAAGTGCGCGTTGGCTCGGACTGCCGAGCGAGCAGGCGTTGATCGGACACGGCGTTTCCAGTTGCGCCACCTGCGATGGCTGCTTCTTCCGCGATCAGGAGATTGCCGTCGTCGGCGGCGGAGATTCGGCCATGGAAGAGGCGCTGTTCCTCACACGCTTTGCCAGCAAGGTCACGATCCTGCACCGGCGCGATGGTTTCCGCGCATCCAAGATCATGCTCGACCGCGCCATTGCGCATCCCAACATCGAGTTGCGCACTAACACCGTCGTAGAAGAAGTGCTCGGCGTTGAGGAGAAGGATGTACGCGGCGTCCGCATCAAGGACGTGAAAACCGGAGCCGTCAGCGAACTGCCTATCAAAGGGCTGTTCCTCGGCATCGGCCATGAGCCGAATGCAAAGATGTTCACCGGCCAGATGGACTTGGATGAAGACGGCTACATCAAAACCACCGGCAACGTTCTCACCACGTACAACGGCAAGCCGATTCCCGGCGTCTTTGCCTGCGGCGATGTGCAGGACCGCCGCTACCGGCAGGCCATCACCGCGGCGGGGTCAGGCTGCATGGCAGCGCTCGAAGCAGAAAAGTTTCTTGAAGAGCACGGCCACTGAGATCGCCGCGACTCAGAAACAGGCAGGCTCGATGATGGCGCTCAAAGACAGTCTCGACCGGCTCGAGGATGCGATCCGCGCGGCCTGCAAAGATGCCGGCCGCGACCGCGCCAGCGTCGAGATGGTGGCGGTGTCGAAAACCTATCCCGCCGAAACCATCGCCGAAGCTGCCGCGCTGGGCCTTCGTCTATTCGGCGAGAACCGCGTGCAGGAGTTTGCCAACAAGGCAACGAGCGCAGCGGCGCTTCGGAGCCGGTGCAATGCTGAAGATCTGCGCATGCATCTCATCGGGCATCTGCAATCCAACAAGTCCGCAAAGGCCGCCGAACTTTTTGACGCAGTTGATTCTGTCGACTCGCAGCGCCTGGCCGAACGCCTCGACGATGCCGCAGGTAAACTCGGCAAGTGTCTTCCCATCCTGGTCGAAGTAAAACTTTCAAGCGAAGAAACCAAGTCCGGCATTGAGCCTGAGTCGGATGAGGTCGCGCGTTTGCTCGAGCGCCTTCCCGATCTCGCACATCTTGAAATGCGCGGCCTGATGACCATCGCGCCCTGGGGCGTTGCGCCAGACGTAGCGCGCGTGTGTTTCCGTAGCCTGCGCGAGTATCGTGATCGCTGGGCCGCAGCGCATCCGAGGCTCGTCTTCGACGTGCTTTCAATGGGCATGAGCGGCGACTTCGCGTTGGGCATCGCCGAAGGCGCAACCCGCATCCGCATCGGCACGGCGCTGTTCGGCAAGCGCAAGCCATACACGGGTGCAGAGTAATGCTGCGCACCGGGCAGGGCGGCGTCACGCTCGCCGTACGCGCCCAACCCGGAGCAAAGAAGACCGCAATCGCCGGCATCTACGGCGCAGGCGCATCGGCACAACTCAAGATTGCCGTGCAAGCTCCGCCGATTGAAGGCCGCGCCAACACTGCGCTGGTCGCGTTTCTCGCTGACCTCTTCGACATTCCCAAAAGTTCAATTGAGCTGATCGGTGGCGAGCTTTCGCGCAGTAAGGTGTTTCTATTGCGCGGCGTGACAGAGCAGGAGGCACGAGAAGTTTTGCAGGCAGCAATCGACTAGGTTCACCGAACATGCGGCGTAATCGCCACATGCAGGGCATCGTCGGGTTCAGGGCGGACACGATAATCGGCGTGCGCCTCGGCGAACAGGACCTTACGGTCTTTCGCAATCACATAAGTCGCCGGAATCGGAAGCTGCCAGCTCTCGTCGCCGTTCACAAACGGAATGTTCACCAGAATCGAGCGGTAGTAAGCGCGGTGATATTCGGGGACGGTGTACACCAGTCCGAACTTCTTCGCGATAGCGTTGCCCGGATCGGAGAGCACGGGAAACGGCAGCCCATGCTGGCCGCACATGAAGTCGCTCTGGCGCTCGGTCTGCGGAGTCACGGCAACCATCAGCGCATCGTGCTCGCGCAGCTTTCCGTACAGATCGCGCCACGCCTCAAGCTCGGTAGTGCAGTACGGGCACCAGCGGCCGCGGAAAAACTTCACTACCAGCGGCCCCAGCGCCAGCAGGTCTTCGCTGCGAACCAGCCTTCCGGTCGCATCGTTCAACTCGAAATCGGGAGCGATAGCGCCGAAAGGCAGAATCCCATCCTCAATGCCGGTCTCGAACAACTCGGCCACGGCGCGCTCACCCACGGCCAGCCGCTCCTGCTGCACAAGGTGCCGCGTGTTCGCCGTAATCTCATCGAGTTGGTCTTGAAGTGCGCTCATCGAATCGTAGTGCTGAATCATGTTGATTCCCGTGCAATCAACCGTGTTCTACCGCCCAAACCGCTGCTTGGCACCCATGCCAAGGCCACCCAGACCGCCACGCATCATCTGGCGGGCTACGCCGCCGCGGCCCATCTGCTTGAACATCTTTGCCATCTGCGCGTACTGGCGCAGCAACTGATTCACATCCTGCACTGTTGTCCCGCTGCCGGCCGCAATGCGTTTGCGCCGCGAGCCGGAGATGATCTCGTGATTCAGCCGCTCTTTGGGCGTCATGGAATTAATGATGGCCTCAAGCCGGACGAACTGTTTTTCGTCCACGTTCTGCGAAGCTTGCTGCAAGCCGGCAAACGGACCCACCGAAGGCAGCATCTTCAGGATCGACTCCATCGATCCCATCTTCTTGATCTGCCGCAACTGCTCGCGGAAATCGTCGAGCGAGAATCCATCGCCGAGCAACGCCTTCTTTGCCAGATCTTCTGACTTCTTGCGGTCGAGCGTCGACTCCGCCTTTTCAATTAGCGACATCATGTCGCCCATGCCCAGGATGCGCCCCACAATGCGGTCGGGATGGAACGGCTCGAACGCGTCCGGCTTCTCGCCCACGCCAATGAACTTGATGGGCTGGCCCGTAACATGGCGAATCGACAGCGCAGCACCGCCGCGCGCGTCGCCGTCCATCTTGGTCAGTACCACGCCGGTAAGTCCGAGCCGCTTGTGAAAGTCCTGCGCAGAGTTCACGGCGTCCTGGCCGGTCATGGAATCGGCAATGAACAGAATCTCAGCTGGGTTGAGCAGCTTCTTCAGCTTCTCCATCTCCGTCATCAGATCTTCGTCCACATGCAGTCGGCCTGCGGTGTCGACAATGAGCGTGTCGCAACCCATGATGACGGCTTCGCGGCGCGCCTCTTTTGCCAGCCGTTCAACCAGTGCGGTGCCGGCGGCCTCGTCGTTGATCTTGCCCTCGTAAAGCCGAACTTCAACCTGCTTGGCAACCACCTTGAGCTGTTCGCGGGCAGCAGGACGGTACACGTCAACCGAGACCAGCATGGGGCGATGTCCGCCCTTCTTGAGCCACGCGGCGAGCTTGCCGCTGGTGGTTGTTTTGCCGGAACCCTGCAGGCCCGCCATCAGAATCACCGTTGGCGGCTGCGAGGCGAACTTGAAGCGCGCCGTGTCCTTGCCGAGGATCGTGATCAACTCGTCGCGGACAATCTTTATTACCTGCTCCGAGGGCGAGAGCGCCGTCAGCACTTCGGTGCCGACTGCCTTTTCGCGAATATGCTCAATCAGATCGCGAACCACGTTCAGGTTAACGTCGGCCTCAAGCAGAGCCACACGGATTTCGCGCAGAGCCTCGGCAATGTTCTCTTCAGTAAGAGTGCCCTGGCCGCGCAGATTCTTGAATGCACGCTGTAATTTGTCAGTTAAGTTCTCAAACATAGGTCAGCTTCAAGTGTATCGTGAAGGCCGATGTGTCTGCAGATAAGGCTCATACGGCCTTTGCCTCTCATCTCGGCGGGCACATCTTTGCGCCTGTCGCGGATTATCAGACCACTGCGCTCGACAGCGCTCAGAAAACCGATTTAGGATGGTGCGTCCCACAAAACTCCGATTCGCCAGTTGTTTGTGGATCGAAGCTGACCAGAGGTGTCCCAATGACGCGCAAATTATGCTGTGCCCTTGCAATCATTTGTGCTGCTGCCGCAGCATTTGCTTCCAGCTCAACAATGCCAGATGGCACCGAGTTCCCCATGTGGGAGAAGCCGCTGCACTTTACCAAGACCTACTACGTTGACATCCAGGCAAAGAATGCCGATGACAACGGGCCCGGCACCAAGGATCATCCCTTCAAAACCATCAATCACGCAGCGCAGATCCTTCAACCGGGCGAACGCGTCGTTATTGCGGAAGGTGTCTATCGCGAGCTGATTCGCCCTGAGCGCGGTGGCACCGGCCCCGACGCCATGATCAGCTACGAAGCTGCGCCAGGAGCCAAGGTGGTGGTCAAGGGATCGCGCGTGGTCACCGATTGGAAGCCGGGTGAGGGGTTCAACTATGGCTTCGATTCAGAGACTCACCAGCCGGTCAAGGCGTGGGAACTGAAGCTCGTGCCGTCCATGTTTGAGCCCACTGGCTACAACCCGTTTGAAGTGGACAACGTGATTGACACGCGCTACTGGATTAACTATGCCAAAGACAACATGTGGAACTACTTCCGCCGGCGCGGCATGGTATTCGTCGATGGCAAGCCGCTTGAGCCGGTCGAAGGCCCCGGAGAACTTGCCGGAACGTCGGAGCGCCCGTTGAACTTCTTCAACAGCGACATTCACTGGACTCCGCTCTTCAAGGAATTTCAACCCTATGCGGGCAAGGTGTGGGTGGAACAGAACGGCATGACGCTCCACATTCGCCTTGCTAACGACGAGAACCCGGCAAATCACACCATCGAGATCACAACGCAGGAACAGTTGTTTACTCCCGCCAAGCGCTACCAGTCCTACATTCGCGTCAAGGGCATCACGTTCGAGCACGCGGGCAACGGATTCCCGGTTCCGCAGCGCGGCATGGTCTCCACTAATCGCGGCAACCACTTCATCTTTGAAGACGACACATTCGAGTGGGCCAACAGCGTGGGGCTCGACGTAGGCAACGAAGACTGGGCGGCTTCGCGGCCTCCGTCACCGGTTGGCTTCGACGTGGTTCGCCACAACATCTTCCGCTATTGCGGCATCGAGGGCCTCGGCGGAACCGGCGGTCCGCAGGGAATGCTGGTTGAGAAAAATCTATTTGAGTGGGATGGATGGCAGGACGCAGCCATGATGTCTGAGTCCGGCGGCACCAAGATGCATACCGCTCACAATCTCCTGTTCCGTAACAACGTCGTCCGCCACATCCGCCACGCCAACGGTATCTGGCTCGACATCGGCAACGCCAACGATCGCATCACAGGCAACGTGTTCGCCGATATTCCCGGCGACGTGAACCCGCATGCGGTGCACATCGAAGGCAGCAATGAGCTGAACGAGATCGACAACAATATCTTCTCTAACCTCACCGGCGGTATTCTCATCCGCGACACCAATAATGTGATCGTCGCCTACAACCTGTTTATGGATTGCAAAGAGGTGTGCGTGGATACGCGGTCGGGTCTTGGCGCACCGCGCCCCATTGGCGGACACACCAACGACGTGCACAACCTCACCGTGCACGACAATGTGTTCCTGAGGCCCGGGCGTTCGGCCATTGAATTTACCAACTCACGCAACGATACCGATTGGAATGTCTACGCGCTCGCGCAGTCGCCCTTTGGACGTCGCGGCAGCGGTGGTCCTTTCCTTCGCGTCAAATTTCCTGAGCCGCAGGAGTGGCACAACCTGGAATCGATGCGCGAAGAATACGGCTGGGATAAGAACGGCGTAATGGCAGCCATTGATGGAACGCTCGATCCCGACACGCTGCAACTCACCTTGTCAATTAAAGAGGGCGACATCAAGCCGGGGCCGACCTACAAAAATATCGATACCGATTTCTTTGGCCACACGGTAAAGGGCAATCGTGTCGCCGGACCGTTCGCAGACATGCTCACGCAAACGGGACCGCGCAACGTGGATCCAAGACAATAATGGTCGTGTAAAACAAAAGCGCCGCGGAGACCATCTCCGCGGCGCTTTTACTTTTGCCCGATATTGATTAGCTGCCTGGGCTGATGAGGTACTGCTCCAGCTTTCCGTCGGGATATGTGTACGTGGATAGTCGAAGCCGCTTGTTGGGATACACAATCTCAAACGAGCGCATCGTCATGCCGCCGCGCAAAGATGTCGATGTCTGCCGAATAGTGAGCGGTTCGCCCAGCGGAGCAAGACTCTTTTGAAAGTCGGTAATCGCCTCCGGTGTAAAGTAGTCGCTCAGGTTCGGCGCCAGCAGCGAATGGTCAATGTGACCCTGCTGCAACTGGTGATAGATGTCGAGCACCACCTTCTCCTCGGGACTTGGCGGAATTTCGGCAACAACAGGCGCCGCAAGGCGTGCGATGGTCACTGCCGCATTCACCGCGTCCTGATTGGTGAGCACAACAACTGCCGCTCCATCGTCGATGAGAACCGCATTGTCTGAGACGAAGCCGGAGACTTCTCCGCTGTGCTCAATCTCCCGGTGCCCGGCGAGATCGCGAACGTCTACGCCCAGTCCATAGTGCGTCCCCTTGCCGTCTTTGAGCTTTACTTCGGTGAACATCTCCTGATAGCTTTCCGGCTTCAGCACGGTCTGCGCAATCATGCTCTCATCCCATAGCGCCAGATCGTGCGCAGTCATGGCCAGCTCGCCTGCGGCATACATCCATCCAAAGCCTTCCTTAGGTGCAACGCGCAGCGGGCCAAGCGCATGGCGGTAGTAAGGTGTGGCGTCGGCCTCCGTGAGCTTGGTCTGGTCAGAGTTCCACACGCTGGTCATGCCAAGCGGTCCAAAGATGTGCTCGGTAAGAAATTTGAAATAAGGTCCGCCGCTAACCTTCTCAACAATCGCGCCTGCAATCACGAAATTTGTATTCGAGTATTGCCACTGCGTGCCTGGTTCAAAGTCCAGCGCCTTCTTTCCCCACTTGTCCATAATCTGCTGTGCGGTCACTGGCTGCATCATCGGCGTCATCAAATAGTCTTCAGGCCAGTAGTCCTGGTATCCAGAAGTATGTGAAAGAATCTCGCGAATCGTGATGTCATCACCTCTCGTAAGCCCCTGTATGTACTTGCCAACCGGATCGTCGAGCGAGAGCTTGCCTTCCTGCTGTAACAACAGAATCGCCGCTGCCGTAAATTGCTTTGAGATGGAGCCGATGGAGTAGCGCATCGACGGCGTGGCCGGCGTTGGCGGCTGCAGTCGTGCCTTGCCGTATGCATGCGTGTACACAATCTTGCCGTGCTGCACCACTGCCACGGAGGCTGAAGGCACGCCGGTCTGCTCCAGCACTTGCGCGGCGATGCGGTCAATGCGTTCACGCAACGCAGGATCAATGCTATTCACCGTCTGTGCTGTCAGCGCTGAAGCGAAGATCAAGCCGCAAAGAAAGAACAATGAAAATACCGTTTTAATGCGATTCATAAAGGCTCTGAACCCTCTCAACAGGGTATGTGTATGTGACAAACACAAGGTATCAGAACGTGAAGAGTTTGTTTGTGCGCTGGGTTAGGCTGTCAAAGGCGGGCAGAAAGCACTTGGGCCAACGGTCCCAACCCGCGGGAGGCCGATATGCAACGACTGATCGATGGACACAAACGCTTTTTGAGCGACGTTTTTCCCGAGCGGAAGAGCCAGTTCCGCCTGCTCGCCGACCGGCAGGCGCCGGAGTGGCTGTTCATTACCTGCGCCGACTCGCGCGTGCTCCCCGACCTCATTCTCGGAACCGGCCCCGGCGACCTGTTCATCTCGCGCATCGTGGGCAATGTGGTTCCGGTGTCCAGCAAGGATGTGGATGGCGTTGGAGCCACCATCGAATATGCGGTCGACGTGCTGCGGGTGCGTGACGTCATCATCTGCGGGCACTCCGACTGCGGAGCCATGAAAGCAGCCCTCGGGCGTACAGCCCTCGATGGCCTACCCATGGCCGAGCGCTGGCTTCACCATGTCGAAGAGGCCTTTGATCACAAGCAACCCCTGAACCCTGCCGACGGCGACAGCGCCGAGCTGGCCTCGCTCATTCGTGGCAATGTCGTGGCCCAACTCCATAACCTGCGCGCTCAGCCTTCGGTCACCCGGGCCTTAAAAGAGGGCCGCCTGCGCGTCCACGGCTGGTATTACGACATTCTTACCGGTCGCATTGAGGAATACAACGAGCAGGGAAAGCTCTTCGTTCCCTGGGCAGAGTAGATAATCTGAGTCCGATTTGGTACATCGGCACAAGAACAGGTGGCGAATAGAACAAACTAGTTGATAAGCTAGTTTAATTCAGGAGGGCCATAAATGCCAAAAATCGGCATCTTTGAGGCAAAAACCAAACTCTCCGAGATTCTTCGCAAAGTTGAGCGTGGAGACCGGTACACCATCACTGTGCGCGGCGAAGCAAAGGCGGAGATCGTGCCCATCCAGCAGCCGCAACTCGGGCCCTCGGCTGTGGAAATCCAGGAAGCGCACCGCCGCCTCCGGAATCCGCGCATCAAGAACATCTCCCACGAGGAGATTCGCGCCGCCCTTGAAAAGGGCCGGCCATGAAGACCATCCCATGAAAACGATCATCGACAGCTCGATGGCGCTTGCCTGGCTCATCGCGCGGCCTGACCGCGACGAAGCCTCCACAGCCGACCAGCTATTCGGCAAGGTTGCAGCTTACGGAGCAGAAGTGCCTGCCCTGTGGTTTGCCGAACTGACCAACACGCTGCTCGCCCTTGAGCGTGCCAGGCGGGTTACGCAGCAGGAAGCCTCCAGTTACCTCGCCGACATTGCGCTGCTGGCCATCAACCAGGATGAAGAGGCGTGCGGCGATCGGCAGGTGCGCGTCCTCGATCTGGCGCGCGTGCACCGCCTAAGCGTTTATCAGGCTACGTACCTCGAACTCGCCATGAGGCGCGCAGCGGTTCTGGCCACATTCGACCGCACGCTCGCCGAAGCAGCCCGCTCGGCAGGCGTCCGCGTCTTCGGCGATCGCGTATAGAGAACAAGATTGCCGTCTGAATGCATTCGGGCAGTCGCGCACTTCTCGCATTCTCAAAAATCAAGGAGAGTGTTTCGGCCACTACTCATCAATGCGCCCCCGTCGGCGCCTCAAGATGCTTTTCCGGCTTCTTAAAGAGCCACACCGCACCTGCGCAAAAGAACGCCAGCAGCGCAGTCCAGCGGAAGACATCGATATAAGCAAGCATCGCGGACTGCCGCAGCATCTCGCCATAGATAAGACCATAGGGGCCGGAATGTGCCTCGGCAGGGCCAAGTTGGCGGCCCAGATAATGCGCCATGGCGGCAGCGTGCTGCTGCAGTTCAGCGCTGGAGGCCGGCAGGTTCGCGGCCAGGTTGGTCTGGTGCAGGTCGGCGCGGCGGACCAGCGCTGTGGTGGCCATCGCAATGCCGATCGATCCGCCGATATTGCGCAGCATGTTAAACAGTCCTGTGGCGTTGCCCATCTCGTCGCGCGAAATCGTAGACGTAGTCATCGTGGCCAGCGGCACAAACACAAAGCTAAGCGCAAATCCGGTCAGCGTAATCGGGATCAGCAGCGTGTACGGCCCAATGCCCAGGTTCACCGTGCCGAAGATGTAGGAGCAGATGCCGAAACCAATGAATCCCGCTGACAGAAGTTTGCGCGGATCCATGCGAGAACCAAGGACACCGATAATGGGCGATCCTACAAAGGACCCGATTCCGCGTGGACCCACCACCAGCCCCGCAGCAAAGGCCGTGTACCCCAGCACCTCCTGGTAGTACAGCGGCAAAATGGCAATGGTGATATAGATGCACATGCCCAGCAGCGCAATCAAAAAGCAGCCGGTGCGGAAGTTGCGGTCCTTCAGAATATGTAGATCGACTAGGCCCTTCGGATTAGTCCACGAGCGATAGATCCAGCCAACCAGCGCCAGCACCAGTGCAATCACTGCAATGCGCACCCACATGGCGCCGAACCAGTCGTCTTCCTGTCCCTTGTCCAGCACGATCTGCAGGCAGCCGGTCCATACGCACAGCAGGCCAAAGCCGATGTTGTCGAACGCGCCTACCTTAGCGTTCTTGATGTAGGGCGGATCGTGGATAAATCGGCTGATCATCATAACCGCCAGAATACCCACCGGAATATTGATGTAGAAGGCGTAGCGCCAACTGAATGTGTCGGTGAGCCATCCGCCCAGTGTTGGTCCCAGAACCGGCGCAACCACGATACCCAGGCCGTATGCCGCCATCGCCATAGAGCGCTTTTGCACCGGAAAACTTTCCAGCAGGATCGACTGCGAGAGCGGCTGCAGAGCGCCGCCGCCCGCACCCTGCATCACGCGCGCCAGCAGGATGACGGCAAGCGATGGCGCCGCCCCGCAGAAGAACGATGCCACGGTAAAAATGACGACGCAAGTGAGGAGAAATCGCTTGCGGCCAAAGCGGCGCGCAAACCAGTTTGATGCCGGCAGGATGACCGCATTCGCTACCAGGTAGCTGGTAAGAACCCACGTCGCCTCTGAGTTTGAAGCTGACAGCGAGCCGGCAATGTACGGCAGCGCCACCGAGGCTATGGCGGTGTCCAGCACCTCCATAAAAGTCGGCAACATTACGGATAACGTAACCAGCCAGGGATTAACACCCTGTGTAAGTGGATATCGAGCTTGAGCTTCAGCAGTGGTCATCACAAGCGCAACAATCAAGGGTAAATGATTAGGCGCCAGGCCAATTGTGACGACCGTTCCTAAAGCTTCACGCAACGCCGCATGTGGAAGCTACGCCGAAAAGCAGATTCCGGCGTAGCGTTTGTGACCTATACCGCGATCAAGAGTCGTCGTAGTCCTCGGTGAGCGACTGAAGAAACGCCACCAGCGCCGAAACATCGTTCTGCGAAATCGACATATTCGCAAACTCCGCCGGAGCGTCGCGCAGCAATCCCTGCCGCGCCAGCAACGACACGGCAATGTAGTGATTCACCACGTCATTGAGCTTCAACGCACTTCCATTATGGAAGTAGGGCGCGGAGTCTTCCAGATCGCGCAGCATCGGAGTTTTGAACTGTGCAATCGTCGAAGCCAGCCCCTGATCCACCGAGCAATCCTTTCCGGCGGCGCAGACAAAGCTCTTCAGGTTGGCCTGCGGATTCGGCGCATCGGGATTCAGGTAGATATTCCACAACCCAAGATCGGCATACTCCGTATGCCCCGCGACAGCTTGATGCCGAAAGACTTCCGAAGCGTTGGGATGCTGCGAAGACACCGGCATGTACGCGTCAAAGTTGGCCATCCGCTCCGCATTTGTGGGGATATGCAGGTTCATGAACGCACCGGTTCCATTCGCCGCGTCGTACTCTGCCTGAGTAACGCCGCTGTTGTGAAACGCAAAGTCTGAGAAGTCCGGCGCTCTGTGGCACGCCGCACAGTTACCTGCATGCGCATTCGTTGTCCCCGCTGCGGCAGAGGAAAGAAAAATCTTCAACCCCTGCAACTCAAGCGGACCGAACTTGTAGTCCTGCTTGTGATACAGAAAGCTGCCATCGCCCGGGGTAATGTAGATGGGATTGTTAAGCGCCTCCACCTGCTGCAGCAGTCGCTGGTTGTAGGCTTGCGTGGTTTCGCCTGAAAGCGGTGCCTGCGGAAGATGATTCACGCGCAAAAAGTTGTCGTACGGCGAACCGATGTAGCGTCCGAACTTGTCGCGCTGGAACAGCAGATCCTGCATGTAGGTCGTAATGCAGTGCGCTACCTCAGCCACAATCTGCGCATCGCTCGCGGTCGCAACGTCCAGCCGCTCGTCTTCATCAAGCCGTAGGTCTGCGGTGATCCGCGCATCGGTTCCTTTAAACAGCACCGCATAGCTAAGCCCGTTCAGCCGCTCGGCGGCCAGCGCTCCGCTACCGTTGTCTTCGCGGATCACGCGTGCAATGTGCGCAATCGCCTGGCTGTACTGCGTCGGCAGCCATCCAAAATTACGGCCAGTGAGCGTGCCCACCACCAGGTCGTCACCGCTGGCAAACTCGCCGTCGAAATGCAGAAACAGCGGCCCCGAGCGCGGAGTAAATGAGCCCACCATCTGCATCGCATTGCGCGGCGTGTGGTCAAACCCGCCGGGCTGGGCCTGCTCCGTGGGAATCGGACTGCGCGCAGTAAAGTCCGCGTACGTGCGATTGCCCGCGCCGCTTACATCCTGAAACTCGGTAACAAAATGGCATGAGCGGCAATTGATTGACTGGTTGGCAAACGGTCCCGGCAACGATCCGCTCGTCGTCTCAACTGACGCAACCACCGGATCGCCCGACGCCAGCGGCGCGTTTACGCCAGTCATGTGCGCGGCAAAAAGCTCTGAGAAGCGCGTGTCGAGAAACAGTGCCTCGCCAATCGAGTCAGCCGCGGGAATGGACTCTGACTCAGTAAGCGCCTCCGGAGACTGGCTTGCTCCGCAGCCTTCAATAAAGCCCCCAAAGATAATCAACAGTGCGGCCAGCAAGCTGGAGCCACCAACAAACCTCCGATTGAAACTCATTCCCGACCCTCCAAAGCAGGTGTGTTCAAACTGCGGATGTAAGCGATGACCTGCCAGCGCTGCTGCTCAGGTAAGCTCGCCCAACTCGGCATGCCCTTGAAGAGCGCGCCGTTCTTCAGCAGCCAGGCAAGATCGCCATCTGTGGCCTGCCTGATGCGTTCGCTGTGCAGGCTCGGCCTTGAGCCTTTGCCCTCGGCATTAGCTCCGTGGCAGTGCGAGCAATTAGCCACGAACAGATTTCTGCCCGCGGCCACCGCATCCGGGTCTCCGGCATATGGATTGGTACGCTGCCTGTCCACAGCCGGAACCTTCTCAAGCCACGAACCTTTAGCCTTGGCAAAACCGGCGGCCGACAAGAGTGAGAGGGCAAGCAAAACTGCGACGCAAAACCTCATTTCGCCCTCCGGAACCAGTCGCGGAGCTGCGGAATCTCATAAGACACACCGAACCGCCACAGCACACCGGCGACGTTGTCATTCAGTCCAAACTGCGGTGAGAATCTGTAGTTGAAGCCGTTCGGTGCATTCAGTGCCACAACCGGACCGGCATAATGAGCGGTCTGCTTCAGGCCGAAGGAGTACCGCTCGCCCAGTCCGCCGTATAACTCGGCCCCGGCGGCAAAATTCTGCCGGCAAAAGGTGCATGGCCGGTTTACCGCCTTCAAACCCAGTGGCCGCGAAACACCCAGCGCATAGCCAAACTCCCAGGGCTCAGGCTCGTTCACGGCCTTTTCGCTGATCAGGTTGCCGGCAAAGTTAAAGCCATGCCCATTTCCGGAGAGAATCAGCCTGGTCTCAATCGATCGCTCCCGCTCAGCGCGCAAAGTGGCGTTTGGAACCTGGGCCGTCGTAATGGTGTCGTGGCCCACCACCTCAAGAAAGCTCTTGTCGGCGTCGCTTATATCCTCGTACTCCACGTAGAGCACGGGGTTAATCCAGTACTCGCGGGGCAGGGGACGGAAGCGGTTCTCAAAGCGGAATCCAGTTAGGATCGCCGAGTCGTTAGCGGTGGCCTGCCCCTGGAGGTAGGCCTCGGCGGTCCACCAGCCGGTTACGCCGTATTCCAGCTCAACCGTCGGGGCAAAGAAGGCATTGGCGTTTATGGGGTGGGCGGCAACATTCTTGTTTTCGATCTCAAGGTTGCCGGGCTCTTCCAGGTCATGGGAATAGGTGACAAAGTAGGGCTTTTCCTGGGCTGGTGCGGGGCGGCTGGCCGGCAAAATGCACACCAGCAAGACCGCACCGCCTAAGCTGCGTTTCAGTAATGAAAGGGACAAAACAGGGCTCTCCATAAGGGAAATACGACAAAATTAGTCCTATATTCGAATGTGAGGCTAATTTAGTCGCATATAACAATCAAGTCATCTTGTCGTCATCTTTCCGTCATGTGAGACGTCGGGCTTTGAGGTGTCCGTGGGAGACGGGGAGAAGGGTCAAAGATTTATTCAATCTGAATCAATAAAAGTTGACACTAATACACTCAATCATGCATCTTATATAGCGACTGGAAATTATCCAAAGAGGTGGGATTAGAACATGGCAAAGATCATCGGCATTGACCTTGGCACGACGAACTCGTGCGTTGCTGTCCTGGAAGGTGGAGAGCCAAAAGTCATTCCAAATGAAGAAGGTGCGCGGACGACGCCCTCCATTGTCGGCTTTTCAAAAAGCGGCGAGCGGCTGGTTGGCCAGGTGGCCAAGCGGCAGGCCATTACCAACCCTGAGAACACCATCTTCTCCATCAAGCGCTTTATGGGTCGTCGCTTCAATGAGGTCAGCGACGAGATGAAGATGGTCCCGTTCCAGGTCGTCCAGCAGGGCGACCACGTGGGCGTTCTGGCACAGGGCAAGGAGTACACGCCGCCTGAAGTTTCTGCCATGATCCTGCAAAAGCTGAAGGCTTCTGCCGAGGCCTACCTCGGCGAGACCGTCAGCGAGGCTGTCATTACCGTCCCCGCCTACTTTAACGACGCGCAGCGCCAGGCCACCAAGGACGCAGGCAAGATTGCCGGCCTGGACGTAAAGCGCATCGTGAACGAGCCTACGGCAGCTGCTTTGGCCTACGGGCTCGACAAGAAGAAGGACGAGACCATCGCCGTCTATGACTTTGGCGGCGGCACCTTCGACATTTCGATCCTCGAAGTCGGCGAAGGCGTCATTGAGGTCAAGTCGACCAACGGCGATACGCACCTGGGCGGCGACAACCTGGACCAGCGCATCGTCGACTGGCTTACCAGCGAGTTCAAGCAGGAGAACGGCCTCGATCTGACTTCGAAGGGCAATGAGATGGCGCTGCAGCGTTTGAAAGACGCCGCAGAAAAGGCCAAGATTGAGCTCTCGACCACGATCGAAACCGAGATCAACCTGCCGTTCATCACCGCCGATGCCTCCGGACCCAAGCACCTGGTGCGCAAGCTGACCCGCGCCAAGTTGGAGCAGCTTGTTGAAGACCTGCTCGATCGGTCGATCGGCCCCTGCAAGCAGGCCATGAGCGATGCGGGCGTCACCACCGCTCAGATCGACGAAGTCGTTCTGGTTGGCGGACAGACCCGCATGCCCAAGATTCAGGAACTGGTCAAGAAGCTCTTCGGCAAGGAACCGCATCGCGGCGTGAACCCCGACGAAGTCGTGGCCGTGGGTGCTGCCGTGCAGGCTGGTGTGCTGGCCGGCGACGTTAAGGATCTGCTGTTGCTCGACGTGACTCCGCTGACTCTGTCGATTGAGACACTGGGCGGCGTGGCCACCACCATGATTCCGCGCAACACCACGATCCCGACCAAGAAGACCGAGACCTTCTCGACCGCTTCGGATAACCAGACCGAGGTTGAAGTCCATGTGCTGCAGGGCGAGCGTCCCATGGCCGGGCAAAACCGTACGCTGGGCAAGTTCAAGCTGGGCGGAATTCCGCCGGCGCCGCGCGGTGTGCCGCAAATCGAAGTCACCTTCGACATCGATGCCAACGGCATTCTGAACGTGACGGCAAAGGACAACGCCACCGGCAAGGACACCCGCATCACCATCACCTCGAGCTCGGGCCTGAGCAAGGAAGAGGTCGAGAAGATGGCGAAGGAAGCCGAGGCGCATGCCAACGAGGACAAGGAGAAGCGCGAAGAGATCGACGCGCGCAACCAGCTCGATGGCCTGGTCTACAACATCGAGAAGATGCTCAAGGAGAGCGGCGACAAGATCCAGGGTCCGGAAAAGACCGAGGTCGAGTCAGTGCTGGCCGATGCAAAGAAGACCCTTGAAGGTACGCCGAGCGCAGGCGAGCTGAAAGCTGCTCACGAAAAGCTCACTCAAGCAAGCCACAAACTTGCCGAAGTACTCTACAAGGCGAACGCCCCGCAGGCCGCCGCCGGAACAACACCCGCCGAGCAGGCCCAGGCCGATTCGGCAGGCGAGCAGAAGAAAGACGAAGGCGTGATCGACGCCGAGTACGTAGATGTGGACGACAAGAAGTAAGTAGAAAGGCAAGTGAGCGACTCAGCGGGGTGGGCGACAGAGCGTTGTCCACCCCGTCTTGCTGGTCGCTGTGGTCTCGCCTTCATGGCTCGGGACGCAAGATACCTGGAATGGCCGAAGGCGGCAGTTTCCTGTGAGGAGGTGTTTGCTGCTTCACGCTTTCCGTGTTACGCTAAACGTTAAACGTGATTCAGTCGTTCGCTGACAACGAAACCCGTGCCGTTTTTCTGACCGGAGCCAGCCGGCGATGGAGCCGCATTGCCCGAGTTGCTTCGCGAAAATTGCAGGCCATCGATTACGCAAGCGCAATTGAGGACCTGAAAAATCCGCCCGGTAACCGGCTCGAGAAATTGAAAGGCGATCGCCAGGAGCAGTGGAGTATCCGGATCAACGATCAATTCCGGATATGCTTTCGATGGGACGGCAAGGACGCTTGGGATGTTGAGATCGTCGATTATCACTGAGGAGTACTGCATGAGCATTAGGCGTAAACCAGAGGAAAGGGGCGTTCCGATCCATCCCGGTGAGTTCCTGCGCGAAGATTTCCTCGTTCCATTGGGGCTTTCGGCGAATGCGCTGGCTATCGCCTTACGCGTACCGGTTACGCGCATCTCTGAAATCGTTCGAGAACGGCGCGGGATTACGGCCGATACCGCTTTGCGGCTGGCGAGATACTTCGGTACCACGCCGGATTTCTGGATGAAAATGCAGATGTCCTACGATTTAGCTTTGGCTCATCGGGAATCGATGGGCCGCATCGAGGTTGAGATTCTTCCGGCACAGAAAGTGGAAACAGGGAAGTCAGGATCGAAGCGAATTGCATGAACCGGCCAAATCAACTCCATTGTGAGTACTGAATACAATGCCACCAACAGCGAACAAAGATTATTACGCAATTCTCGGAATCAAGAAGACGGCCACGCCGGATGAGATCCGCAAGGCCTTCAGGAAAGCTGCGCGCAAATATCACCCCGACGTGAATCCCGGTGACAAGAAGGCCGAGGAGAAGTTCAAAGAGATCTCTGAAGCCAATGACATTCTGAGCGACGAGAAGAAGCGCAAGGTCTATGACCAGCTCGGATTCTACTCCGATCAAATCGATCCCGCACAGGCCGAGGCTTACGCGCGCCAGCAGAGCAGTGGTGGCCGAGGCCGCGTCGATTTCGACGGCTTCGATTTCTCCGGCTTTCAAGGCGGCGGTGGCCAGCAGACAGGCGCCGGATGGGGCAGCTTTAAGGACATCTTCTCCGGAATCTTTTCAGGCGCTCAGCATGCGCAGCAACCGCGCGGCCCGCAACCGGGAACCGATCTCGAGTACCAAGCCACGGTCGATTTCTGGACGGCCATTCGCGGCGGTCAGGCGCGCATCCAGATCAACCGGCAGGAAACCTGCCCCACCTGTCACGGCCAGGCATTCACCGGCGGAAATATGCAATGCCCGGAGTGCAACGGCACCGGCCATGTTACGCAGATGGGCGGGCGCATGAAGTTCAATATCCCGTGCCCGCGCTGCAACGGAACGGGTAGAACCTCGAACGCATGCTCCACTTGCCACGGCGACGGCACATTAACCCGCAGTGAGACAGTGGACTTCCGCATCAAAGCTGGAACTCGCGACGGTCAGCGCATCAGGCTGCAGGGCAAGGGCAATGCCGGCGTGAACGGCGGCCCGTCAGGCGACCTGTTCCTCATCGTCCGCACCGGTTCGCACCTGGTGTTCTCGCGCGTGGGTGACGACATTCACATCACCGTGCCGGTAACGGTAGCGGAAGCTTCGCTCGGCGCGAAAGTTGATGTGCCCACCATCGACGGACGCGCGCAGCTCAAGATTCCACCTGGCACGCAGGGTGGGCAAAAGCTACGTATGCGCGAGCGTGGCGTGGAGAGTGCGCAGCATTCCGGCCAGCGCGGCGATCAGATCGTTACCGTGACAGTGGTCGTCCCGCAGCTGCAGGACGAACGTAGCCGTGAGATCATGCGCGAGCTTGCACGCCTCAACAATCAGGACCCGCGCGTCGCGCTCTTCGACAAGCTTTAATTGCAGGCGACAAAGGGACGCGGCAACAAGGGGATAACTGATCAGCAAGAACTGTGGGTACTCATCCATCCCTGCGTTTTTTGCGGGGATGGGTGGGATCACTCTGCAGCAAAAAAGAGATGTTCTAAGCCTTCAAATCCAGCGCGACAACTTCGTGCAACTCAATCGTCGGCACCTCGACCACGATAGCGCCGCCTTCGTTGCGGAACGGAACATCGGTCCCGGCCACAAGCAGTCGCGCCTTGCTTACACGGTCGCTGCCCTGCGGCACACGAATGCGCACAGTCTGCTTTGAAATCGGAATAATCTCGCGCACCGGTCCCTTCAGCATCATGGGATTCGTTAGGTTTACAAGGTGCGCAGTAATGGAATTCTTCTGCTGCCACAGCGCAACATCCAGCACACCCTTGCCCGCAACTTCCAGCGGCCCCGGCTCGTTGTTGGCCCACAAGATGGCATTCCGAAGCACCAGTGCGTGATCGCCTGCCAGCACATCCCAGAAGGTGCGGTCGATATCAGCAGGGAAGTAGACTACGCGGCCCTTGCCCACCTCGCGCATGTACACGCCTGGATTGTGCACAGCATTCGCTCTCGGAAACACAGCTTCCATCGGCAAATCGGGATACGTCGGCTCAATACGCAGCGGCGTCGGCAGTGATTCGCCCTTGGCTGTCACCTGTACCTGGTGCGTGCCGTTGATGATGCGCTGCGTATTCCCCAGTCCTGTCAGCAGTGGATTCACCTTGCCCGATGCATCCTTCTGCAAATTGAGATACGAGTTCAGCATCGGCCCATTCACTTTGCCTGCGAATGAAGCGCCGAACAGCGATGCAAGTCCAAAGTCCGAACGCCGCTCACCCTCTTCGTTGTAGAGCGAAGTTTCAAGCGTAGCGACAATGCTGCCGCCATTGCGGACAAACGCGGTGATCTGTTCGCACTGCGCATCGGAAAGGCACGCAATGTTTGGCAAAATCAGCGTGCGGTACTGGCTCACATGTTCGCTGTCCAACAGTTGATCGTGAACCATGTCGAACGGAATGCGCGCTTCCACCATTGCCTGGTAGAAGCCGAGTGATGCGTCTTCCACTCTCGCGCGTGCATTCGGCCAGTCGTAGTACGCGCCCGTCTGTTGCGAGTACACAAGCCCCACGCGCGACAGCGACTTCTCATTGCGCATGTACTTCTCGTTTGCGTGGTGCCAGTTGAATACCTGTTCAACCGGTTCAAACCAGCGCATGTCGAACGGCTTCGCGTCGAACTTGGTGAACGTGGGGCGATAGTTGTGCGCCAGCCCATCCACCATCCACATGCGGATCTCCTCGCCGTTCGTAACTGAATCCTTCCATCGATTGTTGTCGTCAATGCCCACGCAGGTAAGCCCCGCCAGCGGCTTCATGCCCATCGTGGCGCGATACTCCTTTGCGCTCATGCCCGCTGCCCACGGAGCCATCAGTCCGCGGCGGCTCTGCCGGTCGGCAATAGCCATCGGCGCAAGCTCTGCAAAGGTGCGCATGTTCAGCTCGCTCAACGTACCGCCGCCGGCGTTCGCCAGGTAACTCGCATTGGGATTCACTTCCTTGATCGCCTTGTCCCACACTCTGCAGAGTTCAAACAGACGTTGCGGATGCCACTGCATGTATTGCCTTCGCGCGGGATCCTTCGGATCGCGAGTACGCGGCAGATCCATCCCGCTGAAGTCGCGGAAGTTCTTCTGGCAGTGCTCGCAGTAGCACATGCCTGATCCACCCCAGCGATTGGTAAAGATCGAGTCGGCCATGTACTTCGTCATAATCTCGCGATGAACCGCGGTCATAAACTCAAAGTTGTATGGCCCCAGCGCGCACGTCACCCAGTAATCCTTGTCCGCCCAGTGGCGGCGTTTGTTGCCGTGCTCATCCACCGCAATCCAGTCCGGATGCGCATCGTAAACATCCTGATGACATGCGTGCGAATCCGTTCGCGCCACAACGTTCATACCCAACTTGCGGCAGGCTGCGGCAATCTCACCAAACGTGTCACGGTCGCCAAGCCACTTGCTCCTGTAGTGAAGCGGAATCTGCGTGGGATAAAACGCAACGCATCCTCCCGCGTCGAGTAACGCTGCATCCGCATGGACTTTTTTGAAGTAGTCGAGCCAGAAGTCCAGGCTGTAGTTGCCGGGGTCGTCCTCGACAAAACTCAACTGCGCCCAGCGCATCGGCCGGTCGTACCAGTTTCCCGATCCCGCGCTATCAGGTTCGCCCATCAGCGGCGCTGCGCCTGCCGTCTCGAACGTGCCAACGCCGGCAATGATTGCCGCGGAAACTCCGGCGGCGGATTTAATAAATGTTCTTCTTGTGCTCCCCATAAATTCTCCTAAGCAGTCACGCATCGTGCTCTCGTTGCGTGGTTCCATTACTTTGGCGCAAGCTCCGCAGCCTGGCGCAATGCTTCAATCAAGCTTCGTTCGTCAACCTTGCCCGTTCCGGCAATATCGAACGCCGTTCCATGATCGACCGAAGTGCGAATCACCGGCAGTCCGATAGTGATGTTCACTCCGGCCTCGATGCCAAGCACTTTCACCGGGCCATGCCCCTGATCGTGGTACATCGCAATCACCATGTCGTAATCGCCGCGCTGCGCAAGGAAGAAAAGCGTATCGGCAGGCAGCGGACCCACCACGTCCCAGCCCTTCTTGCAGCAGGCCTCAATGGCAGGCACAATCTTCTCTGCCTCCTCACTGTGGCCAAACAATCCGTTCTCGCCCGCGTGCGGATTAATGCCGCACACGCCGATCTTTGGCGCAGCATTGCCCGACTTCACCAGCACCGTATGTGCGCGCGTAATCGTGCGCTCCACCAGTCCCGGCTCAATCTTTGCAATCGCGTCGATAAGCCCGATGTGCGTCGTCACATGCGTCACCTTCAACTTCGGTGTGCTCAGCATCATCGAAACTTCTTCAGTACCGGTCAGCGCCGCAAGCATTTCGGTGTGACCAGGAAAGTGATGTCCACCCATGTGCAATGCCGCCTTGTTCAGTGGTGCGGTACAAATTGCGGCCACCTTGCCTTGGACCGCAAGTTCGCACGCCTCCTTCACAAACTGATAAGCGGCATCGCCAGAGACAGCGGATAGCGCGCCCCATGCCAGATCTGCTGGGATCAGCTTCAGGTCAACGCAGTCAACCGTTTCTCTGGCATACTCGGCTCTGTCAATTTCATTAAGTGCCAGGCTGCGCACTTTCAGTGTGCTGTTGACGATCCCGCCGGCCTGCTTCAGCCGGTTAGCGTCGCCCACCACAAGAGGCCTGCACCACTGGTGCGGCTCGGCATGCGCCAGCGCTTTCATAATGACCTCAGGGCCCACGCCGGCGGCATCTCCCATAGTGACGGCAATAATCGGTCGACTCATTCAGCAACCTTTCCAGTTTGATTTACAGCAGCAGGGTTCATCATCGCCTCGTGCAGAAAACGCGAGCACTTCAGCAGCGCATCGCTCCCGCCAAAATCGCCCGCCTTGGTAATCACCGGCAGCGGCCGCTTCCAGTTCTCTGTAATAGAAATCGGTATGCCTTTTTCAAGTTCGCCCAGCAGGCGCAGACGCGCCACTCCTATAGACTCAAATACCGCGCGCGCCGTTTCGCCGCCCGATGCGACCAACGCTCCAACATCTTCTGAAACAGAAGACGCCAGCCGCGCAAGTCCTGCTGCAATCAACGCCCGCTTGTCGAGATCGATGCGCGGTTCCGCTTCGGGACTGAGCACCACGTCGCAATCATCTTTGATGGCACGCTTAAGCTCATGCGCAATCGTGCGCCACTCGGCGTGCTGCTCACCGGCCAGCAACACTGCAGGCGGAACCTTGATGGCAACAGTGCCCGACAACGATGCAAGCACTCGCACCTGCTCCAGCGAATTACGCGAAAGGCTGCCAATCGCAAACAGAATCGGACCGTCAATCGGCGGCAACGAGAAACCGTCACCGGCACTCCTCTTCGCGATCCCCGCAGCTTGCGGCAACTGGTAAGCAAGCCCCGCAGAGCCAACCCAAAGCGGCTTCGCGGTCATTTGTATTGAGGCGGCGGCAATGGCCAGCAAATCGCCGTCCGTTTCTGCATCACAGACCAGCACATCGCTCTCACCCGCGGCCGCATTCATCTTCTCGGCAAGATCGGCAAGCGGTGCTCGAACAGCGTCCAGCCCGAGTACTTCGCATCTCAGTCCATACGCACGCAGCATCTCAGGAATATGCGCGCGCCCCGTGAGGCCCTGCACGCGCCAGATGTCGAGTTCGTGCAGCGGCTGCCCATGAGCAAGCTGAGCGCCATCCTTCGTGGTTCGCCCTATTGCAGGAAATGCGGGCGCCATCACCGCGACAGTACGCACGCTTTCGTCGCGCATGCTTCTAAGCGCACCAAGAGCAGCCGCCAGTTCCGGTCCAATATTGCCGCGCAGCGTCGAGTCAATCTTCTTGAACTGCAGCAGATCCGGCCGAGCGCAGTTGGCGCGGACAAGCCGGTCAACTTCCCTCGCGGCTTCATCAGGACCCATTCGCCGCGTATCGGAGTCCAGCGAAAGCACTTCGGCCGCCGGCTCCTCGTCCGTCTGCCTGAACGCAACTAGGGTTTCAAGTCCCGCTCCAGCGCACGCAACTCCGCAATCGGCAGCGCCTGAGAGGTCGTCGGCGATGATCAGGATCCGGAGCAATCAGTAGACTCCCAGCACTGGCGCTTCCAGCACCAACAAGAATAGCAAGGCCGACACGCGATGGATTGACTCCCGGAATCTCTCGCAGCGCAAATATCCGTGCGTTAACTGAATGCGCCAAAGTGAGAGGAACAGCTAGCAAGCAATGGTAGTTTGGTCATACCACACAGTCAAGTTTGTCCATTCCCTCGGCCCCGCTGCCGATATGTACGGGAAGATCACCGGCCACATTCTCCACCGGCAGGTGTGGCCGGATTAGAGTAATCTGTTCTCGGGTGACGACGATGGCCGCGAAACGTAAATCAAAGGGCGCTTACATGATTTCGGCAGTCGCCGAGATGTATGAGATCCATCCGCAAACGCTGCGTCTCTACGAGCGCGAGGGGTTGCTCAAGCCGTCGCGCACCGAGGGCAACACCCGGCTCTACACGGACGAGGACTTGGAGCGGCTCGAGTTCATCCTGAACCTGGCCCGCGATCTGGGCGTGAATATCGCCGGCATCGCCATCATTCTTCAAATGCGCGAACGCATGGAAGAGATGAACCGCCAGATGCAGAGCTTTGTGGAGTACGTGCGGTCTGAGATGCTTACTCGTTTTCAGCAGGCCGCACCAACCGGCAGCGCGGCAATTGTGCCTCTGCGCGGACCAAGCGTCGTAGCCAAGTCCACAACCAGCGGACGCAAGGGATAGAAGATTTTCCCTGCAAAAACACAACGCTGGGAATCTTCGATTCCCAGCGTTTGCATGTTCCGTGTCCTTCTTTAGACAGTGCGGAGCTTTCTAGTGTGGAGCAGCGCTGCCGGGCTCGCTGCCTCTCACGCTGATCCGGCCATCGCTCATTAGTTCGAAGCTACGGTCACGCCACGCTAGCTGTGTGCTGGTGTAGCTGGCAACCCAAACAGCAAACCCAACCAGATCGCGAATCGGATAGAGCCACGGCTGGTAAAGACATGCCGGATCGTGCGTAATGCCCCAGCCGACAACCAGAGACTCAATCACGCGGTTGAGGATCGACCACCCGAACAAGGCGGCGCCGATTCCGGGGTGGCCCAGCAGGCTGCCCGCAACGAGCGCCAGAATGCCGTACGGCACCGAGAAGATGAGACCGGTGCCAAGGTGGCCCCATGGACGCGAGCGGCGCGTGCCCGCGGCCCAGCGCACCAGGTGCTGCCACATCTTCTTAAAGCTCATCGGAGGAACAACGTGCGCGATAGTGTGGCGCGAGAGCACGACGTTATAGCCATTCTTGGCGATAAGGTTTCCGATAACAAAGTCGTGTGAGAAGTAGTAGCCCGTAGCGGTATATCCGCCTATCGATTCATGAGCCTGGCGATTGAGCACCAGCGTGGGGCTGAGAGCGAACTTCATGCCCTCAAAAAGATTGGCAACAAGCCCTCCGGCTGTCATCTCAACGCTCATGCCGATAGCGTCCATCACAGACCAGAAGCCTCCTGTGGCCAAACCTCGATAGAAGCAGGTGAGCGCCCCGTTCTTCTTGTCCAGCATTGGCGGAACTACTTCGCGCAGATAGTTTCGCGTGACTATAACATCGCTGTCGCTCGTGACCAGATAGTCGCTCTTGGCCACCTGGGCCGCGCTGAAAAGCGAAAAGTTTTGCCGGTTAGGCCAGGGCGGCTCCCCATTCACCACAATCGTCGAAGGAATATGCGGATGGCGTTCGCGCACCTTATTGGCGATAGCGATGGCCGGATCGTCATCGTGGTCGCAGGCAAAGATCACTTCATAGCGCGGATAATCGACCACGAAAAAGCTCTCGAAGTTCTCCTCAAGCTGCGGCTCAATGCCGTGCATGGGCTTCAGAAGAGAAACAAACGGCAATTGGTCGTCTGTGAGAGAGGCAGCAAATCGCTTCTGGCGTGCGGCTTCGCGGAAAAAGACCCAGGCGCCCGCTAGCGTAAGCAGCAAAAAAATCGTGGACGTAACAATGCCAATGGCCGCAACCACTGCCATCATAACTGCTATGAAATGCATACTATAACTATATCATCCGCATTCCCAAACAGGCCTATGAGATAGGGCCGCCACCGGCAAGAATAAAGCGCGCCGCCGCCTGCAGATCATCGCAGACTGCGGTGGGCTCGGCGGGATATTTTCGATCGGAACCGCTCACACCGGTTCGAAGCAGGATGGAGCGCATGCCGCAAACCCGCGCTGTCTCCAGGTCCACGGTGCTGTCCCCAACAAACCAGCTACGGGCAAGATCCAGATTCAGTTCGCTCGCGGCGCGATCCACAAGACCAGGACGGGGTTTGCGGCAGGCGCAGTCGAACTTCAGCTCCACGCGTTCACCTTCGAAACCCTTGTCCCGATGGTGCGGGCAGTAGTAGATGCTGTCGACGAACGCTCCCTCAGTGCTTAGCTCCATCTCCATGAAGTTGTGAATACGCTGCAATTCGGCGAAGGTGCATTCGCCGCGCGCCACCACAGGCTGATTTGTGATGACCGCAATGCGGTAGCCCGCCTGGTGCAGCATGCGAATCCCCTCAGCCGCGCCGGGAATCAGATGGAGTTGCTCTGGGGTGCGAATGTAAGAGCGCTCTTCGTTGATGGTGCCGTCGCGGTCGAGTAGTACGGCAGGGCGCGGCTGATCGAGACTGGAGTGCTCAACGACACCCGACGCCAGATCGGCCTCAACCCGGTCAAGGCGCTCCGGAGTGCCGGCGTCCTTGATGTACTCCGGGCTTCGATATCCCTGCAGGCGCAATTCGCGGCTAAGCAGCGCTGGGAAGACGTGTTTGCCGAAATCAAGAGGTTCGTTCGTGGCGGCGAGGCCACGAAGCGCGCTCGCTTCAATGACATAAAGCGCCGCGTTCACCTGGTTAGGAAGAAAGGCCCCGGCAGGATGCGGGTAAGGATGAAAGGCGAGGATAGCGCCGTCGGAGTCGGTTTCAACCAAATCGGAGTCGTGAGGATGATCGTTGGGATGCAAAAACAGCGTGGCCGCGGCGTTATGGGCCTGGTGGGCGGCCCAGAACCGCGAAAGGTCGACGTTCACCATGGTGTCGCCGTAGAGAACCAGGAATCGTTCAGGCAGACGTGCGAGCGCCTCAATCACCGCGCCTGCAGTGCCCAGCGGTCGGCTCTCATCAATACACTCGAGTTGCAGCCCCCAGCGCGAGCCGTCACCGCAAAAGTCGCGAATAGCCGCCGCACCAAAGCCGCACAGCAGCGTAACCTGTTTGACCTGATGCTTGGCCAGAAGCTCAAGCTGATAGGCCAGCAGCGGCTTGCCCAACACGGGGGCCAGTGGCTTGGGAAGTCCGTTAGTGCGGGATGCAAGACGGGTGCCGCGGCCTCCGGCAAGGATGACCGCATTCATGATCCGGAGACCTTGGCAGGCTGAGGCCGCAGCTCGGCGCAAGCTCGGCGAACCGCATCTTCCGAACTGCCCTGAGCATGCCACCCGAAAGCCGCGAGCTTTTCAACCGAGTAGCTAAAGCGCGGCACGTCGCCCACCCATCCGCGATCGCCCTGCGTGTACCGGGGCACGGCTTGGCTATCTGCCGTCTCCAGCAGAATCTCTACAATGCGCCGCACCGTAATTCCCTTATCGTTGCGAGGGCCAAGGTGGAAGCATTCAATGCCCGCGCTGGCATGATCCGCAACCCAGAGCATCGCGGCAACCAATTCGCTCACATGCAAATATTGCTTGCACTGCGTGCCGTCCCCCAGAACTTCGACTGTCTCAGGATTCGCCTGCAGCTTGCGATACATGTCGAAGATCAGCCCATGAGTACTGCGCGAGCCAACCACATTCGGAAGCCGGAAGATACGGCTGCAACGCAGATAGGCCTGGGTAGCGGCGGAGATGGCCGCCTCGCCGGCTAGCTTCATTGCTCCGTAGTTGGATATAGGCAGCAGTGGGCCAGTATCCTCCGTAAGCAGCCCTGGACATTCACCAAAGACAGCGGAGGTGGAGGTGAAGTAGAACTCCGGAACACCGAGTTGCCGAGCGAGGCTCAGTCCGCCCATTGTGCTCAGAAACGTGTCGCGCAAATCGACATTGGGATCGGCCACGCCGCCTGGGATGTCGGAGTTGGCGGCCAGATGCCAGAACTGACTGATCGTCTCGGAGTCCGCGGCCAAGCGCTCTTTCAGTTGAGCGGCAAGTCGCTCGCATTGTTGGGTGTCGGCCAGGTCGGCAACCAGCAGTTCAAAGCGGCCGCCACTAAGCGGCCCGGCAACATTCTCGCGCAATCCGCGCGAAAGATTATCGATCCCGATTATCCGATGACCACGGGCCAGCAAGGCATCTACCAGGTGGCTCCCAATAAATCCCGCAGCACCAGTGACTATGAGCGTAGACATCTTGTTCACTCCACAATTTCCTGTTCCACGTCCAACCGCACCGGCTGGTAGAAGATGATCTTGCTGCCGTCGCGCTCAAACCCGATAGGTATCTCGCGAAGTTGCACCAACGTCTTCCTCACGGCATCCTGGCGATCCTGAGGGACGTAGAGCAATAGAAATCCGCCTCCGCCCGCGCCCAATATCTTTCCGCCCACTGCGCCGGCTCCGCGCGCCGCCATGTAGCAGTCATCAATAGCCTGGTTTGAGATGCCGCCGACCAGGCCGCGCTTTAGTATCCAGCTCTCGTGGAGAATCTCACCTACGCCTTCGGCATTGCCACTTTCAAGCTCGTGCCGCACCGCGTGGGCGTACTCCACCATACGGTGCATCTTCTCAATTGCCGAAGTATCCTGGCCCAGCGCAGCCGTTTGTTGCTTCAGAATGTCCGCCGCGCTCCGCGTTATTCCGGTGTAGAACATCATCAGATTGCGCTGCAGTTTGTCCAGCGTCTGAGCAGGGCAAATCAGCAGTTCCACACCGACCGAACCGTCAGGATGGAAGTGATACATGCGCAAGCCGCCAAAAGCCGCCGCAAACTGATCCTGTTTGCCGATGGGATCGCCGCACAGATTGATTTCCACGTGACAGGCTTCTTCCGCCAATTGCTGCGGAGTGGCACGGCGTCCTTGATACGCATACAACCCGTTCAGCAGCCCCACGGTAAATGAGCTGGACGATCCCAGTCCGCTGCCTCGCGACGGAATGTCGGCATGAGAGGTAATCTCTACCCCTTCTCGCGGTCCCAGCATATTCAGGCAATTGCGCACAATCGGATGCTGGATGTCGTCGACTCGCTCCACTTCTTCGGTGCGCGAGTAGCCGATCCGGATATGGTGGTCAAATTTGGTCTGGATTGTCAGGTAGACGTACTTATCGATGGCGATGCTCACCACCGCACCGCCGTGTTCGCGGTAGTAACTCTCGATATCGCTGCCGCCTCCGGCAAAGCTTAGCCGGCAAGGTGTTTTACTGATGATCATGCGAGCCTATTCCGGATTCCGTACGCCTGCCATCAGCGAGTTCGCCATCTTCATGTTGACGACTGCGTGAATCATGGCCGTATGTGCAACCTCCACCAGGCCATACTCGCAAACACCAAGATAGAAGTTAACGTCGCCCAATGCGCGCAGGGGATTGTCCGGTTTGAATCCGCTCATCGTCACTACAGAGCACTCGCGGCTTCTGGCAACAGCCACTGCTCGCAGAATATTCTCCGAGCGCCCGGAACTGGAGATGGCAAACAGCGTATCTCCTTCATGTGCATGAGCGCGAAGCTGGCCGGCGAAAACTTCCTCATAGCCAAAGTCGTTACCCATGCAGGTAAGCGCCGCGCCATCGTTAAAGCATATTGCGGGCATCCCACCATTTTTGGTGAAGTCGATGGCCATGTGTCCGGCGATCGCTGCTGAACCGCCGTTACCGATGAACATCAGCTTGCAGCCCCGGTCCGTTGTCTCCATCGCCAGCCGCAAAGCGCGCTCATAAGCTTCGGCGCGATCCAATCGCTCGCCCTGCAGGTCTGTGTACTGGACATTCTCCAGCGCAGCATACAAATCTTGAAAATACGAATCAACGAATTTCTTCACAAACAACCTTCCGGCGGGCTCAGAGTAACTTCAGGTTCGCTGCAATCGGAATTGACGTTCTCACTCGGCGTCTCCCTCATGAAGAAGTCATCCGACCGAATCTCTGAAAACCACGTTCACCCTGAAATCCACTAGAGCCGCAATTGACAAGGTCTCGGATGACAGACCCAGCCCAGCAGGAGGTCGGCACTGATTTCAGGCTAGCATATTCGCAATAGCCCTTTGAATCGGCGCGGCAAGGATTATGTGCCAATGCTTTCAGCGGCATTGGCATATCCTGATGCGGCGATCGTTCTTACTGCAGCGGACGGTCTGTCCACAGCTCCTTGTCGGCAATCTCCTCCACCGGATAAAGCCGGCCCCTCAGCAGGCTTTCTACCTTCACCAGGTCGGGATCTTCGGCAAACAACCATTTGCGGTTTCCGGTGCCCCACTTCTGCGAGAGCTCTTCCTTGCTCCAGTCGAGCCTCGGCGCATCCGGATAGCAAGATCCCCAAAGCAGCGTACTGCCTTCGCCATTCTGCCCGCACTGCTGCGTGATAATAGGCGCGTATGGTTCCGTGAGGAAGTTGCGCGTATAGAAAACGATCGACGAGCCCACTGACTGGTCACCCCAGATGATCAGCGTGTCCTCCGGTGAGCCCTTGGCGATGATGGTGTCTGCCGCTTTCTTTGAGCTGAGCATCGGTGCAAACCGTGCAAACGCAATGTGTGCGGCAATCAGAAACACTGAGAAAGTCAGCGCCACGCTCACCGTTGCCGCAATGTGCTGTTTCTTCAGTCGAAGAAGCCAGCCTGTCGCCGGTCCCACCAGCAGCGCTATCCCCGCCACAATCGCGGGCAGCCGCAAAGCCGCAAACGATGCGCCCGTCAAATCAAACAGATGCGACATCGAAAGCGTGTAATCGCCCACGCCCCTATGCGCCAGCACGGTTCCGATATCGGGCACGAACGGCAAATTGCGCGAAGTCCAAAGCCCCCAACCCAGCGCAATTGCTGAAAGCACTCCGATCACCGTAAGCGCTGCCTGCGCTCCCGTCAGCCATTTGGTTGAGAGCAGCGGCTTGCTGCCTTCAGGCGCTCCAAGTGGCGCGCGCCCCTCTTCAATACCCGCCACCACGCCCACAATCAGCATCATCAGCGGAATCCACACCGGGAAGGTGTAGTACTCCTGGTTCGACGAGATTGAAAAGAACAGCAGCGTCCATCCTGAAAACAGGCTCAGCAGCCAGATGGTGCGTACCTTGAATTTGAGCCGCGCAACATAGCTGCCCACGTCTTCGCGAATGGCATTGTCGATGTAGAAGTCCACCGTCTGCCCCGCGTCGCGTTGCAAATGCTGCATCCAGCTCTTCCGCGTCTTCCATGCCGCCACCAGCGCCGCAGGCAGAAACAGGCTCCACGGGAACAGCCAAACCAGGTGCGCCAGCCAATACGCATATCCGGGCATCTTGTTGTAGTCGTGCGGATAGCGCAGGCTAAAGAAGCGCAGCACGTGCTCATTGATGAAGTAGAAGTAGAAGAACCCGTGCACATTGCCCATCGTGGGGTGATTGCCCACCGGATTTCCCTGGTCGGGGTTGGCCAGCCCGCACAGAATGTGCCATGGCGCTGCAATCAGCAGAAACAGGAGCGTGCCGGTCAATGGCTTAAGAACCCGCCACCTGCGCCACTGCCCGGTTAGCAACAGATAGGGAACCGCTGCTCCCACAAAAAACACTGGAGCAATCAGGCCCTTGGTCAGCATGGCCAGCGCCACGCAGGCGTAGATCCAGTAAAAGCGGTTGGGCTTGTCGTCTTCCAGACCCGTGATCAGCGCATACAGCGCAATCAGCAGAAACAGGCTTAGTTCAGCCTCGGGAATAATAAAGCGCGTAAATAGAAATGGCCCGATGGCGGTCAGCGTCGCCAGCCCAGCGTAAAAGCCTGCGCGCTTGCCCCACGCACGGCCCGCCCAAAGCCAAGACAGCCATGTGAGCCCCAGTATCGCCAGAGAATTAGGCAAGTGCGTGGCAAACGTGTTCTGGCCAAATACCTTGTAGCTCGCGGCCACTACCCAATAAGGCAGAGGCGGCTTCTCAATGTAGCGGATGCCGTCAACCTTTGATGTGATCAGGTTGCCGGTCTCTGCCATGTGTTGCGCGGCCTGCGCATGTGAAGCATCCACGTCGTCAAGCAAAGGTGGAGAAAAGAGCGAAAAAAATTGTACAGCAACGAAGATGACGCCAAAAAAGATCCAGACAGAAAGCGTCTTAGGCGCCTGCTGCGGGCGATGAAGAGTTACCGTATCGTGCTTCTCGTCGGGGGACATCGCTGAATTGGCCATTTCCTAAAGAATATCAGCAGAAAATCCACTTTTTGCCGCGAGTTCGGGGCAAGCGTCTCATTTCCAACGCCATACTCTCCAGGGGGAAAATGCCAGATTCGCCCCCCCACCTGCCCAACAAGAGAAGCTCAAATTTCCGGCATGCAGAGAGTAAGCCCACCTATCGTTACTACAAAGGCAGTTAAGATGGGTTCGTAAGATCCTAGTCTCCATATCCAGGGCAGTATCCAATAGCGAAATGATGAACGGGGAGAGAGAGTCCTCAAGCCGGCGCGGCAAAGGCGTGCGCAAGCTGCGCCTGCTGCCCTTGCTTGCCGCCACATATTTCATGGTGTCCGGCGGCCCCTACGATATTGAGGACATCATCGGCTATGGCGGTTACAACGGCGCATTCCTGCTGCTCTTTCTGCTGCCCTTCATTTGGAGCTTTCCCACCGCGCTCATGCTCGGCGAACTCGCCTCGGCCATTCCGGCTGAGGGCGGCTTCTACGCCTGGGTCAGCCGCGCGCTCGGCCCGTTCTGGGGTTTTCAGGAAGCATGGCTTTCGCTGGCCTCTTCGGTCTTCGACATGGCCATCTATCCCACCACCTTCGTTCTCTATCTCCAGCGCATCGCCCCCGCACTCACCGTCGGACATCGCGCCATTCTGCTCGAACTAGCTGTCGTCGCCGCTGCAGTGCTTTGGAACCTGCGCGGAGCCGCCGCAGTCGGTGAAGGCTCCGTAAAGCTCTGGGTCATCTCCATCTCGCCCTACCTGGTGCTCGTCGGCTTGGCCGTTTACGTAGGATTCCTCGGAGCGGGCGGGCCCTTCGGCGGTCATGCATCGCTGGCGCGCCCCGTAGGAGTCGATTTCTCAACCGCTGTGCTCGTGGCCATGTGGAACTACATGGGCTGGGACAACGCCACCACCGTTGCCAACGAAGTTGAAAACCCTCAGCGCAATTACCCGCGCGTAGTCGTGCTGGCAGTCTTCATGGTCATGATGACCTACGCCATCCCCATCGCCGCAGTGGCATGGGCCGGCATCCCAGCCGAGCGATTCTCAACCGGAGCCTGGGTTGATGCGGCGCGCACTTTGGGCGGCCCCGCGCTGGCAATCGCAGTGGTTCTGGCCGGCGTCATCGACGACTTTGGCACCTTCAGCAATCTCACCCTCAGCTATACGCGGTTGCCCCACGCCCTGGCAGAAGACGGCTTTCTGCCGCGCGTCTTCACGCGCCGGCTGCAGAACGGATCGCCCTGGGTGTCGGTCATCGTCTGCGGCCTGTGCTGGGCGCTTGCTCTCGGCTTCACATTCGAGCGCCTCATTACCATCGACCTTGTGCTCTGGGGGTTCTCGCTCATCCTCGAGTTCCTAGCCCTCATCGTTCTTCGCCGCAAAGAGCCTTCAATGCCCCGGCCCTTCCGCATCCCCGGCCCAAACTGGTTCCCGATTCTTCTCGGCATCGGTCCAACGGCGCTCATCATCTATGCGCTTTACGTCTCGCGCAATGAAACCGTAGCGGGCGTCTCAGCCTTCACCTTTGCCGTCACCATCGCGCTCCTGGGCGTCCCGGTCTACCTGCTCGCCAAAATCTCGCAACGCAGACGTCTTGCCAACCACAGGTCTGACATGTAATTCATCGGCACGTGCCGCCACAACCCGCATCCCAAAATCCCCGCCCATTTCGCCCCCGATGCAATATGGAGCACAATAGTCAATATGCAACATGAGCGGATTCGAGTAGCGGCCCTGCAGTACTACATTCGCCCGGTCAAGACGTTCGAGCAATTCCGGGACCAGGTAGAAGCTTTGGTAGAAACCGCAGAGGATTACAAGTGCCAGCTTGTGGTCTTCCCGGAATACTTCAGCGTTCAATTGCTCACCCTGGGAAACATCAGGAGGCCGATCCGCGAGCAGATCCGCGAACTGGCCGGCCAGGCGCCGCGCGTCAACGAGCTTATGAGCGAACTCGCCCGCCGATTCAGAATTCACATCGTCGCAGGCACCATTCCCGTGCACGATCCCGAATCGGATCTGATCCACAATGAGAGCTACTTTTACTTCCCGTCGGGCAAGTCGGGCGTGCAAGGCAAGCTGCACATGACCACCTTCGAGCGAGAAGAGTGGATCGTTTCGCCCCGCTCCAAACTGCGCATCTTTGAGACCGAATTCGGCAGAATGGCCATCACCGTCTGCTACGACGTTGAATTTCCCGAGCTCGCTCGTGCGGCCGCAATCAATGGCGCGCACATATTGGTAGTCCCTAGCTGTACCGATGATCGCCAGGGTTTCATGCGGGTGCGCTATTGCGCGCAGGCCCGCGCAATCGAAAACCAGATGTACGTCATTCATGCCTGCACCGTGGGCTCACTTCCTGCCGTGCCAGCCGTCTCACTCAACTACGGTCAGGCATCCATCCTGACGCCAAGCGATTTCGCCTTTTCGCGCGATGGAATTCTCGCTGAAGGTTCGCCGAATCAGGAGATGATGGTCGTAGGGGAGCTGAACCTCAAGACAATCGCCGACACTCGCACAAACGGAACCGTGATCCCTTTGTACGACAGCCGCAGGTCCGCGGAGATCGCGTCGAACCTGGAGATCGTGAACGTGGAATAATGGCGCACGACAAGAACGACTTCGAAGTTCGCAACACTCAATGTGGTGACATCCCTGAGATCATCGAACTATCGCGCGCGGTCTATCCCGAAACTCCTCCCTGGGTTCCCGCGCAACTTGAGTCGCACCTTGATATCTTCCCTGAAGGGCAATTCGTAGCCCTCCACAAACCATCGGGCCTCATCGTGGGCACGGCCGCCAGCCTCGTCGTGCTGTGGGATGACTACGAGACCGATACAAACTGGCGAGACTTTACTGACAATGGATACTTCACCAACCACGACGCCGAGCAGGGCCGCACCCTCTACGGCGCCGAGGTCATGGTCCGCCCCGACTTCCAGGGACACGGAATCGGCAAGCTGCTCTACACCGCGCGGCGGGAACTCGTCGAGAGTCTCAAGCTGCTGCGCATCCGTGCCGGCGCGCGCCTGCGCGGATACCACAGCTACGCCACGCTCATGAGCCCGAGTGAATACGTCCTCCACGTCATCAAGGGCGAAATCGGCGATCCGACGCTTTCCTTCCAGCTTCGCCAGGGCTTTGTCGTCATCGCCGTCGTAAAGGGCTACCTAAGGCACGACCCCGAGAGCCTGGGCAACGCCGCCGTGATCGAGTGGCTCAACCCCTTGGTCGCCCGCCAGCAGGATCGCCTTGCGCAGCGCCTCTTCCAGAAGATTGGCTCCGGCCCCGTAGCGCAGAAATCTCTGCCTCCCGGTACACCCGGACACCGCGGCTCTCTCACCTGAATCGCCAAAGCCACACGCAGCACTCCACCAACTCACTGTCCCGCCCTCGGCGTAACCACCTGCAGCGGAGTCTCGCTCACCGCCAGGCCCTTTCGTCCCGCGGCCATGCTCAGCACCCGGCGCGCATAATCTGCCACCGTCGACACACCCTCCGCATACTCAAGATTCGGTCTCCCCTTGCCGCCGTTGTAAGCGCCCACGGCCTTCTGCACATCTCCGTGAAAGTGGTCCAGCAGGTTGCGCAGCAGCAAACCCGCGTACGTCGTCAGCACATGCGAGTCCACATGGTTCAGATCCAGCTTCTTCGGCGGCACCAGGCGCTCGGGCAGCTTACTGTAGTCGCGCTTGTCGCGCAGATAAAGCGCATGAGCGTACCGAAGCGTCTCGCGCGTAATCTGCCACGGCCCCACCGAATAGTTGCTCACCAGCACGCGCCCCTTGCGCCGCTTCAGCACGATGTCGCCCCGCTGCGCTCTCCGCTTCCACACCGCATGCTGCAGGTCTCCCCTAATATCCAGGTAATTGTTCTCCATCGCGCCAATACCTAGCAGCATGTCCAGCGGCACATCGTAAAACTTCGCCACCTCAATCATGTCCGCCGCAAAATCGCTCGACTCCTCCGGCGTCATCATGTGCGCCACTGGTTCAAGTTGCTTCTGCACCCGCGGATCGGTCTGCACCTTGAACAGGATGAACCGCGCCACCGCGTTTTGCAGTTGCTCAGGCGGAAGATGAATCAGCCGCTCAACTACCGGTCCGTGATACGCGGCCTCGAACAGCGCCGTCTGCTTCTTCCACTCTTCAATCTCCTGCGTCGGCGGCGACTCCAGCACAAACCCCGGAATCATACGCTGGCTCCTCAAATCCAGCAGTTGCCTTTCCGCCGCAAACTCGTCGTTGTCCATCCTCACGTACAGCCGGAACTCGGCCTGCGAAGCATGCTCCGTGCTCACCATCAAAATCTCGCGGCCCGCCAGCGGCTTCAGGCTCTTCAGATACTGCAGGCGCAGATACGCGGTCAGCTCATCGTCGTACTCGCCCACCATACCCAGCAGATTTCCGTTCGGCATCTTGAGCGTGACTTCGCCGCTCACAATCTCCGGCACGGCCATCATGGCGGGCACGCGGAAAGGCAGCGGCCTCACCCAATAGCGGTAGACAAACAGCCCCGCCGCCGTTCCCAGCGCCAAAAGGAGAATGATGCCCCCCGCCCACTTCAACCAGCGGGGAACGAGACTACGCTTCGCCGAATCGCTCACAGCAATAAACTAACGCGCAAACCCATCGATCCAAAAATGCTGGACTACGAATGAATCCCAGGCGCCTCGCATTTGCGCGCCTGGGATATCAGCACAGACCGTTCGCCAAGCAACCGTGTCAACTTCGTCAACTTGGAAGGTTGTCCCCTCGTAACCTGCCCTTCAGGCCCCCATCACGCGAAGGCCTTTACCTCGATCCTGCGGAACCAGATTTCGGCGTACTCGATCTCAATTGCAATCTTGCCGCGCGTCAGAGGAATATAGCTACCTGGGTTTGCTGGGTCCGGTTGCTGGAGTCGGGTGATGGTGTTCACCGCACGGCCGTTGATGATATGCGTCGCACGGTCGCCCTGCCACAGCACCTCAACCGTATTCCATTCGTTCAGCTCCTCAAAGTTTCCGTCCTTGATCTTGCGGCCCGTGCTCGGCTCTTCCGTGCTGGGCCTGCCTCCGGCCTTTGCGGCGTCGCTGCCTGGCGCTGGCCAGCCATGCACCGGGCTCAGCCCTTGACCGAACAATCCCGCGCCATGCGGAGACTGCACGCCGCGCACACCGTCCAGCAGAAAGAAGTCGCCCACATCGCCTTCTTCAATCTGGCACTCCACGCAGCGAGGCCAAACTTTGTCCTCGCCCACCAGCCCGTACAGCAGCCCGTTGTCGCGCTTGCTGATCGAGCGAGGTGAGAACTGTTTCATGCCCCACTTGTACTCCACGCGGATGCGTACGTTTTCAAACTCCTGGTGTGTCGCCAGGTAGCCTGGCTCATACTGGGTGTCGTCCACGTCTGCGCCCATAATATGGAGCATCTCGCTCTCCACTGCCACAATGCGCCTCTTCTCCGCCACACCCTTTCCGCTCTTCTGAAGCATGGAATACCAACCGGTCAAGTCGCGATCGTTAATCAGGGAAATCCATCCGTCCATACCCGGCGGGGGCAATGTCAGCTTCGGCTGCGCAGTTTGTGCAAGAGTTTCAAGCGGCAGGAGCGTGGAGCCCAGCGTAAGCGCACCCATCCCCTTCAATGCCTTTCGGCGGTTGATCATTTAGTTTCCTCACTTCAAATGTGGATTCCGCGGTCAGGGGGTTCTACTGGCAGGAAGCCCGCTCGCGAGTAATCCATCTTATGCGAGCCAGCATATGATGCGCGAACGCAAATGCTCAGCCCCTGAAACCCCAGTACACAGTGCCGGGTAACGCCGGTCTCAATTCTGAGACCGGCGATCGTAAGAATCCCTCCCAGCAACGAATCAAGAAATGGGTTCTGATCCACCAATTCCAATTAAGTGATCGCCCAAACTTCCACAAAAGTCAGCCATCATCCAATCTGGGCAAACAGTCCCAAAAGCATCACAATTTCACAAACTCTTTTTGTACCAAAAATCCGCGTTTCAGCTATACGTTTAACGAGAGCCCAAAACGCACTTTTGCATGCGTCTTCCCGCTCGTTTCGTTCGCTACTATCACGCGGGTAGACCAGCGAGGTTCGCGCTTGCTTTTCCTTGCAGCACTGCAGCAGGTGCGTCGTGTATCGTAGCCCGTGAGATAGAAACTTTCTCTTTGGAGAACTCCGCCAGCCACTATGCCTACCTTTGCCGCCATCGATATCGGATCGAATTCGTGCAGGCTCAAGATCGCCAAAGTTGTAGCTCACCACCTCAAAACGCTGGCCGAAGATCGCGAAGTCACGCGGCTCGGCGCAAGCGTCTTCGACTCGGGACTCGTCTCTCCTGAGGCGATGGCACAGACGCTGCGCGCGCTCAAGCGCTTTCAACGGCAGGTGCAGGCTCACGGTGTCGATCAGATTCGAGTGGTCGCCACATCCGCCATGCGCGACGCGCGCAACGGCGCAGCCTTTCAGGCATGGGTGAAAGCTGAAACGGGGTGGAGCATGGAGATCATCTCCGGCCTTGAAGAAGGCCGCCTCATCCACATGGGCGTAACCGGCGCAGAGCAGGGCGCGGGCGGCAAAGTTCTGCTGCTCGACCTCGGCGGTGGCAGTTGCGAGATCACGCTGTCGGAACACAAGCGCATTAAAGACACCATCAGCATGCCGCTTGGAGCCGTGCGGCTCACCGAGGGCTTTCTTTCCGCCGATCCCGCGCCTGCAGAAGGCCTTGCGCGTATGCGCAAGTGGATCGCGCGCGAGATGCGCCGCGCTCATCGCAAGATTCAGCCGGGCAGGGTTCCGCTGGTGATCGCAACCTCTGGCACGGCCGCTGCGTTGAGTGAGGCCTATGCCGCAGGCGTACGAATGAACAACGGCCGGAAAGCGCGCACCGGCAAGCGCGGAAGTAACGGAACACCTGAAGTGGTTCCCACGCGCGCCGTTCGCAAACTCGCCGACGCGCTTGCCAAAATGTCGCTGCCTTCGCGTGAAGCGGTGCCTGGAATAGGCCCGCGCCGCGCGGAGATTATCGTCGCCGGTGCTGAAGTGTATGCGGAACTTCTCGAGAGCTTCGGGCTTGCGGGATTTCGCTATTCACCGCTCGGACTGCGCGACGGCATCCTGGCGCAGATGCTCGCCGAGAAGGATGCGCGCGCCACAACGCACGCGGAGTTCGAGCACGAACGTTGGGAGAGCGTGCTGGTTACGGCAAAACGTTACGGCGTCGATCTCAAGCAGGCGGAGCCGGTGCGGGCCCACGTGCGCCAGTTGTTCCGCGAGTTGCAATCGCTGCACAAACTGCCGCCTGAGTACGAGAGCTGGCTTGCGGCCGCGGCACTGCTGCGCGACACCGGCAAATTCATCAATCACCAGGGCCACCACCGCCATACGCAATACATCATTTCAAGCACTGAGATCTACGGCTTCACTCAAATGCAGCGCACTTTGATTTCGGCGGTTGCACGCTACCTCGGCAAGAGCCGCCCACAGCCGGGCGACCGTGCGCTGCGCAATATTCCTGCAGAAGAGCACAAGAATATTCATCGCGCCATTGAGCTGCTGCGCCTCGCGATAGCGCTCAACCAGGATCGCGCCAGTGACGTGTTGCGTGTATCGGTGAAGGTCTATCCCAAGCGCGTTTATCTTGAATTGCGCCCCGGACGCACGGGCGCGGAGCTTGAGTTGTGGTCGCTGCGTAAAGAGGCGGACTACTTCCGAGAGGTCTTCGGGCGAGAGCTCTTTCCAACACTCGCATAAATCCCGCGCGCCGAGCGCGGGTCAATCAGCCACTGCAATCGTGGCGGATGGTGATCCAGATCCACGCGCGCAATCGATCCCTTGCGCATCCGAATCGCCGCTCCTCCGTTGCCAGTGATCAGCCGCCCCAGGAACTGGTAAAGGACAGGATTGTGCCCAACAGCCAGCAGTCCTTCATAGCCGGAATACTTCGAAAGCATGTTTTGAAAGGCCGCAAAATCCGCACCCGGCAGCAAAGCTTTGCTCGTTTCCACCTTGCCATCAAAGCCCAGCTCGGTTCCAACAAATTGAGCAGTCTGCATCGCCCGCTTCAACGGGCTTGTGACGATCACATCTACCTGCACCTTGAGAGCGCCCAACATGCGCGCCATCAGCATGCACTGTTCCTTGCCTTCCTTTATGAGGCCCCGCTTCGCATCGAGAGTAGGATTCTCGCGCGACAGACCGGCATTCGCGTGGCGCATTAAATAGAGGATCATGGCGATGGGTCCAGCTGAGCTCTTGCAAGGGAGGAGCTGCTTCCTGAAATTCAATTTTAACACGATTGTAATAATTCGATTGCCCAGACCTCACCAACCAAAAGCCCTCCCAGCAGTTCGCGCTCCGCGATCATTTCAAATCCCGATTTCCTCAATGCATCGCGATAATTCGGAAGCGAGCGCACTTTCAATCCGGTAAGCAAGCCGAATGCCCAGTAAAGAATCCGAATAAGTGGCCGGGCAACGAGTTGCCCATACCATCCCGAAGGAACCGCAAACTCCGACACAATCCATCGCGCCGAAGGCGACAGCGCAGCACGCAGAGTGTGCACCAGCGATTCAACCTCCGCAGTTGTAAGGCAATCGAGAAAAAAGTGCGTAACGACAAGATCGTAAGGCGAATTTTCCGGCTGCAATTCGCGTGCATCCACACACATGGCGTTGACGCGATTTGCATCCGCGCCCGCCCGGCGACGCAGTTCGCGAAGCATCGCCGAACTCGCATCGACGGCATCAACACGAATATCCGCATTCACACGCAGCAGCTGCGCGGTAAAGCGTCCGTCGCCATCACCAATCACAAGCGCGCGCCTGCATTGTGAGAGCGAGGCGAGAAACGCGCAACGGCATCGCTGAAGCCACGGACCAAAGCTCGCCACCTCCATCCAGCGATAGACATGCGTAAGTCCATTGAAATTTGGCGTCGCGGAATATCGCTTCGAAGGCCTGCTCATCAGTGAACAAAAGGAACGAGCGCGATAAGAAGTGCAGGTGTAAGCAGCGCGAGATCGGCTGCAGCGCGCAGCGTCACTGGTGCAAAGCGATTGCGATAATGGTCGAGCGAACCAAGCAGCAATGCGGCTGCACCAGCGCACCCAAGCAGCACCGCACATCGCGGACTGCACGAAGCCCAAAGCGCAGCGCAAACAACTGCTGCGCCGGCAAGACACAGCCCAAGCCTTGCGGTAGGAATCCCTCCCTCAGGCGCGTCATTCGATTCCCCGTCACGTAATTCCCATCGATCAATCGCCTCACAGTTAAGCCACGCAAGCAGCACAAAGACAATGGTTGCTGTCAGCAGTGCCCATGCGTGAGGTGAGTGAAAGAACTCAGCCCGCGACCATGCGGGAAGTGCACATCCAAGTGTGAACAAAACACCCACGAGGAACTCCTTCGAGAATAGCGGAAGAATCCTGCGTCGCGAGTGCACGCGCGTAAAGTAGAGCAGCGACGCAGCCGCAAGCAGGGAATCGTGCTCGCGCAGAGTTCGCGGCATCAGCGTAAATATGATCCACGCAGCAGTGAGCGCTGAGCCAAGAGCCAGCGGCGCGAGAACTCGTCGAAAGCGCCAGTGAAAGAGATGCCGTTCGCGAAGTTGTTCGAGCATTGGTGCAGACAATCCCGTGCGCGCATCCAGCAGGCGGTCCGCAACGTACACAGCCCACACCGCCAGCGGCAGCAGAACCGGAACCCACCATGGAAGCCGAACGTGGGCGGCCCACGCAAAGGCCAGACTCCAGGTAAGCGCGACGGAAGGCGCGTCAAGGCTCGACAGATGCCAAAACCGCAGCACGCCCGCAGCGGTGAATCCTGAGTTTGTTCGCAACGATATGCTGTTCCGCTCTGGCTCGCTCTGGACTGCATTGCCACAGAGCGTCACGGAGCACGGAACCGCTGAGTTTCCTTGTGTACGGTGCTGGGCCAGGGGAAGTGACACTCCCTCATTTTATCCGCACAGCACTTATTTGCCGAAAAGTCCCTTCAATGACTTAACAGTATTGTTGATCTGTTGCTGCCTATCTGCCGGCTGCTGGCCATTGGATTGCCCAAGCAAACCGCCGGCTTGCTGCTTCACGAAAGTCTTCAGGTCGGCGCGGATCGACGGATTCGATGTTGTGCCGGAGATGGTGAGCGGTACGCCTTTGTCGGCTGCATTGCCTGATTTGTTGCCAAGCAGTCCGCCAATCGCATTCAATCCGCTGTTGGCGATCGTACCGACCGAGGACGCGTTGCTGAACTTAGCCACCATCTTGAAATCGAGAGCACCGGAAGGCGCAACCGTGCCGTCTCCTGTGGCTGTTCCAATGGCTGGTATCGATCCGTAGATGTTGCTGAACTTCGTCATCTGCGGTGACGATTCAAGAGCCGTACTCACCTTTTCAATCTTGGTGCCGCCCTTGGTTCCGCCCAGGTTGCTCATGCCCTGAATCTTTGCGGCCAAATCAAAGCCTGCCAGTTCAGTATTGTCGATCTCGATAGGACCCGAGATTGTTGTTGCGGTTGCCGGGCCACTAATCGCAAGATTCGCGGTGAGCGTTCCGCCCTGCAGACGCGAACCGCTGGGCAAAGCCACTCCAACGGCGGGCAACATGTCTTCAAGTTGGTCGATGGGCATTTGCGGTGCTGACAGGTGCAGATCGACAATTGCGTTCTGCCCCGCCATGCGATAGGTTCCTGTCACTCGTGCGGCCGCTGCACCTGCGTTGATCGAAATATTGGAGATCTGTCCGCTGCGCTGGTCGAGATGGTTGATGACGGTGTAGTCGATGTTAACGGGCTGCGGAGCGGGCGTTCCTGTGCGCGACAGCAGCAGCTTCGAAGCCTGAATCTTTCCCTTGCTGGTCAGGTCGGTGCCGTTCGATGCAACCAGGCCGTCGAAATCGGCCACCATTCCAATCCCTTGCCCCGCGGCCACAACATTTGCGGCAACAGGATCAAAATGAGTGAGCTTCAGCTTGGCGTCGAATGGCGTGTCCGATGCGTCTTTCTGCGAGATAGGGCCGGCATTGCCGCTCAGCGCAAGAGCGCCGTCACCAGGAAACTTTGCCGAAAGCTCAAATGGGAATGACTTGAGGAATGAGAATTTCTGTACTGTGATGTTGACGTCGGAGCAAGTAAACGGCTTGCCGGTAGCCGGAATCGACGAGATCGTCGCGCTGCCGTCTTTGATCTTCAACTCGCCGATAGTCAACGCGGGAATAATGCTGTCCTGCGATGAGGACTTCGCGGTAGATGTCTCCGCTGTGCTGCCAATGTTTGAGAAATTCCAAATGCCGTTCTGATTGTGGATCAGATGAATTGTCGGTGAGTCGACGGTAATATCGGTGATCTGCACCTGATGGTGGAACAGAAACGGACCCAGCTCAATGCCGATGTGCAGCTTCTTAGCCTCAACAAATGGCGTCGTCGACATTGCGGGATCATCGGCGATTGAAATATCTTCGGCCACCAGGCTGCCGCTCAAGATTGAGAGGCTAAGATGTCCCAGCGTGACCTTGCGCCCGAGCGAGCTTGAAAGTTCGGATTCAATCTTCGGCCTGAAAGTATCGGCATTCACAATGAATGGAATCGCTACGACGATAAGAATCAGAGCGGCTACCACGCCCAAAACGATCTTTACCCAGCGGCTGCGCATGAAGTTCTCCTTCCGTTTACATCACTACGCGATTTGAATTGTATCGCTCTAAGATACGCGGTGATAAACGGCAAATACAAAATTCGGTGGAGCGATGAATCCCCTTAGCTTTGATGCTGCTTCAAGAGGCAACGGTCGATGTCAGTCGGCGGCGCTTTGCTTTTTTAAGGTGGCTTTTGAGCGCCGGACGGGTACGCGTTGTGGCATATTGACGATCTGTGGCTCAGGGATAGACTCGATATCCGCCTTGCCCTCAGCCAGCCTCATCAAAAATTCCTGGCTTGAAAAGGCCGGGAGATCTTTCATCAACTTTGCGGCTCGCAGGTACGATCCGTCGGGTTGCTGAATTCGGGCCTTTACCGTATCGGCAAGGTACGCTGGCAGAATTTCGTCGTGAATACGGGCACGGACCGCCGAATCGCGGACTGGGAAGACGACCTCGCAACGCTCAAAGAGATTGCGCGGCATCCAGTCAGCCGACCCAACATAGATCTCGTCGCTGCCGCCATTTGCAAAGTGGAAGATGCGCGAGTGCTCAAGAAACCGGCCGACAATAGAGCGAACGCGGATTCGTTCGGAGAGTCCCGGAACGCCCGGTCGCAATATGCACAAGCCGCGAATGATGAGGTCGATTTCAACACCATCCTGCGACGCCTGGTAGAGCGCCTCAATCACCGAGGGCTCCAGCAGTGCATTCATCTTCGCCACGATGTGCGCGGGCCGGCCGGCCTGTGCATGCTCCTGCTCGCGGCGAATGAGGCGCAGAAAGCTTTCAGCCATTGTCAGCGGCGCCACCAGTAAGGGGCTGTAGTCGTCGATCTCGGCGTGCGCGGTCAGATAGTTAAAGACCATGTGGACGCGCTCGGTAATCTGCGGATCGCAGGTGAGAATGCTCAGGTCTGTGTAGAAACGCGCCGTAATGGGGTTGTAGTTGCCCGTGCCCAGATGGCAGTAGCGGCGGGTCACGCCGTCTTCGTCGCGGCGCACCAGTAATGCCAGCTTGCAATGTGTCTTGAGTCCCACAACGCCGTGAAACACCTGCACGCCCGCATCTTCCATACTGCGCGCCCAGCGAATGTTTGAGGCCTCGTCAAAGCGAGCCATCAATTCCACCACGAGCGTGGTCTCTTTTGTGGCGGCAGCCTCCGTGAGTGCTTTGAATACCGGTGAGTCGGCGCTGGTGCGGTAGAGCGTCTGCTTCATGCTCACCACGGCCGGGTCGTCGGCACCCTGCTGAATAAAATCCACCACCGGCTCGTAGGAGTCATATGGATGGTGGAGCAGAATGTCGTGCTGGCGCAGCTCTTCAAAGATAGTGGCGGACTTGCGGCTCAGCACAAACGGGCGCGGCGTAAAGTGCGGAAACTTCAGGTCAACGCGTTGCACGTCATCGTAGAAGAACATCAGGCGCGAGAGATTCACCGGCCCTTCGCAATGAAAGACCTGATCCTCTTCAAGCTCAAAGTTCACGCGCAGCCGCTCAACAATCTCTGGATCGGCTCCTGTTTCAATTTCGAGGCGCACCGCGTCGCCTTTGCGGCGGTTGTGCAACTCCACGCGAATGGTTTCAAGCAAAGAGCGCGCCTCTTCTTCTTCGAAGTAGAGGTTTGAGTTGCGGGTGACGCGAAACGCTGTGTGGGCCAGAACCTCGTAGCCCCGATACATTCCGGCCAGGTGCTGCGCAATCAGATCCTGCAGCAGCAGATAGTTGAATTTGCCTTCCGGCGCGGGCAGCCGCACAAAACGATGCAGTGCGCGCGGCACTGTAACAACACCCAGAACCTGCGGGCCTGAGCTACGGCGCTTGGCGCGCAAAAGCAGAGCAAGGCAAAGAGCCTTGTTCAGCACGCGCGGAAACGGATGCGCAGGGTCAATCGAGATCGGCGTCAGCAGCGGATCGACTTCGCGCTGGAAGTAATCCTTGGAATAGGCGCGCGCCTCTTCGTCGAGATCGCTCCAATCGAGCAGGTGAACGCCCTGTTTGTGAAGCTCGGGCAGCAACAGCCGATTCCAGCAGGAATACTGCGCGCCAACGAAGGAGTGAATATCGGAGGTAAGTGTGGCGAGAGATTCAGCCGGCCGCAGATTGTCGTATCCAGGTTCGCGATAGCCGTCTTCCATGCGTTGCATCAGGCCGGCTTGGCGAATCTCTACGTACTCGTCGAGGTTGGATCCGGTAATGGCTAGAAACTTGACCCGCTCGAGCAGCGGATTCGTCAGGTCCTCTGCCTCTTCAAGCACACGGCGATTGAACTGTATCCAGGAGTGGTCGCGACCGTTGAAGAGCTTTGCTTTCTGCGAGTTTCTGGCCATTTCTTTCTTTTGCCGTAGATGGAAGTCTACAGCGTTTGGGTATAGTTTCACAGGCCGAAGGACACGGATCGGTATCCAAACGCGAACAATACGGGAGCCTTAAACATAGGAAAAGACAAGTATTAAAGCATGATGAACAATGAATCGGTTTTCCATGCCGTTTGGTTTGGGTAGGCAATATTTGCTTGCCTTTGAGCGGGCTGGACGGTGTATCGTGTTTGCTCATGAAACCTGTTCGTAAATTGCAACTCCTTTCCTTTGTGCCGCTCGTGGCGTTTGCGGTTTGCGGTTTTGCTCAGCAGAACTCAAAGATGAAGCCGGAAGAAACTGAAATCTGGTCTCCTGTGCCAACGGTGGTCACACCTGGAGCCACAGACTCAGCACCCCCATCGGATGCAATAGTTTTGTTCGACGGGAAGAATCTGGATGAGTGGGTGAATGCGCAGACCGGTGCCCCCGCCGAGTGGACTGTGAGCGACGGCATCCTCACCGTGAAAAAAGCGAAGGGGATTGGAAATATACAGACGAAGCGCAAGTTCAAGAACTTTCAGCTTCACGTCGAGTGGCGAATCCCGGAGAACATTACCGGCAGCGGGCAGGCGCGCGGCAACAGTGGAATATTTCTCGCATCCACAGGACCGAATGATGACGGCTACGAACTGCAGGTGCTGGACTCGTATAACAATTCGACCTACGTGAACGGGCAGGCGGGCGCAATTTATAAGGAGAATCCTCCGTTGGTGAACGCCAACCGCAAGCCGGGTGAATGGCAAACCTACAACATCGTTTGGACAGCACCGACCTTCAACGATGACGAATCGTTGAAGACTCCGGCCTTTGTGACGGCATTCTTCAATGGCGTGCTGGTACAGAACCACTTCCAGCTTTTGGGCCAATCCCTGTTCATCGGCAAACCGTTCTACAAAAAGTACGACCGCGCCCCCATTAAGTTGCAGGCGCATGGCGACAAGAGTGAACCTATCAGCTTTAGAAACATCTGGGTACGCGAGCTTCCGTAGAAACAGGGGCAGGAGAATTTCTTCGTAAGATTGAACGGGAGGAGATTACCGAGTTCTTCGATTTCCACACAATAAAGTACGATCAACCTGCGTCGATTAAATCAGATGGAATAAGGCGGTACTGCGCGCTCGACTGGTCTCATCAACTTTGGCTGTTTCCGAGGATTGACTGCTGAACGCAGTGGCCTGAGGATAGATTGAGGCAGTCTGGCGAGATTGAGAGTGCCTGGCGGAGCGAACAGGATTAGTGTGCCCTATTGCGGCCTGTGCCCGTCGTTTCATGCCCCGTCTGAACCGCTCGCAAAGGAGATCGAATGATGCCGAATGAGCAAAACTCTTCCACGCAAGCCAGCTTGATTCCCCAGCAACCGATACCGGAGGGAGCCAGGGAGTTCTCCCAGCGTGTGCATGGGCTCATGGACGGAAAGGCCAAGGACGAGGCAACGGTTGCGCAGGCGCTTGAAGGCATGGACGACCTGCTGGATGAGATTGCAGCGAGACTTTACAGCCTTGCATCCATGCTCGTAGGTGAAGGCGAAGACGCCGTGAAACTAGTCGAAACCGCCATTGCTACAACTGAAATCTCCGCCTGTAGCGATCCTGTTCAAGGCCGTAAGCTTAGCCGTCTTGCACTTTCCAGGGCAGCGCTCAAGTTAATTGCTGAGCGCAAACCCGACAGCCTAGCGGCACCGGCGGATGTAGAGCTCGTGGGAGGCTGCATTGACGACGACGATCTTGAAGCGGCAGGCGTGTCCCGGGACGAGCTCGAAAACATGATGTCCGGACCAGATCGCGACCGAGTGCGCGTTTGGCTGGGAAATCTTCCCGTAGATGTGCGCACCGTTTTCGCGCTTCGGGCCGTTGCGGGATTTTCCGCAACTGAGACCGCAGCTCTGCTGGTTGAATTCGGAGGACCCAAGGCAACGGGCTGGACCCCGGACGCTGTGCGTACTGTATTCCGCCAGGGGCTGTGCTCGCTTGCTTCGCAGCTGATTCAAGCTACCATTAAGAGCTAGCCGAAATTCGAAAGCGCGGGGCAAGCTCAGCCGCCGGGCTGTCCTCCGTAGTAAGGAAAACTAAACGCGGACTTCGATTTTTTCAAAAACTGGGACGGGGGCAATCACATCCCCCGGTATCCCCACTTCTGTACAATCCACATTAAGAACCCTTGAGCCGGAGATTCGCATCTATTAGGGGCGGTATTTTTTTTTCTGACCAAAGCATTCGCAGTGAGTTGAAATAACTTGACCTCGTCAAAATACTTGTTAGGGAGTACGACCTTTTCCTGTGCCTTCGCGGGGCTGCTTGGCCTTGTAATCGTTATGGCGAGCGGGATTCAGGCTCAATCGGTGACCATTCAGAATCAGACGGCGCCGACCGCGGGCAGTTTTCAGGGCAGTGTGCCCACGGGTGAAGCTACGGCTGAACCGATAGGGCTGTCACTGGACGATGCAATCCAGCGGGGGCTGAGAGCGAATCTTGGAGTCATTCTGAGCGGCACCCAGACTGCGGCGGCACGGGGGCAGCGCCTGAGTCAGCTTCAATCGCTTTTACCCACGGTCGACTTCAAGGCGCAGGAAACGCTTACGCAGGTGGACCTGCCTGCGCAGGGGTTGCGCATTCCGGGGGTTCCCACCATCATCGGGCCTTTCGGATTTACCGATCTGCGCGCATCGTTGAACTGGTCGATTGTGGATGTGAGCTCTCTGCGGAATTACCTTGCGACGAAGCATAACTTTGCGGCGGCGACACTTTCCGCTCAGGACGCGCACGATTTGGTGGTGTTGACGGTCGGCAACGCTTATCTGCTGGTTGTGGCGGATGAGTCAGAGGTAAGCAGCGTAGAAGCGCAGGTTGCCACGGCCAAAATTTCACTGGACCAAGCGGTTGCAAGGCACGAGGCGGGAACGGCGCCCAGACTCGATGAGCTTCGAGCACGGGTTGATTACCAGACGCTGCAGCAACGGTTGATTGTGGCGCGCAATGCCTTGGAGAAGGACAAGCTGGCTCTGGCGCGCACAATTGGGCTCCCCTTGGCACAAAGCTTCACGCTGATGGACAAGGCGCCCTACGCAGTCTTCGATCAGATTGATGTGAATGCGGCGATTCAACAGGCACACGCGAACCGCAAGGATCTTGCGGCGATGGTGGAGCAGGCAAAGGCAGCGGAAGAACAGCGCAAGGCAGCTACGGCGGAGCGTTTTCCCACTGTTACGGCCTCAGCAGACTATGGTGACATTGGCGTGAACCTGAAGAGTTCGCATGGCACGGGCAATGCAACCGGAGCCGTGAAGGTTCCGCTGTTCAAGGAGTTTGCACTTCGGGGCGATGCGCAGATTGCGCAATCTCAACTCAACCTGGCCAATGCGCGGGTGAGCGACAAAAATGCGCAGGTGGATGCGGATGTGCGCGATGCGCTGCTCGACATTCAGTCCGCGCAGCAACAGGTTGAAGTGGCACGCTCAAGCGTGGAACTTGCCGACGAGGAATTGAAGGAAGCGCAGGAACGTTATGCGAGCGGCGTGAGCGACAACCTGGCGGTAAGCCAGGCGCAGCAGGCCGTAGCGCAGGCAAACGATCAATATGTAACCAGCCTATACCGGCATAATGTGGCCAAACTGAGTTTGGCGCGCGCGTTGGGCGCAGGCTCAAGTTACAGGACTTATTTGGGAGGAAAGTAAACGTGGCGGATTCGAATCCCACACCGGAATCAGGCGAGCCGATCACAGAAACTGAGATTGAGAAACCGCAAAAGAGCCGCAGGGGCATTCTCGTGGCCGTGGTGGTGGTTATTGTGCTGGCTGCCGCCGGAATCTGGTGGCGCTCAACCTACACCGAAGACACAGACGATGCTCAGGTCAATGGACACCTGATCCAGGTAAGCTCGCGCATTGCCGGCCAGATTATTCATGTCGACGTGAATGAAAACCAGTTTGTGAAGGCGGGCGATCCAATCGCTGAGTTGGACCCCAAGGACTTTGAAGTAGCGGTGGAGAATGCCGAGGCAGCGCTCGCCAGTGCCAAAGCAAACGCCGCGGCTGCGGGCGTGGCCGTGCCAATTCTGACAGTGAACACGGGCAGCAATCTGAGTTCGGCGAATGCGGGGGTCAGCAGCGCACAGGCAGGCGTTGCCCAGGCTGAAAAGCAGCTTGAGGCCGCAGAGGCCCGTGTGGCGCAGGCGCAGGCAAACAACACCAAAGCGCAGGCCGACCTGGAACGTTATAGGCCGCTTGTTGAGAAGGACGTAATCAGCAAACAGCAATGGGACGCGGCCGTGGCTGCGGCTGCCGCCGCCAAAGCAGGCCTTGCAGATGCGAATGCAACCCGTCTTGCCGCCGTACAGGGTGTGCGAGTAGCGCACGACAGAATTTCGGATTCGCAAGCTCAGTTGAAGTCCGCGCAGACCGGGCCGCAGCAGGTTGCGGCGCAGTCCGCAAGGTACAAGCAGGCTGAGGCGCAGGTGCAGCAGGCGCAGGCGCAGTTAGATATGGCGAAGTTGAACCTTAGCTACACGAAGATCGTTGCACCGGTGTCGGGCATCATTACCCGGAAGAGTGTTGAGGTGAACCAGAACGTTTCCACGGGGCAGAATTTGCTGACTCTGGTGCAGCTTGACGATCTGTGGGTGACGGCGAACTTCAAGGAGACGCAACTCCGGCACATGAAGGCAGGACAAGAGGTTCAGATCCATGTGGACTCGACTGGCCGCGAATACGATGGAAAGGTGACGCAGATCGGCGGAGCCACGGGATCGGTTTTAAGCCTGTTTCCGCCTGAGAATGCGACTGGAAACTACGTAAAGGTTGTGCAGAGAGTTCCGGTGCGCATCGACTTTACCGACCTGGCGAAGGAAGATCCGGATCATCAATTGAGGCCCGGATTATCAGTGGAGCCAAAGGTTCGCGTGAAATAAGTACGAATAGAAGCCTGGTACCAGTTAACCCCCCGTGCCGATATAAAGGCCGGGGGATTTTCGTTTTCAGCGTGATGGAACGCCTGTTGAGCTATCGATAAATGAAGAGCTGAAGGGCCAGTTTTTGGTACATTTGGCGGCTGTGAAATTGTGAAAGTTTGGCTTGCAGCTTTCGCATGAGTCACCTTTTACATTTCAAGCGTTCACTACAGTTGTGAGATCGGTACCGCAGAAGGGGCAGAACTTGTTGCCGGCTTCCAGACCACGCTGGCACTGCGGGCACACTGGGCCCAAGCGATACCGGCACTGAGGGCAGAAGCCGAACCCCTGTCCCACGGCCGCGCCGCATTGTGGACAGTTCGACAGGCGCGGCTTGCGAAGGATGAAGTACAAGAGAATGCCAATTGCGTTAGGTACGAAAATCGCGACGAGGGTCCAGAGGACACGGCTCATGCCGCGACGACCGGCATCCATGTTGATGTAGCCGATGAGCAAGACGTAACACGCCAGAAGGGTTCCCAGGAAAACCCCCATCGCTACGAACACCGGGTACGGGGGAGGGTTTGTGTCCGCGACAGGGAGAATCATGAAAATCGCCGGCATCGCGAGAAGGAACAGGAGTGCTATGAATTTAGCCCACGGGGAGATGCTTCGAATCTCGTCCGAGAAGCGGGTTGAAGTTTCACTTTTGATCTGCATGGCGATTCTCCTTAGTTCGTTCTTGTGCAACTTGCTCCAGTCTTTCGGAGAGTCTCTCGGTTATTCCTGAAATGAGTCATTGCGATCCGAGAGATAGGTCCCGCGCGCGAGCAGCAGAATCGCCGCCAGAATCGCAGGCATAAGACAAAACATTGCGAAGCAGCTCTGCCACAGCAAAGGGGAGAGCTGCATCTGCCGGCCTGTCCACTCAAAGCCGTGCCAGGTTATTGCCGTTCCGAATGCAGAGCACAGCGTGACGGCCACGCAGCAGACCCAGACCACCCGCAATCGTTCTTGCCGGCGCTCGAGTTCCTGCGCCCGCGCCCGCACCCTGATTTGCGTAGTGGAGACCAGCCTCACGTCAGCCGTGATTGGCATTGAGTGCAGCGAATGAATCGTCTCGCCGGAGTTTTGCGCGAACTCCCGGCACTGCGCGCAGGATTCCAGATGCGCGGCGAGCCACGACTGTTCCGGACCGGAGTGTGGTTCAGATCCGGACAATGCGATGAGCATCCGCGCACGTTCATGGAGGTTAGTGTTCATAGGCGTGTTCCTTTCACCCACGGCTCCATCATGCACAAGCCGCGATAGATTCGCGATTTCACGGTGCCGAGAGGTGCACCGGTCAGGCTGGCAATTTCATCAAGGGTCATTCCTTCCTGAAAGCGAAGGACGAGAGCTTCACGGTATTCCGCCGTGATGTGCTTCAAGCCGGCGGAGATCAGCTCATTCTGTTCCCGCTGCACGGCCGAATCGAATGCGGTGGGCAAATTGGAAGCGGGAAGATCGAACGGGAGAGTATCGCCGCCGGCTGTCAGGCTCTCAATGCTCACCGGCTGCTTGCGGCGCAGGTAGTCAAAGACCAGATTGCGTGCGATGGTGAATAGCCAGGTGCTGAACTCATGGCGGCCGTCGTACTGGTGGCCGCGTTCGAGCACGCGAATCCAGGTTTCCTGGAAGAAATCCTCTGCCTGCTCGCGGTGGCCAGTCAGGTAAACGAGGTAACGCAGAAGGCGGTGCTGATACTTCTCGATCAGATGGTCAAGCAGGTCGGGATCACGACGCCGGAGTCCACGGGCGATCTCTGTGTTTTCGTCCGCCATTGCGCTCTCGAGGTAGCAAGCAGTCGCGTTCATGGTACCCCTATATACGCGAGAGGGCGAAAAATGGATGCAGGGCTGGAGGGTGAAGATGTTGTCCCTTCGAATTGAAATGGAAAAGCTGGTTGTCGGAAGGAGGGGTATCTCCCGGGATGGAGAGTTACTCGCGCCACATGTGGTGGTGAATTGAACTCCTGTGCGATTAGAGTGGAAAGAGCATAACTATGAGAGATTCGATCTACGTCTCCAAAGAGAATTACCTCAAGGCGATTCTCGAAGCGGAAGCTGAAGGGCACCAGGTGATCCCGGCGATGCTGGCGCATTGGCTTGAGGTATCTGCGCCTGCCGTAACCATGGCGCTCAAACGGCTCAGGCGCGATGGATTAGTAGAGACTGGCGAAGATGGAATCGTCCGGCTGACACCCGAAGGCCGAGAGACGGCCTATCGCACGGCGCTGAGGCATCACCTGATTGAGCGGATGCTGAGCGAGATCTTCGGCATGGACTGGTACGAGATTCACGAGGAGGCCGAGCGGCTGGAGCATGCCGTTTCGCCCGCCTTTGAGGCCAAGCTGAAAGAGCGACTGGGCGAAGGCGGGTCGTGCCCGCACGGAAATGAGGTTCTGCCGGTGAATCCCAAGGAACGAAAGCGGCGCGGCGAGGTTCCTCTGTCCGAGGCCGAGGCAGGGAATAGCTACACCGTGACCAGCCTGCAGGAGCGCGACGCCAAACTGTTGCTGTTTCTGCACCAGGCAGGGATTGGCCCCGGTCAGGCCCTGAAGGTCACCGGCCAGAACTACGACCAAACCGTTTCGATTGAATTGCCTACGGGGAATTGCATTCTAGGGAGGCCAGCCGCCGAGGCTGTCTGGCTTCGGCTAGAGTCGGCACGGTAATTGAACATAATTAAATTTATTAACCATGATTAATATACCTGTGGCATACTAAATGTAGTCGGCGCACGCGGCAATCGACTGGCCGGCGTAGCTTGTTCCCTGCGCTCATGTCCACAAAGACCCAAATCACTCACGCGGCTGAGCCCTCACTTCCTGAGGTGAACGCGAGCGTACGTCTAACAACCTCGACGGTTGGATGGCGGCGGCTGCTGGGATTTCTTGGGCCGGGGTTTCTGATTGCGGTCGGCTACATGGATCCGGGCAATTGGGCTACCGATATTGCCGGAGGATCGCGATTCGGTTACACGCTTCTGTTTGTGATCATGCTCTCGAACCTGATGGCGATTCTGCTGCAGAGTTTGAGCCTGAAGCTGGGTGTGGCCACGGAGCGCGACCTGGCGCAGATGTGCAACGAGGCATACGGACGCAAGACAAGCCTTGCGCTGTGGGTGGCTGCCGAGATTGCCATTGCCGCATGCGACCTGGCAGAGGTGATCGGGTCGGCGATTGCGCTGAATCTGCTGTTCCACATTCCGCTGTTCTACGGCGTGTTGATTACCGGGTTGGATGTTCTGCTGATTTTGCTGTTGCAGCGATTTGGGTTCCGGTATATCGAGGCGCTGGTGATCGCTCTGATCGGCACCATCATTGTGATGTTCGGCGTTCAGATGTTCTTATCTCAGCCGCATTATGGCATGGCCTTGCGGAGCCTGTTTATTCCTTCCACGCAAATTGTTACGAACCCCACGATGCTGTACATTGCCATCGGCATCCTTGGGGCGACGGTGATGCCTCACAATCTCTATCTGCATTCGTCGATTGTGCAGAGCCGGAAATACGAGCGGACGCCGAAGGGCAAGCGCGAAGCCATTTTCATGGCGAATCTGGATTCGGGGATTGCGCTGACGGTTGCGCTGTTTGTGAATGCGGCGATTCTGATTGTGGCAGCCGCGGTGTTTCATACGCGCGGATTGTTTGAAGTGGCGGCCATTGAAGATGCATACAAGATGCTGAGCCCGCTGCTGGGCGCGTCGTTTGCGAGCACCTTTTTTGCGATTGCTCTGTTGGCGAGCGGCCAGAACTCGTCGATTACCGGCACGCTGGCCGGCCAGATTGTGATGGAAGGCTTTGTCCATATCAAGATTGCGCAGTGGAAGCGGCGTTTGATTACGCGCTCAATTGCGATTGTTCCTACGATTCTGGTGGTGGCCATTATGGGATCGCAGGGCACGGAGAAACTGCTGATTCTGAGCCAGGTGATTTTGTCTCTGCAACTGAGCTTTGCCGTGGTGCCGCTGGTGAAGTTTACGGGCAACCAGAAGATCATGGGCGAGTTTGTGAATGGGCAATGGGTACAAAGGCTGGCCTGGGTGACGGCAGGCCTAATCATCGCGCTGAATGTGTGGCTCCTGGTGCAAACTGTTATGGGGGGCTGAGAACACCAATGCCGAATCCGGATGCTGCGCGACTGGAGCTGACTGAGCGGTTCACAAGCGCGGTGGATTATGCGCGGCAATGGCACACTGAATTCCGCAAAGGGACCGAAGTGCCCTATATGGCGCATCTGTTGGGTGTTGCCTCGCTGGTGATGGGAGAAGCCGGCGGGCGCGTGCCAGTGACAGAAGACATGGTGATTTCGGCGCTGTTGCACGATGTGGTCGAGGATCATGGGGGCATGCCGCGTCTGCACGAAGTTGAGCAGCGCTTTGGAGCGAATGTGGCGCGCATGGTAGCGGCGTTGTCTGATACATTTGCCGACGATCACGACAAGAAGGAAGGCTGGGAGGAACGCAAGACCGCATATCTTGCGCGGTTGCGCAAGGAGACGGACGACGTTCTTCTGATCTCGGCCGCAGACAAGCTCTACAACGCGAAGGCAATTCTGGATGACTACCGATTGATCGGAGAGGCGGTATGGGACCGGTTTAAGCGAGGGGCGGACAAACAGCTCTGGTACTTCAAGGAACTGATTGCCGTCTTTAGTGCGCACCCCACGAACAAGATTGTGGATGATCTTGAGCGCGTGGTGTGGGAGTTGTCGGAACTGGTGAAGGCCAGCTCATTGCACTGATTATTTGCCCAGCTCCTTCAGCACATTCTCGGTTGTATCCACTTCACCAAAGCGCGGAAAGACGATCTCTACGCTATTACGATGAGCATCAGCGCTCATGTCGGTCATGGCGTCTACGACATAAACCACGTTGTAGCCCAGGTCGTAGGCACAGCGGCCGGACATTTCAACGCCGACGCTGGTTGCAATGCCCGCGATAAAGACCTGGGTAACACCGCGCTCGCGCAGATAATCGTGGAGCGGTGTGCCGATGAATGCGCTGACGTTGTGTTTTGTTACGCGATAGTCTCTTGAATCTTGTCCTAGCTCGGGAACGAGGTCTGCCCAATTGGACGGCAGTTCTCGCTTTGGGAAGCCGGACTGGGTTCGGCCTGGAGCCATGCCGGCTACGTTGACGAGAACAACAGGGAACCCGCGCTCGCGGAACGCCTGTGCAAGTTGCGCCGAGCGGCTGATAATTTGGCTGCTGGGATGTGCAGCCGGAAAGCCGACAATACCTTTCTGCAGATCGACGACGATGAGAGCGGCGACTGTATCGACTTGCGAAAGAGCCATGTAGTTTTTTCTCCTTGTTGCGGGTAATGCAACTACTAGCAACGTAATTCAGACTATCGCAACCTGCGCTATCCGCTACTATGGATGCGATGAAGGTTCTTTCCGCAGCCGAAATGCAGGCGTGCGATCGCGCCACCACGGATCGGTTCGGCGTTGCATCGATTGATCTGATGCGGGCGGCGTCGCGCGCTGTTGCCGAGATTGCGCTGAAGCAGTTTCCTAGCGCGCGCCGGGTGACCGTGCTTTGCGGGCGCGGCAACAACGGCGGCGACGGCATAATGGCGGCGAAGCTGCTGGTTGAAGCCGGGTTGCAGGTGACGACGATTCTGCTGGGTGAGCCGGACGGCATCAAGGGCGATGCGGCTGTTGCGTGGCGCGAGCTTACCGATCCAACGCATGGGGCGATTCACGTTATAGCCAAGAGACAAGACCTTACAAAACTGAAAGACGCGCTCAATGCGGATCTGATTGTGGACGCTGTGCTTGGCACGGGCTTTAGGCCGCCGATGAAGGGATTGGCGCTGGACGCGCTGAGGTGGGTGAGCGGCGGCAGCGCGCCGGTGCTGTCTGTTGATCTGCCATCGGGCTGGCCGGCAGATTTGGCGGAGTTTTCAGAGAGGGCGAAAGTCTTTCCGTCGGATGCGGTGGTTACGTTTACTGCACCCAAGCCGGCACATGTGTTCGGACAGTTGACGAGGGGTTGGGATCAACCGGTGGTGGTTGCGCCGATCGGGTCGCCTGACGGAGCGATTGTTTCCAGGCTCGAGGTGGAGTGGGCGGGCTCTGCAATGGAAATTGCGGGAGCGCCGCGAGCTGTGGATGCGAACAAGGGCAGGTACGGACATGTGCTTGTGGTTGGCGGCACGTTTGGGGCGGCGGGCGGTAAGGCAGGCGCGCCGGCCATGGCCGCGCTGGGGGCTCTTCGCGTCGGGGCGGGATTGGTGACGGCGGCGGTTCCGGTGGGAGCAATGGGTCCGGTGGCTGCGATTGCGCCTGAACTGATGACGTGGGGTCTGGAGGGGAACGCGGGCGGCGCTATCTCCGATGCGAATCTTGTTGAGGACAAGGTTGCTGCGCTGACCGCGGGCAAGACGGTGCTGGCAATTGGGCCGGGACTAGGGCAATCGGCGGAGACAGCCAAATTTGTTACGGGATTTTTATCGGCCACGGAGATGACGGTGGTGATCGATGCCGATGCGCTGAATATTCTGGCCGCGAAGCCGCAACTGCTGAAGAAGACGGCGAGGGGAAGGACGCTTGTGCTGACGCCGCATCCGGGAGAGATGTCGCGGTTGACAGGGAAGAAGACGGCGGAGATTCAAGCCAATCGGTTGGAGGTTGCGCGCGCTTATGCACGGAGCATGGGGGTCATCCTGGTTTTGAAGGGTGCGCGAACGATTATCGCTCACCCAGACGGCAGAGTTGCAGTGAATACGACGGGCAATCCCGGGATGGCGAAGGGTGGAAGCGGCGACCTGTTGACCGGATTTATTGCAGGCATGATTGCGCAGTTTCCGCACGATGCGGGACGTGCGGTTGAAGCGGCGGTTTACTTACATGGTCTGGCTGCGGATATGGCGGTGCGTGAGAGTGATGAACACACGCTGGTGGCGACGGATTCTCTGGCATATCTTCCGCGAGCATTTCAGGCCGGCTTTTCATACTTTCGCAACCACGGTGCCAGCAGATATGTTTGGATACAGGGAGCTCCATTCGAGAGCAGGGTTCCCCACGAGGTTCGGGCATGAGTGAGGGCACCCAAACGGCCGAAGGCAGAACATACGAGTTCACGACCAAGAGCGGCGCGGACACGATTGAAGTGGGGCGCAAGCTGGCGCGCCTGCTCAATCCACCGCAACTGCTGCTACTGCGCGGCGAGTTGGGTACAGGCAAAACAACCCTGGTGAAGGGAATTGCCGAAGCGCTGGATGCCGCCGAAGCCGACGAAGTTACAAGTCCTACCTTTACGCTTTTGCATGAGTACGACGGGACACGCGATGGGAAGCCGGTGAAGGTCTATCACCTGGACGTGTACAGGCTTGAAGGCGAGCGACAACTGGAGACGCTGGGTCTTGAAGACCTGCTCACGCCGGATGCACTCATCCTGGTTGAGTGGGGCGACAAGTTCAAGAGCATCCGCAAACGGGCGACAGGCGAAATTGTGATCACCTCCGCGGGCGGCGATTCACGCCGGATCGTGGTAACGCTCAAAGGCGCGTAAACAGAAAGCGCACCTCCGCAATGAATCGACTTACTTTTGAAGAAGTGCAACGGACGCTGGCAGACGTGCTGGCGCGGCTTGGCATGGATGGCGAGCGGGCGCAAGTGTGCGCGCGGCTGTTTGCCGAAACTACGCGCGACGGCGTGTACACGCACGGCGTCAACCGCTTTCCACGATTCGTGGGTACCATCCGCAACGGCACGGTGAATGTACGGGCGGCGGCGGAGCGCATTGCAGGTTTTGGCGGACTTGAGCGATTGGATGGAAACCGCGGGCCGGGAAACCTGAATGCTCTGGCCGCTATGGAGCGGGCGATTGAGTTAGGCAGGGAGCATGGCGTCGGATGCGTGACGCTGGGCAATACCAATCACTGGATGCGAGCGGGCTCTTACGGCTGGCAGGCTGCCGAAGCGGGGATGATTGGAATCTGCTGGACGAACACGATGCCGAATCTTCCGCCGTGGGGCGGGCTGGATCCAGTGCTTGGCAATAATCCGCTGGTCTTCGCGATTCCGCGCGCGAAGGGGCATGTAGTGCTGGATATGGCGATGTCGCAGTTTTCATACGGCACGCTGGAGAGCTATCGCAAGCGTGGCGAGCAGTTACCTGTTGACGGTGGATTTGACGAGGCCGGAGATTTGACACGCGATCCCGGAGCGATTGAAAGATCGTGGAGGCCTTTGCCGGTTGGGTATTGGAAGGGCTCGGGGCTGGCCGTGGTGCTGGATATGATTGCTGCGGTGATGTCACTGGGGCAGGCCACGCATCAGCTTGCGCCTGATCCGCTGCTTGAAGTGGGAATCTCGCAGATCTTTCTCACACTGAATCCTCAGGCGCTGGGGCCGACGACGCGCACCGAGCAGATTGCCGATGAGATTGTTGCTTCACTGCACGAGGCTCGAGCGGCGCAAGAGGGACGCCGCGTGCGTTATCCGGGAGAGCAGACGCTGCAACTGCGCGCGGAGAATAATCGACTGGGACTTCCGGTGGAACCCGCGGTCTGGGAACAGATTCTCGCTCTGTAAATTCGATTGCGGAGCGTGCGGAGGCTGGCCTGTTTGTCGTTTGCCGGGCCGGATATAGACGTCACGCTTAGGTAACCCTCTCAAGGGCTGTTTTCTCTGGACTTGAGAGATCGGGCCAGTGCAGACTTTACCTATCGCGAAAAGATGCCGCAGTTTCTCTGAATCTGCGGATTTTGCTGTATACGCTTGCCCGGCTGATAGCCGTCCCCGTACTCTGGTATTCAATACAGCAGCAGTTTTCGCAAACGCCGTAACTCCTTTAGAACCATCGCTGACATCCGGCAATTCAGGGTGAGTGAGTGTGAAGTGATTACACCGAAAGATCTGAAATTCTGGCAGCGGCCATTTGGGCATTCACGCAAACCTCGACCTCCGCGGAGAAATCCTGCCGGACTGACCGTGCTGCATGGAGGTCCTTCATCGCCGAAACAGTGCCATATTGAAGTTATTAGTTCAACGGGAATGTTCGTTAAGACCGGAGAGCGCTGGCCGATTGGCGAGATTTTGACTCTGACACTGCAGAAGGAAGGGATGGCCGCCCGAGGGTCAGAATTGCAGGTCGAAGTGCAGGCACGGGTGGCTTCGCACGGTGAGAATGGAGTCGGTCTGGGATTCATGTTGCCGACCGATTTGAACCCAAATCTCTGGGAGCATCTGATAGAGATTTCAGATACACCGACTGAAGCAGAAGACGTACAGTTCATTTTTCGCATGGTGCGAGCCATTCTATTCTTGAGCCGCCTGTGTCCTTCCAGCGATGCGAAACCGCTGCAAACCTGGACTGCCGATATGGACGAGTTCAGATCAAAGAACATGCTGAGTATCGCTCTCACAGCTGAAAAAATGCTGGCTGCGCAACCTAACGGTGACAAGATGCACGCGCACCCTCAGGCTGTGACAGGAATTCTGAAAGAGGCCTCGTGGCACGCCGACGACCTGCTGCAACGGCTCTGGGCGGGCCTGCTGGTTTCATCCTGCAGCGAAGATGGAACCGATATGTCGAATATGGACCTGGTCGAACTGCTGGTCCAGGTAACCAAGAGCCAGGGACACATCCTGGTTGAGGCATACAAGCGTTACGTTGAGCAAATGGCCGCGCAAGGTGGACAGGGAACAGCAGAAGTCATCATTACCCAGGAAGAAATGATCGGTATTACAGAAATGTACGACTTATATCGGAATGCAACCGATACTGCTTACCTGCATGGTTACGGTCTGATTGAGAAGAATTTTGACTTTTCGTCGCATAGTTCTCAGACGACCTTCGACGTTACGCTAACGGCGCTGGGTGTGAGATTGCTGAAGGCATGCCGCGCCGAACAGTTCATTGAAGTCGGCGATTTGACGTAATCTGAAGTCTGGATGAAGGCGACTTCTTACGGTAATACGGGAGAAGAGCACTGCTGCGACTCTTGCAGTGGCCACGAATCTGTGGTTCGCGAGGTGCGCCGGCTGCAGGGCGTCACTATTGTATGGATGTTGCTGGAGTGCGGAATTGCTCTTTACGCGGCTGCCGAGGCGCACAGCCTTGCATTGTTCGCTTTCGGATCCGATAGCCTTGTAGAACTTCTCTCAGCTCTTGTGGTGTTGCTGCAGTTTGTTCCCGGCGTTGCGTTGAGCAAGGCTGTTGCTGAACGGGCCGCGGCCATCCTGCTCTACATGCTTGCGGGCGCCATTGTGTGCATTGCCATATTTGGATGGAACGTGCCTAAAGAGACGAGCTATCTCGGCATAGGCATAACAAGCCTGGCATTGATTGCGATGCCGGCTCTGGCGTGGCTTAAACGCAGGCAGGCTCGCGCATTGGGCAATCGTGCACTGGCTGCCGATGCGACTCAATCGGCAACATGCGCGTATCTCGCCGGCGTTACGCTGGCAGGTTTGGCTGCGTTTGCCTTCTGGCACATTGCGTGGATCGACACAGTGACCGCTTTGGCTGCTGTGCCGATCGTGATTGTGGAAGGAAGACGAACGTGGCGTGGTGAAGGCTGCGGATGCGCATGAGCGCAATCCGCGTGGCTGCCTAAAAGCCCATGACGTTGTAACCACAGTCCACGTACATGACTTCGCCGGTGATGGCGCTGCTGAGATCGCTGGCTAGGAAGAGGGCGGCTCCACCGACTTCCAACTGGTCAACGTTGCGGTGCAGGGGAGCGCGCTCGGCGTGGGCGCGCATCATGTCACCCAGATCGCCGACGCCGCGAGCAGCGAGAGTCTTGATGGGACCGGCGGAGATTGCATTGACGCGAATGTCCTTGTCGCCAAGGCTGAAGGAGAGATAGCGGACTGCTGATTCAAGGGCCGACTTAGCCAGAGCCATGACGTTGTAGTGCGGGACCACTTTTTCCGCGGCGTAAAAGCTGAGTGTCATGATGCTGCCGCCATCGGTCATGAGCGGAGCAGCGGCGCGCGAAACCGCGATGAGCGAGTAGACGCTCACATCCATAGCTACCCGGAAACCATCGCGGCTGGTGTTGATGAAGTCGCCGCGCAGATCGGCCGCGGGAGCAAAGGCCACGGCGTGGACGAGGACATCGACCTTTCCGTATTTCGCCTTGATGGCCGCGAAGAGGGTTTCGACCTCGTCGTCGACAGAGACATCGCACTGGAAACCGGCTGCACCGGGAAGTTCCTGGATCAGGCTTTCTGCTTCGAGCTTCATGCGCTCGTTCTGATAGCAGATGGCCAGGTTCGCGCCAGCCTCGTGGAGTTTTTGGGCAATGCCCCAGGCGATAGAGCGCTTGTTGGCCAGGCCGAAGACCACGGCTGTTTTGCCTGACAAATCAATCATGCTTTGGGTAATCCTCCGTGGCACACGTCAGATGTGAGGAAGAACGGTCCACCATTCAATAGAATACCAGCCCAAAAAGGCGTTTTTGGCCGTTATCCGCCTAGATCCACGAGCGTTACGTTGCCTACCGGCCTGCCAAGAAAGCGAGAACCCAGCCGCTCGAACTTTTCCACTGAGTCGGTTGCGAAGCAGAGGACCTCGGTTTGCTGATCTGCTTGGGAAACTGGCGGCGCGACGCGGCCATTGAAGAGCTTGACTGCGGCTCTGGCAGTGGACTCGGCCGAATCAATCACGGTAACTCCGGGTGTGACTGCATGCTCGAAGGCCGCGCGCAGCAACGGATAGTGCGTGCATCCGAGCACAAGCGTGTCTGGCTTAAATCCGCGTTCGGCCGCTTCAGCGCGGAGTTCCTTGAGATAGATGCCGATGACTTCGTTGGTGACGGGATGATCGATCCAGCCTTCTTCAACCAGAGGCACCAGCAACGGGCAGGCCTTCTCGATAGCGCGAAGGCCGCGGTGCTGGCATGAGGTGAGATAGGCATGGCTGTGAACTGTGGCGTCAGTTGCGATCACGAGCACGTCGCCTGACTTCGAGGCGGTGCGTGCCGCTTCAGCGCCTGGCTCGATGACGCCGAGGACTGGAACGGAGGGGACTGCTTCCTGGATGGCATCGAGCGCGAGTGCGCTGGCGGTGTTGCAGGCGATGACAAGGAACTCCGCGCCTTGTTCCTCGACGAGGAATTGAGCACTTTGCGCGGCGTAGCGTGCAATGGTGCGGCGCGACTTGGAGCCGTAAGGCAGGCGCGCCGTATCGCCGATAAAGGCGTAGCGTGCCTGCGGCATGTGGCCGATGAGTGACCGGAGCACGGTTAGGCCGCCGAAGCCGGAGTCGAATACGCCGATGGTTGGTTTCACGTTTTCTGTAATCCTATTTTCCAGAGTGCCTGAACAGAGAGGCAAGATTCGCGGATAGCCAGCATAATTCCATGAAGACGCTTCTGTCGTATGGATTCGTAGTCTTGTTTTTGCGGAGAAACATGCCAAAGTTACCACGGACAAAATAGTAAATTTCAGCCATTCGATCTACGGATGGGGCACGGTCACGGATAAAGGCATTGCGGAGTTCCCGCAGGACTCCATCTGGTTCGCCATTGTGAATATATGGGTCAGAACCTTTGAGATCGCTGGTGGACTTCTGTAACCTAAACGGCTCTGGTTCCCAAACAAACCAAGTGTGATTCTGAGGATCGAGAGATTCCCAGATTATCGTCATCCCCAATTCCAGGGGCATATTAAAGCGTGGCGTAGCTGAGGGGCCAACGCTCACTTCAACTCTGGAGAGGTCGTGGATTGAGTAACGGCAATTTTGAATAAACCGGAGAATCCGATCGAGCCTGCGAACTCCGCCTGGTATTTCAGAAGCGATGTGCGGGACGAGTCCTAGCTGATAGAGCCCAACGATATAAGCAATGGAGAGGTCCTGGAATTCTTTGTCGTAAGGAATGTTCAGGAATACAGCATCTGGATCAGGCGGCGGAGGCACTCTTACGCTTCTTTCCCGGCTCTACCGAGATCGTGGGCGTACCTTTCCGAGTAGAGAGTTCAGCCTTTGCCCTGTCGAGAAGTGCTGATAACTCTCTCTTGCGGACCGCAGAGATTCTCAGATGACTTTCCATCTCTTTTTGAGTGGGCCACGGCGCCGTGATGTGAACCGACTTTGGCATGGGTCTTACCTGATATTACAGCAAGCGCTCTCCTGCAGACATTGGAAAACGACGTTGAGTCAATGAACTCATGGTTGTGCTACCGCTGTGGGAACCGTGTCGGCCGTAAGGTAAGTGCGCATCAGGTCCGCGTGGCCGGCCAGATAGGGTCGCGGCTGCCCGTCAACGAGGAAACGCACCTCAGTCACTTTCGGCAGGTTGGCATGCAGCGTTGCGCAGATTGAAAGCACGGTGAGGGTTTCGGTCTCGAGTCCGGAAGGATGGTTGGCTGCAAATGAGCTTGTGAGATTCACGATCGCGAGTTGATTGTCTGACTTCGCGTGCTTCTCGGCTGCCTGGCTTGCAGGGTCGCTACTTGTTGCCGGCAGCAGGAATACTTGCGCGATCCCTGCCGCGCCACCGGGGACGGGATGAGCGGAGTCAGGCAGCGCGTACAGATCAAGCAGCTTGCCGAGGATAACTTGCGCGCGAGAATTGGGGCTGGGCGGCAGCGGCAGAGACAGCTCCTGTGTCATGAGGGAGCCGGTCTGGTCGTTCGCGACCATCAGCGTAGCCTGCTCAGTGGGAGCGACCTGCGGAGCCTGTGTTGGGGCAGAATCCTGCCCAGCCAGCATGCGCTCATGCGCCCGATTGCGGAGATGCCAGAGCACAGCGCCCATGACAACGGACGCTACGAGCAGGATCACGAACAAGACGGTCTGGTAGCGGGGGATCAAGGCCGGGCCGCCTCCGGTGTTGCCGCGCTTGCGCGCCAACCGTTCGAACGCCAGTCGATGAGCGCAGCGGCAAGCGCCTGGGCGATGTGTGTCTGGTAGTCAGCATCATCAAAGCCTCCACCTTGAGCGCCGTTTTGGGAACTCTTCCGGCCAATTTCAATGGCGAGAGCTGGGCAGGCCATGCAATCGATGGTGGGCAGATCGGTACGGCCCAGACCGACGTCTATGTCCGCGTGCGAGAGTGCAGAGTTGACGACTCCTGCGAGCGCCAGACTGCGCGTGACCCACGCGGCCTGCGCGGTCTTCCATGGCAGCATTGCAGTGGGCTCAGCCGGCGCCAGAGATGAGGCGTAGATATGCACGCCTGTTCCGCTCTGCGATGCGTGCAGGGTGAGGCAGGCCTGCGCGTTGGCGCGGTTGGCAATTTCTGCGCGGCGGTCTGCTTCGACGGCAACATCAGACTCGCGCGTAGTGACCACAGTGATGCCGCGCGCGGCCAGCAGTGAGCGAAGACGAACGCTGAGGGCGAGCGTATAAGCCTTTTCGAGTTGTGTCTGGCCGTTAGCGTCGCCGAGGCGGCCACCGGTTTCATCGCCGCCGTGCGCCGCGTCGAGCACAACCACAAAACGCTGAACGGGAGTTTGCGCAGAAGCGCGGCCCGGGCCGAGCAAGACTAGTCCGGCAAGAACGACGGCGAATAAACCAAGACGCCGCATTCCCGTGAAGAATTCGGAGGCTCCGGTTGCTCCCACGTTGTGGTGGAAGCTTCTGCAGCCGGGATGATGTGCCGAAGCCGGCATTCACCTACTCCAGTGAATAAATAGTGAGGCCGCTGAGCAGTTTCGGGAAGAAGTCAGTGGACTTCTGCGGCATGACATCACCGGCGAACGCAACTTCGCGGAGCTGTTCCATGGTTACGGGATTGGTGAGGAAGGTAACGTCGGCTTCGCCACGGCGCACCTGATCAACCGCCTCGGATGCATCACGCAGATAGCGGATGTTGGTTTGCTCGCGCACCTTTTCTTCGTCGAGCGAAAGCAGGCGGTCGAGGATGACGGAGTGCAGATGAGTCAGGTCAAGATTCCGCTGGCGATCGGGAATGCTGGTGAGGGTCGCATTGATGGCATCGGACTTTGAGCGCAGCAGAAAATCGCCGCCGCGTGTGATCGCGATAAAGGCTGTACCGCTCTCCGAGCCCAGCGTCTGCATGTAGCTGGCGGCGTCGGTGGCGGGAAGCTTTTCAACGGTAAAGTACTGCTCCGCTGCCTGGATGAATGTGCTCGGCTCAAAACCGGCGAGACTGTGAACAACGCGATGCGTGGGCAGGATCACCAGGCCGTCGGAGTCCATGTTCACGAAGGTCATCATGACCGCGGCCTCAGGATAGGCAGGCTGCGGCAACTGCGACGCGCTCGTTTCAGTGCGAGGTTCAGTCGCGGGAACGTGCTCCTTGGAATAGTTGAGCGCAGTTTCGTAGCGATGGTGCCCGTCGGCGATGATGAGCTTCTTGTTGTCCATCGCCGTGGTGAGCAGGCGGATTGTAGCCGGATCGCTGATGCGCCAGATGCGATGAAGAACGCCGTACTCGTCTGTGACTTCGCCCTCGGCAGTGCCAAGGCCGTCATAGAGGATGGATTCGATGCTGCCGGCCGGATCGCTGTAAAGCATGAAGATCTGGCCAAAGTGCGCGTGGGTGGCTTTCAGCAGGTTCAGGCGGTCGCCCTTAGGCTTTGAAAGTGTCTGCTCATGGCGGAAGATAACCTGCTCGGAATAATCGTGCAGCTTGCCGAGCGCGATGAAGCCGCGGCGCTCTTTTACAACGTCAGTTCCTGGGACGGTGAAGCGCTGGGAGTATGCAAAGACGCAGGGCTCCTTTTCCTGAGCCAGCACGCCTTCTTCCATCCACGCCTTCAGGTCGCGGGCCGCGCGGGTATAGACACTTTCACCGCGCTCGGCATCGAACAGTTCAGGCAGGCCCAGGATGATGCGCACCAGGTTATACGGGCTGCGCTGGTAGTAAGCCTGCTGCATTGCCGGTGAGATTTTGTCGTAGGGCTGGGTTACGGCGTCTTCAAGCCGAACCGTGGAGGGATTGTAACGCCAGGCGCGAAAAGGATAGATGCGAGCCATGTGCAGGGACTTGCTCCAGATTGAAACGGTTGAATTTGCAGACTGAAGTACCGCTTTTTGAGACTGCGGCGAATCAGCACACCAAGCTCGATTGTATCCCAACCCTCGTCAGGTCTCGGCTTCCGCTATCTGTTGACGACGCAACAGCCGGTGCGTCACTCAAGTAGATAAAAAGGTGACGATCTGGTGACGCCAATCGTGGAGGGATCGTGTTAAGATCGCCTCCAATCTTCGGGTGACGGGAACGATGACCAGGGTCCAAGTCGAACGCCTCCACGGAGGCAGGCAAGACGGGAGAGGCCGGCAAGACGGCCTGCGGCTGACAGTCGGCAATCTGTGGATTTTGGGAACGCTCGTTCTTGGATTGGCCGCGCTGGCGGTTCCCTGGCGAGCGTCAGCGCAGGAGGATCAGCTCAACAAAGTGCACGTTGAGCCTCCGTCGAACGCTACGGCTCCCCAGAAGGGTGCGCCCAAAGGTGCGGAGGCTCCAGCCCAGACCGGTCCCGGAGCGCTGAAGGTGCGTCCGGGGTCGTACATCCGCATGAATGTGGATTTGGTGCTGATTCCCGTCACCGTCACCGATCCCATGAACCGGCTGGTAACAGGGCTCGAAAAGACCGATTTCCAGATCTACGAGAACAACAAGGAAGAGTCGATACGGTCCTTTGCCGCCGAAGATGCTCCGGTGTCGATCGGCATCATCATGGACCTTTCCGGTTCCATGACGTCAAAACTCATCAGGGCCAAGGAGGCGATTCTCCAGTTCATCAGGACCGCCAATCCGCAGGATGAGTTCTTCGTAATCGGATTCAACGATCGGCCAGAGCTGATTGAGGACTTTACCAGCTCGATTGAAGACATTCAGGCGCGGCTGGCGACCGTGCACAGCGGCCATCGCACAGCGCTGCTGGACGCGATCTACTACGGCGTACAAAAGATGCGCGACGCACGCCATCAGCGCAAGGCGTTGCTGGTGGTGTCTGACGGCGGCGATAACCGTTCGCGATTCACCGAAGGCGAAGTGAGATCTGAAGTTCGAGAGGCGGATGTGGAGATTTACTCGATCGGCATCTTCGATCCGTATGCGGCAACGCCTGAGGAACGCACGGGCCCGCAGTTGCTGGCCGACATCAGTGAAGTGACAGGCGGAAGAATGTTCCGTGTGGATGACGTCGACGAACTGGGAGACATTGCAGAGAAGATTTCAACGGAGTTGCGGAACCAATATGTGATCGGATACAGGCCCAAGAACCTGACCCGGGATGGCAAATGGCGTAAAGTTAAAGTGAAGGTGAATCCTCCTCCGGGGCTGCCACCGCTGACTGTTTATGCTCGTACGGGCTACTATGCGCCTCTGCAATAACGCGGCTCTCGCGGCCTTTCTGGCCGGCGCGGCGCTTCTGTCGCCAGCTCAACAAAAGCCAACTGTTCCGCAACCAAGCGTGCCGACGCCTGCGGCGCAGTCAGCGCCCGCGCAAGCTCCTTCTCTTACAGAAGACACTGACCCTGTCCGTTCGCCGGACATTACTCCACCGTCTCTTGAAAGTGGAATTCTCAAGAAAGAGGGCAGCGGCTACCTTCTGCGCGCCGATGTAGAAGAGGTGGTGCTGAACTGCTCGGTGCTCGACGGAAACAGGCTCGTCCAGGACCTGAAGAAGGAGAACTTCAAGGTTAGTGAAGATGGAGTTCCGCAAAACATCATCAGTTTTCAGCACACTGACCTTCCCGTCTCCATCGCGCTCGTCATCGACAATTCCGGGTCGATGTACAAGAAACGCCCGTCTGTGAACAAGGCGGCGCTCGACCTGGTTCAGGCGTCGAATCCGCAGGACGAAGCCTTCGTGGTGAACTTTTCAGACGAAGCCTTCATTGATCAGGACTTCACGTCAGACATCAACAAACTGCGCGATGGGCTGTCGCATATTGACTCCCGCGGGGGTACGGCTCTGTACGATGCGGTGGTGGCCTCGGCTGACAAGCTGGTGGCCGACGCCAAGCGCCCCAAGCAGGTGCTGGTTCTCATCACCGATGGCGAAGACAATGCCTCGACACTGAATTTGGAGCAGACCATCCGCCGCGTGCAGGAGCTCTCAGGTCCGGTGATCTACTCGATCGGTCTGCTGTTCGGTGACGAGTCGAGCCGCGCCGAGGTGCGGCATGCGCGCCGCGCTCTCGAGATGCTTTCAACGGAGACGGGCGGCATTGCCTATTTCCCCAGGTCGATGGAGCAGGTGGACCAGATTGCGGCGGAGGTGGCGCGCGACGTCCGCAGCCAGTACACCATCGGCTATCGCTCAACCAAGCCGACAACGGAGCCGGGATTCCGGCACGTTGAGGTGACCGCCGAAGGCAAAGGTGGGACCAAGTACACGGTCCGCACACGTACGGGATATTTCCCGTCTACGCCGCGGGCGAGGAAGAGCACGGGCAAGAACTGAATAGATTTGTCTCGCAAATGCGGGTTTCTCATTCTGCTGATGGTTTTTGCATCCAATCTGCAGTCACAAGTCGAGCTTATTACGTTCGATCATTCTTTGAAGTACAGAAACTTGTTGGCGTAGTGCTTGACCCGACTTGGGCCGTGGTTCCGGGTGTTTCGTTATCCGATTGTGATTCTTCATGCAGAAAATGTCTCCCTTTGGTAAAGACTGACTCGAAAGGTCGCTTTAATTTCCCCAATTCGAATCTGAGTGGCACTCACTATCTGCAGATCAGGATGAATGGTTTCAACCCCATGCAGATGAAGGTCGAACTTAAGCGCTCGGGCAGGCCCGAACTTCAGATTCGGCTGTGCGTTGCGAGCTGACTTCGTTGTGATCTCGCCCCGGCGCGATAAGCTAGAGGTCAGGAGATCGTAGAAAAGACCTGACCATGTCCCCATACAAGTACTCGACCCTTGCTGTGCATGCCGGGCAGTCCCCGGACCCGCAGACCGGCGCCGTCAACGTGCCGGTGTATCTCTCGTCTACGTTTGAGCTTACCGGCATCGGCACCGACCGCGGCTGGGACTATTCGCGCGCCGGAAACCCGACCCGCGACGCGCTTGAAACAGCGCTGGCTGCCCTTGAGGGCGGCACCAGCGGACATGCATTTACCACCGGAATGGCGGCGATTGCGGCCCTGGTGGCCATGCTGAAGGCCGGCGATCACGTGGTCTGCTCGCGCGACGTGTATGCAGGCACGGTGCGTCTCTTTGACCAGATCGTGAGCGGCTATGGCATCCAGATTGAATACGTTGACACCAGCGACTTGAAAGCCGTTGAGAAGGCCATGCGCCCGAACACGAAGCTGGTGCATATTGAGTCGCCCAGCAATCCACTGATGGTGCTTACCGATATTGCCGGAGTTGCAAAGATTGCGCACGCCGCCGGAGCTGAAGTCAGCGTGGACAACACGTTCCTATCGCCTGCTCTGCAGAGCCCGCTGGCGCTGGGCGCGGATATCGTCATGCACTCGACGACAAAGTACCTCAACGGCCACTCGGACGGCCTGGGCGGGGCTCTGATCGGCTCCAGGCCCGAGCACAAGGATCGCTTTCTGCTGGTGCAGAAGGCGGCGGGCGGAGTGATGTCGCCGTTTGAGTGCTTCCTGGTGTTGCGCGGCATCAAGACACTGCCGCTGCGCGTTCGCCAGCACGAAGAGAACGGCCGCGCCGTGGCCGAATTTCTTTCAACGCATCCCAAGGTGAGCAAACTGGCATATCCGGGACTCAAGAGCCATCCGCAATACGACCTGGCCTGCAGGCAGCAGAAGGGCTTTGGCTCCATGATGAGCTTTGAGCTCAAGTCGCGCGAAGAGGCAGCACGCTTTCTGGCGGCGATCAAAATCTTCATCAACGCCGAGTCGCTCGGCGGAGTGGAGTCATTGGCCTCGCACTCTGCTACCACTACGCACGGCTCGGTGAGCGAAGAGGTGCGCCGGTCGATGGGCATCAACGAAGGACGCATCCGGCTTTCCATTGGCATCGAGGACAAGGAAGACCTGATTGCCGATCTGGAGCAGGCGCTGGCAGCGGTGTAGAAGAGCAGCTTTCAGCTATCAGCCGTCAGCTCTCAGCTTTTCCCAGAGTGGACGGCGGTCCAAAGCAAGAACGGGCTAGGAGTATTTAACTGGCAGCTGACAACTTCAGTGCCCTGTCGGTGCGGCCTGTAGTTTTTTGGGCTTCTGCATGATGAAGGGCAGGGGAATAAGCAGCGCCGTCAGCGCCACCATCACCCAGATTACGTCAACATAAGCCAGTAGCCGAGCCTGGATTTGCGCAAGACCGTAGATCTGGGCTCCGGCGTGTTGCAGTGCGTCCGGGGCAGCGCTGCCTCGCATGATCCATGCACCTTGCAGGGCGCGGCGGAGAGCCTCAAACGGAGGATTTCCCGCGGTGGTGTGCTGCACCAGCATGGCCTGATGCGCCTGGCTCAGACGCGCCAGCAGCGTGGTGACGAAGCTGATGCCGACGCTTCCACCCAGATTGCGCATGAGAGCGGTCAGTCCGCTTACCTCGTTGTACTTCTCCTGCGGAATACCTGCGTAGCACAGCGTGTTGATAGGGATGAACAGGAAGGGCAGTCCCAAGGCGATGACGGCGCGCCAACTGACCGCGATACCAAAGCTGACGTTCAGGTCAATCTGCGTCATGCGCCACAGGCCGAAGGTGGTGATGGCGAACCCTACAGCCACAAGTTTGCGGGCGTCGAATTTCGGCCCGATCGCTCCGGCGACCGGGAAAAGGAGCATGAGCACGAGTCCGCCGCTGGAGACGGCCATACCGGCCTGCCGCGCGGAGTAGCCCATGATCTCCTGCAGAAATTGCGGGATCAGTACTGTGCTTGAGTAGAGCGAAACGCCGACGGTGAACATGACGAGCTGGGTCATGCCTACATTGCGCTGGGTGAACAGGCGCAGGTCGAGGATGGGGTGCTCAACCATGAGCTCGCGCGCGATGAAAATAATGAGGCCGACGACGGCGAGCACGAAGCAGACAATGATGAAATTGGAGCCGAACCAGTCGTCTTCCTGACCCTTGTCAAGCATGATCTGGAGTGCGCCGATGGAGACGATGAGCAGCCCGAGTCCCCAATAGTCAACGCTGATGCGGCGTTTGCGGATTTCGCTCACGTATGGCGGATCTTCGACCACACGGTTGGTGAGGTAGAGCGACAGGATGCCGACCGGGATGTTGAGGAAGAAGATCCAGCGCCACGCGTAGTTGTCCACGATCCAGCCGCCGACAGTGGGGCCGATGACGGGTGCCATGACCACCGCCACGCCATAGACGGCGAAGGCCATGCTGCGCTTTTCCGGCGGGAAGGTGTCGGCCAGGATGGATTGCTCGCTTGGTTGAAGTCCTCCGCCGGCTGCGCCCTGAATGACGCGAAAAACTACAAGCATGCCCAGCGTTGGGGCGAGCCCGCAGAGCAGTGAGGCCATGGTGAAGAGGAAGACGCAGCTCATGTAGAAGCGCTTGCGGCCCATGCGGTTGGCGATCCAGCCGCTGATGGGCAGCACCATGGCGTTGGCGACAAGGTAGCTGGTAAGCACCCAGGTTGCCTCATCGCGGCTGGCCGAAAGCGAACCGCCGATGTGGGGCATGGCCACGTTGGCAATGGAAGTATCGAGCGCCTCCATGAAGGTGGCCATGGTGACCGTAATTGCGATGACCCACGGATTGGCGCGAGGCCGCCACGTGTCATGGAACGAGAGTTCATTGGCCGCCGATGCCAGGGTCTTTCCTCGCTTTTGCTTCAGTTTCTGTCCGTCGGGGTGATACCTGGTTGGCTCGGGGAGCGCCGACGTAGCGCCGGAATCATACGGCACCCCGATTTGTGCCAAGACTGCTCAAGAACAGATTACTTGAAGCCGCAACGCTTTGCTGCCACCGGCTGGAGGCGGTGTACTCGGCTATGTCATGCTTGGAAACATGGGCAATGGAATCTCATCGTTTCAGGGAGCTTTGCAGGCGTGCGGGCTGGTGTTGGGTATTGATACTTGCGGCCCGTCTGGCTCGGTGGCCCTGGGGCGCATCTCGGGGCCGGAAGCGGAGATTCTTGGCGAGAAGGAGCTTGCCGGACGGACTTACTCGGCCATGCTGGTGAGCGCCATCGGTGACCTGCTGGCGGAGAATGGGGTTGTGCTCAAGGACCTGGGCGGCATTGTCGCGGTGAGCGGGCCGGGGAGCTTTACCGGCGTGCGCGTTGGGCTGAGCGCGGTAAAGGGGCTGGCCGAAGGTGCGCTTATGCCGGTAGCTGCCGTTTCGCGGTTGCTGGTTCTTTCGCATAAGGCCGACGTGCCTTCGTGCGCGCTGGATGCGCATCGGAACGAAGTTTTTTTGCGCGTTGAGGAGCAAGGGCAGGGGCCTCGGGAATTGCTGGCTGGTGCGATTGAGCTTGAGGCAGTACGACCCGCGCCGGCCAGGGTTGCTGTTTGCGACGAGGGCGCGGCGGCACTGCTGGCGGCTACGTGGCCGGGGACGGAACTGGTGCGTTGCGGGGCTCCGCTGGCCAGCGACGCACTGCGGCTGGGTGAAGCAGGATTGCGGGTGGGGATTTGCCGCGATCTTGCCTTGCTTGACGGAAACTACCTGCGGCGCTCGGATGCGGAGATCTTTGGAGAGGCTGCTGCCGCAGGGCAAAAGCGGCCATGAACCCCGGCGCTGAGAAACCGGGAGACGATCGGAGCGCTTCGGTCGCGATCAGACGCATGGGTGCTGAGGATGTCGACAAGGTGATGGCCTTGGCCTCGGGAATGGAGGACGCGCCGCAATGGCAGCGTTCGGCCTACGATGCGGTTTTTGACCTTTCTTCGACACCACGCAGGATAGGGCTGGTTGCAGTGGACGCACAGTCTGGCGAACTGGTGGGGTTTGCGATGGCGAGCCTCCTGCCGCCACAGGCAGAGCTTGAATCGGTTGCAGTTGGCAAGGGTGCACAACGGCGGGGAATCGGCTCGAGATTGTTGAAGCAGCTTGCAGCGGAGCTCAAGGAGGCCGGGGCAGGCGAGTTTCTGCTTGAGGTGCGCGCTTCAAATTGGGCTGGGCTGAGCCTTTACCGCTCGTTTGGGTGGCGGCAGGTGGGGGTGCGGCCCGGGTACTACGCTCACCCGAAAGAAGATGCCGTTCTGATGAGCCTTGTGCTCTAGTATTGCGTCCAACTCAGATGACCCGGGACGGGTGTCGCAGCCATGACCAGAAATTGTGATTTCGGTCACGGGTGTCGGTGTTCCGGAGCGAAATTCACAGAATTGGGCTCGCTTCCGTGATTTCCCCTCTTGCGAGTTGATATCTCGCGGCGATATATGTAAATGTTCTTTAACATACTGGAGGTGCTTGATGGATGAAGTACAGGATGCCACGCTGAGCGCAGAGATTGATCGTCTTCACGCAGAACATCATCGTTACGCTCAGCGGTTGGAAGAATTGCTTCAGAAGCCCTACTTAAGCGAAGACGAACAGCTCGAAGAGGTTCGCCTGAAAAAGCTGAAACTGCATGCGAAGGACCTAATTTTTGCGCTCGAACGCAGAGCCCCCGCAGTAGCTTAAACTTTGGCGGCGACCGGCTTTTGCGAGCACGAAGGCCCGATCCTGCGGCTGTGAAGCTGCTGTGTGTATCTTATTGTGTCATTTAAGGTCGAGTGGCGCAAAGAGTAACTGCGGGGCCGGTGGCGGCTAACCGTATAATCATCGTGAGACGATGGTTCGAGATGGTTATATTTACGGTTTGAGCCTGGTTGCCGTGGCTGCGGTTCTTGTGTGGTTTACGAGCACCCCGGGATGGGCAAGCGTGCCGATGATGCTTGCCTTGTTCTTTCTTTGGTTTTTCCGCGATCCCCAGCGGCTGGTTCCGGCCGGAAACGGCTTGATCATATCGCCGGGCGACGGCCTGGTAACCGAAACAATCAGAATCGATACCCCCGCCGGCCCCCGGCAGCGCATCAGTATATTTCTGAGCGTATTTGACGTTCACGTAAATCGCTCGCCCATCAGCGGCGTGCTTAGACGCGTGGAGTATCAAAGGGGGCTGTACCTGAACGCCATGAATCCCGCTTCGGCGGAGCGCAACGAGCAGAATATAGTCACGGTCCAAGGCGACGGTTTTGAGGTGACGTTCAAGCAGATTGCGGGTTTGCTGGCTCGCCGCATAGTTTTCAACCACAAGGAAGGCGATGTGGTTGAGCGCGGGCAGCGCGTGGGTCTCATCAAGTTCGGCTCCCGTGTGGATGTGCTGGTTCCTCCTGAGGCAGTATTGCGGGTCAAGGTGGGTGAGCGCGTCAAGGGAGGCTCAAGCGTGCTGGCAACGATGCCCGATGCCTTGCCGGTGTTCACCGAATCGACAGCAAAGGTTCCACTCGGCGCCGCAGTTACGCGGGAAATTCCGCGAGGGGTTCGCGTTTGAACTCGAATCATCCTTACCGTGGCCCTGCGAGGGCTGAAGCGCGGCGGGCGCAGCTTCACCGCGGCATGTTTCTGCTGCCGTCTCTCTTTACTTCAATCAACATCGGGGCCGGTTATTGGTCGATTACGCAGACGATCGCGGCCATCAGCAGCGGCGCGCAGCAGCATCTTGATCTTGCGGCCATCGGCATTCTCTTCGCCATTCCGTTCGATGCTCTAGACGGGCGCATTGCCCGCATGACCAACACCTGCAGCGATTTTGGCAGGGAACTGGATTCGCTGGCCGACGTTATCACCTTCGGCGTTGCGCCGAGCCTGCTTGCATTCGTGTGGGGATTTCACTTCCTTCCGGATTCGGATTCAATCAACGTCCAGTTGCGGCAGCACCTGATGCAGGCCGGAGCGTTTTTCTGTTTTCTGTTCCTGTTGAGCGGAGCTTCGCGCCTGGCGCGCTTCAATATTTCGCACGATGCCCAGCCGCGCAATCCGGGACGCCCTGGACGTAAATACTTTGTGGGAATGCCCATTCCCGCGGCCGCCGGTTTGCTGGCTTCGAGCGTGCATCTCTGCTACGGGATTCCAAATCAGTATTGGTGGATCGCTGTACCGTGGCTGATGATGGTGGGCATGACCGGCTTCCTGATGGTGAGCACCTGGCGTTTCTGGTCGGGGAAGGAGATCAATTTCTCCCGGAGCCATCCGTTTCAGTTGCTGGTTCTGGTGGCAATCATCATGTACGTCATGATCCGCTATTCGAACGTTGTGCTCTTTGCCATGGCGTTCGTTTATATGTTTTCGGGCATCTGGGCGCGGGCTGCCTACTCCTGGTCGCGCAGGAGGCGTATCAGGCCGCTTACGGCCCACACTGAGCCGGCGGATGTAGAAGTCGAAGTCGACAAACGAGACTCGATCAAGTTTCTGTAGAATTCCCAACAAAGGATTTCTGTGTACAAGATTGCTATTGCGGGAGCGTCCACGCTTCTGGGGCGCGAATTGAAGGATGCCATTGCTGAGTCGCCTCTGGCTTCGGCCAATCTGGTGTTGCTTGACGAAGAAAATGCGCAAGGGCAGCTCGACCAGGTTGGAGATGAGGTGACATTCATCCAGACCATCGGTCCCGATGCATTTGAAAAGCTGGACTTCACATTCTTCTGCGGCACCGAGGCACTGACTCGCAAACACTGGAGCCTCGCCTTGGGGTCCGGGTCGACCGTTCTGGATTTGAGCGGAGCTCTCGACCAGGAGGCCGGCGTGCTGGTGCGAGCGCCCTGGCTGGGTTCTGAGCCTGCGGCGGCGGATTTGTTTACGCCTGCCGTGGTTCCCGCGCATCCGGTAGCCGTAACGCTGGGACTTTTGCTGGAGCGCGTGCAGCAGGCGGCTCCGGTCAGATTCGCCGGTGCAACTGTGATGGTGCCGGCCAGCGAATTTGGACGCGGCGCGATGGATGAGCTGCATCAGCAGACGGTCAGTTTGTTGAGTTTTCAAAGCTTGCCCAGAGCAATTTACGACGCGCAGTCGGCCTATAACCTGCTGGGCGGTCTGGGTGAAAGCGCAGCCGTGGCCCTCATGCCTTTGGAAGCGCGCATCCGGCGTCACTACGAAACGCTCTCCGCGGGACGCTGGCCAAAGCTGGCGCTGCAACTGGTGCAGGCGCCGGTCTTCCACGGGCTCGCGTTTTCGATAGTCGTTGAGCTTGAAAGGGCGGTTGAAGTGATCGCGCTGGAAGAAGCGCTGGGCGGCGAGCATGTGGATCTGGTGCTTGAAGATACCGACTCGCCCTCAAACCTGGCTGCTACCGGACAGAACGATGTGCTGGTGCGCATACGTCCTGAAAAGACGGGCCGCAATCCGAATCAGACGTCGCGACTATGGCTGTGGGCCGCATCGGACAATCTGCGCCTGCATGCGCAGAACGCAATTGAGTGCGCGATGGAGCTACGCAGACTGAGGCCGCAGGGCACAGTGCAGTAGGCCGACCTGGCAAAAAGTCAGGCTAACTGCTTTGGCAGTGTTCCCAAAGTTGCTCAATGAATGCGTCAGTCATGCCGGCGATGTAGTCGGCGACTGTGCGCGCGAGTCCGTCGGTTGGTATCTGCGCGCGGTGATCGGCCGGGAGCAGGCCTGGATCATTCATGATTGCTCCAAAGACACTTTGCACCACGCTGGCCGCCCGTTCGTGAATCTCTTCCATGTCGGGCGAGTTGTAGAGGTTGGCGTAGAGAAATTCCTTGGTTGAGGCGCGTGCGTTCTCCATTTCGTGGCTGAGGGAAGCTACTCGCGCCGGAGCGCGCCGAATATCGTCGAGCGTTTCCGCACCAATAGCTTTCACTCGTGCGGCCACTTCGTTCATCAGGTCGGTGACGAATACGTTCAGAAGGCGGCGAAGAGCTTCGTACACGGTGATCTTGGCAGTGGCTGCTGGATAGCTGTCGAGCACCGCGTCGTGAAATTGGCGGAAGAGTGGAACGGATTGGCGCACCTGATCGAGCAAAAGAACGCCTGAATCGATTCCGTCGTCGATGTCCGCGGTGAGGTAGGCGATCTCGTCTGCAAGGTCGATGAGTTGCGCTTCAATCGGCGGAAACTGGCCCAGGAAATATCCACTTAACTCAGGATGACTTTCCTTCGCGTAGTCGCGCGAGTGCTTGACGATTCCTTCGCGCACGCCGAGCGTGAGGTTCAATCCGCGAAAGGCCGGATAGCGCTCTTCAAACCATGTAATGATGCGCAGCGCGTGCAGGTTGTGATCGAAGCTCAAGCCATGAGCTTGTAGTGCGGCGTCAAGGGCCTTTTCGCCCGCATGGCCAAACGGCGGATGACCGATGTCATGCGCAAGAGCGAGCGCTTCGGCCAACTCGGCATTCAGGCCGAGAGTGCGAGCGACAGTGCGGGAGATTTGCGTGACCTCAAGCGTGTGCGTGAGGCGGCTGCGAAAATGATCGCCGGGTGGTTCGCCTGCCACACGGGTAAACACTTGCGTCTTTCCGGCAAGGCGTCTGAATGCGCGTGTGTGCAGGATTCGCGCCGCGTCGCGCGCGAATGGAGTGCGATACGCATGAGGCGGCTCATTGTAGGTGCGCCTGGCCAATTCGCTGCCGGAGTCGCCGCATGCAGCGATTGCAGGAAGCAGCAGTACCGGATGTTGGCTGTTCGTCTCCATTAATTGTTTTATTCTCGAATAGGAACGATCGTGTTGTTCAAGTTTGGTTATATCGCACATGGGGCAGGCCTTGCAGGCATTGTGTCCTCAATCACGATGATCCGCACCTCGTGATGCTATAAAATTCCTTCGTCCAGTCTGAAAGGTAGACAGCACCAGGAGTGCGGGAGTACTATCCCGCCGGATTTCTTGAAGTGTCCGGCATGGGGATGAAAATGCGGCTCACGCCGTTGACATACTTTGAGACATCTTTGCAGGGAGGTAGAAATGAAGATATTCAAGACAGCTGCTGTGGTGCTGGCGAGTGTGGGTTTGATCGTCGCATCGGCTTGCGATCGCCACGACAAAAATGAAGTGTATTACCTGATTTCAGTCAACACTAACCTGTCGTATTGGCAGACCCTGGCAAATGGATTTAACAAGGCTGCTGCTGAGTATAAGGTGATAGCCAAGGTGGTGGGTCCGGAGAACTACGATCCGCAGGCTGAAGCCACTGAACTGCAAAACGCCATTGCTGCAAAGCCCGCGGGCATACTGATTCAAGCGGCGGAAGCTTCGGTGCTCAAGCCGGGCATCGATGCGGCAATTGCCGCTGGTATTCCGGTGATCACGGTCGATTCTGACGCGCAGAATTCCAAACGGCTGTACTTCATCGGCACCAATAATCTTGAGGCCGGCAGGCTGGGCGGCCAGCACCTGGCGCAGAAACTTGGTGGAAAGGGTAACGTCGTCTTCTTTACATTTCTTGGCCAGCCCAACATCGACGACAGACTTGAGGGCTTTAAGGACGCTCTTGCCGCATATCCCAACATCAAAATTGTCAGCGTTGTCGATGTGAAAGATGACAGGAACGCTGCATTCGATCGCACGCGTGTGTTAACGGCACTATCCGGCGCCAAGAGAGTCGATGCCTTCGTCAGCCTCGAAGCTTCATCGGGCAAGATTGTTGCCGATGCGGTGCAGCGGGCCCAGGACAAGGATCGCGTTGTGATGGCTTGGGATGTAGGCGAAGATACGCTCCAGGCGGTGAAGGCCGGTGGCATTGAAGCCACCATCGCGCAGAAGCCGTTCACTATGGGCTTTGTGGGTCTCAAGTCGCTCGACGAAGTGCACCACAACCCACCGGCTGACCTCGGCAAAGACAACACGGCGGACTTATTCGCGCACTATCCTGAGTTTGTGGACACGGGCACGTGGCTAGTTGATAAGAGCAATGTGGATGCGTACATCGCCGAGGCCTCCGCGAAGTAGCACGGCGCAGCTTCTTAGAGCCAGAATGCAAGAACGGCGGCCTCTTTCGGGGCCGCCGCTCTGAATTGCGATCGATTCCAGTAGCTAGTAGGACTTTGGTTCGCCGATGGCGCTGTCCTTGTTGGCCAGCTTCAATCGAGCTGCGTCCAGCTTCTTCTGTACTTTTGCGGGGCCGCCCGGATCGATATCGGCGGGCGAGGACTTGGCAAATTCCGAGACTGAAAGCTGCCATTGTTCTGCTGCCTGACGGATGCGGCCGGTTTTTTCGTACAGATCGCCCATATGCTCGTGGACGGTTGGATCTGTCTGATTGCGGGCCACGGCCTGGCGCAGGTTTGCCTCCGCCAGTTCGTATTCGCCCATCTTGAAATAAACCCAACCGAGCGAATCGAGGTAAGCACCGTTTGCAGGATCCTGATCGACTGCCTTGCGGATCATCTTGAGCGCCTCAGGAAGACGCGTGCCCTTGTCTGCAAGCATGTAGCCCATGTAGTTAAGGGTCATTGCGTTCGAGGGGTCGATCTCAAGCACCTGCTTGAAATACTGCTCGGCGGTCTCAAAGTGCTTTTGGCGTTCAGCCAGTTCGCCACGCAGGAAAAGGAGATAGATTTTATCTGTCTTCTGTGTTGAGAGCGGCTCGGCCTTGGCCAGCGCGTCTTCGGCATCCTTCCAGCGGCGCAGGCGAATATCCATCTGTGCTTCTGCAACCAATACCATGCGATCGTCGGCGGTGTTGGTGATCAGACTCTTGATGATCGCAAACGCTTCGTCGGACTTACCGCGGTCGGCAAGCTCGCCCGCCAGCATCAATTTGAGCTCACGCTTTTTGGGGTTGGCCGCCACAGCCTTGCGCGCCACTTCGAGCGACTTGTCAAATTGCTGCCCCGAGCGATAAGCATCGACCTCGGATTGATAGCCGCGTATTGCGGAGTCGCCACCCATGTCGATCATCTTCTGGTAGGTGGCAATGGCCAGGTCGGTCTTGTTCTGCTCTACGTATACAGAGCCGAGGCGATCAAGGAAGATGCTGCGGTTGTTCTTCTCCTCGTCGGTGTAGGCGCCATTCGCATGCGAGGTCAGATCGACCATGTGGGAATAGGTTGCGACCGCGTCGTCGAATTGGCCCAGGATGTCGAACAGGCGGCCCTCGTTGAACCCTGCTTCAAGGTTAGTAGGGTCAAGCTTTCGCGCCTTCCGCACGGTAGCCAGCGCGTCCTCATACTTGCCTTGCTGAGTAAGAATGCCGGCCATGCGAACCAGCGGCTGGGCGTTGTCAGGATCCGCTTCAGCCAACTGCTGGTATTGCTTCAGCGCCTCGTCCAGCTGGTTATTGCTCATCAATGCCTGGGCCAGCGCATCCATGGTGCGAGGATCGCCCGGCTGCATGTCAGCTGCGCGCTTGTAGGCATCGATGGCGTCCTTGGGCTGCTTCATCTGGTCGAATATTGCGCCCAGCGTGAACTCCATCTTCGGGGTACGGTCATCCACGGCGACGTCGGTGATGGACTTGGCCGCGCTCTTCAGATCACCGCTTTCAGCGTAAAGGCGAGCCATATTCAGAACCACTTCTTCTGAGTCGGGCTCTATGTCGCGCGCAATCTTGAACTGCTCTTCAGCCTTCTTCTGATCGTGCTTGACGGTGTAGAGCTGGCCCAGCACCATGCGGTCGTCCACGCTCTTGGGCTGCAGCGCCACAATCTTTTCGAATTCGCCGATGGCCAGGTTCAGGGCGCTGTCTTGAGTGCTGGCGGAGGCGCCGGCATTTTGTCCCTCGCCAAGCCGGCGCAGGTAGATGCGTCCCAGAAGCTTATGCGCGGTCACATCGTCCGGCTGTGTCTTAAGCAGATTACGAGCCGTGGTCTCGGCGTCCCGAATATGACCCGGAATGCGGAAATAGAGATCGGCGAGGGCATTTGCCAACTGGGCTGAGCCGGGGTCGGCATTGAGCGCAAGCTTGTACTCCTCAATGGCCCGATTGGCGTACTCCTGCTGCCCCTGAGCCACCGCCTGATCCTCATACACGCTGGCAAGGGCGTCGTGGTAGTAGGCCTGGGCACGGTTCGCGGGCTGCGTGGCCGGCTGGCTGACCGACGGGCTGGGCTGAGTTTTGGCGGCCGCAGCGTTCTGGGCGCAGATCGGCCGAGCTGGTGAAAGTACCAGCAGCGCGGCGGAGAGGCTAAACCACGTGAGTAAATTTCGATTTTTCACATTCATCATTGAGGGGATACCCTACCCTAAACCCTGCGGACGTAAGCAGTTCGCGCCGATCCAGTGGGTCTGTAAGACAGCACAGGCAGCCGCTAAACACAGCCCTGCCTGTTATTAAAGACGATTTTACGCGTGTTTAGTCTTTACCGCCCAATCGAATCAATGGATTTTCGTATCCGGCAGTAACTATTAGGGAATCAGTGCCGGAAGTGCCGGACTCCGGTGAAGACCATGGCGAGTCCGAGTTTGTCAGCCGCTTCAATCACTTTCGGGTCGTTTACCGACCCTCCCGGTTGGATAACGGCCGTCGCACCCGCCTGGGCCACAGTTTCAAGGCCATCCGGGAACGGGAAAAACGCATCAGAGGCCGCGACGCACCCTGCGAGCGGAAGAACTGCTTTCATTGCGCCAAATTTGGCGGCATCCACCCGGCTCATTTGCCCGGCGCCTATTCCTACAGTCTGCCCATCGCGCGCGTAGACGATCGCGTTCGATTTCACGTGCTTGCAGACGCGCCAGGAGAAGATCAGGCTGCGCAGCTCTTCGGCCGTGGGAGGACGCCAGGTGACTACGTCCAGCTCGGCTTCGGCCACGCTTGCCGAATCGGCATCCTGCATCAGCAATCCGCCGGAGACGTGCTTTACCACGGGCCGGACCACGGCGGAACGAACCTCCACCAGCCGAAGATTTTTCTTGGTAGCAAAGCGCTCGCGGGCATCGGCCGTGAATGCCGGTGCAGCGATGGCTTCAACAAAAAGCTTGGCGATCTCTTCTGCCGCCGCTCCATCCACTTCGCGATTGATGCTGATGATGCTGCCGAACGCCGAAACCGGATCGCAAGCCAGCGCCTTCTGGTACGCCTCAAGAACGCTTCCGCCGGTGGCCGCTCCGCAGGGATTGGTGTGCTTGACGATGATGACTGCCGGCTCATCGAACTCCTGCACCAGTTCCCAGCACGCATCTATGTCCACAAAGTTGTTGTAGCTCAGCTCCTTGCCCTGCAGTTGGGTCGCTCCTGCCACGCCCAGGCCGGAGCCATCGGAATAGAGCGCGGCCTTCTGGTGAGGATTTTCACCGTAGCGCAGCGATTGTGCCTGCCGCATATTGATTCGCAGCGTTGAGGGAAAGGCCGTGAAGTCAGGAGCAGCGGCGGCCTCAGGTGCGGGAGCTTCCGCAATGCGGTCGAGGGTGTTGGCGATGGCGGAGTCGTATGCGGCCGTGAGAGCGAAGGACTGCTTTGCCAGCCGCCAGCGTGTGTCGCGGGTCAGGCTGCCCTGGTTGGTCTTCAGTTCTTCAATCAGCGCCGGATAGTCTTCAACGCGGGTTACGATTGCCACGTCTTCAAAATTCTTAGCGGCGGAACGAACCATGGAGGGACCGCCGATGTCGATGTTTTCAATCAGGTGTCCGAAGGCGACTCCCGGCTGACTGGCGGTCTTCTCGAATGCGTAGAGATTCACCACAACCATGTCAATGGGCTGAATGCCGTGCGTGGCGACAGCGGATTCATGCTCCTGGTTGCCGCGAATGTAAAGCAGGCCGCCGTGCACCTTGGGATGCAGCGTCTTGACGCGGCCGTCCAGCATCTCCGGAAAGCCGGTGAGGTCGCTGATGTCCATAACCCTGAGACCGGCTTCGCGCAGCGTACGCGCGGTGCCGCCGGTAGAAACCAGTTCCACACCAAAGCCTGCAAGGGCGCGGGCAAAATCCACCAGGCCGGACTTGTCAGTTACGCTCAGCAGGGCTCGCCGGACCTTCTTGGCTTCATTCGCGCTTGGACTCACAGTGACGATCTCCTATTCTTCTTTTCAGGCTTTTGGTTGGGTTGGGACGGACTGGCAGCGGACCAAAATACAGAGTACAACCCCGAGCCCGGCTCAAAGCGGGACAGCCTTACGCAGCAGTGCAAAACGCGTGCGGAAACACGCAGTCCGGCAAAGCTGTACCTCAATGAATTGGGAAAAGGAATGTTGGACGGTTCGATACGTTCCACACACCTGAAATGCTTTAGAGTTAAAGTATGGGAAGTCCGTCCGTCCCCCAGCCGGAGATTCTGCCACCCAGTCACGGGTATGCCCCGCCGCCGTCACCAAAAGCGCGCCGGAGGCGGCCATCGTGGTCTGCCGCGCCTGCGACCTATTTGCTTGTCGGCATCAACTGCCTCGTCTTTGTTGCGATGTTTCTGCACGGCGCCAGCCCTTTTATGCCTTCGGCGGACCAGGTGGTGTTTTTTGGCGCTACCCAGCCTGAACGTATTCTGGTTAATCACGAATGGTGGCGCATCGTCACTGCAATGTTCGTTCACGTAGGCATACTGCATCTGGCGACGAACATGTGGTGTCTTTGGAATCTGGGCCTGCTCGCAGAGCCCTTAATGGGCTGGAGCGGGTTGATTGCCGCATACCTGCTTACAGGTGGCGCAGGCAATTTGCTTTCCACGGCGTACAACTGGTGGCGGCCCTTCCACGACCCTTCAGGCGCTGTCTATTATCTGCCTGGCGCGGGCGCATCGGGTGCGGTCTTCGGAATCGCCGGTGCGCTGATTGTGCTGCTCAAATCAAACCGGCTTCCGATTCCTCCGATTGAACTTAAGCGGCTGCGCAAATCGGTGATCTACTTTGCGGGCATCAACCTGGTGATCGGGTTTTCCATCAACTTTGGTTCAGGATTTACTGGCGTGCTGGTGGATAACTCCGCGCATATCGGCGGATTTCTGTGCGGGCTTTTGTTCGCCACGCCAATGGTGCCGCGCATTGGATCGCCACGCGCCTCTTTCAAATTGCGGCTCCAGGGAGCGGTCATCATGATGCTTCTGATGCTGGTGCTCTTTGGCTTTTATATCGCGCAGTGGCCACCGCGCTATTGAGGCTCGCCGCCGGCCATAAATTGTGCCAGAATACTCACAAATTCAATCAGCCAGGATTCTGCGCAAAGGAGCCACGCCATGGAGCGTCGTGAGTTCATGAAGCAGGCAGCCATTGCCGCTGCTGTCGCATCGGCACGCAACACCAACGCCGCAGCAAAGACACCGTCAAACCCAATTGCAAAGCGTACTCTGGGCAAGACCGGCGAGCGGCTGTCGATCATTGGCTTTGGCGGCATTGTGGTGACGGATACGGACCCCAGTGCGGCTGCCAACATCGTGGCCGAAGCCGTGGACCACGGCATCAATTACTTTGATGTAGCGCCGAGTTACGGCAATGCTCAGGAGCGGCTGGGGCCCGCGCTGGAGCCCTATCGCAAGAATTGCTTTCTGGCCTGCAAGACTGAAGGCCGCAAGAAGGATGACTCACGTGCCCAGCTTGAGGAGTCGCTGAAGCTGCTCAAGACCGATCACTTCGATCTGTACCAGTTCCATGCCCTGACAAAAATGACAGAGCTCGATACGGTGCTGGGACCCGGCGGAGCCATGGAAACCATGGAAGCGGCAAAGAAGGAAGGCAAGATCCGCTACATCGGCTTCTCAGTTCATTCGGTCGAGACGGCGCTTGCCGCCATGGATCGCTATCACTTCGACACGGTGCTCTTTCCTCTGAATTGGCTTCTGGTAAGCCAGGCAAACTGGGGGCTTCAGATTCTGAACAAGGCGCAGGAGAAGCAGATGGGTATCCTCTGCCTGAAGGGAATGGCCAAGACGGTTTGGCCTGCAGACCAGAAGAAGGATCATCCGCAGCCGAAGTGTTGGTACAAGCCCGCTGGCTTTCCTGACGAAGCCTCACTTGGTCTGCGCTGGACTTTGGGGCATCCCATCACCGCGGCGATTCCGCCCGGAGATGAGAAGTATTTCCGATTGGCAATGGATGTGGCGCAGAATTACAAACCTCTTGAGCCACATGAAGAACAGGCGCTACTCAGCGGCGGTCATGGCCTGGAGCCGATCTTCCATCTTGGCAACGACGTTTAGAGCTGAGCCCATGTGGGACGGGAGCTCCGCATGGGCCGCTTGAAATCCGTAGTGCGTTAGCGCGTTGCCGTGGCAGCGAACTTCTTGACCATGGCCAGCAGCAGCTTGCGGTCGCTTTCATTCAGGTTCGTGGAGTAGCGGCGAATCTGGGTGAGGAAGCGCAACTCCTCGTCAGAAAGCTTCTGGGTATTGAACTGGCGGCCCAGCGAGTCGTCGGCGAAGAACTGCGCGATAGGCAGATCAAGAGATTGCGCGATCTTCGAGAGTGTGTCGAGCGAGGGAACTGTATGACCGTTCTCGACCCGCGAAAGATAGCAGCGCAGCAAGCCGGTCTTCTTCTCTATATCGCCCTGCGAGAGGCCCTTCTGCAGACGGTAGGCGCGGATCGTGGTTCCGATTTTCATGGTGTATTCCTGTCTTTGGCTTACCAGGCGTTACTTCCTTGGTAGCAACTAGAGAATTATTGTCTTAATGGTTAACACGCAAGCCACAGATGCGCAAGTGCATGCGCTAAGAGGTGTCGATTCAGTTACCTTATTTGCTGCAAAGTGAGCCCTTGCCTGTGGCGCGATTGGACTTGCGGGTGCTAGAGACTGAGCGACAGGTGCGTGATCCCATCCATTTTGTTGTCGTTGTAAGGCGTGCAGGGTTCGAAGCCAAGCTCAAGATAGAGGCGATAGGCACTGCTCATCGATGCCGGCACAGTGTCGAGGTAGATGGAGGTTTGTTGTGCGGCGCGCGCGCAGTCCAACACAGCGAGGGTGAGGATTCTGCCAAGCCCGAGCCCTCGAGCGTCTGCCGTTACCCAAAGCCGCTTCATCTCCCACGCGTAGGAGGCTACATCAGCAGGCATGGCGCGCCAGGCCACGAACCCGGCAGGCATTTCGCCGGCATAGGCAATGAGAGAGCCGCCGTTTTGATGGAGATAGCTGCCGGGTAAGTCAGCGGCTTCCTTTTCGAGTGAACCGAAACAGAAATGTGCGGCCCCAGACTGGGCGATGACGAATCGGCCGTATTCAAGCAGAAACCGGCGGGCATCCTCAATGATCGATTCAGGTGAATCCGCATCCAAAGACACAATGCGAATTTGCCGAGTTACCGGGTTACCTGACTTCATTCTTCGAGTTTACGAACTCGCAATCGTACTTACAAACAAGCGGCCGTAAACCTTAGCGGCTGATATTCCGTCAGTAAGTGTACGGACAACTGTGTCAGGGAGCGTCAATGGGACGAGCAAATCGAATGTGCATGATTGCTTTGGGAATTGCTGCCTTTGGCACGCTCGCGCGGGCGCAGGCCCCAACCGATGCTCCTGCGGCGGCACCTGCTGTTGCAGCTCCTGCACCTGAGGCACAGACGGTCACCGGCGGCCGTCTTCATGGAGTTGTTAAAAGCGGAAACATACCTCTGCCCGGTGTTACCGTTACGGCGCAGAACACACTTACCGGGAAGAAATATTCCACTACCACCGACATCACTGGTACGTGGGTGTTGAAGCTACCGCAAAACGGACGCTACGTGATTCGCACGCAGTTTGCAGCATTCGCTCCTGCAACGTCGGAGACGCTGCTTAACGCAACCAATCGCGAACAGACCGTCGATTTCCAGCTGATGCTAGCCTCACGCGTGGCGCAGCAGGAACAGCAGGCGGGCGAAAACTCCGACATACAGGAAGCCGCATCAATGTTTCAGCAACTGGCCGGTAACGGCGCGGGGAATCTGAACCTGATGAGCGCGCTCAGTGGCGATACCGAGACCGGAAACGGAGTTGCCGGCATAAGCGGAGCCGAACTGCCCACTGCAGCTTCAAACTCGGATTTCGGCACGGATTCCGTTTCGATCACCGGACAAACAGGACAGGTAAGCCCGCTGGCCGGCATGGATATTGAACGGCTGAGAGACGAGCTGGAGGCATATCGAGCGACGAATCCGGGGCAGAGAGGTCCAGGCGGAGGTGGATTGTTTGGCGGCGGCGGCTTTGGTGGTGGTCGAGGCGGCTTCAGGGGCGGTGGCCGCGGCAACTTCCGCAACTTCAACCCGGCGCAGCCGCACGGTGCTGTCTTCTGGATGGGCAGCAGCTCGGCGCTGAACGCGCAACCGTTTGCTCTGCGCGGTCAATCGCAGTCACAGCCCGCATCGGGGACGAACAGGTTTGGGCTCACGCTGATGAGCGCGCCTTATATTCCGCATTTCACCAAGCCCAGTGGAAAGGACACGGTATTCCTTACGCTCTCGGGCTCGCGCAGCTCGAATCTGCAGGACCAGTACGCGATTGTGCCCACGGATGCGGAACGGAATGGAGATTTTTCTGCGTCGGGATTGCCCGCAATTTACGATCCGGTCACGTTGCAGCAGTTCAGTAACAACGGCACGCCGAACGTGATTCCACCGTCGGCAATTTCTCCGTCTGCTGCGGCGTTGATGAGCTACTTTCCTGAGCCGAACCTGCCTGCGGGCAGCACAGGCAATGCCTATAACTACCATCTGTTCACGACGGCGCAGTCGAACTCAACGCAGGTGGGCGTCCGCTACATGCGCAGTCTGGGCAAGAATTCCAGCTTGCTTGGCAGCATGGGCGGCTTTGGTGGAGGACGACGCGGAGGCGGTGGGCGAAATGCATCGCAGGGACTGAGGCAGTCCATCAACCTCAATTACAACTGGAGCAACTCGGCGTCGGACAACGTGAACCTGATTCCGCAGCTCGGCGGCAAAACTTCGTCCGACTCCAACAGCGCGCAGCTCGGCTACACAATCGGGTACAAGCGGTTCACGAATATCTTTAACGTCAACTGGAATAGCAGCGAAGGCAAGACCACCAACTACTTTACCGGTATCAACGATATTGCGACGCAGCTTGGCATTCTTGGGCCGGGAGGCACTGCGCTGAATACAAGCCCGCTGAATTACGGATTGCCCAGCATTTCGTTGAGCACAATCACGGGCCTTACCCAGCAGCAGCCCAGCTTTTTGACGCAGCAGACGCTGTCGTTCTCTGAGGTGGTCAGCCTGCGGACGGGCAAGCACAACTTCCGGTTCGGCGCGGATTATCGCCGCGTGCACCACGATTTTCTCGGTGGTTCGAATGCTACGGGCACCTTCACTTTCACGGGCTTGTTTACGCAGAATACAGAGGGTGACGCGTCTACCGGATCGCCGCTTGCGGATTTTCTGCTCGGTCTGCCGCAGTCGAGCACGATCAATTCCTCGATAGCCAAGAGTTATCTGCGCGACAACGTGTTTGACGGATACGCCATGGATGACTGGCGCGTTACATCTTCGCTCACGTTGAACGTCGGGGTGCGCTATGAGTTCTATGCGCCCTACACCGAGAAGTACTCGCGACTGGCTGAAATCCTTACCAATCCCGATGGCGGATTCACTTCAGTATCGGAGGTGCAGGCGGGCGGTAACGGTCTGCCTTCGTCGCTGGTGTATCCGTATCACCGTGCGTTTGCGCCGCGGCTCGCCTTCGCATGGCGCGTGCCGAAGATGAAGCAGACGGTGGTGCGCGGCGGATATGGAATGAACTTTACCGTGGGCCAGTACGCGGGATTTGCCACGTCGATGGCGCATCAGCCTCCGTATGCGAACCAGCAGTCGAATGTTGAAGTGGATGCAAATAATCTGGCGTCCTCAGAGTGTGCGCGGAATGCATCGTCCACTTGCTTCACGCTTGCGGATGGATTCGGCTCGCCGCCGACAGCTTCAACGCCGGGGAACTATTCGGTCGATCCTCACTACCAGCTGCCTTATGTGCAGGCGTGGAATCTAAGCATCCAACGCACGCTGCCGTGGGGCATTGTGATGAATGTTGGCTACAACGGATCGAAGGGCAGCAATCTGGATGTGCGCAGCGCGCCGCGCGCCACGTCTGCCAGCCCACTCACCAATCCAGCGAGTGTGATCTTCAACTACGAGTACGCTGCCGCTTCGTCGCGCTTTAACGCCGGCACGTTGCGAGTGAACAAGCGGCTTTCAGGCGGTGTTTCGCTTGGCGCGAACTACACGTACTCGCACTCGATTGACAACGCCAGCGGCGTCGGCGGTGTGGGCAACGTTGTGGTGCAGAACTGGCAGGATCTTGCAGCCGAGGAAGGGAACTCGTCGTTCGATGTGCGGCACAGCGTCAGCGGATCGTACATGTACGAGTTGCCCCTGGGTAAAGACAAGCGCTGGTTTACGAGCGGCGCGGCTTCGCGCATTCTTGAAGGCTTTCTGATCTCCGGCTCATTCAACTTCGCCACCGGAACACCGCTGACGCCCACTTATCAGGCAGCTATCGCCGATGTTTCACGAGGCATCTCCGGCACGTTGCGTCCGGACTACAGCACTCCGGCGGTTTCGCCATCTGCGGGCGCCGGCTCGCTGCGCGAGTGGTTCAATCCAGCGGCGTTTGCTTTGCCCACGACCGACGCTTACGGAAACGCGTTCGGTAATGTTTCGCGAAATTCAATTACGGGGCCGGGCACTGTTTCGAACAACATGGCTCTTTCAAAGACCATGCAGCTTGGCGATACGCGCAGTTGGGAGTTTCGCGCCATGGCGAACAACGTGTTCAACACCGTGCAGTACGCGGGTATAGATACGTATATCAATTCGCCTACCGCGGGTCAGGTGAATTCAGTGGGTTCCATGCGGTCGTTCCAGTTCACTTCGAGATTCAGGTTTTAAGGCAGTTTGCAGGTTGACGAGGAAGCAATTTGCGGCATCGCAGGTATCCGCTGGGAAGGGAATCGATGACAGGTTGGTTGCAGAGATGTGCAGCAGTCGCGGCCGTAACGGCGCTCGCAGTTCCGGGCACGGGAACGGTGTTTGCGCAGCAGGGCACGCCAGATCAGCCCGCTCAGGTTTCTAACGCGCCGCAAGGTGGCTTTACGCTTAAGGTGAACAGCGACCTGGTGCTCACCAACGTCGTGGTGCGCGACGCCAAGAACGGCGAGCTTGTGAACGGGCTGACGGCAAGCGACTTCAGCGTTTATGAGAACGGCAAGCAGCAGCGCATCGAAACCTTCGATTACGAGAATGTCGACATGGCCAAGCCTCTAAGCGAGGCTACCGTGAGCGGATTGGCTGTGGGGCCGGAACTGAATGGGCAGAAGGCTGTAGTGGTTGCCAAGCCTGAGGATCTTCGCAATCACCGCCTGATCGTCATGTTCTTTGACCTGACGTCAATGCAGCCTGAAGATTTGGACCGTGCCGTTGAAGGCGCGCAGACGTTTCTCAAAACAAAGTTGCAGCCCGCCGATCTGGTGGCGCTGGTTTCCTTGGGTGACACGCTCAAAGTCGATCAGGATTTTACGGCAGACAAAGACGCGCTGATCAACGAAGTGGGCGTGTACAACGGCACGGAGAGCCAGGGCTTTGCATCGGGTGCAACGGCGGATACCAACCAGACGGAAGATACATCCAGCTACACAGCCGATGAGAGCGAGTACAACGATCTGAACACTGACCGCGAACTTTTTGCTCTGCGTACTGTGGCTCAGACGCTGGCAAAGATCAACGAAAAGAAGTCGCTGCTCTTCTTCTCAGGGGGCATTCAGCGGGACGGCATTGAGAATCAGGCTTCAATGCGGGCAACTATCGACGCAGCAGTACGCGCCAATCTTTCCATTTACAGTGTGGATACCCGAGGCCTGCAAGCGGTTGGTCCGCTGGGAGATGCTTCGTCGGGCAGCTTGCGCGGCAACTCCGCATACAGTGGCCGTGCTGCGGCCAATAACATTAGCTCCAATTTCGATTCGCAGGAAGTGATGGCGTCGCTTTCGACCGACACCGGCGGCAAAGCGTTCTTCGATTCGAACGATTTTGCTCCTGCGTTTGCACAGGTTCAGCACGACACCTCAGCGTTCTACGCTATCGGCTTCCGTTCTACGAATCCCATGCGCGACGGTAAGTATCGCAAGCTGACAGTCAAGGTAAAGCGGCAGGGCGTAAAGCTCGAATACCGCCCCGGCTACTATGCTCCGGCCGACTTCAAGCACTCGGGGCGCGAAGATCGTGAGCAGCAGTTGAACGACCAGATGGCGAGCGATTTGCCTGCGACCGACATGGCTGTCTATCTTGACGCGATGTACTTCCGCCTCGACGACAACCGCTACTACATGCCTGTCTCGCTGTTGGTGCCGGGCTCGCAGATTCCGTTTGTGAAGGGTGGCGACAAGGACAAGGCAACGCTCGACATCCTTGGCGAGGTAATCGACGAGGTGAAGCGGCCCATCGGCCACGTGCGCGAAACTGTGAAGCTGAATCTGAATGACAGCCTGAACGCGAGGCAGAAGAATATTCAGTACACCACCAGCTTTAATCTGCCGGCGGGCAAATATCAGATCAAGTTTGTGGTGCGCGAGAACCAGACGGGCCAGATGGGGTCGTTCATCGCTGACGTTTCGCTGCCCGATATGCGGAAAGATCCACTCAAGATGAGTTCGATTGTTCTGGCTGCAAGCCGGCAGCCAAGCAAACAGAAGGATCCGCTGGTGCGTGATGGGGAGGCCTACGTACCGAACATCAGCCACGTGTTCCGCCAGGACCAGCACATGTACTTGCTTTACGAGGTCTACGACCCGGCTCGCGAAAAGTCAGAGAATCTGCCCAAAGGAACAAAGCCTGGGATCAATCTGCTGAGCAGTCTCGAACTCATTCAGGGTTCGACCAAGGTGTACGAGACGCCGATTGCTCAGGCCCGGAAGATCAACGTTGCGAATCGCGATGCCGTGGCCATTGAGATGGACGTGCCGCTCGACAAACTGAAGCCGGGGCAGTATCTGTGCCAGTTGAATGTGATTGACGACGCTGCCGGCAGCTTTGCGTTTCCGCGCTTTGCCGTGCTGATTCGGCCGACGGCTGAGTCTGCACCGACAACACCTCACACGGTGAGCGAGACTCCAGGCAGCAGTGGCGCGGCGCAATGAATCGTTGAGCTCTTCTCCTCCTAACGCACTTGCGGAGGGAAGGGCTGCAACGAAATCCATATGCTTACCTGGCGACGATCTTGACGATCGAAATCTGATCGGTAACGGTCAGGTCGGCTACCCCAATGTTCATCGGCTGATCGAAGGTGTGATAACTGCCGCTTGAGCTGAACTGGTAATTACTCACCGTGGTATGCGCGCTATCCAATTTGATTTGGATGTCTTCCGGAGCGACGTTGATGGGCTGCGCTGTTACCGGGTCCCAACTTGGCGCTTCAAGCCAGAGCACCAGCCAATAAGAACCATCTTTCTTCTGGAGCAGTAAGTGATTCAGCGTTGAGCCTCCGCCGGTGATCGAGAGGGGAAGCTTTTCTGGCGTGAAGCCGGCATCGGTGTCGGACAAGAGGTGGAGCATGTTCGACATGCCGATGAAAGCCGGCTTATGAGACATGTCTGGGCGGAGAAGTCCATACCCTGCCGGCGATGAAGGATCGTCCATCAATTCGTAGATAAACGTTCTCTTGTAACCACGCATGAAGCCCAGCAGCAATGTGCGTTGCACGTATGCAGTTTGCACGCTCTCCGGAATTGTGTAAGACACAGAGGTGGCCGGGAACGATATGTAGCCAGATTCTGTGATGACTGGAGTGATTGAAGGTGCATCACTGCCGGAAACGTCATACCAGAAGTTCAGACTGCCGTAGGTGTTGCCTGCGGTGTCTGACTCTCCCCAGCCGGTGTTGCCGGGATTGCGTCCGCCAAAGTAGACGTGCAGATTATTGAGATCGATGTTTGATGCGATGTTTCCTGCTGCTGCGTAAGATTCAGGCAAAGCAAAAGATGGGGCGATGAGAGGAACGTGCAGGTACTGTGCGGCAGCGTGAAGCGTGGGGAGCACTGCAATTGCATTTGCGATTCCGGAGACTCCGTCGACTCCACAGAGTCCCGATGTGTCGCATTCGTTTGGAGCCTCGATAGCCTCCATGTCAGTTACCCTGGTAGCGAATTGCTCAAGCGCCTGCGCATCGATTGACTTGTTGAGAGTCACGACGTAGTCGGTCGTGATTCCGATGTTTTTCAATTGCTGATGACGAGCCCAGAGAGGAGAATCCGCCGGATAATCGCCGTAGCCATCGCGGATGTGCTTTACGCCCAGTGCCTGCAGAGCATTTAAAACCCCACCCCAGTTTGAAAAATAGGCGGTGTCGGTGTAGTTGAGATGGGTGACGACTCCCGTCGCATCCACAAACGTTTGAGCTGCCGTTGCATTCTGAGCCGGCAGGTTCTGGCCATCACTTTGGGTACTGTTTTGATTGTTGATTGACGATGAGGAGCAGGCGCTTAATGCGACGCAAATGGCCAGGATGGTGATGGAACCCAAGCGGCTGATTCGCTGCCTGTGGTTGGTGTGGGGAGCGAGTTTGAAATAACCGCAGGCAGGGAGTCCTTTCCCTTTAAGCTGCTGAGAAACAACTAATTTAACCACTCTAATCCCAACTTTATGGCTACTGATTGACCCGGAGAAACGATCACTACACGTAGACAACCCGATGAGCCGGTGAAATGGCCCTATAAAAAGCTAGGGAAGCTTAATTTTGAAAGTAACACAGAGTTTCTTTAATGGGGGTGATTTAAGTCACTCCCATCGTATTGCTATGAGTAGGTCAAACGATGGTAAGGGCGATTGGTGAAGGTATCTATTTGTATTAACGGAGCATTGAGCCGATTTTCAACGGCTGCGCTTTTGCGAGGGTGAGAATTTTGCCGTCTCGGCGCAGGCGAATTGCGGGTTAATTGTCCGCTTGATCGACTGCCTGTGTAGATTGGTATGGGCAGTGCCGGCAGCCTGAGCCGCAGCAGTACCCGCGCTTCAGGTGGTACGCAGCCGTAAAGACTAGATTCGGCCCTTCCACGTAGAAGTCTTCAGGCTCTAGCGGCTGTGGTTCCAGTTTGTGCTCGCTGGGCGAATCCTGACTCATAGCTCAATTGTCTCTTGAATGCGCCGGACGATGAAACTCTTCTCCAGATGCACTAGGTAGAATTAAGGTATGGAAGTTTCTGCACAGGATCGCGCACGCAAGGTCAAGATCATTCTTTTCGATGTGGATGGAGTACTTACAGACGGGAGCATCTGGCTTATTCCAGTCCCTGTTGTGCTTGATGGCAAGAAAGAAACGCGGATGGTTGAGGCCAAGGGTTACAACGCGCACGACGGCACGGCTATTTCTCTGGCTCGGCTCGGCGGGCTCAAGTGCGGAATCATCACCAAGCGTATTTCGGAGACGGTTGCACTGCGCGCCCGCGACCTGAAGCTCGAATTCATCTATCAGGGGCAGGCGTTCAAGATGAAGCCGATCCGCGAGATCATGAAAAAGGCAGGCGTCACGCTTGAAGAGATCTGCTATGTCGGCGATGACGTGATCGATCTGCCGGTGATGCGCAACTGCGGCCTGGCAATTGCTGTGGCCGATGCACGCGAGCGCGTGAAGGCCGAAGCGCATTACGTAACGCCGAGCCGCGGAGGTCACGGCGCGGCTCGCGATGCGGTGGAGTTCATCCTGCAGGCCAAAGGAGTGCTCGACAAGTGCGTTGAGGCTTACATCGACGAAGACAATCCCATTTCGCCTTCCATGGATATCGGCAAGGGCGGAGATATGAAGTAATGGCGATGGCGACCGGACAAAAAAGAGCGGTGGTGTTGTTGAGCGGAGGTCTTGACTCCGCAACGGTGCTGGCGATTGCGCGCAGCCAGGGATACGAGCTTTACGCGCTTTCATTTTCGTACGGGCAGCGGCACTCGGTCGAACTTGAGGCCGCAAAGCGTGTTGCTGAGGCTATCGGCGTTGCACAGCATCGCGTGGCTCAAATTGATCTGCGAGTGTTCGGTGGGTCGGCGCTTACTGACGACATCGCTGTGCCAAAGGGGCGCGCGGCAGAGGACATGAGCCACGGGATTCCCATCACTTATGTTCCCGCTCGCAACACCATCTTTTTGTCGTTCGCGCTCGCGTGGGCTGAAGTGCTTGAATCCAGCGATGTGTTTATCGGAGTGAATGCGCTTGACTACTCCGGTTATCCCGATTGCCGCCCGGAGTATATTGAAGCATTTGAGAAGATGGCGAACCTGGCCACCAAGGCAGGCGTGGAAGGCCGTCAGCGGCTCAAGATTCACACGCCGCTCATCGCGCTTTCAAAGGTGCAGATCATCGCCAAAGGCAAGGAACTTGGAGTGGACTACGCGCTCACCAGCAGTTGCTACGATCCGTCGCCTGCAGGCGAGCCTTGCGGCCAGTGCGATTCGTGCGTGCTTCGGCAAAAGGGATTTCGCGAGAACGGAATGGAAGACCCCCTCAGGTATTCCAAAAGCTAGCGGTGGAATCAGGCGGAAGTTCACGCTACTGACGAGAATAAGCTGAAAGCTGAGAGCTGCTTATATGAGCTACGCAGTCAAAGAGATCTTTTATACATTGCAGGGCGAAGGTGCGCAGACTGGACGCGCCGCCGTATTCTGCCGCTTTGCGGGCTGCAATCTCTGGTCCGGACTTGAGAAGGATCGTGAGTCGGCCATTTGCCGATTCTGTGACACGGACTTTGCCGACACCAACGGCCCAGGCGGCGGAAAATTCAAATCTGCTGGCGCGCTGGCTGCTGCCATCCAGGAGAAGTGGCCGTCAGGCACAGCACCGGCAAAGCGGCTTGTAGTCTGCACCGGTGGCGAGCCCCTGCTCCAACTCGACGCGGGCCTCATTGAGGCGCTGCATGCCTGCAGCTTTGAAATCGCCATTGAAACCAACGGAACCATTGAAGCCCCAAAGGGACTTGATTGGATTTGCGTGAGCCCGAAGGCAGGCGCTCCGCTCGTACAAACCACGGGCAACGAGCTGAAGCTGGTGTATCCGCAGGCTGGAATCGATCCGGCAAACTTTGCGCGGATGAAATTCAAGCACTTTTTTCTGCAGCCGATGGATGGTCCTAATCGCACCGCCAATACTAAGCAGGCGTCCAAGTATTGCCTCCGTCACCCGCGATGGCGGCTGAGCTTGCAGACGCACAAGATCGTCGGGCTGCCGTAGAGGCTTCGCTGCTACTCACTCTTGGCTTTGCGCGCTTCCGCTTCGGCAAGCCAGCCGCGCCTCAGCTTTTCTTCCGGAATGCTCGATAGATAAGGCTTGATGTCGAGGATCGGAGTACCGTCGAGCATGTCTACGCCACGTACATACAGCGAACTGCCCTGGCGCGTAAGCAACTCCACTGTGGTGAGCGCAATGGGATTGGGCCGCCGCGGCGAGCGTGTGGCAAACACGCCGTGCGGGCGCTTCTCATCCGTGGGTGGATGCGACACCAAGTCGAAATCCGTGGAACGGTCGAATGCCCATAGCACGTAGAGATGCGAGAACCCCTCAATGTCCATCAGGCCGGGTTCGAATTCCGGTAGGATTTCGAGAGTGCCCACGGCGTCATGCTTTGCTCCGCATCCGCGCGGGATCTTCGATGTTTCGGTATAAGGGCTCTTGATAAATCCGATAGGCTTGAAGGTAAACATTGGCAGCTCCGCTATCCATATTACGCGTCTTGAAAGGGCCGTTTAAGATGGGAGCGAAGGTCGAAACTTCCGTTGTTGCGGAAGGGCATTATCCGAATTAATCGAGATCATCCCAGATTTCCCCATGGAGGATGAGTTCATGCAGGCTGCGGTTGTAAACGTCCTGGGCCAGTTACCGGCCTATCAGATTTTTCCCGATCCAGTTCTCGGTGAGGGCGAGACGCTTGTTCAAGTGCGGGCTTGCGGCCTGCATCCGATTGTGAGAGCCCTGGCGCGCGGGCAGCATTACATGGCTACGACCGAAGTTCCCTTCATTCCCGGCGTAGACGGAGCGGGGACCCTGGAGGACGGCCGCCGCGTGTATTTCGGATTTGTGCGCAAGCCATGGGGAACCATGGCGGAGCTTGCAGCCGCTCCGCTTAAAATGTGCATTCCCATTCCCGACACGTTGGATTTGAAGCAGGCGGCAGCGATTGCAAACCCCGGAATGTCTGCCTGGCTCAGCCTGAAAGATCGCGGTTCATTGAACAAGGGAGAAACTGTTCTGGTGCTGGGAGCAACGGGAGTAGCCGGCCAGCTTGCGATTCAAGCGGCACGTCTCCTGGGAGCGAAGCGCGTGATTGCAGCCGGCCGCAATGTGGAGTCGCTTTCAAATGCGGATGTGGACGCGATTGTTCCGCTTGGAGAATCAGAGGACATTGTTCGCGAGGCCTTCACAGCCGAAGCGCGCGACGGGATTGACGTGATCATCGATTACCTGTGGGGCAGGCCTTCGGAGTTGCTGCTTGAGTCTATTGGCAAGGGTTTCAGTGCCAAATCAACGCATAGAACGCGATGGGTACAGATTGGTGATAGCGCCGGTAAGGCAATCACGTTTCCGGGTGCGATTCTGCGTAGCGTCGACTTGACGCTTCTTGGGAGCGGATTCGGTTCGGCGTCGCTTGATCGAATTCTTGCTTCAATTCCAGATTTGTTCTCGATGGCTGCTGCCGGAGATTTGGAAATCGCGGTGGAAGCTGTGCCGCTTTCCGAAGTGGAATCGGAATGGAGCCGAATTGAGAAGGGCCGCCGAATCGTTTTCACAATTTAGCCGGCACTCGTGCTGCTTAAGTGTCGGCTGACAATAGAGATGGTGGTGCTCTACAATTGCCGCTCAATTCGATCGAGGCTGGAGCTTTCCCCAAAGTACATGAGCAGCTTGTCTCGATTACGAATGTTTTCGGATGACCTTCTGGAGGAGATGACAGATGTGTAATAAGGCGCACGGCAACCACTCGCACGGCTCGCATACGCACATCCACAGCCAACCGGGCTGCAGCAATCATGATTCCGGGCACGACGGCCCTTCGCGGCGCGACTTTATGCGAGTGCTCATGGGTGGAGCGCTGGCCGGCGCCTCGCTGATGGAACTGGCGTTTCACCGTGCTGCGTGGGCCCGCGCGGCGGCTCCCGTGGAAGACGGCGACCTGTTCGACATTCAGATGGCTGCTCCCGGTGTGTACTTTGCGCACGCCAAGCCGCAGGCCATGATCAACTGCAATGCGGCCATCTTTGTGCGCTCAAAAGATGTGGTTGTCGTCGACGCTCACTCCAAGCCTTCCGCAGCGGCGTCCGTCATCCGGCAGATTCGCCGCCAGGTGACTGAGAAGCCGGTGCGCTACGTCATCAATACTCATTTCCACTGGGATCACACGCAGGGCGACCACTCCTATAAGAAGGCCGGAAGCGAAGTGGACTTCATTGCGACATCAATGACCAGGGATCTGATGGAGAAAAATTGCGTGGCGCGCATGAAGGAGTCAGCCTACAGCGTGCCGCCACAGATTGACGCATTGAAGCAGAGAGCCGAGAGCTCCAAATCGGCTGAGGAGAAGGCATTTTGCGAGGAACAGATCAGGCAGATGGAAGCCTACCTTGACGACCTGAAGCAGAACTACGAACTTGTTCTGCCTACCATCACGTTTGATAAGTCGTACCTGCTGTCAGATCCTGCGTTCGACTTGCATCTCGGCTTCCACGGGCGATCGCATACAGCCGGCGACGCATTTATCTTCTGCCCGCATCAGCGTGCCATTGCCACCGGCGATGCCAGCCACGGTTGGTTGCCGAATATAGGAGACGGCTACCCGCGTCAGTGGCCGGCAACCATCGACGAAGCTGCAAAGGCTGACTTCAAATACATCCTGGGTGGCCACGGTCCAATGCAATCTGACCGGACCATCATGACCTGCCAGCGGAACTACATTGAAGAGCTGGCGGAGAAGGTGGAAGCGGGCAGGAAGGCGGGTGAGGGACTTGCCGAGCTGCAGAAGCGTCTGACGGTGGCCTCGCTCCGATCAATGCAGTCCAACGGTTACCAGGCGTTTCTTGAGCGGACGCGGGCAGCCGAAAACATGCATTTTGGCCCCATGTCGCCATTGCAAAACGAAGTTAACGGCAATATCCGCGACGTATTCAATAACCTCGACCGGGCCTGATATTTGCTTGCAGGGTTCGATCTTATGAAAGGGAGGCGTTCCTGCTGGCATTCCTGCACCTGAGGCGATCGCACGTTGTGAGGTTCAGGCCGACTTTGAGATTTCTACTTCATGGGAGACAGCCATCCACATTTCCCTCTTGCCTGTTCTGGCTATTGTGTTCATCGCTACAGTGATCCGGTCGGCGTTTGGCTTTGGCGAGGCGCTAGTCGCGGTGCCGTTGCTCGCATTTTTTATGCCGATGCCGGTAGCTACGCCTCTTGCTGTGCTGCTGTCGACAACCGTTGCCGCCGTGGTAGTAGCGCAGGATTGGAAACACATTCATCTGCGCAGCGCCGCGGGGCTGATGGGGGCCACGGTCTTTGGGATTCCGCTGGGGTTGTTGTTGCTTGCCGCGGCTCATCAGCAACTGATCAAGTTGCTGCTGGGGATTTTGATTATTCTGTTTGCGCTCTTCCTGTTGAAGGTGCGCGACATTCTTCATCTGGAGCACGAACACAAGCCGCTACTCTTACTGACAGGATTCGTGGCTGGCATTCTGGGCGGCGCGTTCGGAATGAATGGGCCGCCACTGGTGGTTTATGGCTCGCTGCGCCGATGGTCACCGCAACAATTTCGGGCAACTCTTCAGGCGTATTTTCTGCCTGCGAGCTCAGCCGGTCTGCTCGGATTCTGGAGTTCCGGTCTTTGGACGCGCACGGTGACACACGAGTTTCTGCTGTCAGCGCCCGTGATGTTACCGGCGGTGCTCGTAGGACGGGCGATTAACCATCGCTTTTCGGGTGGGGAGTTCGTGAGATACCTGTATTTCGGGTTGATATTGATCGGCATCATGCTGATCGCGGAGGCAGCCAGGCGTCCTGCGTGAGTTTGAACCTACTTGCCAATTGTTGTCTCATTGCCCTGCCCAAGCGGGAAGTGGCCGCAGGTTACAGGAACAGCGGGTGTTAGACTCAGGCACTTTTTGAACAAAATTGAGGTGCTACAGGCGTGACCGGGAACACTTTTGGGGTGTGCCGGTGTCTAAAACAATAGAGGGCACGGGACACTCGGTCATCAAACCAGGTGCTCCGCGAAGAATCCCGCGCACTCCTTTGCGGTTGTTATATTTCCGGCCCTGGTTGCAGGCGCCGGAAGGGAGTGGCCGTAACTTGTCGAGGGCCCTGCGGGCCGGTTCAAATGCAGACCGGCGGCGATGGCAGGTACCAAAAACAGTCAAGTTGCGGTAATGTGGGAGGACACTGATCTTGCAGGCGGACCTCACCATGGGCAATATTGCCAGCGCGCTGACGCTCCAATCCGATGAGGCGGCACTCATAGAAGAATTGCAGGCCGGCTCGGAAGAGGCGTTTGCCTGGCTCATCTCTCGCTATCATCAACCGATTTATTCTCTGCTGGCCCGCACTGTATATGACCGTGCCGACGCAGCAGACCTTACCCAGGAAGTTTTTGTAAAAGTCTTCCGCGGCGTTCGTCACTTTCATGGCGAGTCGTCGTTAAGGACCTGGATTTATCGAATCGCTCTCCGCGAGGCGTCAAACCAGAGGCGTTGGTGGACTCGCCACAAACAGCAGGAGATCGCAATCGACCAGGAGCTGCCTGAATGTGATTCAGGACATGCAGTGTGTTTGAAGGATCGTCTTGTGGACCCCTCCGAGTCGCCGTTCGACGCGGTAGTGCATGCTGAAAACCAAGCGCGCGTTGAAGAGGCGCTCAAGCAAGTCCCTGAGCCGTTCAGAACCACGCTGATTCTACGAGACATTGAAGGATTTGTTTATGAAGAAGTTGCCGAGATTCAAGGTGTAAGTCTGGGCACGGTGAAGTCGAGACTGGTGCGCGGGCGGGCCTGTTTAAAGGCCGTGCTGACAGCGCCCAAACCCGCCATGCGCGAGACTCATCTTGCGGATTTCGACTTGCCCCTTGGTGAGGAGGCACGATGAACGGCTGTGACGCAGTGCAAGCTAGATTTTCTGAGTATCTAGATGGCCGTTTGAATGGCCGGGACATGCAGCGGATTTCTGCCCACGTGGACCATTGCCGGGAGTGTCAGCAGGAGTGGGATTCTCTGCGTGAAGTTCAGCAGTCGCTTGGTGCTTTGGGCCCGGTGTCTGAGCCAAAGGATCTGCTGCTCCGCATCCGTGTGGCGGTAAGCCAGGAGCGGGCGCGCAGCCGGCAAAGCGTCTTAAGCAAGTGGAACCTGGCGTGGAAGAACACTGTTGGACCATTCCTGCTGCAGGCCTCAGCTGGTTTTGCCAGCGCTGTTTTGCTGCTGGGAACGGTGGTGGTGCTGGTTACCATGTTCACCCAGCCTGAGGCGGTGCAGGCCACGACTGACGTACCGCTCGGGAATCCCACGTCTCCCAAACTGGTAAGCCTGTCCAGCGGTGTGAGCAACACCGATATCGGCACGCTGTCCGGCCCGGTTGTTGTTGAGGCTTATGTGAACGGCGAAGGCGAGGTATACGACTTCCGCATCGTCTCTGGCCCTGACGACCCGGCAACCCGGTCGCAGGTCGAAAATCTGCTGCTGTTCAGCTTCTTTGAGCCGGCCCGCTTCTTCGGGCAGCCTGTCCGCGGAATGGCCTACATTTCCTTTGCCGGGGTTTCGGTGAAGGGATAGGAAATTGCTATTAGCTGTTAGCCCTTAGCTTTTGGCAAGTAAGTTGTTAAAAGACCAGTCTCTTATGATCTTGAAAAGCGCCTGCTGATCGGCAGGCGCTTTGTCTTGTTAGTGCGAATTCGGAAAACCGGAATTTTGGTTCAGATCTACCATTGCGGCGGCAAGCCAAGATCTCCATTGGCATCAGGACCCGGTGCTTGTTCCCGTTTGACCCCGCTGATGCGTCTAAATAGACTTGCAGGCAGGGATTCTCATGAGATCGGTAACAATTCGTCTGGTGTCTTTTGGCGTGGCTGCGGTTTTTAGCCTGCTCGCCGTTGTTTTTCCCGCTTCGCTCTGCGCTCAGTCTTCCTCAAGTTCGCAATCGCAGCCTTCACCGTCGCAGTCGTCGTCTTCGGGTAATTCATTCCCCGGCGATAACGAATCGGGTGCGCAGTCCTATGTGCGCGAAAAGACTCCGTCGCTGGTTGATCCGGCGGGCCCCACCATCTCTCTCGTGAGTCCTGAGCCGGTATTTCTGATGGCTGCCGGCCTAAACATGTGCGGGTACGACGACGGCTTGCAGAGCAGCGCGCCGGTGCGCCAGAGAGTGCGCGACGAGATCAACAAGGCGCTGGCCGGCAGTGAAGAGGCGCGCAAGAGCCGAGACGCTTTGTGCCTGTACGTTGCCCAGCACCGCATGACCGGCACGCAGCTTGATATTGCGCAGTACATCTCACTGTCGCTGTACCTCACCACCACGCCGGAGCTTAAGATTACCGTCCAGCTTGCCGATATGCCTCCCGACGCAACGCAGGTGGCCGATGTGGTGCCGCTGCTCAGCAAATTTGTGAAAGAGGTCGATCTACACGGAATCTGGCTCACCCTGCGACGCACCTACGACGATGCTGCAGATCAGTTGCACGGTCCATTGTCGAACATGATGGTCAAGACCAATCTGTATCTCAAGATGCCCGCGCCGACATACGATGGGCGGCGATTCATCGTCGTCATCGAGCCCTTGCTTTCGCCCAACACGGTGAACGCGCGCATCTACGGTACGGACTATGTTGTGGTGCTTTCGCCGGCAGGCGGCGAAGTGCACATGACCGACGTTTACCACATTTATCTTCACTACCTCATTGAGCCGCTGCTTTTCTCGCGCCACAACGCGCTTGAGAGAGAAGAGCCGATTCTCAAGGAGATCAGGGAAGCTCCCATAGCCTTCCGCTACCGTTCTGACACGGTGGCGCTGACCGTAGAGTGTCTTATCAAGGCGATTGAAGCGCGCAACCTCGATACGGGAATTCCCAACTACAAGATGCCTGCGAATTTCGAACGCTCCGAACTGCCGCGCTACGCCCATGAGCGGCAACTCGTGGAGCAGAAGCAGGAGGCAGTGCGTCAGGCGCTCGTGGATCACGACATGAGGCAGGGCTTCGTGCTGACTCAGTATTTCTACACTGCCATGATCCAGTTCGAGAAGGATTCGGTGAGCTTGCCCGACACGATGGGTGAAATGGTGTACGGCATGGACGTCGACCAGCAGGTACACCGTGCACGCGAGATCCAGTTCGATCAGGTGGCGGATGGCGAGGTCCTTGGCCGCAATCAGCCGCACAAGCTCGAAGGCATTGACCTGGCGGAGTCAAAGTTGTCCAGCGGCGATATCGCCGGTGCAGCGGAGATGGCGAAAGAAGTGCTGTCGAAGCAACCCGCCGGAGCCGAGCCGACGCGCGACGTTGCGCATGCCTGGTTCATCCTGGCCCGCACCGCCATCATGACCGGGCATCCGGAAGACGCCATCAACGACTTCCAGAAGACACTGGCAACCGCCAAGGAGCAGCGTCTGCTGGCGTGGTCGCACATCTATCTGGGCCGCATGCTGGATCTGGATTGCAAGCGCGACGAGGCTGTGTCGGAGTACAAGCTGGCCCTTACCGTGCGCGACGGAAGGGATGACACGCTGGTGGCTGCGGAGCGGGGAGTGAAGACCGCGTACAGCGTGAACGGACACACCTGCGAGGCCGATGCGGATGACGAACCGGCCGACCCAGGTCCGGACAATCCTGCGGCTACACCGGGGCACAGCGGGCAAGCAATGCCAAAGTAATCAAAGAGTTACCGCGCACGCCCTTGAAATTGTCGTCTAATGGAGTTAACGGGGCCTGGACGGGCAACGGACTGCCGGGCGCGGTAGTTCTCCCGGCAAGGCTACAGGCAGCAGACGAACGAGGCGTACTTGGCAGCAGATTTGGCAGAACTTGAGGCCGCACTTGGCCATCACTTTGTTGAGCCGGAACTGCTGGTGTGTGCACTTACGCATCGCTCGCTCGCGCACGAACGGGCCACCCTAGATGGGGCGCAGGAACGCTCCACCAGCAAGACGCGGGCGGCGGGGAACGCGTCTGGTAAACCGGCGCTCAAGCAGACAAGCGACAATGAGCGTCTCGAATTCCTTGGCGATGCTGTGCTTGGGCTCGTGATTGCAGAGTCGCTTTTCACTGCGCATCCTGACTGGCGCGAAGGTGAGCTGACCCGCGTACGCGCTCAACTGGTGAGCCGGCAACATATGGCGAAGGTGGCTGAGTCAATTGCACTGGGCCAACACCTGAGGCTCAGCAAAGGCGAAGACAAGAGCGGGCTGCGGCGCAAGAGCACCGTGCTCTCCAATACCATGGAAGCGGTCATAGGAGCGATATTTCTCGACGGCGGTCTTGACCCGGTAAGAACATTTGCGCGGCGTCAGGTAATGGGCGAAGCAGCCGAGCAACTGGCGAAGGAACTCAAATCCGGCGCGGCGCTGGGTAACTACAAATCGGCCTTGCAGGAGCATATGCAGGCAACGCAGTCGGGAACTCCGATCTACCGGGTGAAAAGTGAAAGCGGCCCCGGCCACCGCAAGAAGTTTCTCGTTGAAGTTCGTCTAAAGGTTGAAGCGGGCGAACCCGGAAAGCCTCTGGCGCGCGGAGTGGGAAGCAATAAGAAACGCGCGGAGCAGGACGCTGCTCGCCGGGCATTGGAACGGTTGCTGGCGGCAGGTGGAAGCGTGGCCGACGCAACGCGAGCGGACGAAATAGAGGAGGAAGAGGGAGCGCAATGAGCACGCCCGCGACTATTCCGGCCGAGCCGGTGCGAGCCATTTCGCATCTGCGTCTCCATCTTCCCACCCTGCCCGAGGCGTTGGCGTCACTGCTGCGCACCATCGTGGTGGCGCTCTTTCTGCTCACCTTCGTTCTTCAGCCACTGCTGATTCCATCGGAAAGCATGGAGCACACGCTTCTGGTTGGCGACTTTTTGCTTTTCAATAAGCAGGAGTATGCGCCGGCGGGTGTGGTGGGGCGCTGGCTGATGCCTTACCGCAACGTCAAGCGCGGCGATATCGTGGTGTTCCATCATCCTGATCCGCCACTGCTGGTCAAACGCGTCGTCGGCTTGCCCGGCGATCACCTTCGCATACAGGATGGGAACGTCTACGTGAACGGAGCGCGGCTCAATGAGCCATACGCCACCTTTGAGCCTGCTCCACCTAATCCATTCCGCGACAACTTCCCAGCCAAGATTTATACCGATCCGCAGATCGATCCGGATTGGTGGAGCCAGATGGAGAGCCTCACGCACAACGGAGAACTTGTAGTTCCGCCCGGAGAGTATTTCGTGCTTGGCGACAATCGCAATCACAGCAAGGATTCGCGGTATTGGGGGTTCGTACCGAGGCAGGCAATTGTCGCGCGCCCGCTGGTGATTTATTTCTCGCTTAGACGGCCCTCCACGACCGATGTGCAGAGCGCTTCAGCACAGGCCCAGGATGATAGACTCGGACACGAAAGGCTACTTCCCGAGAAACTTGTCGGTTTTGCGCGTTGGTCGCGCATTTTTCGCGTAGTGCACTGAGAGAAGTCGGCGCGAACGCCAGATTTCAGTGTGCTGAGGGAACCGGCAGAGGTTCGAATTCGTTTGATTGATCAAAGAGCGACAGGATGACAAAAAAGAAGACGGCGGCAGTAAAAGAGCCGACTGAGAAATCTCTGGCAGACGCATCGGCGAACGGTTCCGACCCGGAGTTCAAACGTTCCCAGCCTGATGTGGAGGAGACTCCTTTTGAGGCGTTGGCCAGCATCTGCTCGGTGCTGGTTGTCGGCCTGTTCATTCTCACGTTCATCGCGCAGAACTTTGTCATTCCTTCCGGCTCGATGGAAAACACGCTCCTGATTGGAGATCACGTCGTAGTAGACCGCATCACGCTTGCACCGCCCGCGAAATGGATGCCGCTGGTGCATTATCGCGAGCCGAAGCGCGGCGATATCGTTGTGTTCAAGAAGCCGGTTTTTCAGCCCGGAGTCGATCCCACCGACGCCAATGGAAATCCGATAACCTTGGATCTGGTCAAGCGCTTGATCGCCGTTCCCGGAGACCACATTCATCTGCATGAAGGCATCGTGTACATCAACGGCGTGGCGCAGCCACAGCCGAAGGATGGACGTCAGATGAATACAAGTCCAGGTGAAAGTATTTACGTGGACGAATTTCCGTCGATTGCGGCGTCGCTCGACCCGGGCGCTACGGAACAATGGGCTGTGGAAGAGCCCAAACATATTGTGAACGGCGACCTGGTTGTTCCCCCGGGTATGTACTTCATGATGGGCGACAATCGCCACAACAGCCTGGACTCGCGCTACTGGGGCTTTGTGCCCCGTGCGAATATAGTCGGCCGGCCGTTGTTCAATTATTGGTCGTTCAAGAGCAGTGAAGATCAGTACGAGCAGACCGGTGTGGGCAGCACGATTTCGTGGATGGCGCACGTGGCATTGCACTTCTTTAGCGATACGCGCTGGTCGCGGACATTCCACGTGATTCGCTGAACCGGGCTCGTTTCAACAGTTCATACTTAATAGATCATGATGGAAGTCGAGCAAGAACGACGGCGGGGAAAGCCGAGATGGCTTTGGTTGTCTCTCGGCATAGTTGTGGTTCTTTTGGTTGTCCTCATTGGGCCTCCCCTTGTAAGTGTGGGACGCTACAAGAGCCAGATCACAAGCCTTATCTCCCGCTCCATCGGGCGTTCTGTCCGGCTTTCCTCGGTCCACGTTCGCCTGCTTCCCAGGCCGGGCTTTGTGCTCTACGATCTGGTGGTCGACGAGAATCCTGCCTTTGGCGCTGAACCTGTGATCTATGCCAGAAGCGTGACGGCTCCCATCCGCATCTGGCCGCTGTGGCGGGGCCGGCTCGAAATCAGCGAGATCAGTGTCGATGAAGCAAGCCTGAACCTGGTGCGCTCGCCTGAGGGCAAGTGGAACATCGACTCTCTGCTGGAGACGACCACATCCAACGTAGGCAAGGCCGATACCGGTGAGCATCGAGCGCCTTTACCGCGCCTTGTGGCCACAGACTCCCGCATCAACTTCAAGAATGGAATTGAAAAGCTGCCGTTCTCGCTGATCGATACCGACCTCTCTGTGTGGCAGTCGAATCCCGGCGAATGGCGCTTGAGGCTGCGCGGCCAGCCTGCGCGAACCGATGTGAGCCTCAACTCCGCGGATACCGGAATTGTGGAGATTGAAGCGACGGCTCATCGGGCCGCAAACCTGCGCAGCATGCCCATCGTTCTCGATTTGGAGTGGCGCGATGCGCAGCTTGGCCAGTTGACCCGCCTCATGACCGGCTCCGATGCGGGCTGGCGCGGCGACCTGCGCGGCGACGTTCACGTTGAAGGCACCACTGAAAACGCTCAGATCAAAGCCCAGCTACGCGCCGCAGGCGTGCACCGCGCTGAGTTCGCGCCCTTGCAGCCGATGGATTTCGATGCTAACTGCAACCTTGTCTTTCATTATTCGCAGCGCACTATTGAAAATCTTGTCTGCAATTCTCCCCTAGGCGCCGGCCGCATTCGCATTGCCGGCGATATGAACAGCAGCGGCCATGTGCCGCGATATTCCGTGGAGATGGATCACGTTCCAGTCGGAGCCGGGCTTGAAGCTCTGCGCACCGTGCGCAGCGGTGTCGATCCGACCCTGAGCGCCACCGGAACAGTGAGCGGAAAGGTCTCCTACGATGAGCCTTCCGCGGCTTCGGGAGCGAAGACTTCGAGAACGGCAGTGCAAGCCAGATCACGTTCTGCGAAGACCGCTGCGGCAACAGGGCCAGCGACTGGTTTATTGACCGGCAGTTTCACGGTGGACGCATTCCAGCTCAGCGGGGGCGGACTAAGCCAGCCGCTGACTGCGCCGGCATTGGTGATTGCCCCTACTGTGCCCGCGCCAGGCCACTCGCAGGCGCTCGCCGGTTCCGTGGCCATTCCGGCCGGAGCGCGCACTCCTCTTACCGTCGATCTGCGGCTCGCCTTCCGCAGCTACCTGGTGATCGCGCGCGGCGAAGTGGCGGTGCAACGCGCGCGAGAGGTCGCCCACGCAATGGGGCTTCCTCAGGCGGCGGCACTGAATCAGCTTTCCGGTAGTCCTCTCACAGTTGAACTGAATGCCCAGGGCCCCTGGCTGCCTCCGCAGGACACATTGCTGGGCCAGAGCCAGCCCGCGTCGGCCGCCGTAGGAATCGCGCGAGGCGTTGTGAGCATGACCGGCTCATCAGATGTAGTCGATCCCGTTTCTGACAGCCTTAATGGCCTCGTTACGCTCCACAACTCTACGTGGAAGGCCAATTTTCTGGCCAATCCGATTGAGATTTCCACCGGCACGTTGCATTTCTTCAACGGCGAGCAGCGCTGGGACCCAGTTGACTTCACCTATGGGCCTTTGAAGGGAACCGCAACCTTGGATGTGCCCAAACCGTGCGCGCCTCCGGATTCGTGTCCTGTTCAACCGCATCCCAACTTCAACGTGAGCTTCGGTAGCGTGGACGCCGCAACTGTTCAGACCGCGATTCTGGGTGCGCAAGAGAAAGGCACTCTGCTCTCCGATCTTCTGGATCGCCTTCGGCGCACTTCCGCGCCGGTGTGGCCAGAGCTGAACGGCACAGTGACCGCCGATGTCATCGAGGTGGGGCCGGTGACTCTGCAGAGCGCGATAGCTCAATTGCAGATTGCACCGGCGGGCATTGAGATCACCACCCTGGAGGGCAAGCTACTGGGCGGCGAAATGCACGCAAACGGCACGCTCGTCACGGGAGATAAGCCCAATTACAAATTCACTGCCGACTTCCAGAAGCTGAGCCCCGCCGCAGTTGGACAGTTGCTTGGCCAGAACTGGCGTGGCGGAACATTCGACGCGCAGGGAAAAGTTGAACTGACGGGCTACACCGGCAGCGATCTGGCTGCCTCAGCCAAGGGCGCACTTCATTTTGAATGGCATCACGGCTCGGCAGTAGGAGCAAACGCTCCTGCTGAACTTGCCCGCTTCGATCGCTGGTCTGCCGATGTGGAGATTGCCAACGGACGAATCTCACTGGGTCAGAACGAGCTCATGCGAGGTCGCCGCAAGCAGGCAGTCGCCGCAAACGTGCGGCTCGCGGAGCCGGTCAAGCTCAACTTCGGCGCGGAGGGCGAAACACAGGCCGACAAAGCGCCCACCCCGAAGAAGGCGCAGATACGCGGCGGCTAGAATGGATTCATGGCCTCGCTTTCCGCAGCATCTACAGCACAAATCAAATGCAAGGGTGTTCTCTTTGACATGGACGGTATTCTTGTCTCGTCGCTCGGGTCAGTGGAACGCAGTTGGTCAAAATGGGCTGTGCTGCGCGGAGTTGATCCAGAGGTGACCTGCCAGACCGCTCATGGCCGCCGCGCCATCGAGACCATCGCCATCATGCGGCCCGATCTCGACTCGGAGCTGGAACTGAAGGTTATTGAAAATATCGAGATCGAGGACGACGAAGGGCTCACCGTTCTTCCCGGTGTGCTGGCCATGCTTGCCGCGCTCCCGCAGCATCGGTGGACGGTGGTAACCAGCGCGACCGAGCGCCTTGCCAAGGTGCGCATGGATATCGGTGGAGTTCCGCGGCCCAGCAAGCTTGTAGCTGCGGATTTCGTCACCAGGGGCAAGCCCCATCCCGAGCCATTTCTTACAGGCGCTGCACTTCTCGGCTTCGCGCCCCAGGAGTGCGTTGTGATTGAAGATTCAGCGTCGGGAGCCGCCGCCGGGCGCGCAGCCGGATGCACCGTTGTGGCCACCACCTTTTCGCATCCGGCCGAGCGGCTCGATGCGGCGCACTATCTGGTTAACGACCTCTCAGGCATGAGCGTTACGGCGCTTCCCGGCGATGAAGGGCTCGTGCTGAGCTTTCTGCCGCTTGCTTGCTGACCGCGAACTTCGCGCTTAGCGGCTCGCTTCAATCTCGCGCCCGTGTGCATCCTGAAACGGCCGCGTATTCACGTGGAACATCCATGTGTACTTCATCAACTGCGTCTGGCTCAAAGTGATGGGCTGCTTCATCACGAACCAGCGCACGCCTTCAGTACATGGCGGAGTTGTCAGCGACCCCATGTACGTCCAGTAGCCGCGGTCTCCCGGCAGAAGGCCAGCCGGATTCACAAGCTCTTTGATCTTCCCAGTCTCTCCCGCCTTGCGCGGCAAGTCTGCAAACAGCGTGGCCAGAATCGCGTTCGGTGCATCCTGATTCATTACCATCCGCACCGCAACGATCGCCATCTTTCCCTCGGCGCTCTTATGCAGAAACTGCACGCTCATGTCGGTGAGTTTGCCTTTTACCGCTTCCTCGCTTGGATGGCGAAACTCGTATTGAAGCAGCTCGTAACGCACCCCGTCGGCAACAATGTAGCTGCCCGGGTTCACATGCACCACAATCGTCCGTCCGTTGTTTTCCAGCGTCTCGGTTCCGGCCAGATAGTGAACCTCGATCGGTTGGAGCGACTTGTTCAGGTGCGTCTTGCGAATGTCGAGCGGCGATTGCTCCCGCCCGTCAGAGCAGGCCTTGAAAGCCGGGTCGAGCTTGCCCCAGCCCAGTGGTCCGGTTTTGCCGTAGTAATTCCAGTCCGCAGCCGTCTGCGCTGCCGAAAGTCCGGCAAAACTGATAAAAAGAGCGGCTACCGCAAGAAAACGCATGAATAGCTCCTTAGGTGAGTGGTTCGAGCGCCACGAAGAATTCTACGCGATAGACGCGCAAGGCCGGGAATGATCACCGAGGATATGCTGTCGGTCACGATCCACAGGCCTCCGGTAGACATTCGCTTTTTGTTCGCCTAAACTGTGGTCATGTTTCAGGGACCTGCCAACCGGAAGATGTTCGTGGTCACGTGCAAGCGCTGCCGACGCGACATTCCTTCTGGCGTGCGCGAATTTCCCTTCCAGTCCGTAACCATTGCCTGCTGCCTCTGCGGCGAGGTCCGGCGCTATCTGCCGTCGGAACTGTTTCTCGGCAAAGTCGATCACCTGGTGCTGCACCAGAATCGAAGGACACTTTGATGTTCGATCCCGATGCGGGCATGCCGCGGATCAATCGCGGAATGGTCTATCTTGGCGCATGTCTCATTGCCGGAATCCGGCTGGCCCGTGAGCGGCAGGTGAACACCCGCGTATTGCCCACCTCAATCGCTATCAACGAGTCTGTCGACCTGGCCCATGAAATCTACAATCGCGTGTTTCGGAAGGTTCCCGGAGCACTGAAGCCTGAGTGAGGTGTGCGGATGACGGCTGCCGCAAAACAGCTATTGTCCAGTGTCTAAAGCAGCGGGAGGCGGCTGATCGGTCGACTGTTGGAAGACCTGCTTCTGCAACGGTTCGCGCAGTGCATCGTAGGCGCTTTTAAGCAGCTCAGCATCCACGGTGTCTCCGCCTAACTCCCAGATCATGACTCCGCCAACGCCCTGGTGCGCGGCGTAACTTACCTTGTACTGCACTGAGACTGGATCTTCGAAAGTCCAGAATTCATTTCCGTCAAAGAGCCACGGGGCCTGCGATTGCGGATCGCGAAACACCTGCGACGACGAGGCAATTTCGCGGATGCGTCGATAGGGGCGCTCACTGCGCAAGGCGCGGCCCTCCTGAAACAGGCCGTTATTTGAGTCTTCTACATCGGTCCAGCCATAACCGTAGAACGGCAGGCCCATCAGCAGCTTGTGCGCTGGAACACCGGCCGCTCTGTATCCGGCGATACTCTTTCTGATGCTGGCGTCGTACCCGGTGTCAGGAGGTCCGGCGAAGAGGGGAGCAACAAATCCGGTTGTCTTGTTCCATGGGCCGGCGTAGTCGTAATTCATTATGCCAACCTGATCTACCAGTAGAGCCAGCGCGGCCAAATCTGTTCCGGCAAACTCCGCCGGCGACTCATCTACCGCAATCGAAAGTGTCAGGCCCCGGTGCATTGCATTCATCTGGCTTCGGAACTCTGCGATCAATGCGTAGAAGTTGGCTGTGTCCTTTTCCTGCGGCGTCTCCCAGTCCACATCGATCCCGTCGAACAGGCCCGGTTCGTTGATGCCGTTTCCGAACTCGCCGCGCAGATAGAGATCGACGCATGAGCGTACGAAAGCTACACGGTTCTCCGGCTGTGCATCAACAGCAAAATCCGACGCGCGGCCTTCCAGCGAAATCAGAATTCTGAGCCTGGGATATTTCTGCTTGAGTTCTGCGAGCTGATGAAAGTAGCCGCGAAATCCCGATGCGGAATCGTCAGGCTTTCCATTCACACTGTTCTTCGCCGTGTATGCCGTCTCAAGATCGGCTTCTGGATTGGAAAGCGAGCAGCGACCGTTTTTGACCGACGCCGATGCATAGTTGATCTGGTTCAGGCGCGCAGCGCTGCCGTTTGTTACCAGGTCCTTCACGTGGAACGGCGCAGGTGAGTAGAAGCTGGAGTTATCGAAGTAGCCCACCAGCAGCTTTGGCCGGTGCCACGGAAAATGGAGTGGGAACGCTTGAATGCGCTCGCATGTGGAGCCAAAGACAAGAGCAATACAAAATAACAATCCGAAATATCTTCTATGCCGGGACACCAATAATATAGCCACCTGTATTGATTCTACGCGAGCGTGAACTATTGCCCGTGCTACACCCACCAACACACAAGAGGGGCCCGCCGTGTGGCAGTCCCCTCTCTTTGCTCAAATTGCGGTCGAGTTACTTTGCTGCTGCTGCCTTAAGGCCGGCTTGCTCGGCTAGCTGTGCGGCCTTGTCGGTGGCTTCCCAGGTGAACTCCGGCTCGGTGCGGCCAAAGTGTCCGTAGGCTGCGGTCTTCTGGTAGATCGGGCGGCGCAGGTTCAGGCTCTCAATGATGCCCTTGGGCGTGAGAGCGAAGTTTTTGCGGACAAGCTCAGTGAGTTTTGCATCGCTCACCTTGCCGGTGCCAAAGGTTTCAACGCGCACGCTTACTGGATCGGCCACGCCGATGGCGTAGGCAAGCTGAACTTCCGCACGATCTGCAAGCCCCGCGGCCACAATGTTCTTGGCAATGTAGCGGGCCATGTACGCGGCGCTGCGGTCCACCTTCGTCGGGTCCTTGCCGCTGAATGCACCGCCGCCGTGCCGTCCGGCTCCACCGTAGGTGTCCACAATGATCTTGCGTCCGGTAAGGCCGGAGTCACCCATGGGGCCGCCGATGACGAAACGCCCGGTGGGATTGATATGGTACTTGGTGTGCTCGTCGAGCCACTTGGCGGGCAGCACAGCCTGTATGACGTGCTTGAGGATATCGGCGTGCAACTCTTCGTTGGTGACGCTCTCGGCGTGCTGGGTGCTGATGACCACAGCGTCGATGCGGACTACCTTGCCGTTCTCGTCGTACTCCACCGTGACCTGGCTCTTGCCGTCGGGGCGAAGGTAGGGGAGCTTGCCGCTCTTGCGCACGGCTGTAAGCTGCTTGCACAGCTTTTGCGCCAGTGAAATGGCCGCCGGCATCAGCTCCGGGGTCTCGTTGGATGCATAGCCGAACATCATGCCCTGGTCGCCTGCTCCACCCGTATCAACGCCCTGGGCGATGTCACCGGACTGCTTGTTGATCGTCGAGATCACGGCGCAGGTGTTGGAGTCGAATCCGTATAGTGCGTTGTCGTAGCCGATGGAGGCAACAACACCGCGCACCAGGCTTTGGAAATCCACATAAGCCTTGGTGGTGATTTCACCGGCGATCACAACCAGACCGGTCGCGGTCAGCGTCTCGGCGGCCACGCGGCTGTAAGGATCCTGCTCGAGGCACGCATCCAGAATGGCGTCGGATATCTGGTCGGCAATCTTGTCTGGATGGCCTTCAGTTACTGATTCAGAGGTAAACAGAGAACGGTCACTCAACTTCAAACTCCTGCCCATTGAAGGGAATTCGGATTTGCGGCCTTCCGGGGTTGTCCGCTGCTGTCACACGCAGGTGCAGAAGCTCGAACTCAATGTGGCCGCAGGCCTCGCTTGGAGGCGCGGATGCACAGGCAGACCTGAGCCTGATCGTGCATCTTCCATGGTAATTGTGCCGGGTGCCAGAGGGCAAAGCATCGCAGCGAACGGGGTGCATTGATAGTTAAAAGGGGCCGGGGGCTTGCTGAACAGGGCAGGGGAGCAGGAAAGGTATCAACGGATCGGAAAGGATTCTGGAGAGGATCGAAATCAAGCGCCGAACAAAATCATCAAGCGCCGAAAAAGGAGATCACTCGGCTCACTGAGGATTGTGTCGTGGTAACGGCGGAATCCACAGTTGAATCCGCGCCGCTGAAGGGCAGCAGCGAAGACCACCATCCCGCTTGAACGCCGTAGTAGCGCACTGAAAGAAACGCGCCGATCATCACGACGGTTGCAAGTACGCACGCGCCAATCCAGCGCATGCGAAGTTCGTGATCGATGTAGCGTTGCGCGCGGGTCTTTCCGACATTCGACGCGAATGCGGTCCAGTCTTCCTCAACCTGGATTCCAGTTGAGTTGCAGGCCTGTAGAAAGCGATTGGTCCAGGTTTTTGTATCGAGACCGAGAGCGCCCGCATATCCGCGGACGATTCCCTTGCTGAGGATGCCGCCGGGCAGCAGGCAGAATCTCTCCTGCTCCAACGCAATAAGATGACGCTGGCTGATTTTGGTCTCGGCACTGATTTGTTCCAGCGCAACGCCGCGAGATACGCGTTCCTTGCGCAGGTCTTCACCAAAATTACCCATCTGCGTGTACGCCCAGCCCAAACCGATCACGTAAGGCTTCCCCAAATAATAGACCCGGTTTTCAACAAACGTCAAAAGGAATCGGTGGTTTCGCCTTTATTTTCAATGGATTGATCAATTGATAAAGGCTTATGGTTACCAGAAAGAAATATTTCACCTGTGAAAGTCGCCTCGGCCTTGAGTTGCGTGAAAGCGTCAAGGAGTGGGGTGGCTGTTAACCTTATGAAAGGAACTTCGAGACCAGACGCCGTAATGAATAAGCTTATTTTTGCCAATCTGATCCACCGCCCCCTGCGCTCCGTCATCAGCGTGCTTGCCGTCGCTATTGAAGTGGTTATGATCCTGTCGATTGTGGGCGTTTTTATGGGCATGCTGAACGACCAGAAGACCCGAACCAACGGTATTGGCGCAGACCTGGTGGTCAGTCCGTCCAATTCGAGCTTTATGAATGGCGTCAGCGGCGCTCCCATGTCAGCCAAACTAGCTCCGTTTCTGGCCACTCTGCCTCATGTCGCGATCGCCGCCCCGGTGATTACAGAGTTTTCAATGACCGGATCCGTAGAAATTCTCTACGGCATCGATTTCAAAAGCTACGACGCGCTGAAACCGTTCACTTTTCTCGAGGGAGGTCCGTTCAAGGGCCCATATGACGTGATTGTTGACGACGTATTCGCGCGGGCCGAGCCGGCTCATCATGTGGGCGACCATATCACGATTCTGAATCATTCCTTTCGGATCTGTGGAGTCGTCGAAAGCGGCAAGGGGGGGCGAAAGCTCATTCCGATTGACACCATGGGCCAGTTGATTGGTTCCGAAGGCAAGGCCACGATGATTTATCTGAAGGCGGATTCTCAGGCAAACGATCCACTTATCGTCAAGGAGATTGACTCGACGCCCGGACTCGATGGCTACCGCGTGAATACGATGGACGAAATCATCTCTCTTTACACGCCGTCGCGGTTTCCGGGGTTCAACATTGCATTGAATGTGGTGATTTCCATCGCAGTCATTGTGGGATTTCTGGTAATTTTTCAGTCGATGTATACGGCGGTTCTGGAACGCACGCGCGAGATTGGCATTCTCAAGTCTCTCGGTTCGTCGAAATTGGCAATCGTGAGCGTAGTGCTAAGAGAGACGGGTTTGCTATCATTCGCCGGCGTGATTCTCGGCATTTGTGCGACGTTTGGAGTACGCGCGTTGCTGGCGTTCAAATTCCCGACTTTCAGCTTTGAGTTGACTGCAACGTGGATGCTCAATGGCGCGCTCATCGCATTTGCCGGTTCGCTGTGCGGAGCGCTGTATCCAGCATGGATGGCTGCGCGTAAAGATCCTATCGACGCGCTTGCCTACGAATAGCGTTTCCCGTTGCAGTTCAAAGATGGCTTGAGAGCACGGTAATGCTTCTTGTCACACTATTTTGGATCATTTTTCCACACCATCAAAGTGGCTTGAAGCTGCTCCGTTTAGGGTTTTGAAAAATGCATTCACGAAGCCTTAACGCAGTTACGGCAGACTAAGACTCGTAATACCGATTTAGTGTTGGATTTGACGCTCGAAAGGCCGCATGAGCAGCGGAGATTTGAGCAATTTCTTTCTGCGTTTTTATACACTCCTTACGCGTAGCAGGGGAAACTGAATCCTTTAGCGAAGATTGGAATCATGTTACGATGAAGACATTCCTAATTGATAGCCCGATTTTTCTGGAGAGCCTCTGACATGAAAATGCTACGGAACCGGTGTCACTATACGTGTATCGCCGTGCTTGTTCTAGCGGCGTTGGTGTTAACCCTTGGCGGCGCAACAGCGGCAGCACAGACCGCCGGCGCAGGCACAATCAATGGAACCGTAAGTGATGCATCTGCGGCGGTGATTCCAGGTGCAACTGTCACCGTCACCAATGTGGATACGGGTGTCTCCCACAGTTACACGACCAATTCGTCGGGACTCTATACTGCGCCCTTCCTGCTTCCCGGACATTACAAGGTTTCAGCGACCGGGGCCGGCTTTGGAAAAACCGAGTCTTCAGGCATCACCTTGCTCGTGGGTCAGGTACTTACTATCAACCTTTCGCTGAAGGTTAGTACCGAGAGCACCACTGTTGAAGTGGCGGCTGCGCCAGAGATCCTCGATTTGCAGAAGACCGAGGTTTCGCAGAGCGTTGACCAGCACCTTATCCAGAATATGCCGGTGGCAGCCCGTAACTGGAGCACATTTGTGCTGTTCACGCCCAACGTCGTTCAGGACGGCGGCAGCGGTCTGGTCAGTTTTCACGGCATCAGCGGCTTGTACAACCAGAACTACGTTGACGGCGCGAACAATAACCAGATTCTGTTCTCCGAGGCGCGCGGACGCGCCAGCGGCGCACCCTATGTCTACTCCCTCGACTCCATTAAGGAGTTTCAGGCTGAGACCTCAAACTATTCGGTCGAATTCGGCCAAGCTGCAGGCGGTCAGGTTAACGCTATTACCAAGAGCGGAACCAACCAGATCCACGGTGACTTGTTCTACTACCTCCGGTATCCGGATCTGAATGCGCTGGATCCCTACAGCAAGTATCAGGCCCTGCATGCAGGTGGCTCCTCGTTCCTGCTTACCCAGCCTATTCACCAGCAGCAGCAGTTCGGTGGTTCCGTGGGCGGACCCCTTATCAAGAACAAGCTTTTCGGTTTCCTCACCTTTGATGGTTTCCGCAAGGTGGGAAGGGTGCTCTATTCGGATACGAACACCATGACCCTGACCCCCACGCCGAGCAACTCGGGCGGCACCATCATCTCGCCGACGCAGTGTCCGGGCACGATCACCTCGACGCAGTGCAATGCGGGCATCGCCTTTCTGATGAATGTGGCGAACGTCAGCGCCGGTTCTGTTCCGCCTTCGCGCTACGCAAAGCAGAATCTCTTGTTCGGGCGCCTCGACTATTACCTGAATGACAAGAACAACGTGTTCGTCGATTACAACGCAGCCAATTTCGACAGCACCAACGGCTATAGCGCGAATCCGACCTACACCAACAGTTCGCCCAGCACCAACGGCCCTACCAGCTATCATGAGCGGTTCCTGGTCGGCGGATGGACCTGGGTTCTGTCGCCTACTGCTGTCAATCAGATTCACTCCCAGTGGGGGCGCGATCTTGAGACGGCGGGTGCCAACGCTCCGGGGCCGAGCGTAGCCACTGGGGTTGTCACCTTCGGTATGCCCAACGCTCTGCCGCGCGTCGCGGAACCCGATGAGCATCGTTTCCAGTTCACAGATGTTTTCTCAAAGCAGATGAACCGGCACAGTCTTAAGTTCGGTGGCGATCTTAACGCTGTGCACGAAGTCATGATCAATCTTTATCAAGGTGGTGGCTTGTACAACTATAGCGAATCCACCAATGAAGCCGCGTTCCGGGACTGGATTCAGGATGCATTCCAGGGCCAGGCGGGGAACACGGATCCTTACGCTGGCTACCACTACAACTCATTTGTTCAGACCGTCGACGTGGTCAACACCGCAGCCGGTACTCAGGGCAAAGACGACTTCTGGATGTATATGTACGACGGGTTTGCCGAGGACTCCTGGAAGATTGCGCCGAAGTTCACGCTGACCGCTGGTGTTCGCTACGATGTGCAGTTGACCCCTGCGCCGGGCCTCGTCAACAACAATTACGCGCCGATCTCGTCGCAGTATACCCAGACGATCAAGAACGTTCTCAATCGCGTCCAGCCCCGCTTTGGCTTCGCGTGGAATCCGATACCCGGAACGGTGGTGCGCGGTGGATACGGAATCTTTTCGGCTCTCAACCAGGGCAGCACTTACTATGCGATGCGCGTTGAGAACGGCGTGGTGCAGATCAACTACAACTACAATGGCTGCAAGGCCAGCGTTGGTACACCTACGTCGACCTGCCCGACGGTCCCCGATCCAACCAGCAGCCTGCAGTATCCCAACGTGCCTTTTCTGCCGACGGGTCCTTCCATCAGCGGTTCGCTCCGTCCTGACGGTGGTGCAGCGCCGGCGATCAACGGCCCTTCTAAGTTAGGTCCGCAGAGCTTCCATGGCTTGGATCCGAACTTCGTTCCGCCATACGCCCACGAAGCATCGCTATCGGTTGAGCAGGCTTTGCCGGGCAAGGTATCACTCAGCATCGGATACGTTGGAACCCGCGGAATGAGACTCCCGGTTTTTGTCGATGCAAACCTTGTCGGCCAGTCGCCGAGTGGTATGCGCAGTTACAACGTGCTCGATGCTAATAACAATTTGGTCAGTCAGCTCACGGTGCCGGTGTACCGGCCAGCTGACCGCCGCAACACTTCGCTGGCCACTTTCAACACGGGCTTCAGCGTGGCCAACACCTGGTACAACGGCATGGCGGTTACCTTCCGCCGTCCCTTCGCGAATGGGCTTGAAATCCTGTCCAACTACACCTGGTCGCACGCTACCGATACGGGGCAGGTTCAGGGAACCAGCGGTACTTTCTATGGTGGCGATGTGCCGCTCGATCCAAACAACATCAAGGGTGACAATGGTCCGTCCGATCTTGATGTCCGTAATCGGTTCACTATCAACGTTTACTACAAGCCGCAGTTTGCTGTAGCCAACAGGCTGGTCAGCAATCTCGTCAACGGCTTTGCCATCTCCGCAAGCGACATCGCTTCGGGTGGCCAGCCCATCTATCTCGGTGTTAGCGGCACCATTTATAGCGGTTCAACCAGTTCAACAAGCTACGGTAATGACGGCGGCATTTACGGTGGCGCAATCAGTTCCGGTTCCGGTGGACCCACGAATGGCCGACCGCCTTATGTTGGCCGTAATAGCATCAATGCTCCCGGATATAACGCTGCCGATCTCCGTATTACCCGAGATATCGCCATCCATGACAGGATGTCTCTCCAACTCATTGGCGAGGCATTCAACGTTGCCAACCACATTATTCCTACCAATGTGAATAGCACCTATTCCAGCTACTCGACAGCGTCATCCTCATCCTCAACCTGCAACACCAACAGCAGCGTTCCATCGGGTTCTGCGCTGCAGGGCTGCTTTAAGCCATACCCCGGAACAGGCCTTAGCGCTTTCCGCGCTGTCAGCGGAACCAACAATGGCCTCTATGGGCCACGTCAGTTGCAGGTATCGGCCAAGTTGACCTTCTAGTAAGGACAACTACAACCTACAAGCGCGGCGGCTTTGGCTGCCGCGCTTTTGTTTTTGGTGTGAGCGAGATTCAAATTTTATCTCGTGCTTGCGTGATACTGATAGATTGAAGGGCTGCGATGATGGATTTCGCTCGCGGTCCAGTGAGGGAGCCAAACTTGAATACTGCAGCGAGCACCCTGGTCGATCTCGACACCATTCGTGCGGCCGCTAAGCGCATTGAGCATATTGCTGTTCGGACGCCGCTTGTCCGCGCGGCATTTCCCGGTTTGTCGGGATACGGCACGGATAAGGAGATTCGCCTCAAAGCCGAGAGCCTGCAGCCTATCGGCGCATTCAAAATGCGCGGCGCGGCCAACAAGATACTGCAGCTCACTCCGGATGAGATTGCGCGCGGTGTGATCACCTATTCGAGCGGCAACCATGCGCAGGCCGTAGCTTATGCTGCACGCGAAGTCGGCGCGAAGGCGGTGATCATCATGCCGTCGAATGCACCGGCCATCAAGCGCGCGGCTACGCTTTCTTTCGGCGCTGAGGTTGTGGATGTGGGGCCGGCCTCGAGCGAGCGCCTTGCCGTGGCTGAGCAACTTGTCCGTGAGCACGGTTATGTTGTGATTCCGCCTTACGATGACGAGCAGATCATCGCCGGGCAGGCCACCTGCGGACTTGAAATCATTGAAGAGTGGCCCGATGTGGACCTGGTGCTCGCGCCGGTGAGCGGAGGCGGGCTGCTGAGCGGTGTGGCTGCGGCGGTGAAACAGTCGCGGCCTCAGACGAAGGTGTTTGGCGTTGAGCCAGAGCTTGCGGGTGACACGGCAGAGAGCTTCCGTAGCGGCAAGATCGTTACCTGGGGCGCAGAACTTACCAGCCGTACCATTGCCGATGGCCTCCGTACGCAAAGTGTGGGCGTGCGCAACTTTGCGCACATTCAGGCGTTTGTCAAGGGAGTTATCACGGTAACCGAGGCGGAGATTCGCGGCGCCATGCGTGCCATTGTGGCGACAACGAGACTGGTTCCCGAGCCCAGCGGCGCGGTGCCGGTGGCCGCATTGCTCTTTCACGCCGATGAATTGCCCACTTACAACAAGGCTGTAGCGGTGATCAGCGGCGGCAATGTTGACCCCGCCATGCTGGCTCAAGTGCTCACCGAAAGCGCGTAGCCGCGTCGTTCGAATATGATCTTAGCCGTGAAGAAGACACAGTTCCCCAGTCTCCGCGCCCTGGCTTTAGTCGCAGCCTTGTTGTGTATTGCGTTACCGGCCATGGGGGATAAGAAGCCTCAGCTGGTGAAGCCGATCGCCGGTCCGCGCGCCACCGCGCTGCGGGTTACCTGGCTTTACGTTACGCCAAGCGCCGACTCGCAAAAGGTGGATCGCGTGCAGCCGGGCCGTGAACTGGTGATTGCGGAAAAGAGCGGCGACTGGCTCCGCGTTTATGCAAACACCGATATCCAGCAGATTCGTGAGTCCAGTGATACGCCCATTGTTGGTGACGATTCGACGCCGCCACCGATCTCCGGGTGGATGCAAGCAAGGGGCATCGTCATTGAAACTAATCCCAATGGCGACCAGATTTTGATGGGCGCGGCCGCAACTGAGGAGTCGCTTGCCTCCGATCCGCGCGGACCGCTGAATGCGGCCAAGACCGCGCGGCTCTTGTATCGGCGGGCGGCGGAGATGTTTCCCGACTCTCCCATTGCCGGTGAGGCGGCGTGGCGTTCTGCAGATATCCAGTGGCAATTGCAAAAGGCTGATCTCTCCACGCTACGTTCTTCAAAGGAGAAAGCTCCTTACATGCGCCAGCTCATGGATGAAGATGAGTTGAAGAAGGTCATCAAGATGTTTCCGGACACGCGCTGGGCCGATCTGGCGGCCTTTGACCTGATCGACAACAAACTCTGCGGCGACTGGCAAGGGCAGGTGCAATGCCCGGCCAAGGAGTCGGAGATATACGAGAAATATGCGAAGGAGCATCCTGACGGGCCACGGACCGCACAGGCTCTCTACCAGGCGATTTATCGGCAAGCGGTGCTGAACGATATGTACAAGGCAAACGGTGACGAAGGTAAGGCTGCCAAAGCCAAAAACAGTGCTCGAGAACTCTACACGGTACTGAAAGGTAAGTTTGCTACATCAGATTATTCTTGGAGAGCGGGTGCTCTAGTGTACAAATTGGATGAGGGTATTCCCGTATACGGTATCGACCCGCAGTGAACCGTGGCTTCTCCTTGTCGCGGCTGCTGACGAATCATAAAGGCTAGCTGGGGGCTTTTTGAGCACGTACGTCCAGTCAATCATTCTTGGGATTGTGGAGGGTTTGACCGAATTTCTTCCGGTCAGTTCTACTGCACACCTGCGCATTACTGAAGCGCTTATGCGGATTCCGCTGGATGACGCGTACTGGAAGATGTACACCATTGTCATTCAGTTCGGCGCGATCCTGGCACTGATGCTGCTTTTTCTTGAGCGCATTGTGGGGTTTCTGCGCACCTTTCCCGAGGGTGACGACGGGAAACATACGTGGTTCAATCACCCCATTGCCATTACGATGGTTGCCTTTGCCTGCACTTCAGTGCCTGCTCTGCTGCTTCACAAGTGGAGCGAGCGCAACCTGGGCAGTCTGACGGCGATGGCGCTGGCACTGCTCATCGGCGGTGTGGTTATGTGGCTCGTCGACTGGCGTACCAGCCGGTACGATCCCAACGTAACTCACGTTGAGAACATGACTCTGGGGCAGGGCGTCTGGATTGGCCTTTGCCAGACGCTTTCCGCAGTCTTTCCGGGCGTGTCGCGCTCCATGTCCACCATAGCCGCCGGCCAGATTGCCGGCCTCGGCAGGCCGGCAGCGCTTGAGTTCAGCTTTTTGCTCTCAATTCCAACCATGGTGGCCGCTACCGGATGGGACTTTATAAAAGAAGTCCACGGACACGCGACTGGCGCCGCAGCGTCGGTTACGATGAGCACCGAGCGCTGGATCGTGCTGCTAATTGGACTGGTGGTCTCCTTCATTGTGGCCTACGGCGTGGTGGAGTGGTTCCTTTACTGGGTACGCAAACACGGTTTCACCATCTTCGCCATCTACCGCATCCTGCTTGGCGGTGCGCTCCTGCTTTGGGGAGCGAAGTACATCGGCGGGTAAAATTTCGCCTATTCAAGGCAACCCCTGCCGGGGGTCCACAGCATGGTTCCCCCCGTTTTGTTTTGGTCCTTAGCCGCCTTCATCGACGCCGATAATATAAGCTGCTCCGGGTTATTCCCGCCGTTCTGACCGGCTTGCGCCGGATTGTACGTGCGGCGCACCGAGAGCGGAAAAGCCCCGTCATGAAGCCAATTCGCATCGTCCTTACCCCAACGCGAAGCCGCCCAGTGAATCTCTTTCTGGGGCTCGTGGTTCTCTTGTTTGCGCTGCTGCTGTTTTTAGCGCTGGCCACTTATCACGCCGCGGATCCGTCGCTGAATACCGCAGCCGATCCTGCCTTACCGCGCGTGATTCACAACTGGGTGGGTGTTTTTGGTTCTTACCTGAGCGATCTGCTTCTGCAATCTCTGGGTCTTACTGCCTTTCTGCTTCCGATCTGGCTGGGTGGCATTGGCTGGACGTGGATGCACTCGCGCCCCAGTGGTTCGGCGCTGCTGCGCTGGACCGGCACGCTGCTTTCGCTGGCGTTTGTGCCGGCGGTGTTTGGTCTCATGCCCTGGCATTGGCACTGGCTGCACGTTGTGCCGGTTGAAGGCGTCGTTGGCCGGCTGATGGCAGGTGTGCTTGTAAGTTATTTTAATGTGCAAGGCTCGTGGCTGGTTGCGTCAGCCATGGCCGGCGTAGGACTGTATTTTGCTTCGGCTATCAGCTTTTGGGCCCTCAAGGAGAACCTGGAAAATCGCTGGCTGCAACTTCGCAACCTGTATGAGCGCTGGAAGAACTGGCGTGAAGAACGTGCGGAGCAGAAGGCGGAGCTTGAATTCGAGCGTGGACCGCAATTCAGCGATGAGGGGCTTGCCCCTGAGGAATTGCACTTTGTTCCCGCCGTCGGGCCAACGCTCAGTGACAACTTTATCGCCCAGCCGGAGTCACGCGAAAAGAAGCCCGGCTTCTTGGCGCGCCTTTTCCGTCGCCGCAAGGCCGCCGATGATTACGACCTGCTCGACGAGATCCCGGCATTTCGCCGTGCGCCACTCGCTCAGGCCGATCCTACATCGATGAGCCAGCCGCAAACCGCAGGACGCACGGCTGCCGCTGCGACAGAGATTCCGATTACGCCACCTGCTCGACGCAGTGTTTGGGAGCGCACGGAAGCGGACGCGCTCGCGCCGTCTGCCGCTGAATCGCAGGCTCCGGCAAGACCGAACGTTGTTCCAATGCCGCCGCAGCGGTTTGCCGAGGCGCAGGTGGTTGAAGCTGCCCCCGCTGCCGCGAATGCCGCGCCGCTGCGCGTGAACCCGATCTCTGCTCCACCACAGGCTCCGGCAGCGCGACAGCCCGCTGAAATCGCCATCCACGAGCGCGCTGACGCGGAGATTCGTTCCGCCACTGTCGCGCCAAAGAATGTGAGCGGTTTCAAGCTGCCGCCCAGCACCCTGCTGAATGAAGGCGAAGGTCCCCAGAAAGTGCGCGAGGACGAGCTGCGCGAAGAAGCCAAGGTGCTGGTAGAAAAGTGCGCGGAGTTCGACGTGCGCGGCCAGGTGGTTCAGATCAATCCCGGCCCCATGGTCACCACTTACGAGTTCAAGCCCGAGGCTGGAGTGAAGTATTCGCGCGTGACCGGTCTTGCCGACGATCTGTGCCTTGCCATGCGTGCCGAGAGCATCCTGATTGAACGCATGCCGGGCAAGAGCACCGTGGGCATCCAGGTGCCCAATCACGAGCGCGAAACAATTCATCTGCGTGATGTGCTGGAGAGCGAGACGTTTGCGAAAGCCAAGTCGCGGCTCACGCTGGCCATGGGCAAGGACATCAACGGCCGCATCGTTACTGCCGACTTGAACGCCATGCCTCACGTGCTCATCGCGGGTTCAACCGGTTCGGGTAAGTCGGTTGCGATCAACGCAATGATCATGAGCCTGCTTTTCCGAACCACGCCGACGCAGGTTCGGCTGATTCTGGTTGATCCAAAGCGCGTGGAACTCGGTATGTACGATGGCATTCCGCACCTGTTTACGCCCATCATCACCGAGCCCAAGGCTGCCGCCAACGCGCTGCGTAATGCGGTGCGCGAGATGGAGCGACGTTTGAAGCTGCTGGCAAGCCGCAGCGTGCGCAACATCGACCAGTACAACAAATTGTTCGATGGGGTTATGCCTTCGCTGTTCGACGAAGAAGACGGTGAAGAGCCACTACCGTACATCGTCATCATCATTGATGAGCTGGCTGATCTGATGATGCTCGACCGGGCGAATGTGGAAGAGTCCATTACGCGGCTTGCGCAGATGGCCCGCGCCGTAGGCATACACCTGATTCTGGCGACGCAACGGCCCAGTGTCGACGTCATCACGGGGCTCATTAAAGCGAACGTTCCTACGCGCATCAGCTTCCGCCTGGCTACAAAGGTGGATTCGCGCACTATTCTCGACACCAACGGTGCTGAGGCATTGCTGGGCCGCGGCGACATGCTCTTTCTGCCACCCGGCACCAGCCGCCTGATGCGCCTTCATGCACCGTATGTGAGCGAGAAGGAGACTGCCGCGGTGGTCTCCTTCTGGAAGCAGCAGGGCGATGCCGAATACGTTGAAGGTTTCCTCGAATCACCAAAGGACGATCGCGCAGGGACGGAAGGCGCGGGCGGCGTCGAAGAGGATGGAGATCCGATGTTCGACGATGCCGTGCGCCTGGTTTTCGAATTCGGCAAGGCCTCGACGTCGCTGCTGCAGCGCCGGTTACGCGTTGGTTATGGACGAGCGGCGCACTTGATCGACATGATGGAGCGCGACGGCCTGGTGGGCCCGGCCGATGGCTCGCGCCCCCGTGAGCTGCTCAAGGCCCCCGGTTGGCTCCATGAAGTAATGGCCAGCAACGAATAACTTAGAACCGTTTCCGCGCCACATAACTCCACTGTGCGAGCGGCCATCGGCCACAGTGTCCGTTCTGCTCCGAAAATTGCTTTTAATCATCAACTGTTGCATTGCTGGGGGCTTCTGCTACACTTCCTTGGGTAAACGCTTTCACGGTCTTTGGAGGTTTCTTTTTCCACCGCTTTCGAGGTTCGAAACCGGTGCGGAAACGGAACCGGGTTTGTGCGGAAACTGTTTGTTTTCCTGCTTGACAACCCTCGGAGTAAAGCCATTTACTTAGGGCGAACGTCCGCACCACCCGAAGACGTACCAAGCCCGACCAGGTGATTCGAATGCACGGACTGATCCCAGCCTCAACCGCCTCGTTGCCGGCCTTCCTTCTCTTCATTACGGAACCGCTGGCCCACCTTCGACTCCTCGATATCATCGTCATTCTCGTCTACTTCGGCATGGTGATTTGGATCGGCTTCTATCTCAAGGGGCAGTCGAACACTTCAGAAGAGTTCTTCATGGCTGGACGTGAAATGACCGCCTGGATTGCGGGTCTGAGCTTCGTGTCGGCCAATTTGGGCTCGCTGGAACTTATGGGATGGGCCGGATCGGCGTACCAGTACGGCATTCTTGCCACCAACTGGTACTGGATCGGCGCCATTCCGGCCATGTTGTTCTTAGGCCTGATGATGATGCCGTTTTACTACGTGTGTAAGACGCACTCAGTCCCGGGGTACCTTGACCTGCGTTTCGGCGGCGCGGCACGAAGCGTTGCGGCTATTGCCTTCGCTTTGGAAATGATCCTGATGAGCGGCGTAAACATGTTCGCCATGGCAGTGGTCATGAAGGTTGTCCTCGGCTGGGACATCAACTTCAGCATCATCGTCAGCTCGGTCGCAGTGGCTCTCTATGTGGGTCTCGGCGGTCTGCGCTCGGCAATCTTCAATGAGGTGCTGCAGTTTGTGCTCATCTGGGGCGGCGCTCTGCTAGTGCCGATCCTGGGCCTGGTTCAGGCGGGTGGCTGGGAGGGTCTGAAGACCAAGATCGTCACCAACATGCACAGCGACAGCTACTTCCACCTGTGGCGCGATACAGGCAGTTTCGCTGCAAATCCGATGGGTGTGCATTGGACAGGCATTGTCTTTGGCCTCGGATTCGTCATCAGCTTCGGGTACTGGACCACAGACTTTCTTGTAGTTCAGCGCGTACTGGCGGCGCATAATCTGCGTGCTGCGCGTATGGCTCCCATCATTGGATCGTTTTTCAAGATGGCTGTTCCGTTTATCGTCATTCTGCCCGGATTGCTCGGATTGGTGCTGTTGCAGAATCCTGACGGCTCTCGCCGCATTCTGGTAGGTGAAGATGTGGTTGCGGCATGTACCGTAGGCTCAAGCGGAGTTCCTGCTGACTCGGGGGCATGCTCGGCAGCCATGAAAACGACTACGCTCCCTGCCAGTTATCAGGAGAAGGTTTTGGCCGGCGACCCCAGTCACGATCTGCACACATACAACCAGGCTCTGCCGTTGATGATGGTTCGCTACATGGGGCCCGGGTTGCTCGGACTTGGAATTACAGCGCTCATCGCCGGCTTTATGAGCGGCATGGCGGGCAATGTGAGCGCTTTCTCCACTGTGTGGACATACGACATTTACAGGCCGCTGATTCATAAGAGCGGGAGCGACAGCCACTACGTGATGGTTGGGAGAATGTCGATCATCATAGGCGTAATTGTTTCAATTGGAGCTGCGTACGTGGTACAGCAGTTCCACGGCATTATGGACTACGTACAGGCGCTGTTCAGCATCTTTGTTGCGCCGCTGCTGGCCGTCATTCTCTTCGGCATGTTCTGGAAGCGCGCAACAGCGCTGGCCGGATTCCTGTCGCTGCTGTGCGGCATCCTCTTCTCGGCGGGCATGTTCCTGTGGGTCAAGGTGACTCCGTCGGCTCTCGCAATCGTTGCGCTTTCACCGGACGCCAAGCCGATGGCCGAGAACGTATTTCGCGGGCTGTGGGCGTTCATCTTCAGCGTCATCATTATGGTGGGCGTCAGCCTGGTAACCAAGCCGAAACCGGATGAGGCGTTGAAGGGTCTTGTTTACGGCGCCACTGTTCTGCCCAAGGAAGAGGCGCTTCCGATCTACCAGAGAGAGTGGGCTTGGGCCTTCCTGGTCATCGTCATCTTTGCTGCACTGAACATTATGGTCTGGTAATTGGCCGGCGACACCAGAAGAAACGAGAAGGGAAAGGACTAACACTTATGCATGGGTCCAAAATTGCAATCTGGTTCTTTATCGGAGTGGTGCTTGTTATTTACGGTGGGCTGATCTTTGGCTACGGCCTGTATGAATGGTCGACCGGCACCTATCCGCCCGGAGTGCAACTCACCGATCTTCACACACCGGTATGGTGGGGAGCCGTTCTCGGAATAATGGGTATTGTTTACGTCGTCAAGTTTCGCCCTGGCCGCGATCACAAATAAGGGATTTTGGAGCGCTCAGCTTTGTAGCGGGGCTCAGCCGGGAACAACCCGGATCGCGAGCTGATAACGCGCCGAATAGAAACAGGCTTGGCCCTCGGTAATACAAGGACGCGAGCCCGCAACAATCAAAGGAGCTAGCAATTATGGCAGCACAGCGTGTAATGACTTTTGGAGTCATCGTAGGCAATCGCGGATTTTTCCCGGACCATCTGGCCAAGACCGGCCGCGAAGAGATCATTAAAGTGCTAGAGGCCGCAGGCGCAAAGGCCATCGTTCTCGGACCGCAGGATTCAAAGCACGGCGCCGTTGAGACTTATGCAGAGTCGCAGCGCTGCGCGGAACTCTTCAAGAAGCATGCTGAAGAAATCGACGGCATCATCGTAACCTTGCCGAACTTCGGCGAAGAGCGCGGCATTGTCGACGCTATCCGTCTCTCCGGCCTCAAGGTTCCGGTTCTGGTTCAAGCCACGCCTGACCGCTCTGACGCGATGACCATCGCCACCCGCCGCGACAGCTTCTGTGGCAAGATGAGCTGCTGCAACAACATGATGCAGTACGGTATCAACTACTCGCTCACCACCTTGCACACTGAAGCGGTTGACTCGGCAGAGTTCAAGGCTGACCTCGAGTGGTTCTCCGCTGTTTGCCGCATCGTGAAGGGCCTGAAGAATCTCCGCATCGGCGCACTCGGCGCGCGTCCCACGGCCTTCAACACGGTCCGCTACTCTGAGCGCATCCTTGAAACCAATGGCATCAGCATTGAGACGCTCGATCTGTCTGAAGTTTTTGGCCGCATCAACCGCATGAAAGACAACGACGATGCCGCACAGGCTAAGCTCGCTGCCATCAAGAATTACGTTACTACGGCGGGTATTCCTGATGAAGCTCTGATGAAGATGGCCAAGCTCGGCGCGGTAATTGATGGCTGGATGAAGCAGACCAATGTGAAGATCAGCGCAGTGCAGTGCTGGACCTCCATGGAGGAGTTCTTTGGCGTTGTGCCTTGCACCATCATGAGCATGATGTCGAACGAACTCATTCCGTCGGCCTGCGAAGTGGACATTCCGGGCGTCCTCAGCATGTACATGCTTGCCCTAGCCTCCGGAACGCCTTCCGCGCTGCTGGACTGGAACAATAACTACGGAAGCGATCCCAATAAGTGCGTCTGCTTCCACTGCTCCAACTTGCCCAAGCACTTCTTCAAGGATGTCCGCATGGACTACCAGGAGATCATTGCCGGCACGGTGGGCAAGCTCAACACCTTCGGCACTTGCGTAGGCCGCGTGAAGTCTGGCGCCATGACTTATGCCCGCTTCTCCACCGATGACCGCCGCGGCATTATTCGTGGTTACACTGGCCCGGGCAAGTTCACTGAGGATCCGCTGGAAACCTTTGGCGGCGCCGGCGTTCTTGAAATTCCGAAGCTGCAGGGGCTGCTCAAGTACATTTGCCGCGAGGCATTCGAGCACCACGTGGCCGCAAACTTCAGCGACGTTTCGAAGTCGATTCATGAGGCGGCCCGTTACCTTGGATGGGAGAGCCACTACCATCCGGAACTCGAAGACTAATCAAGCCGGCTGCTTGATCGGTAAACACTACTGGGCGCTGGCACGCAAATGTCAGCGCCCTGACTTATCTGAGGGACGTTATGAAGGCGCTTGTTCTTGAAGAAAAGCTTCGCCTGAGTATCCGCGAGATTGCGCTGCCGCTTACCGTTGGACCGCGCGACGTGCGCATCCGCATTGGGCGCGTAGGCATCTGCGGCAGCGATGTGCACTACTACACGCACGGACGCATTGGGCCATTCGTGGTAAACGCGCCTATGGTTCTGGGCCACGAGGCCGCCGGTGTTGTTGTCGAAGTTGGCAGCGAGGTTCATGACCTCAAGCCCGGCGACCGCGTCTGCATGGAGCCTGGCATTCCCGACATGACTTCACGCGCCAGCCGAGAGGGGCACTACAATCTGGACCCTGCAGTACGTTTTTGGGCAACGCCGCCGATCCATGGCTGCCTGACCGGCGAAGTGGTGCATCCTGCCGCGTTCACATTTAAACTGCCCGACCACGTTTCACTTGCCGAAGGCGCCATGGTGGAGCCCTTTGCCGTGGGCATGCACGCAGCCACAAAGGCGCAGATCAAGCCCGGCGCAACCGCCGTCGTGATCGGCGCAGGCCCTATTGGCATCATGGTGGCGCTGTCTGCACTGGCCGCGGGCGCTGGACAGGTTATCGTTTCTGACCTTGCGGAAGAAAAGCTCGCGATAGCGGGTCAGTATCCCGGTATTCTTCCTTTCGATATCCGCACAGGTTCGCTCGCGGCAAAGATCGCGGAACTCACCGCGGGCTGGGGCGCTGATGTTGTGTTTGAGGCGAGCGGAAGCTTGAAAGCATTCGAGGGCATCTTCGATCTGCTTGCACCTGCGGGGACTGTTGTTCTGGTCGGCATGCCGCCCGCAGCGATCTCGTTTGACGTTGTGGCCGCGCAAGCCAAGGAAGCGCGCATTGAGACGATCTTCCGCTATGCCAACGTTTATCCGAAGGCCGTGGCGCTGCTGGCATCGGGCAAGGTGGATCTCAAGCCGCTCATCTCGGCAAACTTCGGCTTCAATGAGAGCATTGCTGCATTCGAGCGTGCGGCTCAGGGCCGTCCTGCCGACATCAAACTACAGATTGTCGTTGAGGAATCTGCCCAGTGAGCCAGTCCGTACCCGAGGCCGCGGTGCAAGCGGGCGGCCACCACGATCGCCATTTTTTAGGAATGCCGCTTGCACTGCTGGGCGGCTACATCGCCATTGTCTTCTGCATGACGGGCGACGGCATTGAGCAGGCATTTCTTTCAAAGTATGTAGTCAATCTGGGTTTTAGCGCCGGCGACTCCGCGCTCATCTTCACAGTTTACGGAGCAACCGCTGCGCTGGCCAGTTGGCTCTCGGGTGTGCTTGCGGATGTCTTCAAGCCGCGCCGCATCATGCTAATTGGCGTTGCGTGGTGGCTGGTCTTTCACGCGCTATTTCTCTGGCTTGGTTTGGGACATCTCAACATGCCGCTCATGCTTGTCTTCTACGGCATTCGCGGCATTGCTTATCCGTTGTTCTTTTACGGCTTCTTCGTCTGGGTTGTGCAACGCAGCCGCCCGCATGAGCTTGCTTCCGCTATCGGCTGGACGTGGAGCATGTTCACCATCGGTTACGGCATCATCGGCTCGTATCTGCCCAGCTTTACCATTGGGTGGATCGGCTACATGGGCACGCTGTGGATGTCGATGGCGTGGGTCTTTGTGGGCGGGCTGCTGATCTACTTCTTCACCGGTGGCGTGGAGGCTTCTTCCAATGCCGGAATCGAGAGCGGCGGAAGCAAGTTTGCTGAGATCTCTAAGTGCGTCACGCTCATCTTTAACAACCGCAACATTGCTCTGGCGCTCATCACACGCATCATCTGCAATCTCTCGCTGTTTGGCTTTCCGGTGATCATGCCGTTGCTTTACACCTCGCCGGAGGTGGGCTTCAGCGTGCCGGAGTGGGCGCGCATCTGGGGAATGTTCTTCCTGGTGCAACCCGTGACGAATGTCTTGTGGGGGCTCATCGGCGACCGCATCGGCTGGATGCGCCAGATGCGCTGGGTGGGCTTTTGCGGCTGCGGTACCGCATCGCTGCTCTTCTACTGGATACCGATTCACTTTCCGCACAACATGTTTGCGGCCAGTATTGCGGCGCTGTTGTTTGCCTTTACCGTGACGGCTTTCGTGCCGATGGGCGCCATCTTCCCAATGATGGAACCGGAGCACAAGGGCGCGGCGGTTTCAGTACAGAATCTCGGCGGCGGACTCGCCAACTTTGGCGGCCCCATGCTGGCAGCGCTGATTTTGCCATTGTGGGGATTCAAGGGTGTGGTGATCGTCTACGGTGTGCTCTATTACTTTGCGGCAGTATTGACGCTGTTCATCCACGTCGACCAGCCGAAGGGAGCATCGGTAGCGTCATTGGCAACGCATTGAAAGAGCAGGTTACAAGTTGCCAAGTTTACAGGTGGGCAGAAATATGGACCCTGCCTGATCTCGCCGATTCAATCGACTGCGATATTACTGACTCGATGACCTCGCTGACAAGCACGAAGCGCGGCTGACTTGCTAACTTGCTGCTTCTCTGGGTTGTATGGTCAGGCGGGCGGTCAGAACCACCAGGGCCGCCCACAGCACATCGGCTCCCAGCAGATGCATAACCTGAAGCCATAGCGGCGCCAGCAGAAACACGTCGAGCACGCCCAATGCAAACTGGGTAGCGAGCAGCATCAGAACCAAAATGGACAGCTTGCGATTGTCGCAGGGAGTGTTAATTCCAGATGGCTTTTGGGCTCCACGCGCCAGCAGCCAAATTAAAGCCATGCTGGAGAGGACCGCAATTGCGGGATGCGTCCAACGCCAGCGCACCAACCATCCGCTGGTCGAAGACAAATCCTGCGATAAAGCCTGGCCAAGCGAAGTTGCGGGGAATAGTGTGTCGCCGAGTGCCGCCAGCGATCCCGTCACGCCCACAATCAACACCAGGACCACTGCTGTCACTGCGCCTGCCGGAGCAACCATCCGGACCTTGTCGCGCATAAATCCCACCTTGCGGCTCAGCATATGGGCGGCCAGCGTGAGCGCAGCCAGCAGTAGCAACGTGTTGGTTAGGTGCAACGCAAGGTAAGGAGCTCGAAGCGGCGATTGACTTTGGGCAGTCAGGCCTAGCTTTACAAGCAGCGCGCCCAGGATTGCCTCAATCAGCGTGAAGACCACGGCGGCCACAGCCGCACTGCGTGCCAGGTGGCCACGCTCGGTCTTCTTCCGGATCCACACAAGCAATCCGACGACTGAGAAGAAGGAGATGCCACTGGTAAGTCGGTGCGTGAACTCGATCATTGTATCCACGCGCGGAGAGTGCTGCATTACCGTTCCGTTGCACAGCGGCCAATGGTCGCCACAGCCCGCGCCGGAGCCAGTAGCGCGTACCAGTGTTCCCCATAGAATGACGGCGATAAAGTAGGCGAGCACGCCCCATGCGAAGCGGCGCAACGCTTTTGAGGGAAGCTGCTTTGCATCAACGTGAAGGGCGGCGACTGGCATGGGAAACTCCGACTGTACTCCCAGTTTAGATCATCCGGAGCGGCGGCCATGACGCACAAAATCAGCGATCTTATGTGGGCGGAGGATAGGCGCTAATCAAGCGCCCAGTAGCCGCACCACGTGGTTCACAATGATCAGATCTTCCGCCGGAGGGATTACGCGTACCGTTACCGGCGAATTTTCAGCGGAGATGGTCGCGGCACCGCGTACGTTGTTGCGTTTCGGATCGAGCACAATGCCCAGCGCTCCGAGTCCAGCGCAAATCTCCGCGCGCGAGTCGATGTCGTTCTCGCCGATGCCTCCGGTGAACACCATCATATCGAGCCCGCCGAGTTCCGCCACATAGCTGCCAATCCATTTGGCGATGGTCCAGGTGAACTTGTCCACGGCCAGCCGCGCCTTGGCATTACCTTGCTTGATGGCCTCGCGCAGATCGCGCATGTCATTTGAAAGGCCGCTTACGCCCAGCAACCCGGCGCGCTTACTAGCGACAACTTCAAGCTGATCGGCCGCTGCACTGGCTGACACTGCAGTCTCGGCTATTCTGCGCAGGATGAAGAGCAGAATTCCTGGATCGATATCGCCTGTGCGCGTGCCGCTGATGATACCGCCTGTAGGCGTAAGGCCCATCGAAGTATCCAGGCACTGACCATTGCGAATTGCCGTGATGGAAGCGCCGTTGCCGAGGTGAGCGACGATCAGCTTCTCAGGAATATCGGGCTGCAATTGATAAATGATCGACTCGTACGAGATGCCGTGATAGCCGTAGCGCCGCACGCCCATCTCCGAGTACTCATCGGGAATGGGCATGTGCCGCACAACTTCAGGCATGGTTCGATGAAAATACGTGTCAAGAATCGCGAAATTCGGAGTTCCGGGAAAGAGCTTGAGCGCCTCGCGCATGATGTAGATTGCGATCGGTGTATGCAGTGGAGCAAACGCCGTGTACTTCTCCATCTCGTCGATCAGCTCGGGGGTGATGAGTTGATTGTCTTGCACGGTGGGGCCGCCGCACACCATGCGATGCCCGATCGCCATCGGTGCAGGGAAGTCTTCAGAGTTCAGTGCGTCTGCAACCAGCTTGAACGCAACCGAGCGGTTCGGCAGCGCCGGGGTTAAATCAACCAGCTTTTTGCCGGTGGCGTCCTTGATCCAGAACTTGCCCAAGTCAGTGCCGATGCCGTCAACTGCGCCTTCGTACAACCTGTTACGTTCACCATTTACCGCTTCATAGACGGAGAACTTGATAGAAGAAGAACCACTATTGAGCACCAGCACTGGCAGAGACGACATCGATCCTGGACCTTTCCATCTATCGCTGAAACCTCAGCGGATTTGAGTTTGAATTCGCGCGCCTTACAGCGCGAGCGGTTATGCGCTGCGCTCCTTGGGCCAGCGCCAGTTCTTGATATCCGGCAAATCGTCACCGTTTTCCGCGACGTACAGTTTGTGACGCTGGATGCCTTCGAAGTACCACTGCTCGGTTGCCTCAATCTGTGACGCCAGCCGAGGCACGCGGCGTACAACATCAAGCGTGAGTTGCAGACGGTCGATGTTGTTCAGGACGCACATGTCGAATGGCGTGGTTGTTGTACCTTCTTCCTTGTAGCCGCGCACGTGAAGGTTGTCGTGGTTATTCCGCCGGTAAGTAAGCCGGTGAATGAGCCAGGGGTATCCGTGGAATGCAAAAACGCATGGGGTATCCGGCGGAAAGATCCGGTCGTACTCCTCGTCGGACAATCCGTGAGGATGCTCCGAAGAAGGCTGCAGTGACATCAGGTCAACGACATTGACCACGCGTATCTTCAGGTCCGGAACTCTCTCGCGCAGAATCGTTACCGCGGCCAGAGCTTCCATTGTGGGCACATCACCGCAGCAGGCGACCACCACGTCTGCATCGCCGTTCTCATTCGACGCCCACGGCCAGACGCCCACTCCGGTCATGCAATGGGAAACGGCTTCATCGATGGTAAGCCACTGCGATGCGGGCTGCTTGCCGGCAATGATCAGGTTGATGTAATTGCGGCTGCGTAGGCAGTGGTCGGTAACGGAAAGTAGCGTGTTGGCATCGGGTGGCAGATAGATTCTCACAACGTCGGCCTTCTTGTTCATCAGGTGATCGATGAACCCGGGGTCCTGATGCGAGAAGCCATTGTGATCCTGCCGCCAAACCAGTGAACTGAGTAAATAGTTGAGCGATGCAATCGGTTTACGCCACGGAATCTCACGCGTGGTCTTCAACCACTTTGCATGCTGGTTGGCCATGGAATCGATGATATGAATGAAGGCCTCATAGCACGAAAAGAAACCATGTCGCCCGGTGAGCAGGTAGCCTTCAAGCCAACCCTGACACATGTGCTCGCTCAATACTTCCATCACATGACCGGTTTGGCTAAGGAGTTCGTCCACAGGTAGCGTCTCGGCCATCCATGTCTTACCGGTTCCCACAATCACGTCGGCGAGGCGATTCGATGCCGTCTCATCCGGTCCGAAGACGCGAAAGTTTTTTTCATCGAGATTCATCTGCATAATGCCGTGCAGCAGATGCCCAAGGACGCGCGTCGATTCCACATCCTCCTGACCGCGGCCATTGATCTTGACAGCGTAATCGCGGAAGTTCGGCACCTTGAGCGGCTTCAGAAGCAATCCGCCGTTTGCGTGCGGACTCATGCCCATCCGGCGGCGGCCCTTTGGCGCAATCTCTGCAAGTTTGGCGCGGAAGTGTCCCTTTTCGTCGAACAGTTCTTCCGGCTTGTAACTGCGCATCCACTCTTCCAGTTGCCGCAGGTGCTCCGGATTTTCGCGAATGTTGCTGAGCGGAACCTGGTGTGCGCGCCAGGTGTTTTCTACCGGCTTGCCATCCACGATCTTTGGTCCCGTCCAGCCTTTGGGTGTGCGCATGATCAGCATGGGCCATGCCGGGCGATCGGTGCAGCCTTCTTCGCGCGCAGCCTTCTGAATGGCGGCGATGCGATCCATCATGGTGTCAAAGACAGCCGCAGCCTGCTGATGCATCGTCTCGGGATCGTCACCCTCAAGCGTGAACGGTTCATAACCGTAGCCGCGCATTAGGTCTTCCAATTCGGAGTGTGGAATCCGCGCCAAAATCGTGGGATTCGCGATCTTGTATCCGTTCAGATGCAGAATGGGGAGCACAACACCGTCAGTTACGGGATTCAGGAACTTGTTCGAGTGCCAGCTCGTTGCCAACGGACCGGTTTCTGCTTCGCCGTCTCCGACCACGCATGCCACGATCAGATCGGGATTGTCGAAGGCTGCACCATAGGCGTGGACGAGCGAATAGCCAAGTTCGCCACCCTCGTGAATTGAACCCGGTGTCTCCGGCGCCACGTGACTTGGAATACCGTAAGGCCAACTAAATTGCCTGAAGAGACGTTTGATGCCGTCCTTGTTCTGCTCGATGTGCGGATAGATCTCGGAGTAGGAACCTTCAAGAAATGTATTGGCCACCAGCCCGGGACCACCGTGCCCTGGGCCGATGACGTAGATCATGTTCAATCCGCGCTCAAGGATCAGCCGGTTCCAATGGAGGTAAAGGAAATTCAGGCCGGGTGTCGTGCCCCAGTGGCCCAGCAGACGCGGTTTTACATCGTCCAGCGTGAGAGGGCGCTCCAGCAACGGATTGTCCTTCAGGTAAATCTGTCCGACGGAAAGATAGTTGGCCGCGCGCCAATAGGCGTTCATCTTGGCCAGCATTTCTGGACTCAGGGGATTCTTGCTCGCTGAATCGCTCCCCGCTTTTGCGTTCATAGTGCACCTCGGGAGGATAAAATTGCGTGCTTCTATCAGCCTAGCAGCCGAGGCAGACATGCAGGGTGACTCGGGTCACAAACTTAACAAAACAGAAATTGTATTGCTGGATGAAGCATCGATAAAGAGAATGTTCGCTATTTGCAGCCGAACGATTCCAGTCTCGAATCGAGCCTTTTTCTGATCAGTTTGTGTTCACTAAGACTCAGAAATATTTCTTCAGTTTCAATATCGGCTTTTCATATCCGTACCAAAGTATGGTTGCAGCGGCTGTGGATGCGGCCAGCCTGAAGGCAACAACAGCAACATTGCCGGCTATGCCGTATTCGTCCATGCGAGCGTCGAACCAACCGAAGTAAATGAACACGGAGATGTGAATCATGTAGAGGCCATAGCTGATGCGCCCATAGAATGCAATGGGTCTGCTGCGCAAAATGGCACACACAGGGTTGTGCGAACCAGTTGTGGCAATGAGCACCAGCATGAATCCTACAAAGGCGAAAGCGAGCGCCGAGTCAAGGAAGGCAGTTCCGCCGGCGAAGGTTGCCGCTGACCAGAGGCCGGCTATCGTGCTGGTCAGCCCCAGCCACATCCATGCGCGACGGCTCAATTTGAGAGTGTGCATCCCCAGTGCGAGCAAACTGCCCAGTGCGATTCCATCAAGATGGATGAGTGTATGTGTGGGTGTGAGCCAGGCGTGATGTCCGTGCCGCAGCCAGGGCGAGACGACCATTGCAGACGTCAGCACAGTTGCCAGCATCCACGGCTGGCGAAGCCAGCGCACCAGAGGCGCCCACAGAAAGTAATACTGCTCCTCAATGGCAAGTGCCCAGGTTGGCCCAAGAGCGGGAGGCAACGTGAGATGAAATAGATTTTGTACGAAGAAGATGTAGGCGAGCCACGGTGCTGTCTTGACTGCATCCCACACACTTGGCCCGATAAACCAAGGCGCGTTCAAATACACCACGACAAGCACAAGGATATAGACGGGCCAGATGCGCAAGGCGCGACGCGCATGAAAGTTGTGGAAGTACTTTGGCTTGTCTCGCGTGGTCAGCAGGATTGAAGTGATGAGAAAGCCGGAGAGGCCGAAGAAGAGGACGACACCTGACCATCCCCAGACCGCTGCGTAGTGAATCCACGTCCCTACAAGCCGGGGGCTGCAGTGGTAGAGCACGACCCACAAGATCGCCAGCCCGCGCAGTCCATCCAGCTCAGGAAGATAGGCCGGCAGCCATGCCGGCCGCTGCAACAACGGCTGATTGGAATTCTCAATGCTCAAGCGTGATCAAATCCGTGTCGTTATCCCGCTGCCAGTTGACGAGCCCTCTCGGTCGCCCGCATTACTGCCTTAATCAGCGTGACACGCAAGCCTCCTTCTTCGAGTTCGAGGATGCCATCGATGGTGCAACCTGCAGGGGTGGTTACAGCGTCCTTCAAGAGCGCAGGGTGATATCCGGTTTCGAGCACCATCTTCGCTGCGCCGTACGCAGTTTGAGCCGCAAGCTGCGTGGCCGTATCGCGGGGCAGGCCAACCTTCACGCCTGCCTCGGCCAATGCTTCAATGATGATGTAAATGTAAGCCGGCCCCGAGCCCGATAGGCCAGTTACGGCATCCATGTGCTTCTCGTCAACGGTCACGGTGCGGCCGACGGTCTCAAAGATGCGCTGCGCAAGCTCCATCTGCTTGTCTGCAACGTAGCGGCCGCGGCATAACGCGGTTACGCCTGCAGCGAGCGCCGCGGGAGTGTTCGGCATGGCGCGCACGACAGGGATTTCGATTCCAGACGCTTCTTCAATCGCGCTTGTTTTGACTGAGGCGGCAAAGGAGACAATGGTCTTTTCCGGAGTGAGCGCAGGCTTGATTTGCGCAATCAGATCAGGCACCTGGAAAGGCTTTACGCCGATGAGGATCAGGTCAGCTTCACTCACAGCCTTTGCATTGTCGGTCGATACATCCACGCCCCACTGCGTGCTCAGGGCCACAGCCTTTTCTGCGTGGTTCACCGTGGCGTGGATATTCTCGTCCGAGAAGAGATTTTCCTTCAGAAACGCCTGAAGCAGAATGCCGCCCATTTTGCCGGCGCCAAGTACAGCCACATGAATATTCGGCAACTGCGCAGGTACAACGGTTGCCTCAACGGCAAACTCTGTCATGTTCTTTGTTCTCCTTGTTGCTTCAGGACACTTGAAGCGTGCTCAGCGTCCAGGAAGCTTGCCTTGAAAAGAATATCTGTTTTCCGGCCCAATAGCACTTGGAGTTCTTCAATTCGCAGGAGGACCCGAGATAATTCCTGCCTACATGCATGAACCCGCCGGTGGTTGGCCGGCGGGCTCATCGTGCCTTTTACTTTTTGAAGTGTTATTGGCTGAGTGCCGACTTAGCCAGGAATTCCCTGAGCGCCTTGTCGATATGATCATTGCGCTCGCCCTGTTCCCAGGCCGAGTTCCATACCAATTCGCCGCCAGGTAGTCCGAGGGTCTTTTGTCCGCTCATCACCGCTCCCAGCACCGTCATCGTCCAGGCGTTGTACTCACCTACGAAAAGCGGAGCAGCTTCGCTACCCGGAACGGGCTCCTTCAAATCTGCGATATGTTGTCCAGTGTGAATGATGGCCAGAGTCTGAGCGTCATTGTCGAGTACATCAAGGTTGATGAAGCAGTTGTACTGAACGCCATCGGGCGCGTCCTTTGATGCCACATCTTCCTTTGGCAATTCATTGGTACGGTCGTAGCTGATTACGACCCCGTTGTGTTCGCCCGACTTCGGGAACATGCCCACGTCCTTCTTTACCGTCTCCTGGGCGGGGGTGCCATTCATGCTATCAGCCAACTTTTTGGCAGCAGAAACTGCATCAAACATGCCGGGGCCCTGGGGGCGGGCAAACCCGCCTTTTTCATCCTTGAGCGCTTCGGCCTGCTTTGAGTAATCGATGTCGTTGGCCGTGATTTCCGAAACCGACTGCAGAACGAGGCGTGCCGGATAGGCATTCGCATTGCCGAAACCGCCAAAATCGGTAATCTTGCCGCTTGCGTCGCGCTTGACGGTGGCGCTTGCCACCGCATCCAGCCTACCTACAAAGGTCGCGCTCACCGTGCTCTGTACGCAACCGAGACACATGCCGGGTCCCTTGCGCTTTTTGGATAGCAGGGAATCAAAGTTCTTGAAGTCTTTGCTCTTGTCCAGAGTGACGGGTGTGCGCGTGGGTTCCTTATATGGACCCGAATAATTGTGGGCCGGCTGAACAGTTACCAGAGCCGCCGGACCAGCCTTGCCGTGGGTGCCGTTCGGATATTCGAGCCAGATCGAATCTACCGGAAACCCGCAGACATCAGCGCTCTTAATGATGAACTGATCGAAACCGGCCACAGCGATGCCTTTGATACGGACAATCTTGCCGTCAAAGTCAGTAGGTTTCTTGACGATTGAGCAGACGTCGGTATCCACAACCTGTGCTGCCGCAGCATAGGTAAATCCGCATAAAAGCAGAGCCACAATTAGAACGCGCTTCATTACACATCTCTCCACCCGGCGTACACACGGCCGGAATCGAAATTTGGGTGGTCACTTAACGACCATTTTATGGAACACGTAAGGATATCACGCACGGGTTATGTCCGGCTTCTGGGGGCAATCGCCTAACGGGAGTTTTAGCCCGAGCGCAGGCGAACTGCTGCAACCCACTGATGGGATGGGTGTTTCCCGTGTCCTTGTTTTAATGCGCCGAACCGTGTGTCTGGCTAACGATCCATGCGTCGATTCGGCTTTCCAGCACATCGAGCGGCAGCGGGCCGGCATCCAGAACCGCGTCGTGAAAGGCGCGAATGTCGAATTTGTTTCCCAGCGCCTTACGTGCGCGATCGCGCAATTCAAGAATCTTCAACTGGCCAATCTTGTAGGCGAGGGCCTGGCCCGGCCAGGCAATATAGCGGTCCACCTCAGATTGAATTGTGGTTTCGCCGATGTTCGAGTGGTCATGGAAGTACTGCACCATCTGTTCTCGTGTCCAGTGCATGGAGTGCACGCCGGTATCGACAACCAAGCGAATAGCGCGCCACTCATCGGCTTCAAGGCGTCCATAGTCTGAGTACGGATCCTGGTAGAAGCCCACATCTTTGCCAAGATGTTCGGCGTACAGGCCCCAGCCTTCTGTGTATGCCGTGTATCCCGCGAATTTACGAAAGCTGGGAATGTTCGTCAGCTCACGTGCAATTGAAATCTGGAGATGATGGCCTGGAACTGCTTCGTGATATGCGATCGCCTCGACGGAGTAAAGGTTGCGATCGGTTACGTTGTATGTGTCCACAAGCAATCGGCCGGGCCGGCTGCCGTCCGGCGTTCCAGCCTGGTAGTATGCCGGCGGCGCGTTCTTTGCCAGAAAATCAGGCATGGCCACCACTTCGAGCGGGGCCTTTGGCAAATGGCCGAAGAGCGAAGGTAGCTTGGCCTGCATCTGTGACACATAGCCGCGGTAATCGGCCAGCAGCGCCTCGGGCGAAGTTGCTTTCAGCTTGGGATTGGACTTCAGGCTGGCGCGAAAGCTGGCCAGATCCTTAAAGCCGAGCTTCTGCGCAATTGCCAGCATGTCCGCTTCATCTTTCTTCACCTCGTCGAGGCCGATCTGGTGAATCTGTGCTGCAGTTAAATTTGTGGTGGTTTCATGCCGGATAAGGTACTGGTAATACTTGGTTCCGTCTGGCAGCGATGAAATGCCCGGCTCGGTACGGCAAGCGGGGATGTAACCGATCTTTAGAAAACCAGCAAAGCGAGAATAGGCAGGCAGTACCTGCTTCTGAATGGCGCTGAGCATCTCCGTTCGGATGCGTTCCTGATCGGCTGCGGATACCGTGTCCGGAAAGTGCTTGAGCGGCAGAGCCAGTGGAGAGTCCTCGGGCTTTTGTGCCGCCATTTCCTGCACTTGCTCCAGAACTTTTTCCATCAGGTACCGTGGAGGGGTCCGCTTGTCCTCAATGCCTATTGCCATGTTCTCGATGACTTGGCTGAAGGCGTGCGGAATGGCGTGCAGACGGGTAATCCAGTCGTTGTAGTCTTTCGCGGTCTTAAAGCTGAGCTGAGTTACGAGATCGGGATACTCGACGTAGATGCCATCCATCTGGGTGATCGGCATCTCCCATTCCTTGTACTCGGCGGCTTCCTGATCGTCGACCAGCGTACGAAGCAGCAGATCGCGGCCCAGAAGTTCCTGATCGGAGAGCCCCGCGGGATCAATCTCCGAAAGTCGCGTGATGAAGTTGAGCCCGCGCTCCAGGCTTTCGTTGTATGCCTTGACCGAGTAGTCAGTGACTTTGTCGTTGAAGCGATTGTCGCCAATGGTGGAGGCGAACTCAGGATTGTGCTCGAGCACATCTTCCCAGTAATCGTGGAAGATGTCGTTCAGCGCCTTGCGGCGATCCTCCAGCGTAACGGCCTTCGCGTTTGCCGCGGTGATCTGTGCGTGTAGACAAAGAGAGCTTGCACTCAACAGGAATGCAGCGGCAAAGAGGGCGAGACGGAAAGTTCTCTTCAACAAGGCCAGTCCTTACATCGAAAGTCTACCTGTGTAGAGTTTAGACGAAGGAATCGAACAGTTAGGTTGTGCTTGCCGCAAAGTCTATATAACCGGCCGGATTAGAAACATGCCGACCGGTCATTTGAATCAATGCACTGGCAAGCCGCGGCGCTATCTCGGAGCCGGAGCCGTTCGTCTCATCTGGTTGGCTGTGGCCGGCGGAATGATCCCGTTCATGCGCCCGTACTCAACCATCTGCCCGTAGTGATCGCCGTAATCGCCAAGGACCAGCGCCATCGCAGCGATGCGCGTCATGCTACGCGGACCTTCCGGAGCCATGACGTTGTCCTTTGTGAATGAGGCGATCACCTTGTTGTGATATTCGAAGGATGCCTTGAGCGCACTGATGATCTCATCCTTGTTCTTGAGCGCATCCAGTGCCTTAATGTCGACTTCAGCATCTGGCTTTACGCCGAAGGCTGCATAGAGTCTATAAGGCAGTCCGGCGATATGAGCCACCTGCTGCGCAAAGGTATGAACGGTTGCAAACTCAGCGGGCGAGCCGGGCTTGAAGATCTCGGGCGATGGCGCAAAGTCGTACTTGTCGGCTGGCATGGCCTCGGCCAGCGCCAGGATATTATTCTCAGTGCGCGTCACGTTCTGCTTGAGGGCAGTGAGTCCGTCTGCGGAATCCCCTGCAGCGCCTGCCTGTGCTCGGGCGGCAATGGATCCCATTGGCAGCACAACAGCAAGGGCAGCCGCGGCAAATCGAATCGATGCTGATTTCATGAATGACCTCGTTGTGATTTGATGTTAGGTCTGTTGGGGTAGCTCTGATTGTGCGAGTCCGTTAAATTGGCGAACCATAGCTCAGAAGATAAAGCTCACAGGCCTTGCTGGGAGTTGTCAAGTAAAACGTAATTGCGCCGGTGAGCGAATTTAGTCAGCGCGACTTCTGAGCAGGAATTCAAAATTCTCAGTGCGATAAAAGAGCAATCGGTTAATCGATATCCATGTATTCATTTCGAATCGCGCAGGTCTGCCGCGTTCGCGGCTGTGAAATTGCACAGAATTAGGGGCGAATTCGGTACTCTCGATTGCAGGTAACAAGGCAAAGCAATCATGACAGAACGGAAGGCCGAAACAGCTTTCCGAATTGTGTAAAGGCCATCTCCGCGGCGCATAGGCGCAAATGGAGATAGAAAAGTTGGCATTTCCTAGGCAGATTCGTACGCAACAAATCTAACGATACATTTTCGGGCGATTTCCCAAACGGGGTTGCCGATTGCTCCCTTTCTGCTGATGCGACCGACCGCGGAGTAATGGCCGGAAATGGCGGAACGATGGCTGAAAATAAACGACCGCTAAAAAGGATGAGGAAGCAAGAGTCGGCCGAACGCAAATCGAGAGTGGTATTCCGGAAGAAGGCGGTCAGGAAGGTGAGGGAGGTTCCCGCTGCGAATCCAGGTGAGGCGGAGGCTGAGCAATCGACAGAAGGGGGACCCAATGCACGGACTGATATAGACGGCAAGAGAGTCCTTTTCGATTCAGCGAATGCGACGATGGTAACCAGGTCCATAACAATTACCAAGAAGCTGGAGGAAAAGGCCGGGGCGGGTGACAGCAGGAGTGTGAAACTGCTTGTGGAAATGATGAAGCTCGGGAAGCAGGATGGAAGCCGTGCCTCAAAGTGGCTGAGAGAGTTTATCGGCACTTTAGAGAGCGATTCTGAGTTGATGAATTCTGACCCGAGCGGTAACCAAGAAGCATAAAGAGTAACAATAGATATAGCCCGGCAAGTGCATAGGCTTGCCGGGCTAACTATGAACTAATCGTCATTCGTTCGCAGAATTTTAACTTTACAGTAAACCTTGATTTGCAAATGGTTCATATTCTCTGACTGAGCAGGCAATCAGTCCCCTCATAATGTTCTGCCTGCCAACGCCTCAATATACGGAGACCAGAGATGAAGAATCGCCTTATGCGGCAAATTGCTGCAACACTGTTCGTGTGTCTCATTGTCTTTGCAGCCAATCTTCTTCCCGTGCACGCTCAGGATGCTGCAGCCAGCTCCATTCGCGGTACGGTTGTTGATGCTCAGGGCGATGCAATCATGAAAGCGGTGATTGCAGTGAAGAACGAAGTGACAGGTGCGGTTGCCACAACGACGACAAATAGCAGCGGTGCTTATGAAGTAACCGGACTTCAGGCTGGGAAGTATTCAGTGCAGGCGAGCGCAACAGGATTCGCCGTCACGCAGCGCGACCATGTTAATGTCGCAGGTGGAGCTGTAGCGCAAATTGCGATAACACTTCCGATTGCCTCAGTAGCCGAGGAAGTAACAGTTGAAGCAGAGGGAGATACCTCACTTGCTTCGAGGCTTTCTCCCGTCAAGTCAGTGCTTGATGCCGGATCGGCACGTAGTGAAATCACCAGCACCTATATCCGCGAATTTACACCGTCAGTGACTGACTTTGCCGATCTTACTCAGGCTGCGCCCGGCACCGTGAGTTACAGCAGTAACGGTGTCGGACTCGGACAGGCAAAGATCTACTTTCGCGGCTTCAAAGATGCGGACTACACAATGACGTGGGATGGTATCCCGTTTCAGGACTCGAACGATCCCACCCATCACTCATGGGCGTATGTACCAGCGCCGGCGATTGGATATATTGACTTCGACCGGAGCCCGGGCACGGCTTCAGATATCGGTCCCTCGAATTACGGCGGATCGATCCACATGTTCTCGCCGGCGCTTCCGAACGCGGCCTCCATGCGGTTTTCGGAGACGCGCGGTTCATTCAATACTAATCAGGTTCTCGGGGAGTTTTACACGGGGCTCTTTGGCGGCAGCCATCCTAAGGCAAACTTCTGGCTGGAAGGCCATCACATGACGTCCGACGGCTATCAAACCTATAACTACCAGGTGCGCACAGCAGGAACCGCCAAGTTTGTCTACAAATTCTCAGATAAGACATACTTGTCGATCATCGGAACATCAGTGCTGGTGGACAGCAACACGCCCGACAGCGACGCAACGCGCGCCCAACTTGCCGCGCACGGCGATAACTTCCTGTTGGAATCGAATCAGTACAATCCTGACGGGTCGTACAACGCGCTGTATTACCGGTACTACTTCTACCACATACCAACGAACTTTGAGATCATCGACTTCTCGAAGGACTTCGGGCATGGGTGGCGGATCGAGTCGAAGCCCTATACATATTCGTATTCGAACCACCAGCACCTGCAAAAGGACCAGAGCAGTGAATTTGCTACTGTGAGCGCTACAAGCGCCATCAACAAGATGAACCAGTACAACCGTGGTGGTCAGATCACCACCATCAGTGCCGCTTCAACGTACGGCGTTTTCCGCGCGGGTGGTTGGTACGAGTACACAACCACGAACCGTTACCAGATCAAGAGCGATCCGCGCACATGGGTTGATGCACCCGGAATCAAGAACATTACATTCCATGAGAACTTCGTAACTCAGTCGGTGCAGCCTTTTGCCGAGTATCAACTTGTCGCGATCCCGAAATGGACCATTACGGTGGGCCTCAAGGATGCCTACTACAACATGTGGCTCAAGCAGTATGCTGACAGCGGCAAGAAAGTCGGCAATTTGGGTGGCGCTCCGTATGTAATTCACAGCGCCGGTTACAACAGCTGGTTGCCGTCGTTCGAGGCGAACTATCGCATTCGCAATAACTGGTCGGTGTACGGGCAATATGGACGCGGCAGCATTATCCCCTATAGCAGTGTGTTTGACGTTACCGGTGCGCAGGTGGCTGTAACACCACCGCCGACTGTGGCTACCACTTATCAGGGTGGAACCGTGCTGAAGTTGAACCGCGTGAGCTTCGACGCGGATGCCTATCATATTCACTTTGTGAATCAGTATTCGCACTTCACACCGACAAGCGGCCCCAATGCTGGATTCACTTACTACTACGCCACGCCTCCTTCAAATACCAACGGTGTAGAAGGTGAAGGAAATATCGCTTTCGGACGAGGCCTGAGCTTGTTTCTGAACGGTACGATGGGCGTTGCGAAGTACGAGTCAGCTCAGGCACAAGCAGCAACCCAAACCGCGCCTGCTTCGCCCGCAAGCGCATCCGCATGGGTCGCTCTCGCTCCGCACGATACCGAGAGCCTCGGCCTGACTTATCAGGACAAGGCTTGGGATCTTGGTTTCTTCAATAAGCGCGTCGGATCGCGCTGGGATGATGACGGCGCCTATCATGAGAATGTTTCGCTCGATCCGTTTTGGGTGAACAATCTCTTCTTCAACTACACAGTTCGCAACGGTTCGCGCTTTACCAACTCCAAGATCAAGTTAAGCGTGAACAACGTGTTCGATAACCACGACATTACCGACATCTCGCCGGCAGAGGATGTAAGCGGGTCGCTGGTTCCCTACACGCCCGATCCACTTGACACCATCACGCTCTTGCCGGGCCGCAGCTTCATGGTTACTTTCCAACTGGGGTTCATGCCCAAGGAGCGGTAGATCAACAAGTTGGCAATTCGGCGAAAGACGGCGAATGGGCCAGTCAAGGCTTTTTCGCCGTTCTTTATTCCATCCTTATTTCATGCCGGGTTAAGCTCTAAGCGTCTGAAGTTTGCGAGGAGGCTGAAAATGTGCGCAATGACTCCCTCCTACACGCTGCCCGGCGGCATGATGGAGATCACCGACGGCGATGACGTTCTGGTAAACGACTCGCTTGGGTCCATTCATGCGGCCGACTCATCCGGCGTCGACGATGACCTTGAGACCGGAGACGCAAAGGCCTGGAACTTCCCAACGCGCGAAGACTGAAGAACAGTAGACAGGGAATAGGGATCAGGGATCAGGCAAAGTGCTTACGCACTTTGCAGTCTTGGTGTATTTAGCTGTTTCGTTTGCCTGACTTGATGCGTCGAATCTGATCCATGCGCTGGGCCAGTAACTTCTCGCGACCTTCCTGTGTCGGCTTGTAGTAACTCCGGCCGCGTAGCGAGTCTGGAAGGCAATCCATGTCGGCCACCTTTCCTTCTTCATCGTGCGCGTAGCGGTAGCCCTCGGCGTAGCCAAGGTCCTTCATCAGGCGTGTAGGAGCATTCCTCAAGTGCAGCGGGACCGGTTCCTGCCGCGAGTGCTCCACCTCTGCGTGGACCGCGCCCCACGCGGTGTAAACGGCGTTTGATTTTGGCGCGAGGCACAAATACACCACCGCTTCAGCGAGTGCAAGATCGCCCTCCGGAGAGCCTAGAAAATCATATGTATCTTTTGCGGAGAGACAGAGATTAAGCGCCTCAGGCGCGGCCAGGCCGATGTCTTCCACCGCCATGCGCACAATGCGACGGGCCAGATACAGCGCATCTTCACCGGAGGCAAACATACGCGCCAGCCAGTAGAGTGCCGCGTCCGGGTCGGAGTTACGAACGCTCTTATGGAGCGCCGAGATCAGGTTGTAATGCTCCTCGCCCGATTTGTCGTACATCAGCACGCGCTGCTGGATTGCCGTTCCCGCTAGATCCTTATCGATGTGTTTTTCGCCTTCGGTCGCCAGTTGGGCGGCCACCTCAAGAGTGTTGTAGGCGCTGCGGCAGTCGCCGCTGGAGTAGGCGGCGATAAGGCTTAGTGCTTCATCGTCTGCGGCCAACCCAAGCGCGCCAAGGCCACGCTCGCAGTCTTCGAGCGCCTTACGCAGCAGCCCGGCAATCTCCTCTTCGCTGAGCGATTGAAGAACGTACACGCGGCAACGCGAAAGCAGCGCTGAGATAATTTCGAAGGAAGGATTCTCAGTAGTTGCGCCGATCAGGCGGATGGTACCACGCTCAACGTAGGGAAGAAATGCATCCTGCTGAGCTTTATTAAAGCGGTGAATCTCATCGACGAACAGGATAGTGCGCGAATGCATCTCTGATGCTTTGGCAGCCGCGGCCATCACATCCTTAATCTCTCTGATGCCGCTGGTCACGGCGGAGAACTCAATGAAGTTGGCTTGCGTGCTTTCGGCGATGATTTTGGCAAGTGTGGTTTTGCCCACGCCCGGAGGTCCCCAGAAGATCATCGAGCCCGCGTCGTCGCGATCGATCTGAATGCGTAGCGGCTTGCCGGGGCCAACGAGATGCTGTTGACCACTGAGTTCTTCCAGGTTGCGGGGGCGCATCCGCTCTGCGAGCGGCGCAGTTGCGTTGCGCGCATTTCTTGAGGAAGGTTGCGGCACCGCTGGCACGCTTTCGAACAGGCTCATCGGGGGCCTCTTCGCAAATCCAGATGGCCGCTGCTCTCGCAGCCCCGCTGCCGGGCGGCTTCATAGAGCATGACGCTGGCAGCAACCGCCGCGTTCAGGCTCTCAACGGAACCCGGACAGGGAATCGTTACAGCTCCGTCAGCCTTGGCGGCCAGATTGGGTGGCACACCGTTGCCTTCATTTCCAAAGATGATGGCGACAGGGGCTGTGAGGTCGACGAGATCGGCTGGCTCAGCGGCGCCTACGGTCGTGGTCCAGACCGTAACACCGGCCTTGCGCAAATGCGCAAAGCAATCTTTGACACTGACATCTAGAAACGGAACGCGGAAGATGCTGCCGGCTGAAGCGCGTACTGCTTTCGGGTTCCAGGCATTGGCAGTTCCCGGCAAGGCTAGTACGCCGTCGGCCCCAAAAGCCTCAGCCGAGCGCAGGATGGTGCCCAGATTTCCGGGGTCCTGGATGCCGGCCAGCACGGCGATGAGCGGAACCATGGAGCCATGCCGATCGAGCAGATGCGCCCAGGTCCAGTCCGGCGGCTCCACCAGGGCGGCAACAGGCTGTGGAGACTTGGTGGCAAGCGCGGAGTCGAGAAGCTCGCGCTTCATCAGCAGGATTTCGGTTTCCGGCGGCAGAGGCAAAGCCTCCAGCAGGTGCTCAAAGCCAACAGCGGCAAACGCGCAGGGAACGTGCAATCCCGCCCTGAGAGCTTCCTCAATCAGGTTTGGACCTTCGATTCCGGCAAATCCGCGGCCCCCTTCGCGGTCAGGGAGTGAGAGTGCCCGGCGCAGCTCCTTCAAGCGGGCGTTTTGCTTACTTTGTACAATGCGAACAGGCATCAGTAACGGAACCAAGTGGTACTGAGCCGATTCTATGCCGTTTTGCCTTTGGCGGGCATGCCGATGGAGCAAATGCCAGGTAGCTGCTCCGCGACTTGCACCAAGGCTGGTGCTGTGATAGCTTCCGTCTTTAAAGCATCTTCCAATACGGTAACTAAGGCAGGCCCGATTGTCCGCGGAAATCTTGCGCGTCCATCCCGATGAACCTCAACCGGACCGGATCGACTACATTGTCTCCTGCCTGCGGCAGGGAGATGTTGTCGCTCTGCCGACCGATACCTTCTACGGTCTGGCGGTTGACCCGGTAAACCTGTTTGCAGTTGAACAGATTTATAAGATCAAAACGCGGCAGAAACATAAGCCGCTCTCGCTGCTGATCGCAAATATTGGGCAGGCCTATGAGCTGGCGCGAGACACCGATCCCTTGCTCGACAAGCTGGCAGACCGCTTCTGGCCTGGGCCTCTGACCATCATCGTCCGGGCTGGCACAAAACTGCCGCTGCGCTCTACGGCCAACACCGGCAACGTGGCGCTGAGGATTCCCGATGCGGCGATTGCACGGGCAGTGGTGGAAAAGTTCGGACTACCTATTACGGCAACATCGGCGAATCTGCAGGGCGCACTTGAATGCACGCACGCGGCGGCTGTCCGCGACCAGATCGGCGATCGAATCCCGCTGATCATCGACGGCGGTCCCACGGGCCGAGCGCAACCAACTACCATCATCGATCTTTCCCTGGGGCCCGGCCGCTGGGAGATTCTGCGCGAGGGCGCCATTCCCACACATGAGATCGTGATGTGCCTGCAGCGCTAGCCGCGAAGAAAGCTCAAATCAATCACCGTGGAGCCTGAACGGGTGAATCGCGGGTCGTGGAGTTGCGGCGGCAATGTCATTTGGCCTGCGGCGGGCCACGTCGCCGCGGTCACATCTTCCGTTGCTCTGGGGAGCTAAGATGGTGGCCATGGCCGACCCATCCAGTTCGAACCCCCGCAAGTGGATTGCACGCGGGTTGTTGGCGGCTTTTCTTGTCGCCACTGTGGGTGCTGCCACCTGGTTCCGCTGGGTCTACACGCAGATCGAAGCCTATTCCGACGTGGACCAGGCCGTTCCATCCGACGCAATATGTGTTTTTGGCGCTGCAGAGTACGACGGGCGTCCTTCTCCGGTCTTTCGGGCACGGCTTGACCACGCCTATGACCTTTACCGGCACGGAATCGCACCGCTGATCATCACGCTGGGCGGCGATGGTGGTGACGATTACTCAGAGGGCTCGGTAGGTCGGCAATACCTGATCGGCAAAGGCGTGCCGGAGCAGGAGATCATTGCGGAAACGCGGAGCCGCAATACGGAGGAGTCTGCCAGGCGCATTGCAGTGATTGCCCGGGCCAACGGTCTACGGCGGTTGGTGATTGTGAGCGACGGAACGCACCTGTTCCGGATCCATGAGATTTGCTCGGCAGAAGGGCTGAACGTGTTGACCTCACCGCGCGAGGTTGTTCCCATAGAGGGCGGCGTCAGCAACATGGACCGAATTACCCACGAAATGTTGAGCTACACGGCCTGGCGGTTGCATCTGCACTAAGGTAGCAAGTCAGCGGGACGGCAAGGCAGCAAACCAGCGAAAAGCACGCCGGGTATTCGGCTGTATCAGTGCGTGATGAGGTGCGGCGGAGGCACCGGGGCGGGCGGCCTCATTGTTGCCAGCACCACGATCACCAGGATTGCGGCGGCGGCGGTCGAAAGGAAATTGACGGCGTCGTTGTTGAGCCAGCCGGCCTTTTCGAATGTGGCGCCGAGCAGGCTGTCAATCAGCAGGCCAAAGACGCCGCCCGCGCAAGCTAGCCAGAACATCGTGCGGTCGCCGCTCAGCGCCCAGGTTCCCGCAGCGGCTACCGCGGCTGCGGCCAGAACTCCTATCAGCGTTCCCAGCAGAGTTACTGCGCCATCCGTGCCGGCTTCAACTTTGCGCAGAGTCGTAATCATGCGGGGCGATCCGCCAAACACCTGACCGAACTCCGACGAAGTTGTGTCGGCGGCGGCTTCAGCCAGCGCCGCCAGCGCAATCGTAAACAGCGGCATGGTGACGACAGTAGTGTTGGTGAAGCCGTGGGCGTCAATCAGCCATGACTGGAAGAATTCACTCGATGCAATGGCGGCGATGCCCAGATTTGCGGTCACCTGCGAAGGTGCGCGGCCCCGCTTCGATTCAGCAGTACCGAGCCGCTCCTTTTTGCGGCGTCCCAGCCGGGTAGTGATAAAGCTCAAACTAACGACGGCTAGCACGGGGATAAGAGCGGTGTGCCATGGCTCATAGGGGAAATAGGTGCTTGAAAACATGAGGCTGGCGAGAATAGCCGCGCCGGTGAGCGCCGCCCAGGGCAAAGCTGCGCGTACCTTCCATGTGACCAGACCGAAGACTGCGGCCAGCCCCAGCGTCCAGGTGGCGACTGATGGGGACTGCTGGCTCCACCAGTGCGCTTCAAGCAGAACGTGCGCACCTACACCGGGCAGCACGATGAGCAGGATCAACTTTGATTGCCAGCGTAATTCTATTTGGGCCACGCTTCATCGTAACCTGCTGGGATTGCGGAATGAGTCTGTCTAAACGGTCTTGCCAGATTGAAAGGCTCTTGCGTTAACATGGTTCGTTAATTCCGTACAACTCAAGTTTGTCCGCTACGGCCGTCGATTCGGGTGCAGCGTGATCAGCGTAGAGAAACTGGGAACGAGCCTATCCGGGAGGGGCCGTGAAAATTCAAAGCTTTGCCATTGCTGTTCTTATTACCGCTCTTGCTGTGCCGATGGCTGCGCAACGCCGTGTGCCCAAGGATCTGAGCGGCGTTCGTGGATTCAACTATCAGGCTGCCGAAGTCGCCGGACACGACCAGATGTGGGCCCATTACAATCCCGCGGTGACCGAGCGCGATTTGGATTATGCCAAGCGGCTGCAATTGAACCAGATACGCGTCTTTGTGCCGATGTCGGCATGGGAACACGATAAAGAAGCCCTGAAACACGATCTGCAGCATTTTGTGCGGGCGGCTCATCAGCGTGGAATGGGCGTAATGCCTACCATGCAATACGGTCGCGCCACAGAGATGGACAAGGCGAAATGGGACAATGCACGTCCGTTTGTTACCGATCTTGTTGCTGCAGTTGGCAAAGAACCCGGGTTGGAGATGTGGGACGTTGAGAACGAGCCTGACTGCTGCAAGTTGCCCCCTTCTGCCATGAATATGACGCGTATGGAACACGCTGTATACATGGCGAAGATGTTCCATGAAATCGATCCCGTGACGCCGGTGACTATCGGCATGGCTTACGCGGATAACCTCGCAATCACTGGCGATGCCGTAGATGTAATTTCATTTCACAACTACCTGACGACACGTGCCGACATTCGCGCCGATATTGCAAAGGCGAAGGCCTATGCAGCCAAAGAACACAAAGCGCTGATCAACTCCGAGATTGGATGCATTGCCCGCGCGAACCCCTATGACGTGGTGCTGCAGGAGCACATGGATGCCCATGTCGGCTGGTACATCTGGGAGTTGATGATCACCGGACAGTGGGGCACGGTGCATGGCGTTTTCTACCCAGACGGCACGGTGCGCGATCCCTCAATTGCCGCGGCTCTGCTGGGAATGTTCCGCAACCGTGGACCGAATGTGGTTGAGGATGTGCCCGACCGCGAGAATCATCTTACTGAAGCTGTTGCGAACAACAAGAAGTGGCTTGCCGACCCCAACGCCGACTGGAACGCGGGATTGGACCTTGCAGAAGTGTCTGTAAACCTGCTTGAGGCCTCGCAACTGATCGCGATGCACGATCTGCCGTCGCGCAAGGTGATTTTGATGCGGAACGCTCCTCCCGATATGCCCGCGTTGCGCAAGATGCTGGAACAGTACACAGCTTTGCTGGAGCCGTATCAGCTTGCGCCAAACGATCCGCGCCGCAGCAGATCGGGGCCTCCTCCACCTCCTGCGCCGGCAAACTGAGCCTAACCCGGATAAGAAAGCCCTGCGGCCCATGTCGGCTGCAGGGTTTTGCTTTTGTATAATCGCCGCAATCATCCTGGGAGCGTGAGAGCGATTGACCCTGAAATCACGGAAAGCAACTCCAAGCAAGTTGCGGCGGCGCGGGACTGAAACCTGGGGCCTGTCGTCTGAAGACATTCGCACATTGCGCGCCTTGAATACCCCGCCGCGCATCCAGAAGTTCATTGATGGGCTGACCTATCAATACGCCGATACAGCGTGGTCGCCAAAGCGCGTGCTGCGCGAGCGCAAGGGGCACTGCCTTGAGGGGGCACTGCTGGCTGCGGCCGCGCTGCGTGTGAACGGTAACCCACCCTTGTTGATGGATCTTGAAGCGGTGCATGATGACGACCATGTGCTTGCCATCTACAAGGTGCGCGGACTGTGGGGCGCAATCGCCAAGTCGAACTTTGCAGGACTGCGTTTCCGCGCGCCTATCTATCGCACCTTGCGAGAGCTTGCGCTGAGCTATGTCGAGCACTACTACAACTTACGCGGCGAGCGCACTTTGCGTAACTACTCCGCGCCAATCAATCTGTCGCGCCTCGACGGCATGCATTGGATGACCTCGGAAGAGGACGTTTGGTGCGTTACCGATCTGCTGGTGGATGCGAGGCATTATTCGCTGATGCCAGACAAGGTAGCGCGCGAGCTGCCGCGCGTGGACCGGCGCAGCTTTGAAGCGGGAATGCATGGCTGGGTAAAGCACTAAGGGCGAGCGTTGATGCGTTCCCCGCGTTTGTTTATTACTGTTTGTCGTCGCTGTCGAAGTGGATTGTGGACTCGCTCGCGAATCGGTGGTAATTCTTGAAATCGATTTTGTTGTCGTAGACCTGTTTGCTGTCTTCCATGTGCACCAGCGAGCGGGTGGGAAGAAGGTAATTCTTGCCCGCAATCTCCTGCGGTGCATACTCAACGCTGCGTCGCGCGATCCGAATGGGGAAGTCGGGTGGCAGGTCGAGTACGGATGAAATCAGCAGCACTTCACCTGTCTCTGGGGCGATGTAAACCTCGCCCGAGAGCGGGACCAGGGCTGTCTTGTTGCTGTCACTGGCGACGGCGTAGGTGCCGGCTTCCTTGGGCACTTCGAAGTTGTATAACCAGGCGCGCCGGCCGTGCACATGGGTTTCGTGGCCCCATGAAAACGTTGTGTGCGATCCCGGATCGAATAATTCGATGAGCAGGCTACCGAACTCGCCCTCTGAGGTGGCACCTCCGATCTTCAACGGATCCAAGCCTTTTACCTTCTTGCCATTCAGGGTGAGAACTTCGTAGTTTTCCTTGCCGCCAACGTACGTGAGCTGCTCTTCAAATGAGTCGCTATGAAAGCTCATTCGGTTAGCCATTGCAGCGATAGGCGAGCGGCCGGAGATTCCCGCGCCGGCATTCGCGTCCATGTTCTTCATCGATGACCGGTGCGTAATCTGCGTGCAGATAAAGTCCGGCAGTTCGTGCGCGTACTTCATCGAATAAGCGCGCGCAGATTCAATGACTTTGGTTTGATCGGTCGTGAGTTGCGCGGGCTCGGCGGCATATCCGGTGTACGCCACAAGTGCCAGAAAGCCGACGGCGAATTGTATGCGGCTCAAAGTATCTGCCTCCTGGCGACGTTCTGACAACTCGCAAGCATGATAGCGAATTTTAGAATTTGGCGCTTACTCCACTTAGCGCGGCGGAATCGTCTGCTCCGGCTCCACTTCAACCGAGCGGATCGTCGATTCCGACGTGAAGTGGTGATAGTTCTTGAATTCGATCTTGTTGTCGTAGATGCGCCCGCCGTCTTCCATGTGAATTTCAGAGCGTGAAGGCAGGCTGTAAGTCTGGCCGGCAATCTCCTGGGGCGCATACTCGATCTTTCGCTCAATCAACTGGATAGGGAACCCTGGCGGCATATCGTGCCTGGACGTAATTTCGAGCACCTTGAGAGTCTTAGGATCGATGGAGACCTCGCCGGAAAAGGGGACCACAGTCACGTTATGGGTCTTGGCATCTGCAACGGTAGTACCGGCCCTCTTGGGCACGCGATATCCGTACACGTAGACGTGCCGGCCGTGCAGGTCCGCTTCGCGCTCCCAGGTGAATGAAGCCTGGGAAGAAGGCTCGAAGATCTGCGCCAAGACACTGCCGAATTCGCCGCCGGTAATCACGCCTCCCTGAATATCCATGTGCGTCAGATCTTTCACCTTGCGGCCATCCACCGAGACCACTTCGTAGTTCTCCTTCCTGCCAACGTAGGTGAGATGCTCCACGATGACGTCACTGAAGCTGTCAGGGCCTCCCGGTACCGCGGTGGGATTCCTGGCAGCAATTCCGGCGGCCAAAGCGCCCATACTTTTTGAGGCAGTGTACCGGTTGGTAATCTGGGTGCAGATAAAGTCAGGCAGTTCCCGCCTGTATTGGAGCGCCGATGCACGGGCCGACTCCAGAACCTTCGACTGTTCGGCGGAGAGTTGCGCCGGCTCATCTCCATATACGCGGCAGGTGAGAAGAACGAGCAGCAACGTGGCGGCCTTGATGAATTTCACTGGGAACGCCTCCACGGCGAGCGCAATAATCATCGGCAACGTACCCATCAGCTCTGCGTCCCTCGATTCTGCGCCATCATATCTGATTTGACGATGGCCGGAAGGAATGAGACGAAGGCGTTGCGGCCAACGCTCAGAATTAGTGCGCTACTTCCTCACCAAAGTGAATCGTAGACTCTGACATGAAGTGGTGGTAGTCCTTAAAGTCGATTTGATTGTCAAAGATCTTCCTTTCCTCCTCCATGTGCATCTCGGCGTGCAAGGGCAGGCAATACTTCTTTCCGCCGATATCCTTTTCGACGTAGACAATCCTGCGGGTGACGTCGTGAATTGGAAAGGTGGCCGGTATTTCAAGATTAGAAGAGATTTCAACGATGTCTTTTGTTTCGGGATCGATAACGATTCTTCCGGAGTAGGCGACGACGATAGCACTCTGGGTTGGTTTGTCAATTATGGTGGCTCCGGATGTTTTGGGTACGTGATAATTGAATGCCCAAAGCTCCCGGCCCTGTTCCCGCTCCACCCGATGCCACTCAAAAGTGGTGTGCGATGCAGGATCGAAGATTTGAGCAAACATAGAACCGAATTCGCCCCATGAGATAGCCCCCGCGAGCGTTGCGTGATCGGCTCCGGGATCTTTTTTGCCATCGAGTGTGAGAACCTTGTAGCTCTCTTTCCCTTTTGAGTAGGTGAGCTGTTCCTGGATGGTGTCGCTTGACTGGTGCATGATGGAGGTTAAGACAGCTCCCCCATAGCCTGTGGCAAAATTGCGTACTCCGACATCGCGATGCGTGATCTGTGTACAGATGAAATCGGGCAATCGCTCTACGTATTGCAGTGCATAAGCTCGGGCGTCTTCAAGAACGTTGTGTTGGTCCGCGGACATTTCTGGAGATTTGGCGGAGAGCGCGGTGGCAGTGAAGAATAAGGTGAGGACAGCGATGGTTTTGAGGTAGTTCAACGGTTCACTCCCACAAAAGGGTCCGGAAACCTGGACCGGTCATGATAATCCATCTTCTGCCACAGCCATTTGACGGAGATCATGGAAGATGTGCCGTCGCGAAGGCCCTCGCCGCATTGCGCGCTCGGCGGGGAGGTCCCGGTAGGGTAGAAATGGACGCGTTTCTCGTGATTCACCGCGTCAGGGGTTCGACCGGATACCGGCCCGAACCGGGATGCGTCTAAAGGACATACACGCGGGTTCCTCAGCCGGGCGCCCGGAAAGGCGGAGCCTCATTTTGCCCCAACCGGCTGATTTACAATCTCAAGGTAAGCAGGAAAGATCTGAATGAGTCTTTTTCCAATGAATTCAGGCAGGGCGCGTGTGCGTCTGCTTCATGCGGGTGCAACGCTGGCGGTAGCTGCCTTCGCGGCAGGATGCGGCAACAACTACAGGCCGGTTGTGACGCCAATTAATCCGAGCGGTCCGGCTGCGCAGCCCACATCCTATGCCGTGGTCGTTTCGGCCCCCTCGCCCACATCGGCGGGCATCGCCACCATTTTGGACTACTCCGGTGACACGATCATGGCCATTGCGCCTATCGGGCCGGGGCCAAGGACCTTCTCCATCGACCAGCGGGGCGCTACTGGGTACACGGTCAACAGCGATGGCACTCTGGCCAATTTTCCGATCTCGACCTCCCTGCAGGCCAAGAACGTCACCTACTCCACGCTCAGTCCGGGGTCAAACCCACTGAACCTGATGAGTCCGACCGCGGGTTTGTGGGCAACTGACTTGACAGGAAACAATGTGGAAGTTTTTGCCCTGTCACCCGCCTCGCTCAAGTACGTCATTCCAGTGCCACCCACGCCGGTTACGATTGTCGGCAGTCCGACGCTGGGGAGGCCGCGCCAATATGTGGTGAGCCAGAACTTCACAGATTCGACAGGAATGGCCTGCAATACAGCGCCTGCCGCGCAGACCACGGGCGTCGTTACCCCAATCGAAGCCCCGTCCTACTCCACGGATCCTTCGATAAATGTAGGCAAGTGCCCGGTTTACGCGATTTCGAGCGGCGATAGCAAGCGCCTCTTTGTAATCAACCGCGGCAGCGATACGGTTAGCGTGATCAACGACGACACCAATGCGCTCAACCAGTGCACACCGTTTATCGATGACCATACGGGACGTACGGTAACCTGCCATCCTACGCTGCCGCTTTCCACCTCGGCCGTAGCTGCCACAAGCATTACGCCTCCTAATGGAACCTCGGGCATGCCGACAACGGCAGAGCCGGTCTACGCCGAGTACAACGCGGCTACGAGCCAACTGGTGGTGGCCGACTATGCCGGCAATACCATCAGCGTGATCGACGTAAGCCTGGACCAGTACGGCAACGACAGCGCTACCTTTGGCACCACCTACACCATTCCCGTGGGTAAGAACCCAGCCAGCGTAACGGTCTTGTACGATGGCAGCCGCGCTTACACAGCCAACCAGGGAGACAGTACCGTTACCATCGCCAATCTCTCCAGTCACTCGGTTGAAAAGACGCTGACCGTCTTGGGCCATCCGCGGACGGTTGTTTCTACCCAGAACTCGTTGTACGGCAAAGTATATGTTGCTTCGCCGGACTCTCCGTACGTAACCGTCTTGTCGGTCGCGACTGATTTGGTGGATACAACGATTCTGGTCCAGGGCAATGTAGTAGACGTGCGTGCGACCAGCCAGAACGGCTCAGCTGGAAATACAAACATAACAAGCCGCACACCGGGATATGGCCAAGTGTGCAATCTTCCGGGCATTCCAACGCCTTCAGGTACGCAGACAGCGCTTGAGGCATGCCGGGCCATTCCGTAAGTGCGAGAATTGGCTGAAATTCAGGGCGGGGCAATCCGGCATGGGTTGCCCCGTTTGCTTTGCGCAGGCGACCAGCCTGTATGCGCTGACTGAAGAGAATAGGCCCCATGACTGCAAGTCCGAAGACGCGCGTGGATCTTCTTCTGGTTGAGCGAGGACTTGTCCCCAGCCGCGAACGGGCACGCGCGTATATCCTTGCCGGACGCGTCCTCGTGAACGAACAGAAAGTGGACAAACCGGGAACCGCCGTTGCCGGGGATGCTGCGCTGCGGTTGCTGGGCGGCGATATGCCGTTCGTGAGCCGTGGCGGGTTCAAGCTGGCGGGCGCTCTGGAGCATTGGCAGATCGAGGTGGAAGGCAGAGCCTGTCTCGACGTCGGCGCTTCAACAGGCGGATTTACCGATTGCCTGCTGCAGCAAGGCGCGGCGCACGTGACTGCCGTCGACACCGGCTTTGGCCAGATCGCCATGAAACTCAGGAACGACCACCGCGTCCGGTTGATGGAGCGCACCAACGCGCGTCTGCTTGAAGCTGGAGCGCTTGCCGCGAAGGGCGGCGAGCCGGAGCTCACGCTGCTGGTGATGGATGTCTCGTTCATATCGGCCACGCTGCTGCTGGAGCCGGTATTTGAAGCTGCGCCGGCGCTCACTGAGGCGGTGGTGCTGGTGAAGCCCCAGTTCGAAGCAGGACGCGAGCATGTGGGCAAGGGCGGCATTGTTCGGGACCCGGAGGCGCATCAACTGGCCATCGCCAAAGTGGCGCAGTGCGTTGATAACCTGGGCTGGCAAGTAGTAGAGACCATGGATTCTCCAATCACCGGGACAGAAGGCAACAAGGAGTTCCTGCTGTATGCCAAAAAGCGGATCTAGCGCTGTCAGCGGGGATAGCGGAGTTCGCTTGAATCTCGGAGCGACTCGCTCGTCCACTTAATCAACGTTCACCGCACGCAGATCCATTACACTTGATCGCATGGCTCGGGTTGCAATCGTTTCAAAGCCTCATAAGGAAGAGTTGAGCAGGATTCTGCCTGAGCTGGTGGCGTGGCTGCGCCAGCACGGCATGGAGCCTGTGCTGGACCGCGAAGGGGCAATGCACACCGACGCAGCGCCTTCAGTTGACCGCACCGAGATGGAGGCTATAAAGCCCGATCTGGTGATTGTCCTGGGTGGCGATGGAACACTGCTGGCCGCGGCCCGCGTGTTTGCCTCAACCGGCACGCCGATTTTAAGCGTCAACCTCGGCTATCTCGGATTTCTGACGGAAATCAAGCTCGGAGAGCTGTATCCAACGCTGGAGAGCTGGTGCGCGGGCTGTCATGACATGGACGAGCGCGCAATGCTGCATGCCTCCCTGTGGCGTGACGGGAAAGAGCACTCGAATTACGAGGCGCTTAATGAAGTCGTGGTCTCGAAGGGTGACATCGCACGCATGGGCGAGTTCGCGGTAGAGCTCGACGGCAAGAGCGTGGCGCAATTTCGCGCCGATGGCGTGATTGTGTCGACGCCGACCGGTTCGACGGCCTATACCCTGGCCGCTAATGGGCCCATTCTTACTCCTGACGTGGACGCAATGATCGTGACGCCGATATGCCCTCATCTGCTGACGCTGCGGCCTATCGTCGTTCGCGGCGACGCAAGTCTGATCGTCCGGGTGGTGGGAATTCCAAATCTGGCATTGCTGACGGTCGATGGTCAGCAGGCTGTTGAGCTAAGCCTTGGCGACGAACTGCGTTGCCACAGGTCGCAGAACACCGTAAAGCTGGTGCGCCTGAACGAAAGCGGCTTCTTTGAAGCGCTGCGCAGCAAGCTGAGCTGGGGAGAGCTGTAAGGCAGTTTCCGAGTCCACAAGTCTACAAGTTGACGGCCACAAAGGAGCAGGCACCAGTGGCTCAATGAGGATTTGGCGCGTGAACTATTTTACGTGCACACGAAACTAGCGCGTGCTTGAACCTGTCATTCACGTAAATGTTTGGACTTGGAAACTTGTCAACTTGGAAACTCGTCCCCTGCCTTTTAGTGCGTCAGTTCTTGCAGCAGCACCTTGATCTTTAAGGCCGTGGTGCTTGCACCGTCCACGTCGCCGGACTTGAGTGCCTCGCGCGCCTGCTTTAGAAATTCCCGGATATGTGACGCTGTGGCCTGCTCCTGATCGCTAAGCGGACGCGTAATCCCATTCAGGCCGCGTTCCAGGTCATTAAGCGATCTCTCGGTCTGGTAACGTGCGCCGGCCGGGTCGCCGGTTGAAAGCTGTCCAATGGCATTAACCGCAACTTGCTCGCTGGGAGTCTGCTCAGCATCCGCAGGGGTCGATGGTGTCGCGGGTCTGGTTCTCCGCCTTGGTGGCTGCTTTACGGACTCGTACGGCAACTGGTTCTCATAAACCAGCGGCCTGGTTGGAATCGCAACCTCGGGCGGTGGAGGCTGCGTGGGAGATAGCCCACTGGTGTTGACATCGATTGGTGGCGCAAGTGGAGGCGGAGGAGTCTTATGGTTCCGATGGAACCAGCACCCGGTGAGCAACCAAGGCAGTACGAACGCAGCAATCTTGGCAGGCATCCTCATCCTGCAAACCCTTTCTCGATTTCAACATGCGCCGGTTGAAGATGCCGGCGTCCCCAGTCAGTGGCTGAGAGCGGAATCCGCAAACGGAACTCCGTGCCACGTTCTGCTCTTGATTGTACGTCGATGCTGCCATGATGTAACTGGACAATACGGTACGTCATGGCTAAACCGATACCGCTGCCGCCGGATTTGGTTGTGAAATAAAGGTCGAAGATCTTTTCGCGGATTTCTTCAGCAATTCCCGTTCCCTCGTCGGAGATGCGCAGGACCGCCGATTTTCTGTCCTCTTCCAGGACAACTTCAAGCTTTCCACCTTCCGGCATGGCCTGTGCACCGTTTTGGATCACATTGAGAACGGCCTGCTTGAGAAGATCGGCATCCACGTTGGCAATCAACGGCGTCGAGGGCATTACCGAGACAAGCTTTACATTGCGCGTGGGCAGTTCAGCCGACGCGAGTGTCAGTACGTCTCCCACAATGGTTCGCAGATCCTGCTCGCGCAAATCGAGTTCTACCGGCCGCGAGAAATCGACCAGCATTTGAACCACGCGGTCCAGGCGATGAATTTCAGTATCGATGACCTCAAGATGCCGCATCGCCGGACCGCTGGTGTCGCCAAGTTTGTTCTTGAGCAGTTCTAGATGCACAACGATGGCGTTGATCGGATTCTTTACTTCATGACCTACGCCGGAGGTAAGGCGGCCGATAGCGGCCATGCGCCGCGACAGCTCGAGTTCCGACTCAATGGCTTCGGCGGTTTCAAGGTCGTGCAGCGTGACCAGCGCGCCCAAACCCTGCCGGGTAGTTTCGTCATGAATAAACTCCAGCGAAGCCTGGATGCGGCGTCCTGACTCGGTTCGTACCTCTTCGTTCACCAGCGTGGCGCCGGCGTCGTATGCCTCGCCTAGAATACGGCCCAGCAAAGTGGTGGGGTTGAAGATGTCTTGCGCCTGAAGGCCCAGAATGGATTCGCTTGGGATTTCAAGCAGGCGTCGCGCCGCTTCAGAAACCAGCACGGCTCGGCCATCGGCAGTGAACAGCAGGATGCCGTCCTGCAGGTTACCGAGAATCTGATCGAGGTTCTCCTTCAATGCGGAGAAGACCTCCTCCACATTGCGCATGCGCTGGCCAATGCGTTCGATTTTCGTGGACACCAATTGTGCGGTGTCCTGACTAGTTCGTGACTTGGCTATTGCAGCAGGCGAGGCCGCCTCGCCATCGGACGAGGCCGCAGCCGCAGTCCAGTAGTCGAGACGCCGGCTGATCTTCTCCATCGGTTCCAGCGCAATGTTGCTCAGAAGGAACGCGGCAACCAGAGCCGTGATGAGGGCAGCTCCCATGAGCGAAAGCGCCTCGGCTCGCCACGGTGCGTAAAAGGCTGCCAGCAGCGTGGTGCGGATGCCGACGTGAACGCTCGCAAACGGTTTGCCGTTGTTGTCGAGCGGAACAACCACGTCGTAAACCCTGGGCGGTCCAAAGACCTTGGGGATCAGCTGCAGCGGGCTGGTATTCAGCAGTTGCTGGAAGTCTGGCCGGATGGGGAGCGGCTTTTCCTCGTTTTCAGGCGTCGTGCTTAACAGCGTGATGTTGTGACTGTCTCCGATGTTGATGTCGTAGACGGTAAGCGAATAAAGGTTGACTGAGCGGACAACCGACTGCAGTTCGTCACTGCTGCGCACAGCCTTAATCATGAGCGCGCGCAGTTCGCTCGGGTCGTTCGGATTGACAGTCTGATCGCGCAGTCCCGCTTCAAGGGCGTGCTGAAGTGCAAACCTGATCTGCTCGGCCACCATCAGGTTCGTGTCGTACGACTGCTTCACGGCAGCATTCAGCATCTGGCTCGCATAGATGAGCGATTCCGCGGCGGCAATGATGAATACCAGAGCCGTGATGGCCAGTACGAGTTTGGTCTTCAGACGCATGAATTAATCAGCGGTAAGTTCCTGCCGCTTGCGGCTGTACTCCTTGAGCTTGTTATGGAGTGTCTTCAGGCTCACTCCAAGAATCTCCGCCGCGCGCGTTTTGTTTTGTCCCGTCGCTTCAAGCGTGCGCTGAATGAGCATCCGTTCGGCCTCATCCACGGTGGTGCCAACGTGCACCGGAATCATGCTTTCGTCGGAGGTCTGTGGCGTTCCCGCTTGCAGCCGCGCAAAGCCGGGCGCCAAATGTCCCACATCAAGCGGTGCGCCATCAGGGCAGAGAATGACAGCGCGCTCAATGGTGTTCCGCAGCTCGCGCACATTGCCCGGCCAGTTGTAGGACATCATGCGATCGATCATCGATTGCGCAACCCCTGAAACTCGCCGATTGTGCTTTTCGTTCATCTGCGTGAGGATGGACTCGACCATAATGGGCAGGTCCTCCATGTGATCGCGCAAGGGCGGCATATGAATGTTAAAGACGTTCAGCCGATAGAACAAATCGGCGCGCAGATGGCCTTCCGCAACCGCAGTGCTTGGATCCCGGTTGGTGGCGGCCAAAACACGAACGTCGATATCCTGCTCGGTGCGCGCGCCAAGCCGACGCAGTTTGCGTTCCTCAAGCACGCGCAACAGTTTGGCTTGAGTGGCCTGGGGCATTTCACCTATTTCATCCAGCAACAGGCTGCCGCCTCCAGCTAACTCAAAGCAGCCAGCGCGGCGTTCCACTGCGCCGGTGAACGCGCCCTTTTCGTGGCCAAAGATTTCGCTCTCGATGAGCGTCTCAGGAATAGCCGCGCAATTGACTCCGACAAACGGCTTGGCTTTGCGCGGACTCAGCTCATGTAGTGTCCGGGCAACAAGTTCCTTGCCGGTGCCGCTTTCGCCGGTAATCAGCACGTGCACATTCGACGGCGCAATCTGCTCAATCAGGCCGAAGATCTCGCGCATTGCCTTGGAACTGCCCACCATGGAACCGAGCACGCCACTCTCGCGCAGACGGCGTCGTGCAACTTCAAGCTCAATTTGCGTTTCGCGCTGGCGCGCGGCGTTGGCAAGGATGTTGCGCAACCGTGTGGCGTCCACCGGCTTCTGCAAAAAGTCGTAGGCGCCAAGTTTCATCGCCTCAACGGCAAGTTGGATAGACCCCATAGCGGTCAGGACGATCACTGCCAGGTTGGCGTTCAGGCCGTTGCCCTCTTCGGCCAGCTTGGTCAGCAGCCCAATACCATCCAGACGGGGCATCTTCAGATCGGTGACCACGATCGCCGGATCAAAGGCCTGAACCTTTTCAAACGCCTCAACCCCATCTCGCGCAGTTTCAGTACGATAGCCCCAGCCGGAGATGAGCTCGGCAAGGCCCATGAGTGCATTCGGTTCGTCTTCAGCGATGAGGACTTTCAGAGCGTTTTGCATAGGTATCTTGGGAGCCCGGGGATCAACTAAATCTATTCTATGCACCTTGGACTGAATCGCCGGCTTTTTCCGTGAGTTCGGCCCATCTGGCGTAAATGGTGTCATTCTCCAGCTTTGCAGCGTCAAGCTCGGTCAGCGCCATCTCCAGCGCAGCCGCATCGGTTGCGATAGCGGGATCTTCCACGCGAGCGCGTGCCGCAGCAAGACGTTCATCCGATACGGCAACCCTGTCCTCGATCCCAGCAAACTCGCGCGCTTCAAGATAGGAGAGCTTCTTTCTGGCGGTGCCAGCGGTGTTGCTTCGTATGACGGAAGCGGACGCTTCCCGCCCATCTCTGTCCCCTTGTAACCTTGTCCCTTCGTAATCTGCTTTTTGCTCGGTCAGCCAGTCTTCCCACTGCGCATAATCGGCAAACCGGCCAATGTCCCCGCGCCCGTCCAGCCCAAGAACAATCGTAGACACGCGGTTCAGCATGTAGCGGTCGTGCGTTACCAGCACCAGCGCGCCGGGGAACTCCAGCAGGTTGTCTTCAAGGATCTCGAGTGTCGCCAAATCCAGATCGTTGGTTGGCTCGTCGAGCATCAGAACGTCGGCGGGCTCAAGCATTAGCTTGGCAATCAGCACCCGGGCCCTCTCGCCGCCTGAGAGATTGCGTACCGGCTGATTGAGCTGCTCGCCGGTGAACAGGAAGCGTGACGCCCAACTGGCAACGTGAATTGTCCGGCCCTGGTAGTTGATGCTGTCGCCTTCAGGCGCAAGTGCGCGGCGCAAAGTCAGGCTCTCGTCGAGCTCGCGCATCTGGCTCAAATAAACAAGGCGAAGCGCATCGGCGCGACGAATGGAGCCTTGTGCAGGCTCAATCTCTCCGCGCAACAGCCGCAGCAGCGTGGTCTTGCCGCTGCCGTTGGGGCCCACAAGGCCCACTTTCATGCCTGCAGTCAGCGTAAAGTTCAAACCTTCAAACAGCAGGCGAGGCACATCGCTCGCTTCCGGCGCTTCACCACCGGGCATCGCGCAGGCCACGTCCTCGAATTCAACCAGGCGCTTTGTCTTGCGGTCGGTCGCGTCAAAGTCGATGCCGGCAACATTTATGCCGGTTCGTGCATCCATCGCAGCCAGCTTGCCGATCATGGCGTTGGCAGTGTCGATGCGGGCTTTCGATTTCGTCGTGCGCGCTTTCGGTCCGCGCCGCAACCACTCAATCTCATTGCGGACACGGTTACGCAAGCTTTCCTGCTGCCTGCTTTGCGACTCGAGATAGGCCTGCTTCTCTTCAAGGAACCTGCTGAAGTTGCCGCGCACGCGCAACAGCCCTTCGGCAAACACTCGATTTAGTTCAATTACCTGCGTCGAAGTGTTTTCGAGAAAATACCGATCGTGGCTCACAGTTACGATGGCAAATTGCGCATTTGCCACCAGTTCTTCCAGCCATTCAATACCGGCCAGATCAAGATGATTGGTTGGCTCGTCAAGCAGCAGCACATCCGGCGCACCGATGAGCGATTCGATAATTGCGAGTCGCTTCCTCCAGCCGCCGGAGAGTGTCGCAGCGGCTGCATTCAAATCTTCAAAGCCGGTACGGCCTGCCAGTTCGCGCAGGCGGCCTTCACGTTCGGCCTCAATCACATGCGCGGCCTCAAGGGCATATTCCAGAACCTGACGGATGCTACGGCTCGCGGCAAAGCGCGAATCCTGCGGCACATAGGCAGCGCGGGCCCGCTTGCGGACCGCCACCTCGCCCGAATCCGGCTCTACCTGGCCGGCCAGCAGTGCAAGCAATGTAGATTTCCCGGCTCCGTTGGGACCGATAAGACCAATGCGGTCCCCATCCTCAACCGTGAGTGAGATGTTTTGAAATAATGGGGTTGCGCCAAATTGCTTGGTTACAGATTGTGCATTGAGGATTGGGGGCATCCATTCAAGATTAAACGGCCCGGCCCGGCGCACCGACGCGGATACTTGGACTTCGCTACAATGTATCGGCGATTATTGGAGCAGGTGCACTTATGAATAAAATTCACTCTTTCCGGACGAGGACTCTCTTGTCGCAAATTTCAACGTTGATTACCGCGGGCGCAGTGGCCGTTTCCTCGGGCACTGCGGGAGCACAGGCCGTATTTGGTCCATCGAACCCCTTCTATGCGCCCAGCATGCTGCCTTTTCACGCTCCACCCTTCGACAAAATCAAAGACACAGACTATCTGCCCGCAATCGAGGCAGGCATTGAGCAGAACATTGCCGAGAACCAGGCCATTGCCAACAACTCAGAGCCGCCCACCTTTGAAAATACGTTCGTGGCCATGGAGAAGAGCGGGCGTCTGGTCGATCGCGCCATGTCTGCGTTCGACGGCGTGTCGGGTGCGGATATGAATCCCACGCTGCAAAAGACGCAGGATGAGATTGCTCCCAAGCTCGCCGCTATGCAGGACGCAATTCTGCTCAACCCGAAGCTATTCGCGCGCGTAGAGAAGATCTACAACGAGCGCCACTCGCTCAGGCTCGATCCGGAATCGCTGCGACTGGTGGAGTACGACTATCAGCAGTTTGTGCGCGCCGGTGCGCGGCTTTCAGATCCTGACAAGGAAAAGCTGAAGAAGCTCAATGAGGAAGAAGCGAACCTGACCACGGCGTTTATCTCCAAGCTGCTTGCAGCCACCAAGGCCGGTGCGTATACGACCACGGATAAGAACGCCCTGGCCGGTCTGAGCGATGCGCAAATCACGGCGGCCGCCGATGCAGCTAAGGCTCGTGATATGCAAGGTTATGTGATTTCGCTGCAGAACACCACGCAACAGCCCGATCTCCAGTTGCTCATCAGTCGCGACACAAGGCATGCGTTCTTTGAGGACTCATGGAACCGCGCCGAACGCGGCGACGCAAATGACACCAGAGCCACCATCGCGAGGCTGGCCCAGTTGCGTGCGGAGAAAGCAAAACTCCTCGGCTTTCCCAACTACGCGGCCTGGAAGCTGACCGACCAGATGGCCAAAACCCCACAAGCAGCCGAAAAGTTCATGAACGCGCTGGTTGCGGCGTCGGTTGCCAAGGCCGAGGGTGAGGGCAAAGAGATCCAGGATCTGATCGACAAGCAAAACGGCGGTTTCAAGCTTGAGCCGTGGGACTGGAACTTCTACGCGGAACAGGTACGCAAGGCAAAGTACGATCTGGATAACTCCGAGATCAAGCCTTATTTCGAGTTGAACAACGTGCTGCACAACGGCGTCTTCTACGCCGCGGAAAAGCTGTACGGAATCTCATTCAAGCAGCGGACAGATATTCCCGTCTACAACCCCGACGTCCAGGTGTACGAAGTTTTCGACTCAAACGGAAAGCCGCTCGCCCTCTGGTATTGCGACTATTTCAAGCGCGACAGCAAGAATGGCGGCGCATGGATGAGCAACTTTGTTGGCCAGTCGAAGTTGCTGGGCACGCTGCCCGTCGTATACAACGTGGCCAACTTCGCCAAGCCCGCACCCGGTGAGCCGGCGCTGTTGAGCTACGACGATGTCACCACCATGTTCCATGAGTTCGGTCACGCGCTTCATGGCATGTTTGCCGACTCTGAGTATCCAAGCCTGTCAGGAACGTCGGTACCGCGCGACTTCGTCGAGTTTCCCTCGCAGTTCAACGAACATTGGGCTCTGAATCCTGAAGTGTTTGCGCACTACGCAAAACACTACAAGACCGGCAAGCCCATGCCCGCCGAACTGGTGGCCAAGATCAAGAAGTCACAGACCTTCAACCAAGGTTACATGCTGACCGAACTGCTGGAAGCAGCGCAGCTCGATATGCAGTGGCACACTCTGTCCGCCAGCGCTCCGTTGCAGGATCCGGACAAGTTCGAGAAAGCAGCGCTTGAGAAGGTCCACATGGCGCTGAGTACCGTGCCGCCGCGCTACAGGTCAAGCTACTTCATGCACATATGGGGCAATGGGTATGGCGCAGGTTACTACGCCTATCTGTGGTGCGAAATGCTGGACGACGATGCATACCAGTGGTTTGAGGAACATGGTGGGCTGACGCGCGCCAACGGCGATCGCTTTAGAAAGATGATCCTGTCCATCGGCAACACAGAGGATCTCGGCAAGGCCTATGCAGCATGGATGGGTAGAGAGCCGAACTCGAAAGCGATGCTCATTGACCGCGGGCTGGAACCGGCCGCATCGAAGTAAAAATGATGTAGAAATTCGTGCAGCGGGCGGCTCGATCCGCTGCACGCGAGGAAATTTGATATGGAAACTATTTTGAGTCTAGAGTTAACTGCGCCTGAAGCCGCTGAACTGCTTAAGGGGAGACAGGCCAGACTTGTGGATGTTCGTGAGCCATGGGAGTATGCCAAGACAAGTATCGAAGGTAGCCTACTGATGCCGATGGGTGAAGTGGCATCACGAGCTAACGCTGAACTCGATCCCAACGAGCGGTTGCTGGTGCTCTGCCATCATGGCGTGCGTTCAATGAACGTGACTGTTTGGATGCGCAATCAAGGCTTCGAACATGCACAATCCGTGCGCGGTGGCATTGACGCATGGTCGCGCGAAGTCGATCCGAGTCTGGCCCGCTATTAGTAACGGCTCTCGCGGGTTGCGCGTTCCCCTCCGGTCGCTATCTCCAGCTGTGGGATGCTCCACTGCAATTAGATATATATTTTTGTCTGCAATTGAAAGGAGTACGTTATGTCTTCGATGGCGGTAGATTTTGCACGCCAGAATTATCCCCGCTTTCTTGAGGAGCTTAAATCCCTTTTACGAATACCCTCCATCTCCACTCTGCCGGAACATGCTGAAGACTGCCGCAAGGCCGCGCAGACATTGGCCGACGAACTGAAGCGCATCGGCATGGATAACGTGCACCTCATCGAAACCGAAGGGCATCCGCTGGTGTACGCCGACTGGCTGCATGCCGAGGGTAAGCCGACGGTATTGGTCTACGGGCACTATGATGTTCAGCCGCCCGATCCTCTCGATGAGTGGCTTTCGCCTCCATTCGAGCCGACCGTCCGCAACGGCAACATCTATGCGCGTGGCGCTGTTGATGACAAAGGACAGGTAGTGGCTCAGGTAAAAGCACTGGAATCGCTGATGGCTGCCAACGGCAAGCTGCCGTTGAATGTCCGCGTGGTGCTTGAAGGTGAAGAAGAGGTCGGCGGAGAGGGAATTGCCAACCTTGTTGCCTCAAAACCGCCGGAGCTGAAGGCCGACTTCGCCCTCGTCTCCGATACCGAGCTGTTCGCGCCGGGGCTGCCGACTCTCTGCGTTGGCCTGCGTGGCATGATCTACACCGAGCTTGAAGTCAAGAGCTCGCGGACCGATCTGCACTCCGGCATGTACGGCGGTGCGGCGCCCAACGCCTTTACTTCGCTGGTGCAGATTCTCGCCAAGCTCAAGGACGAGAACGGCCACATTCTCATTCCCGGCTTTTACGATGATGTGATTCCGCCAAGCGCCGAGGAACTGGCCGCGTGGAAGAGCCTGCCTTTCGATGAAGAGAAATATCGTGTCGATGAAGTGGGTTCGAAGCAATTAGTGGGCGAACCCGGCTACAGCGTAATGGAGCGGACATGGGCGCGGCCGACGCTTGATATTCACGGCATTCCGGGCGGCTTTACGGGCGCCGGCGCAAAGACCGTGATTCCTGCCAAGGCAACCGCCAAAGTCTCGATGCGCCTGGTGCCCGGCATGACACCAGCGAAAACCTTCGAGCTTTACAAGAGCTACGTTGAGAAGATCGCACCCAAAGAAGTTGACGTGGATGTGCGGTTGATTCACTCCGGCGATCCATGCCTCATTCCCGTGAACAACAAGTACGTTCAGGCGGCCATGCGCGCTCTGCATGAAGTGTGGAGTAAGGACACGGTGTTTATCCGCTCCGGCGGCTCCATTCCGATCGTAGGCGACTTCGATCGGCACCTCGGACTTCCGAGCGTGATGATGGGCTTTGGTCTGCCCGATGACAACTTGCACGCGCCGAACGAAAAATTCCACATCAGGAATTTCGAACTCGGAATCGTCTCGCTGATTCGGTTCCTCGAAGAGGCCGGCGTCTGAACACCCATCTGGAAGATGCCGTGGGGATCGTCCTCGCCGGAGGACGATCCTCGCGCATGGGTATGGACAAGGCCATAGTTGAATTCGAAGGACGTCCTCTAATAGATCACGCCCTTGCCCTTTTACGAAATGCGGGGCTCCCCGTTGCGATTGCGGGAGCGCGGCCGGACCTTTCAGATCGTGCGCCGGTTATTGACGATCTTGGTTCTCCCCGTGGGCCTCTTGGGGGCATCTGTGGAGCCATGCAGGTAACTTCAGTAACATGGTTCGTCTTCATTCCTGTCGACCTGCCACTGCTTCCGCCGGAACTAATTGTCAAGATACTGGAAGATGCGAGGACCACCGGCTACATCGTAACGCTGCCTTCGGCAGGCGGATTTGTGCAGACATTTCCCGCAGTGTTGAACCGGTCCGTGCTGCCTTCAATCCAGACCGAACTTGAGGCGGGCCGTGGCGGCTGCTTTGCCGCCTTCCATGCTGCTGCAAGTGCGCAAGGGAAACGCGTTCACGTCGTTGATGCGGAACTCCTGGTTCAGACAGGGCACCTGAAGCACCCTGATGGACTGACTTTGGCGCACTGGTTCTTCAACATCAATTCAGCCATGGATTTGCAGCGTGCACAGCACCTCAAGCGCGGCCGGAGCGCGCTTTAGTGTCTTTTCGCGTAAGCTGAATCTATTGCGATGCCCGATACGTTCTCAAACTCGGATCTTGGTGGCCAGCTGCCACAGGACGAGTTGCTGCCGCAGGAATTGACCGATGCTGTAGAAAAGCAACTGGAGACCGTTCGTGGTCCGATGATCGAGTTCGATCATGTGAGCATTGCTTTTGGCGACCGGCCGATTCTGGAAGATGTCAGCTTCAGAGTCGATCGTGGCCAAACCCTTTGCATCCTTGGACGCAGCGGTGTCGGCAAATCAGTGACCCTGCGCTTGTTGATGGGATTCCTTCGGCCGGACTCGGGCTCGATAAAGGTGGAAGGCGAAGAGATCACCGTGCTCGACGAAGAGGGCATGCGCGAGGTTCGCAAGCGCATTACGATGGTCTTCCAGAACGGCGCATTATTCGACTCCATGAACGTGCGGGAGAATGTCGCGTTTCCGCTGCGTGAACGTGGAGGCCTGGCCGAGGATCAGATCGAGCAGATTGTGGACCGGCTCATTGAAATGGTGGGAGCCGATGATGTTGTTTTCAGTCTGCCTGCAAGCCTTTCAACGGGCCGCAAGCGCGCCGTTGCAATTGCACGCGCGTTGGCGGCACAACCTGACGTAGTGCTGTACGACGAGCCCACCACCATGGTGGATCCGCTCATTGCCAAAAGGCTTGGGAATCTTATCCAAAGGCTTAAGAGCCAGCTTGGCTTTACCAGCATCGTGGTGACACACGACATGCGGTTCGCAGAACGGCTAGCGGATACAGTCCTGTTTCTCCATCAGGGGCGGGCAGCCTACTTTGGGCCGCTGCAAGGGTTCCTCAACTCGGAGGATCCCAATGTCCAGCAGTTTTTAATCCTGGATGCCTATGAGTTACCTTTATCACCTACGGGTTGAGTTATAGGTTACTTAAATTGTAGTTGATAGCTATTGCGTCTCCGGCGGTTTGTGGGATTCGAAATATTAAGAGCTGAACATTTTGACCCTGCGTTGCAGAAGCTGATGCCCTTCTCCGCATATGCGCAGATTATGAGCGATTGCTTGTTATCATGAGTTAACTTTGAGAAATCACCACGCAGCGTAACCCTTATTTGAAATGTGTGGTTTGCATGATTCGCAATCATCCTTAGAACGTTTGAGCTTTCTGCCGCATTTGGTTTGTAAATACAGGATGCGCCAGTAGGGATTCACGAGTTGCGCCAGGCAATACCGGGGAACCGGTTTTGTGGACGTGCTGGCTGAAGGTGTATCCGGAGCACCGTTCTGTGAACTAAGGCGCCAAGAGCATACAACCTCGAAGTGAACTGCACTACTTTTGTTGCATTGAGGACCGGCGGCACGAGCGAAACGCTAGTTCTAACCGGCCCATTCGGATTTCCTGGGTTTGTGGAAACATATGGCAACTTCAGAATCCTAGCAAAGACTTTCTGCCTCAGTATCCTCGCTTGAATGAGAGACGCAGTTTGCGGCTGAGCCCGCGCGTGTCATGCGAGGCAAAGCAAAATTCTGGATGGCGCTCGACGTGGTGACGTTTATGGCAGCGGCCGCCGCGGCCACCATGTACGAGTTAAAAATAGGGTTGATTGATTTCGCAGAGCGTCTTTGGGAAGGTACCCTTTTCTGGCAAGTTCCCATGTGGAGCCTTTAGGCGTTGATGGCTGTCTTTACCGCCTCGCTGGTTTTAACAAGCAAGCGCCTAAATCTTTACGCGCCAGAGCGGATTTCAATCATATTGAACGAACAAAGGCTCAGCCTGCAGGCGTGCATTACCGCGGGCCTGATCCATACTGGAACACTCTACCTGGTCAAAGCAATTATGGCGCCCCGCAGCGTGGTGCTGATCACTCTCGGGCTGGTAACGGTGGTCTTGGGCATCTGCAGGCTGCTCTACCGGTTGTTCCTTTACCACCGGTACGACCGCGGTGTTGGCACCCGCAACGTGCTGATTGTTGGTACCGGGCCGGAGGCTCATGCACTTCGTCATCATCTGGAGAGCATCCGGCATCTGGGTTACACGTTCAAGGGATTTGTTGAGACCTGCAATCAAGGCACTTCCAACCCGAACGCGAAGACCGATGTTGTAGCCACATTCGAGACCTTGTTTCAGCGCGCGGTCGCAATTTGTCGACGAAATCTCCTTCACCTCGCAGTGCGAGAACGGCATGATGCAGAGCGCACTTGAACATGCCCACGAGTACGGGATCGACATACGCATTATTCCTGAGATGAACGGCGGGCTGGCATGGAACAGCCCTATCGAGTACGTTGGGCAGTTTCCAACCATCCCTCTGCACCGTGGACACGTTCCCAAACTCAGACTCATCTTCAAGCGCGGCTTCGATATGCTGTTTTCAACCCTGTTCCTGCTGGCGTTTTCGCCGTTGTTGCTGTTCATTGCAGTCGCCGTCAGGCTTGATTCGCCAGGGCCGGCGTTTTACCGTTCGGACCGCATTGGCAAGAAGGGCCGCGCATTCCGTTGCATCAAGTTCCGCACCACGGTGCGGGATGCCGACATCCACCGTGCCGAAGTGGAACATTTGAATGAGCGCGACGGCGTGTTGTTCAAGATCTCAAATGATCCGCGCATCACCAGTCTTGGCCGATTCCTTCGCAAGTATTCTCTGGACGAGATGCCGCAGTTCTTCAACGTGCTCAAGGGCGATATGAGTATTGTGGGACCGCGTCCCCCCCCTTTGCCAGCGAAGTGAGGGAATACAAGCTGAGCCATCTGCGCATGCTCGATGTCATGCCGGGCGTTACCGATCTGTGGCAGGTGCAGGGACGCCAGCACCCTTCATTTGCCAGCTACGCTTCGATGGACGTGAACTACATTGACAACTGGAGCATCTGGCTCGACTTCAAAATCATTGTGCGCACCATTGGAGTGGTCTTTTTAGGAACCGGCTCCTGAACTCAGCATTGAGAACGAGGACAGGAACCCCTTCTGTCCACCTCCGACTCGGTTGTATGTGGCTGTAAACTAAGAATGTGAAGATCGCGATTGCCCAGATCGATCCGACGGTCGGGGATTTTACCGGAAATCTTGAAAAGATTATTGCTGCCAGCCGGCGCGCGGAATTCCTCGGTGCGCGGCTTACGGTGTTTTCTGAACTGGCTATCTGCGGTTACCCTCCAGCCGACTTTCTTGAGAAACCAAGCTTTCTTGCGCGTTGCCGTTCGGCCGTCGACGAGCTTGCTGCAGCCACCAGCGGCTTGAAGACAGCGGTATTGGCGGGTGTGGCGCTCCCCGCGACGGGCGACAGCGGCAAGCCTGCTGTGAATGCGGCGGTGCTCATGGACAGTGGCAAGCTGCTACTGGAGCAACAGAAACGCCTGCTGCCCTTTTACGACGTGTTCGACGAACAGCGCTACTTTGACGCCGCGCAATCGCAGCGGGTTTTTGAGCTTGAAGGTGTCCGGCTGGCGATCACCATCTGCGAGGACGCCTGGAACGACAAGAATTTCTGGCCGCGCCGTCTCTATTCCATCGATCCCATGGAAGAGCTGATGCGGCAGAATCCCGACGTGCATATCAACCTGTCGTCTTCGCCTTTCTGGCATGGAAAACGCGCCGTTCGTCGGGAGATGCTGGCTGCAATCGCCCGGCGTGACGGCGTGCCTGTGCTGATGTCGAATCAGGTCGGCGGCAACGATAGCCTGATCTTCGACGGCTCCTCATTCGCTCTGAATGCGCGCGGCGAGATGATTGCGCAGTGCGCGTCGTTCGAAGAAGACCTGGTGGTTCTCGATCCATTTGAGTCACAGGCGATCTCTCCCGCCGCTGACGACGACACCGAGGCTGCGTACCGCGCTCTGGTGCTGGGCACGCGCGACTATGTGCGCAAATGCGGCTTTAAGAAAGTTCTCGTCGGGCTGAGCGGCGGAATCGACTCAGCGCTGGTTGCGGCCATTGCCAGGGATGCGCTGGGTGCTGAAAACGTGCTGGGCATCGGAATGCCCAGTCCCTACTCCTCTTCGGGATCGATCGACGATAGCCGCCAACTGGCTGCGAATCTGGGCATTCGCTTTGAAGTGCTTGGAATCAGCGATCTGTTTGCAGACTTTACGCGCGTACTTGCGCCTCTCTTTGAGGGCACAAAGCCGGATACGACGGAGGAGAACATTCAGCCACGAATCCGCGGCACGCTTCTGATGGCGCTTTCAAACAAGTTTTCCTCGCTGGTACTTACCACGGGAAATAAGTCTGAGATGGCGGTCGGCTATTGCACCCTGTACGGCGATATGGTGGGCGCACTGGCGGTGATCGGCGACTTGGTAAAGACCCGCGTCTATGCCGTTTGCCGCTGGCTCAATCGCGAGCGCGAAGTGATTCCGCTAGCCATTATCGAGAAGCCCCCTTCCGCGGAGTTGTTTCCAGGGCAGAAAGATACTGATTCGCTGCCACCTTACGAGGTGCTTGATCCCATCGTGGAGGCTTACGTGGAGCGGTACGAGACGCCTGAACGGATTGCCGAAGCAAACGGATATCCCCCTGCCCTCGTCCAACAGGTGGTGCGTCTGATTGAGCGGTCGGAATACAAGCGCCAGCAGGCTGCACCCGTGCTGAAAGTCACGCCGAAATCATTTGGGATGGGACGGCGGTTCCCAATCGCCGTGAAGGTTCAGGTTTAGACTAGTAAGTGGGCGGAGTGCCTCAGGCAATTTGCCGCGAAATAAGGAGAAACAGCTTGATTCGTTCGTTTGCACGTGTCGCCGGCGTCGCCGCGCTGACCATCTTCTCTCTCAATCTTGTCCAGGCTTCAGCACAGACGAAGGTGCCGGCCGCGCCTGCACAGACGCCTACTACCCCCTCGGCACCAGCGCAGACCTCGACTACTCCCGCAGCACCAACTCCAGCTTCGCAGGCTCCCGTCTTCCCCAAGCCCAATCCGGAGTTCTTTACAGCAACGTCTCCCTCAATCGACACCATCAATGCCTTTCTCGAAGCAAGCTGGGGCTACGAAGAAAACCGTGTCTGGCAGGTTGAAGCCATCCTTAAGACCGCCGTCGATGGCGTAAGCAAGGTGATTGTGTACATCGGCGACAAGAGTGGCAAGGAAAAGTCGACCATGTTGCAGTTCTTTGCTATGCCCGATGGCAAGCACATCATCGCCGGCAACGACATTATCGCCTTCGGAGAAAAGCCATACGCCGACTACCGCGCCAAGCTCCAGCAGGAGGCGACCGGACCCTCAATGGGTGCTGCCACCAAGGAACTTGAGCTTGTGGAGTTCGCCGATTTCCAGTGCCCGCACTGCAAAGAAGCTCAGGCAAACATGGAAAAGCTCGCCGCCGATTTTCCAAAGGCGCGCATTGTGTTCCAGAATGATCCCATCGCTTCCATCCATCCCGAGGCCACCAAGGCGGCCGCTTACGGGGTTTGCGTAGCCAAGATGAGCGGCAGCACAGCATTCTTCCAGTTTGCTTCGGCCGTGTTTGAAGGACAGGATGGTCTGGCGACGCCTGATGGAGCCACGTTGACGCTGAATAGCGCAATCACCAAGGTCGGGCTCGATCCGGCGAAGGTGGCAACCTGCGCAGACAAAGCCGAAACCAAGGCCGAAATTGAAACCTCGGTGAAGCTGGCATCCGACCTGGGCATTGGCCAGGTGCCTACGCTGGTGATCAATGGCCGTGAAGTGCCTGCCAATGTGCCTTACGAAACGTTGAAGAAGATTGTTCAGTATCAGGCCAAGCTGGACGGCGTAACTCTGTAAGTCTGTCTGCGGATAGAGCAACTGTGGGCGCGGCTTCGGCTGCGCCCTTTGCTTTTTCTCGGAGAGGTCTACTGCGCCTGCGACACGCGCTCGATGCGGAGCATGGGCGTGTGGCCGTTGGGCTGGGTGAATCGAACTACGTGCGGCGTGATGACAAGCAACAGGGTTGCGTAACTCTTCTGCGTATCTTTCTCTGTCACATTATTCATGCCGGGAATTTCACTCAATCCCGGGGTGCCGCTGATGGCGCGGCTCTCAGACTTGTCCAGATCGCTGGCCACCACCACGGCCGATCCTTCTTTGATGGTGACAACGCCGGAATAGGATCGGTTGTTGAGGATCGGATTACCGTTGATGGTCGCACCTGAAAGAGCCGTAACCTGCAAGTCCAGGGTAAGCGCAATGCGGTCGTCGCGCATCACGTTGGCGGTTGACTTCAGCGTGAGCCCAAGGTCCTGGTACTGCACCTGGGGAACGTTAGGAACCGATCCCTGCAGCGAAGCCAGAATCGATGAGAGGCTGCCGGAGTTCCCTGCGGTGGTAAGTCCGGGGATGTTTGGGACGCTGGAGGACAGACTCGAGAACGACGATGTCTGGATGGGATAGCGCTGCCCCAACCTGAGCGTTCCTGTTTCTCCGTCGCCAAGCCGGAGCTGCAGAGCGTCGAGTTCGCGCGAGTCCGATGATGTGATGTTGAAGTAGGCATTCGCTGGGCCCGGTGACAGAGCCGACGAAGTGATGCCTCCACCGAACAGAGCCAGGCCATTCGAGAAGAGAGAATTTGACACCTGTCCAGAGGCCAGCAGAATGCCCAGGATCGCCAGAGTGTCGCCGGGTGCAGCAAGGCCGGATGAGATGATTTGCTGTACCAGGTCCGCGTTCTGGCTCAGGATGGATTGCTCTTCGGCATAGACGTTATATGCGGCAAAGCTTTGCGGCGGCCGCACGCCGGTGTTTCGCCCGGTACTATGCGCAATCTGGATCAACTTTACATCGAGAACAACCTGACTGCGTCCATCAATGAGTGTGCGCAGAGTGGAGTTGAATGCCTCCAGCGTGGCCTTGGGTGCTCGCACGGTAATGGCGCCGGCGCGATGATCGATATCTGCCTGCCTGATATTGAAAACCTGCTTCGCAAGCGTGCTCACCGCGGTCATCTCCTCGTCCTTGAGGCCGGGCAGATAAACGGTCTCAAGCAGCAGCCGCGTGAATTCCTGTCGTTTGGCCGCGGTATCGGTCGCCACCACTACGCGATGCGCATCAAGAGGCACGTAAAACGTGTGGGTGACCATGCAGACGGCTTGTGCGGCATCGTCGAAACTCGCATCGTCGATGTCAAGGCGTGCAGGCGCTGAACGCACGCTCTCATCCATCATGGCGTCGATGCCGTAAGCCTTGAACACCTGACCGACAAGCTCGCGCTGGTTTGAGCGGATATGGAAACTATGCCTTTCCCGCGAGGCCTCAAGCGTAACCGCATCGCTCAATTCAGGGACGGGCTGTTCGCTGGTAAACGCTGACATCGGCCGTTGGCGCGCGGTATCGTTAGCAAGCTCGTACAGGTGCTGATTAGCCTCAATGCTGTTTGGGTCCAGCTTCAATGCCCGCACAAGCGCCGCGCGGGCACCTTCCGTATCACCGAGCATGCGCTCTTTAGCTGCGGTCTGCACCAGAGCCGTCACCGCGTGATTCCGAGCCACCTGCCCGGCAAGCCTGTAATTGGGATTGGTGGGGTCAAGTTGGGCCGCCTCGTCATAGTTCTGCTGCGCATCTTCAAACTTCTCGGCCATGAAGAGCTTGCTGGCGTCCAGATACAACCTCGCTGCACGGCGGCGGTTGCGCTCACTGGGCTGTGCGGCGTCTTTGCCCACAACCGCGACCGGTTGAACCGCCTGCGGAGCAGGGGGTTGGGCAAGGGAAGAAGGAACGGCAACTGACTGAGCGGCCGCAAAACCTGAAGACATAGCCAGCAGGAATACGTCCACCATTGATGCCGCGCATGCACGGCGTATTGTCATTCGCATATGCATGCAGGGCACCGTCATTGTCCCGCCTCAGTGTGCGCAAGCAAAGCCGCGAGCGATGATGCACAGACTTCAGGCTCGTGCTTCAGTAAATCGTCGAAGCTGAAATGTCCGGTGGCAACGGCAATCACCGGCAAGTGGTTGGCTCGGGCACCTTCAATGTCGCGTGGAGTATCGCCCACAACGCACACACTGGCGTCTGTACCGGCCAGCTCACGCGCTTTCGCCGCGGCCTGGGCAATCAGCTCGGAGCGGATCGAGAAATGGTCGCTGAATCCGCCGAACTTGAACCACTCGCGAAGACCCGCTTCTTCGATCTTGATCCAGCCGATGGTCTCAAGGTTACCGCTGGCCACGCCGAGGTATGCGCCCTTCCCGGCAAGATGCCTGAGGGCCTCTTCAACGCCCGGCATGCGGATCAGGTCAAGCTGGCTGCGCTGCTCCACCACCGTGCGCCGTATCGCCTCAAGAACCGCATCTGTAGACTCCTCCATTACACCGGGCGGAATGCTCGCCTGCTGACAAGCCTCGCGAAGAATGGCGGTATCGGTATTGCCGGCCAGTTGAACTCCTGCAAACGACAGCTCGAAGCCGGTGACCCGCTTGAACGATGTGGCAAAGGAATTGAAGTGGATTCGGTCGCGGCTGCGCAGCAGGGTGCCGTCAATATCAAACAGGTAGGCTGCTTGGGCGTCCCACACAAATCCTGTCTGGACGGCGACGCGTGCTTGTTGGTTAGTCGGAGTGGTCAGCATGATTTCGGCTTAGTGCCGTCAGCCTCGGCTCCGTTCATCCCTGGCGGTAGCCTTGGCGATATGCACTAAACACAGGACGTTCGCTGCGTACAGGACGCTTGAGTTCCGTGCGAACTTCTGCGAGATTGAGTCCAAGCTCTGACATGGCGCGGCTCAGCGTGTTGCGATGCATTCCCAGCTCTTCAGCGGCTTTGCACTGGTTTCCACGGTGCGCAATCAACACTTCGCGTAAATATTGTTTTTTAAACTCGCGAACGGCCTCCTCGTAGGGGATGCCGCTGGAGTGCATTTGCGTTACCAGGCTATCCAGTTCTCGTCTCACAACTACCTCATGAACTTCCTATACTAAATCCGCTCTTTCAGACGCGCCAACATTTTATTTCAGATTTCTGATTCCGCAGAATGAATCCATTCCGGAGCACGTTCCTTCATCGATTCGATGCCATGGCGGATGCGGTTGGCAAGTTCCGCGGGGCTAAGGTGCGTGGCCGTTTCGCAGGCGCCGTAGAAATACTTGGGCAGCGAGGCTTTGGCCAGCCATTCGGCTTTTGGAAAGAATGCCAGCACCACAAGAATGCTCAACATAACCAGCAACGCGCCCTGAACAAAGCCAAAGAGAGCGCCAAGGAGACGGTCCAGACAGCCCAGGCCAATCTTCTGCGCTGTCTTTGAAATGATCAGGCCCACAAGGTTGGCAATGGCCATTACCAGCAGAGCAATGAGCATGAATCCGATTGCATTGGCAACGGCATCGATCTTAATCAATGGCTTTACAACAGCGGCAATGCGGCCGTAGTTCCACGCGGCCAGCAGCAATCCGAAGATCAGGCCGAACAGCGAGCAGACGGAGCGAAGCAGTCCCTGCGAGATGCCGCCGATCACGGCTCCAGCAATCACAACCACGATGGCCCAGTCCACCCATGTCATGCAGTGTTCTCCAGGAAATCTATAGGGCTAATTCGCGTCCGGTCAGGCGGCGAAAGGCTTCAAGATATTTGGCTTGTGTCCGCTCCGCCACTTCAGGGGGCAGAGCCGGCGCAGGCGCCTGTTTGTTCCAATGGATTGATTCAAGATAGTCGCGCACAAACTGTTTATCGAAAGATGCCTGAGCGCCGCCGGGCTTCCACGCCGTGGCCTCCCAGAAGCGCGACGAATCCGGCGTAAGCACCTCATCGGCAAGAATGATCCGGCCGTCGATCTTACCGAACTCAAATTTAGTGTCCGCAAGGATCAGGCCACACGATCGTGCATGCTGGTGAGCCTTGTTGTAGAGGGCAAGCGTAAGTTCTCGGAGCGAACCTGCATCCTCGGCTCCGATGACCGACGCGGTTTGTTCGAACGAAATGTTTTCGTCGTGCGATCCGTCCTGGCTCTTGGTTGCCGGCGTAAAAATCGGCTGTGGAAGCTGCGACCCGTCCAACAGCCCCGCGGGCAAAGGAATTCCGCAGACGGTGCCTGAGGACTTGTATTCCTTCCATCCCGAACCGGCCAGATAGCCACGCGCAACGCACTCCACGGGAAACATATCGGCGCGTTTGACCAGCATTGAACGGCCTTCAAGCTGATTGGCATATGGCTGAAGCTCGGCTGGAAATTCGCTCACGCTGGTAGCGATAAGGTGATTCGGAACCAGATCGCCAAGCAGTTCAAACCAGAACAGCGAAATCTGTGTGAGTATCTTGCCTTTTCCTGGAATCCCTGTTGCCAGTACATGATCGAAAGCTGAAATGCGGTCGGTGGCAACCATCAGCAACGCTTCGCCAACAGCATAGAGGTCGCGCACCTTGCCGTGTCCGAGCAAGGGTATTTCGCCGAGATTCGTCCTGAGCAATGCGGTCACTGCGGAGTCCTTCTTGGAGGGAACTGAATCTCCGATTTTCGAGCGGCAGCCGGGCTTTGTCAATGAGAAGACGAGCGCAAGGTGTTTGGATGCAGCTTCTCAGGTGCGGGGTTGAAGTACTGCGCTGCCACGCAGCCAAAAAGCAGGAAAGGCGCCGGTCCGGGTGACCGGAACGGGGCGCGAAAATTATGCACAACTTAGTGTGATGGCCGTCACGGTCCGGAAGTGCCGCTTGAGCGAAACTTCGATTGTCAACATTGGTTTGGAGAGCGAGTAAGAAAGCTCTCTTTGAGCCGGTTGTCACGAGGCAGCAGTGGAAAGGGGAAGCCGCGGCTAGCTTCGTTGTGCAGGGATTACCAGTAGCCGCGCGCTACCGACCTCCAGCGTCGGCTACTGGTGCCCACCTCTAACTTGTTTAACTACAAGCGCCTCCTTAGCGACGTTTTCCTAAGGGGGCGATTTATTTTACCCAAATAACCTCAACGAACGATGTGAAGGCTTTCTGCATGGACCGTTGCCGGAACAGCTTCCATGTGCAGCATGCTGTGCCTTGCTCGTCGGCCTTCGCTGTATCCTCACAATATGGTTCGTTTCACGGTGCTGGCCTCGGGGTCAAAGGGCAATTCGGCGGTTGTCACCGGAGGTCGCACGCGTATCCTGCTCGACTGCGGACTGAGCTGCCGCGAGCTGTTTCGGCGCATGCGCCTCGTCGGCGAAGATCCGGAGACTCTGGATGCAATCGTCATTACTCACGAGCACATGGATCACGTGAACGGCCTTGCTGTGACCGCGCGCAAGCTGGGTATTCCGGTGTACTTGACTGAGGGTACTCACCGCGCATGGATGCGCTGGCTGATGCCGAGGCGTCAGATGACTTACGCCCAATGGCTGGAGCAGTGCCGAAAGCTGGCCGCGGAGCGCCAGGCCGAGGCGGATGCAAGCGCACAGGAAGGTGAGGTAGACGAGCAGGAAGCCGAAGCTTCGCTGGAGATTGCGGCCGAAGCCGTAAACGAGCCGGCTCGTGGTGACGCTCAGACGCCCTCTGATGGCCCTCCCTCGCGTAAACAGGACCCAACCTGGCTGCCGGCGGTGGAGTACTTCCAGGCGGGCGAATTGTTCGATATCGGTGACATTTCTGTCAGCCCGTTCACAATTCCTCACGACGCGACAGACCCTGTCGGCTTCGTTTTCCGTACTGAAGGCATCCGTCTGGCATGCGCAACGGATCTTGGATACGTCACCCCGAACGTGAAGGCTCAGCTTAAGGGCGCCGACCTGCTGCTGCTTGAATCGAACCACGACCTGGAGATGCTTCGAGACGGTCCCTATCCATGGTCAGTTAAACAAAGGGTGCTCTCTCGCGTGGGGCACCTTTCAAACGAGGCAGCAGCCGGCTTTCTCGAGGATGGATACGACGGGCAGGCTGCGTACGTTATTTTGGCGCATCTATCTGAAAGCAATAACCTTCCTGAGCTGGCTCGGCTCTCGGCCGAGCGCGCGCTGAATGGGAAGGCAAGTCTGCTGGCAAACCGGTTGTTACTGGCCTGCCAACACGACCCACTTGCCGCTATCTCTTTTTAATAGAAGAGTGTTACGATGGTAAGACACGGGAAATTTAAGTGAGAAGCCACCCGCAAGGGTAGACCGTGCCGGGAGTTTTCCGGAGTACGAAGCTGATAGCGGGCATCACTGAATCATTCGCGGTTTCTGACGCATCGATTAGGAAGGTTGATGCTGTTGCCTTCCAGGTTTCAAATGAGCGGAACAGTTAACCATTTGTTGTTTGGTGAGTCCTAATGTCTATGACAGAAAGTCGATGTACCGATCGAGTCGTCGGCGCCATTTTATCCAGTTGGCGATACGATATTTCCGGGCTCTCGCCGGATATGCGCAAGGATTACGAGCAGCATTTCGCTGATTGCAGTCATTGTCGCGCGCGTCAGAAATTCCATCGCAGTCTCGATGGTGCCTTAGCCGTACTTACTTCGCTTTCCGCACTTTTCTTCCTCTTTGCACTCGCGGCGCTCCAGCACATCAAGCCACTGCACTATGTAGCGTTCAAGGTCTTCGGTCTGGACGTTTCTGACATGTATCACATGCTGTTCTCGGCAGGAATCGCGGGGCTTTGCTTCTCGCTGATTGCTCTTGCACTCGTGCTTACCGCAACACCCGCTCCGAAGTATCTCGGCGGCATTGCGGCGGAGCGCGCCAAACTGCTTGAAGAACGGCTGCCGGATTCCATCAAATCGCTTCGGCCGCGCTAGTCTCGCCAGGATCGTTCCATACGGCAAAGGCCTCCCATATGGGAGGCCTTTCTGCGTTCAGGTAGAGTCCTGTAAGTAGAAAGGCGAAGCCCTTACGGCTTCGCCTCTCTGAGCATGGTTTGAGGACCTACCCCTTAAGCGGCACGCGCATATCTCCGCCGGTCATCTCTTTGGGCAATCCAAGGTTCAGCAGATTCAGGAGCGTCGGCGAAATGTCGCGCAACGATCCATCATTTCGCAGCCGATAATGATTTGCTTCTTCGCTTACGTAAATAAACGGCACAGGGTTCGTGGTGTGCGCCGTGTGCGGACCGCCGCTCACCGGGTCCACCATCTGTTCCGCATTGCCGTGATCGGCAGAGATGAGCCAGCTTCCGTTCTTTTCCCTGATCGCCTTGTAGATGCGGCTTAACTGCGCGTCCACTGCTTCAATCGCTTTGATCGTCGGCTCAAGCTTGCCGGAGTGCCCGACCATGTCGGCATTGGCAAAGTTGGCGACAACCAGGTCGAACGCGGTGTCGTTCACGGCCTTCACGATGGTGTCGCCGATAGCCTCGGCGCGCATCTCGGGAGCCAGATCGTACGTAGCCACTTTGAGCGAGGGAATCATCGCGCGGTCTTCGCCGGGGAAGGGCGTTTCAATTCCACCGTTGAAAAAGTAAGTGACGTGCGCGAACTTTTCGGTCTCTGCTACGCGCAGGTTGCGGAGCTGATGTTGAGAAAGAATATTGGCCAGAATATTGTCGAGCGACTCAGGCGGCATGACCACCGGCAGCTCGTAGAGCTTGTCGTATTGGGTCATGCACAGGTAGTGTAGTCTCTTGGGAATTTCGTTGCGCGTGATGGTTTCATCCAGAGATTCCCATCCTTCCAGATCGCGTCCGCCCTTCTTGTTCAGGCCGCTCTCGCGCGCAAGCACGCGTGTGATCTGCCGTGCGCGGTCAGCGCGGAAGTTGAAGTTGATGCAGACATCCTCATCGCGGATCTGCCCTACCGGCTTGTCTGCCGCATCGGTCACCACAAAGGGAACCAGGAACTCGTCTGTCGTTCCGCTGTTGTAGCATTCCTTGATGCGCGCCACCGCGTCTGGATATGCGCCGCCTTCGGCTTTGCCATTGACCATGGCGTCGTAGGCCTTGCGCTCGCGTTCCCAGCGCTTGTCGCGGTCCATGGCGTAGTAGCGGCCGTTGATTGACGCCACCTTGCCCACGCCGTACTCGCGCATCTTCTGCTCGAGCTGTGCAATGTACCCCGCGCCAGCGGTCGGCAGCGTGTCGCGTCCGTCCATAAAGGCATGCACAAAGACGCGCTCGACGCCGTTCTCGCGCGCAATACGCAGCAGCGCATACAGATGCTCCTGGTGCGAATGCACGCCGCCGTCTGAAACCAATCCAATGAGATGCAGTTGCCGCCCGCCTTCGCGCGCGCGCTGCATGGCCTGCACAATCGCGGCGTTTTTTGCGAACTCGCCGTTGGCGATGGCCATGTCGATGCGCGTAATGTCCATCTGTACCACGCGGCCTGCGCCGATATTCAGGTGACCCACTTCGCTGTTGCCCATCTGGCCGTCAGGCAGACCGACAAAGTGCTCTGACGCGCGAATCAGTGTATTGGGAAACTCGCGTAACAGCGTGTCGTAAGTAGGCTTACGGGCGAGAGCGATGGCATTGTTGGCGGTTTCGGCGCGATAACCCCATCCATCGAGGATGGTCAGGACAAGAGGGTGCTTTGAGCTGGGCACTGAGAGAATACCTCGGAATCGAATAGGAGTTCGTCTTTAGGATAACAAGCCGGACTCAGTGATTTCAGCGGGGAAACACGCTGTGATGGCCCTCAGTGTGTACATAGCCCGAAAAAGAAAGGCGGAGGCCTGCGCCTCCGCCTTCTTGCTGTAACAGCATTCACGACTTATTCGTCGTCGTAGTTCAGGCTTTCGAGTCCGAGATACGTCGCACCCGAGCCGAGCTCCTCTTCAATGCGGAGAAGCTGGTTGTATTTGGCAATGCGATCGGTGCGGCTTACTGAGCCGGTCTTGATCTGGCCTACACCGGTGGCAACCGCGAGATCGGCGATGAACGTGTCTTCGCTTTCGCCCGAGCGGTGCGACATCACCGAGGTGTAGCCATAACGGCGGCCCAATTCGATGGCTTCCAGCGTCTCGGTCAGCGTGCCGATCTGGTTCACCTTGATGAGAATCGAATTGGCCACGCCCTCTTCAATGCCGCGCTGCAGGCGCTTCACGTTGGTCACGAACAGGTCGTCACCGACGAGCTGAATGCGGCTGCCGAGCCTGTCGGTGAGTGCGCGCCATCCTGTCCAGTCGTCCTCGGCAAGACCATCCTCAAGCGACACGATGGGATACTGGCGGCTCCAGTTATCCCAGAAGCTCACCATCTCATCGCTCGACAGCTCGCGCTTGTCGCTCTTCTTGAAGACGTACTTGTTCTTTTCCTTGTCGTAGAACTCGCTCGACGCGGGATCGAGAGCGATGGCGATCTGCTCGCCAGGCTTGTAGCCGGCCTGCTCAATGGCTTCAAGAATAAGCTCGATCGCTTCGTCGTTGGCCTTGAGCGAGGGAGCAAAGCCGCCTTCGTCGCCAACCGCGGTGTTGTAGCCCTTCTTCTTGAGCACGCTCTTCAGCGTGTGGAAGGTCTCGGCCGACCAGCGCAGCGCTTCGCTGAAGCGTTCAGCGCCCACCGGCATAATCATGAACTCCTGAAAGTCGACGTTCGAGTCAGCGTGCGCTCCACCGTTCAACACGTTCAACATTGGAGTAGGCAGAACGCTGGCGTTCACGCCGCCCAGGTAGCGGTACAAGGGAATTTCGAGAGTTTGTGCAACGGCGCGCGCGCTGGCCATGGAGACGGCGAGAATGGCGTTGGCGCCGAGCTTGCTCTTGTTAGGCGTGCCGTCCAAAGCAATCATGGTCTGGTCAATCAGGCGCTGATTGGCGGCGTCCATGCCTTCCAGTTCAGGTGCGAGCACGGTCTCAACGTTCTCCACTGCCTGCAGAACGCCCTTGCCCAGATAATGGGTTTTGTCGCCGTCGCGAAGCTCAACAGCCTCATGCTCGCCGGTGGATGCACCTGAAGGTACAATGGCGCGGCCCATCGCACCGCTCTCAAGAATTACGTCCGCCTCTACGGTCGGATTTCCACGCGAATCGAGAACCTCGCGGGCACGGATGGCAATAATTTCTGTCATGTCATTCCTCACAATGCGATGTTGCAGCCGGTCATTCAATTTGGGGCGGCGATCCACGGCAAGAACTTCTCCGGCGGCGCTTTGAATCGAACTCAAAAGCTCCTGCACGAACGGAATCTCCTCTCAATGCTGAGAACCAAGAAAAACTGTTGTATACCGTTCCGATTCTAACAAGCCGGGTGGCGGCGTCCGGTGTGGTCTCGGTCACAGGCCGGACGATGGTTTCATGCCCCGAAACGGAGACGAAAGGGACGCGAAATCGAGGGACGCGAACTCCTGCAGTGGAAATCTCGTGAACTCGCATCGCAAACTAGTCCTGTTAACTCAATTGATTCGTGCAGCGCGGGGCACATCTCCCGCCGGCGCGCGTTCGGGCGCTAAATGTCTGCGCTAGCCTTAATTTGGGTGGGTTGCTCTATTTTTCACGCGCCCGATATATCCAGGCGCAAAGCAACTGTTTAACCGCTTTTGGGTCTAAACAGAATAGGCAGTACTCGCCAGGGAGGCAGTGCGTTCAACCGCCGGCTCCCGGAAATGGAGATTTGCATGAACCGGTCGATTTTAGTCTGCGCGTTCATGGTGGCAGCCGCTGCTTCGCTGGTAGCGCAGCAGGCTGGCCAGACCGACCTGTATCAGGGAGTATCTACTCCCCCATCGAACGACACAATCATCTCGGACTCGCCTGCAGACACAACTCCTGCCCCGGCTCCCGCGGTAAAGAATGCAAAACCCTCGCCTTCGCATTACGTGACACCGACTCAGCAGACGACTCAGCAGCAACCATCTGAAACACGCGATGTGGTTCGCGTCGAGGAGCAGCCTTGGCAGTCGTCTCCAACGCAGTCGGCAAGCACCTCCCCGGCCGATGGCACTGACAACGGCATCGTACAAGTTGCCCCAGATCCGCCACCGGGACCGAGCCTGAAGCAGCGCATCGCGTCGGATCCCGATGGCGATATCGTTCATCCGGCGCCGCTGGGTCCCAATGAACTCGGTGAAGGTACAAGGATTCGCGCGCGACTGCTCAACGAAGTCTCAACCAATTTCAGCAAGGATGGCGAGCCATTTCGCGCACGCGTGGCTTCTGATGTTCTGCAGGACGGTCGTGTTTTGATTCCTGCGGGATCGGAGATCGATGGACGCGTCACGAACGTTTCCACCGGTGGTTTTGGCGGCCATGGATCATTGCACCTTACGCCAGATACCGTAATTCTGCCGGACGGTTCGCGGTACAGAATGTACGCGCAGGTGATCGCTACGCCCGGAGCCAATGCCCGGGTGGGAAGTGAAGGTTCTATCAATCCCGGCTCGCAGGTAAAGCGCGACAGCATTGAGTACGGTGGTGCGGTTGGCGCTGGCGCGGTTACCGGAGCAGCCCTGGGTGGCCCGGCGGGCGCACTTGCCGGTTCGCTGGTGGGTGCCGGTGTCATCACCGCGCATCTGCTGCTGAGCCATCCGCAGGCAACTCTGGATGAAGGCGCCTACCTGCAGTTCATGCTTACGGAACGGCTGAACCTGGTTCCGGCAGCATTAAACGGAAACTGAGGTTTTGCAAACAGTCAGAGATTTCAACCAACCCCGGCGCGACCGATCCTGCGCCGGGGCTTTTCTTGCAAGCGCCATTTTCCGCTGCGGTACTCTCTGCAATCTGACAATCAGGCACGCTTCGCCCGTTCTGCGCATTTAAACTTAGGAGCGAGCAGACCGCTCATCAATGCCGCATGCAGGGCGCTTTATGGATAAATTTGTCATTCGTGGCGGCAATCCGCTGGTAGGTACAATTCGCGTTTCAGGCGCAAAAAACTCGGCGTTGCCGTGCATGGCTGCAGCCATCCTTACTGAGGATGAGGTTACGCTCGAAAACATCCCGCACGTCCGCGATATTGAGACTGAGCGCAAACTGCTGGCGTCCATGGGAGCTACAGTCGGATCGCGGCAAGGCAGGGAGCGCGACCAGATAACCATCAGTTGCCGTTCGCTCTCCGATCCAGTGGCGCGATACGAGATTGTGAAGACCATGCGCGCCAGTTCTCTCGTGCTGGGACCGCTGGTTGCGCGCGCCGGTATGGCGCGTGTAGCAATGCCGGGCGGCTGCGCCATCGGCGGAAGACCCATTGACCTGCACATCAAGGGCCTTGAAAAAATGGGCGCCACCATTACGCAACAGCACGGATATCTTGAGGCTCGTGCGGAGCGGCTCAAGGGTGCGCACCTGGTGTTCGACAAGATCACGGTGACGGGTACTGAAGATCTCCTGATGGCGGCGGTGCTTGCCGAAGGCGAGACGCTGATGGAGAACTGCGCGCGTGAGCCCGAGGTCGAAGACTTGGCGGCCTTGCTAACTGCCATGGGCGCGGACATTGTCGGCGCAGGTATGTCGACGATTCGCGTGAACGGCGTCAGTAGTCTGCATGGCGCAAACTACCGCATCAACCCCGACCGCATTGAGGCTGGAACGTTCCTGATTGCCGGCGCAATCACCGGCGGCGATTTGACCGTTGTAAACTGCAACCCGGCGCATCTCGGCGCGGTCATCAACAAACTCAAAGAGACGGGCGCGAGTATTGAAAGCGTGGCTCCCGACGCCGTGCGTGTTCATGCTGCGGGCCCTCTGCACGCAGCGGACATCTCCACAGAGGAGTATCCCGGCTTTCCGACCGACATGCAGGCCCAGTACATGGCGCTCGTCACGCAGGCTGAAGGCACAAGTCAGGTGCGGGAAAACATCTTCGAGAATCGCTTCATGCATGTGCAGGAACTTGTGCGCATGGGCGCGAACATCAAAGTTGAGGGACGTACGGCCACGGTTCGCGGCCCGTCAAAGCTCTCGGCTGCCGCGGTCATGTGTTCCGATCTGCGCGCTTCTGCTTCATTGGTGTTGGCTGCACTGGTTGCCGACGGTGAGTCGATTCTCGACCGCGTGTATCACATGGATCGCGGTTACGAGCGCATTGAAGAAAAGCTCTGCGGTGTAGGCGCTGAAATCCAGCGCATGGGCAATGTATTTCCGACCAGAGAAACAGCCGAAGCCGAAGCTTAGTTCACGGTCACTAACTCCTGAACAGAGCAACGGTTGCCGCGCCGGTGTAAACGCCTTTCAAATGGGTGTTACAAACCGTCACAAATTGCTCCGCAACTATTTCCGCGTCCCAACGTTGATACCAACGTAACCCGGAACGAATCATCAATTCCGGTAACGCTGAAATCGTGAAGGAGAACATTACCGTGAAAAAGATTGCATTCGCTTTGCTGCTTGCACTTTCTTTGGCTCCAATGGGAGCGATGGCCCAAGTGAGAGCTGTTGTCCGTGTTGGACCGCCGGCTCCCGTCGTTGAGCATTACGGAAGAGCCCCGCATCGCGGCAATGTATGGGTCGCAGGTTATTATCGCTGGAATGCCGGGCGCTACGTTTGGGTCCCAGGGTATTGGGCGGCTCCGCCGCGGCCGCATGCTGTATGGGTTCCGCATCGCTGGGTACACCAGCGCGGTGGCTGGGTGCTTGTAGGCGGTCGCTGGCGCTAATCGTAGCCGATCAATGAATGCAAAAAGGCGGGGCGCTTGCCCCGCTTTTGCTTTTCACGCCTGATCGATGCGATTACTTGATCTCGATCACATCCGTAGCTGCCGCCGCTGCCGCTTCAGCGCGTTCCATCACCCTCTCGGCGATGCTGTAGAACTCAGTCGCCTGCGGGCTCTTGGGACCTGCAAGCGCGACCGGCAGACCACGGTCACCACCCTCGCGAATGGCCGGAACCAGTTCGATCGAGCCCAGGAAGGGAACGTTGAACTGTTTTGCGGTTCGTTCCGCGCCGCCTTTTGAGAAGATATCGATCTGTTGCTGGCAGTGCGGGCACGTAAAGTGGCTCATGTTCTCAACAATGCCAAGCACCTCCACGTTAACCTGCGCAAACATCTCCAGTGCCTTGCGCGCATCTTCCAGGCTAACGTCGCTGGGCGTCGACACAACCACAGCGCCGGTCAGCGGCACGGTCTGCACAAGCGAGATCACCACGTCGCCGGTTCCTGGCGGCAGGTCGACGACAAGATAGTCCAGCTCACCCCATTCCACCTGTTGCAGAAATTGGCGAATAATCTGGTGCAGCATGGGGCCGCGCATCACCAGCGGCTTGTCGCCCGGAGAGATGTATCCGATGGAGATGGTCTTGATTCCGTGCGTATCATTGGGCTGAATCATGTTGCCGGCTCCCACGCGCGGCTGCTGCGTGGAACCCATCATGAGCGGAACATTGGGGCCGTAAACATCGGCATCGATCAGGCCGACGCGCTTGCCGAGCTTTGAGAGTGCAATGGCCAAGTTCACCGCGACCGTAGTTTTGCCTACTCCGCCTTTGCCGGAACCAACTGCGACGATCTTTGAAACGCCGGGTAATGCAACCGGCGAAGGCATAGCGTGGGAATGGGCCATTGGTAATGCTCCTTGTATGAACTCTTCGGGGTTGGTCCGCCCTCAAGTGCGAATCTCCCTCAAGAGCGTAACTTTGGCCGCACATGTGTGCAGCAGCGCTGCGGTGCGGCCTCTCTAAATTTTACAGGAGTTATTGGGCGCTCAGATGGGGCAAGGGTTGCATCCGGCGCATTGCGATACAGTAACGATTTGCTGCAAACAGAAAGGCTCGCCGCGTAATCAGGGTTTGTCCTGCGAAGGCGCCTCTAGTGCTGCCGTGGCAAGCCGCTCATGATGTCGGCGTGCGCTTTCGCGTTCGCGGTGTTCGCGGCGGCGTAGCGCATCGGCATAGCGGCGAATCTCGTCCGGCGTCTCCGGCAAGAGCTGCGGAACGGCTTGCAGACGGCCATGCTCATCGATCGCAACAAATACCAGGTATGCGCTTGCAACGTGAACCACGCCGCCGGTACGCGTATTCTCAGCCCAAACCTTCACGCCGACTTCCATTGAACTCGTAAATGCGCGATTCACACTCGACTTGAGCGTCAGCAGGTCGCCCAGGCGCACCGGGCGAATAAAGTCGATGTGATCCATCGCGGCGGTCACCACGTGCGTCCGCGAATGGCGATATGCCGCCATGGCGCCGGTGAGATCGATGAAGTGCATCAACCTACCACCCAGCAAATTGCCCAGCGTATTGGTGTCGTTAGGCAGGATGATCTCAGTCATCTCCGACTGCGTGCTGGCCACTGTCTTGATTGTTCGTTCGTTTTCCGGCTCATTCATCGGCAATCACCCGTCCCTCGGCTCACAGGAGCGCCCGGCAGCTAAAATCAAAGTATCGGCGGGCGTTCGAACTGGCAGCGTTGATCTAATGCAATACTGTTTCAGTTTCAGCAATCCCCGCGAATTAATCAAATCCCACAAACTATTGGGAAGATTGGCCTGATTCGGACTAATGGACAAGATCGCGGCACTTCGAGAGATTCTGGCGTTGGACCCCAAGAACAGCTTTGCCCGTTACGGCATCGCCATGGAACTGGTAAACCGCAAGGAAACTGCGGCGGCGCTCGAGGAATTTTCCACATTGTTGGCCAATGATCCCAATTACACGGCAGGCTATTTCATGTCAGCCCAGACTCTGAGCGATGCAGGAAGGACCGCCGAGGCAATTGAAATGCTTAAGGCCGGAATTGCATGCGCCGGGCGTGTCGGTAATTCTCATGCGCTCAACGAGATGCAAACTATGCTCGATGAATTGGACCGCTAGACATCTTTCCAGCCGTTGGGCGCAACTTATGGGTATAAGCGGTTCTTGAGTAACTTTGAAACTCGGTATTCATTTACTCTCGATCGAGACCCGTTTTCATGAAAACACTTTCCTCGCCGGATATCGCGGCAGCCACTGGGTCTGCATTTCGCTTCTAGGTCCACTTTGCGGAACAAAAAAGTAGTCCATCGTTCTTGCTGGAGCGTCTATCACTAATATGGCCAAATACTCCATTGTTGTGCCGTTTCATAATGAGGAAGAGAACGTTACCGTCCTCTATGCGCGCTTGAAGCAGGTCATGGAGCAGGTGTCAGACAGCTTCGAGATGGTTTTGGTCGACGACGGTTCAAGAGACCGGACCTACAAGCTGCTTGAAGAGATAGCTGCCGTAGATAGCCGCGTGTTGGTAGTAAAACTGCGGCGGAACTTCGGTCAGACGTCTGCACTGGCGGCCGGTTTTGATCACGCCTCCGGCGAGTTCATCCTTGCCATGGACGGCGACCTTCAGCACGATCCCAACGACATTCCCGCATTCATTGAGAAGCTTGATGAGGGTTACGATGTCGTCTCCGGATGGCGCAAAGACCGCATCGACAACTTTGTCATGCGCCGCATTCCTTCCCGCTGCGCCAACTGGATTATGGCTCGGTTCTCAGGCGTGGATATTCACGACTTTGGAACCACTTTCAAGGCCTACCGCCGCGAGGTTATTCAGAGTATCCCCCTATACGGCGAGATGCATCGCTTCATCCCCGCTTTAGCAAGCTGGTACGGCGCGTCCATCTGCGAAATTCCCATCCGCAACGTTAATCGCGAAGCGGGCAAGAGCCACTACGGCATCGGCCGTACCTTCAGGGTGTTCTTTGATTTGCTGACTATCCGCTTCCTGCTCCGCTATATGAGCCGGCCGCTGCACTTCTTTGGTGGCCTAGGAATGCTGGCGCTGATGGGTGGTTCTGCTCTGGCGATGATCCTGCTGGGAATGAAGGTCACGCATCCCGACGTCAGCTTGATGCTCCATCATGCTCCCATGTTCGTTGTGGGTTCGGTCATGATTCTTGCCGGCATACAGCTTCTGGCCATCGGACTATTGGGCGAGTTGCAGGTGCGCCACTACTACTCGAGCCAGCATCCCTCTCCATACACCGTCGACCGGCTGGTCAGGCTGGTCTCGGCAGACGAGCAGAATCTGCTTTCGGAGAGCAGGGAAGACAACTTCTGAAATCTGTGCGCATGTTTAGGTACTTGAAGACACGCAGGAGCCCTTGACAGGGGCTCCTGATTGTTTGTGCGCAATCAATTGCGCTTGCTCCCACCAAGCCCAAGGGTTCATCCTTACTTCTGTTATGAAAGCAATTCAAATTCAAGAGACAGGCGGGCCGGAAGTGCTGAAGCTCGTCGAGCTTCCCATTCCTACCCCCGGCCCCGGTCAGGTGCTGATACGCGTTGAAAGCGTCGGGCTGAATTTCATCGAAATCTATTTCCGTAAGGGCCAGTATAAGGCAGCGTTTCCTCTGGTGCCCGGCAGCGAGGCTTCGGGAACCATTGAGGAACTTGGTCCGGGCGTGCAGGGATTCACTGCGGGTGAACTTGTTGCTTCTACGGCGGTGATGGGCAGTTATGCGGAGTATGCGCTGGTGCCCGCGGCCCAGTTAGTCAAGGTCCCGGATGGATTGTGCCCTGAGAAAGCTGCTGCAGCTTTGCTGCAAGGCATGACCGCACACTATCTTGCCTTCTCTACCTATCCGCTGAAAGCTGGTGAGACCGCACTGGTACACGCGGGTGCCGGCGGCGTGGGACTATTGCTTACGCAAATGGCCAGGCGAATTGGGGTCCGGGTCATCACTACCGTCTCAACGCAAGACAAGGCCGAGCTCTCGCGAGAAGCCGGTGCGGATGAAGTGATTCTCTACACCGAGCAGGACTTTGAGGAAGAGGTGAAGCGGATTACCGGCGGCAAGGGCGTCGATGTTGTCTACGACTCCGTGGGCAAGACTACATTTGAAAAAAGTCTGAACTGCCTAAGGCCGCGCGGCATGTTGGCACTGTTCGGCGGATCGAGCGGAGCGGTTCCACCATTCGATCCGATTCAGTTGAGCACAAAGGGATCGCTCTTTCTTACCCGGCCAACACTGTGGCATTACATCGCCACCCGCGCCGAGTTGGAGTTGCGCGCCGGCGAGGTTTTGAGCTGGGCGGCAAAGGGTGATCTCAAGCTTCGCACCGAGCATATCTATTCGCTCGATGAGGCAGGCCAGGCGCAGTCCGACATGGAATCGCGCAAGACGACGGGCAAGGTTCTTCTGGAGCCATAGCGGAGTCAATGGAGAAATGAGCAAAGTTGCTATCGGCGCGGGCGACCGTGTCTTCGTTTTGACAGGTGCGGGCATCAGCGCCGAGAGCGGGCTGCCGACATTTCGCGCCTCTGACGGATTGTGGGCAGGGAATCGCATTGAGGATGTGTGCACGCCCGAGGCATGGGAACGAAATCCCGAACTGGTGTGGAGGTTCTACTCAAAGCGCAGGCAGGATGGAGCAAAGGCGCATCCGAACCCAGCTCACGTTGCGCTTGCTGAACTCGAGAAGCGCATTGGAGACAGATTCTTTCTCTGCACGCAGAATGTGGATGACCTGCACGAGCGCGCCGGATCGATGCGCCTTCTGCACATGCATGGCGAACTGGCCAAGTCGCGCTGCGAACACGAATGCGGCCGCCCGCCAGTGGAAGATCGCACCATCTACACCGACCTGAGCCAAGTTGGCCGTTGTCCATGCGGAGGACTCCTGCGCCCGCACATCGTCTTCTTTGGCGAAATGCCTTTGGAGATGGGGCGCATCCAGGACGAGATCGGCAAAGCGACGATCATGCTGGTCATCGGTACCTCGGGCTCAGTGTATCCGGCGGCCAACTTTGTTCATTGGGCCAAACTGGGCAAGGCGCGTACCGTCTACATTGGCCCTGAGCCTCCGCTGAACGCCTCGGCATTTACGCAGATTGTGGAAGGCAAAGCGGGCGAGGTGATGCCGAGCCTATTCGAGGCCGAATAGCAAATCTTCCAGTGCGCATGGTCGTCGGGCTTTCACCTGCGCGCCTTCATGTACTCGCTGCGGCGAAATCGCAATGCTGTCCAGTCTTCGTCGATCGCAATTGCCCGAACCGTCTCAAAGCCGAGAGAGTTCATCGCATCCCACCCTGTGTCGCGATTGAAATCGCACTTGTACTTCTTCGAACTGCCCTTGGGGTAGGCGAACCAGACGATGGCGTCGCCTTTGGCGCGTCCGGCAATCTGTGGAGCAAGCGTATCCACTTCGCTCTTGCGGGTAACAAACGCCAGCAGGAAAGAGGCCTCTTTGACAGGCGCAAGCTTGCGATAGATCTTCGCGCATGACAGTCCCGCCAACTCGCTCTCGAAGCTGGCCGGCGCGTTTAGCACCACAACTTCCTGCTGGTCCTTCCAGTTGAGTTTTTCAAAAACGGCGGCCATGGTTTTTCCATCATAGCCGCAATTTTGCGAAATGCTGCAAGCGCCCGCTCAAAAATGAAAGCGGTAGCGTAGTTCGGCTGAAATCATCCGCGGATCGTTCCAATGGAAACCGCCCACAGTAATCGAGTTGTCCTGCAGCACGCGATGATTGGTCACATTGATCGCCGAGGCCGTAAACCGCCAGTTCTCGCCGAATGAGTGTCCAATCGAAGCGTCGAAGGTCGTGTGCGCGGGAAGATAATCTCCGTTGTAAGGCCCCTGTCCCGATCCCGCCAGCCCGTTTACGAAACCGGACCCGTAGTAGACGTTGGTTGCGAACCATGTACGAAAGGGCAGGTTTGTCGTGAAACCGGTATTCAAGGTGTGCCGTTGGTCGTGGTCCACCGGCTCATAGTCATAGTTGTCGGCGGTACAGGCGGAGTCCCCCGGAATGGAGCAGGTAAATCCACCCACAATGTCGCCGCGCTGTTCCGCGATCTGATTGGAGTAGGCGAGATGAAATTGCCCAAGCCTGCCAAGTTCCGGTGATCGCAGCGTCATCTCCCAGGCCCGCACCAAAGCGCCATCCACCGCAATCGGGAAGTACATGTTCGATTCGCCCAGGTTGGCGTGATCGAGGAAGTTGTTGATGCGCGTTCTGAACGTGTCAACGTTTAGCATCCAACCCTTGTAGGGAATCACAATGCCGAACTGGTGTTCCTCGTCGCGTTCCGAGTGTAGAGGCGTAAAGGTGTCCTGGCCTGAGCCGAGACTGTTCGCGTAATTCAGTACGGAACTCGACACAGTCTGCACCGGCGCCGGTTGGAAGCTGCGCCCGTAGTATCCGCGCAGAACCCAGTTGAGGTGCGGGATGCGCACGGTCGCACCGATGCGCGGGTACATGGCGGATTCGTTTACGCCGGCGCGAAAGATAGAGAATCGCTCGCCACCCTGCAATGTGATGTAGGAGCCTAGCCGCAAATGGTCAGAGATGTAAAACTCAACAAGGCCGGCATTGGCTATCGAGGAAGTGTCAGGTTGCGATGGGCCGCTGCCGTCGTTTACCTGTGTGCCGAACAAATCGTTCTCGTGCTGGAAAAACGAGTACAGTCCTCCGGAAAAGCTGTTCCGGCCGGCCTCAAGTCGCGCGTCCGATTGCAAACCCACGTAGTTTGAGCTTTGGTGCCAGGTTGTCGCTACCGGGTAGTCAGTTGGCAGCGAGTCGTAGTTGGATTGGTTGAGGTGGAAGAACGGTGCGACGGAGAACTCTGCATTAGGTGAAACCGTGTGAACCCAGTTGGCAATGAGAAATGAATCACGCTCCATCTGGCCGTCGCGCAGGCCGTATGAGCTGTAATAGCCCGAAGTGGTCTGGTAATCGGTAGTACTGGGATTGTAAGGGACCTGAAAATAGTCGTGGCGGAATTGCCCATCGATTCGAATCTGGTCTCGGTCAGTTTGATTGCGAATTACCGATGCAAACACACTCTGCGAGTTGGTCGCATCGTGATAGGCGGTGGGCACCGGAGTTTCAAGACCGTAGTTGGCGCGTGCTCCAGTCAAACTCGTATACCAAGCCGTCTTCTCGGTGTGGTCGCCCAACGAAAGCTGCGACTCGGCAGAATAAAAGTTGCCTGCCGACAGGCGCAGCTCTGCTTCGCGATTGCGCTCGAAACCGTTGCGTGGCAATACGTCGAACACGCCGTAGGTTCGATCGCCAACGCCCGCTCCATAGCTGCCGCGTTGCGTCTCCAGCGAATTGATGTCCTTTGGATCGATCTGCGGGCCCACATTAGCGGCGATCTTGGTATTTGGTATCGACACTCCATCGATAAGCCAGCTCACCTGGTGGCCGCCCCGAATGTGCAGTTGGTTGTGAGTCATGTACGCGCCGGGCACGTAATCGGTGATCATCTGCATGCCCAGCGTGCGGCCCGCACCCGGCGTGTGATCGATCATCGCACGTGTAACCAGGGTTGCCGTTGTCATGGAGTCCACAGGAGTTGCCGAGCTTTCCACGGTCACTGATTGCGTAGTTGAAGCAACCGCGAGCGGGATGTGAATTACAGGATTTGTTCCCGATGTTACGGCTAGAGACTGCATTGAGGTGGCAAAGCCTGATGCGGTGACGGACAGACGGTAAACCCCGATGGGCACACGAGGCAGATCGAATACGCCGTCAGCAGAGCTTGTAGCATGCAACGCAAAATCTGAACTGGCATCCTTGAGCGTGACTGCCGCGCCGGCGATCGGCCGATGCTCAGAGTCATGAACTACGCCATGCAGATTCGAAAACACAGTCGCATGCGCAGCTGGTGAAACTACTTGAAGAATGATTGCCGCAATGAATAAACGATGATAAATACGCAAAGATCAACCTCCGGAAGACGAACGTAATCAATACAGAAATACGGCGCTGAGGTGGAATTGCGGGAAGTCTCAGCGACAACGCAATCGGTCCGGCCACGAATGTTCCTCACGGTCGAGACTCATCGAACAGGAATTAAATGCAGGAATTCAGGGAACGCTTCAGAGGTATGCAGGGGGAGCGCGGCCGTCGGATGTGCCTGCCGGGAATGTCCGTGCCCGCACGATGACGGCGAGAGGCGAGAGGTTCTGCTCACGTAGAACCGGCAGACCCGCAGGCGTGGGCATCACCAGTTGTGGAAGTGTTGTATACCCTGCGCCGAGGCCGGGAAACATGGGGCAGGTAGAAGGCGCGGCAAAAGCTGGTGTAGAGCCGTAGATCCGGTGCATCGCAGCCATCATCTCTGCATTCATCTCGCAGTGATGTGCACCATTGCGACGGCAGCAAGCCGGCAGACGCGAGTCGTCACTGGCCCCGAGCACTCCCTGGAGGGGGCCAAGGGCGAAGAACAACACCATCAGGATCGCGAGGGGACGCCGCATCTGCATTGATGCTACACGAATTCAAGCTCATTGCGCAGCCTTTGCGGAGCGGCTCGCTGCATCGCACAAACGATTGAATTCCCGATCATTTATCATTTGAATGACTGGTTTAGCTAGATTCTCAATTCAGCAAAGAGGTTCTTCAGGTGTCGGAAGTCAAAAGTGCAGCATCCCGGCGGGAGCAATCGAATGCAGTTGCGGCCGGCTCAGCCGCGCGACGGCCATTGCGCGTGGCGCTCTTCGGCTTTGGAACAGTTGGCAGCTCGGTTGCGCGTATTCTCGTCGAATCGGAACCCGACGTTCTGAAGCTGTCTCACATCTTCAACCGCGGTGTGGCGCGCAAGCGTGTTGATTGGGTGCCTTCCGGCGTGGTGTGGACTGACGATGCCGAGTCGGTGCTCAACTCGGATGCTGACGTGATTGTAGAACTGGTCGGCGGGCTCGATCCGGCAGGGAACTGGGTGCGCCGCGCACTCGAGGCCGGCAAGAGCGTTGTGACGGCGAACAAGAAGCTCATTGCATTTCACGGCATCGAACTCGAGCGGCTGGCCGCAGCCAAGGGTGGACATCTGAAGTATGGCGCCGCAGTCGCTGGCGGCATTCCGGTGATTCCAGGTCTCGAGCAGGGTTTGGCTGGCGACTGTATCGAGCGCATCGAAGGTATTTTGAACGGCACTTGCAACTTCATCCTGAGCAAGATGGACGAAGGCGCGGAATACGCAACGGTGCTGGCAGAGGCCCAGGCCAAGGGATACGCCGAAGCCGATCCCACAGAAGATGTGGGCGGATTCGACGCACGCGCAAAGCTGGCAATCCTGATGCGGCTTGCGCTGCGCGTGGTCGTCGATCCTGAAGAGATCAAACCGCAGGCCATCACATCTGTTTCGGCAATCGACTTCAGCTATGCGCGCGATCTGGGTTGCACCATCCGCCAGATCGCCCGCGCGCACACTACGAGCGGCTGCGTGGCCGCCACGGTTGCGCCAATGCTAGTTGACTTGCGTTCTCCTCTCGCATGGTCGCGCAGCACTGAGAACATGGTGGTGCTCACCGGCAAGTACGGTGGTGATGTTGTTTTCTCAGGTCACGGTGCAGGCGGGCATCCTACCGCCGTAGCCGTGGTAAGCGATCTGCTCGCGTTGGCGCATGATTCCCGCCGTGTCGAAATTCCTTCTGTTCCCGCGCGGCTCGGCGTGGAGTTCGAGGTTCCTCACTACATCCGCTTCACGGTGAACGACCGCCCGGGAATCGTGGCCGAGATTGCCGGAACGCTCGCGCGCGAACACATCAACATCCGCGCCATTGTGCAAAAGCCGGGTTACCCCGCTCACGCCCTGCCGTTCGTTGTAACCGTTGAGCCATGCAAGTCGTCGGCGATGGAGCACGCTCTGGCAGAGATTCGCAAAATGGACTGCCACATCGCTGAGCCGCTTAATCTGCAGATGCTGGAATAGAATCAGCTCATAGCTCTCAGGGGATTTACCGAGAGTGCCGAAGTACGGCTCTGCTGAAAACTGAGGTTACGTCTTGATCGGACACGAATATCGATGTGAAATCTGCGGCGAGGACAGCGACAATCCCGTCCGTTGGATCGTGATTAACTGCAATAGCACCCAACTGACCGTTTACAAGTGGACAAAGGAAGCGGCTGACGCGCCGGGCGCTCGCCACTACTGCGGCGAAGCGCACGCGCAGATATATATAAGCCGCTGGCTTGAGGCTGCCTGCTCCTGAAAAATCCTGACTAATTGCGCGGTGCGAACGGCGCAGCCCCGGTTGACTCGCGTACCACCAACTCGGGCGACATCACGATCTCCGTCGGGAAAACCTTTTCGCGATCGGCAATGCGCTGCAGCAGTACTTGCGCCCCGCGACGCCCCATTTCGCTCAGCGGCTGGCGCACCGTGGTGAGCGCCGGCATGGCGTACGCCGCAGACTGGATATCGTCGAAGCCAATCACCGAAACGTTTGTCGGCACCCGCAGTCCGGCATCGTTCAGCGCACGAATGGCGCCTATGGCCGCAATGTCGTTAAAGCAGAAGATTGCCGTGAAGTCGGTGGTCTTTTTCAGCAGAGCCTTCATCGGCCTGTAGCCAATCTCCGGCGCCATCGGGTGATAGCCGGTCTTCATTGACCATCCATCGGAGTCGATGCGGATAACGAGCGAGGGATCGAGCTTGATGCCGTACTCGCGCGCCACTTGTTGAATGCTCTCCCATCGGTACTCGGAGTCGGGAATAGCGCGTGGACCTCGCATGATGGCAATCTTCCTGTGTCCAAGCTCATACAGGTGACCGAGCGCAATCTTCGCCGCCTGGTAGTGATCCAGCACGATGTTGGTTACATTTTCATTTGCAATATGCGCTGAAATTGCCACCACCGGAATAGGCACCGAAATGTTGTCGGCCTTCGTATTCAAAAGCAGGAAACCGTCAACGGCGCGCTCCACCAGCATGCCCGGATACTTCTCGATCATTTCACTGTTCCAGTCGTGGCATGCAGTGAAGTAGAAGTAGTGCGCGGCCGAAAGCTCTTCAACCACGCCGCTCATTACCCGTGTGAAATAGCCTTCGCTCAAATCGGGCGCCAGCACGCCAACGCTCATCGAGCGGCTTTGCCTTAGCGAACGCGCAAAGTAGTTGGGACGGTAGTCGAATCGTATCGCGGCGTCGTGAACGCGCTTGCGCGTCTCTGGAGGGATCGATTTGGCGGACGGCGAATTGTTGAGGACCAGGGAGACAGTTGTTTGCGAGAGCTGCAAATGCTCGGCCAGCATTCTCAGGTTCATGTGCCTGGGCTGCGCCGGTTTCTTGCTTTTAACCATGCTTGGATTTTTAACACTTCCAATGGGGCTGGTAAACGCCTATTTATCGCTGGTATATCGGTTTAGCGTCGAATAGTGGTACCACGGACTCCCTGCCGCGGCTTGCACCGCCGATTATTGCGCTTCGATGGTGTTTTGGCCGGGCCTCAGCGGCCACGATTTGCCGTCGAACTCAAATTGTCCAGTCAACTTGCCGGGCAATGTGACAACCGCCTTTAGTCCAGCTCCTGCCCGGTTATATTGCACGCGAATCATTCCCTCGGGATGCGGATACGTCGCCGTAAGCGAAGGCAGGGAACCAAGGTGAGGCGCAATCCGCACGGTGGCAAATCCTGGGCTAGCGGGCTCAATTCCAGAGACGATCGAAAGCAGATCGTAGATGGGATGCGAGGTCCACGCATGAGAGTCGGAGCGCGAGTTGCCCGGAACCTCCGGCCATGTGCTGAAGTGCAGCGGCAGCAGCTTGCGCCATGGCTCAATCGAGTCGAGATAGCTATCGGCCATCCCCGCGTGCTCCAGAGCGCGAGCCAGATAGAAGCGGAAATAGTACGAGGCGCTCAAAATGCCGTTCGGCGTGGTTCCCGGCTCAATCGCCAGCACTTTCTTCAATACATCTTTCTGACTCTCCTTCGGCACCACGTCAAGCAGCACGCCCAGAATGCTCGCCTGCTGGCTGAAGTGATTGCGGTCCGGCGTATCGGCCACCATGCCTTTCTCTGCGTTCCAGCACTTGCTGTAAAGGCCAGAACGCACGTGCGCCGCCCGGGTTTTGTAACTCGCAGCAATCTGAGGATCGCCCAATCCGTTTTCAAGCGCTGCGGCATCCTCCAGGGCACCCAGGTACTGCAGAGTGGTCATGCACGACTCGCCATTCGCATCGTATGTCGGAATCTTTCCTGAAGGCACCCAGTCGATGAAGCTCCACCACGGTAGCTGTTTAAGCAGTCCGTCCGGCTGCTCGTAGTGCGTAAACCAGTTGAGCACAGCGCGTGTCCCCTGCAGAGACTGCCTCGCGGGTCCAGGGTTGGGCCTGTACATCCAGTAGTCGCGGACCATACCGATCCAGAGCAGAGAGAAGGTTGGAATCGTCTGCGGAATGGAACTAGGATAGCGGCTTCGCGTAATGCCGTCGGGGAATCGCGAGTCGTCGAAAGCAGCAAGCGCCTGCAGCGCCAGGCGGTCGTCCCCGGCCACCGAATACGAAATCAATGCCTGAATGCGCGTGTCACCAACGTATTGCAGCTGTTCGTAATACGGCGTGTCCATGTAGGTTTCGTGGGCATCGAGCCGCGCAGTACGCCAGCTTATATCCCAAATCTGCTTCAGCTCCGGGTCGGGAGACTCAAACGTCGCGCGTTCCTGGAACGGATATGCAGTAAATGCGGCCTTCATCGATTCCAACGTGAGCGGTTCGTTTCCCGTTTCAATATCGAGATCCAGATAACGCCACGTGCGCCACCACAACGGTTCAAACGTGCGATGCGCGCCACCGTCGGGGAAGAATTTGTCCCTCAGTCCCAGAGCCGTGCGATCGCCGACGTCGTTGCGGTCGCCCTTGTGCAGTTGCTTGTCGTAGAGACCTTCAGAATAGGTGAGCCAGATCCGAGCGCCCTTGCCGCCGGAGACGGTCAGCGCCGGATAAGCCGTGGTGAGCGTCTTGCGATCGAGCAAAACATGCACGTGAGACTTTGCTGGAACAACGACAGGTACAGCGGGAAATCCGATCATGCCTGGTAGTTTCGCCGCGGCCAGATCGGTACGCACAACCTCGCCGGCGCTCGTCGGCAAATATTCCATATGCGGCAGCGCGTCCGGAATCAGGTCCCAGGAGTTATTGCCGGTTGTATCTGCTGAGTGAGCGCGGCTGTTGTCAGCATCCATGGCATCGCGCATCGGCGTTTCCACCGGAATCCAGTCGCCACCTGCATCTGATTCCGATTGCCACCCCCAGTCGAACTTCGCGGCATCTATCTGCTCGCCGGGGCCGGCGGCGAAGTATGCCTTCAGGTTCACGGAGCTGCGGTCGAGCGCGGTATGGCCGGGCTCCGCCATCACCTTCCAACCCTCGGGCGTGCTTATGTCTTCAGCGCCCATCGCCTCGCTTTCAAGCAGAAAGGCCGTGCGGTCGCTCATCTGCGAAAGCGGTGCAAAGATGCCCCAATTCCACACCGTGGCGGTAATCAGGTTGTGGCCGGAGTGCAGCAAAGGAGCCAGATCGAAGCGCTCATAGCGCCAATGGGCAAGGTCGCCGCGCGCGGGGCCGTCGCCCACACGCTGTCCATTCACATAGAGAACAAAGCGGTTATCCGCGCTTACACGCACCGGGTAACTGGCCGGAACCGAGGAGAGCGACAGCTCCCGCTTAAAGCGCAGCACCAAAGGCTCCCGTAGCGGAGCCGAAGGATGGGTAACCCAGGAGGCGCGCCACTCGCGGTGCGGCGGGTCTGCGGTGGCACGTTTTTGGAGATCAGGGCCTTGGGCCTTGACTGGCATGTTAACGGTAAGGATGGACAAGGCAACGGCGATAACACTAAGCTGGGTGCGCGTCATGGCGGTCTTTCGGTTTCAGTTCAACAGCTTACCGGAAAGGCCCGGTCTTGCCCCGATATTGTGTACCCCCGGGAGCCTGACGACTGGGCCGGAATTGATTTTTCTCGTTCTATGCACTGGATTTAGCAGTTCTGTAACCTGCTGTTCATATTCGGTCTTTAGCCTTAATTCTGGTGAGCCCCAACGTGTCGGATATTCGAATACCTCAGATCAAGGTGCAGCCGGAATCGGCTCCATCGGAGCAGATTAAGACTGATGGGCAGTCATTGACGGAGGTATCGTCAGTCACCGTTTCAGCCCAGCGAAGCTATCTGTTATCTCGCGGTAATTCCGCCACCAGCGACCGTATCTTTTCATGGCTGATGCTCCTCTGCGGGCTCAGCATCTTTGTTATCGTCGCTCTCATCGCCTTTGAGCTTGTTGTGCGGTCGCAGCTTACCTGGCACAAGTTCGGGTTCGGATTCTTCTATCGCACCTACATTGACCCCTACACGCAAATGCCCACTTACTGGGACCCGATCAACGAGTTCTTCAGTGCCCGGCCATTTGTGTACGGCACCCTGGTTTCATCGTTTCTGGCCCTCCTGATGGCCGTACCTCTTGCGGTCGGTGTCGCAGTGTTTTTGACTGAAATGTGCCCGCGCTCGCTGCGCAGTCCGTTGGCGTTCCTTACCGAGTTGCTGGCTGCGATTCCCAGCGTCATTTACGGTCTGTGGGCGGTCACCATTCTTGTTCCCTTGTTGCGCGAGCATGTCGATCCACTGCTGTCGACCCTGTTTGGCTGGTCTGGGTTATTTGGAACCGACACCCCGACCGGCCTTGGCTACTTTGCTGCGGGCGTCATCCTCGCCATCATGATCCTGCCCATCATCTCTTCTCTCACGCGCGAGGTCATGACAGCGGTTCCGCACTCGCAACGCGAGGCCGTGCTTGCTCTCGGCGCTACCCGCTGGGAGATGATCCGCATGGGCGTGCTGCGAAACGCGCGCATCGGTATAGTGGGTGCCATCATTCTTGGCCTGGGCCGCGCCCTCGGTGAAACTATGGCCGTGGCCATGGTCATTGGCGCCACTCCGGAGATCCACAAGTCCCTGCTGGCAACCGGCAGCTCTATGGCGACAGTGATCGCAAATGAATACGCAGAGGCTGTCAGTGACATGCACTTGAGCGCGCTCACCGAGATCGGCCTAGCGCTCTTTATCGTCACCATCATCGTCAACTTTTTTGCCCAGCTATTAATCTGGGCCGTAACCAGGGGAACACCGCGATCGGCACGCTGATGCAAATTGAACGAGTCTGGGGAGAGAGAGTTGAGTAACGGCGGGTCAAATTTCCGGGCGCAACTTCGGGCCGTCACCGATCACACGGTTACGGTGCTTGCCATTCTTGCTACGCTCATCGTCATCGCGCCTCTCATCGCCATCTTCGTTTATCTCCTTTACAAAGGCGCCAGCTCGCTGAACTTCGCATTCTTTACGCAGATTCCCAAACCAGTCGGTGAGACCGGCGGCGGTATGGCAAACGCCATTCTTGGCTCGGCAATTCTGCTTGGAATCGCCAGCGCCATCGGCGTCCCCATCGGTATCGGCGGCGGCATCTTTCTGGCGGAGTTCGGGCGCGGCACCAAGCTGGCCAACTCAATTCGCTTCACGGCAGACGTGCTGAATGGTGTGCCGTCCATCGTCATGGGTTTGGCTGCCTACGCGTTGATCGTGGTTCCCAAGATTCCGTTTCTGCCTTTTACGGGGCACTTCTCGGCATTCTCTGGCGGCGTCGCCCTGGGCTTCATGATGATCCCCACCGTCTGCCGTACTACGGAAGAAATGTTGCTCATGGTGCCGAATTCAATCCGTGAAGCAGCTCTTGGATTAGGCGTGCCCAACTGGCGCTCAGTGCTGTCCATTTCCGTCAAGACGGCATCGCCCGGCATTATCACAGGCTGCATGCTGGCCTTTGCGCGCGTGGCCGGAGAAACCGCGCCGCTCATCTTTACTGCGCTTGGAAACCAGTTCTGGAGCGCAAGTCTCAATCAACCCATTGCGGCGCTTCCACTGCAGATTTACGTGTATGCGCTCTCGCCTTACGATGACTGGCACAGGCTGGCCTGGGCGGGATCGCTCGTCCTCATTCTGTTGATCGTGATTTCGGTTTCGCTGGTACGTTACGTAACCAGCCGTGGCGTGTTGAAAGGGAACAGCTAAAGGCGTCCTATCGGCGTCTGGGTTGAGGATCACCGGAATGCCTGTCGTCTAGGTCCGGTGCATTGAGGAAAGGAGAAATCCGCAAGTGGGCGTTGGGATTGAAGTCACTAACTTGAATGCATGGTATGGTTCGAACCACACGCTGCAGGATATCAATCTGAATATTCCTGCAAACCATGCCACAGCGCTCATCGGTCCTTCGGGATGCGGTAAAAGCACTTTTGTGCGTTGCCTCAATCGCATGCACGAAACCAACCCCATCGGTAGGGTTACGGGAACAGTACGCATCGGCGATCTGGACATCTACAACGATGCCAAGCCGGTGCAGATCCGCCGCCGTGTGGGCATGGTCTTTCAGCGTCCCAATCCTTTTCCCACCATGTCGATCTACGACAACGTGGCTGCCGGCCTTAAGCTGAACGGCTATTCAAATCGCCGCGCACTCGACGAGATTGTTGAACGGTCGTTGAAGGACTCGGCCCTGTGGGATGAAGTAAAGGACGACCTGAAGAAGAAATCCGGTGCCAGCCTATCCGGCGGTCAGCAGCAGCGGCTCTGCATCGCGCGCGCTCTGGCGGTTGATCCTGAAGTGCTGCTCATGGACGAACCTGCTTCGGCACTCGACCCGGTTTCCACATCGAAGATTGAAGACCTCATCTTTCAACTGAAATCGCAGTACACTATTGTGATTGTGACTCACAACATGCAGCAAGCCGCGCGCGTTGCTGAAAAGACCGGCTTCTTCCTGAACGGGCGCATGGTGGAGTTCGATTCAACGCATAAGATCTTCACCAATCCCAGCGACAAGCGGACTGAAGATTACATCACTGGCAGGTTTGGATGACACGCATTAAGTTTCAACAGAGTCTCGACGATCTTAAGGAAAATCTCCTGGTGATGGCGGGACTTGCCGAGCAGGCTATTCAACGCGCCATCGAAGCCTATCGTGTGCGTGACCTGTCCATCTGCGATCTGGTCAGCCGCAGCGAAGTGGCCATCAATCGCCTGGAGCGCGACATCGATCAGGCAGCGCTCGATCTGCTGGCCATGGAGCAGCCGATGGCAGTCGATCTGCGCTTCATCCTGAGCGTGATCAAGATCAACGCCGACATAGAGCGCGTGGGTGACTCCGCCAAGAGCATCAGTGATCGGGTTCGCTACATGGTAGACATGGCGGTTGTTGATCTGCCCGTTGATATTCCAAAGATGGCGGCCCTTGCGTCAGAAATGGTGCGCAAGAGCCTTCAGGCGTTCATTGAGGGTAATGCGGAAATTGCGCGCTCAGTCCTCACCATGGATGATGCCGTTGATTCAATGAACCGCGCGGCCTACAAGGCGCTTACCCACGTGATGGAAGAGCAAAGCCACATTGCTCCGCAGGCATTGAATGCGCTTATGATCAGCCGCAGCCTCGAGCGGGTTGCCGATCACGCCACCAACATTGCTGAAGATGTAATCTTCTGGGTGCAGGGTGCGGATGTTCGCCACCACAAGAGCGTGATGCTCGGAGCCAACGATCCGCATGCAATGAGCTGACCGGCCCCGCACCGTTATCACTGCAAAGAGAAAAGCCCCGCTTCGAGCGGGGCTTTTCTCTTTGCCTCTTTCCAGATTATTTGGCAGTAATGCGTACACCCATGCCGTTCAATTTGCTGCGCGCGCTGGCCGCTTCCGGCGTGCGCGGATGACGCTGGATCAGCAAGCGAAGTTCATGGATACCCGCATCCCGCTTGTTCGTGGCCAATAGCGCAAGACCTTTGTGAAGCTGAGCCGTTGGTGCCTTGGGATTGCCCGCGAAGCCCTCCAGCACTGCATTGTAGGAGTTGATGGCATCCTCATAATGCTTCTGTTCGTAGGCGATCTCACCCAGGTAGAACTGAGCCGAGCCGGCTAGATCGTCCAGCGGGTAGTAGTGCAGCACGTCCTGAAATTCGCCCACCGCCACCTGATAGTGTCCGGCGTTGTAATCGCGGAGTCCGCTCTGGAAAGTGTCCTTCAATGGAGGCGCCTGGTTCACTGTGGGCGATGCGGTTGGACCCGCGTCCGGTTGTCCTCCGGGGCCCGTCGCCGCTCCAGTTACGGAAGGCGGCAACTGTTGCGTCTGAATGTTCTGCATCTGTGCCTGCATATCCTGAACGGTCTTATCGAGCTTCGCGATGCGCGACTTCAACTCGTCAACCGAGTCGTTGAGCGACTGCATTTGTCCACTCACGGTTTCGATCTTGCCGTTCACGGATTCGTTTTGCGCATTCAACTTCTGCTGCAGATCGTTTACGGTTGCACCCATCTGCTTCGCCTGGTCCGCTGTCTGTTGCGCCAGATTTTGCAGAACGCCGAAGCGCGTGTCCATGGTCGACTGGAGACGCTGCACCATGTCGAGAAGCTGCTGAACCTGCGTCTGCAACTGGATAATTTCCTTCGCAACTGCGTGAGCGGGCGTGGGCGTAGAAGCAAGGACCGCAGCAACAAGTGCTACCACCAGGACTCGATTCCGAACTGTGCGTACCATCTTCATCACCCCTTCATGATATCAAGAAACATGCGGCAGCCCCTCCAATTGGCGGGACTGCCGCACGTCCTGAACACTTTGTTATGGTGATCCGCCACCGTCTGTGCGATGAGGATCGCTGTTGTCTAGCGGTCCATTGTGAACCCGGCGCGGCGATTCTGCTGCCAGCAGGATTCATCTGACTCCGTGCAGAACGGCTTTTCCTTGCCGTAGCTGATGACGCGCATACGATCGGCAGCCACGCCGGCCTGCACCAGTGCGCTCTTTGCGGACTCTGCACGGCGCTGACCAAGGGCCAGGTTGTACTCATCCGAGCCGCGCTCGTCGCAGTAGCCGCCGATCACCACTTTCACGTTCGGATGAGCTACCAGGTAGCTGGCATCCTTTGAAAGCGTCGCCTGCGCATCCATGCGTATCGCGTCGGTGTCGTAATCAAAGAAAATGTCCTGAACATTCGCCTTGAACTCTTCTTCGGCAGTCATGGTGTTGGTGGGAACCTGCTGCGCTGGAGGGGCGTTCACCGTCACGGTAGCCGACGCATCCGCCGATCCACCTTCGCCGCGCGCCACCAGATGATAGGTGGTAGTTTCGGTTGGTGTGACGGATTTCACGCCCGATGAGGGAACGTCACCGATGCCGTCAATCGAAATCGATGTTGCATCGGTCGTGCGCCATGACAGTTGAACCTGATCGCCCGCCGAGATGACCGTTGGTGTGGCGGTCAACTGGGCTGTGGGCGACGGAGTTGTTGCCGGCGGCGCGCCTGCCGGAGGAGGAGGCAATGGCACCTGTTTCTTACAGCCTGCAATCGCCACCAATACGGCCAGCAATGAAACTGGCAAAAGAATTCGGTTCCGTATCTTCAATGTGTTACTCCCTTTCAGAAATTTAGACTTCGCTCGCGGCAATTCGGCGCTTCCTTCAACCATCTGCACATGATTTAAAACATTGCTCTTGTGGCAATCTCAACCCAACCGAACCAACACCGAATATTTGCGTTCACTCATCACAGTGTTTCCGTGGCAATCCTGCGCTGCTTTCGCAGTAATACCGCGTTGCTTCTCCTCAAACACTTCCAAATTCGCAACGGTCCCGGCGCTATCACCATCGGCAATGCGGTGCAAAGTGCCGCGGAACTCAATTACGAAAAATGATAGTCCAACAATCGAAGCGTAAATTCAAAATCGTGCAGCAAACCGTGATGAAGCGCACCATTTATCCAAACGTTCAGTCGTTACTTCCAGCTCCAATTCGGCATTGAATTGTCGCCCGATTTGGTCAGTTGTTGCTGGTGGGTGCCGTCGGCAAGCATGGTCCATATCTGCGTACGGCCGCTGTTCATCTTTCGCTGAAACACGATATGGCGGCCGTCCGGAGACCAGGACGGGAAATCGTTGTTACCCGATTCGTGGGTCACCTGCAGCCACCGCATTGTCGCGATCTCGAACACATAGATATCCTGCCCGCCCGGATCGCCCGGCCCGTACTTGCGATTCCAACTGAACGCCAGATAGGCTCCATTTGGATGCCACGAGGGCGATACGGCATATCCGCTGTCCGTCATTCGCTGAATGTTCGAGCCGTCCTGGTTCATGATGTAGATTTGCGGTTCGTTGGTTCGTCCGCCAACAAAAGCAATTTGTGCATTCGTCCGTGGGTTCCACACCGGTGAAACATTGGGCCCGGGCAACGATGTCAATTTGTGCAGGTTGCCGCCTGTCGCATCCGATGCCCAGATCTCCGCGTTGCCTGCCCGCGATGATGAGAACGCAATGCGCGAGCCGTCAGACGTCCACGCAGGCGATAGGTTGCTGCCGCCTGCTGAACCACCCGGAAAACTCACCATCCGTCCCAGTTCCAGAGAGTACATACGGATCGACCAGCCATCCCTTCCCAATGATGAAAATGCAACTCGGGAGTTGTCCGGTGAGATGCGCGGAGACAGTGAAATGCTGCCCAGATGCGTAACTTGATGTTGATTTTGCCCGTCGTAGTCCATTGACCAGATCTCTTTTGTGCCCGAGCGGTTGCTTACAAAGTAGATCTTGGTCTCCGCAATACCGTTGATTCCTCCGCCAAGGCGGGTAATGATCTCATCGGCGAATTCATGCGCAATCTTGCGTGCCATGTCTTCGCTTGCCGCCTCGTTGTACTGCTTGCCCAGCACCTGCGGGCTCGATGTGCTGCCAGTGTCGAACAGCCAGCCGTAAACCGCAATTCTGCCGCCATTTACGGCAAATGTTCCAAACGCCACCATTGCCGCTTCCGCGGGAGGCGCCGACCACTGATTCAGCACGATCTCCTGCGGAGAACCGGGCATGGCTTGTGGCGCCATGCTCTTCGAAACCAGGTCGAAGATGCCCGCATTACCCAGATCGCTGAACAGCGTGGCGTCAAACACCGCCTTCAGCGCCGTCGTTTGCGGATCGTTGCCCGTGGGCTTGAAATCGGCGGCGGCAATGCGAATGGTCTTATTGCCCAGGTTGGTACCCGTATGCACCCAATCCTGCGCGCTCAGCGGCAACGGCTGCCACGCAAGCAGGCAGAAGGGAACAATTGGCAAAAGCCGGTGCAAACTCTTCACAAGGATTCTTCTCATTCGATGAGCAGTCCTTCCTGACAAATTGATCTGTTTGTACTCACGTTTCAAAGAGGTCTCATTTCGAAGACGGTGAAATTCGTGGTTCGTTAGTACTCACAGTAGTAGGAAACCATCAATGTGCTCTTGTTGTAAGCAGGTGGCAGATTTCCGAACGTGTCCACACGCTGCGCCGCACGTAAACACGACTGGTCCAGTGTCGGGCTTCCGCTGGAGCGGTCGAGCTTGATTCCGGATACGGTGCCATCCTTGTGAACCATGAAGACCAGGTACACGCGAGCGCCCGGTGGCGTGCGCGGATCCACTTCCTGCTTGTACCAGCTGTTCGCCATCTTGGCGTTGATCTGGCGTACGTACCAGCCGAACATGCTTACAAAATCGCTGTCGCCTACCGCTGTGTTGCCAATGCTGCCTACGCTGGGCTGCGTGGCCCTCGGAAGATTCGATCCTTCCTGCTCTCCGTAGCGGGCGGTATTGTCGGTCTGCGGAGTTGGCTGGGGCGGAGCCTTCTGTGCCGTCTGTTGTTGAGGCTTCACCTGCTTGCCTGAAATCGGAATCGCATCCTGATCGACTTTCTGCTGCGTCTTCGGGCTTGGAGCCTGGGGCGCCGTGCTCGGCTTTTCAGTCGCCAGCACATTCTCGTTTCTCGGCTGATTGTTGGGCAAGGGAATGGCGTTACTCACCAGGCTCACCTGCATGGCCTGTCCCGCGCCCTGGTTGCCCCACACGCTGGCCTTAAAGAGCCCGCTCAACAGTCCGTAGCTCAAAATGGACGCAAACAGGACCGCATGGAGCACAAACGAACCCATCGCAGGCGCAGCAAGCGGTTCCGGGCTCAGTTCCCGTTCCAGATGTTCGGTGCCTTCAATCAGTCCATCCATCGTCTCGCCTGAATTGCTCGCCTTAAGTGGAGTTTGCGCCGCATGAGGCCCGTTTACTTGGCGCTGGCTGAAGGGTTCGATGTATCCAGCGCCTGCGTCACGATCGATACGTTGGTGATCCCGGCTTGCTTCACCGCGTCCATTACGGTGGCAAACGCGCCAAACGGAACCGTTTGATCCGCTCGCAGATAAATCACCTGGTGCGATGGATCGGTTCCGGCGCGCAGCAGGCGCTGCGGCAGTTCATGAATGTTCACAGGCTTGTCGCCCAGATAGATCTTCTGGTTGTGGTCGATAGTCACAACCAACCGCTGCTCGGTTATTTCGCGCACGGTGCGTGTCTTGGGCACGTTTACTTCAATGCCAGATTGCAGCACCGGCGCGGTGATCATAAAGATCACCAGCAGCACCAGCACCACGTCAACCAGCGGAGTTATGTTGATGTCTGCGAGCGAGCTGCGTGTTTGGCCGTTGCTATTTGTAAACGCCACGTTCAGCCTCCCGCGGCATCTCCGGCGCGCGCGGTGACGGCGAAGCCGTGCGTACCGGAATCTCTTCCAGCGAGTTCAGCAACTCCCGGCAAAAGTCATCGGTGGCCGATGCAAACACTTTGATCCGCGCCGTGAGCTGGTTATAGGCAACCAGGGCCGGAACCGCTACAAACAATCCAGCGGCGGTCGTAATCAGCGCTTCTGCAATGCCGGGCGCCACCGCTTTGAGAGTGCCGGATCCAGCCGTACCCAAACCGAGAAAAGCGTCAACAATGCCCATTACGGTTCCGAACAGGCCAACGAACGGACTCGTCGACGCAATCGTCGCCAGCCAGGTCATGCGCCGTTCGAGAGTGGTGATGGCTTCGCTCGACGCCGTCATCGCCGTTCGTTCCAGCGAGACCATGTTTCGCGGAGGCCCCGCGCCGCCCGTCTGCCGCTTGTAGGAGTCGTACACATCCTCGAACACCTGTGCCAGCGGGCTTCCGGCGCACTCGGCGGCCAGAGCAGCAATCTCCTGCAACTTTGAGGCCTTACGGAAAGCGCGCACAAACCGGCGGCTCTGGTTGGTCGCCTTTTTGAAGGTGGACATCTTTCCAAGAATCACGGTCCAGGAGTAGAGGCTCGCAAGCAGAAGCAGTACCAGCACGCCTGCCGCAATTGGACCAATATTGCTTATCAGGCTAGCCAACGTGCCAAAGCCTGTCGCTCCGGTTGGTGCCGCTGGGGGAGCGCCGCTGTCAGACTGCAAAAAAAACGCAAACGCAGCTATTAAATTCGGCATGTCACCTCATTACAACGGTATCAGACGTCGAGGCCGCTACCAAGTCATCGCGCTGGTCCACTAAGTAACTGATTCGACCCCTCCAACAACCCTTTTCCTGCCAATCATGCTATGCTGCGCTCGGACTCGGATGGCATTCCGGGGCTCCGAATTCGTATCGCCAAAACGGTTCTGATATCTGAAGGCAATACGGCTTGTTTCATCAAGCTTTAATACGACTTATGTGCTTTATTTTCCTGCTCCAATCCATTCAAATGGAGCCATAGCCGGATGCCTCCGGCGGAAGAGTGAATTCTGCATGCTCGTCGAATTGCGCGCTGAAAATTACGCGGTTATCGATCACGCCATCGCTGCTCTGGGGCCCGGACTGAACCTGCTGACCGGCGAAACCGGCGCAGGCAAATCTCTATTAGTAGATGCACTTGCGCTGCTTATGGGTGGCAAGGCCTCGGCAGACGTGGTCCGGCACGGTGCGGAGAAAGCCGTTGTGTCCTGTGTCTTTGAGTCCACGCCGGGCGCCGAAGCCGTTCTTGAAGAAAACGGCATCGATTCTGAAGGCAACGAGATCATCCTTCGCCGCGAAATTCTTTCCGGCGGCAAAGGACGAGTCTTTGTGAACAATCAGCCTGCCACGGTAGCGGTGCTCAGGTTGCTTGCGCCGGAGCTGGCGCTTGTCCATGCGCAAACTGAAACCGCGTCCAGCTTCGATCAGGCCCAACAGCGCCTGCTGCTCGACCGCTTCGCCGGAGTCTCAACCGATACTGTTGCCGAAGCCTACAACCAATGGCACGATGCGCGGAACAAGCTCAACGACCTGCTCCAGGGTGAGCAGGATCGCCTGCGCACGGTCGACCTGTGGGCATATCAGCACAAAGAGATTGAAGCGGCGCAGCTCGCAGCCGGAGAAGACGAAGCTCTTGAAACCGAAAAACGTGTTCTTGCCAATGCTGAAAAACTCTACGCCGCTGCGATGGGCGCGTTCGATCAGCTTTATGAAGGTGGAGCCTCCGCTGAGGTCGCACTGCGCGCCGCCCTGCGTAACCTTGAAGAGCTGGCGCGCTACGACAACCGATTTGCCGAGCCGGTGCAGCAGTTGACATCCGTTCGCGCAACGGTGGGCGACATTGGCGCAACGCTCCGCGACTACGCCGAAGGCATCAATGCGTCGCCTGAGCGGCTCGCCGAAATCGAAGACCGGCTGGCTTTGCTCGATCGTCTCAAGCGCAAATACGGGCACACCATCGACGAGGTCATCGCATTCGGCCAGGATGCCGCACGCAAACTTGCCGAGGTTGAAGATCGTGACGAGATTCTCAAGCAACTGCGCGCCGCAGTCGATAAGACCGCCGAGCAGTATCGCAACGCGGCCCCGGCCGTGAGTACTGCCCGCAAAACCGCCGCAATAAAGCTGGCAAAACTTACTGAGGCGCAAATCAATTCACTCGCCATGAAGACCAGGTTTGAAGTTGCCGTGAAGTCGAATGAGCAGGAATCGGCGTGGACAACCACCGGCTGGGACGAGGTTGAATGCCGCATCTCAACCAATCCCGGCGAGCCGCTCAAGCTGTTGACCGAGATCGCCTCGGGCGGAGAGCTTTCGCGTGTCATGCTGGCGCTTAAGGTCGCAGTCGAAGAGAACTCGTCCAAGTCCCGAAAAAAGACAACGCCGCGCACATTGGTCTTCGACGAAATCGATATAGGTATCGGTGGACGCGCAGCCGAAGCCGTCGGCCAGAAGTTGAAATCTCTAAGCAGAGGCCAGCAGGTTCTCTGCGTCACGCACCTGCCGCAGATCGCTGCGTTTGCTGATCAGCATCTTGCCGTGGAGAAGCGCGAGGATCACGGCCGCACGAAGACCCAGATTCGCGTCCTGGACGACCGTGCTCGCACGCATGAAGTTGCAAGAATGGTCTCCGGTGCAAAGGTGACAGAGACAAGCCTTCAGCACGCCGCGCAAATGATCGCTGCAAGCAGGTAGCGGCTGAACTCGATCTGCAATCGCTGACCTGATTCCGTGTCCAGCCGCAGAACGATCAGTTAGTGCCCGTGTCCGTGCCCATTTCCATGTCCGTTATCGTGCCCACGGCCACGATCGTCGCCGTGCGGATTGCCGTGCTCTTTGTATTGTCCGTTATGGTTGCCGTTATCGTGCCGGTATTCTGAGCGGTACCATTGGCCGCGAAATTGCTTTTCCCAGCCGCGGTGCCTTCCCCAGTCTGCGCGCTCGCCACGTGGCGGCAGTACTTCACGATATCCGAAACGCGGATCGAAACGGCGGTCAAAGTATCCGCGGAACCCAACCGGCCCGACGAACCACGGCCCTGCACCGATAAACACGCCGCCATTGAACCACGTCGGTCCGTAGTAGCCGAAGGGAGCGCAATTGTACGGCGCGTAGTCGAAATAGCCATAAGGACAAACCGGCGCAGGCCCAATGTTGACATTGATGTTTACCTGAGCTCTTGCTGTCCGTGAGGAGCCCATGAGCATCAGAACACCAAAGGTTGCTGCCGCAGCGAAAATCCTAAAGTTCTTCCAAGAGTTGTTCATCGACGTGTCCTCTCAAAAACAGGTTCTCCGAGTCGCTCTTCCGGCTTCTCCAGCATGTGCCGGAACAAGTAGCGGAATCTGCAAAACTGGTTCTATGCAAACCGAAGACAACAGTTCAGGTTGGGGCCGGTTCGATCTCTTTTGCGTGCAAAAGGATCGAACTTATCTGCCGTAGCGGTCAACGCCACAACAGAATCATACGCTGTTCCTGCACATTTCATGGCCCTCTGCAAGCTTCGCAATGGGTACCAAAGGGATGCCTCTCGCCTTTTGTGGGAGAGACTCAGAAAATCTCGAATGTTGCGGACTGTAGCCTATTTTGCTGCGGCCTTTTGAGGCCCGAAGATGTTAGGATTCCTGCGAAACTGGAGGTCATATTCATGCAACGCCGTAAATTTCTGCAATCCATTGCAGCAACTGCCGCAGCCGTTGCGGCTGCTCCGCTTCCCGCCTTTGGTGCACTGCCCAAAATGAAGATCACGCGTATTCGCGCATACGAGCCGCCAAGAACGGCTTTCTCATTCAACCAGATCTTCAATCAGAGCTACGTTGTGGTCACCATAGAAACCGATGCAGGCATTACGGGCATTGGAGAAGGTGGTTCAAAGGACTTGCTCGCCCCCGGCGCCAGCCGTCTCATCGGTCGTGATCCGCAATTCATCGAGCATCTCTGGCAGGACATGAATCGTGGGTACTTCTATCCCCCGGGTCGTGAGCGTACTGATGCCATCGGCGCTCTCGACCTTGCACTATGGGACATCAAAGGCAAAGCCCTGAATGCTCCGGTGCATGAACTCCTCGGCGGCTCCACCCGCAATTTCATTGAGTGCTACAACACCGCCGGCATGATTCCCGGCGTCACGCGCGACACTCCCATCAAGGAACGCGCAAAGCTTACTCTTGCGGCGGGCTATCGCATGTTCCGGTTCGACGCCTTGTCCGTGCCCGTCAACACCACCTACGATACCCGCGAACGGCTGAACAAACTTCGCGGAGTCTGTGAGCAGGTGCGCGAGGGAGTAGGGACCGACGGCAACTGGTGCATCGATTTCCATCAGCGATTCGATCTCTCCGATTCAATTCGTGGATGCAATTTGATCGAAGACCTTGCGCCGTACTTTGTAGAGGACCCGGTCCGCACGGAAGGATTTCTGCAGGATCTTCCGATTCTCCGTCAGAAGGTCAACGTACCAATTGCCGCAGGCGAAGAGTGGGGCAATCGCTGGGACTTCAATCCTTTAGTCGAAAATCACGACATCGATTTCTGCCGCGCCACGCTGCCTAATGTGGGCGGCATTACGGAGATGCTCAAGATCGCGGCTATGTGCGAAACCCATTTTGTCGGCATGGTGCCGCACTTCACCGGCCCCATCGCCACCGCCGCACTCGTCAACACGCTCAGCACATTCTCGGGACCATTGGTCATGGAGTACAACTACCAGGGACGCACGCTGGCGCACCTGCCCAAGTGCCTCGACTTCAAGGATGGAAAGCTCTACACCAATGAGCGCCCCGGCCTCGGAGTAGAACTGGACATGAAGCAACTCACTCAGATTGCCGAGTGGACAGAACCCGACTTTCAGCGCGGGCAAATCTACTACCGTACCGATGGCTCCATCACCAACTGGTAGTCTCACTCCGAAGAACGGAGGCCCAGATTCTACTCAAGAATCTGGGCCTTTGTATTGGTGTCTCCTTCAAACTGCATGAGCGATCGGTCGTCAACCAAGAGCTGAATTCCTTAGAGCGGTGAGCTCAATGATGGTCATGTCCATGATTATGGTCACGGTCGTGGTGCGGTCGCTCTTCGTGCATTTCGTGGCCGTGGAAGTGTTCTACTTTGCCGTGTTGGCGATCCCAGTCTGGCCGCTCTCCGCGCCGTGGCAAACGTCCGCGATATCCGAAGCGCGGATCGAAGTGGCGGTCGATGTGGCCCCTGAAATTGTCGTCGCGGTCATACCACGGACCGGCGCCGATGAACACGCCGTTGGCAAACCATTCCGGCCCATAATAGCCATAAGGAGCGCACCGGTATGGCGCGTAATCGAAATAGCCATATGGACACACAGGTTGTGGCCCGATCTGAATGCCGAAGCTGACCTGTGCGTTCGCCTTTGGAGTAAAGCTCAGAAAGCAAATTCCTACAATTGCTGCCGCCGCAAAGTGTGTGAGTTTGTTCATGATGCTTCATCTCCTTTCTTCGATGTTCTTTATCGCTCCACATCCCCCCGGCATCTCGTGAGATTGAGATGTCGGTAACATGCGAATGGATGTAAGCGAGAAGGTTGCCTCAGGATGAGCGCCTTCTAAAGCCTGTAATTCTCTAACTTGCAGACACACCGGCACTGAAAGTTTATTTTATGAAAGAGTAGGAATTGCTGGAGAGATGTCAGCTATCGGACGAAGGCCATCACGATGTGATTGACCGCGAAGGCCGCACCATATGCAAGTGCCAGCATGTAGACGAACTGCACTACCGGCCACTTCCAGCTATTGGTCTCGCGCTTCACCACTGCCATCGTGGAAGTGCATTGCATGGCGAAGGCGAAGAAGATCATCAGTGCCAGTGCGCCACCCAGCGTCATATCGCTGTGCAGTGCGGTCTGCAGGTGCAGCGATTGCGTCGTGGGGTCGGCTCCGTACAGCGTGCCCATGGTGCTCACCATCACTTCGCGCGCCAGCACGCTCGACAGCAGACCTATGCCGATCTTCCAGTTGAATCCAAGCGGAGCAATCACCGGCTCGATAAAATGTCCCAACCTTCCAATGAGGCTTTCAGCAAGTCCTGGCCCGGTCCAATGTCCGGCAATATGCGCAATTGGCAGATGAGCAAGCACCCACAGCGCCATGGTCACGCACACGATGATGGTGCCTGCCTGGCGCAGAAAGATGCTAGCGCGATCAACAAGCCGCAGCATGAGCGAGTGCAGCGTCGGCATGCGATATTGCGGCAGCTCAAGAATGAACGGTGTCTCGCTGGACTTGAGGATGGAGCTTTTAAGCAGCCATGCGGTCGTCATGGCCCCCACAAATCCCGCAAGGTAGAGACTCAGCATTACGATCGTTTGCAGGCCGAGAAGGCCGTCCAGGTAAAACACGTTCGGAATGAAAGCCGCTATCAGCAGCATGTAAACCGGCAGACGCGCAGAGCACGTCATGAAAGGCGTCACCAGGATCGTCGCGAACCGGTCGCGCTTGTTTTCGATTGTACGCGTAGCCATGATCGCAGGAACCGCGCATGCATAAGCCGAAAGCAACGGGATAAACGCTTTGCCGTTCAATCCGATAGTGCGCATCACGCGGTCGGCAATCAGCGCAGCACGTGCCAGATATCCTGAGTCTTCAAGAATTCCAATAAACAGAAACAGCAGCAGAATCTGAGGCAAAAACACCAGCACTGAGCTGATGCCTTTCCACACGCCGTCGAGCACTAGTGATTGCAGCCAGCCCGCGGGCAGCAACGGGCGAACCAATTCGCCGGCATGCGCCAGAATGTCGCCAAAGCCGTCTGAGAGCGGCTGGCCTAATGCGAATACCACTTCGAAAACTCCGACCACTACAAAGAGAAACAGCAGCGGTCCCCAGATGCGGTGCAACAGCACATTGTCGATCTTGCGCGTATTTTCTGCTGAAAGCGGAGCGCGATACCCGGTGCGCCGGCTAACCTGCGCAGCCCATGAGTGTGTGCTGGCGGCATTGCCCAGTACCGGCAGTGTCAGCGGCTGCGCAGCCTGCCGCCCGGACTGCTGATTCAAAAACAGTGAAACCGCTTCAAGACCGGTACCGTGCACGGCTGAGATCTGCGCGACCGGCGCACCTAATTCCTTGGCAAGTTTGAGAGCGTCGAGCTCGCCGCCACGCGACTCCATCAGGTCCGTCATGTTCAGCAGCACAAGCGTGGGTAGTCCCACCGCAAGCACCGGGGCAGCCAGCATCAGTTGCCGCGTCAGGTGCAGTGAGTCAAGAACCAGCAGTACTGCGTCCGGCTTAGGCGTGCCCGGCATTCTGCCCTGCAGCACATCAACCGATACGCGCGCATCTTCAGAGTAGGGATCGAGAGAATAGATTCCCGGCAGGTCGATCAGCGTCAGATCTTCGCGCCCCACGCCGGCCATCAGGCCGAGCCGCTGTTCAACGGTCACGCCTGGAAAATTGGCCACCTTTTGCCGCAAGCCGGTCAAGCGGTTGAATAGTGTGGATTTACCGGAGTTGGGCGGACCGATCAACACCACAGTCCGCAACTCACCCTCTGGGGGTGGCGTTGTGGGTGGAACGTAAGGTGTTGGAGTGCAGCAGGTGCTGCTCATTGCGCAGCCTCAATAAGCTCAGGCAGTTCCTCGCCGCTGTCAGACCCCGCAACCACCGCAATCGGAGATTTTACCCGAATTGCGTCTGCCGTCTCATGCCTGAGCGCAATCTCCATGCCATCAATGCCATACACTGTGGGGTCGCCTGCCGGTGCGCGCCGCAGAGCCTTTACCTGGGCATCGGGTACAAAGCCCATATGCATCAAGTGGTTTTGCACAGATTCAGGCAAGTCAAGAGCAACTAGGACCGCGCTTTCACCAACCTTCAGCTCGCTTAAGACGCTCACTCGCCGGACTCCGCCACGCCGCTTAAACAGCGGCAATCTGAAATTAGGACCTTTATGGTCGTATTTCAGTATAAGGCCATTTGCCTCCGGCCTGCAAACCTTGTTTTCTCTGTCGATCGCCGGGTTTACGCTCACCTCTCGACCTCCGTGAGGGCGCACTTCTCCCGTCCTCGCCAGCCCCTGTCTCCTACCCCCTGGCGGGCCCTCTACCTGCTGTAATTGGAACAATGATTCATTTTTAGCAGTACCTGTTTTCCTTGCATGTGACCTAAATCACTAAAGCCACACCAAAAGCGTTCCATTGCCGACTCCTCCTGGGGGTGCTACAAGAATGTCATGAAGATTCAGGGGTTTCGTGCATCTCTGGCCCAGCCAGGGCCCGCTGAGGGTCTCTCCGTCCCGCTCCAGGCACTCTGGTGGGACGCCAAAGGCGAGTGGGCCCGTGCTCACAGTCTGGTCGACGAGTTGGAGACCGCCGAGGGAATGGCCGTCCACGCCTATCTGCATCGCAAGGAAGGCGTCACCTGGAACGCTGACTACTGGTACAACCGCGCCGGCATGAAGTTCCACCGCCCAACGCTCGCAGAAGAATGGGATGCGCTGGTTGAAGCATTGGCGTAGCTGCCCGCGCCGGCACGGGTGCTCAGTCTCGAATCCTGCGCTTCAGTGTTGACGGTCATAATCACTGGCTTTTAATGCCGAAAGACTGAATTCTATACAAAAAATGGCCTCAAATAGCCCCAAAACCCATTGAAATTGCGCACATGAGATGGGTACAGACCGCGCGGATGCCTGGAAGATTGAACTGAAATGAATGGCATCTGAAGCAGTCGGACTGCATACCGTAATTGTGAGCCTGCGAACTATATATGGGTGCAGATGTGCAATCGGCGGATGGAAGGGGACGGAGAACTCAGAGTGGGTGCGGTGATGCACTTCGTCTTGAAAAATCCGGGCCGCTCGGGCAACTAAATCTTTAGTTGTGCGTCTAAGCTTGTGTAACGGCCAGTAATCCCCAGATCTGGCGTTGTGGAATCAACAATTTAAAAATGCCGCCAAAGAAATCAAACACGCTGACTGAAGCCGAGCTGAGGCTGATGAAGATTCTGTGGCGCCGCGGAGAGTCGGCAGTCAACGACCTGGTGGCCGCGATGCCCGAGGGCGAGGAGTTGGCTTACAACTCTGTGCTGACGACGATCCGCATTCTTGAGCAGAAGGGCTACGTCGACCATCGCCAGGAAGGCCGCGCCTTTGTGTATCGCCCCTGCGTGGCTGAAGCCGAAGCCAGCCGGTCAGAGGTTAAGCACTTGATGAGCCGGTTCTTTGGCAACTCGCGCGAGCAACTTTTGCTTTCGCTGCTTGGCGACGGAGAGATCTCTGCCGAAGAGCTTCAGCGCCTGAAAGAGGCAATCAACAGTGCAGGGCCCGACATTGAGCCGGACAAAGTGGAGGAGGCTTAGCCGATGAACCTTTCTCTACTCAGCTCCGCACTCGATTTCATCTTCAATGGCGCTTCCGGTCACGCAGCTGGTATGGCTGCTTCGATTGTCGTTGATGCGCTTTGGCAGGGCGCGTTGATTGCCGGTGCGCTGGCGTTGTTCATGCGGTTTGCGCCGCGCGTTTCTGCTGCGCATCGGTTCGCCGTCTGGTCGGCGGCCTTTGTAGCGCTGGTGGGACTTTCACTGACTTCACTGCTGCCGGAGTTTTCATCGAGCACTGCGAGCGCAATGGCAGCACAGTCGGTAGAGCATACTGCACGGCCCTGGTTCAGCGTGGATGCGCGCTGGAGCCTGGCGATTGCTGCGCTGTGGCTGGCGGCTTCACTTTATCGCGGTGTTGGCCTTGCGATTCAATCGTTGCGGTTGCGCAAGTTGTGGAAGGATGCAGCGCCGGTTGAACTGGACGAGCGGGTGGCAGGACTGCTGGCTAACGCGATGGCCGATTGCAGCCGCGGGCCCGTCGAGGTTTGCACAACGAAGAGACTGCAACGTCCCAGCGTGATTGGCTTCTTGAAGCCGCGCATTCTGGTTCCCGACTGGTTGTTCGCGCGCATTACGCAGGGCGAGCTGGAGCAGATTGTTCTGCATGAATCGGAGCATCTGCGCCGCCGCGATGACTGGACCAATCTCGCGCAGAAGATTTGCCTGGTTGTCTTCCCCCTGAATCCCGCGCTGGTTTGGATTGAGCGCAGGTTGTGCCGCGAGCGCGAGATGGCATGCGACGACGGCGTGATTCGCGTTACGCGTGCACCGCGCGCCTACGCGGCTTGCCTTACGAGTCTTGCCGAGCGTGGGTTGGAGCGGCGCGTGGAGGCGCTGTCACTTGGAGTGTGGCAGCGGCGGCCGGAGCTTGTTGATCGCGTGCACAGCATTCTGCACGGCAAAGGCGGACTCAGTCCGGTAGGGACGCGCGTGCTGATGGGCATGCTCGGCTGCGGCCTGCTTGCCGGTTCGGTTGAGCTGGCGCAGAGTCCGGAACTGGTAGCTTTTGTTCCGGAGCACCCTGTCGTGGCCGCGAAAAGCGCAGTGTCTCTGGAGACGGCGAAGGCTGCATCGCAGACTCCCGTTCAGGTTGCGACGGTAGCCGGGTTGAAAGGCAGTGCGAATGGGCCACGCGCAATTATGTCGCGGTCGCCGAAAAGTGGCGAACGTGGCGAACGTGTGGTTGCGACCAACGTAACGCTGCGGCAGCCTTCGCGAGTGCAAGCCATCAATTTGAAAGCATTGCGCGAGAAGGATGAACAGACGGCTTTGCCTACGATGGCGAAAAAGGCTGAGCGTTCTGATCATAACGATGCGAAGGTAACACCGGAGCAACAGTGGGTGGTGCTGACTGCGTGGGAGCAGGTGGAGACGTATGCTCCCTCAGGCGTAATCGCAGATTACGACACGGTTATACCCACGGACGGAAGCACGGGATTTGTGATGCCGCCGAAAACGCCCGCAGTGCAAGTGCCTGGCGGACGAATTACTGTGACGCAATTGATCTTTAGAGTTTTGCCTGCGAACGCGGGTTCGGGAACCGCGGCAATGCAGGCAGCGAGTCCTTCAACAAGCCAGCCCGGCGTTGCGACGTTTCATGATGGCTGGCTCGTGATTCAACTTTAACCAGCAACTTAACACCCATTTGAGAGGTAACCATGTCCGCATCAACTAATTCATTAGTAGCAAAGGCAAAGGGCTTTGTCCTTCCCTTCGGCACAGTTGCAGCGCTGTTGCTGATGGTGACGTTTGTGTTTAACCACACCGTGGCGCATGCAGCGGCCATTGGTGCAGCGGCGCCACTTGATAACAGCAGCGTGTCGTCACTCGTGGCGCTCGACAACGCAGTTGAGGCCGTAGCGGCGCGCGTTACGCCCGCTGTCGTGAACGTGTCCGTAACAGCACGGGCCGACAAGACCGACGACAATCAGCAATCGAACGGCATGCAGAACCAGCTTCCGCCGGGGTTCCAGTTCTTCTTTGGCCCGAATGGCCCAATGCAGGGTGGAAGGCAGCAGCCGCAGATTGAGCACGGCGTCGGCAGCGGCATCATCATCTCGCCCGATGGATACATTGTGACCAACAATCACGTCGTCGACGGCGCAACGCAGGTTCGCGTAACGCTCGATGACCGCCGCGTGTTTCCCGCGAAGGTAGTGGGCGTTGACAAGCTGAACGATCTGGCGGTGATCAAAATTGACGCCAAGAACCTGCCCAGCATTGCCTGGGGCGATTCAACCAAGCTGCACCCAGGACAGACGGTGCTCGCATTCGGCAATCCGTTTGGCAACTTCCCCTTCACGGTGACACGCGGAATCGTCAGCGGACTTAACCGGCCGAATCCTTACTCGAACGATGCTCGGAGACCGGGTGCGTTCATCCAGACTGACGCCGCAATCAATCCGGGCAACTCCGGCGGGCCGCTGGTGAATGCACATGGCGAACTGGTCGGCATCAACACCTTCATCATCTCGGGCAGCGGATCCTTTGCCGGAGCGGGCTTCGCAATTCCCACGCAGATTGTGAAGGCATCGGTGGATCAGATCATCAAGGACGGCAAGGTTGAGCACGGTTATTTGGGTATCAGCATGAACGACGTGACGCCTGATAACGCCTCGTTCTTCAATCTGCCGGATGCAACCGGCGCCATTGTCAGCCAGGTCACGCCTGACTCGCCGGCCAGCAAGGCTGGGTTGAAATCCGGCGACGTGCTGCGCAAGCTCGACGGCAGCAACATTGCCAACGCCAGCGCAATTCAGGTTGCAGTTTCACAGATGCGGCCGGGCAACACCATCGACCTGGGAATCCTGCGCGACGGCAAGCCCATGACGCTCAAGGCCACGGTGGGGCAGTTCCACGGCGGTACTGAGGTGGCCGGGAACGGCAGTAGCGACTCGGCGCAGCATGGCAAGATTGGCGTGACGGTCCAAAGTCTTTCTCCGGATCTGCGCAGCCAGTTGAATATTCCTTCAAACGTGAAGGGCGCGGCCATCGATAGCGTTCGTCCCGGAAGCCCGGCAGACGATGCTGGCCTCTCGCAGGGCGATGTGATCATGGAAGTGAATCGTAAGCCGGTCGCGGATGCGAATGCACTGGTGAGCGACCTGCATGCCATTCCTGCGGGTAAGGACATCCTCTTGCTGGTGTGGTCGCATGGCGGCGCATCCTATCGCGTTGTCCATCCGGATCAGAACTCTGACAACGGCATGTAACGAAAATGCCGTGCAGAGGGCCGCTGCTTTATCGGGGGACAAGGTGGCGGCCCTGATCTGATTGTTCATACCAATGCCCGAGCCGTGGATTCGCGGTCCGGGGCTTTTTATTGCTCTGAGTTGGGCAGGTTCCAATTGAAAGCAGCTTTGCGAATGGATAGGATTGCCTCTGCGGTTTTCCTATTCTTCAAGTGAAGGCATTCCATGAATCGGATTCACGTTGCGGTCATGTTGTGTATTGCGGTGGTCGCAATGCCGAGTCAGGCACAGACCAAACCCCTTGCAGGCGTCATTGATATCCATGCGCATACTGCACCTGACTCAGTGCCGCGCAGCATCGACGCCATTGACCTTGCCCGGCTGGCGGAGAGCCGCGGCATGCGCGCAATCGTGTTGAAGAACCACTACGAGCCAACTGCAGACGTGGCCTACCTTGTTCACAAGGTTGTACCCGGTATTCAGGTGTTCGGCGGCATCGATTTGAACTTGAGCGTCGGCGGCATGAATCCGGCTGCGGTGGAGAAGATGGCCCTTACAACAGGAGGCCTGGGCAGAGTGGTCTGGATGGCGACCTACGATACGCGGGCGCAGGTGCAGGTATCGAAAGAGGATCGTCCGTATGTTGCCATTTCGCGCAATGGCGAACTGTTGCCGGAGACCAAAGCGGTGATCGCGATGATCGCGAAATACAAACTGGTGATGGCTACAGGGCACAACTCACCGGAGGAAGATCTGCTGCTGATTCGCGAGGCGCGGAGGCAGGGAATTACGCACATCGTAGTGACACATCCGATGCTGACTCCGATTCACATGAGTATCGCCGAGATGAAGCAGGCGGCAGCGGAGGGTGCGTATCTGGAATTCGTCTACAACGGCCTCGTCGGACCGAATAAGGAATTCGAATTTGCCGACTACGCGAAAGCAGTTCGTGCGGTTGGCGTGGAGCACTGCATTCTGTCATCGGACATGGGGCAGCCGGGAAACCCGCTGCATCCCGACGGGCTGGAGCGGTTTTTTGATGGAATGCGCAAGCAGGGATTCACGCAAGCCGAGATCGATCAGATGTCGAAGGTGAATCCGGCCAGGTTGCTGGGGCTGGAGTGAGTTGGTTGCGTGATCACCGGGATCTGGATACTCGCTTCAAAATGGGGATGGAGTCGAGGGAGTGGTTGCCCGCTCTGGGAACGATTAAAGAATCTCCAGAGCGGGACTTCAGTGTGCGTCAACGTTGAACGCAGGCGATCAGTGCCGGCGCGTTCCGGCCCATGCCAGGAGGCACCCGGCAAATAATCCTGCCGAGAAGCACACGCTCATTGCTTGAATTGGTTTCTTCCTGACGATGTGCTTGGCGTCTTCAATCGCGTCTTCGGCGGCGTATCGCCCGTTTTTGACTGCTCGAAGGGCCGATTTGACGCCGTCGTCCACCGCTTCGGTTACAGCGGTCTTCATCTTTGAGACTTCATTCAAAACGTCTTCCACCGTTGCCGGCTTGTCGATCTTCTCCAAAAGGTTAATAGACATAGCAACTACCTCCTCATTACCTGGTTCACCGTCGTCGCGAGTACACGAATTGGGTGTCTACATATACTTCGATGTGCGTTAACGGATCCTTGTTGTACCAGAGGTCTCTTGAGGTGCGATGTGGCGAGCGGGAGAGGATGGAATACTTCAAGGCTCGAATCAACTTGTTGCGAGGCACCGGAGACTTTATCAGCCGGGAAACCATCGGTCACATATTTTTGCGTGCTACAACTCACAACAAGGTGTGCTGCGTCTCACTTATCATATTGTCTGATATGTTATTTTCCTCGATAAAGCATTTGCGGGCGCTCCGCACACGGTGCTGCTCCCAGGCCCTTGATTCCAGAGTGGCAAATGGCGTCTTTAGCGTTCAATCGATTGGCTTGGCGGCACGCATTTGCGTCAGTCAAATGCTGCTTTGGCCGGTCAACCTGGGTTCGGGGATGATGAAGAAGGCTTTGGTGGGCGGATTACTATTTTGCCTGGTATTCATGAGCCAGGCGGCATTGGCAGCGAAAAGGAAGGCAAGGAAAGCTGAGCAGGCTGAGGCAGCTGCCATTGTGGCTGCGCAGAACTCTCGAGTCGTTATTCCCCAGATCGATCAGGCGTTGCATCTATCGGATTTCCCAGACATGGCGCCGCGGCCGGATCTTCGAGACAAGCTCGCCTCGGTTTCCGATTTCATCCAAAGTGAGCCCGTGGACGGAAATCTGGCCACGGAAAAGACTCAAGTGTGGATGGCGTATACGAAATCGACGATCTATTTCGTTTTTATCTGCTACGACAGCCATCCCAACCTGATCCGCAATCACCTGGCGCGGCGCGAAGACATCTTCAACGACGATACGGTGAGCGTGCTGCTGGATCCGTTTCAGGACCGGCGCATCGGTGTTTATTTTCGGGTGAACCCTTCGGGAGTGCAGGCCGAGGCCTCTTGGAGAGAAAACAATTTTCGTCCCGCGTTATAGCTGGGATACGGTGTGGGATTCGGAAGGGCGAGTGACGCCGGAAGGCTGGATGGCGCTGGTGGCGATTCCGTTCCGCAGTCTGCGGTTCAATCCCAATCAATCGAATTGGGGCGTTGTGTTTTCGCGCAACCTGCCGCGCAACTCCGAAACGGATTTCTGGCCGCGAGTGGCCGCCAATGTGAGCGGCACGCTGAGCCAGGAGGGAACTCTGGAGGGAATCCAAGGCGTATCCGGCTCGCATAATTTTCAGATCAACCCATATGTCCTGGCGCAGAATGAGCGCAGACTCGATGTAGATCGATCCGATGAATCCGTTCTTCAGCTCTCGGCATATCCAGAGCACTGCCGGAGGCGAAGCGAAGCTGATTTTGAAAGACAGCTTTGTTCTGGATGCAACGGTGAATCCGGATTTCAGCGACGTGGAGAGCGACCAGCCACAGTTCACGGTCAACCAGCGCTATTCGGTCTTCTTCCCCGAGTTGCGCCAGTTCTTCCTTGAAAACTCAGAGTACTTCGCCACTCCCATCGACCTGGTGTATACGCGCAATATCGTACATCCATTTTTCGGTGTCCGGCTCACGGGTAAAAGCGGTGACACAAACGTGGGAATATTTGCCACGGACGACAAGCATCCTGGAGAGAGTGTGCCATCCTACGATCCCCTGTACAGTCGGCGCACCGTTACTGCGGTGGGCCGGGTGTCGCAGGATCTCGGCGTTGGATCGAATGTGGGATTGATGTACACCGACAGGGAATTTGGTGATGGCTGGAACAGGATTGGTGGCGCAGACTTTACTGCCCGCATGAATGCGCACTGGACGGCAAAGGGACAGATTGCGGCAAGTTCAACCATGGGAGACCTGGACAGCGCTACTCCGCCCGTCTACTCGGCTGGGCCGGCAGGGGTTTTTCAAATCTCACGATTCGGTCACTCGTTCAATCTTTTCGACAGCTTTGGGGACTTCAGCAAGGGATTTCAAACACAGTTGGGATTCATTCGGTCGTCCAATATTCGCAGTAACCATCTGAATGTCAGCTATCAGTGGTATCCAGACAATCCGTTCTATCAGAGCGTTGGTCTGGAACTAAACCAGCAACTTTGCATTCGATCACGATGGCAACCGCGTTTACAGCTACTCGAGTTTCGGTCCTTCATGGCGCCTGCCGCGCAAGTTCGAGATTTCGCCGGCGGTCGGGCAGAACTCTGACACAGTCAGCCCGTTATCCTATTCTGCGTTGTCCGGCTACAGAAACTTCACGCAGAATTTCGCGCAATTGGCCATGCGGGGATCGCCGTGGTCGCAATTTACTTTTCATGCGAACCTGTACCGCGGGGGCAACGTAAACTACAATCCCGTAGATGGTGAAGCGCCATCGCTGCTCGATAAGCAAAGTATGCAATTGCGGTTTACGGTGCAGCCGATTCACCAGTTGACGGTAGAGAACACTTACCTGCTTGACCGCAATCACTCGGCGTCCGATGGAGACTTTGTTTACGAGAGCCAGAGCATGCGGACCAAGGCCAACTTCCAGTTCACACGCTCGCTTTCAGCGCGCGTGATTGCAGAGCTTGATTCGACGCTGGCGAATCCGCTTCAAACTTCGCTGCTGCGCACCAAGCAGATATCCACCCAGGCCCTGCTTACCTGGCTGCCACATCCCGGCACCGCGGTCTACCTTGGTTACACCAACGACCTGCAGAACATCGGTCGAGGTCTGTGCAACATGCTGCCTGGCGGGGGATGCGACCCGAACAACACCACGCTGCCCCGCGACGAATCTCTGCTGAACGACGGAAAGCAGATCTTTCTAAAAGCCTCATACCTCTTCCGATTCTGAATCGGAGATTGACCGGCTCCGTACCGCAGTCGTACTCGAGAGCAGGGTGGTCCGCTTGTGGGCAAAAAGTTTCGAATGAGGCGGATGCAAAAAAATTGCTATTGCATTCCAGACTAAATCGGACTACATTAGTCCAATAAGCGCTTCCCAATCCACTGAAGAAGAAAAGCCCGCCTATCTCGCGGGCTTTTTCTTTTGCCATGCTCCTGCGGGACGGTTTGCCCTCCAGACTTGGCTGAAGACTCTAGTTTTCTATCTAAATGAACATTAGGTCTATTATATTCCTTTACATGTATATACGTGTAGTGGTATATATAGGGAATGGAACGTGCATTTGAGATTGTTGCCGAGCCGAACCGCCGAGCGATTTTGAGCTTGCTGGTATTGTCAGACCAGTCGGTTGGAGAGATTGAACGTCGATTGCAAATGTCGCAGCCGACGGTGTCAAAGCACCTGCGAGTTTTGCGCGAGGCGGGCTTTGTGGAGTCAACGGTGGACGCACAGCGCCGTCTCTACCGGCTCAAGCTTGAACCTTTCCGAGAGATGGATGCATGGCTAGCTCAGTTCCGGAGATTCTGGACTTCCCACATAGATGCTCTCGAACGCCATCTCGACAATATGGCTCAGGCGGAACATTCAGGAAAGAAACCCAGAAATACTTCTGCATCTGCGAAGAATCCCAAAAGAGGAAACTGATGAAAATCAAAATCATGAGTATGTACGTTGACGACCAGGAGAAGGCTCTTCGCTTCTATACCGAAGTGCTGGGCTTTGTGAAAAAGGCAGATTTCAGTCAGGGTCCTTTTCGTTGGCTCACGGTGGTGTCGCCGGACGATCCAGACGGTATGGAGCTGCAACTGGCGCTCAATAACAATCCCGCAGCAAAATCGTATCAGCAGGCTTTGTTTCAGCAGAACCAGCCGGCAGCCATGTTCTTTACTGAGGATCTGCAGGCCGATTACGAGCGAACCAGAGAGCTTGGTGCGGAGTTCACCATGCCGCCGACGGATGTGACGGCATCCATGATTGCCATACTGAAGGACACCTGCGGCAATCTCATCCAAATTACGCAGCTGAAGCGTTGGTAAAGGCGAGGCCAAATTAATTCAGTGACAGCGGGCCTCGAAACAGACAGGGGTACATCGTGAGTGATCGAGAGCAGTATGTACCTGGGCTCGCAAGTGGAGCCGAGGTGCGGAAGGATGGAAACAAGTGGACACTTGTTCTTGTCCGCGAACTACCTCACCCGCCGGAAAGAGTCTGGCAGGCCCTGACTGACCCAGCGCATCTATCCGAGTGGGCACCGTTTGATGCCGACAGAAACCTGGGCGCAGCCGGAAGCGCCGTGAAATTGACCTGGACAGGAACGTCGCGCGTTTCTGAAGCGACTGTGACGCGTGCAGAGATCCCCAGAGTGCTTGAGTATCTCGACCTTCGGTGGGAACTCGAAAAGGTTGGAGCAGGAACTCGGCTGACGCTGTGGCACAGCATCGATAAGCGCTTTATTGCGTGGGGGGCCGCGGGCTGGCATATCTGCTTCGATGTGCTGGGTCGTCTTCTTGATGGCAATCCAATCGGCCGCATAGCGGGAGCCGATGCCATGAAGTTCGATGCCTGGCAGCACTTGACCACTGAATATACCAAGCAATTTGGCCTTGAAACCGCGAATGGATAGGGACGACGAGTAAAGACTCGTAAGTTGAAAGGATTGCAAACCATGAGCACAGCCAAAATGGCGAGAGGTTCAAAAGGCCTATCACCAAAACAAAGCGCGGATTTGTTCCAGGCTTTGAAAGCTCGCTTTGAGAAAAACATGAACCGTCATCGAGGTCTGGAGTGGGCCGGAGTACAGGCGAGACTGGAAGCGAATGCCGATAAGCTGCGGTCGCTAAGCGAAATGGAACTGACGGGCGGGGAGCCGGACATAGTTGAACACGACAAGAAGACGGGCGAGTATGTCTTCTATGATTGCTCCGCTGAAAGTCCCAAGGGCCGCCGAAGTATCTGCTACGACCGGGAAGCATTGGAGTCGAGGAAGGAGTTCAAGCCAAAAGACAGCGCCATGAACATGGCCGCTGCAATGGGCGTCGAGATCTTGACCGAAGAACAATATAGAGAACTGCAGAAGCTCGGCAACTTCGATACTAAGACTTCAAGTTGGGTCAAGACGCCTTCCGAAATCAGAAAGCTTGGCGGAGCACTCTTTTGCGATCGCCGATACAACACTGTTTTTCTGTATCACAACGGTGCGGAATCCTATTATGCCGCAAGAGGGTTCCGGGGGTCGCTACGGGTATAGTTCTTCAGGCTGAACTCCCATCATGGTTCATTGCCGGTCCGTGGCCAGAGCGAAGTTGGTGTCGCGAGAGTGGCTGCCAACATGCGTGACCGGCCATTCGCACGGTGTAATCTAAGAGAATCCTGAAGCAATATTGTTCAATAAGCGCTGTGCTGCTCGCGAGAGGTTGAATCATGTTGAAAGGAATTTCAAAGTATCTTAGTCCGGAGCTTATCGCTGTGCTCTGCCGCATGGGGCACGGAGATGAGATTGTTTTGGCCGACGCTCATTTTCCCGGCCATAGCCTGGGTCCTCAAGTCCTCCGGGCCGACGGCATTACGGTTACTCAACTGCTTGAGGGCATCATGCCCCTGTTCGAGTTGGATTCATACGCGCCTCCGCTGATCATGATGGATTACGTGCCTGGTGACCAGCCTGACCCAAGTGTGGAGCGCGATTACATGAAGGCTGTGCGCCAACACGTCTCAGCGGCTCCTGATCCTGAACGCATTGACCGTTATGCCTTTTATGAAAGAACGCAAAAAGCATTCGCGATCGTGATCAGTGGAGAGGTACGCAAGTACGGCAACCTGATTTTGAAAAAGGGCGTAATACCCGCGCAATGAGCCTTCCGGGATCGAAGTAGCGCAGGACGATATCAGGCTAGTCAGCTTTTTGGATTTTGATCTGGGATACTTCGATCTGGAGACTCGAGTGCTCGAACCGCTCAAAAATCCGCTCGGCCCAAAATCGTCACCTATGTGACCGGTACGATCTGTTACCCATGTTCCGGGCAAACCCAGGCTGTAATGGTCGGGGCGGAGGGATTCGAACCCCCGACCCTCTGCTCCCAAAGCAGATGCGCTACCAGACTGCGCTACGCCCCGACGTCTTCATTTGATTGTATCGCGGAAGGGAATTGGGTCGCACTACCGATGACTCAGTGAGTAAACAGCCAGGCTATTACCCACAGGACCAGGAAAATCGGCAACGCAAATACTGCTGCCAATGTTGCGGCCAAAGTGGCCAGAAACGCCCAGTCGCGCCAGGTGTGGCGTCGCGGTTCGCCCAGGTGCAAGCGCAACAACCGATAGTTCCGCCGGTTGGTCTTCCATGCGATATCGAAGATGTCGCCCGCGACGGGAATGGTGCCAACAAGAACGCCGATACCGAGGTTCACGGCCATGCGCATCAACGTGACATAGGGTACGCCGCGCGTCCAGGCAGCAAGCGGAATAATAAGTGAGAGAAGACCCGCGAGCACGTCTCCGAAGCCCGGTATGAGTCCAATGATCCCGTCGAGTCCAAACCGAATTCCGGTGCCCGGAATTCGAAGGGCCTCATCAAGAAGGATCTCCAGCCGCTCCAGTGTCCGGTCGCGAAAGAGCCATGCTCCGCGGTTCCACCGATCGGTTCCGGAGGATTCGATAGGGGCGGCCGAGCTGAATTTAGGGTTGGTCATACGTCGATCACGTTGGAGATCATGGCCCGCCCAACCGGGGCGAAAGCACCTGCTTCGATGCTACAATCGTTAAGGTACATGGCGGCTATAGTTCAGCGGCAGAACGCCTGACTGTGGCTCAGGATGTCGTGGGTTCGATCCCCACTAGCCGCCCCAAGCAACATTCAATAGATTTCAATAGATTAAAGACTACTCAGCATCTTAGCGGGAATCGCGCTATACACCCTCGTTATTTTCAGAAAAGAATGGACGTGGGCTGCAGCCATACGAAAGCCACTGCAGAGGATGCGAAGCCAAATCTCCGGAAGACTCCACAATAGGTAAGTTTGACGAGGGGCGTCGCGGCTGGAATCGGCGGAAAATTAAGACGGCAGATATACGGCCATCAAGTGGTAGTGGGCCGCGTCTGAGAACTTGCTGCCAAATGGGAGGAAGCCGAAATCTGGCCCAATTGCTCGAAGCAGCGCGCTGGCTGTTTGGAACCCGCCGCAAAATCGCCAGAAGTGGCCGCACCCAAATCTGGACGAGGGACCGTTCACGAAGTAGTGGAGGCCTATCCCTCTAGTTGCAGGAGTCGGGAAATTCAGAGCTCAACATTGGCGAAATACAAAACGCTGACGAATCAGTTAGAAGCATTTTGCGGAGAGAAAGGTTACACATACATCGACCAACTCCAATTCATGGACATGGACAACTCCTATGCTGGATCGAAGGACGGCAAAAATAGGTGAGTCCCAAAAACCTCGAACGCCTTAAAGGCTTCGTACTTTTCTGCCTCAAGAGGAAATGGTTGACTGAAAATATTGCCGAAGAGTTGAAGGCCCCCTAAGGCATCGGAACTGAATCCAAAATCGCCTTTTGGAGATAAGGAACTCAAACGGATTTACGAGCCCTGCGACAAGATTCTTCCGCAGACTAATCCAGGGCCTGGATACCGTATCTGGGACGGACAAGATGCGAAGGACTTCATGCATCTTTCGATCAACACCGGTTTGAGAATCTCCGACATCTGTCTGTTTGACGTCTCAAAGCGGCTCAAGGGGAACGATGTCTTTCTGCGGATGCATAAGACCTGCAAGGAACTTTATACATGGATACCTGATTGGCTTGCTGCCCGTCTCCGAGCGCGAGCAGTCATTCATGGCCCTCTGATCTTCATGTGTGGCGTGACCTGGAATGCCAAATAGCTATGTGACATCTGGCGCAATAAGCGACGGAAGAAGGTATTCAATCTTGCCGGCCCGTTCGAAGAGAAATCTGGTCCTCACCGCTTCAGACACACATTTGTGCGGATTTTGCTTGAACGCGGCGTCGAAAACACGGATGTGGCTGAACTCATCGGCGACACCGTGGAAGTGGTAAGGAGCTACTATTCAACATGGGTCCCGAGTCGGCAGGAAATGCTCAGCAGAATACTGCAAAAGGCCTTCGCTGATCGGCCAGAGGGCGCCATTCGGGGGCGGTGAGCAGGCTAGGGAATTCCCGTTCCCATAGCTTCCCCAACCTATCCAGAATCTGAGCATCAGAGCATCACGACACCATCAGGGGCTGCACATAAGTGCCGATTGCGAACCCGCTCTTCATGTTTTTCTGGAACTTCGCGATGGTAGCGAGCGGACTGGCAGCCGGTGGATACTGGCACCCATCGCGAGCCATGATGCTGGCGATAGTCCATCTGTGCTGGCGTGTTTGCGGCGCTGCATGAGCTGGTGTGTTGTTTTCTGTGGTGCTCCGCGACGGCATGGTGGATCGGCAGGAAGACCGCGGCACTCACGCCGAAGCGCTGAAGTCAGGGCAGGGAATCGACAGCGAGAAACTGCATTATCGTGGCCTAACTCAATCCGGCATAAATCACTTTTCAATCCAATCAGTTCCATACCCAAAATTTCGATCTTCCGATCGTAGATTCCAAATGGACTGTCCGTAAATTGCGCTGAAAGGAGCGTAACGATGATTTGCTATTCAATTCACCTGCTTAATATCCTGCCTGACAAAGCAGACCACGTCATAAGGGCGCTGCGCCAGGAGGGCCTGTTCGCAGAGCTCAAGAAAGAAATTCCGGGTCACAACGGATGCAGTATTCTCGAAAGCGACCTCACCAATGACCTCTATCTGGTCATCGACTTCTGGCAATCGAAGTACGACTACTTCGAAAGTGAGATTTCGCCAAGCGGCAAATTTCTAACCGGAGTGCTGGACCGATTGGCCTACCAGCGTTTGACGTTTGGGCCATTCTCGTTCCCACCATCTCCTCATCCTCTGATTAAGGTGTCGGCCGGAAAGGGGATCAACTCGGACAGCGAAGCGTCAAACGAAGCTGGTACTGAGGAACTCGTTGGCTGCTAATGATGCCTTCGCCTGCCTGGGCTGAAGGGAGGACTTTTCCTCGGACTTGCCGAGCCAAGGTATCCAGTGTGGAGGTATTTACCAGGCAGTAACTTTTGCTCTGAAAAGCGTGAGTTCGAGCAGTGATTCCCCTGCGTTCAGAGCAGGGAAAATGCTACAAAACCGGTGCAAAAATGTAAAATTGAGGCCGAAAAAATCCAAGGGTCAGCATTGCCGACCACACTTCCGGAACCCTGATTTTCAGACCATATCTCACTTGCAATTCGTTTATTATGTGCTACATGCAAAGAACGCTTCAAACTGCGCAAGCCTTCATGAATGCGTGTGCAAATTAATCCTTTGAAGCGCGTACGACAACATCATCCGAAGCCCTCGTTGATGTGTCACCGCTCGGCAGGAAGGCTTTGCAGGCGGATCATGGCAGAGACAGAGGTTACCCGCTATGAAGAAGATTGCCAGAGGGCATCATCGGAAATGACACAAGACGGTTCTGCGATTGCCCGATCTTGAGAATCGCAAAATCGGCAGTTTTGAACAACCTCACCAGCGCGGAAGCGCAGCGCGGATCCAGTCACGCCATCAATGAATTCTTCGACTGGTATTGCTCGGAGCCGCGTCTTGCTGTCAACCGAATCGTGGGAGCGATATTTGAAGTAATCATTCCCGCTCTCGGCTTCACGTTCTTTGCGGGTAGAAATTGGCGCACCGCCAAACGCTTCGCTAAAGATAAAAGCGAGTGGCAACGTCATAGATGTATCGGTCACTCGAACCGAGCCCGGAGCTTGCATCGTATCGATATCCCAAGTCTCAAAATCTAGGTCTGGATCACCCTCGTATTGGGATCGACTCAATATTCTCAAGACCTTGGCCACTCACTTAACCTGCTTTAGCAAGAGGGAGAATCTTGGAGCGTATGTAATCGAGTCTTCCCCTTAGCTGGTCGGCGTTCTCAGGCGTGGGCGGCACATTGACTGGGATCAACTCGTCAACGGCCGCTCCTTCATTCGCGGCTTCTACCCAAGCTTCCATTTCTGAACAGTACGCATCCAGTGCATCCGCCGCAGCCGGATTGTCGTCCACCACGATATAGGCCGGTGGAAGATCGCCTACGATTACCCATAAGCACTTGTCAACATCCTCGGAATGCGACGTGATTTGTGCCAAGAAAACGGCTACGAGGCCTCCCACTCCGTAAGCCAAGTGCAAATGGTCAACGCTGTCACACCATTCGTGGGACGATACGAAATTTCGAGCTTCCTCTGCCATCTCCTTAAGGAGCCTCGTATCGTCAGCGTCTTCTCCCCCTATTGATTCGACTGGCTTCATCTTGCTGATATCGATTGGGCAATTATTCGTCATTGTTAATTCCCCTAGTGTGGCGGTTCCTGTTGTGGAGGCGGTGGTGGCGGCGGAGGTGTTGGCGCAGGCGGCTTGGGCTTCTTTCCGCCGCCTCTTTTTCCCCACCGCTTGAAATCCCCGTTCTTCTTATGCAGATCGACGTGTTCATCGTGCGGACGTGGCTTGATGTTGCTTACATCATCCTTCCCGCCGTCTGCCTTCGGTTTCTCGTGAGAGACGTCCTGATTCTTCCCGGTCTTTGGGTCTTTGGGCCACGGGCCGAATAGCTTCTCCCACTCCTTCCTGAGTTTCTCATTCGTGCTCTGGACAAACGAAGAAATCGAATTTCCAGCGTCGTCCAAAGCCTGTTGAACCTTCTCCGGCGTCAGACTGTACTCGTCTGGATATGGAACTATGGGATGGAATGGATTCGGGAGCGGCGGCAACTCCGGGCCCTCGGTAGGAAGCGTGAAATCGCAGCAATCGTGTCCGGTCGGATCGGTTCTGCTCAGCGGATTGTTCCGCACGTAGCTGTAGAGATTGAGCGACTGAGGATCATCGAGAACTGCGTAGGGTACAGGGTCCTCTTGAGCCGACCAATCTGGGCTGAGGAACCGTCCCATCGTAGAGGCGTAGTACCTGGCGCCGAAGTAGTCGTTGCCTGATTCGGAATCGCGTTCTTTGCCGGTAGAAATAGACAAGTGGCTGGACGCTACGCTGAAAAGACAAACGACGGGCACCGTCATAGATGTATCCGGAATCGGATTGAGGCCATCGCATGCATCGTATCGGTATCCCCGGCCACCAAAAGCGAGGGGAATTGGATCACTCTCCCGCTCATCGCGATAGAACTGCGATGAACGGGGCACAACTTCTTCAAACTCTGCGCAAATCCTCTCGGCTTTTGACCGGGCCACCTGCCCTGCGGAGACGCCTTTCAGGATTCTCCAATTCTGAGAGGGAGTCGTTCGTAGTTTTCGAGGGGATACTCAGGCTCAAAAATGTGTGGTTGATCCACCACTCCTTTAATCGCGATGAAACACGGCATTGCGGCGGCAACTATTGTAATTTCGCTTCCATCTTTTGCCCTCAAAACGATTCCGGATTCAGCCTTCACCCCCGATTCGTGAATAGAAAGCTTGAACGCATCGACACCCTGCCCGAATTCCGGGGCTATTGGCAGTGTCACCCTGCTTCCCGAAGGGGATTTGTAATGCTCGAAACGCAGCACACCGATCTCCATTCTCTCCGCAATATCGTGCATTTCGGAAAAGACCGTCAACCCGCTCCCGTCGGCTCTCCAGAGAGTTATATCCATCGGCCTGCCATGTTCATCGAAATAAACCGATACATGAGTGATGGGCTTGGTTACCTCAACGGTCAGAGGGTTAGGCCCCTCCCACCCATATGTCAGATTTTCCATGTCAGGTCCCTTTCATTTGGGTTGTGTTGGCGGCGGTGGTGGGGGCGGCGGGTAATGCAACGTCTCATGGGGCTTGCTGCCATTAGCAGGAATGTCGATTTTTGGTCCCGCGGTACCCGTAGCTGGCCGGAGCGCTACCCCATTCTCGCCAACTTGCGTCCCAGCAGGGTACCTCTTCTCGGGAGCTGCTGGTGCACTATTGCCGCCCGTCAAGGTTCCAAAGTCCTTCCCGGCGTCACCCGACCCTCCGTGCTCTGGGGCTAAGGGTCCACTCTTAGTCCTGCTGCCCTTCGTCGGCTGCGGATCAGTTCCAACCGGCCCCGTTGGAAGTGGTGTTTTGGCCGGGGCGGGTGCTGGGGTTGCACCTGAAGCTGGCGCGTCTTGGTGAGCCTGCATTGCTCGTCAGCCGCACCGGCAAGCGTCTTTCATCGTTCGCTATAAGCAACGGTGTGCATGCTATCTCGCGCAGCGCCCAGGCCCCACTGCACAGTCTTCATCAGTTTCGTCACAGCTGCGCGTCCGATCTGCTCGAAGCGGGTGTTCACCTGGCCGAGGTGCAGCGCGTCCTGGGCCACACAGTGATCGCAACAACCGTGCGCTACGTACACATCGCGGATCCGCAACGGCGGGCTGCGATCGAACTCCATCCCATCAACGCCTGGCTGCTTGCCGGGCAGGAGGTGAGGGCATGAACCAGTCTCCTATGGATCCACTGATCGAGGGCTACCTCGGCTATCTCGACAAGGTCGGACGTAAGACGCCGCGAACCATTATCGATGTGCGTTGCACGTTGCGGCGAGCATTGAGCGGGCTGCGCAAGGATACGCCGCTTTGGCACTTGAAGCTGGAAGACTACCTGCGCTGGCTTGAAGCTGAACGCGAGGCCGGCTGCACGGAGACGAGCCTGGCCAAGTATCTGAGCCATTTGCGCGGCTTTCTTGATTATGCCTGGCGCAGCGGCCGCAGCGAGCGCAACGTGCTTGATGGTTTCACCCTCAAGCACGCGTTGCCGCGCATCGCCCCCAGCTCACTCACTCTCGATGAGGCGGAGAAGCTCGTTCAAGCCACCGCCACAACAGGGCCAACCGCACGCCGCGATCGCCTGGTTGTGCTGATGCTGTACGGCTGCGGCCTGCGTACCGATGAGCTATGCGCTCTCGATGTTGCTCAGATCAACCGTGAACGCCACGAACTGGTTGTGCTGCATGGCAAGGGTGATCGGGCGCGCTCGATTCCGATCCCCGAAGCGCTCTATACCGAGCTGCTGGCTTATCTCCTCGAGCATGGAAGGCGCGGGCCATTGTTCCGGACCAGCACGAAGCACCGGAGATTGCGTGCCCATGACGTCTGCCAGATCGTCAAGGATGCCGTAACGCATGCCGGCCTGCGATCCGACATCACGCCGCGCACGCTTCGGCATAGCTTTGCAACACACCTGATGGATCGCGGCGTCGATCTCGCCGTCATCGCATCGCTGATGGGCCATCGCAGTCCGCAGGAGACAGGCGTCTATCTGCACGTTCTGCCTGGTCGTACCCAAGCTGCAGTACGAACCCTTCCGATCGGAGACCTGCCATGAAGTGGTCCTACTGGATCGATCTCTATATCCGCACACATTGCGTTGCTCGTGGCCTGCGTCCACTCACGCTGGTCGCCTATGAGAACACTCTCAAGCAGTTTCATGAGTGGGTCCAGGTGAAGTGCGCAGATCGCGCGCCTGACGAGATCACCACGCGGGATGTCCTCGGCTACGTGCAGTATCTGCGCGAAGTGCGCGACAACGGCGCCTCGGCCGTCAACCGCGCCGTCGTCGTGCTGCGCCGCTTCTACTGCGCGATGGTGGCGATGGGATATCTCGAGCCATCTGCCAACCCGCTCGCAGTCTTTCCAACCATCAAGGCCGTTCCGCGCAAGCTCCCCGTCGCGCTTTCCCAGGAACAGGTTAGCCGTTTACTGGCTGAGCCGAAGGCTACAACCGTAATTGGAGTACGCGATCGTGCGCTGCTTGCGCTACTCTACGGCACCGGAATTCGCGCATCCGAGTGCGCCTCTCTTCGCAACAGTCATGTCGATCTTGCCGAACTCACCATCACGGTTCGCGGCAAGGGCGGTCATGAGCGTGTGATTCCTCTCAACCCCCAACTTGCCGAACTGCTTCGCGCATATGTACAGGCACGCGGCCCCGCTCTCGCATCAGCGCCTTTTTTCAGATCGCGTTTCGGAAGATTGTTGTCGCGCGGCGGTGTCTATGAACGCGTACGCCTGTGGGGACAACGAAGCCGCATCGGTGTTCACCTCTCGCCGCATCGCATGCGCCACACCTTTGCGACTCACCTGGTCCGCGCCGGCGTCGGCCTCGTTACCATTCGCGATCTGCTTGGACATCGGCTCATCACAAGTACACAGGTCTATTTGCACGTCACCGCAGATGATCTTCGCCAAGCCGCGGTTCGTCATCCCATCAGCCGCCTGCTTGATTCGATAAGAACCATCATTGGTCCCGGACCGTTGCCTTTCCAGAAAGTGCGCCCCGTTTGCAGTACAGGATGAAGTCGATCATGATCGACTTCATCCTGTACTGCAAACCTCTATCTCTTTCTCCTTTTCAACACAGTGGATTTCATGTGGGGAAGACTTGTGCGGAAGAACTGACTTAGTCACAGAACTACGACTTACTGCTGTGCTTCATAGCTCTCTTTTCTTCAATCTAAGAACCCAAACAAAGTGCTAACATGGCCTGTCGGACTCAATCATGTATGAGAACTGCGACAACAGCGAGCCCAGTAACCGAACTAAATACCTGTATGATGCCGAGGGTCGACGCGTGGCCAAGGGGACGATCACGGCCTGGAGCTGCGACCCAACGGTGAACCACTTCCAGACGACTGACGATTATATTCTTGGCCCCGGTGGCGAGCAGGTAACAGAGATGGGCGTAGGCGGATCGTCCGGTGGCTCCACAACCAGCGGTCTGGTCTGGCATCACACCAACGTGTGGGCCGCTGGCAAGCTGCTGGCAACCTACGATGTCGGTTCGACCACAACCGGAGGCCTGCACTTCTACTTCGACGATCCGCTGGGCACGCGCCGCGTGCAGACGGATTCTGCGGGCAATGTTGAGCAGAGGTGTTCGAGCCTGCCCTACGGAGACGGCGAAAGCTGTGGCCCAACTCCGACAGAACATCTGTTCACCGGCAAAGAACGAGATACCGAATCAGGCAACGACTACTTCGGGGCTAGGTACTATGCGTCTACGATGGGGCGCTGGCTGAGCCCGGATCCATCGAATCTCGGTGTGGACATTTACTTACCGCAGACCTGGAATCGCTACAACTACGCGATCAACAATCCTCTGACCGTTGCCGATCGCAATGGAATGTGGCCGTTTTACATCCATACGCAAATCATCGATGAATCATTTCCCGGAATGAGCAAGCAGGATCTCAAGAACCTCAAAGACGCGAGTTGGAATATGGACTATGCTCCTGGCCAACAAGATCCTAGCAATTCGTATATGCACGGCATGTCCGATGGAGGTGGAACGGTTTTCTGGAGTGGTGAGGGTGGTAATGCCGCACATGATCAGATCGAGGCTGACAATTACATCGATTCCCAAGTTCAAAAGGCCCAAGCGGCTCAAGCCGAATGGGAGGCAGAAGGGCACACTGGGATTTCTCCTGCTGCCCTACAAGCGTTCGGAAATGCACTCCATACGGCTACTGATAGAACTTCCCCTGCACATGAGGGCGAACAGCCATGGGCGAACAAGCCGAAGTGGCATTACACCACGATCTGGCATTTCTTGCGCGAAGCGTGGCCTTCTCCATCGCGGAGAAACGCGGCTACTGACGCAGCTCAATCCTTATTCCATAGGACATTTGGAAATGAATTCGATTGGGTGTTTTTTAAGAACCCTTGTGCAAGGACGGCGGCAGTGGACAGTCAAGGGAACGGAACCGGTTGGTCAGGTTGCCAATGAGGTGAATTCCCGCGTGCCACAGTGAAAGCGTTGATGGAGGTAATAGACATGCCAAGCTTCGATTCTTTGGACAGTTCTAGCGGGCCCCTTTATAAGAGTCTGCCGCTCGTCTTCGCGATTGCTTGGGGAGCTTTGCTGGGGGGCCTGACTTTTGCTGTCGGGCCGATTTCTTGGGGATCACAAAACCCTCTAATCGATGCGATGCGAGTGGTTCTAATGGTGCTCCTCTTGCCCGGTTTAATCGGTGGGATGGCATTTGCCGGAAATGTCCATGCGTTCTCTCTGTTGCCCGGCGCAATAATCAACGGTCTATTTCACTTCGGGCTATGTTGGTTTCTTATTAGAGTGCGGGCAAGGTTTAAGAGGAGAGCGAAGGTCCTGACGATCTTCGCGTGCCTCGTGACCGCATACGGATTTGCCCATGCGCAAGATGCTGAGACAGATGTATTTCAGAACGCCAAACATCTATATCAAATCGGACATTTAGTGGAAGCGGAGCGAAGCTTCCGAGAGTTGGTCAATCGTGATCCTTCGAACGTCGCCGCACAGATGTTTTTGGGGCAGACTCTTTTCCGCGAGGGGAAGTTCCCCAGTGCCATCGGTCCTTATGAAAAGGTTCGTGATCTGGAGAAAGCAGGGGAGAAGTTAACGCTCACTCAGCATCGAATCCTAGGCGATCAGTTAGCTATGGCCTACGGAATCAGCGGACGTACAGCAGACTCAAAAGCGCTCCTGCAGGACTTGGTGCGTGCCGATCCCGAATACCCACTGAATTATTACAATCTTGCTTGTGTTGCTGCCGATGAAGGCGACAAGCCAGGCGTTCTGAAGAATCTCAGCCTAGCGTTCCAGCACAAGGGGCAGATACTTAAGGGCGAGGAAATGCCCGACCCAGCCTCCGATCCTTCGTTCAAGAAGTACGCTCAGGATGCCGACTTCAAGGCCCTCATAGCACGGCTGAAGGGCTGAGGAACCGCGGTATCTCGGGCGGCCTGTGGAGCGTTTACATCTGTAAACGGCAGAGATGCGTTCCAAGCGATGAGCGCGCCGCCTGCGGCGTCGGGAGGGGAGGGGAGGGACACGTCTCCCCCTGATGACTTCCTGTAAACAAATTGCAGACTCAGCGCCTCTTGTGGCAAGATGAGCGATTCACTTGTTTCGGATGAGCATTCAACGTGAACGGTACGCAATTCGGCGGCAGATCGTCTGACGCGGTCGGTTAATCGGACATCGCGAATGAGGCACGGGCCTGTGTAACCGCCGATGGTTACCTTTGCCAATGTTAACCAGTTTGGCAACTCCAAGGCATTATCTCCATCGCCGACAACCTGAATGTTGGATTGCTGTACGCCAACAGGTCTGTTCTCCACCTTTCGACGATAATGGTTGCCATGAAAGTCCGCGATTTGTCCCAATCTTTTCGCATGTTGATTCTCATCGGGATTGCCTTGAGTGTAGTTTCAGTTCAAGCCCAAAGAGGCGTTCGACGGATCGAGATTCACTCTGGATGGGGCGGCCTTGGTACGCCAGCAAACGCCGATGCAGTCATTCATGCGGGGAAGGCCGGCTTCGTCTGTGATGGAAAGACCATTGCGCCCGCACTGGTTGATGCCCTCATCGCCGCACTCGAATCTCCAAGTATCCCGGAGCCTGAGATCGAGAATCTAGGGCTCACCCGGGTATGGCTCAAGCAAAATCTTGCTTCCGTTGAGAATGAAATGCCGGGAGCTTTCCCGAATGCTTTATCCAGCCAACGGATGCTCTTTGAGAACACTTTTACGAGTCCCAACAAAATCGCAAAGATTCTCCCATCGTTGTTTGGTTTTTGGCGGACCGACGACTATCCCCATGTCACTGTGGAGGTCTTCTTCGACGACGGCTCGACCGTCGAGGCCAAAACCAACTCTCAATACTCCTTCATGATTCCGTGGCAACGGTCAGGCAACGACGGGCCAAAAACCTATGACATAGCCCTCTCTCGCGCAGTTTCCGGGCTCCTGCCGAAAGACAGCGTAAACAAAGAGCGGCTACTTGGCAATGGATTCGCATCCGAGTTGGCGCAAGCTGTAATGAGGAACATCGAGCCTGAGTGGAAAATGTTAGGTGTCGAAGGCCGCGCTGGAGATGCGCTAGATGCTCTAAGCCGCGCATACACCGTAAAGAGCGCAGACATCAATTCTTATCACGGCAAGGAATATGGCCTATCGTGGAAGCCGAAAGGACCGCATGAGACGAATCTGCAGGCTATTCTTCATAAGCCCAGCTTCCCAAATAATCTCTCCATACAACTCATTCTTCTTTATAGCCAAAACAAGGTAGAGGGCGTAAATGGCTTTCTCAAAACAGTTGATCGATACGAATCTCTCGTTCTTTCTGTCCCTTGGCTCAATGCTTTTCTTCGCGAAAATCCAAAGCTGAATGCTTGGCTATTTTTCGTTCATCGAAATTCGTTTGGAGACCATGCGATGCAGACCTTCACATTGGACATGAAGGCGCGTGGCCGGGAAGATTTGATTGAAAAGGTACGTAGCCAACAAAACCAGATCGCTTTGCTGAACATCCAGGGCGCCGATTGGCTGGTCTTTCCTGACAAGCACATGATGCTGTGGAGGTACGAGACAAAATGGGGACTGCTGAAATGGACCGAGGAGGATTTCCCGCCAGGTTTGTGCGGTGACTATCAAAGCAATTACGGCGGCTGCTCCGGACGCGAAGTGACTCCCGAAGGAACGCTGGCCGAATCGCAAATTCCCCGCGATCAACATTGCATGGCGCAACACCAATCGTTCCGAGCTGGAGTTGCTCGCGATCTCTTTCCAGTAATGGAGCGCGACCGAGCAGGCTTTATCGACCGTACAGGCAAGATCGTTATCCCGCTCTGCTTTGACAAGGTTGGCAGCTTTTCTGAAGGATTGGCCCGCTTTGAACGCGACGGAAAATGGGGCTACATCGATTCAGCCGGATCAGTCGTCATTGAGCCGAAGTTTCCATGGGCCAAAGATTTTCATGAGGGAATGGCCAAAGTGCAGGTCACTGGACATTCGCTGGGCTACGATGGCCGCTGGGGCTTTATCGATAAGACCGGAAAGATTGTCATTCCGCCTGACTATGAAACCGTGATTGGCGGCGGTCACAGCAACATTGGCAGTGACGATGATGACAGCGAATCGTTTCGGGAGGGGTTGGCGCTTGTTAGCGCGAAGTATAAGTCTGGATTCATCGACAAGGCGGGAAAGATCGTAATACCAATTCAGTTTGCCTATGCGTATCCGTTCTCGGAGGGACTCGCCGCCGTCGCAGTTTCCAATGGACCCGACTCACGCTGGGGCTTCATCGACAAGGCTGGGAATTGGGCGATTCCTCCGCAGTTCGATTCAGTGGGTTCGTTCTCCAGCCATCTCGCTGTCGTACAGAATGGCGACGATTGCTATTACATCAACCCAGCCGGGGAAAAGGTTCTCCAGGCGGCACCCTCTTCCCCGGACAACAACTGCATGGACATGTCTGCGACGTTCGATGAAGGGCTTGCTAGCTTCAAAGTTGGAAAGCTCTATGGATTCATCGATTCAGTGGGAAAGATCGTTATTAAACCGCAATTTGATATGACCTACTCCTTTTCGGAAGGCATCGCTGCCGTTAGGAAAAACGGTAAATGGATGTACATCGACAAGACAGGGAAGACGGTAATCGACCTTGAGGGTTATGTGCCATCGGGGTCCTTCCATCACGGAATGGCGTTCGTGCGCTCCGAGGACATGAGATATGGCTACATTGATAGGTCCGGCAACTTCGTCTGGAAGCCAACCTTTCTCTACGCAAACGCACAATGAATTTTATTGCCGAGCCAGATTGTTGTGGTCGTGGCTGTATCACCGCCTGTCGTGAATGTCCACGGGCCTGTGGACCGCCCATCGCGAATGAGGCACGGGCCTGTGTGACCGCCCATGGTCGCGTTAGAAAGTAAGCAATATCCGTAGGAAGATCACCCGAGAGTTCCCCGACGCAGGACAGTGGTTTCCCGTCGCAATTTCGGGCGGGACAAGTGGTTTGGCGATTGTGCATTAACCGTTGGGCAAAAGAGAATTGCCCCTCGATACTACCCTTGACATCCGACAGGACTGCGCGTAAAGCTATTGTCGAATGTCGAGAGAAGAAGAATGCCACAATCAACTGACCTTCTGCAAGGAACCCTGGATCTACTGATCCTTCAGACGCTCGCGCTTGAGCCAATGCACGGATGGGGCGTGGCACAGCGTATCCATCAGCTATCGAAAGACGTTTTGCAGATCGGGCAGGGTTCGCTGTATCCAGCGCTCTATCGCCTCGAGTACAAGGGATGGATACGATCGGAATGGCAGATCACGGAGAATAATCGGCGGGCGAAGTACTACCGCCTGACCCCGACAGGCAGGAAGCAACTCGCGACGGAGTTGGCTACCTGGGATCGATTGTCCACAGCAATTGCGTCTGTCCTTGGCCGGGCTGCGGAGGCATCCTCATGATCTCTGAACTGCTGACGCGGCTTCGCTTCCTGATCTTTCGCAAAAGGCGCAGCGAACTCGATGAGGAGATCGAGTTTCATCTCGAACAGGCAATCACGACCAGAATTGCGGCTGGAATGAACCCAGCCGAAGCGCGCCGTCAGGCGCTGATTGAATTTGGCGGTATCGAACCCGCGCGCGAACGATGCGAGCGACAGCGTCCCGGCTGGTGGATTGGAACTGTAATGCAGGACCTTCATTACGCGCTTCGCGGATTTGGCCGCAATCCGCTGTTTACCATCAGTGTCCTGATCACTCTCGCACTTGGCATTGGAGCGACGACTGCCGTCTTCAGCGTTGTAGATCGCATCTTGTTCCGACCTTTGCCGTATTCGAACCCGAGCCGAATCGTTTCGGTGGGATTCGTGCACGCGCTGGAACGGCAGGAGTTCGTTATGGGGCGCTTTTACGTGGAATGGCAAAAGAATCAAACACCCTTTTCGGCAATCACAGCGCAGAGTACAGGGGTTCACAATTGTGACCTGGTCGAGAACGATCCATTGCAACTAAGCTGCATTTCATTCCAGGCTAGCTTTCTTCCCCTATTCGGAATCTCTCCGGCTCTTGGCCGTAATTTTCTGTCAGATGAGGATCGTCCCAACGGACCTCGGGTAGTGATGATCTCTTACGGGCTATGGAAGGGGCATTACAACAGCGACCCGCACATCTTGGACCGGATGATCAATGTGGATGGCAATCTCGCCCGAGTTGTGGGCGTCCTGCCCAAGGATTTTCAGTTTCCTACTCTGGAAGCAGCGGATATCGTCTCCCCCTTTGCCCTCGATCCTGCGATTCAGCAGAAAGTCAATGGAGGCTTCGGCTACCCAGAACGGGTATTTGCTCGCCTCAAACCCGGTGTCAGCGTGGAGCAGGCTTATGCGCAAATGCAGCCTCTCTTCAACGGCGACCTCAAGTTGTTCCCTCCTTCCGCGATAAAGGAATCTCGTCTCAGCATCCGGACGCTGCGTGATCGCGAGATGCAGGATGCGCGCCCGGTCGCGTGGGTTCTCTTTGGATTTGTCCTTGCGGTCTTGCTGATTGCGTGCGCGAACGTAGCCGGATTGATGATGGCACGCGGAGCGGGTCGTCAGCGCGAGCTTGCGGTTCGTTCGGCGATCGGCGCTAGCAGGGGTAGGCTCATCCGCCAAGCTCTGACGGAGGCACTTGTGCTCTCGTTCGCGGGAGGACTTGCAGGGCTTGCGCTTGCGCAAGCACTCGTCATGGTGTTTGTACGCCTCGCCCCAACTGGAATCCCATTTGTCAGCAAAGCGCATCTCGACATGCGTATTGGAATGTTTGCGGTCGTGGTCTCGTGCCTCTGCGGAGTGATCTTTGGTCTTGCTGCGTCGCTGCAGAAACCTGGATTGGCCGCGCTCAAGGCGAAGGCGTCGATGTCCCGCAGTCATGCTCTTGTGAGGCGAAGCCTGGTCACGGCGCAGATCGCTGTCAGCATCATCCTGCTTTCAGGTGCGACGTTGTTGCTGCGCAGCTTTACGAAGATCGAAGCGCAGAATCTCGGAATGCAGACTGGTGGAGTGTTGATCGTGAAGGTGGCGATTCCATGGTGGCGCTACAACACAAATCAGAAGGTCATGGACTTCTATCTTCGTCTTGAATCATCTCTACAGCGGCTGCCCGGAACACGTGCAGTGGGAGTGACGGACTCGATTCCGCCGGGAGGATGGCAAAGCGATTTTAGATTCTCCGACCTGCACGCGCAGGGCAAGCCGCCGATCCCTCCAGGGACCGGCGGGACTGTTGTCGGACGATCCGTGACGCCCGACTATTTTCGCGCACTCGACATTCCAATTGTGCGCGGACGGAATTTTATGGATCAGGATCGCACGGGAGATGAGCGCGAAGTAATTCTAAGCCGCTTATTGGCCGATCGCCTGTTTCCAGGTGAGGATCCCATTGGAAAGCGGCTCCTGCCGGGTGCGCATATAAGCAGCGGCGCAGCAGCCATAGTCGTTGGAGTGGCAGACAACGCTAAAAACAACGGACTCACAGAACAGAGTGATCCAGAGATGTACACGCTCCGCCGGAACGTACCCGGCGACTGGAGCGGAAACCATTTGCTAGTGATCGTGGATAGCGCCATGCCGGTGGCTACGATTGGACCATGGGTAAGATCGGAGATTTCTTCCATCGATCACACTATTCCGGTTGAGATGGAGTCCCTGAATCAATCCCTCAATCGGCTTGCGGACCGTCCGCGTTTTGAAACAATGCTGCTTGGATTTTTTGCTTTGACGGGTTTAGTGTTGGCAGTTGTCGGACTTTATGGCCTCATCGCGTTTATGACAACGCAGCGGACACACGAGATCGGCGTGCGCATGGCCCTCGGCGCCACGCGAGCCAATATCCTGCGCTTGATCGCAAATGACGGATTGCGCATGGTGCTGGTGGGCTTGGTGGTCGGACTCAGTACTGCGCTTGCGGTATCGCGCATGTTGAAGACGCTGCTGTTCCAGGTCAGCATATATGACCCGTTGACGTACATCGTTGTTCCGCTGCTTCTGTCGCTCGTGGCTCTAGTCGCAATTCTTATCCCCGCTCGCGTTGGTACGCGCGTCGAGCCGGCGGTCACTTTACGTGCCGAATGATGGCGTAACGGTGCGCCAACAGCGCGGTGACTACGAGTCGAATAGCGCAATCAGGCAAATGGGCTCATCCAGCTATTGTTACTAGCCAAAATTCGTATCTGTCCCGAAAAACGCCGCAGGTAACTGCGAGCCAGGTCAAGAATCGGTCACGAGATTCAAGTCGCCATGCGGAAGTAAGAGTACCTATTGGCATCTCAGTGAGCGGCTCGATGGTTTGGCCCCAGTCGTGAGGAAATACCCGGACTGCAGAAGGCCACCATCTGCTGGACGAAATACTGCAAATACGTACTTGAAATCGGAATGCGACCAATGCTCTCATTAGAATCCCAGCACGCGAGAGGTCAGAGCATGAACCGGGCATTTGAGTGGATTCGGAATCTTGGTCAAGATCTGCGCTTCAGTATGAGGCAGTTTCAGCGCGTGCCGAGTTACGCGGTATTCACAGTCTTGGTGCTGTCGTTGGGGATTGGGACCGTAACTGCAATGTTCACTATTTGCTATGGTGTTCTGCTCAAGCCACTTCCTTTTCGCGCCGATCGGCAATTGTTTCAAGCCGTCGAACGGGATACCAAAGGAGAAGAAGGTTTCGGCACGTCGTACGCCGAGGTCGTGCAGTGGCAACAAGCGACGAAGGACTCCGCTAATGTGGGATTTGCATGGGGTTGGCCGAACATCTTAGATGCTCCGACTGGCGCGGAACTGGTTTCGGCAGTCGCGGTCAGTCCAAATCTGTTTTCGATACTGGGCGTGCAGCCGGCATTGGGGCGCGGATTCTCCGCGAGCGAGCAGATCTCCGATCATCCGAACGTGGTAGTACTGAGCTACTCGATGTGGCAACGTAGCTTCGGGGGCGGCCGCGACGTCTTGGGGAAATCGGTACACATTGGCGGAGCGCAGCACACAGTTATCGGCGTCATGCCAAAGGGGTTCGAGTATCCGGCGTATCAGGACCGCGAACAGGTTTGGGTCCCGCTAGACCGAAGCACATTGACGCCGGCTAGTAACGACGCGTATGGAGCGACCTATTTTACGCCGGTGGTGCGTCCGCACGCCGGCGTTAAGCCGGAGACAGTTGAGGCCGAGATTGCCAATGTACATGCGCAGTTTGTGAAGCGCAGCCAGCAGCGGCAGGTCCATCTGGTGCGACTGCGCGGTCTGCTGGTGCGGGACGTGCAACCGGCACTGCTCGCGCTGGTGGTTGCAGTGGGCCTGGTGTGGCTGATTGCATGCAGCAACGTGGCTGGGCTACTGCTGGCACGAGTGGCGGCGCGGCGGAGAGAGATCGCCGTGCGATCAGCGTTGGGCGCGGGAAGACGGCGGATCGTAACTCAGTTCCTGACAGAGAGTCTGTTGTTAAGTATTGCCGGAGCCGCGGGAGGACTGGGACTGGCAATGCTGATGTTGGGCACGTTCAGGCACATGCTTGGAAACATGCTTCCGCTCTCACAGAACATCGAGATGAATTGGGCAGTCGGGATGGCTCTGGTCCTGCTCACGCTGATGACGGCGGTGGCGTTTGGCACAGTTCCCGCTTTGATGGCTGCGTGGACTGGGACCTCGGTAAGTTTGCGAAGCGCCGGGCAAACTCTTGCTGGTGACCGCGGGCAGAACCGCATGCGCAGCGCACTGCTGGTAAGTCAGGTGGCTCTGTCCATCGCGCTGCTCATTGCTGCTGGACTGATGATGCGGACGATGTATGCGCTGCGGCACGTTCCATTAGGATTCAATACGGATCATCTCCTAATGACAAACCTGACAGCGCCTGGCGATCTCTACAAGAATCAAAATGTGGGAGCGGCGGCCTGGCAACCGCTGCTGGATGCTGTGCAGCATGCTCCGGGAGTGAAAGGTGCAGCGCTCTCGACGGTCATGCCGATCAAGCATCCCATCGAGTGGATGACGCTTGTGTATAAGACGGATTGGATGCAGGACAACGGGCTTGCGAGGGTGCGCGCGGCTTCCCCGGGGTTGATGCAAGTATTGGGAGTGCGCATGCGAAGCGGGCGCTTTTTCGACGAAAGAGATACGCCGACAAGCCTGCCTGTAACCGTAGTGAATCGCGCACTTGTGGATCAGTACCTTGGCGGTGGAGACGTGCTCGGAAAACAGATCCGGTTCGGTCGGACTCCGATAACCGCGACGATTGTGGGGGTGATGGACGACATCCACCAGGATGCCGTATCGGAAGCGAGCAAGCCCGAGTTCTACGTCTGTATGCCGCAGGTTTCACAGAACAATCCGCTGTATCGTCCGCTTCTGAGCGGGAACATGGAATTGGCGGTGCGCACCGAGGTGCGTCCGGACGCCATGATCGACGAGTTAAGACGCAGGATCGCAGAGACAAATCCTCATCTGGCCATTG
>CAWHUU010000010.1:0-440965 GCA_963832645.1 uncultured Acidobacteriaceae bacterium
AACGGGATGTCGTCGTCGGAGATTTCGGTTTGTGTCACGTCGTCGGCTGCGGGGCCGCGCTGGTCGTAGCTTGAACCGGAGGAGCGGTTGTATCCGCCGGAGCCGCCTTCGTCGCGGCCTGAGAGCAGAGACAGGTCATTGACGATGATTTCAGTTTTGTAGCGCTTGGCGCCGGTCTCTTTGTCGTCCCAACTGCTGGTCTGGATTCTGCCTTCGACGTAGAGCTTGGAGCCCTTCTTGACGTAGTCGCGGATGATTTCGGCCGTGCGCTTGAAGGCGACAAGATTGTGCCACTCGGTGCGGTCCTGCCAGTTGCCTTGCTTGTCCTGGAAACGGTCGCTGGTGGCCAGGGTCAGGTTGGCGACCATGGTGCCGCCGGGGGTGGAACGAATCTCGGGGTCCTTGCCTACGTTTCCCAGAAGGATGACTTTATTGACGCTCTTGGCCATATCGATTCACTCATTGTCCGCTGCCGGTTGTTTCGATGCACGTGCCAACACCCGATGACTTAACGAAGGTTCATGTCAGTGGCGGGTTTGGCGTTGCGATGCGAGGCTGACGCCCCGGGCAGGGACTTACAGTCCTTTCGTCGGTTTCCGACAAATCTATTGCGAAAGTATAAGCGAACGACCGGAGATGCACCAAAGAGCCTGAACGATGAAAACTAGGCGATAATTGCACAGTTTTCGCTCTGCAGCGGGCTCAGTTTTCGGGGGTTCGCAGCGAGGACAGGTAAGCGACAAGATCGGTGATCTGGCTGCTGGAGAGCGTGTTCTTGAACGAAGGCATGTGGGGCGGGTCAACGAATTGGGCGCTTAGAACGCTGGAGCGCTGATACGCGACGAGTTGCCCGTCAACACTGAGCATTTGCAGGCTGAATGGATCTTGATTGAGCAGCTTGCCCTGGACGGTCTTGCCGTTGCGCAGCTTGATTTCGTAGAGGCGGTTTTCGGCGGAGATTTTTTCGGGCGGTGAGTTCAGCATAATGCGCATGCCCGCCGGGGAGATGCGTGCGCCGACGTCAGAGAGATTTGGGCCGTAGAACGCGCCGGTTGCGCCAACGCGGTGACAGGAGCCGCAGTTGCCAGCGCCTTCAAAGACCTTCTTTCCCTCGGCCTTGTTGCCGGCGGGGTTGGCGGCAGATTCCTGTGCGGAGATGCGGCTCATGCCGAATACGGTTGCAGCCACGGCCACGGCCAGCAGCAGATATTGCGCAAACGAAAATCTCCGTGACTTGTTCATCATTGACCCGTGTGGCCCGGTTGGCCGGTGGTTGAGCGCAATGCAAAGACAAAGAGGTTGGTGCCCGCATTGATGGCGACGTACTGCTTGCCATCGACAGAGTAGGTAATGGGCCCCATGAGCATTGGGCCGCCGAGGTCTTCCTTCCACAGGAGCGAGCCGTTGCGGGCGTCGAGCGCGAGGAAGTAGCCCTCTCGTCCGCCAGTGAACAGAACGTTTCCGGCGGTGGTTAGAATGCCCGACGCGCCGGCGGTGGTTTGCCAGCCCTCAAAGGTGTGCAGGCTGTTGCCAACGTTCAGCTTGTACTGCCAGCGGAGCGCGCCGGTGTGAGGATCAAGAGCGCGAACAGCGGTATACTCGTCGTCATTCGCCCCGACGGTGCGTGTTGGCCTGGGAGTGATGATGTGGCCGCGGCCATCGTAGCGTGCACCCTCTTCGTAATCCTGATCTCCCTTGACGAAGAGCGTTGAATAGCCGTCGCGGGCATTGACATAGAACAGGCCGGTTTGCGGGCTGAACGAAGGATTGAACCAGTTGGTGCCGCCCTGATTGTCGGGGAAGATGCGGGTGCCGCTCTTGCTCGACTTTGAGTTGGCGCTCATGATGGGACGCCCTTTGGCATCAAAGCCGTCGTTCCAGTTCTGCTTGACGAAGGCGGTGCCGTGCAGGAATTCGCCGGTGTTGCGGTCGAGCACGTAGAAGAAGCCGTTACGGTCTGCCCAGAGAATGACTTTGCGCGGCTTGCCCTGCCAGTTGATATCAGCCATTACGGGGGTCTGCACTGCGTCCCAGTCAAACTCGTTGTGGGGATTGGCCTGGTAGTACCACTTGAGCTTGCCTGTATCGGCGTCGAGCGCCACCATGGCGCAGGTGAAGAGGTTGTCGCCGGGGCGGACGTCGCCGTTGTAGTCGGGGCCCGCGTTACCGATTCCCCAGAAGAGGAGATTGCTTTCAGGGTCGAAGGAGCCGGTGAGCCAGACGGAGCCTGCACCGCGCTTCCATGAATCGCCGCCCCACGTATCGCCACCGATTTCGGCGGGAGCAGCGGTGGTGTAGAAGCGCCAGAGCTCTTTGCCGTGATGCACGTCGTAGGCTGCGATGAATCCGCGGATGCCGTACTCGCCGCCGGCGACGCCGACGATGACCTTATCGTGAACCACGAGCGGGGCAATGGTCATGGTGTAGCCGGAGGTGGTTTCAGCCACCTTGGTGTCCCATAACGGCGTTCCGGTTTTGGCGTCAATGGCGATGAGATGCGCGTCGACCGCAGCCATGTAGAGCGTGTTGCCGCTGATGGCGAGGCCTCGACTGATGCGGCCGCAGCACAAGCGCGCCTCAGGAGACGGCGTGTAGCGATAGATCCAGAAGAGGCGTCCGGTGGTGGCGTCGAGCGCGACAACGTCGTCGCCCTGCATGGTGTAGAGAACGCCGTTCACGACCAGAGGCGTGGTTTCGTACGGATCGAGCCAACGCGCCTGGAAGACCCATTTCAGTTCGAGGTTCTTCGCATTGGCAGAGGTGATCTGGTTGAGAACGCTGTAGTGCTGGCTCTTGTAAGTTCCGGCGAAGGTGAGCCAATTCTGCGGCTCGGAGTCGGGATGAAGCAGCCGCTGTGTAGTGACGCCCGCCTTCGGATCGGGTAGGGCATCGTAGTCCGCAGGCGGAACCGATGGGCGAGCACTGGCGGTTTTTGTGCTTGTGGCCTGAGTCGCGCCTGCGTTGCCGTTGCTGAAGTTGGTTGAGAGATACGCGATCAGGTTTGCGACATCATCGTCGGTGCCGGTTGCGCCGCGCGAGATCATGTCGTGAACTTCTTCAGTCCAAAGCCGCGGGCTCATGCGCTGACCGGTGACGACGTTGAGGCCGTGGCACCGCGTGCACATCCGCTGGAGGACGACAAGCCCCGGACCGGACGGCAGATTGGCCGGCGACTGAGCAAAAGCTGCAGACCCGCCCATGAGGAGCAGAGAGAGACACAGCGAGGGGCGCAAGCGCCGGGCTACGAGAGTGATTTTTGATTGCATATGACGCACTGAGGATTGCGCAATGGTCATGAGAGCATTGGCTCAGCGGCATTGTCAAGCGCTGAGCCAACTAATTTTGCGGCAGGAATGATGGCGGCAACCATTGGACGGGGGCTATTCGCCGGGCCAGCTAAGGTTGAAGACCTCAATGGCTGTTCTGCCCATCACGCGGTCGAACACGAGGGGATCGAGGTCGAGGGCGCGGTACTTGGCAAATTCAACGGGAACGTTGCTGGGCAGATCGGCGCCCATCATGACGCGATCGGGGCCGATGGTGTTGATCATCCAACGGATGTCTTCGCCGAGGCACCATGAGGTTTCGAGGTAGAGGTTGTCGCAGACGGAGGCGGCAACCTGCGCTTCAGCCGATAGAATGCCCATGCCTGCGTGCGCGAGGACGATTTTGAGGCCGGGGTATTTCTGGGCGGCCGGGATGCAGAGTGCGGGCAGGGCGAAGGGGATTCCAGCGCCGGTGTGGACCATGGCCGGGATGCCGATTTCGTGGGCAGTTTCAAAGACCAGGTCGCCATCTTCGGAGAGTGGGTTTACGGCATGGCCGATGGTGTGCAGCTTGACACCGACGAACTTGAGATCCTTGACGCAGCGCTCGACCTCGCGCTTGTAGACGTCGCGGCCGACGTGGGGGCTCAGGCTGGCCAGGCCGAAGAAGCGGCCGGGGTGCTTGGCGCAGAGCTCAGCGATTTCATCGTGGCGATTCAGATAATCCTTGGCTCCGGGATAGGGTTGAACGATGGTTGCATCGACACCGTTCTCATCCATGCGGCGCATCATTTCGTCTTCAGTGGCCAATAAGCCGAATACGCAGCACTCGCCAAGATGTGCATGCGTGTCGATGATTTTGGTTTTGGGCATTACTCTCCTCCGTTAACTAAGGGAAATTTCTATCATGGCGGGCTTGCCGGGCTGAACGGTGACTCGTCTTGAACCGCGACTACCGCAGCACAGGCGCGTGACTGCAATGGGCGCCACTTGACAGTGATTGCGGCGAGCAGTTACAAGGGTTGCTCATCCAAGGACCTGGGTAGCTTTCCCCGCAATGCGACTTACCCAAGGTAACGATGCTTACCAGCGCCTTGTCAACGAGGCAGCCTTGATCAAAGGAACGAAGCGCAGTGTTGAGCACGCGCGGAATTGTGCATGAGCATTCGATTCCAAAGAGGTCTCAACACGAGGAGACAGATGATGAAGAAGTTGAATAGCGTCACGATTGCAATGTTTACGGCCATATTCGCGGCCGGAGCCGTTCATGCGCAGCAGCCGGAGGCAGCAAAGAGTATTGAGCAGACGATTGTGCGTGCCGATGCAAGCAAGTACCGTCATTTGACGGCGGTGCACGATGGCCCGGGGTCGATGGATTTTCGCGTGATGCTCGGGACGGACGCGATGAAGCCGAACCTGATTTTCTTTCATCGCGGAGTAATCAATCCGAAGAGCGGAATCGGCCAGCACTTTCACAATAAGTGCGAAGAGATGTTCGTGATTCTGGACGGCGAGGCGGAGTTCACTGTGGATGGACGGACGTCAATGCTCAAGGGGCCTGCGGGAGTTCCTGACCGGATGGGCCATGCGCACGGAATCTACAACCCCACGGACAAGCCGCTGCAGTGGCTGAACATCAATGTGGGCATGTCCAAGGTTTATGACGCCTTCAACCTCGGCGATGGGCATGAGAATGCAACGCTCGATCCGATTCCGCAGTTCATCAGCTTTCGGTTGGATCGCTCGCTGCTAAGGCCGGTCGAGGGCATGGATGGCGGAACTGGAACTGTCCAATACCGGCGCGCGCTGGGGCCGACGGTGTTCACTACCGCGTGGTCGTGGGTAGACAATCTGTTGTTGCCGCCCGGAACGTCAGTAGGACCTGCGGCCAAACCGGATTTCGGAGAGGTCTATTACGTGGTAGGCGGCGAAGGCAGCGTGACGCTTGGATCGGAGACGGCAAGCATTCATACCGGAGACGTCTTCCCCGTGGACCTGAATGTAAGCAGAGCGATCAGGAACACGGGAAGCGAGCCGCTGGAGTTTTTGATTATCGGCGTGGCGAAGGACTTGAATGTGAAAGACGCCCTGATGGCCACTCCTCCGATGCGCCCCATGCGCAGACGCTAATTTAGCTAGATGGAGATTCCCGATGGCGCGTGCGGCGCTTCGGGGCTAAAACCCAGGAGAGAAACAATGAACCACAGGGCCGGTTTTGGCTTGGGACATTGGCTTATGTATCAGGCAGGAGAGAGCGGTGGTGGAGGAGCATCGGGTGCACAGGGCAAAAGGCCTATCGTGCTTTATTGCGATTTGAAGGTGGACCCGAAGCGCGAGCAGGAGATGCTCGAGATCTTTCACAAGACATTTAAGCCCGCGGCGGAAAAGTTTGACGGGTTCATCGATCTGAAGATGCTGAAGGTTCGCAAGGTGATGCAGGGAGGACCGGCTCCGGAAGAAGGCATCAACTACCGTTTTCAACTGACGTATGAGAGCGAAGAGAAGCGGCAGCTCTGGATTGCGTCGGATGTGCACGGCGTGGTGTGGCCGATGATGGAAACGACGTTTACCGACCTGGGCTACATCGTGTTGCTGACCGATAGCGTGTAGGAAATAACCCGTTAGCGCTGACGAGCGAGCCTGCGGTTGCGGAGCCACTTGGCCACGCCAAGAGTGAGCAGCAGACTGCCGAACGGAAGGCAGGAGAGCGCGAGAATGAGCGCGAACCAGCCTGTGTTGGTGCTTGCGCCGGTGCGTGAAAATCCACCTAGAAACAGCTGAAGCATGACGGCTGCCAGCACACCTGTGCCGACAATGGACCCGCCCCACTGCAATAGCTGGCGGGTGCCGTCATCGGGCAGTGCAGTGGAATTTACTGCTCTCTTTGCCGGGAGTGCTGTCATGATGCCTACTATCCTTGCGCCAGGCGAAGCATCACGTAAGTGATGACGCCCGTGACTGAAACGTAAAGCCAGAGAGGAAACGTCCAGCGCGCAATTTTGCGATGCTGAGGGATGCGTCCGCTAAGGGAAAAGAAGAATGTGACCAGCACCATAGGTAGCGCCACCGTGGCCAGAACAATGTGGCTGGCAAGCAACGGCAGATACATGGAGCGCAGAGCCGCGTGGGCGGGGTAGCGCACGTCGCCGTGCAGCGCGTGGTGCAGGATGTAGCTTACGAGGAACAACGTTGAAAAGCCGAAGGCCGTGATCATGGCCGCGCGGTGCGCCTTGATGTTGTGCGACCGGATGAAGGTATAGCCGACAAGCAACGCGATGGCCGCGAGTCCGTTGAGGATTGCATTCAGCGCGGGTAGAAAGGCGTATTGCTCGCTGGTGGCCGCCGCGGGATGAACGTAGATGAGCCAGAACAGGAACAGCGTAGCGGCGGCGCTGATGACCAGAATGGCGGCGATGGCCGGGCGCGTGCTGGATTGTGGAGCGGCTGTTGTGGTCATGGTTCTTCCTTCGGGGTTGAGCATCTGCTATTTTGCGACGGCGCAGATCATGAGCGTGGTAAAGAGCAGCGGCAGATAGAGCACGCTGACTTTGAGCAGATCGCGCGCCAGCATGCGGCTGACCGCGTCGTCGCTAGTGCGCAGGATTCCGGCAAAACGAATGGTGTAAGCAAGGTAGCCCAGGCCCAATGCAACGGCGAGGACCGCGTATGTGGTTCCCGCCATGCCCAGGTGCCACGGAACGAGGCTGACGGGGATCATAACGACGGCGAAGAACAATGCCTCAGCCACGGTGGACCAGCCGTCGGGCTGCACTACGGGCAACATGCGAATGCCTGCCTTGCCGTATTCGTCGCGGTACATCCATGAGATGGCCATGAAGTGCGGAAACTGCCAAACGAAGAGAATTGCGAAGAGTGCGACGCCTTGCCACTCAATGCTTCCGCGCGCGGCGGTCCAGCCGAGCAAAGGGCCCATGGCTCCGGGAAATGCGCCGATGAAGGTTGCGATCGCGGTAACGCGCTTGAGCGGTGTGTAAATAGCGACGTAAGTGAATGCGGTGAGCAGAGCCAGCGAGACGGTGAGCAGGTTGGTGTGCAGTAGCAACCACCATGCGCCCAGTAAAAGCGCGCCGAGGCCGGCAACGATTCCAACCGCGAGTGGGAAGCGGCCGGCGGCAAGCGGACGGTCGGCGGTGCGCTTCATGCGGGCGTCGGTCTTGCGCTCCAGCGCTTCGTTCAATGCTCCCGCTCCGGCCGATACAAGGCCGATGCCGAGGAGTGTGTCGATAAGGCCGCGCTGCACGCTTGAGATGCCTGAGAGCATGGAGCCGAGGTAGAAGCCTCCCCAGCCAGTAACCAGCACCAGCCCAACCACTTTGACCTTGAACAGCTCGCGCAGGTCGTGGATGAGAGTGGCGGTGGCCCCGGGCTGCGGCGCGTGAATATGCGCGTGGCCGTGCTCGTGCATTGCCGAATCGGCACTTACCTCGAGGTCATCCGGGTTTGCGGCGTGTGAAACGGGAGTCATTGGGAAGGAATGCCACCTGCATGAGCGTGGAAGACTGGCTCACGCACTACTTTGATGATAACAAGCGAGGTAGTGCCGGGGCCGGAGAGGGGACGATCATTTTGCTAGCGCGGCGCGGATGACGGTCGAGGCCACTTTGCCGGGGGAAAGATTGTCGACGGGAATGGAAATGTGTGCTGTGCGGTAGAGGGGTAGGCGGCGCTCATAACGCTTGGCCAGATTCGCCTGGTCGGCAAGTACGGGGCGCGAGCCCTCGGTGCCTCCGCAGCGGATAAGCGTTGTGGCCAGTTGTACTTCGAGATGCACGAGTAGCGTGCCTTCGCCGCGGGTGAGCAGGGTGCGGGTGGCCTCATTTTCGATGGCTCCGCCACCGAGCGCGAGAACGAGGTCGTCAGTGGCGGCCAGGCGCGAGATTACGGCCCGCTCCTGTTCGCGGAAATGCGGTTCGCCGAATTTGGCGAAGATCTGGTTGATGGGCATGCCCGCTTCAGCTTCGATCACGCTGTCGGCGTCAACGAAGCGCCAGCCAAGCCGCTTTGCAACCATGGGGCCGACGGTCGATTTGCCGGAGCCCATAAAGCCGGTGAGCACGATGCGGCGGTAGCGGGTGGTGGATGCGGGTTGGGTTGGTGTGGTCATCATGCCGGCGTGTTTGTGCCTCTCACAGTATAGAAAGAGCTATTAGCCTTTAGCTGTTAGCTATCAGCTTGTTCCTGCTGTTCTGAACTCTTGGGCGGCTGGCGAGAAGCTTGTACACATTGCAAAAAACTTCTGCCTGCACTTTAGCTCATGGCCATGACTACCGCTCCTGCGGTGATGAGTGCGCCGCCAAGGATGGCGGCTGCGTCCATCTTTTCGCCCATGAGCAGCCATGCAAAGACCATGACAAGCGGAACGCTCAGCTTGTCGACGGGCGCGACGCGCGAGGCCGGGCCCAGTTGCAGTGCGCGGAAGTAGCACAGCCAGGAGAGGCCCGTAGCGAGGCCGGAGAGCGTGAGAAACAGGATCGTCCGGCGGTCGAGCGAGCGAATCTCGCCATGCTTGCCGAGGGCAATCGCAATGCCCCATGCGAAGACCACCACAACGGTGGTGCGAATTGCGGTGGCCAGGTTTGAGTCAACATGCTCGACGCCTACTTTGGCCAGCAGCGCGGTGGCTGCGGCGAAGACTGCCGCCAGAATTGCCCATCCAATCCAGGACATATTGCTCAGGGTTATACCGCTCAAGGTCATAATGGCTCCCCGGTCATATGGTGTATCGTACGCGTGCGCGCGGTCACGGCGGGCACTTTTTGGCTGTTTACACTTCTACTATGCAGACCGGCCGCGCCAGCAGGACAGCTCTCCGTGTCGCCATCAGGCGGGCGGCGCACCAGACCATCGACAATCCGCGGGTTCTTGAGGATCCGATTGCGGTGCGGCTGATCGGGCCGGGCTATGAGCGCGACATGGAGCGGGCGATGCACGTGGTGGCGCGCGATTTTCGTTTGTATATGTCGGTGCGCAGCCGGTACGCGGAGGATCGGCTTGCGCAGCAGGTTGCCGAGGGTGTGGATCAGTATGTGATTCTGGGCGCGGGGCTGGATACATTTGCGTATCGCAATCCGTTTCCGGCGTTGCGCGTGTTTGAAGTGGATTTTCCTGCGACGCAGGAGTGGAAACACGAATTGCTTGCGGCGGCAGAGATTGCGATACCTGAGAATTTGACGTTTATTCCGCTTGATCTGGAACACAAATCGCTGGCCGAGAGTTTGATTGAAGCAGGGCTCGATCCGGCAAAGCCGGCATTCTGCAGTTGGCTTGGCGTGGTGCCTTATCTTACGCTCGACGCTTATCGCGCGACGATTGAAACGCTCGGGCGGCTGCCTGCGGGAAGTGCAGTGACCTTCGATTATGCTTTTCCGCCGGAGACGCTGAGCGCCAAGCGTCGCAAGGTCTTCGACATCCTGGCAAAGCGTGTGGCGGCTGCCGGCGAGCCGCTGAAGCTGTTCTTTACGCCGGACGACCTTGAAAGGGAATTGCACGCCGCAGGGTTCAGCCGGATTGAGCAATTCGACTCAGACCGCATGAACGAGGCCTACTTCAAGGACCGCTCCGACGGGCTGAAGTTATCGCCGGTGCGCGTGGGCATGCTGGCTACGGCGTGGATTTGATTTCGTAGTTGTAGTTGTTCGAATCGCCTGAAAACTGTGGGTGGGGGTTCTTGCTTTCCCACTCATGCGCAATGAAGCTGCGCATGGGGCACCTGTCAATTGAGGTTTGCGGTATCCCACCCTTCGAGCAAAGTGCGCTCGAAAGATGGGGCACCCGGGGGTCTCCTGCGGGCCCAACCTGCACGAGCTAAGATGAGTCATGCGGTTGTTCGTCCGTTCGCTTGCTGTTTCGGCCCTTGCTTGTGTGCTTGCCCTCACGGGATGCGGCTACCACACGCTTGGCGCGGCCACGCATCTGCCGCCGGATATGCAGACGCTTTCTGTGCCGCTGTTTGTTACGCGGACCGAGGCGTACCATACCGAAACCGCGATGACCAATGCGGTGATTCATGAGTTCGCCACGAGGACTCGCTTCCGCATTACGCCAACAGAGGATTCCCGCGCCGATGCCGTGCTGCACGGGACAATTTTGAAAGAGACGATCACGCCGCTCACGTACAACTCGGCGACGCAGCAGTCTTCAAGCTTTCTGGTCACCATCATTGTTTCGGTCACACTCAACGGTGCGGATGGAAAGGTACTCTATAAGAATCCGAACTACGTGTACCGCGAGCAGTACCAGGCCACGACCGATCTCGCGACGTTTATTCAGGAAGACCCCGCGGCCATCGATCGCATCTCGCGTTCATTTGCGCGGCAGCTTGTGGGAGATGTGCTGGAGAGCTTTTGATCTTGCTGTTACTCTTCGATTCTTTCGGTTCGGTGGTCGTTCGTCCACTATCGATACGGAGCGAAGCCCGAGGACATGGAAGAGCAACATGGGCCGTGTATCTGTAAGGTGCTGTTGAAAGAAGTCAGCGTCACTGATATATCGGAAAGTCTTCCACTAACGTGCTCTTGCGTCCAGACTCCGTGATCTTGCCGGTACACCGCAGTACCCGTCCGCGGAAGGACGAAAGTGTGTGCGACGGGCTGCGGATCATCAACAATCAGTAGAGCGCGAACCTGATTCCTACCGTCGGTGGTGAACTCCAGCCTGGTCACGGAGGAGTATTGGGTCACTTGCTTAATGCTGCCTGTGAAGTCCGTACCTAGAAAGTCGAAACTAAAAGGCACACTTCGTGCCGTGTCTCTAGAAATGACCTCCACCTTGCCATTCGTAAGCGCCCGGTTCGGGAGCAATGGGCGTATCAGCCAAAATCCGCCGACGGCAAATACCAAAAGTGGAGCAATGATTCGAATCGCTAACGGCGGCACATAAGATGGCTTTGGAACCAAGCGAGGTAAAACCAGCAGCCCCCAAAGTCCTCCGCACATCGCGGCGGTGTACACGCCGACGGGAGCAACGGCGATCATCCATCCGGCAGCGGCCATCATGATGCCCGCAGATACGAACGCTAAGGGCGTGGCGATGAACCGTAGACCCCAGCGAGGTACTTGGCAGAATCCTAAGAGCCACGCCAATACAGCGAAAAGGACGCCGTAGAGAATAGTTCCTCTCAGTAGAAGAAGAGCAAATCCGAAGAAGAACTCCAATTCTGCTGCACTCGGGAGGTGCGGTAATTGCCATCCCGGTCCCGGTCGGTCGCTATAAGGCAGGTAACCTATGCTGTTTATTGCTATGAGGATCAAGTTCGGAAGAAGGTCCACCATGAGGATGTATGAGAGCGCCACCCATAAGAAGGCAAGCGACCAAGTCTTAACATGAGGCCACTTCAACATAATAGGAAGAATCCTATATGACCTTTGGCCTAGGGCGAATTGTTGGCGGATCTTCTCTTTGTATTATCTTCGCCTGAGATTGATACGTTAACACTTCTTGTCTTGATTCCTTCCTGGTTTTCCGAGCTGCTTGCACAGGCCCTGGGGCGGTATTCTGGAGCCGCATGAAAAATGCAATCATCGGCCGCGCTGCGGGACGCCAATTAAGCGAGCGCCTGTTTTGAGCGGCGCGCGTTGGGGTTCTGGATTCAGCGCCGTGGCCCGGTTTGTGGCGGAGATTGAAGCTGCCGCGGCGGGCAATGGACAGTTGCGTCCCGGCTACGTGCTGGCGGGCGATGAGGTGTTTCTGCTCGATCGCTGCCGGGCCGCTGTTCTGAAGGGATTTGTGCCGCAGGATCTGCGCGATTTCTGCCTGAGCGATCTTGACCTGACGCAGACGTCAATCTTTGAAGCGCTGGATCGCGCGCAGACCCCTTCGTTGATGTCTCCCTTTCAGGTGATTTTTATCCGCAACGTGCGCCAGCTTTATACGCGTGGTGCAAAGAAGGACGAGTTCGCAGCGCTGGACCGTTATTTCAGTTCGCCGAATCCGCAGGCGCTGCTGCTGTTCGTTGCTGATTTCCTGCGCATTCCCTCCGATGCCCGGCGCATGGACATGGACGACAAGAATCGCTACGAGCGGCTGACAGAGACGCTTGGCGAGCATTGCGGCATGGTGGAGCTGGCGCGCGTGAGCGAAGAAGATGCGATGCGCTGGGTTGTAAGCAAGGCGCAGGAAGCCGGCGCGCGGATGGAGCCCGATGCGGCGCGCGAGCTGGTGGATGCGCTGGGCGCGGACATGATGCTGGTGAGTTCGGAGCTTGAAAAGTTGCTGCTCTACACCGATGGCCGCGGCCGCATTACGTTGGGCGACGTGGAGACGATGGTACTGGCGGCCAAGCAGCGCTCGCTATATGAGCTGACCGACGCCATCAGCATGCATGATCGCGCGCGGGCGCTGGCTTTGTTGCAGGGGCTGCTGAACAGCTCGGATGCGGGAGAGGATGCGGCCATCGGACACTTGTACATGCTGGCCCGCACGTTTCGGCAGATGCTGGTGATTCTGGAAAAAAACGTGCGCGACTCGCGGGCAATCTGGCAGGCGCTGTGGCAGGGATTTCGCATTCCTCCGTTTGCCGCGGACGATCTGATCCGGCAGGCACGACGGTTTAAGAATCGCCGCGAGCTTACGCGTGCTTTGCGTCTGGTGGCGCGTGCGGATCTCGAACTGCGTTCTTCGCCTCCGGACAAGAGGCTTGTGCTGGAGCGGCTGGTGTATGAGTTGGCGTCGGAGCCCAAGCCGGCTGCGTCTCTCTGGGCATCATCGGCGCAGATGTCGCTTGAGATATCGGCTGTATAAGCAGCGCTCCTGAGCTGGTGCTTTACTCCAGAATCACAGCCGGATCCGGCTCGTGCCGGTGCAGGGTGAGGGTGATGGCCGCGCCGAGAATCAGTGCTCCGCCGATCCATGCGAATGGGCCGAGATGCTCGCCCAGCAACTCTACGCCAAGCACTGAGCCCATCACCGGTTCGATATTGAGAAAGACCCCGGCGCGCGAAGCGGGCACGTGATGGATGCCCCAGTTCCAAAGCAACGTGGTAGTGGCTGTGCAGAGCAGGCCGCTTGCGGCAAGCGCTGCCCAGGCGGTCATGCTCACGTTCAAAAAGGGCGGTGGAGTTACGTTGGCATGGGTGAGGGGAGTGAGCAGCCACAGCCCCACGACCCAAACCAGGAGCATGGCCGAGCCGGCAAGGATGGTGTATGCGGTGACGACGGGCGGGCTGTGCGTTTCCATCAGCTTCTTACTGAGCAGAATCCACACCAGAGCAATCATCAGCGAGACGACCACCATCAGGTCGCCGGTCATGGTGGGCATTTCATTGCCGCTTGGGGTGCGGCTTCCACCGAGTGAGACGAGCGCAGCGCCGACGGTGGAGCCGCCGAGTGCTGTCCATCCGATCCAGTTGAGCCGCTCCCTGGCAAAGATTGCCGCAGCGGCAGCAAGCAGGACCGGCATGGCTCCGACCATCAAGGATGCGTGGCTCACCGTGGTACGCGTCAGCCCGTGAAACTGTAGCAGAAACTGGATCGGCACTCCGAGCAGAGCACAGATCAAAAGGATGCGGATTTCAGAGCCGGTAAGGCGCGCTCGAGGGCGGCCGTGCAGTAACATGACGGGCAGCATTCCCAATGCGGCGAACAGAAAGCGGTAGAGCACCATCCATTCAACCGACATCTCATCGAGAGCGATACGGCCGAAGTAAAATCCAGTACCCCACAGACAACCGGCCAGCGCGCAGGCTCCGTATCCCAGCCATCTGGTTCTTGGAGCGATTTCTTGAGACATTGACTTCTGTGAATCCTCGCTCGCGCTGACTTTCGACCCGTCTTCCATGTCATCTTTTACTGTCGCATAGTTGCGCCGTTCAGGTACCAGTGCTCAAAACGGCGTTGATCGGTGAAAATAGCTAACGATGGTGAAGTTGCTTTGCCGGGCTCGATTAATTTCGCATACAGGCCTGTGGCTGGCTGCCGCTCTTTGTCTGGCGACGGCCTGCTTGGCGTTTGCTTCCGGCGGCGGAGCCGAGCCGGACAGATCCCGCGCGCTGAAGGATCGGCAGTTGCCGGGACACCTTCCCAAGGCTGCGTCATTGCCGCCATCAATTTCGATTCCTATCGAGCCACTGGGATTCTCAGCGCCCGGCGCGCTTTACCTGGGCGAGCGGAACGCCATGGGGTCCCTGGACTTTATCGACGAGAACAGGCTGCTGCTGACGTTTCGTGTACCGGGGCTGATTCGCCGCGACTTGAAGCCGGGAGAGAGCCCCGATACAGATGTGCGGCAGATTCGTGCGGTGGTGATATCGGCTTCGAACGGGGCCGTGCAGGCTGAAGCGCTGTGGCAGGTGCACGATCGCGCACGTTATCTCTGGCTGCTGAAGGACGGGCACTTCCTGCTTCGCGATAAAGAGAATCTGAGCGAAGGCGATGCTAGCCTTGCATTGAAACCGCTACTGCAGTTTCCCGGGCAGCTCTTGCGCATTGGGCTCGACCCGAGCCAGCAATACATCGTCTCCAACTCTCTGGAGCCGCCTGAATTACCGGTCAAGCCGGGTGCAGTGGGTAGCCCTGCGACTGCTTCGGCCACGATTACTACGGATGAACCTAAAGGGGATCCGTCGGACGCGGACTCTGACCCATCGGCCCCAACATCTTCCCCAAAGAACTTTGTGGTGCGAATTCTGCGCCGTGAATCCGGAAAAGTGATGCTGGTGAGCCGCACCCGCAGAGTCGTCAATCTGGCCATCAACTCGGAAGGCTATCTTGAGATACTGCGCGGCCGTGGGAACGGCTGGTTGCTGAACATGAACTTTTTTACAGGCGGCAGCCGTATGCTGGGCACCATCGATTCCAATTGCGCTCCCAGCAATGAGTTCCTGAGCGAGAAGTTGGTTCTGGCAACGGGCTGCGACTCGTCGGGCGCGATCAAGCTGGTGGGGGCTACGACGGATGGGGATGTTCTTTGGAGCGACATTAACGCCGAGACCTCAGTGTGGCCGGTGCAGTTTCATTCGGCCAACGGGCTGCGGATCGGCTTTGAGACGCTTGCCGTGACCCATGCCGTGGGGCCGTTTTCGCCGCTCAGCAACGACGATATCAAGGGTCAGGTAGTGCGCATTCTCGATGCGGCAACGGGGGAGATCGCGTTTGAGGCGCCGGCCAGTCCGGTGCTCGACGTTGGCGGTAATGCCGCGATCTCACCTTCGGGAAGGCGCGTCGCCGTCATCAACGGCGGTGTGCTTCAGGTGTTTGATCTGCCCGCACCGCCTCAACTTCCGAATCCATCCAATCAACATTCATCGCATTGAAAGCGTACTCTCGGGGTTTCGGCGGATTGGAACGCGTGTAAACTGTCGGGTGGGAGATGACGCATTGGCCACGGCCCTCGTTCACTATTCGGCTGCGGCGGTATCCGACCGGGGCCGCAAACGCCCCACTAACGAAGACGCCTTTGGCTACTCCGTGGAAAGCGGCGTGTTTATCGTCTGTGACGGAATGGGGGGCGCGGCCGCCGGTGAAGTGGCCAGCTCGCTTGCCGTAGACGAGATGATGCGGGTGCTGACGGACCGCTCCCAGGAAGCGTCGTTGTCTTCTCTTATTGAGCCGGCGGTGAGCGCGGCCAATCAGGTTATTTATTCACGCGCCCAGTCGAATACCAAGCTGAATGGAATGGGCACCACGCTGGTGGCGCTGGTGGCCGAAGAAAGCCGCATTCATGTGCTCAATGTGGGCGATAGCCGTTGTTACCGATTCAGAGCGGGCAATCTTGAGCAGATTACACAGGACCACTCGCTTGTGGATGAGCAGGTGCGCCTGGGGCGTATGAGCACCGCTGAAGCGGTTCGATCGCCGCTCAGAAATGTGATTACGCGTGCGCTGGGAACCCAAAGCCGCGTTACTCCTGATGTCTTCGATCTGGGGGCTAAGCCGGGCGACCTTTTTTTGCTGTGTACCGACGGCCTGACGCGCGAGGTTTCAGACGCCGAGATTGGCGCGATCCTTTCGGCGAGCCGAACGCTCGATGAGTTGTGCGGCGATCTGGTAAGCGCGGCAATCAAGGCAGGCGGGAGCGACAACATTACCTGTCTGCTGGTACGCGCTGGCAGCTAGTCGGCTATTTCGCCTGCAGTTATTTCCGCAAAGTTGAGGTACGAACCACAAGGCTGGGCGAGGTCAGTTCTGTCCTGGGGCGCACGGGTGTCTTTGCCGTAACCAGCGAGAGGGCGAGCTGGGCGGCCAGATTACCGATTTCGGAGCTGTTCTGATCAACCGAAGTGAGCGGAACGCGCAGGAAATCGGAGTAAGACAAGTTGCCGCATCCCACGACTGCAATGTCCTCCGGGATACGCAGGCCCGCTTCAAGAATTGCGCGCATGGCGCCAATTGCAACGGGGTCGTTAAAGCAGAAGATGCCGTCCGGTGGCGGGCTCATGGCCAGAAGCTTTTTGGCAGCTTCATAGCCGCCCGGCTCGCCTCGGTCGTCGCCTGAGCTGCCGATGGAGATTACGTACTGTGGCAAATACTCTGAGTTGCGCATGGCCAGCGCCCGCCGGAAGCCTTCCATACGGCCGACAGCGGTGCTGGTTTCAGGTCCGCGAATGTGGGCGATCCTCTGGCAGCCCTGATCAATCAAGTGTTTGGTGGCGAGCAAACCCACTTCTTCGTCGTCAACGCCTACAAAATTCGCGGCCAGCCCGGTAAAGCGGCGATCGATGAGGATATAGGGAATCTTGCGCTCTTCAATGAGGCGAAAGCTTTCGACCGTCCACTGAGAGGAAGCCACCAAAATGACGTCAACCCGGCGAGCGAGCAGTTGCTCGATCTCCTTGCGCTCCAGTTCGGGATCTTCTTCGGAGGAGGTGATGATCAGGCTGTATCCCTGCCCGCGCACGGCGTTGGAGAAGGCCTTGGCAACCTGGGCGAAGAAGGGATGCAGCAGATCCGGGACAACGAGCCCTATGGTCCATGTGCGTCCAGTGATGAGCGCGCGGGCGGCAAGATTTGGCTGGTAGTTCAGCTCCTCCATGCGCTTCAAAACGCGCTTGCGAGTTTCCTCGCTGATGTCAGAGTGGCCGCGGAGCACCTTGGAGATGGTAACGGTCGACAGGCCCATGTCCATGGCAATGTCTTTCATGCGCACTGGGCCGTTGCGGGCTCTTACCCGTTTGGCTGTGCCGCCCTGTGGCCTTGTCTCTAAGCTTTCGTCACCCATAGTTTTCCATTGTCAACGATTTCGATCACGAAATCCCCATCATAATATGCCGAGAAATCGTAATCGATTACTGGATTCTATGTGGAAAATTGTAACGTTGACATTGGTTGCAATAGGCCGCTATTCTTCCATGGGTAAAAGTTACCGATAACTTTACAGACGGAGTTAGAGATGAGCGCACCGGTTCATACCCATTACGCGCCGGTCGACCCCAAGATCGTTCCGCAACGCAAGCTCTACACGGGGGCCGAAATGCCGGGGGTGGGGCTGGGCACCTTCGGCTCCGATCACGTAACGGCGCAGGAAGTTGCTTCGACAGTGCTGGGAGCGGCGGCTGTGGGCTATCGGCACTTTGATTGCGCCTCGGTATACGGAAATGAGCGCGAAGTAGGCGCCTCGCTTGAGCAGATTCTGAAGAGCGGCATCCGGCGCGAGGAGATCTGGGTTACCTCGAAGGTTTGGAACGACAAGCACAGCGGCGACGACGTGATTGAATCGTGCCGGCAGTCGCTGAAGAATCTTCGCCTGGAATTCCTGGATCTGTATCTGGTTCACTGGCCATTTCCAAACTTTCATCCACCGAATTGCGATGTAACATCGCGCAGTCCGGACGCCAAGCCTTACATCCACGAAAACTACATGAAGACGTGGCGGAAGATGGAGCAACTTGTGGATATGGGACTGGTGCGGCATATCGGCACGTCAAATATGACGGTGCCCAAGATGAAGCTGGTGCTGCGTGATGCGCGCATCAAGCCTGCCGCGAACGAAATGGAACTGCATCCGCACTTTCAGCAGCCGGAGTTTTTCAAATTTGTAGTCGATAACGGAATTGTCCCGATCGGCTACTGCCCCATTGGATCGCCAGGCAGGCCAGAGCGCGACCGCACGCCCGAAGACACGACACCGACGCAGGACCCCGTGATTGTGAAGATCGCCGAGCGACATGGCATCAGTCCGGCGGCGGTCTGCATCAAGTGGGCAGTGCAACGCGGACAGGCACCCATTCCGTTTTCTGTCCATCACTATCGCGACAACCTTGAATGCGTCACCAAAGATCTGCTGAGCGAAGAGGAGATGCGCGCCATAGCTGCCATCGACCGCAACTGCCGGCTGATCAAAGGCCATGTCTTTCTCTGGAAGGATGGTCAGTCGTGGGAAGCGCTGTGGGATATGGACGGCGAAATTACGCCTCCGTGAGAACAGCTGTTAGCTTTCAGCCGTCAGCTATCGGCTGCTGTTTGCTGGAACGAACGTGGTTCATTTAGCCGGCAGGAGCGGATAGAAGATAGCGGAGTTTCAGCCGCGAGATTGATCGCGGTAAGCAGGAGAAGAAGACAATGAACGACACCATGATGGCGGCATATTTGCCCGGCGACTCGACCGTTGAGATGCGCAAGGTACCGGTGCCCAGTCCAGCTCACGGTGAGGTCTTGCTGCGGATGAAGGCATCTACCATCTGCGGTTCCGATATTCGCTGTATCTATCACGAACACCTGGGTAAGGGTCCCGAGGGCTATCAAGGAGTGATTGCGGGGCATGAGCCGTGCGGACAGATTGTCGAAGCGGGGCCGGGTTGCCGCCGCTTCAAGACAGGCGACCGCGTGATTGTGTACCACATCTCAGGTTGCGGCGTATGCAACGACTGCCGCCGCGGCTACATGATCAGCTGCACCAGCGCGCAATATCGCCGGGCGTACGGGTGGCAGCGTGACGGCGGCATGGCCGAATACATGATTGCGGAAGAGAAAGACCTGGTGGCGTTGCCGGACGAGCTTTCGTATGCCGACGGCGCGCAGGTGGCCTGCGGTTTCGGCACCGTATATGAAGGCCTGGAAAAGATCGGCATCAACGGCGATCACGATGTTCTGATCACCGGGCTTGGGCCAGTTGGCCTTGCGACCGGCGCGCTGTGCCGCAAGCTCGGAGCAAAGAAGATTGTCGGCATCGATGTAGTACCCGAGCGGATGAAAATTGCAGCCGACCTCGGCCTCTGCGACCACGTGCTTGCATCCGGTCCTGACAATGTGGCGCAGGTGAAGGATCTGACGGCTGGTTACGGCGTGGAGCGCGCAATCGATTGCTCGGCGCATCATGCCGCACGCGCTACGGCGATCCGCGCAACGCGCAGGTGGGGACGGATTGTGTTTCTCGGCGAGGGTGGCACGGTTGAGTTCAATCCGTCGCCGGACATCATCCACGATCAGAAGACGATCTACGGTTCATGGGTCACGTCGATCTGGCTGATGGAGGAGCTGGTGGAGCGCCTGGTACGGTGGAATCTGCATCCGGACGACATCATTACGCATCGCTTTTCGCTCGGCAACGTTGCCGATGCGTATTCATTGATGGCTTCAGGCAAATGCGGCAAGGTCGCCGTTTGCCAGGACGAAGAACTGAAGTAAAACCCGCGGGCGAAATGCACGAAGGCCGACAGCCTGCAATCGATCATTAGAGTCAACATGGGTTTGAGGAAATCCGTACGGCGGGCCTTCAACCACGAAACGAGGTTCGGCAAATGAAAGTCAATCGGCGCGATGTACTGAAGTCAATGGGCGGCGTTTGCTCCGCCCTCGCATTTTCGCGGTTCGCCAAGGGACAGGCTCAGTCCTATGTGGGGACAAGGGAATCGCTCAAAGCTTACGAAGTGCCAGAGTGGTTCCGTGATGCCAAGTTCGGCATCTGGGCGCATTGGGGGCCGCAGTCGGCAATTGAAGACGGCGACTGGTACGCCCGCAACATGTATATCCAGGGCCAGCCGCAGTACGAGTACCACGTGGAGACCTACGGCCACCCGACCAAGGTCGGCTACAAGGACCTGATGAACATCTGGAAGGCTGACAAGTGGGATCCTGATCACCTGATGAGTCTCTACAAGAAAGCTGGCGCCAAGTACTTCTTTTCGATGGGCGTTCACCACGACAACTTCGATTTGTGGGACTCAAAGTACACGCGCTGGAACGCGGTAAACATGGGTCCAAAGAAAGATGTCGTGGGCATGTGGCAAAAGGCTGCCCAAAAGTACGGCCTGCGCTTTGGCGTGAGCGAACATCTCTGGATCAGCTACAAATGGTTTGCCGTGAGCCACGGTGCGGACAAGACAGGCTCACTAGCGGGCGTGCATTACGATGGCATCAATCCCGAGTTTGCCGATCTGTACCACGACAAGGGCTGTGAGCCGTTCGTCGACAAGCTGGTGTGGGACGATGACGGCATACCGGACTCGTGGCGTCAGCATTACCTCAACCGCATGACCGACCTGATCGACAAATATCATCCAGACCTGCTTTACACCGACGGACATCTGCCCTTTGAAGAGTATGGGCTGAAGATGGTCGCCCATCTTTACAACGAGAGCATGCGGCTCCACGGCGGCAAAAACGAAGCCATCTATACGAGCAAACTCGCGAGCGACTGCGCGGTCGGCACCTGTCTGCTGGATCACGAACGCGGAGTTTCCGACGCGATTTCTGAAAATCCATGGCAGACCGATACCTGCATCGGACAGTGGCACTACAAGCGCGGGCAAAAGTACAAGACGGCGAAGAAGGTCATCGACCTGCTTACCGACATTGTGAGCAAGAACGGCAACCTGCTGCTCAACTTCCCGCTGCCGAACTCGGGTGAGCTGGACTTTGAAGAGATGGAGACGCTGAACGGTGTCACAAAGTGGATGGAAGTGAACAGCGAAGGCATCTACTCCTCGCGCCCATGGAAGATTTATGGCGAAGGACCGTCGACCGAAGCGGCCATCAAGACCGGCAATTTTAACGAAGACAAGCGCAAGGACTTTACGGCAGAAGATGTGCGCTTTACCACCAAGGGCAACACTCTGTACGCCTTTGTACAGGGATGGCCTGAAGGGGATGCCACGGTGAAGGCACTGGGACTGGCGAGCCCGCAGCAGCCCGGCAAGATTGGGAAGGTGGAGTTGCTCGGATACAAGGGCAACGTTACCTGGAAGCAGGAAGACGGAGCTTTGAAGGTGCAGATGCCGGCGGAAAAGATGTCGGACATCGGCATCACGCTGAAGGTTCAGATGGCGTAGGGTTCCGATCAATCATCGATCAGGTCAGTAATCGATCAGATCAGCGATCAACCGGATCAACCGAGTTTGTTGTCGTAGTTGGGGCCGCCGGGTTACCCCTTTTGCCGGCGGCCCTCTTCTTTTGGCGTGCGGCGCTGGCCTTGCTGGTGCCCAGCAGATCGGCCCAGCGCAGGGCGGGCGCATGACGCGCAAGGCGGGCCTTTGAGATGGCAAGCTCGGCCACGTTGCGCACGATCCATTTGAAATTTGCCGCACCAACGGAGCTGAGATCGGCGTCGGGCACCGGGTTCATGAAATCGATTGCGAAGGGAACGCCATTCTCCACGCCGAACTCCACCGTATTGACGTCGTAGCCGAGTGCACGGCAGAGCTTGAGCGAGTCTTGTTCGATGCGGTAGAGGAGTGCCTTGGTGTAGCGCGGAGGATGCTGAATGTAGCGCTCCGCGTGCGGCATGCGCGGATCGTAAGCCATAATGCGAACGCGCTTACGCGCAACCACGTAGCAGCGGAAGTAATCAGTAAAGTCCACGGCCTTCTGGTACATCATGCACAGATCGCGTGACTGGTCGTAGGCTCTGAAGAACTCTTCGCGTCCGTGAACGTGAAAGACGTCGCGCCATCCGCCGCCATCCACCGGTTTAAGAAAGCCGTGCTCGCCCACATAGGCAAAAACGGCGGCCCAATCCAGCGGATATTCCAGGTTCCTCAGCGAACGTGGTGAGGTGTTCTGCGGCAACTGTTTATGGGGCAGGATAACGGTAGGCGGCACCGGTACGCCGATCTTCTCGGCCAGCGCGTAGTTTAGGAATTTATCGTCGGCAGATGTCCAGAATGGGTTGTTGATGACGATCGTTCCCTGCAGGGCGGCGTTCTTGAGGAACGAACGGTAGAAGGGAATCTCGTGAGAGATGCGGTCGATGATGACGGAGTAGCGCTGCGCACTGTTAAGCTGCACAGCGCCCGTCAACACGTATTCGGCTCTGATGCCTTCGACGTTCCGCGTATTGATGTACTCAACCAGTGCGCTCGGAAAGCTGTTTTCCGAGCCGAAGAGCACACCGATCCGCTTCATCCTGTAATTCAAATCGTCAGGCCTTTACGCCCATGGGCGAGATCAGGATGAGAGTGACACTGCCGGGCGTGTCTCGCTTGTGCGGCGTGCCGCGCGGAATCAGCAGCATGTCGCCCTTTTTAAGCGTCATCTTGGTTGCGCCCTCTGACTCCGGCGCTAGCCATTCGCCGGGTCCAGTGCTGTGGCCATTCTTCGGCGTCCCGCCTACCAGGTAATCGGTCTCGCCTTCCACAATCTGCAGGATGTGATCGCGGCCTTCATGCCACTCGAACTCCGGAGAAACCTTTCCTTTTTCGACCGTGAGGATGATCGAATAGGTGCCTGTACTCTCAATGGTTTTATTGGCGGGCGCTTTGTCGAGAGCCTGCCATTCTTCGCCGAGCTTCGCGGCGCTGTAAAGCTTGAAGGTCTGCGGGGATGCCACGGCTCCCTGCGCTCCCGCCGCCGCTGCAAACAGCTTCCCGTCACCCAGTGTCAGTCCTGCCGCTGCTGCGGCGGTTGCCCCGAGCAGAAAGTTGCGGCGGCTCGATTCTTGATTGCTGTTCTTCTTCATAGATTTGCTCCCGCAACAGTAAATCATCTATGGGTGGATTTTGTAAGGCTCAAGTGTTCGGGTTTTCTTGCCGGATCGCATCGAGCATCTTGCGGTCTTCGCGGCTCAGCGCGGCTGATTCCAGCAGATCGGGCCGGTTGGCGAGTGTCTTGCGGAGTTGTTGCTCGCGCCGCCAGCGCCGGATTTGCTGATGATCGCCGTTGAGCAGCACCTCGGGCGCGCGCAATCCGCCAAACTCAGCCGGGCGGGTGAAGTGCGGATAGTCCAGCAGGCCGCCTGAGCCGTGTTGCGAACGCGGAACCCCCTCGACATAAGCCGTAATCTGGGAGTCGGCGACGCCAAAACTTTCGAATTCGCCTGAAGCCTCATTGCCGAGCGCACCGGGAATCAGCCGCGTCACCGCATCCATGACTACCGCAGCGGCCAATTCGCCGCCGCTCAGCACATAGTCGCCGATGGAAAGCTCCATGTCGCAATAGAGCTGGTTAATGCGCTCATCGACGCCTTCGTAGCGGCCGCAGATGAGCACTATGCGCTCGAGTCCAGCAAACTCCCGCGCCACAGCCTGGGTAAAGCGCGCTCCCTGGGCCGAAAGCAGTATGACCCGGTCGCGCTCTGAGCCGACCGAGCCGCCCAATTTACGCTCGACGGTGGTCGCGACTCCGATTGAACTTAATGCTTCGGCCAATGGCTCCGGCTTGAGAACCATGCCCTCGCCACCGCCAAACGGCCTGTCGTCAACGGTCCTGTGGCGATCGTGCGCAAAGGCACGCAGGTCGTGGACGCCAACCTTGACCAGTTCTCCGGCGAGCGCGCGGCGCACGATTCCGTGCTCAAAAAAGCCGCCAAAGAACCCAGGAAAGATTGTGACGACATCAAACTGCATACCGAGATGATAGAGGCTTTTGGGGGCTCAAATGAAGGATTTTCCGTGTCCGCCTGTGGAGTAAGTTAAAGTTTTTAGGAGACTTATGTGGAATTCAGAGTGTTTGGCCGGTCACAATGCCTCATGTTACCTTAGTTACCTTATGAACGTTCCGAAAATAATGTATGGAAACCCGAGCCTCTTTGCGCTAGCCTGAGGGTGTTCAGATGAAACATCTGGTCGTTACTGTTCCCCTACTAATTGCCTTCGGTTCTCTCGCGTTTGCGGCGAAGGACCCTCCAGCCAAGCAAGTAATTACGACTGCCCCAAAAGAGGCTGACCTGCTCGGCGAGCGAGGTGAGCCCTTTCGGCTTAACGTGAACTTTGTCGCGGATGCGCAGACCGGCACGGGGCCGGTGGATGGTTACTTCCAACTCAGGTGGGGGGACAAGAACCATTGGTGGCGGCAGATTGACCTGGGCGCATACAGGCAAACTGACATTCGCGTTGGGGAAAAGTTGTATACCAGCCGCAATACGGGGTACACGCCCATTGCCATCCGTGAGTTTCTGAGTCTGATGGACTTTGCGCGGGTCGACCGGCAGCGCGCCAAATTGATTGTGACGGATAAGAAGCGCTGTAAAAAGAACGGCGTGAAGGCTGTGTGCGTTAAGGGCGATGCGGAAAGCGACGAGAACGAGCATCACGAAGTTGCTTTGAATGCCACGAATGGAATTCTGTTGAGCGACGACTGGAGCAGTGCGCCGGACCATACGCGCAAGGAAGAGTTCTCCAACTGGGTCGCGCTCGACAAGTATCGCTACTATCCCCGCAAACTCCAACTTACGGTCAACGGCGACATGATTGTTTCGGCGATTGTTACCAACCTCTCCATTGCGCCATTTGATGAATCGCTTCTGATTCCACCCACGGATGCGGTGGTCTCACACTAATTAATCAACTGCGCGGTATGACTTCTGCAAAGAGCTGACAAGAAACCGAGGAGCAGACTATCTGCTCCTCGGCTTCTTGTGGCTGCGGGTTTTGAGTTAAATGCGCGGCATGGCCGGGGTCTACTTGCAGGGCCTGTTATTCGATGGATGCGCTCCCTTTGCCCTGGCATCAGATTCGCTCATGTAGGCGCCGGTCTTGGTTTTGCCGTACCACTGGCTTCCGTAGCAGTGATAGACATTCGAGTCAGTGTTCAACCAGACTCTGTCGGGCGCGCCGCCGGGTGCGGCTGCAATGGAACTTGAACTCGTCCTGTGGGATGATGCCGGAGCGGCTGATTGCGAAGGGGAGGGAGTTGACGCCATTGGAGCCGGCATGGATCTGGATGCCGCCGGGGTTGAGGGCGCGGAACTCTTTGAGGTTTCTGCTCCCCACCACTCTTTTACACCTTTGTGCCCGCGGCATGCGCCTTGCTTGGTGGCTCCGGTGTAGTAGGTTCCGTCGTTGCAAATGCCAGTGGAGCCGGAGGGTGCTCCGGATCGCGAAGCGACGGGCATCGGCGCCGGTGCAGACTTCGTCTTCGCGGCCGAGGCAGGTGCGCTCGCCGGCGAATCGCCTCCCCACCACTGCTTGATGCCTTTGTGCCCGCGGCATGCGCCCTGCTTGGTGGCTCCGGTGTAGTAGGTTCCGTCGTTGCAGAGGCCGGTAGAGCCGGAAGGTGCTGCTGATTGCGAAGCAGCGGGCATCGGCGCCGGAGCAGATTTTGTTTTCGCGGATGATTCGGACTTTGACTTCGCGGCTTTAGCGGGCGCGCTTGTCGCCGATCCGCCTCCCCACCACTGCTTTACTCCCTTGTGGCCGCGGCATGCGCCTTGCTTGGTGGCTCCGCTATAGTAACTGCCGTCATTGCAGAGGCCGGTTGAGCCGGATGGTGCGCCGGCGGGCGCCTGGGCTGAGCCGAACGGTACAGCAAGCAGTCCAATTGCCAGCAATAACGATCCGAAGAGAGTCTTCCGCATAGCAGATCCTTTCACTTGTGAAACAGGTTGGGGGTAGTAATTTCGATGGCGTTGCTGGTTAAGTCAATCTGCAACTGCAAACCTTGACCGCTACCAGAGTACGCCATTTCGCTATGTCATTTTATTCCGGGAACCTGCCATTTATGTCATTCAAATTGCGGGAAAGATGATGCACTTTTGTGTGGAAGGCGAAAATGGCGTTAGAACTCCATCTCATCAATCGATGACTGAGGGTAACTGAAGGTCTGACACAGTGCGGAAAAACTGTTTGTTGAGAAAAGTTCTGCTCGAAAGTGCGGGAGCTGCGGTACGATCTTCGGCAGGGTAGTGAGTCCATCCCAACCGGGCTGCGCCCGAAATTCTTAAGATACGAGGGAGAATTTATGAGTCTGCTCTGGTGGATCATTGTAGGTGTCATTGCTGGATGGGCCACGGGAAAGATCATGAAAGGCGGCGGCTACGGATTCTGGCTTGATCTGCTGCTTGGCATCGTCGGCGCAATGGTTGGGGGATTTATCGCACCGCACCTTGGCCTGGCCGCGTCGGGTGGAATGATCTACACCATATTGGTAGCCACTGGCGGAGCGGTTGTGGTGGTGTTTCTCTATCGGCTTATCACCAATAAACGATGATTCCTGTGACGCCTGAGCTCGAAGATAAATTGGTGATTCAGGCGTGGCTTGCGGGTTTACTGTAATCGATGTTCCCGCGGGGGGAAACCTGTAATCAATGAAGACAAAGGAGAAAGACATGAGGATTTTACGCTGTTCAACTGCCCTTCTCGCACTTACAGCTGGCACATTGTTTGCTGTGCTTCCCGCATCGGCATTGCAGGCACAGACTGCCTCGAAGGCCAAGACAACCGCTGCTGCTGCAGCCTCCAAGACGGCCACAACCGCCAAGAGCGCGGCGTCCGCAGCAGCATCAAAGCTGGTGGACATTAATTCCGCTTCGGTAGATCAACTGAAGGCGTTGCCCGGCGTCGGCGATGCATATTCAGCCAAGATCATCGCCGGCAGGCCCTATGCCAACAAGACTCAGCTCAAGACCAAGAACATTGTTCCTACGGCTACCTATAGCAAGATCGCGCCGTTGATCATCGCCAGCCAACCCAAGAAGTAGATACACGCCAGTTCGTATACTCGAGTCGATTTTCCAATGCGCGGTGGGTGCGGAACTTTGCCCGCGCCAACCGCGCCAAGGTAAGCGAAGTTGAAAAGAATCGTCCGGCTATCTGCTTGTTGTTTGCTGCTGTTCGCGCTGTTGATGCCGGGCTGCAGCGGCGGCTCGGGTTCAACAACTTCGTCATCGCCACCTCAGACCACAATTACCTCTTCCAACGTTGCCGTCGATTTCGGATCGAAGCATCAGGTCATCCGCGGCTTTGGCGGATCAACTGCTTGGATGGGTTCAATCGGGCAGGAGAAGATAAATGTGCTTTTTGGAACTGCCCCCAGACAAATCGGTTTGAGTATTCTCCGCGCCCGCATCGATCCCGGCGGGTCGTCTGTGAGCAACTGGGTTACGGCCAACTGGAGTCAGGAATTTACCAACGCTGTGAACGCGCGCACGGCGAATCCGAATGCAATTGTAATTGCCACACCCTGGACGCCACCTGCGTCAATGAAGAGTAACAGCGATACAGTCGGCGGAACTCTGAACGCTGCCAGTTACTCGGCATACGCCGGTTATCTCAAGAGTTTTGCGAGTTACTTTGCATCGAATGGCATGCCGCTCTACGCCATCTCAATGCAGAACGAGCCTGATGCCAACGTCACTTACGAGTCGTGCTCGTGGACCGGTGCATCCATGGACAGCTGGGTGGCTTCGCTGACGGCAAATGGCGCTGCGAATCCGTTGACGACGAAGCTGATGATGCCTGAGGCAGAGGGATTCAATACAGCGTACTCTGATCCGGCGCTGAACGATGCCGGCGCGGTAGGCAATATCGACATTGTGGCCGGACATCTCTATGGGGCCTCGCCTTCGTATTATGCAAACGCGGTGAGCAAGGGCAAAGAAGTCTGGGAGACTGAGCACTACCTGAGTCCCGCGGGAAGCCAGCCAACTATCACTGACGCGCTTGCCGCGGCGCGCGAGATTCATTCGTCGCTCGTCACCGGGCAGTACAACGCGTATCTGTGGTGGTGGCTGATCGACTGGAATCCGGGGACAGGCGTGACGAATGACGGGCTGATCGATGTCAACAACAATGTCACCTACTTTGGCTATGCCCTCGCGCAGTACGCGCACTTCATCCAGCCAGGATACGTGAGGGTGGATGCGTCACCGGCTAGCCCTGTGAGTGGCCTGTACGTTTCGGCGTATGGCAACGGCAGCCCGGCGCATTTTGTTATCGTCGCCATCAATACCAATAGTGCGGCTGTCAGCCAGCCGTTCACGGTTGCCAACGGAGCCATTGCATCGCTTACGCCCTACCAGACAACTTCCTCCGGCGGGATGGTGCAGCAGAGCGTGGTGAGCGTGGCGGGCGGGCAGTTTTCCTATACGCTCCCTGCGCAGAGCATTGTCACGTTCGTCCAGTAGCGCGACACGCTGCACAAAAAGCTTCTGACGAATGTCTCCGTATTCGGGCCTATAATGTTGACCATCCATCATGCCTGATATCGAACAGTTGCTGGAGCGCTGGCGCAAGGCAGGCGTTCTAGAAGAACAAGCCGAAGCCCGTATCCGCGCCTTTGAAGATGCGCAGGAGAATACCGGCATTGCCGGTATTCGCTGGCAGGGAATCATTGCGCTGATTCTGGGAGCAATCCTGCTGGTCTGTGGCGTGGCGCTGTTTGTGTCCGCTCATTGGGATGAGCTTGGGCCCGCCATGCGCTACACCATCGTGATTCTGATGGTTGCCGTCTTTCATCTTGGCGGCGGGCTGGTGCGCGAACGTTATGGAATGCTCTCAACTGCCTTGCATGCGGTGGGCACCTTTGCTACCGGAGCCGCCATTGCGATGGTGGGGCAGATCTTCAACATCGAGGAACATTGGCCTGCGGCGATTCTGATGTGGGCACTGGCGGCGTGTGCCGGATGGGTGCTGCTGCGCGACCAGGTGCAGCAGACTATTGCGCTTCTGTTGATTCCGGCCTGGATGTTCTCGGAATTGTCCTTCTACATGAATGGCCAGATCGGCTGGGAGGTCTACCTGGGCCGCGCTCTTGTGATGTGGGCGGTTCTGTATCTCACGTTCTTTGCGAGGTCGCAGAACCGGGTGGTCCATGGGACTTTGTTTGCCGTCGCTGCCTTGGGCGGGCTGATAGGCACCGCAATGATGACCGCCGGGTGGGTTGCATGGTCATCGACACAGACATTTGTTCCATTCGGCGTGCGCTTTTGGGCGTGGATGGTGATTGCGGCGTTGCCGCTGGCGATTGCGGCTTTCCACGGGCATAAGGGACTTATCCCGATTGCGCTTGGCATTGCGTACTCAATTGCGCTGCCATGGTGCACGCACAACGCAACGCAGACCTATGGCGAGGGACCACATCAGCAGACTTACAGTTATATGGTGCCGAGCCTGGCCGCACATGTTTTGGTTGCCTTGTTTGCGATTTTCCTATGCTTCTGGGGGGTGCGGATTTTGTCGCGTGTGCTGGTTAATCTCAGCATCATTTATTTCGGCATCGCCGTGGCCTGGTTCTACTTCAGCAATATCTTCGACAAGGTTGGGCGTTCAGTGGGGCTCATCGGGTTGGGGATCCTGTTCCTGGCCGGAGGGTGGATGCTGGAGAAGATGCGCCGCCGTCTGATTTCGCAAATGAAAGCGGCAGGAGAGGAGGCGCAATGAAGCTGGCGAAGGTCTCAATCTTGCTGCTGGTCATTCAACTGGTCATCGTCTCCTCGGTTGCAGGCAAGCACCTTTACCAGCGGCTCACCTGTCCGCGTGTGTGGACGCGCGCCGCTGCCTTCGATCCGGAACTGCCATTGCGCGGCCGTTATCTGAGCCTGCAGCTCATGGTGGATGGATGCCAGAGCACGTTGCCCTCGGCAAAGTCTGCCGAGTTTCCGCGCGATGTGAGCGGAGCCGTTGTGCGGGGCCGGTTCGGCTTGCGGTCCGGCACGCTCTTCAGGGCCAACCTGAAGGTTGAGAACAATCGCCTGCTCGCCATCAACGATGTATTGAAGACGACAGGCCGCGACGGGCAGCCGGTAATCGCCGTGAAGGATAGGCCTTGCGATCAAATGCTGCTCGACCGGCCGGTGGCCTTTTACATCTCAGAGAAGGCGGTCGATCCATCGCGTCTGAGTCCGGGGCAGGAGTTGTGGATGGAGGTTACGGTTCCGCCTAAGGGACCACCGCGGCCAATTCAACTTGCGCTGAAGGACAACGGCGCTTGGAAGCCGTTGGCGTTCCAGTAGGACTAGGCTTCTTCCGCCTGATTCAGATCGACGAGCCCCACGGGGAGCGCCATCTCAACACGCTTGCCGGTGAGGTCCATTGTGCGCAGATAGCTTTTCGCAAAGGGAATCAGGATTTCGCCGCGATCGGCCTTGACGTCTCGCACCACCAACAACGGAACCGGTCCGGCGCTGCGGTCTACGCTTTCAATCTCTCCGATTGCCACGGGCTCGCCGCGCGCAAGGTCGAACAGTGTGCAGCCGATCAGGTCGCCGACGTAGGCTTCGTCTTCGGCAAGCGGCGCGCGATCTTCGATCGGGATGGCTACGATGAGTCCCGCGAGCTGTTCGGCTTCGCTGATGGAGTTGACGCCCTCGAAGTGCAGTACCACCCCGCCTTTGTGGAGCCAGTGGTGCGCGAGTGTTACCTGACGCGGATGGGCGGGTGAGTGTAGAGAAGGGTCTTCCGGGATGAGAAAGAGGTGCCTGCGCGCGGCGAATTTTTCAGGAAAATCCGTCAGGATCTCGGCGTATACCTCACCCTTGCGCCCCTGAGAGCGGCGGAGACGGGCCAGCCAGACCCAATCGTGAGCTTCGCCGGTATTGGCAGCGTCGCTGGTGTGGCCGGCAGTCATGGAGTTCCCATCCGGCGCAGAGGGACGCCGGCTTGATTCGGAACCGCCATCCTAACCTTCGTCGTCCTCTTCGAGGATGTCGAGCGTGTAGCGATGGTGCAGCTTCATGCTTACGGCGCCAAGGATCGTGCGAACTGAGCGCGCGGTGCGACCCTGCTTGCCGATCACTTTGCCCACATCCTGAGGAGCGACGCGAAGTTTGAGAACGGTGTTTTCGTCCCTGTCCACTGACTGCACGTCAACAGCCTCTGGCTCGTCAACGAGAGCTTGGGCGATTTCCTTGACCAGCTCGACTACCGATGTCTGTGCAACCATGTCATTTTGGGTCATGCTCTTGCCCCTGACCAACGATTTCAAATCGATGATATGAAACTGTGCGCGAATGTTAACAGCACAACCCATCCGCAGTCAGCAATTCTGCACGCAAACCTGCATGGTTTGCACACGTTTTTTTAGGGGAGAGCCAGATTTCTTAGGCAGCCGCCGGAGCCGGAGCCTTGGAGACGAGCTTTTCTACGGTTGGGGAGAGCTGTGCGCCCACTCCACGCCAGTAGGCAATCCGATCCTGCTTCAGGTTAACGGTGGCCGGATTGGTGCGGGGGTTGTAGGTTCCCACCACTTCAATCGAACGTCCATTGCGGGCGCGGTCCTTCTCGATGACCACGATCCGGTAGTAAGGCTGCTTGCGGGCGCCAAAACGCGCCAAACGAATCATAACCACGGCGTTTCTGTTCCTTTCAAAGCACGGAAAACTGTGTTGGGGTCTTCTGGGTGGCGGGTTTTACACGCTGACACACCCAAAACAAAGGCCAGACTCATAGTCCGGCCACGGCAAGACTCAACAACTAAGTATCGCTGAAATGGCGATTTTGGGCAAGTTTTAGGCTCTTGAACACAGGCCGGAAGGGGCTGAGACTCAGGCTTTCCGAGGCTTTTCGCGGAGGATCAGTCCGACGATCACCCCGGCAACCAATGACTTGAAGATGGCGGCGAAGAACCACGCCAACGCCATGGCTAGCGGGATAGGGGAATGGATATACGTGCCAAAGCCGACCGCGACCCCGAGCGCGAGCCCCGTCAGTGCTCCGAAGGCAACACTGGAGCCGAGCGTTCGCGGCCTGACCAGCCACACGTAAGTGGACACGAACGTGCCAAGCAGCACCAGTCGGACCACTAAAATGAACACCATATTCATCTGGTTAAGAGGCCGCCATAGGCCGGTGTTCTGTTGGTAGAGCGGCGCCAGAACGTGGTTGTGCAGCAGCAGATCGGTCAGAATCCACGCCACGAGAATCAGGAACGATGCCAGAAGCACGCGCTTTGTCATGCCGAGCCTTTTGTCTATGACTTGAGCTTACCTGCCTCTTCAAGTTCGAGCGCATTGCGAAGTGCCTTCAATACCTTTTGGCGCTTCGGCTCTTCCAGAAGATACATTGGCAAACGCTCAAATCACCGTTCAACCTCCCACCCTCGTAACTCCCGCCAATTCTCGCCCAATTCCACCGCGAGTCTCTTTGCAGGAACTCGACTTGATGGGTGAATCTTCTTCTCGAAATAAGCGATGGCTTCTCTGAGTTGATCAGGATTAGCGAATCGAAACCTGAATGAAGCCACTCGAACCTCAATTGAATTTCGAGGGATCAGGCTGGCTTTGCCATCAAGACGCGCTACAGGTATCTTTGAATTCCTAGCCATAGTGGAGTGATCTCACGCGCAAACTGCTCAGCCTGATACAGTAGCAGCAAATCGGCGTTTCTCCAACGGGCTCCATTTAGAAGAGAAGGAACCGGGGCGCAATCCGTGAATCGTGAGTACCACAAGGAAGTCTCCACCAATCTCGGCCGCACGATGGAGATGCTTATCTTCGGCCACGCCGGTCTTCCGGTGCTGGTGTTTCCCACCTCGGGTGGCCGTTTCTTCGACGCCGAAGACCATGGCCTGATTGCGGCGCTGGAGACAAAAATCGAGGGCGGGCAACTGCAGTTGTTCTGCCTGGATTCACTGGATGCCGAGAGCTGGTACAACCTCAAAGTGTCGCCTCGCCTTCGGGTGGCGCGCCATCTTCAATACGAACGGCACATTCTCGATGAAGTGATTCCGGGGATTCGTGCCCGGAATCAGCACGCATTGCTGGTGACGCTGGGCTTCAGCCTGGGTGGATACCATGCGGTCAACATTGCCTTACGCCATCCGGAGACGATTACAGGCTTTGTCTCGCTCTCGGGAATGTTCGACCTGACGAGATTTCTCGACGGCTATTACGACCAGGAATGCTACTTCAACTTGCCGATGCACTACGTGCCGAATCTTACCGATCCGTGGTATTTGGACCGCATCAACCGCAACGCGAAGTATGTGTTGGCCACTGGATGGGACGATCAATGTCTCGAGCAGAATCAGGCGTTGCAGGCAATCCTTGCCATGAAGGCGATTCCGCATCAGTTCTTCATTTGGGATAGAGAGAATTCGCACGACTGGTCAACCTGGTGCGAGATGGCGGCGGAATATCTGTAGGGTGTAACGCACCAATTATTGTTAGAGCAGGGAACTTCTCTTTCACCTTTTTGCCATTAACCATTCTTGAGGAGACCGTTGCATGAGCCAGCAAAATCCTTACGATAAATTTCTCGATGGACGTTCACTTGAAGCCATTCTTTCGGCCACGCCGGGCGCACTGGCGTCGGCGCTCGCGGCCTTGAGTCCCAATCAGCTTTCCGCGCCAATTGCGCCGGGGAAGTGGAGCCCTGCGCAGATTGTGAGCCACCTAGCGGACTGCGATCTTGCATTTGGATGGCGGCTGCGCCAGATTCTGGCCGAAGATTTGCCGTCGCTGCAGCCCTTTGACCAGGACAAGTGGGCTGCGAGTTACGACGATATTTCGGTGGAGAGTGCGCTGGAGGCTTTTACGGGTCTGCGCGCCTGGAACCTGCAACTCATTAAGAAAGCGTTGCCCGTTGCCGCAGATCGCGCGGGTGTACATCCGGAGCGCGGAACGGTTACGTTTCAGATGACCGTTGAATTGATGGCCGGACACGATCTGAACCATCTGATCCAATTGACGAAGCTCGCCGGCGTATAAGGCTGCAAATCTGCATTTGACGATGGGCCCGCAGGCGTTACCTCAGCGCATGGCGGGCCCGCCGAACCGCTTGTGCCGCCTATTTGGTCTTCTTGGCGGCCTTTGTGTTCTGCGCGCCCTCATCCGTCCTGTCGGGGTGGCGCTTATTGTGGTGTGCCAGGGCTTTGGCAATATCTTCTTGAGTGAATTTGCTCTTGCTGGGGATGTGTAGAACGTCTTCGCTTATTGCCGATTGCGATTCGTTCGAAAGTCCCATCAGATTTGGATCTGCGTGTTTCATGAGTTTCCTCCCTTTGATTCGGCAGGATCCTCTCTAGCGTTCAGGTTAAAGACAGGCACCTGCCGTTCCGGGTGGAACTTGCCAGTGGCGGCAACAGGCTGGATCTAGTATTTGAGTTCCTGAAACCTGCAGCGCTTCCTGCGCCCGGGTGGTGACAGCCATGCGGGGATCTGCCCGCGTGATCGCTCCCACACCTTAAGGATAGTCCTATCCATGGTGCATGTACGGTCTGCAAGCAGCGAAATTTGAAGCACTAAATTGGTTGCCTGAGACGATGGTGCAGATCGATTATCGTCCCACTTTTCGAAGGCCAAGTCCTGCCGCAAGTGAACACACTTGGAGCCGTTTATCGCGGCGCAAAGTCCAACTTCCAGAAACTCCAACTGTTTTTTTCTGCAAGATTCGCACGTGACGCCGTTCTCAGATACGAAGGCCGCCAAGATCGCAGCCGCCAGGAGGTTTCATGCGTCACGTATTGCTCGCAGCTTCACTGTGTCTTTTCACAATCGCCTTGCCGTCACAGATGGCGGGCAAATCCGCAAAGATTGAGCCCGGTGTCACCGCCGAGCCCGGCGCTCCGGCGGCCATCAAAGACCTGCCGGTGCGAAAAGTCGTGCTCTACAAAAACGGTGTCGGCTACTTTGAGCACTTTGGAACAGTCAATGGAGATCAGCGTGTTTCCATCGACTTCACCTCGCCGCAGCTCAATGACGTGCTGCAGTCGCTCACGGTGCTCGACCAGGGCGGCGGGCATATTACGGGCATCAACTACACCTCGACAACGCCGCTATCAGAGCAGCTAAGGACGCTCTCGCTAGGAATGGGCGACGATCCGACTGCGGCTGAGCTATTCAGGGCGCTTCGCGGGCAGCGCGTGGAGGTAACGGGAGCTCCGGGCGGTTTGCTCACGGGCCGCCTTATGTCGATTGAGTCGCGGACGGAGGCAGTTGGCGGCGGAAGCGGTTCGGATGGAAGCGCAGCCACCATTGAAAAGTTCTACCTGACGCTCGTTGCCGGCAATGGTGCAGTGCGGGTGATTGAGCTCTCGCCGCAGCTAAGCGTGCGCCCTCTCGATGCGAATCTACAGGGCCAGCTCGACCGCTACCTCGAACTGATGAATACCACGCACGCCAACGGCCTGCGGCATCTGACGTTGAACGCGCTTGGACAGGGCCAGCGGGAACTGATGGTGAGCTACATCAGCGAGGTGCCGGTGTGGAAGTCGACCTATCGCATGGTTTTTCCGCGCGAGGCCAACGGCAAAGCCACATTGCAAGGTTGGGCGGTAGTGGACAACACGGTGGGGTCAGATTGGGACAACGTGCAGCTTTCGCTGGTGGCGGGCGCGCCGCAGAGCTTTATCCAGCCGTTGTCGCAGCCGCTCTACACGCGCAGGCCCGAGGTACCGATTGCCACCGAAGCGCAACTGACGCCGCAGACGCATGAGGCTGCCGAAGCGAACGCGCCAGCGCAGTTGCAGTTGGCGGCGAAGGAGAAGGCTTTCGATGCCATAGGGCAGCCGGTTGCCCGGTCCGAGATGGTGAATGGACAACTGCGCAATCGTGTTGCTGGTGGTGGCCTCGGTTCACGTATTGGCTACGGGGCCGGAGGGCAAATCAGCAACAGTGGTGCGATGGCCTACCGCCCCACAGACGCGATTCAGCCCGGCGATGTTGCGGCCAGTGCTTTCGATGACTACTTCCAATACACGCTGGCGCGGCCGGTGACGATTCACAAAAATGAATCGGCCATGGTGCCGATACTGCAGCAGGAACTGCCGGCCGAGCACGTCACGCTGTGGAGTCAACGTGAGCCGGTACCGCTGCGTGCCGTCTGGCTCGACAACACTTCGAAACTGACGCTCGATTCAGGTAGTTTTTCAATCTTTGAAAACGGAGAGTTTGCCGGGGAAGGGCTGCTGCAGCCCATTCATCCCGGCGAGAAACGACTGCTCTCATATGCGGCCGATCAGGCAGTTCGTGTGCGCATTGAGGACCGCAATACCCGTCGGAACCTCAGTCATCTTGATATCCGCAAGGGCATCATCATTGAGACGCATTTGGACGTTGCGTCGCAGACCTATGTGGCGGTGAACAATGCCGATGAAGCCCGCGAAGTGCTGATTGAGCATCCGCGCCGTAGCAACGGCTGGTCGCTTGACGAGCGGATCAAGGCAGACGAGACGACGCCCGCACTCTATCGATTCAAGGTGCAAGTCGCCGCGCACTCCACCGCCAAACTGGAGGTGCGCGAGCATGGCCCGGAGGCTCTGCGGGTTGACCTGAATTCCAACCAGAATCAGACGCAATACCTGCTGGACCTGGTAAAGCGTGTGCCGGATGCGCTGGACAAGCTGCAGCCCGTGATCAACGCCGAGAATGTGGTGGCGACCCTGGAGCAGCAAATTGCAACTTCAAAAAAGGCCGAGGAACAGGCCTCCGCAGACGAAGCTCGGGCACGCGACAACGTGACAGCCTTGAAAGGCAACGAGGCGGCAAAACGGTTTGTTGCCGAACTCAATCGCACGGAAGACGCCTTGCAGGCTGCTCGCAAGCAGTCAGCGGCTCTCGAATTGCAGAAACAACAGGCGGTAAGCAAGCTGAATGCGGCGATTGCGGCACTGAGCTTTGACTGGAGCGTGACCGCGAAGAGCTAGTCAGGAGCGGTCTTAATGAGCTTACCGTGGTAACGGCCGGCGTCTGCCTGGCGTCGGCCTTTGCCTGGCCGGTGATAGCATCAATAGTGACAGATGCAAACAAATAAGCTGAAAATCATCCCCTTAGGCGGGCTGGGCGAGTTCGGCATGAACTGCCTCGCGCTTCGCTGGGAAGACGACATTATCGTCATTGACGCCGGACTCATGTTTCCCGAGTCGGAGCTGCTCGGTGTTGACATCGTAGTCCCCGACATCACCTACCTCATTGAGAACAAGCAGTGCGTTCGCGGCATTGTTCTCACTCACGGACACGAAGACCACATAGGCGGATTGCCGTGGATGCTGAGCGAGATCAAGGTCCCGGTTTACGCCACTGAGTTCACGCTGGCTTATGTTGAAGGCAAGCTCGAGGAGCACGAGCTGCTCGATGAGACCGAGCTGGTTGAGATTACCCCCAAAGAGAAGTTCACCATTGGGCCGTTCACCATTGAGCCGATTCACGTAACTCACTCGCTGGTGGATTGCGTGGCGCTGGCCATTGAAACGCCTGTCGGGGTTGTGATTCACACCGGCGATTTCAAGATCGACCTGTCTCCGCTCGACGAGAAAGCGTTTGACCTGCATACTTTTGCCGAATACGGCAAGCGCGGAGTGCTGGCGCTGCTGCAGGACTCCACCAACGTGGAGCGCCCCGGCTACACGCCCAGCGAACGCTCTGTGATTCCGCGCCTCGATGAGGTATTTTCGCGCACTAAAAAGAAGCTCTTCTTCAGTTGCTTTTCTTCGTCGATCTACAGGATTCGGATTGCAATGGAGCTAGCGCGCTCGCACGGCCGCAAGGTGGCGGTGCTGGGCCGCTCGATGATGGAGAGCACCGAGATTGCGCAGGACCTTGGGTATCTGGATATTCCGCCGGGCCTGGTAATTCAGCCCGGACAGATGCGCGATCTTCCGCCCGAGCAGATCATGATTCTCATCAGCGGAACGCAGGGCGAGCCTATGAGCGCCCTCAGCCGCGCCGCTGTCGACAACCACAAGCATGCGCATGTCGATCCCGGAGACACCGTGGTGATGAGCTCGCGCATCATTCCCGGCAATGAGAAGGCGATCTTCCGCGTGATGGATCACCTCTACAGGCGCGACGCCAATGTGATCTGCGATGACGGCTCGAATGGGCTGATCCATGTGAGCGGACACGGCAGCCAGGAAGAGATGCGCCTGCTCATCAATCTTGTTCGGCCCAAGTTCTTTATCCCTGTGCACGGCGACTACCGCAATCTGCGCCGTCATGCGCACGTAGCCATGGAGACCGGCTCGGTGGAACACGCGATTGTTCTTGAAGACGGCGATGTGCTTGAGCTCGACAAGGATGACGCGCGCAAGAAGGACAAGGTGACTGCCGGCCGCGTCCTGATCGATTCCGGCTCTACGAATGAAGTGGTGGAAGACCTGATCATCCGCGACCGGCGGATTCTGTCAGAGGACGGAATTGTTCTGGCCGTGCTGGCCATCAACAAGCGCACAGGGAAGATTGAGCAAGCGCCTGAGGTGGTTGTGCGCGGCTTTGGCGGCGCCGATATTACGGAAAAGGCGCGCGAGCTGGTGCTCAATACGCTCGATGGCTTGAGCACCGAGCAGAGATCCGATTATGGAATGGTGAAAGAGAAGGTGCGCGCAGACCTGAAACGGCTCATACAGAAGTCGACTGGCCGCCGCCCCATGATCATGCCTGTAATTCTGGAACTATAGGCCAGCTCCCCGGTTCTTGATTCCTTATACGCCATAGAGCGGTGCGGCTCGCAAAGATGGTGTGGGCTTCACTTTTGTTTCAACTTTGCGCGCTGGCCTTGCCGCACTCACGTTGACCACACGGACTGCTGACGCCGCGGGCAGCTTGAGCAGCTGAAGCCTGAAGCTGTTCTTGTCCGATGGGATCATGAGCATTGAGATCGGCGTGCGGCACGACCGCTCGTGAAATACCTTCGATTCCAGCCATGAGCTCAGGCGAGCATCAATGATCTCCGGCTGCCCATGCCAGAACTCAGGCGTAAGAGCGCAATGAATCTGGATATGGCCTAGTTGAAGGTCAATGCCGTGCGTATGCCTTTTAAAGTAGCGGCGTGCGTTTCTAGCGCCAATATAGAGTCCGGTGGCGCCACGACCGTGCGGCTGCGTTCTAACTACGATGGTTCACCTCCGATGTGACGACATTCCGGATGAAACCAAAGACAAATAGACTGTCACTGAAGTAGCTCCAGTGCAAGCTGGCTTTAGTTAGTTAGCCTTTGTTGATTTGCCGAAGTGGTGAGCTAATTCGATGTTCCCGTGAACTGAATTCTTTGTCAAGAGAGCACGCAGAATTTAACCTCATTGACTCCACCGCAAGGCACATTAAAGAAATCTCCATCATCCAGTCAGCGCTAACTGAGGCCAATCGCTATCTAAGCTGCCGCACCCGTGCGAACCGACGCATCAGTCATGTGCGGCCTTGGCGACTTGCGCTGTTCATCCGGAAAGGAGACCTGCTGGCAGGCAATGAATAATTCGCCGATCTCAAGACGTGCATTGCCCTGCAGGTCGATCATTCCGGCATTCATTTCACGGCACAGCCTTTGCAGTGCGGCTGAAATGCGCGGAGCAATCAACACCAGCGTGGTATCGCCGGCTGCATCGGCCGCGCGGCGGCAAAAAGCGAGTACCGAGTCGCGAAGCTGCTCAGGCCTTTCGTTTGGAACCAGCATGCAGGCTAGTGCGTGGCTGCGGCCGTAAATCTCAACCTGAGCGAGAATTTCGATTTCGCGCCCCTCTTCAAATACACCAATGGGCTCGATTCTTTTGACCTTCACACCGGATACCCGAAGCAATGCCGACTTCAACGCCTCGATTGCGCGGAACTTTCGCGATTCTGTCCGACTATGGATCTGCATATGATTGCTCCAAATTTCTTGCATGGCACTTATCAACGTAGGAATGCCCGCGGTGCCTATTTCCATTTCGGCTCATGTTCTAGCCGGAGTTTGTTAAGCGGTAATGAATTCGCGCCGATGATAACGAGGCGCAGTTATGCAATCAGGGTTTGCGCCGCTTTCGCCGGCGTTGGCCTAAATCGTGTTTGGGCGTTTGCAGCAATGGCCGCCAATCTGAACGAGTTGCCACCTGCAGGGATGAGTGCGAATGGGATATCGGTCTGGCAAGGTCTGGCTTGCGGGTGCTTGGTTTCAAGCCAGACACACAGCCGCGGGTCCTGAATCTCGGGCTTGTCCAGCCAGAAGTGGGGCGTCAGTCCGCAAACAATACTGAGACTATCCAGTTGCAGCTCGACAACGTTCAGACGTTTTGAAAAATAGCGGCGCACATTATTCGGGCCTACGTAAAGGCCCGCTACATGGCTTCCGCGGTACTGCGCTTTTACCATCATTCCGCGCCTCCAACGTGCCGGCCTTAGGCAGGGTGTCCTGGGAGAGGAACACAGGTTAGACGAATCTGAATGACTGCCGGTGAGCGATCTTCAACTCAATATCGAGCGGCACACACTCGAATTCAACTTCATCACGCGCCCGCCCGAGAACCAGAGCACCCTATGTAAATCTCCGCCCCGGCTGAACCGGATTCGGCCATCTATCAGTGGTCCGTCGCTGCGGAATCACGCCACGCCCGCAACCACAACACTGCCTGCTGCACCTCCGGCCAGATGAAGTTTGCCCGATGCGCCGGCTCTCGATTCGTCATTCGCATGCGCGTTCATTCCCTCGACATCGACGCACGCCAGCTTGAACGAATTTTTCCCCGACGGGATGAGGGACATGATAATCGACGAATGGTGCAAGCTTGCATGAGCGAATTTTGCTTCAAGCCAATCGCACAGCCGAGGGTCCTGAATTTCCGGCTGTTCATTCCAGAAGCGGGGCGTTAATCCGCACTGGATGCGAAGATGATCGAGCTGCAATTCGACTACCGGGATACGCTTGGAAAAATAGCGCCGAACATTATTGATACCGACGTACAAACCTGAAATGTGAAGCCCGTGATGTTGAGCCTTGACAACCATAATCACCTCAAATTGACTCAGCGATCGTTGACGATGGAGAACCACTATGAAGACACGATGGTTCATATATGCCGTTCATTGAGATTGCGAAGAAACTGCAACACTGGAGTTCGCTGATGTTGCGTCACTTCAACGCCGCTGGCGAATGATCATGCCTGACAAGCAGTCGAAAGTTCGAAAATCAGAGGAAAACGGGTCTGCAATGGAGCGCTCGTTTTCGATTAAGAAAATCGAATCGGCTGCAACCCTCAAGAACATGGACCCACGAAGCGAACAACACCAACTAATGCCTGGACACAGGACACAGGTCCATCAGTATGCTATTCGCGTCGATAGGGAAGCGGGTGGGTCAGGATTCGCGGCACCATACTTGGTGCACCTGGCCGAACTCATTTTCCCAGTCTATCTGCGAGGATATTGCCCCTGTTTTCCTCAATTGTCAATACAGCACTTATTAAAATTTCAAATCATTCCTGCTGCATGATTTGCGGATTGGCGGCCGCTGCACCACCCGTTTTATACAGACTCAGATGCTGCATGATTGACACCGGGTTGCAGTCGATCTAAAGGGCGGCCCCCATAGGTGGGGTGCGGCGAACTGCCCAAGTTAAGCGGAAAATCTGGGGCGGCTCTACAATGCGGGGTTGCATGAGTACAGTCAGGAATCCGACAATTCTCACGAGGCAAGTTATGGATCGCAGGACGTTTATCGCGGCGTCGGCCGCTGTCATGGCACAGAAATTACACGTTGCTCGTGCGGCTACACCACAGATCAAACCGATGGCAGTCGGCTTGCTCATCAAGCCATTCGGTGCGCCGGAGGAACGCATCAAGCGCGTGCACGACATGGGCTTCACCAACTGTTTTCTTTCACTCGACGACTATCTGGGACGTTTTACCCCGGATCTGGTTCCCGTGTACCGCGAGCTGCTCGACAGGTATCAGGTAGTCGCCACGACCGTTGAGGTGGTGGGACCGCAGCCACTGGTGTGGGATTTTCTCCGTGGCCCCTCGACGATCGGCCTTGTTCCGGAAGCGACCCGCGCGGCACGGATCGATGCGCTGCGGCAGGCATCCGACTTTGCGCATCAAATTGGAATCAGTCAGGTGCAGACTCACTGCGGATTCATTCCTGAAGACCCGGCCGACCCAAAGTATCCGGGCACGGTGGAGGCCATTCGCACGGTCGCCCGGCACTGCCAGGCCAACGGTCAGTTCTTCCTGATGGAAACGGGCCAGGAAACGCCAACCACAATGTCGCGCATGTTGAAGGATGTTGACATGCCCAACCTCGGCGTCGGTCTCGATACCGCCAATCTGATCCTCTACGGCAAAGCGAATCCCGCTGACGCGGTAGACATTCTTGGTCCGCATGTCCGCGCGGTCCACGCCAAAGACGGACGCTGGCCAACCGACCCCGACAAGCTCGGCGAAGAAGTGCTCATCGGCAAGGGGCTGGTTGACTTCAGAAAGGTGCTCACAAAACTTCATGCCGTGGGATATACGGGAGCCATCACCATCGAGCGCGAGACCTCGGGCCCGCAGCAAATTGAAGATGTGCGAAACGAGAAGATCTATCTCGAAGACATTTTGCGCGAAGTGCTGGCCTGAGGACTGGAGCGAAGTACTGAAATAACCTCAGTCGAAGACGAAAGGTGAATGAATGGAGCGGAGACAGTTTTTGCAGTCGGCTACAGCGGCAGCCACGGTCATGACGATTCTGAAGCCGCAGACGGCGTTTGGGTACGACGCCAACTCTGCAGTTCGGATGGGGCTGCTCGGTTGCGGCAATCGCGGCACGCACGTTGCCACGTCGTTTTCCCAAAATACGGTGGCACAGGTGGTGGCGATTGCCGATCTCTTTCAGAATCAGCTTGAGGCCGGCAAAGACCATTTCGACGCACTCAACGCGTCGCTGGGCCGTTCGCCAATCGATCAGAAGATGATGTTCCGCGGGCCGCATGCATTTGAGCAGGTCGCCGAGTCGCCGGACATCGACATGATCCAGATTTCAACGCCTCCGTTTTTCCACGTCGAGCATCTCGGCGCAGTAGTCTCAGACGGTAAGCATGTCTACTGCGAGAAGCCGGTAGGCATTGACATAATGCAGGCCAGGCAGGCGTTCGAGATCGCAAAACGTGTTGGTGCGAATCAGAGCGTCGATGTCGGCTTCCAGTGTCGCAACGCGCCACCCATCACGGTGATCGCCGACAAGATCAAGGCTGGAGCGCTGGGCAAGATTGCGACCGTGACCGGCTACTACTATGCCCCCGCATCGAAAGAGAAAAGCGGTGCGTCCGGCGACGAATATCGTCTTCGCAACTGGTTGTGGGACCGCGCGCTCTCAGGCGATATCCTCGTCGAGCAGAACATCCATATCATCGACCTCTGTAATTGGATCGTGGGATCGCATCCGCTGAGAGCCATGGCCACCGGAGGCCGCAACGTACTGACCCACGCGGGCGACTGCTGGGACAACTACCAGGTCGAGTTCACATACCCGAACGGAGTACGGCTCTCATTTGCATCGAAGCAATTCGGCGACTACAGCATGTTCGAGGCAGGGCTGCGGCTGTTCGGCTCAGAAGGCGCGGCGTCCATTCCATATTCAGGGCCGGTTGAGATCGTTGGTGCTCAACCGTGGACATGGACAGAGTCAATGAACACGGCGGCATCTTCCGGCACATTCGCGGCAAACGGTGCTTTCGGGGACAATCTTGCTTTCGCCGACCGTGACAAGGAACGCACGTTTATCAACAGTATCGTGAGCGGCCCGAAGCACAATCAGATTGGAGCAGGCGTAGAAACGGCTATGAGCTGCATGATGGGGCGCATGGCAGGCCTGCGTGGACACGAAGTCACCTGGGAGGACCTTGAGGCCCATGGCGAGACGTACAAACTCGGCATGGACTTGGCGCAGTTTGGCTAGAGTTTCGAGTGCGTTCCATCGCAGAACGGCTTTTTGGAGCTGTGCTTGCATCCGCAGAAGTAAACCGTCTTTGACTCTGTGGCTTCAAACTTCACTGGACTGAATTCCGATCCCTTGTGGCTGCCGTCGCAAAAGGGTTGATTCTTGCTTCTGCCGCAGGCGCACCAGTAGTAGGTCTTTGAAGCCTCTACCTGGACCGGAAAAGGGCCTTTCTGCGCAATCACTGGTTCTGACATGAATGACTCTCCAATCAATAAGATACTTTTTGTGGGACAAACCGTTGCATGGATGGACCCTCGGTTCGTCCGAATTCCTTGGAGCGCTATCGCTCGACTTTCTGCATTCTGCTGCATGACAAAATGAGGCCCTGTTCAGATTCTTAGCGCATGCAGATCGGAACTACCTGCCTGCCGCCGTCGTCATAGTCTCTCCGGTCATCGCATACAGTATGACCTTTGCGGCCGCGTCCTCGTCCTCGCTGGAAGAGATCATGAGATCGTACAAGTGGGGATTCTTCCAATATTTCCCGAAATACTGCCGCAGATATTTCTCCCGCTCATCATCCACTTTGCGAATGCGATGCTCCACGTCAGCGCCTGGCTCCAAACGCTTTCGCAGGCGAAGAATGCGTTCCCGATGCGGCGCATAAACGAAAACATGGAAAACGTCGGGCTTGTGTTGCAGAACGCACTGCGCCCCACGGCCAACGATCACGCAGTTGCCGTCTGCATAAGCTTGCTCAACAACCTTCTGCGTGATCTTCACCATCTCGTCGGCATCAAATACGCTGCCATCCGATAGTTCCATTCCCGCGGCCAGCGCCGCGCTTCGCATTGCCTGCTGATTCAGCCGGGTGAGCCACGATGCAACGTGTTCATCGTACTTCTGCACCTGCTTTGTGTCGACGTGAGCCGCGTATGCGATGGCATCGATGATGTCGCGATCAAGCAACTTCCAGCCCAGCCACTTTGCAGTAGTCTGTGCAATGCGGCCTCCGCCGCTTCCGAACTCCCTGTTCACTGTAATGACCCGGTATGTCATGGCTTCCATTCCTCGCAAAACACTTTGATGACGTGCGGCCCGCAATCTCTCACGTCAGATATTACGCGCCTTCAGCTTTCCGTGATCAGGTGAGCTGAGAAAAAGCTCCAGGGCGTCATCCAGTCGCTTCAGTGCCGTCTCTTTCGTAAGTTTGTATACCCTGGGATAGGTAATAAGCATCACGGCCAATCCATGCGTGATTGCCAGAACCTCATGCAGGCGGCGATCGACCAGTTGCTCGTTGCTGTCTGCCTGCAGGGCGAGGCGCAAATTGCTGCGAAAGTAATTGATCGCCGGTTCAGCGACTTCGGCGCGCATCCTGAGTGCCTTTTCGTCCGCAGTCAACAGCAGGAAGGTAAAGCGGTAGTGATTCGGATTCTTCATAGCCAGGAGCAGGAAGATTCGCAAGGAGTGCCGCAGGCGCTCTCTGGGGTCAGTCAGGCCCTGGAATCGGGAACGGGCGCTCATGGTGAATTGCTTGTAAAGTTCGGTACATAGATGGCGGATAAGCGCATCCTTGTCAGGGAAGTGACGGTACATTGCCATCTGCGAGCATCCAACTTCCTGCGCGATGCTGCGGATCGACACGTTCTCGTAACCGTGCTCCTGGAAAAGGCGGCCAGCGGTATCGAGCAGCCTGCCTCGTAGGTCCGCGCCAGCTTTGAACTTGCCTCGTCGAGATGCCGATGCGGGTACGCTCACTCTCACTCCATATGGGTATGCGTCACGTATACGACGCGGCAAATCCGTATACACTACATATTTAGTATACGACGTATACATTGTGCAAAGTGTCCTTGGTAGTGATGTGGGGCACAATGATGCCGGCGAAGGAAGGTGTATTCTTCCTCCGGCAGGCCCGGTTGAAGCACTGCTCGATTCGGCAAGATGCTTTGGCAGCGCCTGTACGATTGGGAGCGATATTATGACGAAGTCCGAGAGCATTAATCTTCTGAATCAGGCCGCCGCCGACGAATTACAGGCCGTCCACCAGTACATGTATTTCCACTTTCATCTGGACGATCAGGGTTTCAAGCCACTCTCAAAGCTATTCAAGATGATTGCCATCCAGGAGATGGGCCACGTGGAACGACTTGCAGAGCGCGTATTGTTTCTGAAAGGCGATGTAGAAATGGTTTCCGCCGGTCCGGTTGAGAAGATTACCGAGCCCGAGGCAATCCTTCTCAAGGCCATGGCCATGGAGGAGTCGAGCGCTCGCTTCTATAATCAGGCGGCGATTGAATGCGGGCAGAAAGCCGATGCGGCCACAAAGCAGATTTTTGAGAAGCTGGTTGGCGACGAAGAAGGCCACTTCGATCAGTTTGAAAAGCAGCATGAGAACATCAAGCGCTTTGGCTTGAGCTATCTTGCCCTGCAATCATTCGGAGGCGGCGCGCCGCAGGCTGTCGAGGGTGCAGGCGACTGACGTCTTTCTGACGGCGGCCTGCAATGGATTACGGCTCCCGCTCATGCATTTTGGTCGTGTAAAAAAGGGAGTCGTTCGCAGTAGCTTAGAGTGAATACTCGGCAGGTCTGGCCTAGTCGCAAACTCTGCTAATGCAATTCCTTCACGCTCAGATGTTTCTGAACCGCTTGGAAGGCTCATCGGAGAAGATCTGGCCGTCGCGGATGTGGACGACGCGATGAGCATACTCGGCGATGTCCGGCTCGTGAGTCACAAGCACGATCGTATTTCCCTGCGCATGCAGCGAGTCAAATAATGCCATGATCTCGACGCCGGTCTTTGAGTCGAGGTTGCCGGTCGGCTCATCGGCCAGGATGATGGAAGGGTGATTGACCAGAGCGCGGGCCACGGCCACGCGCTGCCGCTGACCGCCCGACAACTCGTTCGGCCTGTGACTCATGCGCGATTCAAGCCCGACGTCGACCAGTGCCTGCTTAGCGCGTTCAATACGTTCCGCCGCCGGCGTGCCGCTGTAGATCAGCGGCAGTTCCACGTTATGGAGAGAGGTTGCGCGGGCAAGCAGATTGAAGGTCTGGAATACGAATCCAATTTCCTTATTGCGGATACGCGCCAATTGATCGTCGTCCAACTCGCTTACAAGCTGCCCGTTCAGCCAGTATTTGCCTTTGGAAGGTGTATCGAGGCATCCGATAAGGTTCATCAGCGTCGACTTGCCTGAACCGGACGGACCCATGATGGCGACGTATTCATTCCGCTTGATTCGGAGATCGACTCCGCGAAGCGCCTGAACCTGCTGCTCCGACCCCATGTCGTAGGTGCGCCACAGATCCTCAACGACGATAACCTCGTCACGAGGCACGGGAGCCGTATGCGTCACTTCTTCGGGAACAATACCGTTGATTGCCATCAAAATCTTATCCTTCGTTCGGACTCTCGATCCGCACTCGCCATCGGGCAGGGCATACGGCAGTCCTCTCCGCTTCGATCTTCCTTCAGATATTGCGGGAAGCTAAGAACTGCTTATCAATGAGGAGCCCGGTTTCAGCTTATCGCGTTTAAGAAGCGACCCCGGTTTAAGGTCACGCAATACCTTGTACGGTCCGCTGACGACCTCTTCACCCTGGCTCAGGCCCGACAGCACCTCGATATCGGTGGTACCCGTAATACCGGTTTTGACGGGGATGAACTTGGAGCGAAGCCTGCCCCTCTTATCCTTCTCGACAACATACACGCCTTGCACAGGATTGGATTTTGCAGGTGAATAGGTTGCGGCCTGCACACTGCCGGAGTTTTTTGCGTTGTCCAAAGCCGGATCATGCAATGTAAGCGCCTGAATAGGCAGTGCGAGCACATTGGTTTTATGAGCCGTAGTGATTTTGGCCGTGCACGACAGGCCAGGCCGGAGATCCGTGGTGTCGCCGTCGATTGTTACCACTACCTTGAAGTCCTTGGCCTCTTCGGTGCCGGAGGTCGATTGCGAAGTGGCGATGCCGGTGGAGCGGAGCAGCGCCTGGTCACCTACCAGGGTTACGTGACCCTTGAAGATACGACCGGGCAGGGCATCGACGGACACATCGGTAGGTTGACCAAGTTTGACATTCACAATGTCGGTTTCGTCCACCTTGACTTCGGCGGTAACGATGCTCATATCCGCCAGCGTCATGAGTGTGGAGCCTTGAGTGTTTTGGATGCCCTCAACCACCGTTTCACCTTCGCGAACGGGTTCGTTGGTAACGAGACCATCAAACGGTGCTACGGAGATGGTCCTGTTCAAGAGGTCCTTGTTCGCTTGGAGCGTGGCAACTGCAGATTCCATGTGTCCGCGGGCTGAGTCGGTCTGTGCTTTGGCCTGGTTGACTTGTGCCTGCGCTTGGGCCACCGATGCAACCGCAAGGTCGTATGCGGCTTTCTTTGAGTCGTAATCCTGCTTTGCCAGAATGCCAGCGCTGTAAAGCGCCTGGGCGCGCCCCCAATCGAGCTTCTTCTGCTCAAGGTCCGCTTTGGCGTGGTCCAGGTTGGCTTCCGAGGTCTTCTCGTTGGCGACGTAGGAGGCAATATCGGTTTTAGCAGCGGAGATCGTGGCCTGTTGGCTGTTCACCTGCGCCTGCTGCTGGATATTCTCGATGGTCGCGACAACCTGTCCCTTGGTGACGCGGTCGCCTTCCTTGACATAGAGGTGGGTTACCCGTCCCATGGCGGTGGCGCCCAGGTTCACATAGGTCTTGGGCTTAATCTGGCCCGTGCCGCTCACTACCTGCGACAGATCCTGCCGGACCACCGTGGCGGTAAGCACCTTTGTATAGCCTGATTGCTGCTTGTACACCATCAGTGCAACAAGCCCGCCGGCTACAACGACACCAAGAACAATAAAAATGATTTTCTTCATGGGAATATTTAGAGCTCCGATCGTCTTCAACTTGTTTACGCAATCGGTTTATTACAAGTTCCCGTCAATCGAGGCGCCTCACTTTTGCGATTGAGACAGCCTTTAATGGGAGGCAAAAGTCTTAAAAGACAGTTCGATCGCGAGTCCGCTTTATTCAATGGACGTACAAAACTGGAATTTAGATTCGTATTGCGCAATCCAACTGCAAGTGTGTTCTCCCTGTATTCTAGTCGGTTTATGCCTGTTTCGCGGAGTTACCCTTCAGTGAATTACGCGTCAAACTCGCAGCTAGCTCTGCTTGGGTGTTGCCCGGGGCCTTTAAAGACCCGTAAAATGATTGATCGCAGGAGTTTTAATGTCAATGGCGTTTACTGGTCGACGTTTTCTATTCATCCTATTGATGGGCAGCGGTTTAGCAATAGCCCCTATCCCCCACCTAAGAGCACAGGACGCTGGAAAGGCTCCGGAAGCGGGAACCTCCGCCGATAAAGGCCAGCAACAGAACCCCGACGATCCCGATTTTGACCCGCGCAAACGCCGGAGGGGCGCCAAGGAACGCTATAGAGCCCAGAAAGCCCTCCGTCAGGAGCTAAAGGGGACCTACAAAACCTGGCTTAATCAGGAAGTCACTTACATCATTACGGATCAGGAGCGTAAGGCATTTCTGAGTCTGAGCAACGACGAAGAACGCGACGCCTTCATTGAGGCTTTCTGGCAGCGCCGTAATCCGAATCCAGATTCGCTCGACAACGAGTTTCGTGAAGAGCACTACCGCCGCATTCAATATGCCAACGATCATTTTGCGGCCGGCAAGCCCGGCTGGAAGACAGACCGCGGCCACATCTACATATCTTTCGGCAAGCCGGACGATATTGAATCGCACTCAGGGGGCGGCACATATATGAGACCCCAGGATGAGGGCGGCGGCACCACTTCTACGTATCCCTTCGAAATCTGGCACTACCGCTACATTCCCGGCATCGGCGAAAACGTCAACATCGAGTTTGTGGATACCTGCCAATGCGGCGACTATCACTTTACGATCGATCGCGGTGAGAAGGACGCGTTGCTGATGGTGCCTGGCGCAGGCCTGACCCAATGGGAACAAATGAATGGCAAGGGCAAGATAGACCGCTTCCAGGGCGGTGGTATTGAGCGTCTTGGCGCGGGTCCCATGGGTGCGGGCAACCAGAGCAAGGAATTCGACCGCATCGAGCTCATGGCCAAGCTGTTTGCTCCGCCTCCCATTAAATTCACTGACCTGAACGCGTTTGTCACCGAACACAAACTCCTCAATGGGCCGGTGTTCCCATTCGATGTGCGTACGGACTTTGTAAAAGTGACTGAGGGCATGGATATGGTGCCCATCACCGTTCAGATCAGAAATCGGGACATCACCTATCAGACCCGGGACGGCGTGTCACGCGGTTTGGTCAATATCCTGATGAAGGTCACGACGATTACCGGCAAGACCGTACAGACTCAGGAAGATACCGTCGAGGTGAACGAGCCGGAAGAATTGCTAAAGCAGACACTGGATGGCAAAAGGGTTTACTGGAAGGCGCTTCCGCTGGTTCCCGGCCTCTACCGTCTCGATATCGCGATCAAGGACGTAAACAACCCGGATCACATCGGCATCTACGGCCGGGCGCTTGACGTGCCCACTTATCACGATGAAAAGCTCGGCGCTTCTTCGCTTATCCTTGCCGACGAAATGCACCCGGTCTCCTCGCGGCAGATCGGCAGCGGCAACTTCATCATTGGCGGCGATTTTGTGCGGCCCCGGGTGCCGGAGACCCCAACCACCCCGGTTAGCTTCAAAAGGTCGCAGAATCAGAATCTTAACTTCTGGATGCAGTTCTATAATCTTGGCATCGATGAGGCGACAAAGAGCAATGACGCTACCGTCACTTATGAGATCGCCGATGCCGCCAGCGGGGCTATAATTTTGCAGAAAGAGCTCCAGTCAAAGGACTTAGGCTCACATAGCGACGAGTTAACGGTGGAGAAATCGTTGCCGATCGCCGGCCTGCAGCCCGGCAAATATAGGGTGACGGTGAAAATAAATGATGCCATCTCTAAACAAGAGATTGCACAATCGGCGCCTTTTGTCGTCGAATAGATGTGACTCCCGCGTGGACTGGAAAAGGACTGCAGATTCTTTGACCCGCGCGGGTTGCGTTTGCAGCACTTTGCCAGGGACGACGCCGGATCACAGAAACGAGTGATGATGCGTAGAGTCCATTTAGCCGGATTTGCGATGCTGATTGCGTTGGCGGTCGTTCCCGATTGCGGGGCCGCTACTGCGTCGGTATCCGGACTCGTGCGCAATACGGCGGGGACACCGCAGATCGGTGCTGAGGTGCAGTTGTTGCGAAGCGATCTGACCCTGGTTGCCACCGTTTATACAGACGATGCCGGCCGTTTCCGATTCAAGTCACTCTTTCCAGGTCGTTACTCGGTCAAGGCCATTGGTTCCTCCTACCTGCCGTCGATGCGTGAGAATGTGCGCGTCCGGACAGCAACGGTGGTCAACCTGACGCTCAACACCCTTTACGAAGTGATGCAGTGGCTTCCTTCGCAGCCGCGCTCTGGAATGTCGCAACAGGATGACTGGCAATGGACGCTGCGCTCTGCAGAGAATCGCCCCTTGCTGCGCTGGCTTGAGGATGGCCCGCTGGTGGTGGTGACTGATGGTCCAGGGACTACTCCCAAGCTCAAGGCGCGCCTGATGGCCACCGGGCAGGCTGGCACCTTTGGAGAAAGTGGCCAGCGTTTTTCGGCGACCGTAGAGGACACTCCCGCAGGAAGCAAAGAGTTGCTGGCCCGGGTTGATTTTGCCCCCGATACCAACGCTGCAATGGAATCGATGTTGGGCTTCCGCCAGGATCTTGGCTTTGCCGGATCGGTTCAGTCGGTGGCAGCCATCGCAATTCATCCTGACGTGGGCGGCCCGGACGGTGGCGGTTCCACCGAAGCCGCTATCAGCGCGTGGGAGTCGATGCATCTCGGCGACGAATTCGATATTGAAGCCGGTGCAACCCAGGTGTTGGGGCGGTTGAACTCACTCTCGCCGAGCACGGTAGTAGCGGCACTGCCCAGCGCATCGGTGACGTGGCATGGCGGCAATTCCTCGGTTGGTTACCGGATGGCCACGTTGGTTCCGAGCATGACGCGCAGTGACGGTGCAAGCGCTCAAAACTGGCTGCCTGCCATGTCAGTCCGCGACGGCAATCTGGTTCTTGAACGCGGAATGCACCACGAGGTCAGCTGGAACCGGACTACGGATTCAGCGAACATGTCCGTGATCTTCTATTCGGATACCCTTCATAATCCTGTGATCGATGCCCGGGGAAGCGCATTTGCTTCCGGCGAACAGGCCCTCTTTGACCAGGCCGCGCACATGACGCGAGTGGCCGCCCCCGGATTTTCGACGCAAGGTGTTGTGGCCAGCGTGGAGCGCCGTTTGCCGCGTGGTAACCAAGTGCGGCTTAGCTACGCCAATGGCAGCGCGCTTGTGATGCCGGTCTCGCCGCAGGCTGTATCCCTTTCGAGTGTTATCAGTGCGGCACGTCCTCATCGCGCGGAAGCCTATTCGATTTCGCTCTCCGGCACGCTCGACGGGACAGGCACGAAGTGGCGCGCCAGCTATCGCTGGCAGCCCGAGGACACTCTTACCGAGGTCGCGCCTTACGCAGTTGAGGCCGCAGCGCCCTATCTGAACCTGCGCATTCGTCAAAGGCTGCGTACCAACCGTGACAGTTCGACCAGCATTGAGGCGCTGCTCGACGTGCAAAATCTGCTCGCGCAGGGTTATCGCCCGTATTTCTTGAAGGATGGAGAGATACTCGTATTCGCCCAGCAGCAGCGCGGCATCCGCGGCGGCGTTGCCTTCACTTTCTAAGCCGCAATTCACGCATCTGAATTCCCCTCAACTTCAATACAGAAACGCAAAGCCTGTTGCCTGGCGTTGCGTGGAAGCACCGCCATTTCATCGCATGGTTGCGAGAGCCGGCGAATGTAATTAGATTTGTTGCGAGGTAATCCAGCAATGCGCAAGACTCGCGTTTCTTTCATTCTCATCGCTCTCGTATTCCTCTTCACTATTGCCTCTGCAGATGCGGTTGAGGCTCCTCGAATTGAAAAGAGGGATGGCCGCTATGCGCTAATGGTAGAAGGCAAGCCCTATCTCGTTCTGGGCGGCCAGATTCACAACTCAAGCGCATGGCCAAGCCAACTGCAGCAGGTGTGGGAGTCGATGGAAGCGCTGCATGCCAACACCATTGAGGCTCCGGCATATTGGGAGCAGATTGAAGCGCAGGAAGGCCACTTCGACTTCAGCAATGTTGATCAGCTGATCGAGGGCGCGCGTGCACACAATCTGCACGTGATCCTGCTCTGGTTCGGCACCTGGAAGAACGGCAACATGCAGTACGTGCCGGTTTGGGTAAAGACCGATACCAAGCGTTTTCCGCGCATGATCCGCCCTGATGGAGTGCCGACGGATGTGCTGTCGGCAAACTCGCGCTCGAACCTTGAGGCGGACAAGTCGGCCTTTATCGCTCTCATGCGGCACTTGAAGCAGATCGACGGCGAGCAGCACACAATTCTGTTGGTGCAGGTTGAGAACGAGTCCGGCGGTATCGGCAGCGTGCGCGATTTTTCAGCAGAGTCCAATCGCGAATTTGCCGGTAAAGTTCCTGCCGATCTGCTGGCAGCCGCAAACAAGCAGCCCGGCACCTGGAGCCAGGTGTTTGGCCCCGACGCCGATGAAGTATTTCAGATCTATCACCAGGCCAAGTACATCAACGAGATTGCCGCGGCAGGCAAAAAGGAATTCAATATTCCGTATTACATGAATGTGTGGTTGAGCCACGTGACCTACGAATTGCCGCAGCGGCAAGTCTATCTGCCGGGCATTCAGTATCCAAGCGGCGGCGCGGTGCAGCGCTGGGTGGGCTTGTGGCGCGCGTTAGCGCCTGCCATTGAAATGATCGCTCCCGATATCTACACCAGCGACTCGAGCGAATATCGCGAAATTATCAGCGCTTATGCCCGGCCAGACAATCCGCTCATGATTCCGGAGACGGGACGGAACGACGCCTTCGGAAAGTTCTTCTTCTATGCGCTGGGCAGCGGCACGCTCGGCTTTTCGCCGTTCGGCGTAGACCGCTCCGGCTGGAACATTCTCGGTAACGAGCCGTGGTCGGCACACGCGCGCAACTTTGAACTCTTTGCACCCATGGCTCGCGAGATTGCGGCGCTAGAGTTCGAGGGCAAGATCAAGACTATCGTTGAAGAACCAGGCCAAGCCGTGCAGGAAATCGACCTTGGTGACTGGAAGGCAACTGTATCGTTTGGATTCCCTCAGCAGGATGGCCGTACGGCACCCGGCACCAAGGACGCGCATGGAGTTGCGATGATCGCGCGCCTCGGGCCTGATGAATTTCTGGTCACCGGTTTTGACGCCAACATTCGCTTCCATGTTCCCGGACAGCTTCCGTTTATTCGCTCGCAGGTGCTTACTGCGGAGGAAGGCGGCTACGTGAACGGCGAGTGGAAGTCGAGCCGGCTCTGGAACGGCGATGAGGTCGATCGCGGTTTGTCATTCCATCAGCAACCAACCGTGGTGCGCGTGAAGATGGGCAAATTCTAGGCGGCATATTTCCGGAAGGCACAAGGAGATCGATGAGCAATGTGAAAATCAGCCGCCGAGCGGCGCTCAAAAGCGGACTTGCGGCTTCAGCACTTGCCTCAATGCCCGGTATCGGCAAAGGCGAAGAAGCGGCCGCAACCAAGAAACGCATCAAGCAGGCGGTATGCCGCTGGTGCTACCAGAAGATGCCCATCGACGATCTTTGCGCGGCTGCCGCGCAGATGGGGCTCTTCGGCGTCGATCTGCTATATCCCGAAGAGTACGATGTCCCGCGCAGGCACGGCCTTATCTGCACCATGGCCTACGTGGGGGCGGGCACCATTCCCGATGCCATGAACCGCGTCGAGTATCATGCGGCCATTGAGGCTGCCCTCAGAACCAACGTTCCGCTCGCGGTTAAGGCGGGCATTCCCAACGTCATTACGTTCTCCGGCAACCGCAAGGGCATGAGCGACGAAGAAGGAGCGCGCAATACCGTTGCGGGGCTCAACCGCGTAAAGAAGATCGCTGAAGACAACGGCGTCGTCATCTGCCTTGAACTGCTCAACAGCAAAGTCAATCATCCTGACTACATGTGCGACCACACTGCTTGGGGCGTGCGTGTGGTGGAGGAAGTGAATTCGCCGAATGTGAAACTGCTGTACGACATCTATCACATGCAGATCATGGAAGGCGACATCATCGCGACCATCAAAGAGAACCTTGCATGGATCGGCCACTTCCACACCGGAGGCGTTCCGGGCCGGCATGAGCTCGATGACACGCAGGAAGTGCAATGGGACGGCGTGATGAGAGCCATCGCCGCTACGGACTACAAGGGTTACGTAGCTCATGAATTCATCCCTGTTCGCGATCCAATGGCCAGCCTCCGCGCGGCGGTCAAACTATGTGATGTCTAGTTCAGCCATTTAGAATTCGACCAATCTGAGGATCCAGGAAAAACATGAAATCGCTACTTCTTACTGCATACAATCACCTTGAAATTACCGATATGCCCCTGCCGGTTGCTGGTCCCAGCGACGTGCTGGTGCGTGTTGAAGCCTGCGGCATCTGCGGCAGCGACGTTCACGGTCTCGATGGATCAACAGGCCGCCGCATCCCGCCAATTGTTATGGGCCATGAAGCCTCTGGGACGGTAGAGGCCGTTGGCGAAGGCGTGACGCGATTCAAGAAGGGTGACCGCGTAACATTTGATTCCACGGTCTACTGCGGTGAGTGCACTTACTGCAAGAACGGCCAGATCAATCTGTGCGACAACCGCGAAGTCATCGGCGTCTCAGAGGGCAACTACCGCCGCCACGGCGCATTTGCCGAGTATGTCGTTATCCCCGACCGCATCATGTATCCGCTACCCGTCGATTTTCCGTTTGAAGAAGCAGCCATGCTTGAGGCGGTATCGGTGGCCATGCACGGCGTTAAAGTATCGCCGGTGGTGGGCGGCGAAACAGCGCTGGTGATCGGCGCTGGAATGATCGGTCTGCTGGCTCTGCAGGCCGCCAAGGCAGCCGGATGTGCGCGCGTGTTCATCTCAGACGTCGATGAGACGCGGCTGAATCTCGCACGGCAGATCGGCGCGGACGAAGTGCTGCACTGTGCGGGCGCCGAGCTATTGTCAGAGATCAAGCGCCTGACCGATGGACGCGGTGTCGATCTCGTGCTTGAAGCCGTGGGATTGAACCAGACGGTTGGCAGCGCAATTGACTGTGCCCGCAAAGCAGGAACCGTCACTTTGATTGGAAACGTTTCACCTGAAGTGACGCTGCCGTTGCAGAAGGTCGTTGTGAAGCAGCTTAAGCTGCAGGGATCCTGCGCGTCTTCCGGCGAATACCCTGAGGCCATCGAGCTGATCGCAGCCGGCAAAATCAAGGTCAAGCCGCTCATCACCGCTGTGGCGGCCCTTGAGGAAGGCCCGCGGTGGTTCGATCGCCTGCACTCGCGCGAACCGAATCTAATGAAGATCGTATTATCTCCGAGGGTTTAATGAACGACGCACTTTTTGATCTCGGCGGCAAGGTTGCCGTGGTTACCGGCACCAGCCGCGGGTTGGGCCAATACTTTGCACGGGCGCTGGCAGAGGCCGGCGCGGACCTAATTATCACCAGCCGTAATCTCGACACGCTCGCGCCGTTTGAAAAGGAGATCAAGGCGCTTGGCCGCCGCGTAGTTCCGCTCGAACTCGACGTTACCGACCAGCAGAGCATCGAGAAATTCGCCCGCGATGCGGAAGCTGCCGTCGGGCAAATTCATATTCTGGTGAACAACGCCGGCTGCAATCGCCGCAAGCTCGCGCTCGAAGTTACGTGGGACGACTGGAACACCGTGCTCGACACCAATCTGCGCGGCACGTTCTTTGTCGCGCAGGCAATTGCGCGCGGCATGATTGCGAACGGCTATGGCCGCATCATCAATGTCGGTTCGGTTACATGCGTAGCGGGCTACGCGGGCCTCGCTCCCTATGGCGCAAGCCGAGGCGGTGTTCGCCAACTGACCATGAGCCTGGCTGCGGATTGGGGCAAGCATGGCATCACGGTCAACTGTCTCGCGCCCGGATGGTTCAAGACCGAGCAGAGCCGCGTGCTCTATGAAGATGAGGGATGGGTCGAGTACTTAAGCGAAAAGATTCCCGTCGGGCGTCCAGGTGCACCAAATGATCTGGACGGCGCCGTCGTTTTTCTGGCGTCTGAATCCAGCCGTTACATCTCCGGGCAGACGATTCTTGTCGACGGCGGAATCTCCACGGGCTCATTGCGTGCGCTTCCCAGAGCGAAATAGCGCGAACCTTGTCTGAGAGCTTGTGCTTTCATTTCGAATGAGGGAAGGGAAACGCAGACAGGATGAATTGAGATGACCGGTCGCGGAAAGAAAATGGCTGCCCTTTGGGCAGCTGTGTGTTTGTTGCCGATGAGTCTTCCGGCGCAGTCGCCAACGCCGGCCCAATCTGCCGCTCTTTCAGCCGACGAACTCCTGCGAGAGTTTCAGAATCCACCGAACAGCGCGCGCCCGCGCGTCTGGTGGCACTGGATGAACGGCAACATCGCGGCGGAAGGCATCAAGCTCGATCTCGACTGGATGCACTCAGTAGGCCTTGGCGGCGTGACGATGTTTGAAGGTGCAATCTCCACCCCGCAGGTTGTGCCCCGGCGCCTCATCTACATGACGCCTGAGTGGAAGAAAGCCTTCGATTATGCCGTCACCACTGCGCGCGGATACGACATGGAAGTAGCGATCGCAAGTTCTCCCGGATGGAGCGAGACCGGCGGCCCGTGGGTGCCCGCGGCACAGGGCATGAAGAAGATGGTGTGGAGCGCTACTCGTGTCGAAGGCGGCAAGCCGTTTACCGACAGGCTATCGTATCCGCCGCAGGTTGACGGCACGTTCCAGGACTTTCAGGTGCCGGGCCGCACTGGTCCCGACGGTAAGATTGTTGTTCCTCCCGAGTTCTACGGCGACGTCACGGTGATTGCATACAAGCTTCCTGACGATGACAAGTCGCAGGCCGAGCTGAATCCCAAAATCACTTCAAGCGCGGGAGCGCCCAACGCCGTCGCTTTATCCGATGGCAACGTAAACACCGTTGCACTTGAGTTGTCGTCCGCAGAGAAGGGAAGCGAGCCCTGGGTGCAATTCGATTACGGTCATGCGCAAAAGATTCAGGCTGTAACGCTTGCAGCGCTCGACGGCATGATCAGCGTCTTCGATCACGATAAAGGCAGCCCCACGCCATGGATTGAATCGAGCGACAATGGCACGGAGTTTCATAAGATCGCCGACATTCCGTTCAGCAGCCTGCCGCAACGCACTATTTCGTTTAATGCAGTCGCTGCCCGCTATTTCCGCATCGTGTATCCCAGTGGCACGGCAACGCAGCGTATTACAGAGGCTGTGCTCTCCAGCGGCGCACGCGTCAATGAGTTTGAGAAGCGCGCAGGCTATGCCAACACGCGCAACTTCTACGCCATCGGCGATCCGCAAGTTGCCCCCGAGTCGATTGTTGCGCAAAGAGATGTAATCGATCTCTCAGGCAAGATGCAATCCGACGGAAAGCTCGACTGGACGCCGCCCGCCGGAAACTGGATGATCCTGCGCATCGGCTACTCGCTCACCGGACACGAGAACGGCCCCGCGCCCGCTGAAGCAACAGGGCTTGAAGTCGACAAGTTCAATCGCGAATATGTGAAGAATTACGTCGACGGCTATCTCAAGATGTACGCCGACACCGTAGGCAACAGCATGATGGGCAAGAACGGCATCTCCTACATGCTGACCGACAGCATCGAGGTCGGCCCGCAAAACTGGACCGACAACATGCTCGAAGAATTTCAGAAACGGCGCGGCTACGATGCGCGTCCCTGGCTGCCCGCACTCACCGGGGTGGTTATCAAAAGCACAGCGGACACCGACCGCTTCCTTTGGGACTTTCGCCGCACCATCAGCCAGTTGCTCGCCGAAAATCACTACGGTGCGATTGCAGACGAGCTGCACGCACATGACTTGCACTACTACGGCGAAGCGCTCGAGCAGCATCGCCCCTCGCTCGGCGACGACATGGAGATGCGCAGCAAGGCCGATATTCCCATGGGTGCAATGTGGACATGGGCGACACAGCCTGAACCTGAATCGTCGTACATCGCCGATCTGCGTGGCGCAGCTTCGGTCGCGCACATCTACGGACAGAACCTTGTGGGCGCTGAGTCCATGACCTCGCGCGGACCGGCATGGGCTTTCTCGCCTAACAATCTCAAGACCGTCGCCGATCTCGAATTTGCGCTCGGAGTCAACCGCTTTCAGATTCACGAGTCCTCGCATCAGCCCTTGGCCGATATGGCTCCCGGCCTCACGCTCGGGCCGTACGGACTCTGGTTCAATCGCAACGACACGTGGGCCGACTTGGCGGGGCCCTGGGTGACGTATCTCGCGCGCTGTTCCTATCTGTTACAGCAGGGCCACTACTACGCGGACGTTGCGTACTTCTACGGCGAGGAGGGACCACTGACAGCGGTCTTTGGCTGGAATGCACAGCAGGATGCACCCGACGGCTATGCATTCGACTTCGTCAACAGCGATGTGATTCTGCATCAGCTCAAGTTCAGCGATGGAAGGCTCGTAACCCCGGGTGGAACAAGTTACCGCATCCTCTATCTTGGCGGCCGCAGCCAGCGCATGACGCTTCCAGTACTAGAGCAGTTGATCAACCTCGTGCGCCAGGGCGCAGTCATCGTCGGCAACAAACCCACGGACTCGCCAAGTCTCACCGACAACGAAGTGCGCTTTCACAAGCTCGCCGACCAGCTCTTTGGGAGCGGAACTCAGGCAGCGGGTACTGTGCGCAAGCTCGGCAAAGGGCAGGTGTATATCGGCATGTTGGCAAACGATGTGCTCAAGGCGCTCGGCACACAGCAGGACTTCGAGTACACCAAGCCCGACACCAATCTGATGTTCGTGCACCGCCGCCTCGACGATGGCGAAATCTACTTTGTCGACAACCGCAACGCCCGCGCAGCGCAGCTCGATGCGACCTTCCGTGTTACGGGCAAGGCGCCTGAACTGTGGGACCCGGCGACTGGCAAGACGACATCCGTCAGCTACAAGATCACAGATGGCCGCACCACCATCCCTTTGCATCTCGATCCTGATGGCTCGACCTTTGTCGTCTTCACCAGACCCGCAACGCAAACATCGGTTGAACTTCCCGAGCCGCAGGAATCGCCCGTTCTCTCGCTCGATGAAGCTCTGAACAGCGGCTGGAAAGTGAGCTTCCAGCCGCGACGCGGCGCGCCAGCTTCGGCGGAGTTCGATCATCTGACTTCGTGGAGCGAGAACGCGAGCGATGGCATTCGCTACTTCTCCGGAACAGCCGCGTACACAAAGACCCTCAACGTTCCGGCGAGCGCCATCAATTCAGGGGCTCACTACTTGCTCGATCTTGGCGAAGTGAAGGACATAGCTGAAGTCGCAATCAATGGCAAGGATCTCGGCATTCTTTGGAAGACGCCGTTCAAGGTTGACATCACCGGGGCGCTCAGGCCAGGCAACAATGAAGTCGTCGTCAAAGTGACGAACCTCTGGGTCAACCGGCTCATCGGCGATCAGCAATCGTATGCGGTAAAGAAATACACCTTCACTGACTTTGCTCCTTACAAGGCAGATTCGCCGTTGCTGCCATCAGGTCTGCTCGGCCCGGTACGCATCACTAATATCCAGTAGGGGTGGCACTGCGGAGTGAACTTCGGGACAGCACTCTCAGAAAAGAGCGCCGCCCTTTTTGTGGCCTCATTCACTGTATTCGGAACATGATGAATCCGCAAACTTTCTGCCGACCGCAAGTGCGTTAACCAGAGTGCGGGAGATGGTCAGTCTTTTCCCTCGTATCGGCCGAAATCCTATCGAAAAATTCACTTGCATTTCGCAAGGTAAATCGGAAAGAATGCGCAGAGCGGTATCCCCAACTCAGGCCTTCCCCCAGAGCCGGCGTGGTTGAGCCTGAATCCTCCTGGAGGTTCGAAAGATTATGAGCGGTGTTCGCGTGCTGGTAGGCACTAAGAAAGGCGCTTTCGTACTGAGCGCCGATGGCAAGCGCAAGAACTGGACTGTCGAAGGGCCCTTCTTTGCAGGCTGGGAAATCTATCATCTCAAGGGCTCGCCCGTTGATCCCAACCGCATCTACGCGTCGCAGACAAGCGGCTGGTTTGGCCAGATTGTGCAGCGCTCCGACGACGGGGGCAAAACCTGGTTCCAGCCCGGCGTACCGGCGAGCGAAAAGGTTGATACCTGGCCGCCCAAGCCGAGCAATCGCTTTGTCTACGATGTGTCAACAGAGAGCGGCAAGCCGCTCACTACGCACCAGTGGTACGACGGAACCCAGCATCCATGGGAGTTTAAGCGCGTGTGGCACTTTGAGCCTTCCCTCACTGACCCCAACACGGTATACGCGGGCATTGAGGATGCGGCCCTGTTCAAATCCACCGACGGTGGTGAAAGCTGGCACGAACTTAGCGGTCTACGCGGCCACGGCACTGGCCCCATGTGGCAGCCGGGCGCGGGCGGCATGTGCCTCCATACTGTGCTTCTCGATCCCAGCAACCCCGACCGCATCTACATCGCCATCTCCGCGGCGGGAGCGTTCCGCACCGACGACGGCGGGAAAACCTGGAAGCCCATCAACCGGGGGCTTAAGTCGCAGTACATTCCCGATCCCAACGCCGAGACCGGGCATTGCGTGCATCACATCGCGATGAACCCGAAGCGTCCGAATGTTCTGTTCATGCAGAAGCACTGGGACGTGATGCGCAGCGACGACGCAGGCGACAACTGGACTGAAGTGAGCGGCAACCTGCCCACCGACTTCGGCTTCGTTATCGATGTGCATTCGCACGAGCCTGAAACCATCTACGTAGTGCCGATCAAGAGCGACTCGGAGCATTTTCCGCTCGACGGCAAGCTGCAGGTTTATCGCAGCAAGAGCGGCGGCAACGAGTGGGAGGCGCTTACAAAGGGCCTGCCGGAAAAGGATTGCTACGTGAACGTGCTGCGCGATGCCATGGCAGTGGACACGCTCGACGATTGCGGAGTGTACTTTGGCACTACCGGCGGACAGGTGTACGCATCGGCCAATGGCGGCGATAGCTGGGTGCCTATCGTGCAGAATCTTCCGTCAGTTTTGTCGGTTGAGGTGCAGACACTCAAATGAGTGAAGCCGCAACGAACAGCAGCCCGGATCGGCACACGATTCGCGTTGCTATGCCTTTTCATCTTCGCAATCTCGCCGGCGTGGGCTCGGAAATTTCTCTCGAAGTCGCCGAGCCTATCACAATTGCGCGTGTGCTCGATGCTCTCGAGGCGGCCTACCCCATGCTGCGCGGAACCATCCGCGAATATGAGACCGCCAAGCGGCGAGCCTTTCTGCGCTTCTTTGCCTGCCAGGAAGATCTCTCCAACGAGGGCATGGATTTTGCGCTGCCTGAGGCCGTGGTGAAGGGAACTGAGCCGCTGCTGATCATCGGCGCAATCGCGGGCGGATAATCCACATTCGCAATTCAGTCGAGCGACGCCATTTATCCTGTTGTTTAGGGAATCCATTTCATGAGCGTCCTCATCTTTTCTCTTGCCGTATTCGGCACGTCCCTGTTGGCAGGTTTTCTGGGCGCCATGACGGGGCTCGGCGGCGGTGTGGTCATTATTCCCGTGCTATGCCTGCTCTTCAAAGTGGACATTCACTACGCATTGGGCGCGTCGCTCGTCTCGGTCATCGCCACCTCTTCCGGCGCGGCTGCGGCTTACGTGCGCGAGGGCTTCTCAAACATTCGCATCGGCATGTTTCTTGAAGTAGCCACCACACTTGGCGCGCTGCTGGGCGCTTATCTCACCGCCATGGTCACGGGAAACTGGATCGGCATTATCTTCGGGATGGTGCTTCTGTATTCGGCCTGGGCTTCACTCCATAAGCTGCAGGACGTGCCTCAAGCGCACGCGCCCGATCCATTGGCGTTGCGGCTCCGGCTCCAGGGCAGTTTTCCTGAGAATGGTATGCAGCATGAGTACGTAGCCAGCCACGTTCCGGCGGCATTCGGCATCATGTTCGGCGCGGGCACGCTCTCCGGCCTGCTCGGCATCGGCTCAGGAGCGGTTAAGGTGCTTGCCATGGATTACGCCATGAAGCTGCCCTTCAAGGTATCCACCACCACCAGCAACTTCATGATCGGCGTAACGGCAGCCGCCAGCGCCGGCATTTATCTCAGCCGCGGATACGTTATCCCTTCGCTGGCTATGCCGGTGATGCTCGGTGTTCTGGCCGGATCGCTGATGGGGGCGCGTGTGCTTGCGCGCACTCGCGTCAAAACCATCCGCCTCGGCTTTGCCATGGTCATTGTCGCTCTGGGCATCGAGATGATCTTCAACGGCGTTACGGGGAGGCTGTAAATGGCCGGCGAAAAAGAACACGGTCTTGAACAGGCGATGGGCCGCATGCTGCAGTTCGGTGTGATGCTGGCTGCGCTGGTTGTGCTTTTCGGCGGCGTTCTCTACCTGGCGCAGAACCACGACTCAACGCACGAGTACGAACATTTCCAGGCCGCCGCGCCAGCAGCTACCACCATCGGCGGCATTGTGGCCAGCGCCGCGCACCTCGATCCGCTCGGCATCATGGGCTTCGGCATTCTGTTGCTTGTGGCAACGCCGGTGTGTCGCGTGATCTTCGGAGTAGTGGGCTTCGCGCTGCTGCGCGACCGGCTCTACACAATCGTCAGCCTGATTGTGCTCAGCGTGCTTTTGTTCAGCTTCTTTTACCAGAGGTGACACGCGACGACTATGGATCTACTGCTCGTCTTTGCCCGGCCGAAGCATCAGCTCCTTGATGGCTTCGCGCGGGTCCTTGCCTTCGGTAAGGATCAGCTCCATCTGCTCGGTGATGGGCATCTCGATCTTATATTTGCGTGCAAGTCCCAGAGCGGCGTGCGTGGTCAGCACGCCTTCCGCCACCTTTCCACCCAGCGATTCCAGAATCTCCGGCAGCTTGCGGCCCTGTCCAAGAGCCTGGCCCACGGTGCGGTTGCGGCTCAGTGAGCCGGTGCAGGTCAGCACCAGGTCGCCGACGCCTGACAGTCCGGCCAGCGTCTCACGGCGTCCGCCGCATGCCACGGCAAGCCGCGTGATCTCCGCAATGCCGCGCGTGATGAGCGCAGCCGCCGAGTTGTAGCCCAGGTCGATTCCAGAAGCGACGCCCGCTGCAATCGCGATTACGTTTTTGAGCGCGCCGCCAAGCTCTACGCCAATCACATCCGTCGATGTGTAGAGCCGCAGAGTCTCCGATGAGAACTCGTGTTGAACCTTCGCGGCAATGGTGGGATCGTGAAAGGCCACCGTGATAGCGGTCGGCTGCCCCTGAGCTACCTCAAGCGCAAAGCTGGGTCCTGAGAGCGCACCAATGAGTAGACGGCGAGCAGGAACTGCTGGATTGCAGTCGGCGATCGAGGAACTCAGCACCTCGGTCATGCGCAGCAGAGTGTGGTCTTCAACGCCCTTGGTTGCACTTAGGACAATTTGCCCATCGCGCATGTAGGGGCGCAGGCGCGAGATGGTCCGGCGCAGGAACTCAGACGGCACCACGGAGACGATGATGTCCGCATCGGCTACCGCGTTTTCATGGCCGGTAACCTTGATCTCAGGTGAAAGCGGAATGCCCGGCAGAAAAAGCTTGTTCTCTCCGGCGTCGATGATCTCCTGAGCGGCCTCAGGACTGTGAGCCCACAAGGTGACGTGGTGGCCGCCTCGGCGCACCAGCGAGAGAGCTATGGCGGTTCCCCAGGCTCCGGAACCCAGTACGGTTATTCGGCTCATGCGGGTTTCGGGGCTCCAAAGCGGGATTCCGTGCCTGCCAGCAGACGGCGGATATTCGGGTAGTGCTTAAGGATGATCAACAGCGCAACCGTGCACTGCACCGCAACGTAAAAGACCGGCCGGTCGCCATGGACCAGAAAATACGCAAACGGAGGAAAACTGGCCGCGCCCAGAATCGACGCCAGCGAGACATAGCGGCTCATGTACAGCACGACGATAAACACCGTGATGGCGGCCAATGCTGCCAGTGGCGCCGCCACCAGAAAGACGCCAAAGCCGGTCGCGACTCCCTTGCCCCCGCGCAGCTTAAGCCAGATGGGGTACATGTGTCCCAGGACCGCACAGAGGGCAGCCAGGGCCTGTACAGAGCGCAATGGCGCAGCGGGAATCAGGGCCGCCCCAAGAAGGCCTCCAACCCAGACCGCAAAGCAGCCTTTCAGCATGTCAAGAGCGAAGGTGGCGGCTCCAAGGCCTTTGCCGCCCGAGCGTAAGACGTTGGTAGCTCCAATGTTACCGCTGCCCACCGCGCGAATGTCCTCATGAAGAAAGATGCGGACAAGGAGGTATCCCGTTGGAATGGAACCAAGCAGGTAAGTGATGGCGGCGATTAGAAGACTTGCACCAAACATGACGATTGAGAGTTTAGCAGGAAAGGGGAGGGGATAGGTTCCTGGATTTGGGAGACTTGCGGTCCGGTCGGGGGAACCGGCCGAGTTTTAACCCTGGATGATTGCCATGCGGGCCGAGCGAACCTCCGCCGCCAGTACCTGCAGGATCTTAATCATGAGCGCCGGATCTGTCTGCATCAGCTCATTGCACCGGTCCGCGGGGATAAAGCTAAGCGTTGCTCCCTTGTGGGCGACAGCAGACAGGGAGTAAGGCCGGTTGGCGATGAGCCCGGGCAAACCAAGTAGGGATCCGGAGGTTGCGTGGCATGAAAATTCAATACCGTCATGACCTGAGTCCATCGAAATGGTCGCCAAACCCTTGCTCAGGATGTAGACACCTACAGGCGGGTCGCCCTGCTTGAATAGAACCCGGTCTTCATCGCAGGCAACGGGGATTGAGCGTTTCTCAAACGCCTTAATCAGTTCAGGATCGGCAAGGAATGCAGATGGATCGAGCTGCACTTTGGAAACTCCGTCTGGGGAAATTAACGAACGAGCAGTTCCGAAATGAAACTGCACCAAATCATCGTCGCATTCGCCATAGGGCCATGTTTGTGATGTGGGTCACCATCTTCTGGTCAACGGACGCCTGAGCCACTTAATGTGCTCCAAGTGGGCAGAATGACCGGTTGCGAGGCTCGTCCGCGCTGTTCTTGGATTTCTAGTGCTCTGCCGCCTGCTGCCGGGCCAAATTGGCCTCAAATGCCGCTTCGCGATTGGCTATCCAGGCCTTGTAGCCGGCAGGGTCAATAAAGGCGTTCTTATCGCCATTCTTCCACCGTGGATATTTGCGGTCCAGGCCGAAGTAGTCGCCGTGTGCGCCGAGAAAGACGTCGCATTGCAGCGCTTTTAGCACCTTGAACTGCTTTCTGAAGTCCTCTGCGATATTCGGGTACTTCTTGTTGCCTACCAGCTTGTACCCCTCGTTCACATTGGGGCTGCCGACGATAACCACGCGCAGCGTTTTGCCGCCCTCGACCTCGTTCATGGTCCAGGTGGTAGTTCCCTTTGTGTGGCCGGCCGTAAGGTGCGCAGTCAGGGTGGTACCGCCGAGGCTTACGGTGTCGCCGTCATGCAGAACGCGGTCGACATGCGCCGGAGGAAAATGCATGTCGGTGCGATTCCCGTACTCAAAGTCGGTCTTTCCGCCAGTTTCCACTACCGACACATCTGCATCCATCACGTAATACTTTGCGTGAGTCTGGCGGATGATGTCCGCGCTGCCTGCGCAATGGTCAAAGTGCGCATGGCTGATGAGCAGAATCTTTACATTGCTGAACTTGAAGCCAAGCGTCTCAATGCTCTTGCGGATTTGCGGAACCGATGACTCAAGATTGCTGTTGATAAGGATCAGACCCTCTGGAGTGTCGATGAGAAATGCGGCAAGGCCCTCGCTGCCCACGTAGTACAAATTGCCCGCGATGCGAAACGGTGGGAAGGGACGATGCCACGATGGAGTGTCGAAATTTGGAAGTTGTTGGGCCGGTACTGCCGGGATAATGAACGAGAACAAAGCAAGCAGCGCAACACCAAGAAATCTACGTACTTTCATTTTGATACCCCAATCAGCCTTTCTGTTTCTTCAGGAATTCGATAGCGCGCTCGAGGTGGACTCCGCGCGAACCTTTTACCAGCACCACATCGCCAGGCGCAACGTTTTCAGCCAGCCAACGCCCCGCCGCCTCAGCCTCTGCCAGAAACAGCGAGGGAACACCACTGGAACATGCGGCGTTGGCCAGGTGCTTTGCATTGCCCTGGACGCCAATCACGAGATCAATTCCCGCTTCGGCCGCCGCGATTCCGCAGGCGGTATGGAGTTCGGGGCCTTGTTCACCCTGCTCGAGCATTTCACCGGCTACAAGGATGTGCCTGCCCTTGGCCGGACGCACGGCGAGTGTACGAATCATGGAGCGCAGTGCTTCAGGATTGGAATTGTATGAGTCGTTCAGAATCTCAGCGCCCGCGATCTCCAGAATTTGTCCACGCTTGTCGCCGGCTGTGAGAGATTCGAGCTTTGCTATGGCTGCTTTCAGATCGACGCCCGCTTCGAGAGCCACAGCCAGCCCCGCCATGGCGTTGCTTGCGTTGTGCTGGCCTAGCAGGCTCAGCGTGAAGCTGCCTTCGCGCTCGCCGGCGCGGTAGTTCACGTGCAGGCCTTTCAGGTCTTCGTTGATTGAGACTATCTGAGGATCGGCGCACGGCCCTTCACCGAAATAGACAACACGCCCCGGAAAATCGCGCCCGAACTGCGAGACGTAAGGATCAAGACAGTTGAGAAACGCCACACCGTTGCTGGGCAACGCAGCAACCAGTTCAAACTTGGCGCGCGCAATCCCGGCCTGCCCTTCGGCAAAGTTCTCAATATGCGCCGTGCCTACGTTGGTCACCACGCCCCAGTCAGGCACGGCAATGCGGCACAAAGCTGCAATCTCACCGGCATGGTTCATGCCCATCTCAATCACGGCGATTTCGTGCTCCGGCTCAAGGCGCAGCAACTGCAACGGCACCCCAAATCCGTTGTTCAGATTTCCTTGCGACTTCAGCACGTTGAACTTCGCTTCCAGCGCTGCGGCGACGGCTTCCTTCGTTGTGGTCTTGCCTGCGGAGCCGGTAATGGCCACAACGCGGCGTCCCCACTGCCTGCGTACATGCGCGGCCAGCGACTGAAGTGCCAGCAGCGGATCTTCAGTAATGAGCAGAGGTGCGGCAAGCACTTCATCGGACAGTCCGGCAACTCGTGCGCGCGACACAACCGCGGCAACCGCTCCGCGAGCCAGTGCGGATGCGGCAAAGTCGTGCCCATCCAGGCGTTCTCCGCGCACGGCGAAAAACAAGTCACCGTCACCCGCGGTGCGCGAGTCAATGGAGTAGCCTGAAACCTTGATCGCCCCGGCATTGGCAAAAGACGCCGGCGCATCAAGTGCAGCGCCCGCTCCAATTGCGGCTTCTGCCAGGGTAAGTTTCATTGCTCCCTACCATATCCCATTCGCTCGCCAAGTTCACGCAGAGCTTCGTGCGCAACTTCGGTGTCGTCAAATGGAATCGTACGCCCGTTGAGAATCTGTTCCTTCTCGTGTCCCTTGCCGGCGATCAGGACAACGTCTCCGGGCTCCGCGGCTTCGACGGCAAGTCGGATTGCCTCGGTGCGGTCGGGCTCCACCGTGTACCGCACGCCGCTCGATTTAAGGCCCGGCTCAATCTCGCCAAGGATAGCCATTGGATCTTCGGTCCGCGGATTGTCGCTGGTGGCCACAACGTAGTCGCTGCCCGCACCCGCGGCAGCGCCCATCTTTGACCGCTTGGTCCGGTCGCGGTCCCCACCGCAGCCAAACACGGTAATCACACGCTTGCCCGCCTGTGCAGTTATTTGTCGTGCCAGTGCCGTCAGGTTGCGCAGCGCGTCGTCGGTGTGTGCGTAGTCCACGATCACGGTGAACGGCTGACCGGCATCGACAGGCTGAAAGCGGCCCGGCACCGGCTTGAGCGTCGGTACGGCCGCTACGAGATCGTCGAATGCAACTCCGCGCGCGTGCGCGGCAGCAAAGGCCGCCAGCAGGTTCAGGATGTTGACTTCGCCTGCAAGGTGCGACTTGACTTGCGCGCCGCCAACCGGCGTTTCCAATTCGAGAACCGCGCCGCCCGGAGTAAGCGCGAAACTCGCGGTGCGCCATTCGCCGCTTCCAATGCCGTACGTGCGAACTTCCGCTCCCGCTCTTCGCGCTGCTGCCGCAATCTGCTTTGCGCGCTCGTCGTGTGCGTTCACAACCGCGACACGCGGAGCAGGGTAGACCGTGCCGTCGAACAGCAGACGCTTCGCCTCGTAATACTTTTCCATCGTCTTGTGATAGTCGAGGTGGTCGCGCGTCAGGTTGGTGAACACGGCAACATCGAATGGAATACCCGCCATGCGGCCTTGGTCCAGCGCGTGGCTGGATACCTCTGTCACAAGCTCGGTGGCTCCAAGCTCAGCTCCCTCAGCCATCAGTGCGAACAGGTCGCGTGACTCCGGCGTAGTGTGCAGCGACGGGCGAACCTCACCGCCGATGTGATATTCAATCGTGCCGATCAGAACTGTCTTGCGCGTTGCAGAATTCAGCAGGCTCTCAACCAGAAAGGCGGTTGTCGTCTTGCCATTCGTGCCTGTGATTCCCGTAGCCGCCAGCTTGCGCTCGGGATGGCTGAAGAACGCCGCCGAGGCCTCAGCCAATGCGCGGCGTCCATGCTCCACTTCAAGTACCGGAAGCCCGGCCTCGTACACCGTCAGATGGTCGAAGGTATGTGCCGAATCGGTGATGACGCCCAGAGCACCCGCAGAGATCGCCTTCGCAATATAGAGATTGCCGTCGGTAGAGCCACCCATCATGGCCACAAAGACAGAGCCCTCGCGCACGCGGCGCGAATCATATTCGATGCCCGTCACAGGAGCGTCGGTGCTTCCAGTGGAGCCCAGAGCGGTGATTTCGGTGATGAGGTCGTTCCAGTTCATCTCGTGGTTAATTGTATTTTGTAGAGGTTCGTTTACGGGCAGTTGGTTGACGTGGCTAGAGCCTGTTATGAACTTTCGCGCGGGCGGCGCTGGAAGCCAATTTTTCCGAGTTCAAGAAGGAAGGAGTGACGGATACCGGGTGTCTCCTAGCGACGACCGACGCAGAAGTCGGGAAAATTTGCCCCAGCGCTTCGGGTTGCGGCGAAGATCGCGCCAAACTTCGTTGTCGTCCTCGCCTTGGAATAGCCAAAGTCTTCGTCCTCCGCCTCGTCTGACACGATTTTCTCGCGCAACGCCGCTCATGGGAAAGTTCATAACAGGCTCTAGATCAGCGGCCGCAACTGACGACAACCTTTGTGCCTGTTGACACCACGGTGCCCGGAGCAGGAGCCTGTTGACGGCATGTGCCGTTGCCCACAATTTCTACTCGAAGCCCCGCTGCGGCGGTCTGTTCAATCACCTTGCGCACCGAGAGGCCAACAAGAGAAGGAACACTGATCTTGCGTGCATCGCCCACCTTCACGGTCTGCGACGCTGGTGGAGCGGCGCTTGCCGCGGCTTGCACGGCGGGCTCTGGGGCCACATGAGGCGCTTCAGCGGCGCTTGCATTTGCTGAGGCCTTTGTCTCTTCGGGAGCAGCGGGAGTCGACGGCTCAGGATTGCCGCGCAGGGGATCGTCGCTGGGCAGGTCGTTGGCTGCCTGGTAGAGCGCCTGGATGTTGCGGTCGTCCTCGTCGGAATCGTCTTCAGGAACGGGCTTTTCGGGTTTGCTCGTCGCAGGCTGCAGCGCAATGTCGTGTGGTACGCCGAGATACTCGAGCACCTGCTGCGCTACCTCCGCAAACACGGGCGCTGAGACCGTGGTGCCGTAGTAGTCGCCGTGAGGTGTGTCGATAACGACCGCCACCGAAATCACGGGATCGTTTACCGGAGCAAAGCCGGCAAACGACGCAATGTGCATCCACTTCGAGTACTTGTGCGTAGCCGGATCAATCTTTTGCGCAGTGCCTGTCTTGCCCGCGGAGGAGTATCCGTTCAGTTGAGCAGGTTTTCCCGTGCCGAACAGAACCACGTCTTCCATCATCTTGCGCATCTGCGCGGCGGTCATGGTGGAGATGACGCGATGCGCGCCCTCGGGAAGGGGACTGGGCAGTTCATCGCTCGGCTTGAACGGCTTTACTGCAAGGGGTTGCTGCGTAGGCGCGTCCAATTGACTGGGAAACAGAATATGAGGAGGCAGATAGACGCCGCCGTTGGCGATGGTAGAGACCATGGTGACAAGCTGCACCGGTGTGACCGCGATTTCCTGGCCAATGGCGATGGAACCAATCGACGAGCCACCCCAATGCTTTACTGGAGCAAGCAGACCGCGCGTCTCGGCAGGGAGCTCAATGCCGGAGCGCGCACCGAAACCGAAATCGCGAATGTATTTGTAGAAGTGGTCGGGTCCAACTTTGAGCGCAAGCTTTACCGCTGCCACATCGCTAGAACGCGCCAGTGCAGTAGCAACCGAAACCACGCCAAGTCCGCGGTCGCTTTTGTCGTCATGAATCACACGGCCTGCCAGGGTTATCTGCCCGCCCTGACAATCGATCATGTCATCCGGCTTGGCCACTTTCTGGTCCAGCGCCGCGGCGTAGGTCACCAGCTTGAAGGTAGAGCCCGGCTCATACACATCGCTTACAGCGTGATCGCGCAGCCTGCTGGGGTCGGTGTGGCGCAGATCGTTGGGATTGAAAGAAGGGCGAATAGCCAGCGCCAGAATCTGCCCAGTATGCGAATCCTGGATCACGATGGTTCCGTTCAATGCCTTGGTGCGCTCCATGGCATGGTCAAGCGCCCTCTCGGCCATGAACTGGATGTTCTCGTCGATGGTGAGCATCAGGTTACGGCCGGGTTTGGGATCGTGCTCGCTTGAGCCAAGAACCTGCCGCCGTGCGTCCATGGCCGTATACATCAGGCCAGGCGTGCCGTGCAGCAGAGAATCGTACTTCTGCTCGATTCCTCCCAGTCCGTTGTCATCAATACCCACGTAACCCAGCAACTGCGCGGCAGTGTCGTTATCCGGATAGAAGCGCTGGAACTCCTTCTGAAAGAAGATGCCCTTCATATTGAGGTTTCGGACCTTCTCGGCAACATCCGGCTTTACGCGCCGGGCAATCCATGCGAAATTGCGTCCGGCTTCAAGCCGTGCGGCAATCTCTCGTTCGGATGTGCGCGCGTTGGATGGATCGACATGAACGATAGCGGCCAGCGTGTGGGCTGCGGCCTTCTTGTCTTCAATCTGCGCGGGGTCGGCATAGATGGAGTCGACCTTCACGGTCATGGCCATCTCGCGAAGGTTGCGATCGTAAAGAATGCCGCGGCGCGGCGCTACCTCAAACGTGCGCTGTTGCTGCCTTTCGGCGCGCTCAACGTAATCCTTGTGATCTACAACCTGGAGCCAGAAGAGACGCACGCCGATGGCGCTTGCCCAAAAACCGAAGAACAGGCAGATGAGCCAGAATCGGATGCGTTTGAGAGGAACGACCTGGGCAGGGTAGTCGCGTGAACGAGTAGCTCGAACGGTTGCCTGCATCGCGGTTCCCAGCTCCCAGGTATCGGAGAATGCTCTAGCGCGCCGGCTGTGCCGGTGGGGCCATGCGGGCTTCAACCGGCCCTGAAGAATCGGTCGTACCGTCCGGATGAATCACCTGGCCGGGCTGCGGTGCAACCAGACCAAGTCTGCGGGCCATCTCGTCAATGCGGCCCGGCCGAGTAAGCTCGGCCTGGGAAAGACGCAATTGGCGGTTCTCCTCGCGCAGTTGGCTCATCGTCTGCTTCTCGCGCTCCAGGCGGTAGCTGCCCTCGATCGCGTAGAAATGCTGCAACCCATAAACCATCACCAACGTGAACAGCACAAACACCGCAGCAGAGAAGACGCGCATCTCGCGCACGCGTGCCGGATCGGGCGACTTGAGCAGCCGCGAATTGTCAACGTGATGGGCAAAGAAGAACTCGGGCGTACGCACGCTGCGGCGGCGCGTGGGCTGCTGCGCCATTAACTCTGCGTTCCGATTCGCAACGCGTGCCTGCCAGCCAAGGCCTGCCTCGAGATAAGTTGTGCTGCATGCCGCCATCGTTCCTCCAAAAAGCTTTGAGCTTTTAGCTGTAAGCGTTTAGCTCCATCGCGCTGAATCCAAAATCAAGCCGTTCTATAAAGAATTCCGAGTACTGCAAAAATCTCAATTTCGGGGCTTTAAAGCCAGTAGCTAGAAGTTGCTTTTCGTTCTTTCAGCCGCTCTCAGCTTGGCGCTGCGTGAGCGCGGGTTACGATCTGTTTCTTCCTCGCCTGCCGTTAAAGGCTTCCGTGTCAAAATCTCCCAGATGCCTTTGTGCGCTCCCTCACGCAAACTGTCTTTCGCGATTCGATCTTCTAAAGAATGAAAACTGATCACTACGAGTCTTGCGGAGGGCTTAAGCAATCCAGGTGCGGCCTCAAGCAAGTCCTTAATTTCTTCCAGTTCGCGATTGACGTAAATACGAAGTGCTTGAAATGTTCTCGTTGCCGGGTGAATGTGTCCGTGTTTCATTGCCGGGACGGCTGAGGCTACAATGCGGGCCAATTGCCCCGTGGTTATAACCGGCCGCCCCCGAACAATGGCTCTGGCGACTGTCCGCGACCTCCTTTCTTCACCGTTCTCGTAAATGAGATTTGCAAGCTCGCGCTCATCCATCTCATTCACCACTTGTTCGGCGGTCGGCCCTGAACGCGTATCCATACGCATGTCCAGCGGCCCGTTCGCCTGAAAACTAAATCCCCTGTGTGCCTCGTCCAACTGCAGGCTGCTAACGCCAAAGTCGGCCATCAAACCGTCAACCGTTGCCGGCTTTACGTGCCGGCCGATGCTGCTGAATGCCTCGCCGATCAGCGTGAGCTGCGGCGCCTGGCTTCCCAGCTCTTCCAGAACGCTTTCGAGCCTTGCCTTAGCCAGTTCCATCGCTTCCGGGTCCCTGTCGAATCCGATCAGGTGGCCTTCCGAGCCGAGCCGCCGAAGAATTGCTTCGGAGTGGCCCGCAAACCCGAGCGTGCAGTCTACGTACGTTCCGTCTGGCCGCACACGGAGAAAATCAATCGCTTCATGTAAAAGAACCGGCACATGGCGTACATTCTGCTTCGTCACGTGCTCCCCCCTGAGGGGTTTACCTAGCTTCGCCGGCTGAGAATCATGGCCAAAGCCTTGCGATCGTCAGCCGTCATATCGCTTGTTGCGAGACTCTGTTCGAACATCTCGCGGTTGTGTACTTCCAGGTAGACCATCTTTCCGAAAACGGCGACGTCCGCATCGAGCTTCGCCTTGCCCCGCAGAATCTGCGGCAACAGCACTCGACCCTGGTTATCCATCTCCACCTGCTGGCCGTAATAGCTGGTCAGATTCAGGTACTTCTGCACCGCATCGTCCAGGGTGCTGGACTCGGCTAATGTCTGTTCCCGCTTCTCCCACTCCAGCAGCGGCCAAATCTCGGCGCTCTTGCCGTCCACGCTGGTGATGTAGAACTGGGTCACGGTCTGGGCGTCCAGTAGCTGCTTGAAAGCAGCCGGAAGCTTCAGCCGTCCCTTCTCATCGACCTTCGCCGGATGGTTTCCGCGAAACATGTCATCGCCTCAAAAGTCCTCCGCAGGGCATTTTCAGGTGCCTCACGGTTCGTTCTTTGCCGCCTTCCGGTTAGCCAGGCTGGTTCACCAGCACAATTGGCCCCGAAAATCCGGCCGTGGGGAGCAAAACCGGGTAAACTTGCTTTGGAAATCCGCTAAGTGGCTCCCCAAAACTCCACTTTGCTCCAAATTTGACCACCACAAGGTGAATACTACCCCTGATCCAATGTGCATGCCAGTGGAAAAACGGTCAAAAGTGGCATATCGAGCGGGCTGGTGTGGAAATTTCATCTAATAGATCAGGAATCTTGTGCAACCACAACATCTTGTGTTGATGAAGAAGGTCCCTGGGCTAGACAGACCGTTTCCGGCGTGTTAGGTGAAGAAAAAGCGAAAACTGGTCCGCTTTGGGAATAGTGACTGGATAATTTGCTGGATGAGCTAAGGGTCAGCAGGAGCTGTGTCGATATATTCCGCTTCGATATATAAGGCCGGTGGCCGGCAGGCGCTTAGTTCTCGGTTTCATCCGCAGGAGTGACTGTCGCAGTGGAGTGTTGGCGGCCACGGCTGATGATGAGTTGCAGCAGATACCAGAACACCAGCAGGTTCAAAGCCAGCAGGCTGAAGCGGAACCACGTCTGGCGGCGGAAGATCTCCAAGATCTCCCAGGGCAGGAACGAAGCCGTAATGATTAGTGTGAGGTATTCAGCCCAAACGCGTTCAAAGTAGAGGCCGATGCCCTCAACGTAGCTGATGCCGGAATAGGCAAACGCCAGGATTCCGATGCGCGTCAGAATGGGATCGCTCACCAGCGATGCCTTGTCGATGAGGAAGTTAATCAGCCGGGACTCAGGGTTAAAGCGAAGGTGATCAACCAGTAATGCAAGTTCATCGCCCACATCCTTGTGCAACATGTGGCGGGCTCCAAGACCGATGAGCGCAAACAGGATCGCCTGCAGCGTCTTATACGACGCAATGAGCAGGAGCCATTTATTGCGTTTTTTTTTGTCCTGGGTGGGAGAATCGGTCATGATTCCTTGCGGGAGGCAATTTCCGGTGAAAGAGTCCCTCCTTCTACGGTAAATGATGCCCGCCCTTTGAGCGAATGCGCCCCAAAAACCCGCTCGGTTGCATTACCCTTTTCGGGCAAGGTAGATCGTGTAGCTCCCGGGCGGGATCATCGAATTGCCCTTGAAGAACGGCGCAGCGTCTTAGGCCCGCGAACATGGATTGGCAGCGAAGGCCGTCTCAGATTCACCGGGTCGGATCGCTCTCCCAGAAATCCGTGAATCGCCAGAAACCGCATCCCGCGAAATAGCGGCGCGGGCAATAATAATCCATCCACGGTAAATTCCTGCATTGCCTGGGGTAAGCCCGGCAATCGATTAACCGAGGAGTCTTATAGCCAGTGACATTGCTGAAACTACCCGGTAGCTTCGAGCAAGACCGGTACAGAAAGATCTCCGAACGCACGCGCTTACCGATTCAACAGGCCTATCGATTCCATTAACCGCAGGGCATTGCTGCTTTGCACAATCCCCTCCTTCAGCTTGAAATCGAATACGAGCTTCCCATCTTCGAGGTGATCGTCGAAATGGTAATTCCGCGCAATACCATTCATGCCTTCGGGAATTCGGGCAAGCGCCAGGTCATGGGTCGTCAATAATCCGATTGCACCCTGTTTGAGAAATGTCTTCACAAGCAGTTCAGATCCCTGCAGCCGGTCATGCGAATTGGTTCCCGCAAGTAGCTCATCGAGTAAGAAGAGCACAGGGATGGGGCCCTGCGTCAGATCGGAGATCATCTTTAGCCGCTTGATCTCGGCATAAAAACGCGAAACCCCGCCCTGCAGAGAATCAAGCACACAGATTGAGGCTCCCACAGCGAGCCGGGATAGTGTCAGGCTCTTGGCTCGAACCGGCGCGCCGCACTGGGCCAGCACCGCATTGATTCCGATTCCACGCACGAACGTGCTCTTCCCAGACATGTTGGGACCGCTCAGAATGATCAGCTGCAGGTCTCCCCCAAATATCACGTCGTTTCGGACGGCTCTTCCTTCAGGCAACAAGGGATGCGCCAGCATCTCTGCCTCAAAGTGAGGTCCGTCGTCACGGAACTGCGGCCACGCGTCATTTGGATGTTCGAACGCGTAGCACGAAATTGCCGCAAGGGATTCGAACTCGCCCACCGCCGCCAGCAAAGCGTGAACCATGCGCCCAAACCGTCTCCGCCATGACTCAGCCCTTAGGGTGCATAGCACTGTGTAAAACAAGAACGGATCAACGAATGCCACAAGAAGATTCCTGCGCTGTTCGAGATATCCGGTGATTCGCTTCAGTCGCCTGATTGCGGCCGAGGCCGGGACTCCACTCATATCGAGTGACTTCTGATAATCGCGTAACCTGTCCGATTCGAATTCCTGCTTCTCAATGATCCGCGAAACCGAGGCCAGCAGATCGAGATCCTCAGTTGCCTCCTCGGCACTCTCAATCGAGTGTGCCAGTCGCTTGCCGAAGCCCCTGTTCACGAAAATATTGATGAAAGACAGCAACAGTACAGGCCAATAGAATTTTGTCTTGAATGCAATAACTACGGTTGCCGTCCAGAGTGCCGCCAACACAATAGCGAGAACCGCCATCACCATTGGATTGGAGAGAAACTCCTGCTCGGCCCACTTTGTCAGCAATTCCGGGCGCAGACCAGTGCGAATCCGGTCTCCTGCCGTAAACAGTTCCTCGCGGAACTTAGTGCGATCTGTGAGTTCCTGCACCGCACACTGACGGGATCGGACCTCATCGGGCGAGGCAGGTTCCAGCAGCCAGTGTGCCAGTCTTTCCTGCCCGGCACGAGTGCGGAAGGTGCATAGCAATTCGAACATCGAGCCCCGCCCGAAGAGATCGAGGTCTCGCGAATAAGGGTGGGCCTCATCGATGTATCTTTCTCCGCCGTCTCCGGTTCCTGCCCATCGGTCCTCAAGCCGCGCAAGTGCTCGTTCGTAAAAGGCAATGAGAGTGTCGATCGTTCGGATTCTGGCCAGCACCCGTTCGTGCATCACCGCCAAAACGGTGAAGGCAACAAGCGCGGCAAGGAGTAGGCTCACTCCGTGAAGCTCAAAGACATACCGCACCATGAAGAAGACTACGGCAGCACCGAGGGTAAGTTTTGCATAGACTAAAAAGCTGTCCCGCCGGCTGTAGATCGCCCGATCACGACGGTGTTGCTCAAGATGCTCGGTGTAGATGGCGTTTGCAGATTCGATTTCATTTCCCTTTCACGTTCCAGTATCCGCCAGGATTCTCATCATACGCGTGATACGCGGCGGTATTGAACCGGCTCATCTGCCAGGCTCTCATCAACCGAAACGTGCCGATGCAGTGTAGGGTTCTCTTTTACCAGTCACCTCATGAGTTGACCGGATTGGCAGCGGGCAGCGTGAACAGGAATCGGCTTCCCTCGCCCTGTGCGCTTTCGGCCCAGATGCGGCCGCCGTGCTGTTCCACAATACTACGGCAGAGCGCGAGGCCCAGACCTGTGCCGCCGAGCGAGCGTGAGTCGGAGGCGTCGCCCTGCTGGAAGCGGTCGAAGATGTGCTCCAGCTTGCCCTGCGGAATGCCGCGGCCCTGATCCTCAATGATGAAGCAGACCTCGCCGAGAGATGACGAGACCGACTCGGCAGCCGTAACAGGAGCGGGCTGAGCGGTCATGCGGATGGTCGTGTCCGGTCCTGAGAACTTGATCGCATTACCCACCAGCTCATTGAGCACCTGAAGGATGCGGTCTTCGTCGGCGAATACCACAGCAGTTGCCGGCTGAATCTTGAATGAGATCTTTGCCTGCAACGCGGCGTTATGAGCAATATCGGCGGCGCGGCGCATCAAGTCGATGGCCTCAATTGGGCGGCGATGCAGCGGGAGCCGTCCCTTCTCCACGCTGTCGAAGTCGAGAATATCGTTCACCAGCCTGATCAGGCGATCGTTGTTGCCGATGGCAATCTCGATCATCTGGCGCTGCTTTTCAGGCCGCTTATCGAGCGCGCCCGCCGCGATCAATCCCAGGGAGGCTCGCATGGAGGTGAGCGGTGTGCGCAACTCGTGACTTACCGTGGAGATGAATTCATCCTTCATGCGCTCGAGCCTTCTTCGCTCCGAGACATCCTGGAATGAGATCACCATGCCGGCAATCTGTCCATCGTCCATCACGGGATTGGCGCTGTACTCCACCGGGATGGCCGTGCCGTCTTTGCGCCAGAAAACTTCGTCGCGCATGCGAGTGGATTCCCCGCGCCGCAGCGCCTGAAGGATCGGGCTCGTGGACTTCGAGTAGGGCGTACCGTCCGCATGACTGTGGTGGATCAGTTCGTGCATGTCAACGCCGGTGAGTTCGCCGGTTTCGTAGCCGAGTGCGCGCGCTCCGGCTTCATTGATGAAGGTGACTTTGCCATCGAGATCGATGCCGTAAATGCCCTCGCCTACCGCCTCAAGAATCAGCTCGCGTTGCCGCGTGGCCAGGTGCAGAGCTTGCTCGGCTTCGTACTGCTCGGTTACGTCCATACCGTGGTTGAGCACAAACGGAATATCGCCGGGAAGCTGCATGCGCCGGCTGCGGAACGCAATGCGGCGATAGACGCCGTCGCTGCGCCGCAACGGCAATGCGCCCTGCCACTCCTCCTGCGTTCCCAGTGTTCGCAGGCACTCCTGGAATGTTGCTGCGCCGTTTGCGTCCATCAGTTCCGTTACTGAGCGGCCCAGCAGAAACTCGGTCCTATAACCGAGCGTCTCTGCAGTGAACGAGTTCATTGAGGTCAGTCGGCCTTCCATGGAGCAGGTGAAGACAAAGCCAAGCGAGTTTTCGACCACCTGCCGGTAGCGCGTCTCGCTTGAGAGCAGCGCTTTCTCCATCTGCCTCTGCTCGGTCACGTCCTGTCCGCTCACGATCAGGTACTGGATCTCGCCGTTAGGTCCCGTGAGGGGACGAAGAGTCCAACTGATGCGTCGGGCCCCAAGGGTCGTCGCGGCCGCCACATTGGTATCGATGGCCGTACTGGCGTCACCAGTTGTACCGGCATTGACGGCAGCGCTTCCGCCAATACGCCACGCAGTCTCATGTGGGCCGGAGTCCTGGCCGGCAGCGGCGTCGCGCAGTTTTCCCGCAACCCAGTCGCGGTCCTCTGGCTCAATCAGCTCTTCAATAAATGGCCGCCCCACCGCAGTGCCGAGCGTTAGCCCAGTGAGCTGCGCGCAGGGCTGATTCAGGCGCACCATGCGGCCCGCGGTGTCGAGCACGATGACCAGCGCCGGAATGGAATCCAGGGTTGCTGCAACAAAAAGCCGTTCGACAGCCAGCGAGCGTTCGGTGCGCTGGCGTATACGCTGTGCCTGTTCCTGCATGCGGATGCGCCCGTACAGCTCAAGACGCGTAACAGCCTGCCTGCCCAGAATCTCAAGCAGAGTTAGATGCTCTGGCTTGAATTGATCGGGATTGACAGACAGCACCGCCAGAGTGCCAACCATCTGTTGTGTGCTGGTGATGAGTGGAGTGCCCGCATAGGAGAGGCAAGGCCTTGCGCCGGAGAGCGGAATTCCCTGGGGAAGAAATCTGGGGTCCTGCCCGGCGTTTGATATCAGCAGCGAGTCGCCCTTTTCAAGAGTCCAGTGGCAGCCCGTAGTGGCGCGCGTCTGTTCAATTCCTCTGAAGCCGAAGCGCGATTTGAACCAGAGCCGGCTGAAGTCCGCCCAGGCGATGTAAGCGAAATCCGCGCCGCAAAGGATCGCGGTGAGCTCAACGAGCTCATCAAGCGCCGGATCGGGATTGCGGTCGAAGACACTGAAGTCCGAATGCACATTCGCATCCGAGAAATCAAAGCGTTTCGCCCCTTGCATTGCGCACATAATTTACACGTATACGAGGTAAGTATCAGGAAAAGCTCACGAATTTGCTCTCACACAATCAGGCCAAATTTGTGGAAATTGAAGTGCCACTGTGGTACTTCGCTTTTTGTGCAATGGGTTCAGTCGAATGTTACCGACGGATCACCGTCAGGTGTTACCAGACAAACCTCGACGCATGGAGGTCAAGAAGCCCCGCCTTAAGCACTGGAGTAAGGAATCTTCTGCCTAGTTAACCGTGGGCAATTTGCAGCAATCTCCAGCGCCTGCAGGCTCATTTGAGCCGGCATCCAGCACAACCTTCCAATTGCCGTCGGGTTCTTTGCGCCACACGGTGATGTAGCGGCCGCTGGTCACCACGGGATTACCGCTTGCATCCTTGCTGTGTCCCTCGTAGTGGCCCCAGGTATAACCCATATCGCCGGAAGGCCCCATCATGGCATCGGTGGGCGTCCAGATGAGCTGATAGTCCTTTGGTGACCATGTTGCCGATTTGGTGATGGCTACCTTGCCGATCTTGGGTGCTGCTCCATTGCCAAGCGCGACGCCGTCGTCGGCGAACCAGTCGGAGAACCCCGCGCCGCCACGCGCCGCAACATCCTTGGCAAAGCGCGCTTCCAGGTCGAAGAGAATCACCTTGCCGTTATTAACGGTGGTATCGGTGAGCGGATTAGGCATGCTCGGCTGGGAACCCGGCTCAAGAAGCTGCCCAAATGCAGCGCAGGAAACAAGCCCCGACACCACCACAGGAAGCAATATGCGCATACTAAACCTTGCAGCCACCGCCTGATCTCTCCTCCGAACCAAGTAAAACCCCATGCGATCATCGTACAACTCCGCGGAGAAGGTGCTGCAAACACGTCCGGCAGCCGCGTCTGGCCTTCTGTGGTATCTGCCAGTCGCTGCTGCCGGTTTTGATTGCCGTACTGTCCCTTGGCCGTTTCTGTTAGCGCTGCTGGAGAGACGGTTCAGAGTTGCGCTGGTAGGGCTCGCGCGCTCCGGGAGTAGTCGTGATCGAAACGGTAACCGGCGATTGCAGCTTGAACTCAAGCCTCGTCTCCGACGGAATCTGCACTTGCTCGCCGCGCGTTACGGCGTTTACGCCCGTGCCCGCGCCTGCGCCTGCTGCCGCGCCAATGGCTGCACCCTTACCGCCGCCGGCAATGGCACCAATAATGGCTCCAAGCGCCGCGCCGCCACCGGCTTTCACAGCAGTATTCTTACCGCGGGCCTTGCCTTCCTTGCTGTAGGTGTCGGTTACCAGGCTGATCTTGCGGCCGTGCGCGCTCACCTGTGTGAGCTCAACCGTGAGCAGCGAACTGCCCTTGAAGTGGGTCGCTTCGTGAACCTCCACCACACGGCCCAACACCGGCGCTCCACGAGGGATAACAACCGTGCCGTTCGAAACCAGATCGGTAGCCAGCGTGGCATGGAAGGTGTCGTTCGGTTGCGCCGTCTTGCTGTCGAGCTCCTCCGTGATGGTTACCGGAACAGTGGTTCCCGAATCAAGCGTGTACTGCTGCGTGACCGGCTTGGGTGGCGGAGGTGGAGGCGGCGGAGTTGCCATCGCCTGCTGGGGCTGTGTTTGATTTGTGGCCGGCTGAGCTGGAAGGGGCACAGGAGCTTCCTGGGCCCGGACGGGATGCCGATCCGGACGCGCTGCGGGCCTGCGGCTTTCTACAGGGGCAGGAGCGGGTTGTGCTGATTTCTCTGTCTGCGCAACGGTGAGGTTATTGACTACCGTCTTTACGCCCTCTATCGAGCCGCTGTCGTTACCCGCCAACGAGCGCGAGGCCTCGTCGCTGACGGTTCCGTTCAATGTGGCGACACCGTTAGCCACGCTCACCTGAATATTCTGGCCGGCGAGCGCCGATTCGCTCTGAATCTTCGACTGAATGTCACTGGTCACCTGCTGATCGGTCCGCGCCGCAGGTTGCTCGGTAGCCTGCTGGTTCTTGCAACCCGACACGATGCCGAGAGCCAGCAGCATGGTCGCTGCAATCGGCAGCAAAAGAAATCTCTTTGCCACTGTGTTCCGCCTCTGCAAGGTGTTGACTGGCAGTTCCATAAAAAATCTCCTTCTTCACAACCACGGCAACATGTAATCAAGAGCTTCGACGCAGGGGAATGCCTTTTGTACCGGTGCAAAGCGCACCGTAGCCTTCTCCCTCGATAACTCTACGCTGTTTAGATGCAAATGAAGGTGAATCTGGTCCTTTAGTAACCAGTCATACAACGTTCGGATATGCGTGGCCTCTGTCATTTCTGGTTCATGTAGGTTGTGTATTTTGTGATTCTTTCGGGCTTTCGGCCCATCTAATGTAAGGCAGCCGCAAACGCAACTGAAGGTATACTATGGGTAGTCAAACCACGTATTGAGGACCCGGCATACGGGGTCCTTTTGACGACATCCAGGAGCCGGTTTTCCCTGGATGCCGGGCATGGTCCACAGAGAAGGAATGTAATGGGAACATTGCTGGAAACCATCCAATCGCCCGCGGATTTGAAGTGCCTGGACGATTCGCAGATGGAGCAACTGGCAGGAGAGATTCGCGAATTTCTAATCCAGACGCTTTCCAAGACCGGTGGCCATCTCGGACCGAATCTGGGTGTGGTGGAACTCACCATGGCCCTGCACACAGTGTTTGACACTCCCAAGGACAAAATCATGTTTGACGTAAGCCACCAGGCTTACGTGCACAAGATTCTTACTGGACGCCGTGATCGCTTCGAAACCATTCGCCAGCCCGGCGGATTGAACGGCTTCATGCTGCGCACCGAGAGCGAACATGACTGCTTTGGCGCAGGGCACGCCGGCACCGCTCTTTCCGCGGTGTTGGGAATGGCGGTCGCCCGCGATCTGGCCGGCGGCGATGAGCATGTCATCGCAGTGGCTGGCGATGCCGCATTCACCAACGGCGTGTCGTTTGAGGCGCTCAATAACATCGCCGAACAGACTAAGCGCATGATTGTTGTGCTCAATGACAACGAGTGGTCCATCGATCGCAACGTCGGCGCCATCGCGCGCTACCTCCACCGCATCGTCACTAACGAGCACTACCAGCACCTGCACGCTTCTGCCACTCGCATCATTGAGCGTTTCGGCGGCAAGACCGCAGCCAAAGTCGTGCGCCGCGCTGAAGAAGCTGCCAAGAGCATGCTGTGGCCCTCAATCATGTTTGAGGAGTTTGGGCTGGAGTACTTTGGCCCCATCGACGGTCACAATCTGCCCTTGCTGATTGAAACGTTCAAGTTCCTCAAGGCCGCAGATCACCCGGTGCTCTTGCACGTGCTTACGCAGAAGGGCCGCGGATTCCAGCCGGCACTTGATGGACAGAAGAAATTTCATGGGCTTGGGCCGTACGATCCCGAAACCGGAGTCACCAAGCCTGCAGGCCTGCCGACCTACGCCGAGGTGTTTGCAAAGACTCTTGCAGATCTGGCAACAAAAGATGATCGCATCGTGGCCATCACTGCCGCCATGCCCAATGGAACCGGGCTCGACTACTTCAGGCCGCATCATCCCACTCGCTATTTCGATGTAGGCATAGCCGAAGAACATGCAGTGATCTTTGCCGCAGGCATGGCGACACGCGGCTTCAGGCCGGTATGCGCCATCTACTCCACGTTCTTGCAGCGCGCTTTCGATCCTGTCGTTCACGATGTGTGCCTGCAGAGGCTTCCGGTATTGTTCTGCATGGATCGCGCCGGCCTTTCCGGTGACGACGGTCCCACGCATCATGGCCTGTTTGACATCGGCTATCTCCGTTCCATTCCGGATATCGTGTTGATGGCTCCCAAGGATGAGGACGAGCTCGCCGACATGATGAAGACCGGACTCGAGCTTCCGGGGCCAAGCGCGATTCGCTATCCGCGCGGAGTAGTGGTCGGCGTTCCCTGCAAGACCGAGCCGCAGGCCCTACCCATCGGCAGAGCCGAAGTTATAAAGGATGGATCGGATCTGGCCATCTTGGGTCTTGGGCCGCTGGTCCCAATGGCGCGCGAACTTGGCGCACGCATCGAGAGGGAAGGCTACTCGGCTGCAGTGATAAATCCGCGATTCGTCAAGCCAATTGATCGCGAGATGCTGGCACAGTATGCAAAGCGCGTCGCAGCCTTTGTGACTTTTGAAGATCACGTAAAAATGGGCGGGTTCGGATCAGCGGTAGTTGAAGCGCTCGATGATATGGGCTGCACACTGCCGGTGGTGCGCATTGGATGGCCCGATCAGTTTATTGAGCACGGAAAAATTGACGATCTGCGGCTCAAGTATGGCTTGAGCGTCGATGCGGCGTTCGCGCAAGTTCTGCCTTTGCTGGCTGGGAGACGCCGGCCAACGCTGGTTGCCAGCTAGTTGCCCAGCTATCTTCATTCAGGAGTGCAATGCAAATAGAGTGCGCTGCGGCCCGCGCTTGGCTGTGTACTGGTGCCGCCAATCAATAGGTTTGTTACATACTTCCAATCGTCTTGTCATGACTCAGGCCCATAATCGCAAATATCCTGGACGCGGCCTTTCCGGTGCCGATGGTGTATGCTTCCCGTTATGCCGACATTAAGCTGCACATCCGCGCGGCTACGACGTTCTTTGTCGTGGCTCGTACGGTTTGATCTTTTGCGCGCGGTGGAGCGCAGAGGTGTCTTGTGCAACGAGACCAGCCGCCAGGCATGCGGCGAGGCTTTATATCACTTGCGAGCCGCTGGAATTGTTCTGGCCTTCAGCGCCGTGGCGGCATGTGCAGGATCGCAGCAACTACCCGCCCCTCCTGTTCCTCCTGTCCCACCATTGGTTCTTACCGGCGGCACTGTCGTCGATGTTACAGATTGGGGTCACTCGGCACGCGATCTCCAGAATGCAGTCGTCATCATTCGCGAAGGCAAGATTGCCGAAGTTGGTCCTGCCGCTGCCATCACCTTGCCCAAGGTTGCCCGCATCATCGACTGCACCGGCAAATTCATCATCCCAGGATTGATCGACGGCTTTGCGGGAATGAACTCGCAGGGACAGGCCAGCGCAAATCTCTACATGGGTGTCACTACCATTGTCGCGCGCAGCGATCAGGAGCACGGTCTGGTCGATTACGCGGCAAATCCGCGCCCCAACATCCTGCCCATTGATAGCGCGGGCACCACGGACAACTGGAGTCTGCTGGCAAGGCAACCGGCATGGATGAACAAGCTGCGCGAGGGCGCACGCCCCATGGAGTTGAGTCCCGAGGATACCGGCAGGCAACTGAACGATACCGCCCAGCTCGGAACCCGGGTCATCTTCATCGGCCACAACATTACGGCAGCCAACACTCAATGGATCATTACGCGATCACATCAGCTTGGAATGGTTACGTATGGGGAGTTCATTTCAACTCCTTACAATGTCGGCATCGACGATGGTGTGGACGCGCTCGTCCACATGGACCGCTACGATCTGGGCCTTATTCCCGACGAACTGCAGCGGCCGCTCATCGACTCGCCTAGCGGACCTGCCGCGAGCACCGCGTACGACTACTCGCTGCGCATCCCGCCAACCGACAAGCATGTTTATACTTTTGCAAGGTTCCTCGCATCGCACCACGCGGCGCTCATACCCACGCTCAGCATGTATTACGCCAATCTTCCTGGCCATCGCAATCTTTGGAGGGAGCCCGCGGCCGCGCTTCTCGACCCCGCGCACATGTCCAATCCCTCCAATGTAGACACGGGAGACATGGACTACCCAATAGCTCAGTGGGCGCGCCATCTGCCCGCCGTCGGCCAGCGCTGGATGGAAGAGAATCAGCGCAAGAAGGCGGCACAGGATGCTATGCGGATGTGGCAGATTAACTCCACCATCTATTCGGCATATCCTCATTATCTGGCCGCGTCGGGCGCGCCCGTGCAGGGTTCCATGCCTGGTATCTCATTGCAGACTGAACTGGAGCTTCTGGTGCGGCTCGGACTCTCCTCGCGCGAAGCGCTGGCTGCGGCGACCAATAACTATTCGCTCCAATTCGGCTGGAATGACATTGGCTTGATTGCGCCTGGCCGCCGTGCGGACATTCTGGTAATAGACGCTGATCCCACTGCGAACATCTGGAATGCGCGCCGCATCACCACCCTCATCTTCAATGGAAACGTGATCGATCGCGAGTCGCTCTTGAATTTAAAACACTGACCTCCACCCAACCTCCGGCGGCAATATGCCATAAAGCCTCAAAAGTGTGTCAGGCCCTGAAAATCCCCTCTCCAACTGCTTTCCTGTGAGCACCTTGGACCGTCCCATGTATGGGCCTGAAGTTTGTCTCCCGGGGCTTCGTGGAAGCGGGGGGTAGAGGATAGTCTATGAAGGTACCGTTTTAAAGCCTAAGACCCGCATTGTGGGGCTTGGCCCCTGAGCGGCAAAGCCGTAACAGCTCAGTTGAGGAGTGTTTCACGTTGAAGAGTAAGTCCTTGTTTTCCATTCTGGCCGCCGTTTCGGTGGCGATATTGCCCCTCATGGCCGCCGGCCAAGTCGCTCCCGAGCGCACTCCAGCCCAGGGCGGCGCACCGGCATTCAAGTACGAGGCATTCGCTCTGGCAGGCTATACCAGCTTGAACCAGGTGAACCTGTCGCGCTACGGACTTATCGGTGGCGTGTTTGGCGTTACGCGCGACTTTGGCCGTCACTTCGGCGTTACCCTGCAGGGCGATTACTACAAACCGCCTTTCTCCTCCGCAACCCCCGGCAACCCCGGAGATCCGTCAGTTTACGATGTGCTCGCCGGCCCCGAAGTTCGCTCCAACTTGTACGGAAACTTCGACGGCTTCTTCCATGCCCTGCTTGGCGTGGAGCACACTGGCGGCGTTGGCAAAACGCCGAACCTTTCGTTTGCCGGTGGCTTCGGCGGCGGACTGCTCTACAACCTGAGCCCGCGCATTGCCATTCGCGCATCCGGCGACCGTATCGCCGCGTCGTTCTCGCCGAACTTCAACACACCGCAGCTGAACTACTCGGCTCACCGCACCTGGAATCCGCGCGGCGAAATCGGCATGGTGTTCCGCTTTTAGCAATTCTGCAAATTCAAATTGAACAAAAGTGGGCGCTCACCCGGGCGCCCATTTTCTTGTTGTGATCAAGAGAAGTATTTCGCCTGCTAACGCTTCTTGCGCTCCACGCTTTGATTCACAAATGCGCGGCAAAACGCCGCGGCCGCGGTGGGCCCAATATCCGGCGGCTTCACCTGCGCATCCTTGTTAAAGATGTGGTTGTAGAGCATGGGCCCAAGCAGCAGCGCGACTGAAGCCTCAAGATCGAGATTGCGCGGCAGTTGGCGTTGTTGGATCCCGCGGCGAAGAATCCTCTTGATGCACTCGCGGGCCGGCTCCATCACACGGTGCCGCCATGCCTTGCCGAATTCAGGATGGATCGCACCATAGGCAATCAGCGAAGGCGCTATGCGCTGGCGGGCTTCGTCGTACTGGTCTGGAGGCCGGCTCGTCAGCACAGTCGTAAGGTCGCACTCCAGATCGCCCGTGTCGATATCTTTCACTTCGCGGTCCAGGCCGTGGATCATGCTCATCACTTCCATCAGCAGCGCTTCTTTATCCGGCCAGTGGTTGTAGATGGTTGCCTTGCTCACACCCGAATGTTGCGCAATCGCATCCATACTGGCAGCGTCGATGCCGCGCTCGCCAAACAACTCGAGCGCGGCTCGAAGAACCTTCTCATGCGCCTGCGGACTTCGTGATCGTGCCATCGCTATATCTCAATTTTAGAGAATCGCCACGCGCCAATCACCAGCAGCACGCTTCCAACGGCTGCAAGAACCAGCGCGCTGACCGAAACCGGGAATGCTGACTGGAACTGCGCCGGTTGCAGCAGCACAGAACGAATGCCATCTACGCCGTAAGACAGCGGATCGAGCCGCGTAATGACCGTGAGCACAATCCCGTGGCCCGAAAGCGGAAACAGCGCTCCCGAAAGAAAGAAGATGGGCATCACCAGGAAGTTCATGATGAGCTGAAATCCCTGCATGTCCTGAATGCCTGAGCCAATGGCCACGCCCAACGCCGCAAACACAATGGCAATGGCGATCATGAATGCGATGGCGAACGGAATCAGCAGCCAGTTGGCAGGCCGAAAGCCTGCAATCAGGCTGATCACAAACACCAGCGTTCCCTGGATCACCGCCACCGTCGCGCCGCCCAGCGTGCGGCCGATCATGATCTGCAACCTCGGCACCGGGGCCACCAGCGTCTCTTTCAGGAAGCCGAATTGCCGGTCCCACAGCAAACCAAGCCCCGAGAAGATGGACGAAAACAGCACGCTCATGCCAATGACGCCCGGTGCAAGCAGTTGAATGTAGTTGCCGTATCCAGCGCGTTGAAATACCGGGCCAAGGCCGAATCCCAACGCCAGCAGATACAGCAGCGGCTGCCCAAGCGAAGCTACGATCTGCGCACGCGAACGCGTATAACGCTTGAGTTCGCGCAACCAGAGAATGTAAATCGCACTCATCGTCTGCCTCCACTCCACATCTTTGCGAATTGCCGCATCTGGTCTGCCGAGCCCGCGCTCTCGTCGCGGATGGTTGAGCCGGTCAGCGCTAGAAAAGCTTCCTCCAGCGATTCCGTGCCGGTCTGCTGCTTGATCTCTTTCGGAGAGCCCTGTGCAACCAGCTTGCCGTGGTCGATCACGCCAATGCGATGAGCAACGCGGTCGGCCTCATCCATGTAGTGCGTCGTTAGAAAAACCGTAACCCCCTCCTGCTCGTTCACCCGCCGCACGTGGCTCCAGAGCTGATTGCGGCTCTGCGGATCGAGACCGAGCGTCGGCTCGTCGAGGAAGAGAATTTTGGGCGTGTGCAGAAAGCCGCGCGCGATCTCAAGCCGCCGCTTCATTCCGCCCGAAAACTTTTTCACCTGGTCATTGCGCCGGTCCCACAGTTCAAACAGCTTCAGCAATTCCTCGGCACGGTGCTGCCTCACCTTGTGTGGAACGTGATAAAGAACTCCGTGGATCTGCATGTTCTCCCACGCGGTAAGGTCGCCGTCCAGGCTGGGATCCTGAAACACAATGCCGAAACGCCTGCGGACGTCGTTCTGGTGCGTGCGCGGATCCAACCCATCCAGCCGGATCGTGCCGCTCGTAGGCTGCAGCAGCGTAGTGAGCATTTTGATGGTGGTGGTCTTTCCCGCCCCGTTGGGGCCAAGGAAGGCAAAGATCTCCCCCGCGCCAACGTCAAATGAGACATCGTTGACGGCGGTAAAGTTGCCGAATGTTTTTACCAGATTGTTGACGTGAATCATGCCGAGCCTCCGACAAGTACTTATACTGAACGGTTCAGTTTAGTTTGTCAAGAGAGTCTGTCGGAGGAATTTTTCTTCATGCCGGGGAAGGGGCAAAGAGTCAATTCGCCTGGGAATTCTACCCATCTTCAATGGAGCTTCATTTTAGCTTTATCCGTTCCACGGTATCATCTGCTTGGGGAACGCTTTCATGTCTACAAATTTCTATGAGACAGCTCGCGAGCAAGCGTGCCGCGAGATCGCTGCTATTGACTCACAGGTCCAGGGGCTAGCACATAGAAAGGGCCAGCTCGTGAAACTCATCGAACTGTTAAGTGAGCTTGAGTCCGAGCCGCAGCAGGGTAGCGTCGCCGACGACCTCGCCGCCATCCCAACTCCACACCAGCCGGTAGCCGAGAGTATTGGCCCCGAGGCCCCAACGCTGGCTGCCCACCTTGAAAAGCTTCATGAATACGAGCAGTCCCAGGCGCGCATCGGAGCTGAGACAACCGGCGACATCGCAACGCTGGAAGTCCCTTCGTTCTCGCACGAACAGATCGCCGAGCGAGCCTACGGCTTCTGGATCGATCACGGCTGCGCCCACGGCCATCACGAAGAAGACTGGCTTCGCGCAGAAGCAGAACTCCGCGGGTAAGAGATCTGAAGCAATTGAAGATCAGGCCGTGGGTGAATACGTAAGCTGAAGCATGCCATTTGGCAAAGTCTTACCCTCATCAAGGTGCAACGGCCAGCGGCGTCCGGCCGGAATCAGTGGAACTCCACTGCCCAGAAGAACGGGAATAACTGAAACGTCGACCAGGTCTACAAGTCCCGCATCGAGTAGCGTCCTGAATAGCGCCCCGCCACCAAAGAGCCAGATATCTTTGCCGCGCTGCGCCTTCAGGTCCGCCACTGCTTGTTGAACATCGGCGGAGATGATGGTGGCGTCCTTGTGTTCCGAGGGCGTGAGTGTCGTAGAGACCACGAAGACAGCCATTTCCATGGACTTGAGCATCGGTCCCTGGCTGATGGCAAGCTCATAGGTGTGCCTGCCCATCAGCAGCGTGTCAAACTGCCTCGCGTATGCGGCTAAATCTAACGAAGGATCGGAAATGATCCAGTCGTACTCGCCGTTCGGTCCCGAAATAAAGCCGTCGAGGCTCATGGCCACGCCGTAGCGAATCAGGCGTCCATGTGCCGCGGCCACGGTTAGCCTTCTTCCGCCTCGCGCAGCTTCGCGATCACGGTAAAGTCTTCAAGCGTCGTTACGTCGCCCTTCACCTCGCCGTGAGTGGCCAGCTCGCGCAGCAGGCGGCGCATGATTTTGCCGGAGCGGGTCTTGGGCAGCGCCTCCGTAAAGCGGATATCGTCGGGCCGCGCCAGTGCGCCGATCTCCTTGGTCACCCATTTGCGCAGCTCGTCCTTCAATCCCTCGCTGGGCTGGTTGCCGCTTTCAAGTGACACGAACGCAGAGATGGCCTGTCCCTTCAGGTCGTCCGGGCGGCCCACCACCGCGGCCTCAGCCACCTTGGGGTGAGCAACCAGCGCCGACTCCACTTCCATAGTGCCAAGCCGGTGTCCGCTCACATTGATCACGTCGTCAACGCGGCCCATGAGCCAGAAGTATCCATCGGCATCCTGGCGCGCGCCGTCGCCGGTAAAGTAGCTGCCCGGCACATCGCTCCAGTAAGTCTTCCGGTAGCGCTCAGGATCACCGTAAACAGTACGCGCCATCGACGGCCATGGTTTGCGAATCACCAGCAATCCACCGTGGCCAGCGGGTACAGGCGTTCCCTCGTGCGTCACCACTTCGGGCTGAATGCCGAAGAACGGGCGAGTAGCGGACCCCGGCTTGGCGCCAACCGCACCGGGAATAGGTGCAATGAGAATCGCTCCTGTTTCCGTCTGCCACCACGTGTCCACAATCGGGCAGCGGTTGTGCCCAATCTTCTCGCGGTACCACATCCACGCTTCAGGATTGATGGGCTCACCCACGGTGCCAAGCAGCCGCAACGACTCAAGGCTGTGCTTCTCCACATGCTCGTTGCCCCACTTCATAAAAGCGCGAATAGCAGTCGGCGCGGTGTAGAACACCGACACCTTGTGATCGTCAACGATCTTCCAGAAGCGCGAGAAGTCCGGCCAGTTGGGTGCGCCCTCATACATCAGAACCGTAGTGCCGTTCTGCAGCGGCCCATAAACAACATAAGAGTGGCCAGTAACCCAGCCAATATCCGCCGTGCACCAGTACACATCCTCGTCGCGAAGGTCGAAGACAAGCTTGCTGGTGATATAAGTCTGCACTGAGTAGCCGCCCGTAGTGTGCACCAGCCCCTTTGGCTTGCCGGTAGTGCCTGACGTGTACAGAATATAGAGCGGATCCTCTGAGTCCATCTGCTCAGCCGGGCATTCAGCTGCAGCCTGCGCCATCAGGTCGTGCCACCAGTGGTCGCGCCCTTCAATCATCTCCACCGGCGAACCCGTACGCTGATACACCACCACGTGCTTCACCGTGGGACACCCTGCCATCGCCTCATCCACGGTGCGCTTCAGATGGATTTCATTGCCGCGCCGGTAGCTTGCATCCTGTGTAAGAATGGCCACACACGAAGAATCGTTGACGCGGTCGGCGATGGCATTGGCTGCAAATCCGCCAAAGATCACCGAGTGGATGGCCCCAATTCGGGCGCACGCCAGCAACGCAATGGCCAGCTCCGGAGTCATGCCCATGTAAACCGCAACGCGATCGCCCTTGCCAATGCCGAGCGACTTCAGCGCATTGGCAAATTTCTGCACTTCGACATGAAGCTCGGCAAAAGTCAGGCGCCGAATTTCGCCCGGTTCGCCTTCCCATATGAGCGCGGTCTTGTGGGCGCGGGTGCCCAGCGCATGCCGGTCAACGCAGTTGTAGCTCAGGTTAAGCTTGCCGCCTACAAACCACTTCGCCCACGGAAGATCCCACTCCAGCACCTTGTCCCAGGTCTTGAACCAGTGCAAATCGCCGGCCACCGTGGCCCAAAAGCGCTCCGGGTCTTCAATCGATTCCTTATATAGCAGCTCATACTGCTCCAGGCTTTTGATATGAGCCTTGGCGCTGAATTCTGGCGGCGGCGGAAACAGCCGGTTTTCGCGCAAAGTGGAATCAATATCCTGGTTGCCAACGGGATGGACAGGCGTGGAAGACATTTGGGGTCCTTGAGGGAAGATATACCGCGCGGATTTGTGATGATTCGCCCGGGCAGCCTCTTCAGGTAAAAGGCCGAATGGAGCAACTTTATCGGGCTGGGCTTGCGTAGGGCAAGTGCCTCAGGATGCAAGGCCTGCTGAAGCTGTCTAGACAAGGCCAGAATTGGGTTCCGTCTGCAGCCAAGTAACTTACGGCCAAATCCTATGCGCACAGAAATCGTATGATAGTCAGTTACCTTCTGAACTGCTGATCGATGTGGCCGGGCGGCTCTACCCGGCAGGGGGACATGGATGAATCGGGCGTTGAGGATACTGAGAATTCTAGGCCTGGCAGCCGTGCTCTGCGCCAATGCGGCGGCGCAGCAGCCCGCAAGTGCCTCCGCGGTCGCGCAAGCTGGAGACGCTCCCGCCGATCCCGGCCCGTTGGCAACCGATATCTCCGTTGCGCTTCGTGGCAAGCAGATTCGGGCCGCCATGAAACGTGTTGCAGACTGGGAACTCGCCCGCGTTCAGGTGCAGCCGCCCAGCCGGTCCTGGGACTTCGGCGTGCTCGACATCGGCTTCATGGCAGCCTCGCGCACCCTGCATGACAAGCGATACAGCCAGTACGTCACCTCGGTCGGCGACCAGTTCGGCTGGAAGCTCGAACGCACCGTCTCACCAGCCGCCGACTTTGCGCTCGGCCAGGCATACATCGAGGTCTATCGCTCCTCGCATAACGACGCCCAGGTTGCGCCGCTGCGCGCGCAGTTCGATGACGTCATGAGGTCGCTCGATCCGCAGAAACCCGCCTTCTGGTGGGCCGCCGCGCTGTTCATGGCCCCGCCCGCAGGCGCCGCGCTTTCCAGCATTACCAGCGACCCCACCTACAATTCCTACGTAAACCGCCAGTGGGGATTCACTGAGAAGCTCCTCTACGATCGCCAACAGCATCTGTTCTCGCGCGACGCCGCCGATATTGACCGCCACGAGAAGAACGGCAGCAAAGTCTTTCTCGCCCGAAGCAACGGTCTTGCAATGGCCGCGCTTGCGCGCGTGCTCGACAACCTGCCTTCCGACGACCCGCTGCACGAGCATTACATCAACCTCATGCGCGACATGGCCGCCCAGGCCGCTGCACTCCAGAGCAGCGACGGTCTCTGGCGGCCCGGCCTGCTCGATGCGTCAGCCTATCCCCAACCCGACGTGGCCGGCTCTGCCTTCAACACCTACGCCATCGCTTGGGGGATCAACCATCGCGTCCTCGACGCCCGGGAATATCTGCCGGTAGTCGAGAAAGCATGGGCCGGAATACTATCGCACATCTACACCAACGGCCGCCTCGGATCGATGGCCCCACTTGACGACGCGGCACAGTACAAGCCCAGCTCAAGCTACAACTTCGGCATTGGCGGATTCCTCCTGGCCGCATCCGAACTAGACGCCCTGTCAGATCACAAGCGCTGGTAGCAGCGCCTCATCACCCCAAGCTGGGTGGGACACCGCACACATCTCATCGCAGTGGCACCACCGGGTCCGGGCCCGTGCCCTTCGGCAGGTGAACTACCCGAACCACCTTGCGGTCTGCAACTGAGATAACGTAGACCTCATCCTCTTCCTGCACGGAGCAGTACGCCAGCTTGCCATCCAAAGACAACGACATTGAGACAGGCCGCCCGTTAAGGGGAATTTCAACTAGCTCCTTTCGCGTCGCAATGTCCGCGAAGCCAACCGTGCGGCCTTCCTGCAGCGCGTAAATAAGCGTTTTGCCATCGTGCGAAACCACAAGCCGAACAGGCGCCTTGCCTTTCGTCGCAATGCTCCCAACGTTCTTCCTCTGTGCCAGATCGAAAATCGAGATCGAATTGCCGCCGGAGTTGGCAACAAAGATAGTCCGCCCGTCCGGAGACATAGCCTGCCCCTGCGGCCGCTCACCCGAGGGCATCGATATCACCTCGCCTGAACTTAGCTTGATCGCCGAAAGCGTGCCTGTGTCCGTATTGCTCACATAGGCCCATTCTCTCTTCGGGCCGAGTTTGACGATGTGAGGCGCTTGCCCTTTCACGTCGTAAGTACGAATAACCTTGAGCGATTTGGGATCCAGTACCAGTAGTCTGGATGGCTTCTCCGTCGTCACATAGACGCGGTTCGTGCTCGCGTCATAAGCAATCCCGTGTGGTCGGCGAAACTGTCCCAGATCGATCGTTGCAGTGCGCTTCATCGTAGCAATGTCCACAATCGAGACCGTGTTATCTCCCGGCGAAGTTTCCGTCATCCACATCACACCGTTGTCCGCAACATACAGTGTCTTCCCGTCTGGTGTGAGGACTATCTCGTGTGGATGCGTGCCCACCTTCACGTCGCCAATCCTGTTGAAGTTGGCATCGTAAAAGCCAATCGAGCCAGAAAGCTTCTCCCCAATCACGAAAGCTGCAGTCTGGCCCGCCGCCGAGGCCGCAAACGCACATGAAAGCAGAAATGCAACGCACCTCTTCATCATCCCCTCCATCTCTTTTTGCGCAGAGCTGAAATATTCTTCCGCCAGCCGAAGCCGCCGCGATCTCATGATCAAATCTCGCCCCCAATTATAGGAGACGATTGCTGGCACTTGGGGCTGGGGATACCACTCGAGCTGAGGTCATTGCCGAGTGCCCCCGGTCCCTCGCACTTGGAGAACGGGGGCACTACGCAAGCTGAGTTTCTGTACAAACTGAGTGCCCCATATATGCGCGCACTTTGCGCATGAGTGGGATAGCAAATAACCATCCCGCAAACTACACTTTCTCCCATAGAGGTGTCATCCTGAGGACCCGGAACGAAGTGAAGGGGACGAAGGGTCTGCAATTGCTTCAAATTTCAAATCCCGCGACAAACCAAAACTAGGCAAACTGTTGCGATGCCGGCCAATCGAGAGAGCCTCGTCAAAGAGTGACTTGGTCTGTTAACCGGCCAAACAGTGCCCATTTTCAGGTGTGGTCGTAAGAGGCATTTCAATGCCGATCGTCATGTTCTTAACGACCAGTGACATAATGCGTCCCGATCAGGATTCCTGCTTCAGCCTGGCGCGGTGCAGAGCGGCCTACCATGCATTCAACGATCAGGATGCCCATTCGTGGACTCTGTCGCCTTCCTTCCCTGCACGAAGCCCCGCGTTGGTCAACGGAACCGCAGACGGAAGGCAAAAATGAACACGCTGCTCAAGCTGAAGTAAGAAGAAACCGGCTGAAGAATAATACAACACGCCTCTCACCCGCACCATATCAGGCGATTTGCAATTGTTGGCATAAACGCAAATTGGCCGGTTATCCCCCTGAAGGCACTAAACGAGACTCGGTGCGGTCGAACACGGGCATGTGCGCGCCGGCATCTTCGAAGGCTCTCGCCAGTGATGACCAGCCACATTTGGCGAAGATCAGCTCGCATTTGAGTTATCTTTGGAATGAATCGAACTCGTTCGGAACCTCATAGCGTCAGCTGTCCTCCTGACTCGCCTGACTGGTTTGGGCAGAAGTCCAATCTTCAACCACCGTCGCACCCTTCTCAATATCGTCGACCACAAGGATAAGGTGGTTAGCGTGATCGCTGTAGAGAACCGAAACATTAACATTGGCCTTCGCCAATTGGTCGGTAATGAGCCCCAGTTGCCCAGGAATTTCCTGCTTCAGGCGCAATCGCAAGACCCGGCTGCAAGAGATCACTTGGACTCCTGCTGCCTCGAGCGCCCGCTGTGCGGCCGGTCCGTCGTGAAATAGAAAGTGCGCAACGCCCCTGCCACCGACAACCCATACCCCTCCGCCCTCGACGCTGATACCTGCTTTGCCTAGCTCTTTTCCCATCGACGCGAGCTCGCCGCACCGGTCGGCCAGATGAATCTCAAGATCGTACATGCTCAGTATTCCCTTGCATCGTGCGCGAGTTTGCTGTCTTCGGGTGCTTGCCCGCGGCTCGACATTGAGTAGTCTCGAATGACCGATGCTATGCGAAGCCGATAGTTCTCAAAGAGCCTTGCCCGTCCCAATTGCTGGACGCGGCGGTGTTCGGGTAGATTCCGCCATTCCTGCACGGCGTTCTCATCCTCGAAGAATCCGATAGAAACAAATTTGCAAGGAGTCGTTTTGCTCTCAAACCGTTCAATCGAGATGAATCCATTGATGCCGGACAGGAGCGGGCGCAACGCCGCTGCCTCTCTCATGTACTCGTCGAAATGTTTCTCGCTCGCAGTGAACTCAAAGATCATGGCGATCATCGTTATCGTGCCTCCACAATTTCTAATGATCGCTGGAGCTGGCGGGAAACGCTTCGCTGGTGGACGAAGCATCGACCCTTGTTGCCCTTCCGCTTGGCATAAGATGAGACCATGGAGCCGAACTCTCTGGATGCGGGGTTGGCGCTGGCGGCCAGCGCGGTAGCGGATCGAACGCGTGCGCGGATGCTATGCGCGCTGATGGATGGGCGCGCGTACACGGCGACGGAGATGAGCTTGATGGGCGGCGTTTCCCCATCGACGGCAAGCGCGCACCTGCGCATACTGATGGAGCAAGGCTTGATCGCGTGCGTGCCTCAGGGACGGCATCGCTACTTTCGCATCTCGAGCCGTGAGGTGGCCCGGGCGCTGGAGTCGATCATGGGGCTGGCGGGCAAACAGCCGGGAATCCAGAGTAGGACTCCCGCGAAGCTGCGATTGGCGCGCACGTGTTACGACCACATGGCCGGTGTAGTGGCGGTGGCGCTACACGACAGGCTGCTTTCATTAGGATGGCTCGACAAAGACAGTTCCTCCATAAGTGACATCGGACGGGTGCAACTGAATCGCATCGGCATCAATTTCGGTTCCTGTACATCGCGCCGGCGCTTTGCATTTGCCTGTCTGGACTGGAGCGAGCGCAGACCGCATACCGGTGGCCTGCTCGGTGCAGCGATTTTGGCTGCATTCGAGTCCAGACGCTGGGTAGTTCGCCAACTCGACAGCCGGGAGCTGGTGCTGACCACCCGTGGGATCAAGGCGCTCAACGATCATTTTGGCTTGAAGCAGTTTCAAGGACGGATCGAGCCCATGGCTCTTGCTCATTCAAGGTTTCATCAATGAGGCCATTCTGTACCGTCGTGGTACAGCAAGCGAACGCCGCCGTTTATTTGCGAACTATCCCCGGAGCCGGTTTCCGGCCCGAATCTCGACGAGCAGTAAATCACCGAGTCACTCATCGACCCGAAATCAAACGGTGGTTGGGTTGCCGGCTATATCGAAGTTGTCCTGAAATCGCCGAACAGTGGTCCGCCTACCAACTGGAACCGCAGCTCACCACCGCAACACGGGGAGTAAACTCGAGTACTCATCCGTCCAGAGGCGCAGGCCCGGGCGAATCTCCGCCGGGTGTGAGTGCGCTGCCACGTCCGGCATGGCAAAGAAGCTCGGATCGTCGCTCAGCAGGATCCACGTAGAACCGAACTCACCCCGTGCGTCGTTGGCAAGGCTACTGATTCGCACCGCGTGCATTCCGGCGTTGCGGGCAAGCAGCGCAATGGGCGGCTCCAGATTCACGTGTTGGTTTGAGATGTGATACGCGATGATTCCGCCCGCCGCCAGATGGTGGCGATAGAGTTCGAGAGCCTCCACGGTGAGCAGGTGCAGTGGAATCGCATCGCCGGAGAAGGCATCCACCGCCAGTACGTTGAAGTGTTGCGGCGCTTCGCGCGTCAGCGATGTGCGCGCGTCGCCCCCGGCAAAGCTGATTTGAGCGCCTGACTCGCGAACGTAGGTGAATACATTTTGCGCGATGGGAATGTCGGCGGGGTTGATCTCGTAGAAGCGGATGCGGTCGCCCGGTTGGCCGTAGGCCGCAAGCGTGCCCGCGCCGAGCCCAATAACGCCGATGTTGCGGTGGCGGCCGATGCAGCAATTGCGCAACGCCAGGCCGATCCCCGAATCCTCCGCGTAATAGGTGGTGGGAATCTTGCGCTGCTCCGCAGTGCCCCAGATCTGCGTGCCGTGCTGAATGTTTCCGTTGGTCAGCGTGCGCAGGTTTACGCCGTGGAAGCTAGTTTGCTTTACGCTCAGCGCCGCATAAAAGTTACGCACCGCCGCCAGATTGTTTTGCCTGTGGGCATAGTGCAGCTTGACGCACAGCACCAGCATAATGATGCTGGCCACTGCCCACAGCAGGCGCACTGGCCATCGTTCCTTCCACATACAGAACAGCACCAGTACTGCGGTAACCAGGCAGGTGACGGCGACATCGTAGTTGAACGAAAACACCGCCGGAAACACCAGCGCAATCAGAAACGAGCCCGCCGCCCCGCCTGCGGCAAAAAGCAGATAGAACACAGTCGACTGGGAACGATGTACCGGTTTTAACGAATAAGACTCACTATGTAAGAAGAGCCCAACCGTGAACAGTTCAACCAGAAAAAACGCAATCCCCACCTGAAGCACGACCGTGACTTCAATCTGCGACATCATGTATCCAACACCGGCAAGCATCACCGCAAGAAGCCGGACAAGGATGCCTCGTGGGATCAGTTGCGGAAACTCAAAGGCAATGATGATGGTGAGCAGATAAACGGCAAGCGGAAGAATCCATAGCAGCGGTATGGCCGCAAGGTTTGCCGTGATGTAGCTGGTGATGGCGCTCAACTGCATGGCCGCACCCATGGGCAGCAGGAACCAGAGCCACTTGTGTAGGACAGGAATTGCAGTTAGGTCCGTGGCATCTTCAGTCGGAGACGGCGCAACCTGCCTTCCGGCAGAACGCGTGCGAAATGTAAGACTTGCGGCCAGCACGGTAAACAGCAGGAATCCGTAAAACCAGATCGTGCGCTGCGTATGCAGAGTGAATTTAGGCTCAACCAGCGACGGATACGCAGCCAGGGCCAGCAGCGAGGCCAGGTTCGAAAGCGCAAACAGCGCGTAGGGAACCGGTGAATCTTCGACGCGCGACCACCAGTACTGCAGCAGAGGACTGGTAGCACCAAGCGCAATAAAGGGAAGTCCGATCCATATCGTGAGGGCAGCGAAGATTGTCGCAACTGGATGATCCGGCCCGGCACTAAGGTCGAACGAACCGAAGGTCCAGTAGACAGCGAAACCCACCGTAACCGTCAGCAAAATCAGATGCAAGAACCACCGCACGCCGCGAGTGACCCAATGCGCGTAGGCATAGCCACAGAGCAGAGCGCTTTGAAAAAAGACGAGGCAAGTGACCCACACCGCGGCGGAGCCACCCAGGGCCGGTACAAGCTGTTTGGCTACGATGGGTTCAACAAGGAAGAGCAGGAACGCAGCCAAGAAAATAACAACTGCAAAGTGAAGCCGCGTTCCTGTCATGATTGAAAGACTACATCAGTCTTTTTGATTTGCCGACGCGATTTTTGCTTCGGCTTCAGAGATGACTCGAAGTGCGTCGGTGTAGTTATCTTCGCTGTCTCCGGCCTCTCGCCACATCTTCAGGCCGCGGTCGAGCTGCTGCTCCGCGCGCGGCACATCAATTTCGGTGGGCTTGAGGGCGTCATTGGCGAGAACGGTCACGCGGTCGGGAAGAACTTCAGCAAATCCCCAGCTCACGTAGTAACGGGTGTCCACTTTTGCGCTTTCTTCACCGCAAACGCCCCCATGCACAATCACGTCGCCTGCACCAAGCTCGGCGACGAGGGGCGCGTGGCCGTAAAGCACTTCAAAGTAGCCGGACTTGGAGGGCAAATCTACCGAATCGGCAGTGAGCTCGCACATGACACGCTCCGGCGTCACCAGCCGTACCCGGAGTTGGTTTGTATCGTCAGCCATGAGGGCTCCTTTCAGCCGCCCAAGTTGTCAGGTGATTGTGATCAGCAAATGGTTGAAAAAGCGATATAGCGGCACGAAAAATTGACTACTGACCACTGTTCACTGATCCCTATATTTCCTACGCCGTTGCCTTCAGTTGCTCGGCCTTGGCTAGCACGTCCTCAATGCCGCCTTGCATGTAGAAGGCCTGCTCCGGGATGTCGTCGTACTTGCCTGCGATGAGCTCTTTGAAGCTGCGCACCGTATCGGCAATTTTTACGTACTTGCCCGGGATGCCGGTGAACTGCTCGGCCACGTGGAACGGCTGCGAAAGGAACTTCTGCACCTTGCGGGCGCGGGCCACAGTGAGTTTGTCTTCTTCAGAGAGTTCATCGATGCCAAGGATGGCGATGATGTCTTGCAGATCCTTGTAGCGCTGCAGAATACGCTTCACGCCCTGGGCCACGTCGTAGTGTTCCTGACCTACAATGCGTGCCGAAAGGATACGCGAGGTTGAGGCCAGCGGATCGACGGCCGGGTAGATGCCAAGCTCAGAGAGCGGGCGGCTCAGCACTGTGGTGGCGTCGAGGTGAGCGAACGTGGTTGCAGGCGCCGGATCGGTCAAGTCGTCGGCGGGCACGTAGACGGCCTGCACCGAGGTGACTGAACCTTTGCTGGTGGAGGTAATGCGCTCCTGAAGCTCGCCCATTTCCGTTGCCAGGTTGGGTTGGTATCCCACGGCAGAAGGCATACGGCCAAGCAGCGTGGACACTTCAGAACCAGCCTGCGTAAAGCGGAAGATGTTGTCGATGAACAAGAGCGTGTCTGAGCCCTCGACATCGCGGAAGTACTCGGCGACGGTGAGAGCGCTCAGTGCTACGCGGAGGCGGGCTCCGGGCGGCTCGGTCATCTGGCCGTACACCAGCGCGCACTTTGAGTTGGCAAAGTCGCCGGGCGTAATTACGCCGGACTCGGTCATTTCCACCCAGAGATCGTTGCCTTCGCGGGTGCGTTCGCCCACGCCGCCGAACACGGAGTAGCCGCCGTGATTCTTGGCCACATTGTTGATGAGCTCCATGATGACGACGGTCTTGCCCACGCCGGCGCCACCGAATAGGCCGATTTTGCCACCCTTCAAGAAGGGCTGGATGAGGTCGATGACCTTGATGCCGGTCTCGAACATCTCTTCCTGCGTCGACTGCTCGTCGAACAATGGCGCGGGCCGGTGGATAGGCATGCGCATTTTCTCGCCGATGGGGCCGAGCTCGTCCACGGGCTGCCCGATGACGTTGAGCACGCGACCGAGAGTCTCTTTACCCACGGGCATGCTGATGGGGCCGCCGAGATCGATGGCCTTCATGCCGCGAACCATACCGTCCGTAGCTTCCATGGCGACTGTGCGCACACGGCCTTCACCGAGATGCTGCTGGACTTCGAGAATTACGCTAATCGGTTCAGGCGTGTTGAAGCCTTCGCTGGTGACGCGCAATGCCTGGTAGATGGGCGGCATCTTCGCTTCTTCGAACTGAACGTCTACGGCGGGGCCGGAGATCTGAATTACTTTGCCGATGTTTTCTGCCATTTGTCTGCCTTTTTGTTACAGAGCTTTTAGCAATTAGCTTTAGCTCTTAGCCTCATCTTGCTTGTTTCAGCTTTCGTGTGTCTCCGTTCAGCGGTTCAAGCACAATAAGCTAACGGCTAACAACTAGAAGCTGTTTCTCACAGCGCCGCGGCGCCGGAGACGATCTCGATAATCTCCTTGGTGATGGCTGCCTGGCGCACGCGGTTCATGTGCAGCGTCAGCGAGTCGATCATGTCGGAGGCGTTGTTGGTCGCTGAATCCATCGCCGTCATACGGGCCGCGTGCTCCGCAGCAACTGACTCCGTCATGGCGTGGTACAGCACTGAAAAAACGAATTGCGGCAGCAGGCCACTAAACAACTCCTCGGCCGGCTGCTCATAGATATAGTCCACGTTCGCAGTACCGAATTTCTTGGCTTCATCGTCGGCCTGAACAGTGTCGGCGGGTTCAATTTCTATGCCTGCCGAAAGGGCGGCCTGGGCCGCGCGCTCGCGTTCCTCTGCTGAGGGCTCAACTGCGCCGGTAACCTGCGGACTGGTCAGATCGATGAGCGGCAACACACGCTCAACCACCAGTCGCTGTTGAATAACCGACTTGAATTCGTTGTAGACGATGTAAACCGCGTCGATCTCCTCATGCACGTAGCGGGCGATGATGTTCTCGGCGAGCTGGTGCACACGTGAAGGCTCGAGCTTCAACAGCATGCCGGGATGATCGCCCGTGATCTCGACCGGGGCCTTGCGCTCACGCACTTCGTGGGTCTGGCCTTGTTCGTCGGTTGTTTCCACGTAAGTGGCAACCGGATAGCGACGCCGCATCATATCGCGGCCCTTGCGGCCCACGGCTTCCACGTCAATCTGCTTGTCCGGATTGCCGGAGATGAACTGAAAGGCCGTCTTGAGAATGTTGGCGTTGAACGCGCCGGCAAAGCCCTTGTCGCCGCTGACGATGATGAGCAGCACGTTCTTTTCAGGCCGGGTGACAAAGAGCGGATGGCGCAGATTGCCGGTCTGCGGATCGAAAAGCTCGATGCGGCGCGTGAGCGACTCAAGCACGCTGAGGATCATTTTGGCGTAGGGCCGCGCTGCCAGCGCACGCTCCTGCGCGCGGCGCAGCTTGGCGGCCGAGACCATCTTCATGGCCTTGGTGATCTGCCGCGTGTTCTTCACGCTGCGGATTCGCCGTCTTAGATCGAGTACGTTTGCCATTTTCCAGTTCTCAATAATCAGTTGTCAGTTATCAGTTCTCAGTTTCAGATCCTTTCTGACAACTGAAGACTGACAACTCCAAACTCGCTACACAGTAGCGGTTTGCAGTTCCGCCTTAAAGTTTTCCGAATACTCTTTGAGCGCGGCGTGCAGGCGGTTGCGCAGGTCGTCGTCGATTGACTTCTTCTTGGTCAGATCGTCGATCAGCGCAGTCTGCGTGTTGGCGAAGTACTTGTGCAGGCCAACTTCAAAGGCGCGAATGTCGCTGACCTGCAGGTCGTCAAGATAGCCCTGCGTGCCGGCGAAGAGAACCACCACCTGCTGCTGCCAGGTGAGTGGCTGGAATTGCGGCTGCTTCAACAGTTCCGTGAGGCGCTGGCCGCGATTGAGCTGCTTCTGAGTGAGCGGATCGAGGTCGGAACCGAACTGCGCAAAGGCCGCCAGTTCGCGGTACTGCGCCAGATCGAGCTTGAGCGTTGAACCCACCTGCTTGACTGCCTTGATAGCTGCCGAGAAACCGACGCGCGACACCGAAAGTCCGACGTTGACTGCGGGACGCACACCGGAGTTGAAAAGGTCGGTCTCAAGAAAAATCTGGCCGTCGGTGATGGAGATGACGTTGGTCGGAATGTAGGCCGAAACGTCGCCTGCCTGCGTCTCGATAACCGGCAGCGCGGTAAGCGAGCCGCCTCCCCTCTTGTCGCTCATCTTGGACGAACGCTCGAGCAGACGGGAGTGGAGATAGAACACATCGCCCGGATATGCTTCGCGGCCCGGCGGACGGCGCAGCAGCAGCGAAATCTCGCGGTACGCCATGGCGTGCTTGGAAAGATCGTCGTACATCACCAGTGCATGCTTGCCGTTGTCGCGGAAGTACTCGCCGAGGGCGGTTGCCGCGTAAGGAGCGAGATAGAGCATCGGTGCGGGTTCTGATGCCGAGGCGGCCACGATGATGGTGTGGCCCATCGCGCCGGCTTCAGTCAGCGTCTGCACCACCTGGGCAATCGAAGAGCGCTTCTGGCCGATGGCGCAGTAAATGCAAATCAGGTCGTTCTTAGCGTTGTTGATGATTGTGTCAAGCAGAACGGCCGTCTTGCCGGTCTGGCGGTCGCCGATGATCAACTCACGCTGGCCGCGGCCGATGGGAATCATGGAGTCGATTGCCTTGAGGCCGGTGGCCATGGGCTCGCGCACGCCCTGGCGGTCAATGATGCCCGGAGCAAGCCGCTCCATGGGAAGGCTTTGGGTGGTGGCGATGGGGCCCTTATCGTCGATGGGCATGCCCAGCGCGTTCACGACGCGGCCAATCATGGCCTCGCCCACCGGCACGGAAAGAATCTTGCCGGTACGCTTTACCTCGTCGCCCTCTTTGAGCTCGGTGTAGTCGCCCAGAATGACGGCGCCCACCTGATCTTCTTCCAGGCTGAGAGCCAATCCTGCGATGCCATGCGGAAAGGCGAGCAACTCGCCGGCCATGACCTTATCGAGCCCGTGAAGGCGGGCGATGCCGTCGCCCAGTGAGGTGATGGTTCCAACCTCGTCCACCTGAACCTTGGAGTCGTAATTCGCGATTTGCTCGCGAAGAAGCTGCGTTATCTCGTCTGCCTTGATCTGTGCCATATTTCAGTCAACAGTGATCAGTGGTTGGTGATCGGTTTTCGCTGCAAGGAGCGATCCGCCAATCTGTAACCTCTGAAGTCCTGCCTCCATTCAATTCTGAGGTTTCAATTCCGTTTGAACCGCGGGGCCTATACAGCATTTGGCTGCTTCAACCCTTGAATCCTGAATCATGAACAGTGAAGGCTATCGACCGATCACAGTTCACTGCCGGCATCAGCCGGCGATAAGTGCATCTTTCAGACGGTCGAGCCGTCCGCGCACCGAACCGTCATAAACCGTTGAACCGATGCGCACCACTGCGCCGCCGAGGATCGACGCGTCGAGTTTGAATTTCGCTTCGACCTTGCCGCCGGCAAGCTTGGCAACTTCCGCGAGAAGCGAATCGCGCTCCTTGGAGTCGAGCTCCCGCGCGGTCACGATCTCAGCCGGGTGAATTCCCAGCTGGTCCTGCAGCAGTCTGCGATAGGCATCTGCAACCTCGCCTACTTGGGCGATGCGGTTGTGCGAAATCAGCACCGCAATCAGATTGCGTAGTTCCTTCTGCATTCCTAGCTTTGCATTCAGCTTGTCGAGGATGGCCACTTTTTCGTTTACGGCGACGGCCGGGTTCTCAAAGAAATCGCGTAAATCAGAGCTTCCCTGCCAGGTGGCTAGAAAATCGGTCAGCTTCTTTTCGATGGCCGCCGTATCGAGTTTGGAGGCCGCGACAACGTCGGCGAAGGCGTTGGCATAACGGGAAACGAAGGCAGCCATTACTTTTGCCCTCCCTCGGCCTTGGCGCCGTTGCTGCCCGCGCTGCCGATGAACTCTGCGATGAGTGCGCGGTCGGCTTCAGGTGTAAGTGTCATCTGACGGGCGGCCTGCTCAATGGCAAGGTCGGCGGCAAAGTTGCGAAGGCCTCGGCGCGCATGGGCAACCGCTACGTTCAGCTCCTGCTCGGCCGACTCGACGATGCGTGCGCTCTCTTCAGCCAGTGAAGCCTTCACACGCTTTTCGTCCTCAAGGCTCTCCTGCTCTACCTGTGCCTGTAGCTTCTTGATCTCGCCATCCAGTCCGGCGAGTCGTTCTTCCACGGCGAGCAGGCGGGCGTTCGCATCTTTGGTGGCCTCGCGGGCAGTTTGGAGGCTATGACCGAGAGTCTGTGAGCGCTTGCGGAAAATCTTCGGCGCCACGCGCAGGATTGGAATGCCGATGAGCAGCGCGATTGTAACGAAGTTGACGGCCTGATAGATGTTGGCTGCGGTATCGAGGCTGAGGTTGAAATGGCTCGCCGTCCACTTCACGATGGGCCCACCGACCAGGAACTCACGGGTCTGATCTTCCTCAGACGATGCTTGTTCGGTCGTGGCCTGCTTTGTCGTTTCCGGCTGGCTGGCGGTGGCCCGCCCTGCTTCCTGCGCGGCCAGCGGCTGGGGCGCTGCAGAAAGCACAAGCGCTACAAGAAATGCCACCAGACTCAACAGCAGAAAACGGGAAGTACAACTGAGAGAACCACGGAATGGGGGTACGGATGCAAAACGATTGGTCAACGGGAACCCCCGGCGCCTACGGGCAGCACTGCGCGAACCACTTGGCCGGCCAACTCGCCTGCAGAGGATTGAATCGCCTGGCGGGCGGCGGCGGTTTCCGAGTCGATCCCGGCTTTGGCTTCGCTCAACTTCTGCGCGGCAGTCTTGCGTGCGGCATCCAGAGCTGCATCGCGCTCCGCAGTCCACTGCCGCAGACGCTGCTCGCGAATTTTGTACACGTCAGCCCTGGCCTGGCGTAACTTGGCGGCGTATTCCGCTGTTCGTGCTTCGGCCTCCGCGATCGCTTTCTGCGCGGCTTCCATGGCGCCTTCAGTCAATTCGCGGCGGCGCTTGAGAGTAGCTGTCAGGGGACCCTGAACCAAAAATTGGTAGGCCACCACCAGTACGACGAAAAGAACCATCGTAGGGATGGCGCCGAGGAACATGGTACCGAGTTGTTGGGCGATCAAATGCATGATTTACCGGCTCGCTCCGGCAGTCAGATGGGGCTTTCCTGTGCTGATATTTTCTCGTGTGGAACCACACCTTTTTTATCAGGGGAAGGCCATCAAGTCAACGTAATCAGGGTAGATATCACGGCCATTTGTGACTGCTCTCACCAGATGGGGATTCATGTCAAAAAAGAGCTTGCTTTCAGTCAAAACAGGCCTAAACTAACCTTACCACCTAGACCCGGACCAGGGTCCAGCGGGCAGTCGGTTTCGGGAATCTTCCACTCCCGATCCCGAATGCCCGCCTCTTAGTTTTTGGGGCAAAATCTTCGGGCACAATCGCCGTATTCTTTTGCCATCAGCCTTAAGTTGTCAGTTATCAGTGGTCAGTTGCCGGCGTGACCGGGCAGCACCTTGATGCCAAAGTCCGGTGAATGCGAACTCCGGCGGAAAAAGGGCCAGCCAAAGTTGAATGCAGCATGGATGCAGTTGCTAAGAGCTGGCCAATGCTTCTTATCTTCGTGCAGGGGGCTTTGGTGCCGGCATCAGCCCTTGTGCGCGCAGCCATATCTCCAGCAGGTTCGGCCACTGGTCCAAGGCGGGATCGCTCTTGCCTAAACCGCTGCCATGGGACCCCTTCGCGAATATATGCATCTCTGCGGGAACACCGGCCTTGAGCAGCGCATTGAAGAAGTCGAGCGCCTGTTCAACCGGTACGGTCTGGTCGGTGTAGGTGTGATACATGAAGGTCGGAGGCGTGTCCTTGGTGACGTAGAGCGCCGGCGAATAGGCCGCCTTCAGCTTTTCGCATTGGTCCATCAAATTGAAGAGCTCGCAGTAGCTCAGGTGCGAGGTGTCACTTGAGATGGCGCCCAGCCAGGCATAACCCAGAACCAAGTAATTGGGCTTGCTGGAGACGCGTTCAATGGGGTCTTCGGCTCCGGGATTGCCGGGAACAGGCTGCGTTCCGGCGAGAGCAGCCAGGTGGCCGCCGGCCGAAAAGCCGATCATAACAATGCGATTCGGATCGATCTGGTAGTCCTCTGCCCGGGCACGGACTAGTTGCACAGCCCGGCGCGCGTCAAGCAGGGGAACCGGTAACACATAGCCGTGCGAGGTGAGCCGGTAGCTGAGTATGAATGCCCGGAATCCACGCGCCGTAAACCAGTCGGCCACTTCGCGGCCTTCAAGGTCGGCGGCCAGCCCGCGGTATGCGCCGCCCGGCAAAACGATCACGGCTGAGCCGTTGGCGGTTCCCGCACGCGGCCCAAGGATTGTCAGAGTCGGAATGTCATTGCAGGTAGTTCCTTTGGCTTCCGGTGCGTCGCCCGGCCAAAGACGGATGGTCTGAATATTGAGGAATGCATTGTCAGTTCCGGCAACTGCGCACGGGGAGAGCGCCTGAGCATTGGCAAAGGAGCAGGCAAATATGGCAGCCAGAGCAACAAGAAATGCTCTCTGCGCCGCGAGGATTCTCATGTAAAGGCCTCCGCGAGTATCGGGAGAATTATAGAAGCAGTGTCCAAGTTGACGGGTTTCCAAGTCCCCTCTTTCCCTCGCCACTATTGATCTCTGCTTTTACATCCGGATCGCTGCGTGGCCGGGACAGCATTCCTCTACTTGCGCGGTTAGTGTCTCTGCCAGCTCCAGGCCGTAGCGGGCAAAGTAGTAGGCAGCGCCGTGGATGCGATCCTGAAAAGCTCCTTCAGGAAACAGCGCATTGCAGATGCTCTCGGCGTGGCGGGTGTAGGAGCCTTCACGCTGAAGCTGGAAGTTGGCAGCGAGAGTGCGCAAACGGTTCATCTGGTAGAGAATCTTGCCCGCTGCCGTGTCGGCCGACTGTCCCAGACCCTTGTCCTGCGACTGCATCCACTCGACCAGCGACTTCAATTCGGCATCGACGGCATTTCCTGCCGCGGCCAGCTTCTGCTTTGTTTCAACTGGCATGGACCGGGCCGCCAGGCGCTGCGCCAGAGAGGCGGCGTCTGCTTCGAAGACTTGCTCTAGAGAGATTTCGTGGCGTTCGAGTAATTTCGCAATCGAGGGCTCGATGAGGGTGGCAAACTGACGTGAAGCGGCAGGCGTGCGACGGCCCAATATCTTCTCGTAGAGCACGCCGGATTGCGCGAAGTAGGCAATTTCGGCCGGCCCTCCGACGATCATTGAGGTGGAAAGCAGAAAATCCTGGAACACTGGCCGCAACAGCGCCGAGGGCGAAATCCGCTCAGGTTCGGCCTCAAGAATGCCGAGCAGATCGGCTGTCGAGTAGTTCTGTCCACCGGCCTGCCAAAGCCCGTTCGGCTCGCCTGCATTTGCGGCTGTGCGGCGCAGTGCGTTGCGCGATCCGGTGGTTTCGTCGATCAGAAACAGCAGGCTGGAATTCTCGGTAACGGCCACCTGGGCGTGATAACCGGCGGCTTCGAGTTCTTTGTTGCGCTCTAGCAGAGCCGCATTGAACTCATCGGCGCGCTCCATTGCCGTACGCAGTACAGGAGCACCGAGCCTGTGCATCTCGCGTCCGCCGGCATCCAGGACCAGCAGACCCTGCGCAGCGAAGATTCTGGAGTAGAAATCCGCGAACGCCTGTGCAAGCGTCCGGCCGGGCTGGTAGGCGGCGGCGAGCGCATCGGCACCTTCAGAGTCGCCAAGCAATTCAGATGCTTTCGCGGTCAAGTCGGCAATTTGATCGGTAAGCACAATACGGCCCACGGGCGGTGTTACCCCGTTTTCGCTTTGCTGCGTATATTCCAGCTTCTCAAGACCACGCCCGGTCGGAAACGACACATGATTGATCTCGGCGAAGTCGTGATCCTCGCTTGCCAGCCAGAAGATGGCAACGTGCGGACGGCCTTTTGCTGTGGCGTTGCGTGCGCGGCCAAGGGCAGTGGTTGCTTTCAGGGGAACAAGCAGGGTTCCACCAAAAAGGCCCACCTGCTGCCCGGTCAGAACCGTTCCCGCACCCTGCGAAAGCGCGGCAAGAGCCGGCGCTGCCGCGGATGAAGGATTCTGTTCTGAAAGCACGTTTAAGACACTGGGCCAATGTGCCGGAAGGGCGGGACGTTGCTGCCAATTTTCTGAGGAGGGAAGGAAGGCCAACGCCGACTCGCTGCCTGCACAGAAGTCGAGAAAGAGCCGGCTGAGTCCCGGCATTACGGAGATCGGATAGCAGTCTGCGGTGGGCAAATCGTTCACTTTCGTCAGCGTGGCATTCCGTCGGCACACCGGCACGGCAGAACACAGTTGCCGTCGCGGCGGTGCGGTTATGACTCAATTAAGGATGCCATGCCAGGCTGGGCGGATGCAGAACCGAGGCGTGCATGCCCACGAATTCTCAATGCAATGCGTATACTCGTCTTGAATCGGGTGTACTAGCACGAGATTCATTCGCGAAGGGATAGAAATGGCAAAGAAGGATAAGAAGAAGGTTGCGGCTGGTGCCGGTGCCGACAAAACAAAGCAGGCAAAGAAACAGACAGTACTGAAAGCCAAGGACCAAAAAGCGGCGAAAGCCGTGAGAAAGGGCAAGCCGCAAAAGAGGGCCAAAGGATTCAAGGCTGAAGCTGCCGTCGAAAAAGCCACGCTGATCAGCTCCAAAGTCGTCTTTGAAATTCCACTTTTCCGAATCCAGCATGACAAGCTAATTGAGCCGGGCGGCCTGGTGAGCGAGCGCGATGTCATTCGTCACAACGGCAGCGTTGTAATCCTCGCGATCGACAGATCGAAGAGCAAGAAGAATCCGTGGATTGTGATGGAACGGCAGTATCGCCACGCGGCGAATCAATTTTTGTGGGAGTTGCCCGCAGGCAAGATCGACGCTGGCGAAGAGCCACTTGCCGCCGCCAAGCGCGAGTTGATGGAGGAGACAGGGTACAGCGCAAGGAGTTGGAAGCCGTTGGTTGACTACTTTGCGAGTCCCGGATTTCTCGGCGAGAGTATGAAGGTCTTTCTCGCAGAGGGACTTATCGCTGGCGAAGCGCAGCCAGAAGAGGATGAAAAAATCGATTTTCGACTGGTCAAGTTGTCGGATGTAGTCAGAATGATCAAAAAAGGCGGCATCCACGACGGAAAGACCCTGATAAGCATCTTGCTCTACGTGCAGAAGACCTCGCGCAAGAGCAAGAAATAGTCTTCGCGACAAAAGAAATCAAATCTAAGCGATTGCCTGAACAGAGGTTATCGCTCTCCTGATAGAGAAACTCTATCTCTGTTTGGCGCCTTTGCGCGGTCGAGAGAGCATGGTCCGCATCATGACTGCGAGATCCTACTGACGCGGCAACCTGGCCCCTGCTTTGTGAAGAACTTTTCAGTTCTGAAAAAACCTTTCGGAAAAAATCGGCGTCATAGCTTTTAACGGCATGGTTGGTCCCCCAAGCTCAGCCGATATCACTGAAATGCAACAAGGAAGGCGGGAGCCTGTGGCTCAGTACAAAGGTAAGGTCAAGTGGTTTAACAACGCCAAGGGCTATGGATTCATCGGACGTGAAGACGGGCCAGATGTATTCGTTCACTATTCTGCGATCCAACTGGACGGATACAAAACGCTCAAAGAAGGCGATGAAGTGGAGTTCGACATCGTAGAAGGCCAGAAGGGCCCTCAGGCAGATGCCGTAATGCGCTTTAGAGATTCCGCCCACAGCGCAGCCTAGCTTAGCGCGTACGACCGGGCATAGCAGCAGAACCGCAACCGAGCGGAACTGGTGTGGTACGTCCAGTCTGCACTGATTTAACACATTTTATGCTTATCTCCCAATGATGGAAAGGCACAGGCGGGAAAGCCCACCTGTGCTTTTTGGTTTTGTGCGGGCTATTTCGCGCCCTTGGAAGGTATCTCAAGGACTTGTCGTTGCGCATGGGGGTGCATTGCGGCTCCACAGCCAAATTGATTTGTCTGCCCGCCATGGGTGCGTCTGCTGCGTGATACTGGTCCCAGAGGTCATTCGATGGACAATGCCGCCATGGCTCGTCTGCTGGAGGAAACCGCCGATCTGCTTGAGATTGACGGCGGCGACAGCTTTCGCATCCGAAGTTACCGGCGCGCTGCTGAGGCCGTTGAGCAGACCACTGTCGACCTGAATGCCGAAGTTTCCGATACCGCCAAATTGCTTGAGATTCCCGGCATCGGCAAAGGAATGGCGGCGAATCTGCAGGCCATCGCCGAGAGCGGCTCGCTGCCACTGCGAGACGAGCTTTTGGCCCGATACGGTGCGGGGCTGCTTGCCCTGCTGAAACTACCGGGCATGGGACCGAAGACCGTTGCATTGCTTTGGGAGGCAGCCCAGATCGATAGCGTTGACGCACTTGCCGCTGCAATTGACGCGGGCCGCCTGAACGGGTTGCCGCGCATGGGTCCAAAGCAGGTTGAGAAGCTACGCAAGGGCATCGAGGACTACCGCCGTTCCGCGGGGCGCTACCGAATCGATATCGCCGAGGAGGAAGCTCGCCGCATCAGGGACTACCTGCTCGCACTTCGCGGTATTGATCGCGTGACGCCTGCCGGTTCCTTGCGACGCGGCCGCGAGACCGTTGGTGACCTCGATCTGCTGGCCACCGGGCCCGCCTGCGCGCCTGACCATACGGGGCCGGCAGTCGAATATGTGGCTGCCTATCCGGGTATTGTGGACATCATTGCCAAGGGCGAGAACAAGGTGAGTTTTCATGTCGCGCATGGGCTTCAGATAGATGTACGCCTGTTGCCGCCAGAGAGCTACGGCGCGGCACTCCAGTACTTCACAGGCTCCAAGGCGCATAACGTTTCGCTGCGGCAGCGGGCCCTCAAGATGGGTTACACGCTCAGCGAGTGGTCGCTTGCCCGGCTCGACGACGAGTCGGTTGTAGCAGCTGCCACTGAAGAGGAGATCTATTCCGCGCTGGGGATGGACTGGATGCCACCGGAGATGCGCGAGAATCTTGGAGAAATTGAAGCGGCGGCACGGCATGGACTGCCGCGGCTGATTGAAGCAGGCGATCTCAAGGGCGATCTGCACATGCACACAACGGCCAGCGACGGCCGAAGCTCTATCACCGAGATGGCCGAGGCAGCGATTGCCTGTGGCTACCAGTACATCGCCATTACAGACCACTCAAAGGTGCTGGCGATGACCGGTGGGCTGGATGAGAAGCGTGCGCTTGAACACATTAAGAACATAGGGACAGTCGATCACCAGATGAAAGGCCGTATTCGGGTGTTTGCGGGAATTGAGGTGGATATCCTGGCCGACGGCTCACTCGACATGGACGACGAAGTCCTGGCGCAGATGGATGTTGTGATCGCCAGTATCCATACCCGATTTGAGCAGAGCAAGGAGGAGATGACGGGACGGGTGCTGAAGGCTATCGAAAACCCGAATGTGCGTATTCTTGGTCATCCCACCGGAAGACTGCTGCTGCGCCGCGAACCGTTCGCCATCGATACGGGCAAGGTATTGCGCCGGTGCGTCGAACTGGGTGTGGCAGTGGAACATAACGCTGCACCAGAGCGGCTGGATCTGAACGATCGCGACCTGCGTCTTGCCAAGGAACTTGGCTGCAAGATCGTGATTAACAGCGACAGCCACGACACTCGAACGCTGGGCAGAATGGAATTTGGGGTTCGCCAGTTGCGCCGAGCGTGGCTCGGCCCGGACGACGTGCTGAACACCCTGGGCCCAGATGTCCTAATGGCCGCCCTGAGACCCAAACGGTGAAGGGTCTCCAGATTTCACAGGCCTTAGGGCAGGGTCTTGGGCCATTTTCAACGGGCCCTACAGGATTTCATGGCCTGTCCGCCCGATATCGGGCTAAGATAAAGTCGCTATGAGCCTTCTTCAGAGGGAACCATCCGATAAAGTCGACGATGCAGCCATGGGTGAGGAATTCACCAAGGGTTCCAGCCATCTGGTCTGGGCGACCATTGCTGCCACTGTCCTGGTCACCATCATCATCGCGATTTACGTGATCTCCGGCCAGAAGCCGCCCGCGGTCACCGGAGAGGTTGTGGCGGTGTGGGCGTACCCGCACCACACTGAGACCTCGGGAATCGATGCTGCCGGCGCCCCCATGGTCAAGGAGAGCTTTGATCAGGTGCTGGTATTTGCTGAAGTCCGCCTGCACAACCAGAGCAAGATTCCGCTTTACCTGCTGAATGTGCTCACCAATGCAAAGCTTGATGATGGCATTCACTCAAGTTATGCGGCTTCTCAGTCAGACTACAATCGCGTGTTTATCGCGTATCCGGGGTTGTCGGTGCCTCACGGCCAGGCGCTGCCCATCGATCTGACTCTCGATCCGGGGCAGTCGGTCGACGGAACGTTTGTCTCCTCGTTCCGCCTGACCAAGCAGGAGTGGGACGCGCGCAAAAACCTGGACTTCAGCTTCTCGTTCCGCTATCAACCAAAGCTTGTGCTCACACCCCAGACTGCGATTATTGAGCCGTAGACGCGGGAACAGGAGCGTTCTTGGGCGTTGCGAGGTAGCCTGATATCTCGTTCTTGCTGCTCACGTTATTTATCACGATTTCATAGAGTGCCGGAGTCTTGCCGCTATAGAACTGCAGCGGCTCGTTCACGTTGCGGTCTTTCTTCTCGTAGGTTCTGTCGTCGGCGTAAACGTTGAGCGTAAACCGGCTCTTCTTCTGGTTCGCCTTCTTCAATTCCAGACTGATGGTGCCGACCGGCTTTCTCTTGCCTTTGATAAGAGTGAACTCGTAGTAGTTACGGTCGCCCCGGTGCTCGAGCGCTACTAGCTCATCGTGATTACGAGCGATGATGCTGTTGGTACTGCTCAGGTCGCCGCGAACACTCGTAAGCTGGCTTATGGTTGTTGCCAGGTCTCCCTGGGTTTTAGTCAGGTCAGTCCTTACCCCGCCCACATCCGTTTTTACGTTCGAAACGTCGCTGGCGACAGCACTCACCTGTTGCGCGGTCTGTTTTTGAGCGCTCTCAAGACGGGCGGCATCGGCCTGCTCACGCCTGATGAGTTCCTGTGCACGCGCGTCCATCTGCTTTTGAGTGAGGCCGAGAGATTTCCCGAGTTCGTCAGTGGCAACCTCAAGACGTGCGTCTGTCTCGCGCAGTTCAGCCGCCAGTTTCTTGTTTTCCTGTTGCAAGTCAGCCAGGGATGCCTGATGGCTCGAAACCTTGCTGCTGATGGTGTAGCTCCAGATCAACCCGCCAAGAGCCCCAAATAACGCTACGGCCAACACTGCTAACAATGCGCCGGAGTAAGTCCGGGGTGTGTCGTCCATTCCGCTCATTCTTAACCTTCCTTCGCTAAAGCGGCGCCGTGCTGGTGACCGCTTGTGATTGGATGACGCCGTTTTGTTCTTTTGTCTGACGCCATTTCGGAAGAAATTCTCCCGGTCTTCGGGAGCTTCCAATGTACCGCGAAGATCATATATTCAAAGACCCTACCAAGGCTGATTTTCTTCGCGAACCTCCAGTGGGAAGATACAGAATATCGAAGAAAACCGGAGCCGAACGGGAAAAACCCGTTATTTCGGTGCCAGCGGTAACCCTCCGGATAAGCGTCCTGGCCCCCTTTTTTAGCCCCGGAATTGTCTCCGTAGCCGTGACAATCATGGAACTATTCCGTTATAACGTTCATTACCGCACTTTTTTAGCCGGGCCCCGTGTCCCAGGCCAATATCCCTGGCCGTCTCAGGGGAAGCCTGAACTTCGGGTTGTAAGCGTTAGAAGCCAATTAATTGAGCAGTGAGCAGGCTGGCGCGAACGCCAGTAAAGGCATCTTATCTAAGTGCATAACCGTAAATTCAATACGTTTCTGGGGAATCCAAAGCAAGGGAGAAATTGAAAACTATGTCGACTGCCGTAGCTGGAAAAGGATTGGAAGGAATAGTTGCCGCGAACTCTGGAATTTGCTGGATTGACGGCGAAGCAGGGGTTCTGTCCTATCGCGGAATTGATATACATGAACTGGCAGAGAACTCGACATTTGAAGAGACAACATATCTGCTTTGGAACGGCATATTACCGAACGCGCTTGCATTGCGCGAGTTTTCATCCCAATTGGCCCTTGCCCGCTCTCTTGATCAACGCATTATCAATATGCTGAAGAGCTTTCCGATGGACGCCACGCCGATGGAGGTCCTTCGGACGGCAGTTTCAGCGCTTAGCTTTTACGATGCCGATGAGCACGACAATTCGCACGACGCCAACGTACGCAAGGCCTACAATCTGACCGCTCAGATCGCCATGATCGTGGCCATCTATGATCGGCTTCGCAAGGGCAAGGAAATCGTTCCGCCGGATCGCTCCCTTAGCCACGCCGGCAACTTCCTCTGGATGCTGAACGGCGTCAAGCCTTCCGAGACCGCTACCCGAACTTTGGATATCGCCCTAGTACTTCATGCCGATCACGAGTTCAATGCCTCCACCTTCGCGGCCCGCGTCATCGCCGCCACCCTCTCCGACATACACTCAGCCATCACCGGCGCCATCGGTGCGCTGAAAGGCCCGCTCCACGGCGGTGCGAACGAAGGTGTGATGCGCCTGCTTCTCAAGATCGATAAAGAGGGCGCTGACCCGGTTGAGTACGTGAAGAACATGCTGGCCGCCAAGCAGAAGATATCGGGTTTCGGCCATCGCGTGTACAAGACTGAGGATCCGCGCGCCACTCACCTGCGCAAGATGAGTGAGCAGCTCGGCAAGGATGCGGGGCAGCCCAAGTGGTTTGAAATGTCTCGCGCCATCGAGCTCTACATCAACCAGGACAAGCGCCTGAATGCGAACGTGGATTTCTACTCGGCTTCGACCTACGCGACGCTCGGCATCGACATCGACCTCTACACGCCGATCTTTGCGGTGAGCCGCATTTCCGGCTGGGCGGCGCACGTCATCGAGCAGCTCGATGACAATCGCCTGATCCGTCCGCGCGCCGAGTATATCGGGCCGGCCTATCCCTCGCGTTACATTCCGATGGAAGAGCGGCCGTAACTGGCCGCTGCAGTTGAGCGGCAGGTCAGAAGGCGTTTCCCTTCGATCGCCATAGCTGGTACAGGCCCCACGCCGCCACGGTGCAGCCGTCACGAATATGGCCGTCAAGTATCAACTGCTCGAACTCCGCGATGGTTACGTTTCGAATGACGAGGTCGTGTTCTTCGTCGTCAGGCTCTGGGGCAAGCGCGGTAAGGCCTGTGGCCGCGAAAACGTGGATCTTTTGGCGAAGAAAGCCATAGGCCTCCCACCAGTACCCTAGGTTGACCATTGTGGTTGCGTCCAGGCCAAGCTCCTCTTTAAGTTCGCCGCGCGCAAGTTCCTCCGGATCCCTGATTTTCATCTCCCAGCTTCCCTGGGGCAGCTCAAGCGCGCGCTGCCCGATGGGGTAGCGATACTGCTCGACAAGCCAGATGCGTCCGTCCTCGATGGGGAGAATGATCGCGCCATCGTGCTTCTCGACCACGCCGTAGATACCCTCTTTGCCGTTGGAGCGCAGAATTTCGTCTTCGCGAACACGCATCCAGCGGTTACGGTATACCTCACGGCTCGAAAGCGTGGTGATGGACCTCGCGTTCTGATCGTCCTGGCTCATGCATTCTCCTTAAAACCAGTATGACAGTGGGCGTAGTTGCGGGGCCTAACTCGGAATCACTTCGAATTGAATTGGGGTTTCGCTGCTTGCTTATCGCGAAGCCGATAGTCGCGGAGCCGTCCCAAAAGCGATGCCGGACCGCTGACGGAGAGTATTACCATGTTGCCCTCGTACTCACGCGACTCGATTACTGTCCCGGCTTCAAGCATGGCCAGCACTGAGCCCTCGTGCTGGGGAACGCGCAACTCGGCAGAGAGGATCGGATCGGAGTGCAGGGCGGTGTCGATGGCTTCAAGCAGCCGGTCCATGCCTTCTCCGCTGAGTGCTGAAACTGCCACCGCTTCGCCGGACTGGGTGCGGCTTTCAATGCCGGTACGTTCTACCGTGTTAAGCAGGTCGGTCTTGTTCAGTACTTCTATTCGTGGCTTGCCGAGCGAATCCAGTTCGTCGAGCACCTTCTCCACCTGCGATTTCTGCTCCTCACCGTAAGAAGAGGCTGCATCTCGGACGTGAAGCAAAACCTCAGCCTGTACCACTTCTTCGAGCGTCGCTCTAAAGCTGGTAACCAGTGTGTGCGGCAGGTTGCGGATAAATCCGACAGTGTCAGACAGCAGGACCTTTCGCTTGCTTGGCAACTGAATTGCCCGCAGCTTTGGATCGAGCGTGGCAAACATTTTGGATGACTGCAGCACGCTTGCGCCTGTAAGACAGTTGAACAAAGTGCTCTTGCCTGCGTTTGTATAGCCAACCAAGGCAACAGTGGGCACCGGAACCGATTGGCGCCGCTGGCGCTGTTGTCGCCGCACGCAGCGTACCGCTTCAAGATCGCGCTTGAGCTGGTCGATGCGGCGCTGAATGCGTCGGCGGTCGGTTTCAAGCTGAGTTTCACCGGGGCCGCGCGTGCCGATGCCGCCGCCCAATTGGGACATGGCTTTTCCGCGTCCAGTCAAACGAGGCAGCATGTACTCAAGCTGCGCCAGCTCCACCTGCAACTGTCCTTCACGGGTTCGCGCATGACGCGCAAAAATATCCAGGATCAACTGCGTCCTGTCGAGCACGCGGCAGGGAAGTGCGTTTTCAAGATTGCGGAGCTGGGTCGGCGAGAGGTCGTGGTCGAAGAGCACCAGATCGGCTTCGGCCGACGCTGCCACGCCCGCGATCTCTTCTACCTTGCCGGAACCGACGAGTGTGGCCGGGTCTGGCTTCGAACGGCGCTGCAGCAGTTCAGCGGCGACCTCAGCGCCGGCGCTCATTACCAGCTCGCGGAATTCAAGCAGAGATTGCTCGGCGTCGAGTCCAGCTGGGTTTGCGCCGATAGGTTTGAATGCGAGAGGGGGAGCGCCGTCAGCGAGGGTAGGTTCCGATGTTTCGGGGTCCGATTGGCGCACAATAGCCCTGCGCGCGCCGGTTGCACCGGCACGGTTGACCGTTGAGCGGACGCCAAAGTCCACTCCCACCAGAACGGCGCGTTCAGGGGTTACTCCCGGATCGCTGGTCCTGCTTTGCTCACGTACACTCGTGGCCGCTCCTTGAGAGCTATCGCTGCTCAGCCGTCAGAGAAGAAGCGGGAGCGGAAACCGGTGTAGGACCAGCGTTCGACGAGACCACCGTCGGACGATGCTCGGAGTGCATGACGCTCCGGTTGCTGACCACGGTTGAGATGGCATGTTTAAAAATCAACTGCTCCTGGCTGTTGTTCTCCAGCAGCACCGAGTATTTGTCGAAGGACCTAATCTTGCCCGTAAGCTTTACGCCGCTGACCAGGTAGATGGTAATCGGGGTCTTGTCCTTGCGAACAGTATTCAGAAATGTGTCCTGGATGTTTTGTGCCGGCTTGTTCTCCATGTGCCGATCTCCTGCTCTCTCTTGAAGGGTTAGGTGTGATGTAACGTGCTCCGAAAAAACAAACACGGGAACGGTTCCGGAAATCCCAAAACCGCCAATCCCCGCAATGTGAAAAGATTATAGCTGTTTGCGCGTCTTTTCAACCGCCTGTTCCGTCAAACAAAAATGTGCCGCTACCCCCGGCATTCCTCTAGTGGGACTTCCAGGTCCCCGCCACTGCTAAAATACCTGCGTGCAAGACGCCACAATCCCGCCAAACGCTCCCGCCAAAACCCCGTCCGAACCCTTGTCCGTGCCCATGTTAGACCTGAAGCGGCAGTACCAGCCCATCCAGGCGGAACTGCTTGAGGCGCTTGGCCATGTGCTTGAGACGCAACAGTTCATTCTTGGAGAGCAGGTAGCCAGTTTTGAGAAGTCTGCGACGGGCCACCTGGGTGTTGCGCATGCTCTGGGATGCTCTTCCGGCACCGATGCCCTATGGCTGGCCCTGGCCGCGGCCGGCGTTGGACCGGGCATGGCGGTCGTAACCACGCCTTTCAGCTTTTTCGCTTCTGTGAGCTCAATTCTGCGTGCTGGCGGCATGGCAGTACTTGCTGATATCGACCCAGCAACCTTCAATCTTTCGCCAAAAGCCGTTGAGAAGGTTTTGGATGGTCCTATAGGCAAAAGTGTCTGCGGAATTTTGCCGGTTCATCTATACGGCCAATGCGCCGACTGGACGGCGTTCGCACAGCTGGGCCGCGAGCGGGGCGTCAAGCTGATTGAAGACGCCGCCCAGGCATGGGGCTCTGAGTGGGAAGGCGCGAAAGCCGGAGGGCTTGGCGATATTGCTGCCTTCAGTTTCTACCCAACCAAAAACATGAGCGCAGCGGGCGACGCGGGGATGGTGACCACCAATTCCGATGAACTGGCCGAGCGCGTGCGCATGTTGCGTCAGCACGGAATGCGCCGCCGCTACTACCATGACGAACTTGGCTGGAACACACGCATGGACGGGTTTCAGGGCGCGGTGCTCCAGGTCAAAATGCGCTACATCGACGGATGGAATCAGGCTCGCCGAACGGCGGCAAGGCGATACCATGCGCTGTTCCACGCAACAGGACTGGCCGAGACCGGGCCATATCCGAGCCACGGCGTTGTCTTGCCTCATGAAGTGGCCGGTAGCCGCCATGTCTGGCATCAGTACGTGATTCGAACCCGCAAACGCGATGCGTTGCGCGATTTCCTTTCGATCCGTCAGATCGGTTCGGAGATTTACTACCCGTTGCCGCTGCATCTGCAGGATGCGTTGAAGAGTCTTGGCTACGTCAAAGGAAGCTTCCCTGAGGCTGAGCGCGCCGCGGATGAAGTGCTGGCCCTGCCTATCTTCCCAGAACTGCGCGAAGACGAGCAGGAAACCGTCGTCAATGCAATTGCGGAGTTTCTGAGCTAGGCGTCAAACGGTCATTTCTTCTTAAATCGTGCCGCAACTTGTTCTGCCGTGCGCGCCAGCAGTCCCACATCGCTGCCTACAGCCACAAAGTTGAAGCCCATGGCAAAGAGCGTCTCCACGTCATCCAGGTTGCCGGACAGAATACCGGCTGCCTTGCCGGATGTACGGATGCGCTCGGCCGCATCCTTCAATGCAGCCTGCACGTCGGGATGTTTGGGATTCCCCAGGTGTCCGAAGTCTGCCGCCAGGTCGCTTGGGCCGATGAAGATTCCGTCAACGCCTTCAACTTCAGCGATCCCCTCAATCTCTCTTAGCGCCGATCGGGTTTCAATCTGCACCAGCACGCATGTATCGATATGAGCGTTCTTGTGGTAGTTCTGCACGCGTCCGTAATCGTTGGCGCGTGGTGCTACCGAGACACCCCGAATGCCCAGCGGCGGATAGCGCGTCGCTGCCACGGCGTGGAGAGCCTCGTCAACATTTTGCACAAAGGGAACCAGCAATGTACGCGCTCCCACATCCATTGCTCGTTTGATGACGACCGTGTCGTTCCATGGAATGCGGAACACGGGTTCGGCGGTGCCGCTGCGCATGGCCTGCAGTTGCGGCAGCAGGGTTGTGATGTCGTTTGGGCCATGCTCGCCGTCGATAACGATCCAGTCGAAGCCCGCGCCTGCAATGATTTCCGCGGCAATGGGACTCGCAAGCCCGCTCCACAGACCCACCTGGCGTTGGCCGCTGGCGATTGCCTGTTTGAAGGTGTTGTGCGGCAGATTTGCAGGCCACTCTGGCATCAGGATGCGCCTCCAGCGCTGATTGCAGCGTCGATTCATGTTAGATCAAACGGTTTCACCATGCTGCGCAGAGTTCTCAGTCACCGGCGGTTGAACTTGCAGGTGTAATCTCCAGGCGCTTGATCTCACCCACCACCGGACCGTAGCTGACGATTGCGCAGAAGGCAACGAAGGCCACAAAAATCAGCGCGCCGTTGTATGAGTGAGTCTTCTCCACGATGTAGCCGATAATCAGCGGTGTTGTTACGCCAGCCAGGTTGCCGCACAAGTTAAAGAGCGCGCCGTTCATGCCCACCATGCCTTTTGGCGAGGTATCGGAGATGACGGTCCAGCCCAGCGCGCCAATGCCTTTGCCAAAGAACGAAATCGACATGAACAGCAGCATGATGGTCTGTGAGTCGGCATAGTTGCAGGCGATGATGGTCATGGAAAGCGCCATGCCGGCCATGATGGGTAGCTTGCGTGAGAGACTCAGCGAGTATCCTCGGCGCAGCAGTTCGTCAGAGATGACGCCGCCAAGGATTCCGCCGAAGCCGCCGCACAATCCCGGCACCGCAGCGGCAAATCCAACCTTCAACACCGACATGTGCCGCGCCTGGGCCAGATAGAGCGGAAACCACGTAAGAAAGAACCATGTGAGCGTGGTGATGCAATACTGTCCGATGTAAACGCCCACCAGCATGCGGTGGCTAAGCAGCATCTTCACCGTCGACCACGTGAGGGTGTTCTTCTTTGCGCTGGAACTGGCATCGGTGCTTACCAGGCCACCGCCTCGCTCAATCGTCTCCACTTCGGCGTGCGAGATGCGCGGGTGATCCTTCACGCCGTAGACGTTGGTAAACCATACCGCGGTCAGTACTGCTCCGACGATGCCCAGGAACCAGAAGCAGCTCTGCCATCCGAAGCGGCTCAGCAGGCCTCCGAAGATCGGTGCGAAGATGGGCAAGGCAAAATACTGTGACGAGTTGAAGATCGCCGATGCGCGGCCGCGCTCCGAAGTAGGGAACCACGCGGCCACGATGCGCCCATTGCCGGGAAACACAGGCGATTGCGAAAGGCCGGAACAGATTCTGAGAATGAAGATCGCCGTGAACGCCAGGCTGGCATTCACGTATCCCGCGCAGCCGGTGAGGAACGCAAAGGTTGACCACAGAATGATCGCAGTGCCGTAGACCCGCTTCGATCCAAAGCGGTCCAGGAGGCCACCTGATGGCAACTGTCCCAGCGCATAAGCCCACCCAAAGGCGAACAGCAGATAGCCCATTCGCTGCGGGCTCAGATTCAACTCCTTCGGCATGGAAGCGACGGCCTGCGAAAGCGCGGAGCGATCAGCAAAACTGAAGCTGCTTACCGCAAACAGGATGCAGATGATCAGGTACCGAACGCGTGTTTCTTTCGCTTCAGGCAAGTTCTCGGTCTTCCTTTCGTGCGGTCTTGTCGTAGCTGCGAATCAGCAGAAGGCGTGGATCATGCTTTGGTATTGACTGACTGGATGAGTCCGCGAATGTATCCGTAGCAGAAAGCGAACGACTGCAGCGAGTCAGGATCATTTGCGGTCAGTGGCACGTGATCCGGCATTAGCATGCCGTCGTAGCCAATCTCCTTGTAGACCCTGATTGCCCGCACAAAGTCGATGTCGCCTTCGTCTGGATACACTTCCTCGAAGTCATCGCGATGTCCACGGATATTGCGGAAGTGCACGTTGAAAATCTTCTTGCGCGAGCCAAAGTAGCGGATCACATCGAAGATTTCTTCACGGGGATTTTGAAGCATCTCTGAAACTGTGCCCTGGCAGAAGTTGAGGCCGTGAGATGGGCTCTCGCGGATGGTGAGGAAATGCTTCAGGCCGTCGACCGTGCCAAGTACGCGGTTGATGCCCTGGAAGCCCTCCGGTGGTACGCCAGGATCGTGCGGGTGGCAAGCCATGCGGACCTTGTATTCATTGGCCACCGGAATTACTTGGTCGAGGAAGTAGGTGATCCTCTCCCAGAATGCATCTGCATTCACCACGCCCGCGCGCGTCAACGGAGTTTCGGGTTGCGTCTCAGAGAGCTTCCAGTAATGGTCAAGGGCATCGCCGCGTCCCGGTCTGCGGCCTGTGCGCAGCACGCCCAGGATGCTCATGTTGTACTTGATCATTGGAATGCCTGCCGCGGCGCAATTCTTAATCAGCGTCTGCAGTTGCTCGATGTCACGGTCGCGTTCGGGACTTTCGGCAAGCATGATTGCCGGATGCTTTTCGCGGTCGATGTAGCTTGAGGCAAGAAACGGCGGCGCGACGCAATCGACGCTGATCTTGTATTTCTCCGCCAGGTCCTTCATCTGATTCAGCTCATCGACGGTTGCATACAGTCGGTCGCCCTCAATATGCGGGTAGCCGCAGATGCTCTCCACGCCATATCGGGAAAGATATTTCACATGTGACTCTGAGGTTGGCGCGGATTGATCGCCGAGCTTTAGCAAGGACTTTTTTGCAGCAGGAGCCGCGCTCGCTTTGGCAGCTACACCTGTGCTCGCGGCGGAAAGGCCAGCAACACCGCTCGAAACAATAAACTCTCTCCGATTCATAGGCACCTTTTGGGATCGGCGCGCATATAAGGGTCGCGCATCACGCAGCAACTGGACATGGACTTTGTAAGTGAGCCGGTGCACTTCTGTAAAGTGTTAGTAAAGTGCGGCGTTCATCGCCGCTGTCCGGTAAGATCAACTGCGCGGCATAGGCCTTGAAATGGATGTGTGCGAAAAGGTAGTTGGAGCCAGCGATGGAACGGAGCACCCACGCTTCGCTGTCCAAGGTCCTTCTCCGTATGTAGCAACCATGCGGGTGGTACCGGTGGCGGGTGAAGACAGCATGTTGCTGAACCTGAGCGGCGCACATGGGCCATACTTCACCCGTAACCTGGTCATCCTGACGGACGATGCCGGTCGCACCGGAGTGGGCGAGGTCCCCGGAGGCGAGAAGATACGCCAGGTGCTCGAATCGTCGGCACCGCTTGTGGTTGGGCGAGAAATTGCTGCGTACAACGCGATTCTGGGCGGAGTACATGATCGATTCGCAGACCGTGATGCGCAGGGGCGCGGCATGCAGACTTTCGACATGCGTGTGACCGTTCATGCCGTAACTGCAGTTGAATCGGCACTGCTCGATCTGGTGGGACAATGGGTTGGATTGCCGGTCGCGGCTCTGCTGGGCGAGGGGCAACAACGCAAACAGGTACCAGTCCTCGGGTATCTCTTTTTTCTTGGTGACAGCAGAAGGACGAATCTGAGTTACCGGCGCGCCGGTAAGGATGCGCCTGACTGGTTTCGCATCCGCGATGAAGAGGCAATGACGCCGCAAGCAGTGGTGCGTTTGGCTGAGGCTGCCCATGCTCACTACGGCTTCAACGACTTCAAGTTGAAAGGCGGCGTACTCACCGGCGAAGTAGAGATGGAAGCCGCGGAGGCGCTTGCTGCACACTTCCCTGACGCACGCATTACGCTCGACCCAAACGGCGCATGGCCGCTCGACGAAGCGATTGCGCTGTGCAAGGACAAACAGAATTTGCTGGCATACGCCGAAGATCCGTGCGGCGCGGAGCAAGGGTTCAGTGGCCGCGAAATCATGGCCGAATTTCGCCGTGCGACGAACCTGCCCACGGCTACCAACATGGTGGCGACAGACTGGCGGCAACTCCGACACGCCATTCAACTCCACGCTGTCGATATTCCACTTGCCGATCCGCATTTCTGGACCATGCAAGGCTCAGTCCGAGTTTCGCAGGTATGCCGCGACAATGGGCTCACCTGGGGTTCGCATTCGAACAATCACTTCGATATCTCGCTCGCGATGGTCACGCATGTTGCGGCCGCGGCAGCAGATCCTATTACCGCCATCGACACGCACTGGATCTGGCAGGACGGCCAGCACCTGACGCGCAACCCGCTTAAGATCGTGGATGGAAAGCTGACCGTGCAGGAGCGTGCGGGACTTGGCATCGATTTGGATTTCGAGGCGATCGATCGTGCCCACGCTCTGTATAACAAAGAAGACCTGGGCGCTCGCGACGACTCTATCGCAATGCAGTTTCTTGTATCTGGTTGGAAGTTCGATCCGAAGCGTCCTTGCATGGTGCGTTGATTATGAGTGAAGCCCAAATACAACAAGCTGCACAACCGCTCTACATTCGCGTGAGCCCACTCGATAACGTTGCCATCGTGGTGAACCAGGGTGGACTGCCTGCAGGTAGCCGTTTTTCTGATGGACTGACGCTGGTCGAAGCCGTGCCCGAAGCACATAAGGTCGCGTTGACCGACATCGCTGAGGGGACGCCGATTCTTCGCTATGGCGTGGCCATTGGATATGCCCGACGTGCAATTGCGCGTGGTACGTGGGTGCGGGAAGAACTGCTGATTGCGCCTGCTGCACCATTGCTGGCAGAGTGTCCGTTGGCAACTGCAACGCCCGAGCCTATGCCGATGCTTGAAGGCTACACCTTTATGGGTTATCGCAATGCGGATGGATCCGTCGGTACGAGAAACATTCTCGGCATCAGCACCACGGTGCAGTGCGTTGCCCCAACGGTCGACTACGCTGTTCGCCGAATCAGGACTGAACTGTTGCCCAAGTATCCGAACGTCGATGACGTAATTGCAATTGCGCATCACTACGGTTGTGGCGTTGCGCTCGAGGCCCCCGGTTCTGAAATCCCTGTTCGCACGCTCCGCAATCTCGCGCTCAATCCGAATCTCGGCGGCGAGATTCTACTCGTAAGTCTGGGCTGCGAAAAGCTGCAGCCTGCGCAAATGATTCCCGCCAGTGCACTGCCGGTGCTGCGAGATGAGCCTTCGGTAAGTGTTTTGCAGGATGCGAAGAATGGCTTCGGCGAAATTGTGGCGGACATCATGGCTAAAGCGGAAGCGCGGCTGAAGAGACTAAATGAGCGCCGGCGTGTAGAATGCCCGGCGTCGGAACTTGTCGTGGGTATGCAATGCGGCGGTTCGGATGCATTTTCCGGAGTCACTGCGAATCCTGCCCTGGGATTTGCTGCGGACCTGTTGGTGCGCGCCGGAGCCACGGCAATGTTTTCCGAAGTGACCGAGGTTCGCGATGCGGCGCATCTGATCACAGCGCGCGCAGCGACGCCGGAGATTGCAATGGATTTTATCCGCGAGATGGAGTGGTACGACAACTATCTTGCGGCCAGCGGCGTTGACCGCGCGGCGAATCCCGCACCGGGCAACAAGAAGGGCGGGCTTGCCAACATCGTCGAAAAAGCAATGGGTTCGGCGGCCAAGTCAGGCAGCACGGCACTGATGGGCGTTGTGCCGCCGGGAGAAAGGGCGACCAGGAAGGGCCTGCTGTTTGCAGCGACGCCTTCCGGCGACTTCATCTGTGGCACGCTTCAACTTGCCGCCGCAATGAATATGCACGTGTTCACCACGGGCCGCGGCACTCCGTATGGATTGTCGATGGTGCCGGTGATCAAAGTAGCGACAAATAGTGGACTGACCCAGCGCTGGCACGACCTGATCGACGTGGACGCCGGCCGCATTGCCACCGCACAGGCGACAGTCGAGGAAGTAGGCTGGGAGATCTTCCGGCTGATCCTGGAAGTAGCCAGCGGAAACAAAAAGACATGGGCCGACCACTGGGGACTACACAACGAGTTTGTGCTGTTCAATCCGGGACCGGTGACTTAAGCGCAGCTGGAGTAGGAGTTAGCGGAGTTAGTCGCAAAGGCATAGCTGTCATGCGGTTCACTATCTCCGCTAACTCCGCTACGCTGCTGCTACTTCCTCACGATCGGTTCTCCGGCGATCTTCAGATGCACGCGGAAGATGCCTTCGCTGCCAGTGATGTAGAGTGTCTTGTGGTCCGGTCCTCCCCAGGCTACGTTCGACGTACGGCCGGGAACGAGAATTGTGCCGAGTGCTTTGCCTTCGGGCGAGATGATCCAAATGCCTCCAGGGCCAGCGCTATAAATGTCGCCTTCCGAGTCCACCTTCATGCCGTCGGGAACGCCCGGACGGTGATCAGGAGTTACGTCGAGCAACACTTTGCCATCGGTCACCGTGCCATCAGGTTTCACGGTGTAGCGCATCCAGAATTTCTTGGGCTGTGAGTTGTCCACGTAAAGGTACTTTTCATCCGGCGAAAATGCGATCCCGTTGGGCCGTGTCAGGTCGGTGATGATCAACTGCAGTTCGTCGCGTGCCGGCTCGGAACCCGGCTTTTGTGTCAGCGCATGCGGAATCCGGTAGACGCCGTTCACTTTGAGCTGCTTATCAGGATCCGTGTCGCTCTGCGTGCGCAGGCCGTAGGGAGGATCGGTGAAGTAGAGCGAACCATCTGACTTGTAGACAAGGTCGTTGGGGCTGTTGAGACGCTTGCCCTGGTAGGAATCGGCAAGAACCGTCTGCTGCGGATTCGGAGTAAGCGACTCAAGGCGGAATATATCCCGCTGTGCGTGCCCTGCAGCCGTCAGACGCCCGCGCGCGTCGATCGTCATTCCATTCGATCCGGGTTCGGGCCCTCCATAGGGCAGCGCGCCTTTGTAACCGCTCGGCTGCAGGAAGATGGACACGCCCTGTCCCGGTGTCCAAATGCGAATGCTGTTGCTCGGAATCTCAGCGAAATAGAGCTTGCCTTTGATCCAGAGGGGACCTTCGGTCCACTTGAAGCCGGTCGCTACGCGCTCGAGCTTCGCGTCCGCGGGCACAATGCGGTCGATGGAGGCGTCCAGACGATCGAGTTTCAATGGTGTGGACACGATGGCGTCCGCCGGATCGCTTCCAGCTGCGGCACTTGCAGCGCCAAGCACAAACGAACAAAAAATCGCGGCGACTGAGAAAGCAAACAAGGAGCCAATTGTGAATCGCTTCATGGGGCATTTCCTTCTTTTGAGGAGAATGGCGCGGCCGTTCGTGATCGATGGGCCACAAGTTCAGCGGATTCATGAGAATCCGGCGCATTTATCTTTAGCTTTGCCTCAGTTGCCTGTCAAGCTGCCGGAGGACAGGAACTGAAACCGTGCGCCTAAGCGTTAGCAACTTGCAGCTGGGCTCAATCGGAGCTATGTTCTTGTTTGCGCAAGGTAAGCAGCGCCGTTGCGCCTCCGACCGCACGAAGGGAGGTTTCGAATGCCGCTTGCGCTGTCGCATCTTCGTCTCGGCTTGGTAACTCTGGGCGCAATTCTCATGTTTACCCTCGAGTCCCAAGCTGTTACGGCCGCCACGCGGGTCATAACCGACGCGGACAATGGCGGATCGGTCCATCTCAAGATGGGTGACATCCTTGAGGTCCACCTGCACTCAAATCCCACTACCGGCTACAAGTGGTACATTCATCCCAAATCGACGCGCTTGCTCAGGCTGGTGGGCCAGTCGCAAACTCAGGTGCGGGAGCCCGGCGTCGGCCGTCCGCTCCTTCAAGTATTCCGGTTTCAAGCCGTGGCAATCGGCGACGGTGTTCTGCTATTGCACTATATCCGCGTATGGGAGAGGCAGTTGTCGTATGAGGAACAGTACAGCGTAAGGATTTCCATCCGCTGACAACGCCCTGAGAAGCAGTGCTGCGGCCTTTGGGCGATCCGCCCCTCTCAGCCACTTGGAACTGTAAATTAGCATTCAAAACGCATACAATTCAGGATTGAAATGGCGAAAGCAAAGGAAACAACGTTTGAGATAACCTGTCCGGACTGCGGTGCGGTCATCAAGGTCGATGCTGAGTCGGGACTGGTCGTCAGTCACATTCCGGCGCCGCGGAAGCGGATGTTCGAAGACCTTGAGACGGCAGCCAAGGCTATGCGCGAGCATGATGAACGGAAAGAGTCCATCTTCCGCCAGTCGGTTGACGCGGAACGAAATAAGGCCGATTTGCTGGAAAAGAAGTTTGCCGATGCGCTTAAAAAGGCCAAGGACGCACCTGAAGGCAGGCCGTTGCGTGATTTTGACCTGGACTGAGGGCACGCGCCGTAACCGGTAAACCGTGGAATACCCGGTTTATCGAAATGGGTCTGAGGATATATTTTCCATATCTCAGGGCCCTCGAAGAGCGATACTCAAATCACCGTTCTCTTACCCAAAACCGCGGGTTGGGAGAGAACGCAAGGAGAATGAATGGTGGTCCTTCCGGTTTCCAGTGCACCCAGGAATACCCAAGCCGATCCGGATGCTCCTCAAGGGGGCAATCCGGCATCGGACGATAGTTCCCTGAACTGGCTGCGTGCAACCTCAGCTATCACGCTGGTAGCGAGCGGCGCGCTGCTGCTCTCCGGAAAAAGCCGACTTGGGCTGGTGGCCGCGGCTACAGGTACATCTCTCGCCATGATCGACCAGCAGGACACGATGAAGAAGTGGTGGGCTATGCTGCCCGGCTACATCACCCAGGTGCAGGGCATTTTGGAGCAGGTCGAAGGCGCAGTTGATCAGTTTGGGCAGCAGCGCGAGAAGCTGGGCCAGATCCTCGGCCGCTAGATTCCTCAAATTCCAAGCTGGCGGCGTCCGGCTTCGCTGATCCGGTGCGCCGTCCACTTCGGTTCCCACACAAGATTCAATTCAACTTTGCTGATTTCGGGAATCCCGGCCAGGCGATTGTGTACCTGTTCCAGGATGAGTCCGCTCGCAGGGCATTGCGGTGAAGTCAACGTCATGGTGACTTTGACCCATTGTCGCGGCCACGCGGGAGTGGAGTCGGTATCGGGACTCGTTTCGACCGCGTAGATCAACCCGAGGTCAACCAGATTCAGCTTGACCTCAGGATCGAAACAATCGCGCAGGGCGGTAAGGATCTCAGGTTGTGACAGCATGGGCAAGTTTAACTAATTTGTCCGCTCGACCAGGAAGCGAGCCACGGCCTTCAGCCCGTCAGCGCGGCTGCCGTAAGGATCGAGCGCTGCAAAGGCTTTGTCAATCAAGCGAGCGGCATCTTTCTGGCTCTGTTCGATGCCGTGAACTGCCGGCCAGGTGGCCTTTTGTGTGGCCACGTCCTTGCCTGCGGTCTTGCCCAGTTGTGCGGAATCCACGGTCATGTCGAGCACGTCATCTACGATCTGAAACGCCAGGCCTGCCTTGCAGCCGAACAGCGTGAGGCGGGCTACATCGTCCATGGTTGCGCCGGCATATACGCCTCCGCTCACAACGCTCACGCGGATCAGCGCTCCTGTCTTGGCGCGATGAATCGCTTCAACCAAATGCGAGGTCGGCTTCTGGTGCTCGCTCTCAATGTCCAGCACCTGGCCGCCGATCATTCCATCTACCGTGCCGACAGCATTCGCGATCAGGCCGATAATCTGCACGGTTGCCGCCGGTGAGGACGCCAATTCCGAAAGCACTTCAAACGCGCGCGTTTGAAGCGCATCGCCAGCCAGAATTGCAATCGCTTCGCCGAAGACCTTGTGGCAGGTGGGTTTGCCGCGGCGCAGGTCATCGTTGTCCAGCGCCGGCAGGTCATCATGGATGAGCGAGTAGGTATGCAGCATCTCGATGGCCGCACCCAGCTTCTCAATGCCTTTCGGCAGTGCACCTGCGATCGCTATTCCTGCTTGCATTGCCAGCACAGGACGCAGCCGCTTGCCTCCCGCGAAGGTCGAGTGGCGCATGGCGCCATGAATAGAAGCAGGCTCAGTTTCCACACCTGGAATCAGCTCTTCCAGCGCCCGGTCGGTTAGCTCCGCGCCTTCCTTCAGGAGAGATTTGACGTCGACGTTCATTTATCTCAATCATAAACGAGCTTGCTGTCTTCTTCGCTCAAACTAGCCTGTACATGTGAGCGTTAGCACACCGCGCTAAACCGGCGCCGCGTCGTTCATCGCGACCTCGTCTTTTGGGATTCATGGCACGAGGCGAAGCATGTGCCTGCCCTGCGCGGCAACCGCGGCGGGGTTGAAGGGCAGCAAAAATGTGGTGCCACCGTACCAGAAATTCCACTGGTCGCGGAAGTAAGGGCTGTAGGGATTGCCGCTTTCACCCAGGACAATGTTTTCAGTCGAACCGTCAACATTGCTCCAGTCCATCGTGAAGCGCTGCGACGGACCGAATGAACGGCCCACCTGCTTAACGGTGGTCGTATCACCGCTTTGCGGCTGCGGGCCCGTGCCGGCGATGCGCCCAATAATGGGCAGAAATTTGGCCAGCGGGTGCTCAATGTCAACTACATGCCAGCTTCCGTAGTTCCATTGCGAAACATCGGTTGGAGCATTGCCGGTATCCATAGCCTTTCGCACGGCGTCAGTAAGCAGCGCGTTCCAACTTTTGTAATTGGGAGGGAGCCAGTCAGCCTTGGCGTTCATCACGATCTCTTCTTCGGCAAAGTTCGACTCTTCCCAGCGATAATCGGTGGCGAGCTTGCCTAACTTGGGCTCCAGGATCATCGGCCACAGCGCGTAGCGGGTTTCCGTAACGAGCGATGCGGCTGCAGAGTCTGTTGACAACCGGCCATCCCAACTGCGCATGAGGTCTGCTGCCTGGCTCAGGCGCGCATCCACGCCGGGAGTGTGATCAATGGCGTAGGCGAGCCGCTGCCCAAACTCCTGGTCCATCTCGCTGTAAATATCCGTCTGAACAGCGAGCATATCTTTTGGAGTGAGCCCGCTCCTCCCATCGAGCGATTTATAGATGCGCTCAATTCGGTAGGGGTCAGTCCACTCCAGCGTGATTGGGTAAGGCGAACTCTCCGTTGTAACGCGTGAGTTGGCTGTGGCCAGAAATCCAGAAGGAGGATCGACGGATTTCGGAAGCGAGTCGAACGGAATGTAACCTTGCCACTCGAGCATGTTGTCCGCAATCGGAACCGGTATGAGTCCTCCCGGGCGAATTGGAATGCGGCCGATGGCGTGATATGCGATGTGTCCCTGGTCGTCAGAGTAGACGATGTTTTGGGTCGGCCAGCACCACGTCGCCAGCGCCGCGGAAAACTCCTGCCAGTTCGATGCGGTGTTGAGTTCATAAAGCGGAATTGTATTCAGCGAAGTGTCGTAGAGGGTCCAGCGCAACGAGAGCGGAGCACTGTCGCGGGTCAGCAGCGGATTAAGCAGAGGACCATGGTCCGTAAAGTTGACATTCAGTGTGACATCACGGCCACCGCGTACGTGAATCACCTCATGGTCCACTTGCAGCGGCTTCCATGTGCCGCTTGCGTCCATGTAGTTGCCTTTGCCGTCGAGTTTCTCTTCGTAGAGGTCCTGTACGTCAGCCATCAGCGCGGTGAATCCCCAAGCTACGTGCTCATTGTGACCAGCCACGACAAATGGCAACCCAGGCAGCGTAACGCCCGCTACATGAATGCCGGGGGCGCTGATATCGGCCATGTACCAGATATTCGGCACCGTCAGGCTAAGGTGCATATCGTTCGAGAGCAGCGGCTTTCCGCTGGCCGTATGATTGCCGGCTACCACCCAGTTGTTCGAGCCGGCAGCGCAGCTGTCGCAGGTAGGCAACCCAAGCAGCTTCAAGAGCGCCTTCGTATCAGCCGGAACGGCAGGCAGAGCGCCCGGAGCAGGAACGGTCCTGGCCGTGGAAGGCTCATCTCCGTCATCCTCGTCATCATCGTCCAGTGGCGCCACCGGTTCGGCGTGCGGTTGGCTCAGGTCGAGCAGAATGCCCGTCGGTGGATGGTCACGCCACGATCCAACTGGATAGAGGTCCGCAACAAGCTTGGGGTTGTTCAACTTGTCGGTAATTCGCGCGCGGGCAAGCTTAGTAGGCCAGTGCGTATCCAGCATCTGCACCATCATCATGCCTACGCTGATTGAATCAACTCCTGTCCATGGTTGCGGCCGGTAGCCTAGCAGCTTGAACTCAACCGGAAGCGTATTTGTCTGCTCGCTTTGCGTAATGAAGAGATTCACTCCACGCGCATAGCCGTCAAGGCGCGCACGGTCTGCGCCGGACAAGTTCGCGTAAATGCGCTGGGCAGTATTGCGGAACTGCAGCACGCGCTGCGCCTCGTCGTGCTTTACCAGTGGAGGGCCCAAAATCTCCGCCAGGTTGCCGTCGGCGTTGCGGCGGTAGGTGTCCATCTGCCACAGACGATCCTGCGCAGTTACGTATCCCTGCGCTACCAGCATGTCTTCCTGCGTTGCGGCCTGAATGTGAGGAACGCCGTGATCGTCACGCACCACCTTTACCGGCGCGGACAGACTGGCCAGGTGCACATCGCCATCAAGCTGTGGCAGGGACGCAATTGTGCCGGAGCGCAGCCAAAGAACGCCGCAAATCACGGCAACAACGACGAGCAGGATAAATCCGATTACGGTGCGCAGCAGGATGCGTTGCCAGCGCCGCTTGGCCTTACCGAGAATGGAGACACGATGGGTAATCGTACTTTGCATGGGGAGGATTGTGGACACTCTTCAACACAAGAATAACTCCAAGTAGCCGCCTCCTCAGGCCGCAGTCACAGAGCTACAATCGTCAGGGAAATTGGAACGTGCCGGATCGGCCTCCTAATCGTGCGCAAAATTTACCTCGGAGAATTCATCATGAATCGGAGAGACTTCATGGCATCGGCTGCCGCCGCTGCTGCTGCTTCAGCATTGCGTGTGCCCGGACAGGCTCAGGAGATCTACCGTGGTTTTCCTCCGAAGGTGGTTGCCGCCGATTCAGCGTATGTGGAAACAACCCCGATTGTTGAATATCATTCGGCTTCGACGGCTGCCTATGAAGCATTTCGCGATATGAAGTTCGGCATTCGCATTCACTGGGGCATCTATTCCATCTGGCATCGCGGAGCGGAGTCGTGGCCATTTCTGCCGATGTCGCTTCAAGACCGCCAGGCTTACAACAGCCTGTACAAGACGTGGAACCCCACCGGTTTCGACGCGGATGCGTGGATGGATGCCTTTAGCGAGAGCGGCATGAAGATGTTCGCATTCACCACAAAACACCACGAAGGCTTTTCCATGTTCGACACCAAGACGAGAGTGAAAAGCCGCGCCAACTGGACCGCGCCTGGCGGGCCGCGTCTTGAGGACTGCGACCTGGCTTACTCCATCATTGAAACGCCATTCCGCCGCGATGTGGTGAAAGAACTGTGCGACGCGGCGCATAAGCGCGACATCAAAATCGATCTCTATTTCTCACATCCCGATTGGTACGACGCCGATTTTCGTCCGTATGTGGCGCATCCTCTCCAGATTCCGTCTTCAGCGGAATGGATGACTCCGAACGATGTGAAATTTACCAAGACTCACCTGGGCGACCGCGCAGTTGTGGTTCGCGATCCCACCGAGGCGGAAGTCAAGCGAATGATGAAACGGCATCGCGCGCAATTGCTGGAACTGCTGACCAACTACGGCAAGGTCGACATGATTGGCCTGGACATGTGGCTGGGCCCGCGGGTGTGGCCGGAAATGCGCAAGACTCTGCTGCTGATGCGCCAGTTGCAACCCGACGTGATGATGCGTAATCGCGGCATTGGCAACTACGGCGACTACTACACGCCGGAGCGCGTTGTGCCTGGATCAAAAGAGGCCTCAGACAAGCCGTGGTTCACCATCTATCCGCTGGGTACGGACTTCTCCTACGATCCCGTACCTGCTAACTACAAGGGCACCCAATGGATCGTGCGCAACCTGGCCGATGTGGTGGCCAAAGGAGGCGGGTTCATGGTTGGCGTAGGTCCCAGTGCACATGGGGAGTTTCATCCCGAGGCGCTTCGGCAGATGAAAGGTGCGGGAACCTGGCTGAAAGTGAACGGCGAAGCAATCTATGCAACACGTCCGCGTGCGGGAACGCTATGGTCTGAAGGCGATAACTTGCGCTACACGCGCACCAAGGACGAGCGATTTGTGTACGCAATTCTTACCGAGTGGCCCGGCCGTCAAACTACGCTGAAAACAGTTCAGCCAAAGAGTGGATCGAAAGTTTCGCTCCTGGGCGTGAAGCAGGACCTGCCGTGGAAGTTCGACTCGGCCAGCGGCACCACCATCACGCTGCCTGAAAATTTTCAGCAGCCATCGAACCGGCCATGCGAGTACGCCTGGACTCTGAAGATCGAGGCTTCCGAAGGCTGATTCAGATTTGAAGGAAATGAATCAGACGGTAGGAAGCTCGTTGAGCGGCAAAGATGCTTCAACTCCAACCGGCTTGCGCCGATGGATTACCAGCAGGATAAGCAGAAGCAGCAGGATGGCGCCAAGCACCAGAATACTGCCCTCTGGCCCGTTGGCGCCGCCGCTCCAGAATGCGCTGCCGGCCGGGCTGGCGCTCATGTAATGGCCTTGCGCCACCATGCCGCTATCGGCGGTTCCATAGAAGTAAGTCTCACCCCAGTCCCAACTAGCGTGGCATCCGATGGCCCACCATACCGATCCGGTTTGCCAGATGCTGACACAGAACACAACGCCTATGGCTGCGGCGGCAAAGATGCCGATCCAGTTTTCGCCGCTGTTGCCCACGTGCATATATCCGAACAGAGTTGAAGTTACCCAGGTGGCCTGCCAGAAACCGGAGCTGGGATTGCGCTTGAGATACAGCACGAGGCAGGGAATCAGGCCCAGCAGGGTCATTGCGTAAACGCCCCATGCAGCTTCGCCCTTAGTGCGCGTCACGAGCGAGACGCAGAAGAATGCCTGAATGCAAATTGCCCACCAGAAGTTGATGCCGCGGGTGAGTGTGAATAGCAGGTAGCAGCGGGCAAGGCCTTCTTCAAAGCAGCCGACCAGCAGGAATGTAATTCCCCAGAGAAGCGCATACTTGGCGATGGCAGCTCCTGAGAGGCTGACGGGACCGAAATGTAGCCATCCGCCCGACCAGAGCGCAGCAACCAGAGCCGAGAGTGCCAGAAACCCCGCTGCAATGCCGGAAAGAAAGTTAGCGGTACGGCGCGTGCCTCGTAGGTTGAAATCAAGAATGCTTCGCCGCTCGATGAGAGCGACGATCCATGCGGCTCCAATCAAGCCAAGTACAGCGACCAACTCGTTCGTTAGGGTTCCGCGAACCGTAATCTGCCCCTGGGGGTAATGCACACGAAGCCGTCCGAACAACCATCCGATAGCCGTGCCAAACAGGATGAAAAAGGGAAAGAACATAGCAATCGACCACCCCGCGCGCAGCCCCTGTTTGCCAATAAAGACCGTCTGCACGATCTGTAATGCCGTGGGTGACGATGGCTCGCCGCCGGGAAAATCTGGTGGAATCATTTGGCCATGGCCGGCGACGGGAGAGTCAACGGTCTCTTCGCCATTCAAATTGGACTGATCTTCCGGCTCCATGGTTTCTCCTGAGGTAGTTTTGGTCGATTATTGGGATAATCCTACAAGGGAAAGGGCTTCAAACACAGTCCAAACTGACTCGATGCCCGCACTTTTCCGGAGCGCCTCTATTCAGCTACGCTAGCCCCTGTCAACCTAAACCTTGACACAACGGGCCGCTCCCTTGATGCTTAACAGTTCCGGCTGTTGCAGATTCCGGCCCAGGAGGAAGTCAGTTCTTGCGGGTTCGCGTCTTCTATCACGACAAGTGCTTTGACGGTGCATGTTCGGCGTCGCTCTTCACGCGGTTTCATCGCGAGCGCATCGACAGAGCCGCCGAATACGAGTATCACGGACTGGTGCATCGCGCGGGAGCTCTTTTTGACGAGAGCGAGTTTACCGGTGACCAGAACGCGATTGTAGACTTCAAGTACTCGGCTTCGCCGAAGATTACCTGGTGGTTCGATCACCACCAATCCGCATTCCTGACGCAGCAGGATCACGACCACTTTCTGGCTTGCCAGCAGGACCCGGACTGCGCGGCACACAAGTTCTTCGATCCGAAATACACGTCCTGCACAAGCTTCATCGCCCACATTGCCTCAACGTATTTCGGGTTTGACGTTGCTCCGGTGGCGGATCTGGTGCACTGGGCCGACATCGTGGACGGCGCACAGTATGAAAGTGCAGAGGCTGCCGTTGAAATGGCCGCGCCAGCCATGAAGCTCACGCTGATCATCGAATCAAACCAGGATCCGATTTTCATTCCGCGCTTGATTCCGCTGCTGACCGAAATGCCTTTGAAAGAGGTGCTGGAGCAGACGTTCGTAGCGCCGCTGCTGCCACCGCTGCTGGAGCGTCATCGCGAGGCGCTGGAACTGATTCGTGGCCGGGCCGAGGAGCGCGACGGAACCATCTTTTTCGATATCACCGACCATCCGCTCGAAGGCTTTAACAAGTTCATCCCGTACTATCTGCATCCCCAGGCGACCTATTCGATAGGTTTGTCAAAATCGAGCTTCCGTACCAAGGTCGCGGTTGGATCGAATCCCTGGACCAAGGTCGACCCGGCAAAGATGGTAAATCTGGCGCAGATTTGCGAGCGCTACGGAGGTGGCGGACACGCACGTGTGGGCGCAATCAGCTTCCCGCCAGATCAGGAAGAGAAGGCCCGGATTGCTGCTGCCGAAATAGTGGCGGAGCTACGATCGAAGAATCCGGCCTAGTGAAGTTACCCAGACACACAAATCCCCGCACCTTAGCGCGGGGATTTGTGTGTCTGGCTACTTGCCGAACGGAGAATTGAGGAGCCACAACTCCGCTAATGCGAAGAAGTGGAGGAAAAGTACCTGTCCCAGCACGCGAAGGACGGTGACGTGCTTGCGCAAGGCGAAGCGCGAAATCAATCCCTCAATGGGAAACTGCGCGTACATGAAGAACAGCGGCATGTTGGTGATGATCTGATTGCCTGTTGAAATCTCGGGTCGATTGGCCATTGCAGCGAAGGGGAACAGCAGCCACATGCCCCAGGGGCGGACTGATTCGGCAAAATCGCGCATCTGCGGCGCAAAGCAACTGATTGCGATGCCGACCGCGAATGGCCAGTACTCCAGCCACGACGAAGCAGACTCGTAGCGCCGCGACTTCTGGCGCTGCTTGCTCATGGCGGCCAGATTAGCCTGCATTTCCTGCTGGTATAGCGCCTCAACAGCGTCGAAGCCGGAGATCTGATTGTGCTGCGTGCTGGAGTCGAATCCCGAATTGTTTCCGAAGATCTTCAGCATACCGACAACGCCTCCACGAAAAGTAGGGAAGAAAAATACCGAATGTTGCATTCATCATCCCCCAGATGGGCCTCGCGCGCCAGAGGAATCTACGCAGATAACCTCTTTGAAGCTACAACTTTAGTGGTATTACCTCTCGGGTGAGAGCCGGTTGAAGCCCCCTGCAATGCGTGCTGGCACCCTCTCGGTGGCAGCTTCTCAAAATCAGGTCAGAGGCGATTCACAAACCCAACTCGGCGGAATTGCGCCGCATGGCGGAAATACAAAAGGCGATGTGCTGCTCCAGGTCAACGCCAAGCTCCTCAGCGCCCTGAATCACATCCTGGCGATTGATGGTACGCGCAAAAGCTTTATCCTTTAGCTTCTTGCGCACGCCGGCGGCCTCAACCTCGGCAATGGATCTGGAAGGCTTCACCAGGGCGCAGGCGGTCAGGAAGCCTGCCAGTTCGTCGCAGGCGAACAGGGATTTGGACAGATGGGTGTCCCGGGGGACGCCTGAGTATTGCGCATGACCGAGGATGGCGTGGCGCATCTCCGGCGGCCAGCCCAGGCGTTCGAGCTCTCTAACACCAACGAACGGATGTTCCTCAGGAGTGGGATGGCGCTCGTAGTCGAGATCGTGGAGGAGCGCGGTGGTGGAGTAGAGTCGGAGCATGGCTTCCCGTTCGCGGCCGCCGAAACCTAACCGATTGGCCTCTGTTTCGCCGTAGGCTACGACGCAGGCTTCCACGGTCAGGGCATGCTTGCGCAGACTCTCGTTCTGGGTCCATTCGGTCAGCAGAGCCCATGCCTGCTCCCGCCCAAACATTTCGTTCTTGACGTCGCTCATGTTCGTTACTCCAATGTTTATTCTTGTGGTTCGTTTTTCTTTGGTTTTGTTAGGGACTTCTAGGGTATTCTTCTGTTTGACTCCTAAGTTGTACTTGACAATTATGGTTCATATCCGCGACAGTAGGCCATATCGAGGTGCGAAAACGGCACCCCGGGGCCCTGCTCTGGCGCTCCGCACCCAGCCTATGGCAACCACTCCTATTAGTGTGGACACTCGCGAGGTTGTGCGGTGTGAGCACTGCAGGCTCATGCAATATAGAACTTCCAATTCACTCTGCAGAAAATGCCACCACCCCCTGGACGTTGAGGAACCGGTCACCATGGCTCCGCAGCTGGTGACCAGTGCGCCGGTTCCGGCATGCGCCGAGGCAGGTTTGCAGGTGGCGGGGCAGGTAAGGGAGATCCGGCGTGCCCGGCACCTGAGCCAGCGGCAGCTTGCATCAAGAATGCAGGTACCCCGCACCTACATCTCCAAAATCGAAAACGGCAAGGCGATCCCGACGCTGGGCTCGCTGGAGCGGTTGGCCCTGGCGCTGGAAGTGGAAGTGTGCCATCTGGTCCGGGACGCTCGTAGCCGCCGCGAAGAAGAGGTGGCAGCAATCTTTGCCGACCCCTTCTTGGCCGAGGTTGCCGCCCTGCTGCCTCAGCTGGAGCCTTTGCAGCGCACGCTGTTCCTTGGTGCGGTGCGGGATTCAGCCTCAGGCCGCCGCCGGACCGCCTAGAAGCACGCGAAAGCCTTTTTGCCAGCCGCGACCCTTGCGCCACTCCGGCGCGATGGCCGCGCCTCGGCACCTCGGTTCGGAGTGCGGTTCATTCTGCGTTTAACAGGTTTGTGCAGGTGGACTTGCCTCTCCCCAGGGGTGCAATTGCGGCCAGCGGAGGCATATGCTAGGTTCGATTGTGTTAGCCGGCTGCGGCAAGATCTGAGATTTACGCGGTTGAAGGTTGAAAGAATCGCGGATAACTCACCCTTTAGTAGCGGTGCGCCATCCGGCGGCCGTCGATTTTCCTATGCTGCACTGAGCAAGCCCGCGAGCCGCAAGTGTAATGTAGAACAGAGGCGATTTCTTTGTATCCTTCCGCCACGTTACGCATTCATGAGCTCTCTGATGAGGAGCGCGCCGTTTATTCGGCGCTGAAGCCGGAGCGTTTGCCCGAGCACGTTGCCATCATTATGGATGGCAATGGCCGATGGGCTGGGCAGCGCTCTCTGAAGCGATTTCTTGGCCACCAGCAGGGCGCCAGAAGCGTTCAACTGGTTACGGAGACGGCCTCACGTATCGGATTGCCGTGGCTCACGCTTTACGCGTTTTCTCTTGAGAACAATCTGCGCCGTCCGCGGGCTGAAGTCAGTTTTCTGATGCGGCTGCTGAAGAGCTATCTTGAGAGCAACCTGCAGCGAATGATGGATAACAACGTGCGCATCCGCTACATTGGCCGGACGCACGACCTTGCCCCCGATGTGCAGGAAAGGATGGCCTGGGCGGCCGAAGCAACCGCGCGCAATACCGGTACCACACTGACGCTTGCTCTGAATTACGGCGGCCGGTCAGAGCTTGTGGACGCATTCCGCAGACTATCGGCGGAGATGAAGCAAAAGAACATTTCTGCCGAGCGCATCAGCGAAGAAGATATTCACCGCCATCTATATACATCGCACATGCCCGACCCGGATCTGCTGATTCGCACTTCGGGCGAGATGCGCATCTCCAATTACCTGCTATGGCAGATTGCCTATACCGAAATCTATGTAACTGACCGATACTGGCCCGACTTTCGCGGGATTCACTTGCTCCAGGCCATCGCCGACTTCCAACGGCGCGAACGCCGATACGGCGGGTTGGGTGAAGAGTGCGGCGAGGTCGAGGAAGATCCCGAGCGCATCCGGCTGGCAGCGGGATAAGAGACAGTTGTCAGTGAACGGCGGTCAGTTTCCGGCTTCGATCTTGAAATGATTCTGCGGCGTCGTCCATTTCATAAGCTGATTACAGCGCTTTCTCCTATTATGCTGATCGTTTGCGCGTACTTCAGTGCGGTATTCCGTCTCTCATTAGGTGACTGCAATCACTTTGAATTGCGCTCCTGGATCAATACCATGACATTGAGGCTGAACATTTTCAGCCCTCGAACAGGAAGGAACCTGTATGGATCTGGGCTTTATTGAGAGCAAGACGTACGAAGAGATTTCCATAGGCGACATAGCCACGACCGAACATGTGTTTACCACCGACGACGCAATGGCGTTTGCCTCTATCTCCGGCTTTCATGCCGTCTTGAACGTAGAGGAGCAGATGCGGCGTGCGGGAGGCGTACCGCCGAACGGGCCGAACATGTGGTGTGCATCGCTGATTTCCGGTCTGTTCAGCATGAATATTCCCGGGCCCGGATGCACGCTTACGGGCGTATGTCTCACCTTCTACCATCGCATCCGCGTGGGAGACCGTCTCCTGGCCAGCGTGAAGGTTTCAGCCAAAGACGACGCGACGAAAAAGATCACCTTCGACTGCATGGGAAAGAATGACGACGGTTCAAATGTATTTTCTGGAACCGCTGAGCTGCTGGCGCCCACGGCGAAGGCGCGCTGGACGACGCTGCCGCTGCCGCAGGTGATTGTGAACAATCAGTACCGCCATTACCTGGGCCTGATTGAACGCGCCAATATGAAACCGCCGGTGAGGACCGCTGTTGCATGGCCGTGCGATGAAGTCTCTCTTGGCGGAGCGATGCAGGCCTTCAAGGACAAGCTGATCGAGCCGATTCTGGTCGGCTCCGAGGCGAAGATTCGTGCAGTTGCGGAGACGTTGCAGCTCGATCTCGGCTCCACTCAGATCATCAACATTGGCGAAAGCCGGGCCGCTGCCGTTAAAGCCGTCGAACTGGCAGGCAAGGGCGAAGTGCAGATGCTGATGAAGGGATCCTTGCACACGGATGAATTGATGGGCGCAGTGGTTTCGCGCGAGGGCGGATTGCGAATCGGCCGGCGTATCAGCCATGTGTTCGCGCTCGATGTCCCGTCGTATCACAAGACCTTATTTGTGACTGATGCGGCTGTTAACATCCAGCCCGATTTTGAAACCAAGATACACATTCTGCAGAACGCCATCGACATGTTACATGCCATTGGGATCACCAATCCGAAGGTGGCGATCCTGTCGGCGGTGGAATCGGTAAATCCTGCGATTCCGTCAACTCTCGATGCCGCGGCGCTCTGCAAGATGGTGGACCGCGGCCAGATTACGGGCGCGATTGTCGATGGCCCGCTGGCTTTTGACAATGCAATTTCAAGTGAAGCCGCGCGCATCAAGAAGATCACGTCGCCCGTAGCAGGCGATGCGGATCTGCTCATGGTTCCCAATCTGGAAGCAGGGAACATCCTGTTCAAGGAGTTGCAGTACCTGGCCGGCGCATTGGCCGCGGGCGTTGTAGTGGGAGCCAAGGTGCCGGTTGTGCTCACCAGCCGTGCAGACGGAGAACTGGCGCGGATGGCCAGCTGCGCGCTCGGCGTCTTGATCGCCAAGACAGCGCCGCAAGCGTGAACCGGATTACTTCGCACATCCCTTGCGCATTGAAACCGCAAGAAGGAAGGACGCCCAATTGGGCGTCCTTCAATTTACGTCAGAGATTCAGGTCTGATGCATGAGATCAGGCAAGGTCGAAGCGGTCGAGGCTCATTACCTTTGACCACGCGCTTGCGAATTTCTGCACGAATTTTCCCTGCGCGTCGCTGCTTGCGTACACTTCAGCAAGTGCGCGAAGCTGCGAGTTCGAACCGAAGACCAGATCGACAACTGTCCCAGTCCACTTCAGCTCGTTGGTCTTGCGATCACGTCCTTCCAGCACGTTTTCGTCCTTTGCCGACGGTGCCCACTTGGTGCGCATGTCGAGCAGATTGACGAAGTAGTCGTTGGTGAGAACGCCGGGCTTCTTGGTGAAGACGCCGTGTTGTGACCCGCCGAAATTTGCGCCAAGAGCGCGCATGCCGCCAATCAACACGGTCATCTCCGGAGCGGTGAGGGTGAGCAGTTGCGCCTTGTCCAGAAGCATATTGGCCGCGCAGGACTCCATTCCCTTCTTGACGTAGTTACGGAAGCCGTCGGCGCGCGGCTCAAGCACTGCGAACGCGTCAGCATCGGTCTGTTTCTGTGAAGCGTCGGTCCGGCCCGGCGCAAAGGCAACCTTCACGTCGTGTCCGGCTTGCTTCGCAGCCGACTCCACCGCCGCGCAGCCTGCGAGCACGATGAGATCGGCGAGCGAAACCTTCTTCTTGCCAGCCGAGGCGTTGAACTCCTTCTGGATGGCTTCAAGCTTTGCGAGCACCTTTGCCAGTTGCGCGGGCTGGTTTACTTCCCAGTCCTTTTGCGGAGCCAGGCGGATGCGTGCGCCGTTGGCGCCTCCGCGCTTGTCGCTGCCGCGGAAAGATGCAGCCGAAGCCCACGCAGTGCCAACGAGTTCGGAGGTCGAAAGGCCCGAGGCGAGCACCTTGGCCTTCAGCGCTTCAGCGTCCTTGTCGTTGATCAGCTCGTGATCGACGGCTGGGACCGGGTCTTGCCAGATGAGCTGCTCTTTTGGCACCAGTGGGCCGAGATAGCGAGAGATTGGGCCCATGTCGCGATGCGTGAGCTTGAACCATGCGCGCGCAAAGGCGTCGGCAAACTCGTCGGGGTGTTCGAGGAAACGGCGCGAGATCTTTTCGTAGGCCGGGTCGAACCGCAGCGACAGGTCGGTGGTGAGCATCGTCGGCTGGTGGCTCTTCTTCGGATCAAAAGCGTCGGGGATCAGGCCAGCACCGGCATCGCCTTTCGGCTTCCACTGGTGCGCGCCCGCCGGGCTCTTGGTGAGTTCCCATTCAAAGCCGAAGAGGTTCTCGAAAAAGTTGTTGCTCCACTTGGTCGGCGTCTTGGTCCAGATAACTTCAAGGCCGCTGCCGATGGCGTCGCCGGCTTTGCCGGAACCAAAGTCGCTCTTCCAGCCGAGTCCCTGCTGCTCAATACCAGCTGCTTCAGGCTCAGCACCAACGTGAGTAGCAGGGCCGGCGCCGTGGGTCTTGCCAAAGGTGTGTCCGCCGGCGATGAGGGCCACGGTTTCCTCGTCGTTCATAGCCATGCGTGCGAACGTCTCGCGGATATCGCGCGCGGCGGCAACAGGATCGGGGTTGCCGTTGGGGCCTTCAGGGTTCACATAGATGAGTCCCATCTGAACAGCGGCAAGCGGATTGGCAAGGTCGCGATCACCGCTGTAGCGTTCATCGCCTAACCATGTGGCCTCGGGACCCCAGTCAACGTCGAGCTCTGGCTCCCAGATGTCTTCGCGGCCGCCACCGAAGCCGAAGGTCTTAAAGCCCATCGACTCCAGAGCAACGTTGCCTGCAAGAATCATGAGATCGGCCCACGAGATTTTGCGGCCGTACTTTTGCTTGATGGGCCAAAGCAGGCGGCGCGCTTTGTCGAGGTTCACGTTGTCAGGCCAGCTGTTGAGCGGCGCAAAACGCTGTGAGCCGCGTCCACCACCGCCACGTCCATCGTGGATGCGATACGTTCCGGCGGAGTGCCATGCCATGCGGATAAAGAGGCCGCCGTAGTGACCAAAGTCGGCGGGCCACCAGTCTTGCGAGTCGGTCATGAGGGCAGTGAGGTCTTTAACAAGTGCGTTGAGGTCTAGGCTTTTGAATTCCTTGGCATAGCTATAATCTTCACCCATAGGGTTTGAGAGCGACGAGCGCTGGTGCAAAATTTGGAGATTAAGCTGATCGGGCCACCAGTCCCGGTTACCTTTACCTCCCGCGGAGGTGTGCTTGAGCATTCCGCCCGTGAACGGGCACTTTGATTCGCTGGACATGATGTCTCCTTTACCTAACTGAACCTTTCCGGCTCTTTAAGTATAGGAGGCTGGTTCGGAGCCGGATGAGAGAAGTTGTCAATGATGTCGATTGCCACAGCCAATCGAGAACGTGTGCTCAATTGATCACACCAGTTCGACGCATCGGCTTGGCATCAGGTAAGTGCATCCGGGTCTCGGAAGAGAGACCCGGAGATGAAAGGTTAGTTAATTCTGTCGGCTTGATTTACTGCGGAGCTGGAAGCCAGCAGCTGGGCGTGGAATGCGAAATCTCTACCTCTTCCGGATTCATATCGATGGAGATATCTGCGAAGAGAGGCGTGCTGAGATAACGCTCGCCCGTATCCGGCAACATGCACAGAATCGTTGAACCCTTAGGCGCTTCTGCAGCCACTTTCAACGCTCCTGCAAAAGTAGCGCCTGAGGAGATGCCGACGAAGATGCCTTCCTTCTTGGCCAGCTCCTTGCTGTAGCGGATGGCTTCAGCATTTGGAATGCGAACTATCTGGCTGATGACCTTCATGTCTACGGCGTCGACCGTGAGCTTGGGAACGAAATCCGGGCTCCAGCCCTGGATGGGATGCGGCTTCCAGGCGGGGTGCCCTTCGGCAGGCGTACCATCTGCGTTTTGCTTTTGCTTATCTCCGCTTGAGAGCATGGGAGCTTCATCGGGTTCGCAGACTACGATCTTGGTGTCAGGCATCTCCTTCGCGAGCACGCGTGAAACACCCTTCAGTGTTCCGCCGGTGCCGAATCCGGTGACCCAGTAATCAAGCTTTTCGCCGGCAAAATCGTCGATGATTTCTCGCGCGGTTGTGCGGGAATGCATGTCTGGGTTGGCTTCATTTTCAAACTGACGCGTGAAGAACCATCCATGCTTCTCCGCGAGCTCTTTTGTTTTCTCTACCATTCCAACCGCTCTGGCAGAGGCGGGGGTGATGATGACCTTGGCGCCGAGGAAGCGCATGAGGCGGCGACGCTCTACGCTGAAGGGTTCGGCCATGGTTATGACGAGTGGGTAACCCTTCTGCGCGCAGACCATGGCAAGGCCGATTCCGGTGTTGCCGCTGGTGGCCTCAATAACGGTTTGTCCGGGTTTGAGTTTGCCGGTTCTCTCTGCCTCTTCAATGACGCCGAGGGCGAGGCGGTCTTTCACGGAGCCCAGGGGATTAAAGGCTTCGACTTTTACGTAGAGGTTGATGCCGGGCGGCGCGAGGCGGTTGATCCGCACCACGGGAGTGTGCCCGACGGTTTCAAGGATGTTGTTGTAGCGCTTTCCCATAGACCTCCTCCTTTTGGAGATGCCGATTTTACCACCGGCAGATGAATGGAGGACACAAGAAGACGACGGCCACCGAGCATCGCGATGACAGGCGAGCGATAATGTGAGTGTTTAGGTGAGGACAATATGGCGGGTGAAGTAAATGCAAATGAGCGTATGTCGCCGCTTGAAATGGATGCCAAGCAGTTCAGGGAGCTTGGCACGCAGCTTGTCGAGCGCATCGCCGGTTTTCTTGAGTCGCTTCCCAAGCGCCCGGTGACTCCCGCGGAGCCACCCGCGGTGGTGCGCAAAGTGCTCAAGGCCGATCGCACTCTGCCGCAGCAGGGTGCCGATGCCGCAGAGTTGCTGAACACCGCCACCGATCTCATGAGCGAGCACTCTCTGTTCAACGGACATCCGCGCTTCTGGGGATATGTCACGTCGTCGCCTGCGCCCATCGGCGCGCTTGGTGAGATGCTTGCCTCCGCGATGAATCCGAATGTGGGTGCCTGGCTGCTGTCGCCGATGGCGAGCGAGATTGAAGGACAGACGATTCGCTGGGTCGCGGAGATGATCGGCTACCCCACGGATTGCGGCGGTCTGTTTGTAAGCGGCGGCAACATGGCAAACATCGTATGTTTCCTCGCGGCGCGCCAGGCAAAGGCCGGATGGGATGTGCGCACCAGGGGCATCGGCGGCAAACAACTGCGTGTTTACTGCTCGAAAGAGACGCACACGTGGATTCAAAAGGCGGCGGATATCGCAGGCATGGGCACCGATTCGATTCGCTGGATTGCGACCGACAGCAAGTTTCGCATCGACGTTGCCGTGCTGCGCGAGCAGATACGCAGCGACATTGCTGCGGGCGACAGGCCGATGATGGTTGCTGGAACGGCGGGCACCGTGAGCACGGGCGCAGTGGATCCTTTGGCGGAAGTGGCTGCGGTGTGCCGCGAATTCGACTTATGGTTTCATGTGGACGGCGCGTATGGAGGGCTTGCGGCGGTGCTGCCCGATGCTCCTGCAGAGTTTGTGGGATTGCACGAAGCGGACTCGGTGGCTGTTGATCCGCACAAGTGGCTGTATGCGCCGCTCGAGGCCGGCTGTGCGCTGGTGCGCAATGCCGAGAAGCTGCGCGATGCGTTCTCGTATCATCCCGCCTACTATCACTTTGGAGAAGAGGCCACGAATTACTTCGACCTGGGGCCGGAGAACTCGCGCAGTTCGCGCGCGCTCAAAGTCTGGCTGGCGCTGCAGCAGGCGGGGCGCGAGGGATATGTGCGGATGATCTCCGACGATTGCGAATTGTCCCGCATGCTGTATCGAAAGCTCACGGACTACGGCGAACTAGAAGCGCTTACGCAGTCGCTCAGCATTACAACGTTCCGTTTTGTGCCGGCAGATCTGAATCCCGGCAGCGAAGCGGTGGATAAGTATCTCGACGACCTGAACCTGGAGTTGCTGACGAGGTTGCAGGCGAGCGGAGCTTTCTATCTTTCGAATGCGGTGGTGGAAGGGAAGTATGCGTTGCGTTCGTGCATCGTCAACTTCCGCACGTCGGTTGCAGATATTGAAACACTGCCGCCGTTTGTGGTGGCATTGGGGAAGGAAGTTGACGGAGAGTTGCGGCCGAAGGAATTGCAGAAGCGCGCGTAGTGAAATCGACGATTTTGTGTTGATTGGGAGTCGATTTGGGCTATGGTTCTATCGATAGCTGAACGTTGATTTTTTGGTACATCAGTTCTATGTGAAATTGTGAAATTCCAGACCTGAGAGTCCGGCCCTGGGGCGCACGCTTTATCTTGATGTATCCTCAATACTTCTTCCCGGGACCATCGAACAGGCTGTCGAAAGAACAGGAGCATTGATATGGCTGAAAAAGGCGTAACGCGACGTGGCTTTCTAGGGTCTTCAGGGGCGGCGGTCATCGGAGGGCTGGCATCAACTCTTTCGGCTACACCGGCTGCGAACGCGGTTGGACAGGAGGACACGACGCAGGGAGTTTCATCGCGCGCAATCAAGAGCAAACCAAATCTGATTCTCTTTATGCCGGACGAGTTGAGAGCGGATGCTTTGCATTGCTTTGGCAATGAGCTTACTCGCACGCCCAATTTTGACAAGCTGGCTCAGGAAGGAACGCGTTTTTCGAATTGCCACGTGCAGTATCCGGTTTGTGGCGCTTCGCGATGCAGCTTATTGACCGGCTGGCCGACGAGCGTGCGCGGTCATCGCAGCCTGTTTTACTTCCTGCGTCCCGATGAGCCGAATTTGTTTCGCTACCTTCGCGAGGCTGGATATGACGTGTTCTGGTATGGCAAGAACGATGCACTGGCCGCGGAATCCTTTTGTGACAGCGTGACCATGTGGAATTATCCAGAAGCGGCGTCAGGCGCGACTCCGGGAGAACGCCCGACGGCGCCGGCACCTGGAACGGCGAATCCGAATCTTTACTCGTTTATCGGGCCACAAGCAGGCGATCGTAGAAAGACCGCTGAGTATGGTCATATCCAATCCGCCATCAGCATACTCAATCGAAAAGAGACGGATCGGCCTTTCTGCATCTTTCTGCCATTGATTTCGCCACATCCGCCCTATGCGCCGCCTGAGGATTTCTATTCGATGTACAGCCCCGCGGATATTCACGGACTACGGCCGCATAATCTTCCACGAAGGCCAAGTTACATGGAAGCTATTCGCAAAGATTATGGCTTGGACCGCATGCCAGAAGATACTTTTCGCAAGGCGCGCGCTCTCTATTACGGAATGGTCAGTTACAGCGATTGGCTGCTGGGAGAGCTGCTTGAGGCGGTTGAGAGAACAAACCACGACCAAGATACGGCAGTCCTGGTATTTTCTGACCACGGCGATTATGCAGGCGATTATGGTCTGGTTGAAAAGTGGCCGAGCGCGCTTGAAGATGTTCTCACGCATGTTCCGGTCATCGCCCGCGTTCCGGGGGGCGTGAGCGGTCATAACTCTGAAAATATGGTGGAGTTATACGACGTAATGGCTACCTGCCTTGATCTTGCCGGCGCGAAGGCTAGACACACTCACTTTGCCCGCAGCCTGATGCCCCAGATTCAGGGGCATGCCGGAGACGCCAAGCGCGCGGCCTTTGCCGAGGGCGGCTACAACGAGTATGAACCGCAGTGTTTTGAGGACAACCAACCGCCCGGCGCTCTCTACTATCCCAAGGTGAATCTGGAGTGTACCCAACCGCAGACCGTGAGTAGGGCAGCCATGATTCGAACTCACGATTACAAACTTGTCAGCCGTCCACAAGGGCAGAGCGAACTCTATATATACAAGGACGATCCTCAGGAGCTCCATAACCGTTTTGGAGACAGGGAAGTCATGGAAATTCAAAGCGAGTTGCAGCAGCAACTTCTCCATTGGTACGTGAACACTACGGGGATCGCTCCCTTCGATAAGGATCAACGAGGATTTCCGCCGTATTACCCGACGATTGAATTCCCGGCTTCAATTGAATCTGCAGTGCGCAGAATTATCGATTGAGCCGATTGCGGTCAAACACGTGTGGCATGCGGGGCTAATATGCTCTGCGCCTGCGGCGCGAAAGATTAGTCACGAGGTGAGGTCTATTGAGGTCTGTGGCGTCCCATCTTTCGAGGAAGGGTACTCGAAGGATGGGGCACCGTTTAGCCCCACCAGGTTTCTCCTTCCATCAGGTGCTTCATGGCTACGTCCTTGTTGATTTCGACTCCCAGGCCCGGTTTGTCGGAGAGCTGGATGTAGCCGTCCTTGATCAGTTCGCGGTCATACGTGATGACATCTGTTTCGCCGGCTCTGCGGCCGGTCTTGAAGTCGAATGTTTCGTGTCCAAGGAAGTCAGGCATGGCGGCTGCGCAGTTGGCCGAGGCGATGGTGGCCACCGGGCCCATCACGTTGTGGGTGGCGACCGGGATGTTGTAGACGTACGCCAGGTCGGCGATACGCTTGGCTTCAAGCAGTCCGCCGGCCATGGAGATGTCGATCTCAATAATGTCCACGGCGCCGTTGGTGATGAACGGCAGAAAATCGCGACGGGTGTAGAGATTCTCGCCGGTGAGGATGGGAGAAGGCGACGCAGCGGTGAGCCTGACCCACTGGTCTGTATAGTTCGGTGGCATGGGATCTTCAATCCACCAGGGGCGAATCTTTTCAAGCGCGCGGGCGACACGCAGGGCATTGATGTAATCGAGCTCCCAGTGGAAGTGCACGGCGATTTCGAAGTAAGGCCCGGCGGCTTCGCGGATGTTGGTGTATTCCTGGACCAGCACGTCGAGTTCCTGGTTGGTCAACTCGCGATTCAAGGCTTCTCCACCGGGCCGCCTCAGAATCCTGTGGCACTTGGCGGCGGTCCACTTCTGGACCGAGCCTTTGATGTAGTCCACCCACTCCTTGCATGAAGCGGGGTCAAGAGGATTGCGCGGCTGGCTGGTCCAATAGGCGCGAACCTTGTCAGTGAATGCGCCGCCGGCGAGAATCTTGCGCACGGGCAATCCAAGCAGCTTACCGGTCAGATCCCAAAGCGCAACCTCGCAACCTGTGACGGCATGCATTCCGGGGCCGTGATAACCACCCCAATACGAGGTCCTCCATGCCATCTGCGTGGTCAGCTTGTCGATGTCGAAGGGGTCCTGACCGATGAGCATCTCGCGGAATGCGTTAAGGACGGTGTCTTTCGCTCCGAGGCCGGTGACATCGTGATGACACTCGCCGATTCCATGTACGCCTGCATCGGTTTCGATTTTGACCAGAGGCATCTCATGTGCGCCCGGGCTCATTTTGAGGCGCATCACCTTGACGTCGGTGATCTTTACCCGCTTGCGTTCCTGAGCAGCCAGATCGAAGAAGTAAGGGACTGCGGCGCGAGCTGGATTCTCCAGAGCGAAGGTTTTTGAGTAAGGGGCCAGAGCGCCGGCGGGGGCCGCCAGCGCGAGTGTCTTAAGGAATTCGCGACGAAACATCAATCCTCCAAAAGGTGGGAACAGAAAAGCCTGGGACTTGCGGGGACGCATTCCGGCTCAGGCCACACACCATAACATATCCGTTCGGTGTGCTGCATGCGGCGGAAAGCGGTGTCGTGCGTATGAATGGATTGCGCGACCATCAAAGCATGTCGGCATGGAAAGGGATCTTTAAAGCGGTGTCGAGGTTGGGGCTGTGGTGCCCCCATCCTTCAAGCAGAGAGCGCTCGAAGGATGGGGTAGCCGCAGGTTATGTCGGACTGTGGATCAAAAAGTCAGTCTTGCGTTCAACTGGATAATTCTGGCTCCCGCGGTGCTTCTGAGCTGACCGAAAAAGGGATCGGTGATGTTGGTCCTGAGCCCTGTAAGATTTGTGTGATTGAACGCATTCAGCATTTCCATACGAATCTGCAGTTTTGCAGCTTCCCGGAGTGCAAAGTTCTTTGCAAGGCTGAAATTGAGATTCCATTGGCCCGGCAACCGCCACCCACCGGGTGTTGCATTGCCTGGCCGGATTGCGGCGCCACCAGTCGGGGACAGGGGAACCGCTGCAAAAGCTGCTGGGTTGAGATATTGAAGAGTGTCTCTGTAGTTGGAAAGGTATGGCGCTCCTCCAACATAATCCGGGCGCTGCCCCAGGTTCGATGCCGGCTGAGAAAGGTAAATGGGTTGACCACTGCCCGCTGAGAAGATGCCGGACATCTGCCATGCGCCGACAGTCTGGCGCACAAAGGAATTACTGATGCTTCTGAATTCAGGCAACTGGTAGATCAGGTCGGAATTGAAGCTGTGGGTCATGTCTCCGGCAGAAGGGCCACGATCGGCTCTTGGATTAAAGAAGTCCTGGTTCCTGGTGTCGACTCCGTTCTGGTAGTAAGCGCCGACGTCTCCACCTTCGGTAGAAAGTGACTTTGAATAGGTGTAGTTGACATCGAAACTCAGATTGTTGGAGAAGTGCTTCTTGAAAGTGTTTTGCCAACCGTAGTAACTCAACGTTTGTGAATTATCGACGTAGTAAGCGCGGCTCAAGTTGGGATTAGGTATGGTGCCATCGGGTCGAACCTGGTTCGCCCACCGCCACTCAAGAAGCTTGACCCCTCGCGTCCCAACAAACGCGGTAGAGAACATCATGTGCGGACTCAACTGATGTTCGATCGACAACACATACTGCATGGTGTAGGGATTTTTCAGATTCGTGTCGAAAATTGTGAACGCTGCCACTCTTTGGTTTCCGCTTTGCAGGGCCAGACTCCGTTCCAGGGCAGCCATGTCACTGTTGTAAATCGGGTACTTTAGTCCAGCCGCTGCCACCTGATTAGCGGTAAAGAAATCCCGGAAGGGAATACTCCGATCTGATTGAGCGCCGGCCCACATCGCGCCCGGCATTTGACTGGTGAACATCATACTGAACCCGCTGCGAATGGATGTCTTACCCATACCATCCGGGTTGTAAGCAAAGCCAAACCTTGGACCGAAGTTGTTGGGGTCGTTGTTGTAGATACTGGCCAACGGGCGTATGGGACCCACGTTAAAGTTGCCATCCATGCTGAGAGAGCTGGGGTTATATATGCCTGCCGTTGGGTCTGCTATGGTACCGTCGACTTTCAGGGCGTAGTAGAAGTCGTATCGCAGGCCCATGTTCAGAGTGAGCTTTGGAGTAACGCGCCAATCATCCTGGAGAAAGAAACCGAATTCGCTGAGATGCCCGGCGAATACGCCCTGTCCAAAGGAGGCCTCCGCCTGGCTGGGAGTGTTATTCAGCAAGTCGGTTAGTGTCGCGTAGTTAATATCCGGGACCTGTGGGTTCGTTCGGTTTCCGTTGGTGTGTTGATAATCGCCACCGAACTTGAGTGAATGGCGGCCCCGCTCGAGTGCGAAGTTCTCGCCAAGCTCGAAGTTGTAACCAGATTCAATCCATACCTCGCCCCCCGGTCCACTGAACCCAAGGGTCGTATTGAGATTAGGGAGTCGTCGGCCGAATGCGAAGTCTGACTCGTTTGGATTGTTTGGGTCCTTCTTATCAAAGTATCCGTCCAGACGAGTCTGGTCGGGCCGATTGAAGCCAAATCGTGTTTCAGACGTCCAGTGAGGTCCTCCGGTGATGAAGCTGACATTGCCGCGGTACATCGGATTGGTCGAAACTCGATCGTCATCGAGATAGATCCTTGGACTCAGCTGGTAAGGATTACCTCGACTAAAGCTGACGGAAAGACGGTCTGACCTTGCCAGCATGACGTCCAGCTTTGCATCAAAGTGGTTGTCATTCCGGAGTGCGCGTTTGGTGGTGCTGTAGCTTCCCGTGTATGAGCCCGGAACCACGGTGCCATTGGGCGATGGAAATTCCTGCAAGGCGAGATTGTATTCCGGAACCGCGTTCAACAACATTTGGCGAGTTGCGTCGGTGGGAACGTTGCCCTCAATGAATTGAGCTTGGCTCTGGCGGTAGCCTTCATAGTCTCCGAAGATGAAGATCTTGTTTCTCCTGATCGGTCCACCGAGGGATACGCCAAATTGATTGAAAGTCAAGCGGGGCTTACTGCTCGCGCGTTGGTACCGAGCATTGAGAGCGCTGACCTGGTTATTTTCAAAGACGCTGCCATGCCATTGATTCGTGCCGGATTTCATGATGACATTCACCTGGCCTCCGACGGCGTCTGCGTATTGGGCGGGAACAACGCCCTTGACAGTACTGACCTCTTGAACGCCTTCAAGACTGATGAGATCGATCAGATTGGGCGCGCCCCATGCCGAAAGAGCACTTCCTTCGAGGTTCCCGCTGGAGTTGGTTCCGTCAACGGTGTACCGTGTCCCCTGGATTCCGACTCCATTCATCTGGACGCCTCCCTGAGATGCCGAGTATTGACTAGCTCCGGCGCCAATTGACAAGAGGTTGCTGATATTGCGGTTGAGCAATGGCAATTGCCTGATCTCAGTTTGCTGGAAGGCGTGAATCTGTTGCGCTGAAACAGTATTGATCAACGGAACGCTGGCCGTGACGGTAACAGTTTGACTGGTCTCACCGAGATGCAGGCTGTAGGTCTGCCTGATCTGCTGGCCTGCCGTCAGGGTGATGCCGTTGGCGACATATGTTGCAAAGCCGCTGGCCTCAATCTTGAGCGAATACGTTCCAATCGGAACGAAGGTGAAGGTGAAGTCTCCGGTGCCGCTCGTGGTCTTCTTTATCGTCGCTTGGGTGTCCTGCTTGGTGAGCGTCACACTCGCTCCCGGAATGACTCCTCCTGAAGGATCGGTCACGTTTCCGTATAACGTGGCAGAGTTTTCCTGTGACCATGCTCCCCGTGGCGTCAGGAGCAATGTGCTTGTCACCAGGAATGCAGCTGCCGCTGCGAACCTGAATATTCGCTGTGAAAGAAAGTTGCGTGCCATGGAACCTCCCATTTCTCGTTATTGGCGTTGACGGGCACTAAGGCCCCTTCCAATTGCACATGCCGAGCTCAATGAGCGATCTTTCTGGTCTTAACTTAGTGATGGGCCTTGGGGAATCTTGCTAATCAAACTAATTTGGATTGGGGAAGAGTTCTTCAACGCCGAGGATATTAGTCGGATTGTCCGACCATTGTCAATATGCGAAAATGAGATTTTTATTTTTCCATATCGTTCAGTTGTCTTACGGAACTCAAACATAATGCGGATGATCTATGTATTGCTCCACAATATTTGAAGGGTGTTTTAGGAAGTGAAGGGGGTTGCTTGTTTGAGGATTCTTGAAAAATCAAAGTGAGAGTATCTGGTATGCGCTAAGAATTGTAAGCAGTTCTTTCCCTACTCGGACCCCGCACAAAAAGACTGCGCGAGGTCCCAATCTGCTACAGCGGGATGACACACTGTGATGTTGAGCGGGTTCAGTCGTTCTCAGCTTTCGGAGACCGGCTCGGGTGCGAAAGCGCTTTGCATGCGGGCGAAGAAGGTCTGGTCGTCGGCGGCGTTGAGATCGCGCCACTCTTCATCGGACATGCTTCTGCGCCACTCGATGAAGGGCGCTGCGTCGGGGCCGACGAGGTAGCGAAGTTGTTCGCTGCCGCTTTCAGCAATTTGAAGAATGGTTTGGGCGACGAGTGCAGGCGGGACGGGGTTCTGGAGCGAGTCAGCGAACATAGCGCCGAAGCGGGCGCTGTGAGGATAGGCGGAACTGCCCTCGGGCTGTGAGATGCGGCGCGCCATGGCAGTGTCGATGATGCCGGGTTCGACGATTGCCACTCGGATGTTGAAAGGCTTTAGCTCACCAGCCAATGATTCACTGAGCGCCTCCGCTGCCCACTTGGAAGCCATGTACGGGGTGAGAGGAGGGCCGGCGAGGCGGCCGGCGATAGAGGTGATGTTGATGATGCATCCGCTACGCCGCTGACGCATGTGGGGAATGAGCGCCTGGACGCAGCGTAGCGTGCCGAAGTAGTTTGTCTCAATGCAGTCGCGAAAGTCGGAGAAGGGTAGCTCTTCAACGGAGCCGGCACGCTCTATGCCAGCGTTGTTGACGAGGATGTCGACTGTGCCGTGAGTTGCGAGGATTGCGGCGATGGCGGATGTGACAGAGCTGTCGGAGTCAACGTCCATGGTGGAGATGTGGATGGGCAGTTTTTCGCCGGCCGCAATCTGGGCAAGTTCCGGTGAGCGTGCGGGGTTGCGCATGGTGGCGTAGACGGTGTGGCCCGCGCGCGCGAAAGCTAGTGCTGTTTCAAGGCCGATGCCTTTGCTGGTTCCGGTGATGAGTACAGATGCCATGGTGATCTCCTTGGGGAAGTGGGGAAGTAAACGACGGATGTGCTCGCGATGGAACCGAAGCTGGGGTTAGCTACGGAGTCCGGACGGCAATGAATTAAATGGAGTTCGTTTCTTGATTGCCCAGTGACCGGAGGATATACCCCTGTGTGCGGGGATGGCTAACTTTTTTGGATTTGTTCCTGGTTCAGGCCTGTTGGATCCCACCCTTCGAGCAGAGAACGCTCGAAGGATGGGGCACCCGTGGGGGATTCTTTATCGGAAAAGCAGAGGCGCGAATACGTAGAGGCTTCTGCGCCAGGTTTGCCACTCGTGTGCGGTGCCGGGCGAGATGTAGACGTAACTATTCTTGATTCCGGCGGCGATGAGTTGCTTCTGATGGGTCTCAAGATTTTTGGGGTTCTCCATCGAGCCGCAACTGAAGAAGAAGACCTTTACTTCCTTGTTGAATTTTGCGGGATCGGCCATGGCGCCGTTGTAGAGAGTCTTGAGGTCGAGCGGCGGCAACGCTGCGCCATCCGGGGTGTTCCCGAACTGGGTCCGCTGGCCGAACATGGCTGCGCGGTTACCGCTGAACAGGCCGATGTAGGCGAACTTTTCTGGATGCGACATGCCGACGGCTTCCGTAATCATGCCGCCCATGGAGAGGCCGGCCATGGCACGGTGATCCTTGTCAGTGAGCGTGCGGAAGTTGCTGTCGACCCATGGGATGAGGTCGTTGATCATGAGTTCGCCATAGGCGCCGCCACCTGGAGGAAATCCGCGGAACCCACCGGCGGGCCGGCCTGCGGGACGCGCTCCTGAACCGACTGGCCCGGAAGGCGCAGGCATCCGCATGGGCGGGCCGACTGCGCTGGTCTCCATGACGACGATCATGGGCTTGACCTTGCCCTGCGCGAGGAGGTTGTCGAGAATAAGATTGGTGTGGCCCATCTCGATCCATACGCGCTCGTCTTCACCGCCGCCGTGCTGCAGATACAGTACCGGATAGCGCACGGAGGTGTTCTTGTCGTAGCCGGGCGGCGTGTACATGTAGATGTGCCGCCACTCGTTGGCCGTCTTGGAGTAGTAGTTCTTGATGAGCACGTTGCCGTGCGGCACGTCCTTGAGGCTGTAGAAATCCACGCCGGGATCGGGAACCTCAAAGCCGTTGCACATGTGGCCGTAGCCGATGAAGGCGTTGGTACCGGGATCGAGCACGACTGCGCCGTCTACGATCATCCAGTAATTGTGGTAGCCAGGCGGCTGCGGTTCGCTGGTGTAGGTCCACACGCCATCATTGCCCTTGGTCATGTCGTACGGTTTGTTGTTGATGGAAACCTGCACCTTTTGCGCATCGGGCGCTTTGAAGTGGAAGGTGACGCGGGAGTCGGCTTCGATGCGTGGGAACTCCACTCCCGGTATGTTGAGCGGCGAAGCATGTGCGGGAATGGCGGCTGCAGTGGAGGAGCCGACCGGAGCGGGAACCAGCTCCAACCTTCCCGCCTGAGCATAGCTTGTTGCACAAGCCAACATAGCCGCGGACAGGGCGACAAAGATCAAGCGTTTCATTAGAACCATCTCCTGGAATGGATTGATTGACGCATTCAAGGTAGTCCTAATCGTTGAAACCTTCAATGCAGTTCTTGATATTGGATTCGTTCACATGACAAGTTTTCAGGCGTGTGATGCGGGAAAAAGGCTGCGGCTGATATTCTCAATGCGGTTAGTTCTGGCCATGCGAGCGGGGCCTGAATCTTGGGCGAGCCGGCTGCCGGCTTTGATGGCGTAGCGGAATTGGCTCGAACAATTCAATTAAAAAGGTGAGTGTGATGGCGAGTAGGACAGACACGACGGGAAACGAGGGCACATTTAAGTCGAGATTCGAAGTAAATGAGCCGGATTTTGCGTTGAGCCCGATGACCGGGATGACGCGGCAGCACTATATTGACTGCGCGCGCTATGTGCTGGAGCGGGCATTTACGCACGTGAAGGATTTCGAGCAGCCGATTGTGTTTCCGCTGGTGCCGGGCAAGTCGTATCCGCAGCCGAACGATCCGGAATGGCGTACGCGCTCGCACGAGTTTGAGGCGCTGGAGCGCACGTTCAATCTGGCTGCGCCGCTGATCCATGTAGATCCGGAGGTCAGCATCAAGGGCATCAAGCTGCGCGATTATTATCGCCACCACTTTTACAACGCGATGACGCCGGGCCACGCGAACAGTCTGCCGCTGCCGGAGGATCTGCCGGATGCGACGTATCAATTTACGTGCGAGTTTGGCGGCTGGACCAAGACGATGCTGTTGATGCCGGATGTGTTGTGGCCGCACCTGACGCAGAAGCAGCGCGACGAGATGGCGGTGACGATGTCGAAGTGGGGGCACCATCGCACCACGCAGAACAATTGGCGGCTGTTCAATATATGCACGCTTTCATTTTTGAAGAAGAACGGATACGAGATTGACGATGAGTTGCTGAAGAGCCATCTGCTGTGGATTGCTTCGTATCACGCGGGCAATGGGTGGTACCTGGAGCAGAGTTACAACTACTACACGATCAGCCTGTTTCTGGTTTATGGCACCATATGGAGCCGCGCATTCGGGGACGAGCATTATCCCGAGGTGGCGGCAGTGCTGGAGAAGAGCTTTCACGAGCTGTTCGAGACTTACACGAACTTTTTTGGGCGCGACGGCTACATCAACATGTGGGCGCGCAGTATCTGCTACAGGCTATGGATTGCGGGCGGTTTTCCGGCGTCGTTTATGCTGCACGGCAAGCCGCCGATTGATCCGGGATGGGCGCGGCGGTTGTGCTCGGGATCGCTGCTGCAGTTTACGGGGCGGGAAGATTTTTTTGAGAACGAAATTCCCAGCCTTGGGTTTTATCCGCATCGCGAGTTCGCGATTCAGAACTACAGTTGCCCGGCGAGCCCGTTCATCATGTTTCTGCCGTTCATTTCGCTGGCGCTGCCGGAGGACTCGCCCTTCTGGACGGAGAAGGAGAACGACGGGATGTGGAGGGCGCTGGGGCAAGATTCAAAGCGGACCGTGCTGGCAAAGCCGGGGCTGGCGCTGGTGAACCACGGAAGCAGCGGCGCGTCGGAGATTATTTCGGGCAAGGTGTACGACGACGACCCCAACTATTCGAAGCTGGTGTTCAATACGCATTTTCCGTGGGAGGATCGCGATCCGCAGGGCGGCACCGCTCAGGAGTACACGTTCAGAAGCCTCGACCCTCGCGATCTGCGTGGTGTGGACATCAACTTCTACCTGACCGGGCGCGCGTTGGACAATGCGGCGTCGAAGGAGGCGGGCTTCTCAGGCGCGCAAAGCATCTTGTCGAACGGCGAGCGCGATGGTGTGCTTTACCGGCAGTTGCTGATGCGCAAGCCGCCGAACAACGGCGTTGGCTACATTATCGATCTGGCGGAGATTACGATTCCGGGCGGCGTGATCCGCGTGGACCGTTGCCGGATGGCGTTTGAGCACGAGCTGACGCTGGGACACTTTGGCGTGCCGCACATGGGCGGTAAGAAGGCTGAGGTGCACAGCTTCGACGATGGGCTGGGTAAGGGAATGACGGCGGCGATTGCGGGCCGAAGCGTGGCAATGATTGTGTACGAGGGATGGGATGAGATTGCAGGCCTGGTGCACAAGGGCTTTAACGCGGAAGCCGACGAGAGTACGGTGCTGCATGCGTATCGCAAGCGCACGGCGCAGAATCCGGCGATGGAGTTGATGATTTCAATGATGCTGCACAAGGTGGGCGATACAGCATTCACGAAAGAGGAGCTGTCGCCGATTAAAGAGATCAAGCTGATGGACGTGACACCTTCAGGATCGGTGATTGGCGCGGAGATTACGCTGACCGGCAGAAAGAAGTACGTGGTCGACTTCAAGGACGTGGATGGCTGCAAGTCCTGCTAGCTGTCGACGCCTGGTGTTGAATGCATAGCGCGATGAAGTGGAAGGGCTGCCTTGAGTTTGGGGCAGCCCTTTTGCGTGAGATCTAGAAAAGCTGTGGTGTGAATTCGACGAGGTAATTGCGCCAATTGAACCAAGAGTGCGCTCCGGGACTCTCAATGAACATGGGATTGAAGCCGTGCTTCCTGGAGACGTCGACATTGTTCCTGGTGGCCGGCATGAGCCTGTCGTATACACCGGTGCTGATCCAGATGAGCTTGGTGCCTTTCTTCAACGCTGGGTTATCGAAATCTGCTTTATGCGCCTCTTCCCAATCGGCCTGAGGCGTCGGAGCAGAAGTTGAAGCGGCTTGCGCGCCCTGAATTGGTGGAGCAGGACGACGGCCCAGCACCACACCGGAGCCGAATATGCCAATCTCTGAAAATATGTCGAGATGCCGGAAGGCGATGTCGAGCGTCTGGAATCCGCCCATAGAGAGGCCGGTGATGGCTATTAACAAAAGACAGGTTGCCCAAAAGTCAAAGCCAGGAGAGCCTACGATGCCTTCATCGTTCCGGCTCCTTTACCGCAGCGAGATGTATCACTGCCGTCTAATTCATTCGCTGTGCCTGGTTACGATCAAGGAGTTAAGGTCGTAGCCTTGTTTTCTGGCGCGATCGATTATCTGCGTGTAGATGACTTGGTCGAGCCGTGGTTCTCTGCAGAGGATCCAAAAATATTTTCGGCTCGGTTCGCCGACGACCGCCCAGCGATATTGCGGGTCGAGATCGATGATCCAATAGTTGCCATAGAACGGCCAGAAGAAAGTTACTTTTAGTTTCGTGTTGGGGCCGTCGCCACTTGCCACGTGAGCTGTCCCTTTGGCAGATTTCAGAACGTCATCGGCATTGCGGCATTGGTTGAGTACCGAGATCGTTTCGTCGGGGCGCAGGGTGTAAGTGGCGGTAGTCTCGCTTGCGCAGTCGCGTTGAAACCAGGCGGGGAGATGTGCGATCTCGTACCACCTGCCCACGTAGCGAGACAGGTCCACCGAGGGTACCACCTTCAGCGGGGCCTGGTTGCTGGCCGCGCGTACAGATAGTGCCCCGAAGATAGCCCACAGAGAAAGTGTGAGTCTGGAAAGATTGGCTGTCATATTTCGTTCTCTTTCTCAAGAATACGCAACGATTCCTCCTAACGCAGCTAATTATGCGTTGCAGAGATTCATGACACCAAAACGGAAACGAAGCGGATTCAGCAATGCGATCGATCGAAGGCAGGATGCAGAATGGGCTACACTTGCAGCGGTCATTGTGGACCTTTGAGGGTGGTGCGATGAGAATTGCGAAGCATTTATGCCTTGTCGGTTTGGCGCTGTTGGCAGCAGTGGGCGCTCAGGCTCAGGCGAACCGGATCGATTGGAGCTTTGACGAAGGATCGGGTGAGACGTTGAGCACCGCGCTGGCCAAGTCCGGCAACAAGCTTGAGGGAATGTGGCGGCTGTTGCCGGGAGTAAAGGGACACGCGCTGGAGTTTGACGGTTATACAACGGAGCTGTCGCGTGAGGGTAAGGATGTGCCTGCGCTCGGCAATGCTTTCACGGTTTCGGCGTGGGTTGCGCTCGATTACTATCCGTGGAACTGGTTGCCGGTGGTGGATCAAAGCGAGTTTCAGCAGGTTGGCTTTTCGCTTGCCATTGATGCGTTTGGGCATGTGGGCTTCGGCGCGAGTGTTGACGGCACGTGGAAGCAAGCGATCAGCGAAGAGTCGCTACCGTTGAAAAAGTGGGTGCACCTGACGGGGACGTTCCGTGGCGATTCCGGACTGACTATCTTTATTGACGGCAAGGAAGCCGCGCATTTGAACGCACCGGGGAATTTCTGGCAGGCGCGCACTGCGGCACTGATTCTTGGCAGAGTGCGGCAGGCAGAGAATACCTTTCCTGCGTGGATCAGCAGGCCGGTGGAGTTGAGCTATTTCTCGCTCGACGGCGATCTGGATGAAGTGAGCGTGCGTGAAGGTGCGGTAACCGAGGCGGAAGATCGTGCGCAGGTTGTGGCTGCCGCTGCGCCGCAAGGCGCTGTGATTCCGGCCGCTGTGCTGCCGTCGGGGCCGCCGGGCGCGGGACCATTTGGCGCCAACTACGCGAGCCTGAAGTTCGAGCCGTCGTGGGACCGTCTGCGGCGGATCGGTCCGGACACGGATGTTGTGGTGCGATTCGAGAAGTCTCCGGCGCGGCTGGTGTTCTGGCAGGGGACCAACTACATTCCTGCATGGGTAACGGAGAACGGCAAGTGGTATACGGACGAGTTCATGGAGACCTGGGGAAAAGGCTGTCCGGGCGCGGGCGATTGCGAGCCGATGAGCGACAAGCAGGGCCGATATTCGCATGTGAGTGTGCTGGAATCGAATGATGCGCGGGCCATCATCCACTGGCGCTATGCATTGTCGGAGGCGCGGAACTACGAAGGCGCGAATGCTGATCCGCGAACGGGATGGTTTGAGTGGGGAGATGAGTACTGGACCGTGTATCCGGATGGCGTTGCGGTGAGAAAACAGGTGCTGAGGACTCAGGCTCTGAATGCAACACATGAGTGGCAGGAATCGATTGTGATTAATGGACCGGGCCAGAGACCGGAAGACAATATTGAGCCGGATGCGCTGACCCTGGAGAACATGAAGGGTGAAACGGCCACCTATCACTGGGAACTGAAGACAGACCACGCCTTCTCACTGCCTAAAGGCCCGGCAAAACTGGAGCGGCCTGCGGATGCGAACATTCAGATCGTGAGGTTGAAGTCGTCACAGAATCCATTTGAAATTGTTTGGCCGAAGGATGTTTCGTTTGATACGTACAACTTTGAGCCGAGCTACTCCACGTTTGAATGGTGGAATCACTGGCCGGTGGCGCAACTGGTCTCAAGTGGACGTTTGACGGTGACGGCGGATCGCGCTTCGCATTCGTCTTTGTCGCATATTTACTGGGCGCCCTATGCAAGAACGGAAGACTCGATGACCAAGCTGCTGCTTTGCGGCTTGATCAATCGCGATGGAGCCGAGGCGGGCTTATTGCCGCTGGCGAGGTCGTGGATTTCTCCGCCTGAAGCAAAGCTGGCGGGAGCGGGCTCAGGCACGGTGAAGTACGATCCGGCGCAACGAGCCTTTGCAGTTGCGCGCCCGGGTGGAGCGGCGAACGCGCCGTTGACGATTCAGGTGGACAGTTCGGCGGAGCGGCCGCTGGTGGATCCGGCATTTGAGATCGAGGGCTGGAATCGCCAGGCGAATGTTCGCGTGCTTGTGGATGGAAGGTTGAGCGCGGCTCCGGTCCGCTTTGGCATTGAGCATCATTTGTCCGGAGACAACGCGGTGGTGTATGTGGAGATGACAGCGACGAAGCCGGTGGAGATCAGAATTGAGCCTGCGACGCGGTAGCGGCCGCAAGAGCATTGGCGAATTGGGCCCGTGCAAGGGAACTGAGAACTATCCGAGATGAGTGCGAGCAGTCCGCTTGAGAAGCGGACTGCTTTGCACTAGGGGATCGCACGTCTAGAACCTGCTCTCGACGGTGATGGATTGCGTGCGCTCGCGGAGAGAGAAGATGCTCTCAATGAACTCGTTGCTCCAATAGCCTGAGGGGCCGCCCATTCCAATACTGAAGATCATAGTGGCGCGGACACTGTAAGTGTGGCCCGGCTGGAAGGCGAGAAAACGCGAGCGGATTTCGGCCTGGCGTACGAACAGCCGCATACTGGAATGCGGGTCGATGTAGTAGCCGTCGGAGTGCAGTAAAATGGGCTGTTCGCCGACACTCAATATCTCGAAGACTAGCCTATAGCTGTGCGCATTGCCGGCGGAGAACTCGGGGATGATGTCGTAGTCGCGGCCGTTGCCGTTTCGTTCGATGCGGAAGGTTCGCATGCGAATGGGATTTGCGTTAACGGTCTGCTTTTCCTTTTGAAGCTCGGCGCGGTCGGCGGCAATGCCTTCGGCGACAACTTTGCGGCATTGTGTCGAGGAGATGCCCCAACTGGAAGAGAAAAGCGACCAGCGGCGTCGAACGCGATTGCATAAAGACGGGTTGCGAAACTGCACAGCCGCTTTTTGAAAGCACTCCGATTGAACGTAATAGGAGCGGTAGCCGTCGGGATTGAAGACGAGCCCGCTTTGCGACTCGCTGGGGTCGATACTTTCACACCGTTGCGTGGCCGCGGACATGAGGGATGCGTAGTTGCTCTGCGCAAGGGTGTGCGAAAGCAGTGTGGAGAGAAGACACGCCGGCAGAAGGATTGTCTTCCGGATCATGCCCTCGAGTTTACCTTTGCCTGGAATTAAGACTGGCAGAAATGTGACCGGTGGCAATCCTGATAGTCTGTTTGCGCTGATTCATTGCGAGGTCGCTTATGCGAATCAATCGGTCGGTTCCTCCCTGTCCGGTGATCCCGGTCATCATTTATCCCGATCCCGGCGCTGCCGCGGATTGGTTGTGCAAGGCGTTCGGTTTCAGGGTTCGTCTTCGGATAGCAAATCATCGTATCCAGATGCGTGCGGGGGATGGCTGCTTTACGATCGCCGAGGGTGATGCGAAGCCGAACGGCTCCTGCCATATCCAGGTGCGCATTGAAGACGCGCCGGGGCATTGCGAGCGGGCGCGGCAGGCGGGGGCCAAGATCCTGACAGAGCCCAAGGAACACGTCTACGGCGAACGCCAGTACAACGTAGAAGATTTCTACGGTCACCGATGGGACTTTACCGAGACGATTGCCGATGTGGAGCCGGAAAGCTGGGGCGGTGTGTCGGTAAATCCGTGACGCCGCGGGAGGCTTAGGATTGAAGCAGGAAACTTGAGCGGTTCGTCCTTGCCGGATGGGTCCGGGGGTGTATTCTCAACCGTGGATGAAACGTATACTCACAGCCGCCATTCTGATTCCAGTTGTTCTGTTTCTGGTCTTTCTGGGGCCCAAGTGGCACTGGATTTTCACCATTGGTGTCGTGGCAGTTGCGGCACTGGCGTCCTGGGAGTTTCTTGGCCTGACTGAGCATGCCGGAGCAAAGCCACCCAGGTTTGCGGTGGTGACTGCCATCGGGATTCTGTTTGCGACAAATTTTGAGTGGCCCGACCGGACGATGGCAGTGTTTTGCCTGCTGAGCCTGGCGCTGCTTGTGTATTGCACGTTCCTAAGGCCGGTGGAACAGATGCTGCCGGATGCGACCTCGTCGGTATTCTGCCTGGTGTATATCGGATTTACGCTGCTGAGCCTGCCTGCGCTGCACGATGAGCCGAACGGGGCGTCAGTGGTGACATTTCTGCTGTGCGCGGTATGGGCCGGCGATACGGTTGCGCTGTACGTGGGGCGGACGTGGGGTAAACACAAGTTGGCGCCGCGGCTGAGTCCCAACAAGACCTGGGAAGGCGCGATTGGTTCGCTGGTCGGCAGTTTGATTGCTACGGGAATTCTGCTGGAGTTGGCGACGCTGCTGCAAATGCACGACTGGAACACGCTCTCGTATTCCGACGATGTGTGGTACTGGCTGGTGCTTGCCGTGGTGGTGAATGTGGCCGCACAGCTTGGCGACCTGGCGGAGTCGGCGTTGAAACGTTCGGTGGGCGTAAAGGATTCCGGCTCGCTGCTGCCGGGCCATGGCGGCGTTCTGGACCGGATCGATGCGCTGCTGCTGGCTGCTCCGGCGCTGTGGTACGCTCAGGTTATTCACCAGATTCTTTAGGACATACAAGGTAAATTGAAGCGACTTGCCATTCTCGGTTCCACCGGTTCGATCGGCCAAAGCACCCTCTCGATTGTTGAGCAGTTTCCGGAGCGCTACGAGGTAGCCACGCTTGCGGCGGGCCGCAACGTGGACGAAGCCTTTGCGCAGGCGGTTCGCTGGCGGCCGAAGGTGGTTTCGTTGGCCACCGAAGAACTTGCCGGACAGCTTGAGGCGCGGCTGCGGCAGGCGGGCGTGAGCGGCATCGAGGTTGTTCACGGCACGGCGGGAACGGTGTTTTGCTCAACGCGCGCCGATGTGGACTTTGTGGTGTCTGCGATTGTGGGCGTTTCCGGATTGGAAGCGACGCATGCGGCGATTCTGGCGGGCAAGCCGGTGGGACTTGCGAACAAAGAGTGCATGGTGGCGGCGGGCGAGATATTGACCGCGGCGGCGCGCGAACGCAATGTACCGATTTTGCCCATCGACAGTGAGCACAATGCCGTGCACCAGTGCCTGCGCGTGGGCACGCATGCAGAGGTGAAGACGATCTGGCTGACGGCGTCGGGCGGGCCGTTCAGGCAGTTGCCGCTGGAGAAGTTTGAGAGCATCACGCCTGAGCAGGCGCTGAAACATCCCACGTGGGTAATGGGACGGCGCATCACGATCGACTCCGCGACCATGCTGAACAAAGGCCTGGAAGTGATTGAGGCGTGCAGGCTGTTCGACGTGCCGCCTTCGCAGGTGCGGGTGACGGTGCATCCGCAGTCTACGGTTCACTCGATGGTGGAGTACGTGGACGGTTCGATTCTGGCGCAGATTTCAGTGACGGATATGCGGCTGCCGATTCTGTACGCGCTGGCATGGCCGGAGCGCCCGGCATCGTCGCTGACCTTTGACCTGGCTGCGCTGCGGCATCTGGATTTCGAAGAGCCGGATATGGAGCGTTTTCCCTGCCTGCGGCTAGCATTTGAAGCGGCGGCGAAGGGCGGAACGCACTGTATTGCACTGAATGCGGCAGACGAAGTGGCGGTGGAGGCATTCCTCGAACGACGTATTTCTTTCAACGGCATCGCGCGTACAATTGAAGGGGTACTCGCTTCAACGCCGGAGGCCCACCCCGCGACCATAGCGGAAGTGCTCGCCGCTGACCGGGAAGCGCGACAAAAGGCAAGTGACCTGCTCGCATAGGCGGCAGGATGTACGGCGGTTCGAGGATAGCTAAGCCCTTTATTCGGAGGCGGTTGCCATTGGCGACTGAGGGCCGAGGGGATCCGGTCCCGGGGATGTGGCTATGGTGGAACTGCAATCCGGCGCTTCTTTGTGCCTCAGCAGGAGTGCACCGGGCGTCACCACCGACACCGAGTAAGGAACTTACCCCCATTCTGTATGCATGATTTTCTCGTTTCTACCGTAGCATTCATCGTTCTTGTCGGCCTGATGGTCGTAGTCCACGAATTTGGCCATTTCGCCGTGGCCAAGCTGTGCAAGGTGCGCGTTGAGGCCTTCTCGTTTGGCTTTGGGCCGCGCCTGTTTGGCGTAAAGTACGGCGATACCGACTACAAGGTTTGCCTGCTGCCGCTGGGTGGCTACGTGAAGATGACGGGCGAGACGCCGGACCAGCTCCAGGCCGGCGAGACTGCGGACCCGAACGCAATTGATCCGGCAACCGATCCAGGGTCGTTTCTGAACCATCCGCGCTGGCAGCGCATCCTGATTGGACTGGCCGGACCGGCTGCGAACTTTGTGTTGGCGCTGGTGCTCATGGTGATCTACTTCGGGTGGATCAACGAAGTTCCCGCAGTGCAGATTAAGACGACGACGCTGGAGTGGGTAACGCCCGACTCCGCCGCTGCGCAGGCTGGATTCAAGACCGGCGACGAGATCACTCACATTGGCCGCTACGATAATCCAGGATGGGAAAATGTGTACGCCAGCATCAAGCTGAATGCGGGACAGACCGTGCCGGTAACGGTGAAACGCGATGGGCAAGAGGTCAGCTTTCCGTTTACAGTTCCCAACGACGCAAAGGAAGAAGATTTTGATTTAAGCGATGCTGGATTGATGGCGCTGTATGCTACCGATCCCATCGGGGTTCAAGAAGTGCAGCCGGGATCGCCCGCAGAGAAGGCAGGGTTACGGCCCAAGGACAAGATCAAGTCGGTTGACGGGCATCCTTTCCACTCGGTTGCCTCATTGCTGGCCTACATGCAGTTGGGCAAAGGTAAGCCGCTGACTCTGGACGTTAACCGCAACGGAACGGATTTGAAACTGACGGCCAAGCCGGCCCAGCTTCAGAGTTCAACCTACATGCTCGGGTTTGCGGCGGTTCCAGTGCCATTGCGCGAAAAGCCGCTGCCGCTGATGGAGGCGGTGAACAAGTCGACGTCGTTCTGCGCCAGTAACTCCTTCCTGATTGTCGAGGTGCTGCACAGGATCTTTACGCACAAGCTTGGCGTTGGGCAGTTGGCAGGCCCGGTGGGCATTGCGCGCATGGCCGGCGATGCAGCCGAGACGAAGGGATGGTATCCGAAGTTCGGGCTGGCGGCGGAGATCAGCTTGAACCTGGGCATCCTGAACCTGATGCCGATCCCCATTTTGGATGGCGGCCTGATACTGCTGCTGCTGATTGAAAGCGTGATAAGGCGCGACATCAGCATCGACGTGAAAGAGCGCATTTACCAGGCGGCGTTCGTGGTGCTGGTGGCTTTCTTTGTGTTCGTCATTTTCAACGATTTGACGAAGCTGCCGATCTTTAATCATGCAAAACCGTGAGAGCAGGGGACGAGGGGACAAGTTCTCAGTTTTCAATTGTCAGTTGTCAGCGAACCAATCTCGCGCGGCTGATGCCGGTTTACGATGCAAAGCAGAACCGTTTGTCTTGCTTAATCCGCACAATTTGAAACACAGCTTTCAACTGACCACTGTCCACTGATCACTAACAACTGGAGGCTCATGCCGGTTACAACTCAGGTTCGGGTGCGGTACGCGGAAACCGACCAGATGGGCATTGTCTACTATGCCAACTACCTGGTCTGGTTTGAAATTGGCCGCGTGGAATTGCTGCGCTCGCTGGGGCTAGCTTACAGCCAGCTTGAGAAAGAGCACGAGTGCATTCTGCCGGTGGTTGAGGCTAGCTGCCGCTATCGCTCGCCTGCGCGCTACGACGACGAGATTTTAATTGAGACACGGCCGGCGCTGCTGCGCGGCTCGGTGCTGAAGTTTGCCTACCGCATTCTGCGCAAGGCTCACGAAGGTGAAGAGCATGCGTTGTTGGCAGAGGGCGAGACGGTTCACGTGGTCTGCGACGACCAGTTGAATCGCAAAGCGCTGCCGGAGCGGTATGTCGCGGCTCTGCGCGCGCTGATGGATGAATAAAGGCAGCCATTAGCTCTTAGCTTTTAGCCTGATTGTGCAGGGAGAAGCTTTCAGCTATTAGCTCTCAGCTTTCAGTTCATTCTTGCCAGGATGAAGTATTGCTATCCCATTTCCCAAAGGCGGCACGTGGGGCACCCGGCAGAAGCGGGATAGTGGTACGCGGCAATTACGCTTACAAGCCTCCGATGTAAGAAATATTTGACATTGATTTGTGGTCGGGGTACAGTCTCTTATGTTAAAAGTTTTTGACATGAGGTGACTGGTATGGCGGTATCACTTTCCTATCGAGAGAAGACGCTTTATGCTTCGCTTGCGGTGGAGCTGTTGGTGTATGGTCCATATTTTTTCCTGCATCGGGAGAACTCGGTCAACAAGGTTGCCGGCATGATTATTGCCATCATCGTCCTGCAGGCTTTGTTGCAGGGAGTCATTGCGCTGGTAACGCGGAACCGGGTAACGGACGAGCGCGATCGACTCATCGAACTGCGCGGTTACCGTGCTGGATATCTGACGATCGCTACGCTGATGGTGGCGGGGTTGTGCATGCTGTGGTTTCACGCAGCGGCCGGCCGGCTTCCGATAGAAAGCAGAATGATGGGACTGCACTTTCTGAGCGTGTTCTTTGGAATGTTGGTGGTGGCTGATATCACCAAGACTCTTACCCAGATTGTGTCGTACCGGAAAGCGCTGTGATGCCGACCATTCACAATCGAATCAAGGAACTGCGTGCGATGCGTGAAATGACACAGCAGGAACTGGCTGATCGCGTAGGCGTTACGCGCCAGACCATTATCGCCATGGAGCAGGATAAGTACTCACCGTCGCTGGAGACTGCGTTCAAGGTGGCTATTACTCTTGGTGTGCCACTAGAACAGTGCTTTCAATACGAACCACGAGGGAAAAGGTAGGCATCCAAATTTCCGCGGAGCGCGGGATGCTGGTGTCCAGTAACTAGCCGGATCGTTATGAACGGACCAACTCGTAGTTCTCAGACGCTGGCTTTCAGCTTGTCTTTGCCTGCGGAGAGTCGCGATCTCATTTCACAACGCAGGCACAAGGGGCACCCAACCGAATGCGGATTCGTTATGCTGTTTGGCATGGAACCGAAGCTTGTAACTGCTCCTGAACTTGCCGATGTGTTTGGCGAACTCTCACGGCTTGAGCCAATCTTTCATTGGCCGCCCAATGACATGTCACGCGCAGCACTTGAAAAAATGACCGCCGCCGATTTTTGGGAGACGGGAGCCTCGGGCCGGCGTTATGCTCGCGAATTCGTGTTCGACGTGCTGGCGCAGCGCATGGTCAAGCCAGAACCCGATGTATGGGAGACGAGTGACTTCTACTGCCGCAAACTTGCCGAGGATGTGTATCTGTTGACCTACACGCTGCTGCAGGACCGGACGCGGCTCACGCGGCGGGCAACGATCTGGCAAAGATCAGCGGATGGCTGGAAGATCGTGTATCACCAAGGGACGGTGGTGGCTTAAAAGCGGCTTTTAGCTATTAGCTTGTTTGTGCGTGGAGAAGCTTGCAGCTGTTAGCTTTCAGCTTTCAGTTCATTCTTTGCCGAGGATGATGCCTTACTTTCCCATGTCCTGAAAGTGGGATATGGCGCGCGGGTCAACTTACGGGTGCATGATCCACCAAAGCAGAATCGATGTGATCGCGATCGCTCCCATGACGATTAAGGCCGTACGCATCGGACGGGCATCCTGAATTCTAAAGTCCGTCATTTGCAGGGATACCGTCGTGGTATTGAAATCAACCCCGTTTAGATTCTTCTGCTTAGTGATGGATTCGGCCGCCCGCCTGGTTCGGTCGCTGAAGCTGCCCGGAAGTTGTGAGGCAGCAAACCACTTGTAGGTCCTGAGGACGGTAAACCATCCCGCTGTATCTACGCTCGACCCTCTGCGATTTACGGAACGAAGAATCCTCATAGGTTCCTCTCAGTCCAGTGTGCACCCTCTGGCGACATTTGTCACGAGTTACAGGTGCTCAGGTTCGGGAGATGTGGCTTTGATAGCTTCTATCTACTAGCTTGTATGCACAGGGAGTAGCTTTCAGCTCTCAGTTCGTCTTGTAAGGGGGAACAGAAGTTCGGGTTCAGTGGCCAGGCGCTCGGCGCGGAACTGGCGACAGGCTTCAATCTCGTCTGGCACCATGACGCGGTAGAGAGTGCCTTCGCGGTTGGGCTCGCCCTCCTTGCGGATGGCGCCGACGGTTTCAAGAGCGCGGATGGTTTCCTGAACCTTGCCGAGCGAGATGGTTGGTTCTTCGGCTTGCGAGTAAGAGGAGCGAACGACGGCGCGGCTTAGCTGCCTTGAGCTGACGCGCAGAAACGGCTGGCCATCCTTTGCGATGGAGTGCCTGAAGAGGAACCAGTAGAACGCAGCGTCGTAAGGCGAAAGCAGAGGCTGCAGGTCGTCAACGATCTGCTGGATAAGCGACGCAAGCTCGCCCGGTTCTGCGCCGGACTCTCCCGCACGGATGCCTGCGGCCATATCAGCTTCCAGTTCGCGTAGAAGCTGGCGTATCCTTTCAACACGCTCGTTCATGTTGGAGAGAATTCTACGCCTGAGCGAGGATAGGCGCAGAAGTTTCGAGCGACTTGTGTTCTAGCGGATGACGACGGCGGCGGCGAAGCCGTCGAGGCCTTTTACGCCTACGGTTTGCATGGCGAAGGCGCTCAGGCGCGGGTGGGTTGCCATCATCTTGAGGCAGCGGCGCGTGCCCTGGATGTCGCCTGCCGGATTTTTCGCTTCGACGACGTGGCCGTGGCGCGCTACGTTATCGACCACGATGATGGAACCGCGGCGCGAGAGCTTGATGGCCCACTCGAGGTACTGCGGGTTGTTGTCCTTGTCGGCGTCGATAAAGACGAGATCGAAAGGGCCGCCGCGTTCTTTGGCGAGCACGGGCAGGCTTTCGAGTGCGGGGCCTACGCGTATTTCGACTTTCTTGAGCAGGCCTGCGCTTTTGAGGTTGGCTGCTGCAACTTCCGCGTGCCGCTGACTGAACTCGAGCGAGACGATGCGGCCGGTGTTGGGCAGGGCGCGCGCCATCCACATGGTTGAGTAGCCGCCGAGAAGGCCGATCTCAAGGACACGCTTGGCCTGAGCGGCGTGCACGAGGAACTGGAGAAACTTGCCCTGCAACGGCGAGACGTCTATGGCTGGCAGCTTGGCCTTGCGGTTGGCCTTGATCGTAGCCTTGAAGTGTTTATCGTGCGGTGCGAAGAGATCGCCCAGGTAGGTATCGACAGCGGTCCAAAGGGGTTTTCCAGTTGGTTTGCGAGGCATTCTTGGTTATTTCTCCCGGGCTACCACAAAGTCGGGCACCCAGAGGAGTGCGCGCTTGAATTCGGAGTCTGGCAAAGGCGCGAGAGCCTGCCGGCTCTGCTCGGCGTAGCGGTCAGCGACGGCCATGGCGTATTCAACCGAGCCGTTGCGGTGCAGGATGTCCCGAATCTGTTGGCGTCCTATATTTTCAAAACTGCGGTCGTCGAGGACCCGCTGGATCATCTGGCGATCGCGCGCGGTTCCGTGGTCGATGGAGTGAATGACGGCGAGGGTAGCTTTGCCCTCGCGCAGATCGCTGGCGACGGGCTTGCCCAGAACTTCCTCGGTAGCGGTAAGGTCGAGCACGTCATCGACGATCTGGAATGCGAGGCCGACGGTGCGGCCATAGGTGGCGACGCGCTCTTCGTCCGCTTCGCTTGCGCCGGCGAGCACCGCGCCGAGGCGCATGGAGATGGAGAAGAGGCAGGCAGTTTTGCGGAAGATGAGGTCGTAGTACTCAGCTTCGGAAATGGCCTTGCCGAGCTTCTGAATCTGGAGCAGCTCGCCCTCGACCATTTGCTGCGTGAGGCCGATGAGCAGATCGAGCACGCGCAGGTTGCGCTCTTCAAGCGCGACGTGGAAGGCCTGCATGTAAAGCCAGTCGCCGGCGAGGACGCACTTCTCATTGCCCCAGGTGGTGTTGGCAGAGGGGCGGCCGCGGCGGGTGTCTGCGCCGTCGATGATGTCGTCGTGCACGAGGGTGGCGGTGTGCACCATTTCAACCACCGCGCCGAGGCGGATGGCGCCCTGGCCGCTGTAGCCGAGCATGTGCGAGGAGAGCAGCAGCAGCGACGGTCGAATGCGCTTGCCGCCGCCTTCGCGCAGGTACTCGGCAATTTCAGTGATGGTGCTGACGCTTGAGGCGGCATCGCGGCCCAACTCCTGCTCGATTGCCACGAGGTCGTCCCGCAGCAGATCGAAGACCTCCCTCGCCGTCCCTATCCCCAGTGTGCTCAAACTAGCTCCGGTGGTGCGTGTGCTTAGTTGGTACGGTAATTCGTAAACTGCAGGTCGAGCCCCATATCTTTGCCGCGCAGCAGAGCGATGATCTCCTGCAGTGTGTCGCGGTCTTTGCTGGATATGCGGACGACGTCTCCCTGAATGCTTGCCTGGGCCTTCTTTTTGGAATCCTTGACGAGGCGAACGATTTCCTTCGCCTTCTCGGTGGGGATGCCCTGTTGCAAGGATATCTTCTGGCGGACACTTTTGCCCGAGGCGGGCTCGATCTTGCCGTAGATGAGGTTTTTGAGCGGCACGCCGCGCTTGACGAGCTTGTTTGCCAGAATGTCCTTGACGGCCTCGAGATGGTACTCGCCGTCGGAGGCGAGTTGAATGGCGTCGTTGCCTTCAAGACCGATCTCGGAGTGGGAGTCCTTGAGGTCGAAGCGCTGATGAACTTCCTTGAGCGCCTGATCGACAGCGTTGCGTACCTCCTGGAGGTCAACCTTGCTTGCGATGTCGAAAGAATTGTCCTGCGCCATGAGTATGCTTTTCCTTTTTTGTTTTTACGATCCTGCGGCATGGGAGCCGTCCAGCTGTGACCGTGCAACTTTATCAGTTTCCCACGCCGGGGGCAGGGCTTGTCACTAAAAACGGGACGCGCGGGGATCAGGCGAGGGGGCCGAGATTAAACAGACGGCAGAAATTCCGGGTCGTGGCGGCTGCTACCTCGTCGGTAGTGCGGCCGAGGACGGAGGCAAGCACCTCGGCGGTGTTCGCAACCCAGGCGGGCTCATTACGCTTGCCGCGGTTGGGCATGGGCGCGAGCCATGGGGCATCGGTTTCGACGAGCAGACTGTCGAGGGGCACGCGGGCGGCCACGTCGCGGAGATCCTGGGCCTTGGGGTAAGTGAGGTTGCCGGCAAAGGAGATGAGGAATCCGAGGTCGAGCGAGCGCTGGGCCTGCTGCCAACCGCCGCCGAAGCAATGCATGATGCCACCGAGGCCGGTGTGACGCCAGTAGGTGTCGAGGGTGAGGAAGAGGTGGTCCCAGGCGTCGGTTGCGCCGTCTTTGGGGCGGCAGTGGATGAGGATGGGACGTTTGCGCGCTGCGGCGATTTCAAGCTGTTGGACGAGCCCGGCTCGCTGTACGTCGTGGGGTGCGCCTTCGTGGTAGTAGTCGAGGCCAATTTCGCCGCAGGCGATGACCTCGGGCTCGGCGAGGAGGGTATCGAGTTTGGCCAGGACCCCCGGGGTGATTTCGCCGGTGTTGTGCGGATAGACGCCGGCGCTGGCGAAGAGACGCGGCATGTTGGGCTGGCCGTTGAACTGGCGGCAGATTTCGAAGGCCTGCTGCATTTCGGTGGGGTTCTCGCCGATGCCGATGGCGAGGATAGCGCCGATGCCGGCCTGGTGTGCGCGCGAGAGCATGGCGGCGCGGTCGTCGGCGTATCGCGGGCTGTCAAGGTGCGCGTGGGAATCTATGAGCAATGGGCGCCTCAGGGAACGCTGTGTTGGAAAGTTCTATTCCATTATGACTTCAGTTTAACGGGGATATGGGGGATGTACCACTCGGAGACCCAGGTGTTTTTCGAAGGGTTCGAAATCAGTGTCGTGATGCAACAACTGGTGGCCTTCCTGAATGCAAAAGGTGGCAATGATGCAGTCGATGGTCTTACGCACGGTGATTCCCTGGCGTTGCAGAAGCCTGAAGTTTTGCGCAGATGCTACGGCTAGATTGGCTGTGATTTCTTCGAACACTGGAAAGGACATCAACTCTTCGCGTAGTTCCTGGAAGCGGCGATCGTGACGAATGCCCTGCAAAATCTCGCAAAGGTTCAGGCTTGTGAGGCCAATTTCCTGTTGACCGAGTGAGTTTTCGAGCCAGGTTGTCTGGATGTTCACTTTGTCGTTCAGGTAGTCAATCCAAACCGAAAAATCTACGATTACCATGCGGCGGGCACTTTCTTTAAGTTCTGCTCTTTTTTAGGCGGCGGATTCCTTGGGCTTTTTCTTCTTCTTGAATTCTTCTTCCCGATTGACGAAGCGGCCTTCGCGCATGGCATCGAGATCTCCAACCCACTGCACCTTCCCCCGAAGCTTCTTGATGCCTTCCTGACTCTTCAGTTGCACGACTTTACGGAGCGCAGCATCGACGGCAGCCTTCTTGGTGGAAGCCCCGGTGGCCTTCATGGCCTGTTTCATCAACTTGTCGTCGATGTCGATGTTGGTGCGCATGCGCAGTTTCTCCTGATGTGTAAGGAAAGCACAATTTATGTGTATGGCCGACGAGAAGGGCGACACACATTGCGCGGAGAGTACGCGGTATTCTTCCTTGCTTTTTACTTCAGTCGCGCGCCTAGCGGGACTTCTTCGAGGAATCCGGCTAGCACTGGATTGCCTTCAGGCAGCGAGGCTGCGAGCAGCATTCCGTTCGACTCAAGGCCGCGCATTTTGCGTGGGGCCAGGTTGGCGACGATGACGATCTTGCGGCCGATGAGCTTTTCAGGCTCGTAATACTGCGCGATGCCGGCGAGGATCTGGCGCTTTTCGAAGCCGAGATCGACTTCGAGGCGCAAGAGCTTGTCAGCTTTTGGAATGCGCTCGGCGACGAGGACTTGGGCCACGCGCAGATCGACTTTGACGAAATCGTCGATGGTGATGAACTGCGGCTCCGATGTGATGGCCTGCTGCGGTTCGGCTGCGTGCTGCGGCGCGGCGGTTTGCGCGGGCGCTGCGGCTGTTGCAGGGACGGGAACTGGAGCGACTGCAGGCTCGGTAGCGGCGGTCTCGGGCTTTGCTGGCGTTGCGGGTGACTGTTCCATCCTGGTCTTTTCGGCCTTCTTTGTTGGTTTGGATTCGACTGCTGCTGGAGGGGCTGAGGGTTGCGGCATTTTCGCGATGGTCTTTTGTTCGGGCGCGGGAGTACTTACACCGCTGACAGCTTCAACGGCGCTGCGGTTGTCGACTTCTTCAAGCGCCACCATGCGTTCGACCGCGTCTTTTTCAGTGCGCGGGAAGATCGGAGCCGGTTCGCCGAATTTTGTGCCGGGTTTCAGGCTGCCCCACGCGAGGCTGGCGAGGAACGAAGCCTTTGCCGCGTCGGCGATTTCACCCTGCCCAAGCTGCCGCCACACTTTGGCAGCCGCGTCGGGAAGGATGGGATAGACCAATGCGGTGATGATGCGAATGGCCTCGGCTGCGGTGGCGAGCACGCGCGCCTGCAATGCAGCGTGATCGGCGTCGGAGCGCTCGGGTGGCTTCTTCCAGGGCGCATTGGCAGTCAGGTAGCCGTCGGTTTCTGCGACCAGGGACCACAGATTTTTCAGCGCCTCAGAGAAGTTGAGATCGTCGAACTTCGGCCCGAAGGAAACAAGTGCCGATTCGGCAGTAGCGCGCAGGGCTGTTTCAGCATCGGTTGTGTTGCCGGCTTCGGGCACGACTCCGGCGAAGTATTTGTGCATCATGTTGACGACACGGCTGACGAGGTTGCCGTAGCCGTTGGCGAGGTCGCCGTTGAAGCGCTGCACAAGAGCGTCGAAGCTGAAGTTGCCGTCCTGGCCGAAGGGAATTTCACGCAGCAGGAAGTAGCGCAGGGCGTCTGCACCCAGCACTTCCATTACGGTTTCGGCGCGTACGATGTTGCCCTTCGACTTGGACATTTTGCCCTGGTCGAAGAGGAGCCACCCGTTTGCTCGCACGGAGCGAGGCGGCTCAATGCCGGCGGCCATGAGAAACGCGGGCCAATAGACGCAGTGGAAGCGGCTGATCTCTTTGCCGATGAGATGCATGTCGGCGGGCCAGAATTTCTGGAAGCGCGCCTGATCCTCGGGATCGTCGGAGCCGTATCCGAGTGCGGTGGCATAGTTGGCCAGCGCGTCGAGCCACACGTAGACGACGTGCTTTTCGTCGTCCGGCACGGGGATGCCCCATGAGAAGCTGGTGCGGCTTACGGAGAGGTCTTTGAGGCCGCTGCGCACGAAAGAGATGACTTCGCGGCGCGTGGACTCGGGGCCCATGAAGCTGGAGTTGGCTTCGTAGAATTCGAGCAGTTTGCGCTCGAAGGCGGAGAGTTTGAAGAAATAGTTTTCTTCGCTAACGGTCTCGGTGATGCGTCCGCAGTCGGGGCACGGAGTTCCGGGAGGGCCATCGACGTAGGCTTCGTCGGACACGCAGTACTGGCCGGTGTAGTAGCCCTTGTAGATATAGCCGCGATCGCGCAAGGTGGCGAAGAGCTTTTGCACGCCGCGCTTGTGGCGCTCCTCGGTAGTGCGGATGTAGTCGTCGTAGGTGATGCCTAGCTTGTCCCACAGGCCGCGGAATTCTGCTGAGATGGCGGTGGCGAACTCAGCGGGAGTGCGGCCGGCGAGTTCGGCGGAGCGTTCGATCTTCTGGCCGTGCTCATCGGTGCCGGTAAGGAACCAGGTGTCGATGCCGAGGGCCCGCTTGCGGCGCGCAATGGCGTCACAAACGATGGTGGAGTAGGCGTGGCCCAAGTGGGGCCGCGCGTTGACGTAGTAGATGGGCGTGGTCAGGTAATAGCGATTCGATTTTGAGCCTGAGTCTGTCATGAAGAGTGTATTTCGTCCGCCTGCAAGCAGATACGGAGCTTTGTGGCGATCACTCTCCATCTTACGGCATTGGGAGCGGGGCCGAAGGTTTGCCGAGATAGGTGAAGGAGTTGCACATGACGACGATTTGCGGTGGGCTGCATGATAATGGTTCAACGTGTCTGGGAGGAGTTCATGCAGCTGTCAATCAGAGAGCGGTTCGCGCGGTGGATGGGCATCGATCTTGAAGGCAAGACAGAGGTCTATGTTCAGGTTTACGGCTCGGCCGACCTTGGCAGCGTGAGCTACTGGGCGGAGGTGGCGCTGTCAGCGGGAATTGCCACCCTGGGGCTGGTGCAGAACAGCCCGGCCGTGATTATCGGCGCTATGTTGATATCGCCGCTGATGGGTACGATTTTGTCGACGGGGCTGGCGCTGGCGGTGGGCGACTCGTATCTGCTGCTCAAGTCGTTTCTCAATATTGTGCTGAGCATGGCGGCCTCAGTGGGATTGGCCGCGCTGCTGGTGTGGTTGCTGCCGTTTCACTCTGTGACACAGGAAATCCTGGCGCGTATCCATCCCAATCTTCTGGATCTGGGCATTGCCGTTCTCTCGGGTCTTGCGGGCTCGATTGTGGTGTGCCGCGGCGGGTCGGGGACCGGCGTGATGGCGCTGCCAGGTGTCGCCATTGCGGTGGCATTGATGCCGCCGTTGTGCGTGATGGGTTTTGGGTTGGGCAGTTCATTCAATATGGAGATCATGTACGGCGCAAGCCTACTGTTCCTGACCAACCTTGTGGCGATTGTGTCCAGCGCGTTTTTGGTGTTCCTGCTGGTGGGCATGGACGACAAGGCACTGCGCAGCCAGATTGGTGAGACGGAAGGTGTGCGCGCAGAGCATGAGAAGCTGTATCGCGCGTTGCAGAGCTCATCGATGCGGAAGCTGCTGTATTTGCGGGGCAGCCTTCGGTGGCGTACGGTTACGCTGCTGATTCTACTGGGCATTGTCTTTGTTCCGCTGCGCGCGGGTCTGATCCAGGTAAAGAATGAAGCCATTGCGCGTAACGCGGTGATTGATGCGATTCGTGACATGGTGCCTGCAGGCGCTCTGGTGACGCAAAATGTGCGCTATGCGCCGGACAGCGTGAGGATCTCAATTGTGTCGGCAACGCCGATCAAGTCGGAGGCGATTGAAAAAGCACGGAGCCTTATCGAAAGGCGCACGGGCACGGTGGCGGATATTTCGGTTCAGGAGGTTGCGAGCAGACGCGAACTGACCGACCTGATGGATAAGTTGAATACACCGGCGCCGCCGCCTCCGCCCAAACCGGAGACGATGGCGGCCCTGGAGACGAACGTGCTGGAAGAGATGAGTCCGGCGCTGGAAGGTGTGTGGCCTGAGGAAACTCCGCTGCAAAAGTGGGAGATGGGATTCTCACCGGACGGGCCGGTGCTGCATTTGACGTACGAGAGCAGGACGACGATGAACAAGTTTGCGGTGTCATTATTGGAGCAGACGCTGCGCACCAAGCTTGGATTGCCCAAGCTGACGGTGACGACACAACGCGTGCGACCTACACGGAAGACGACAGCGGCCAAATCGGCGAAGTGAGCGGATGCGTGCCTCTGTTAAAATCACCTTGAAAATCAAGGATTTCTGAGGCGCTACCACGTGTATCTGGAACTGCAGAAAAGGCTCGGCGACCATCTCCGCGCCGTATTGAAACAGAAGTACGATTTCGATGTTGAGAATATTCCGCTGGAGATTCCGCCGGAGCTGAAGTTTGGCGAGCTTTCAAGCCCGATTGCGTTTGAACTGGCCCGCAAACTGCGCAAAGCACCGAAGATGATTGCGCAGGAGATTGTGGCGGCGCTCAACGAAGCGGCGATGGGCGAACTTGACGGGTTTGCCGGGTTTGACGTGGCGGGCGCAGGTTACATCAACGCTCGGTTCGATCGCGCCGCGGTGGCGCGGGCCACGGCGAGTGGGCAAACGTCGACGAGCTCCTCGGCCGGGCTGCATGCGCTGGTGGAGCACACCAGCATCAATCCCAACAAGGCTGCACACATCGGGCATCTGCGCAATGCGATTCTCGGCGACACGTTTGTGAAGCTGCTGCGTGCTGCTGGGCAAAAGGTGGATGTGCAGAACTACATCGATAACACCGGCGTGCAGGTGGCCGACGTGGTGGTGGGATTTCTGCATCTTGAAGACAAGCGTGTGGAAGAGGTTCGCGCGCTGATTGCCGCGTGCGAAAAGAGCACGACGTTTGCCGGTGCGTTCGACTACGTCTGCTGGGATCTTTACGCACGTACGTCGCAGTGGTACGGCGAAGGCAGCGAGGAAGAGCAGGCCGCGCGCAAGAAACTGCGGCTGGATACTCTGCGCGCGATTGAGCACGGCAGCAACGAAACGGCCGAGATGGCTGAGCTGATATCGACGGCGGTGCTGCGGCGGCATCTTGAGACGATGCTGCGGCTAGGGATTGAATACGATTTTCTGCCGCGCGAGAGCGAGATTCTGCACCTGAAGTTCTGGGAAGCCGCGTTTGAGCAACTGAAGAAGACGGGCGTGCTGTACTTCGAGAACGAAGGCAAGAACAAGGGCTGCTGGGTGATGACGCGGCCGGGCGCTGCGACGACCGAGGGTGTGGATGAAGACGCGAAGGTGATTGTGCGTTCGAACGGCACAGTGACCTACGTGGGCAAAGACATTGCGTATCATCTTTGGAAGTTTGGGCTGCTGGGCAAGGACTTTGGGTACAAGCCGTTCTTCAAGTACTCTGATCGCGACTGCTGGATTTCAACCGAGAGTGGAGTGGAGCCGCATCCGCACTTTGGCGGTGCGCAGGCTATCTACAACGTGATCGATTCGCGGCAGTCGGACCCGCAGTCGAATGTGATTCAGGCGCTGCGCGGCATGGGGCACACGGAACAGGCGGACCGATACACGCACTTCAGCTACGAGATGGTGGCGCTGACGCCGCGGTGTGCGGTGGATCTGGGGTACAACGTGCCCGCTGACGATTTATCGCGCTCGTACATTGAAGTGAGCGGGCGCAAGGGCTTTGGCGTAAAGGCCGATGACCTAATCGATAAATTGATCGCTGCCACGCGTGCGGAGACAGATGCACGGCAGACGGGACGCGATGATGCGGAGCGGCAGAAGATTGCCGAGCAGATTGCTATTGGCGCGCTACGTTACTTCATGCTGAAGTACACGCGGAACTCGGTGATCGCCTTCGACTTTAAGGATGCGTTGAGTTTTGAGGGCGAGACGGGGCCGTATGTGCAATACGCGTCGGTGAGGATCAAGAATATTTTCCGCAAGGGGAATACGACGGGGGAAGCGGAGTTAGCGCGGTTTGCAGGAACAGCGAGTCAGCAAGTCGGCGAGTCAGCAAGTGAGCGGAATTCGGAACTCGTCTCTTTCTTCTCGGGTGACGAGAACGAAGATATCTGGACCCTTTGGCTGCGGGCGGCTCGGCGCACGCTGGTGCTGGAGCAGTGTATTGCGACTTCGGAGCCTGCGTATCTGGCGAAGCATGCGTTTCAACTCGCGCAAGAGTTTGCTAACTTCTATCACCGACATCACATATTGACCGAAGAGGACCCGGCGAAGAAGACGTTTCTGCTGGCTACGGCTGCGGTGGCTCTGCGCGAGTTAGTACTGGCGCTGGAGTGGCTGGGGATTGATAGTCCGGAGGCGATGTGAAAGCAGCTAATTGCCTCTAGCCATTAGCTATCAGCCGGTTTCTTCTGGGGACGGGCTTTTAGCTATCGGCTCTCAGCTTGTAGTTTGTTCTTGATGAGGTAAGAGATTTGCTTTCTCTTGCTTGAGAATCCGAGCATGGGCAGCTAGCGTCGTCTCTACGGGACTTTAGTGTTAATGGATCTGCTTTCCCCACGCTGAAGCGGGGGGCAAAAATACGTTGCGCCTCCGGCGCGCGCGTAGAGAGACTGTGCGAGGACATCAGTTCGCTTCTAATTTGTTCATGGGTGATTGAGTGCTGCGGTATCGCAGGTCGGTGAATCCGGACTTGGTGCACCCGACGTATACCGACTCTCAGAGCTGGACTATGGACCTGTCGAAAGAACTGACCACTGACAACTGCCTTATAGCTGCAACATCACTTTCAGGGAGTGGGCGCGGTCGGCGGCTACTCGGAAGGCCTTAGCCGCTTCGTCGGCGCGGAACTCGTCGCTCATGAGCGGGCGGAGGCTTAGTTGGCCGGAGGTGACAAGGCGGATGGCTTCGTCGAACACATTGCCGTAGCGCTGCGAGCCGACGAAGTTGATCTCCTTGCGCATGAGGCGCATCGCGGGTAGGGGAATGTCTTCGTTGGGCAGGTTGCCGATTTGTACGATGGTGCCGCCGGGGCGGACCATGTCGAATGCCTGGCGCAGTGCGCGGGGCGAGGCCGAAGCTTCAAAGATGGTATCGAAACCGAGGCCGCTTATTTCCATAACTTCTTCGAGGAAATGTTTTCCTTCGGGGTCGAGCACGCAGGCGATGCCGCAGTCTTCAGCTCTCTGGCGGCGCTCCGGCACGACCTCAGTGATGGCGACGGGGACCGCGCCGTGGGCCTTGGCTGCGGCGGCAACGAGGCGACCGATGGTTCCCGCACCCAGCACGAGAACGCGCTTGCCGGAGACTCCGCCGGAACGCTTGATGGCGTGGAGGGCGACGGCGAGCGGCTCAATCATGGCTCCGGCCTCGTCGTTGATTTCATCGGGGAGAACGTGGCACTGGTCGGCGCGGACGGTGACGTACTCTGCCATGGCTCCATTGGTTGGCGGCTTTGATCCTGCGCTGCCGAGCATAACGGTCTTGAGGCAAAGGTTGCCGCGGCCAGCTTTGCAGAAGTCGCAGAAGCCGCAGCCGCGCGCAGGATTGGCGGTGACACGTTGGCCGATCTTGACGTTAGATACGCCGTCGGCAATGGCTGCAACTTCAGCAGAAAACTCGTGGCCGAGGATGAAGGGCTGATCGACGACCGAGGGTCCGCAGTGGCCTAGCTCGTAGTAGTGGAGATCGGAGCCGCAGATGCCGACGCGCCGAATTCGCAGGAGAACCATGCCGGGATCGAGCGTGGGGCTGGGCAGAGATTCAACACGGACATCGAGGGGCGCGTAGAGGACGGCGGCTTTCATGGTGGCGGGCATGACTTAGGATACTGCGGAGAATTGATGATGGGTAGCGGAAGCGGACAAGGATGATGGAACGAATTGTGGAAGGTGGGGAGTTTTCAGCTATCAGCTTTCAGTTTGTTCTTTGTTGAACGCAAGAGTTGCGGAATACGGAGTCGCAAAGCGGGGATTGGGGAGTTCCACTTTCAACTGGCAACTGACAACCGAAAGCTGTTTTCTAGTCGCGTTTGCGGCGCTGGTGCGTGGAGGGGATGTTCATGTCTTCGCGGTATTTTGCAACGGTGCGGCGGGTGAGCTGGATGCCCTGCTGCTGGAGCATTGCGGCGAGCTGATCGTCGGTGAGCGGGCGGCGCGGGTCTTCGTCTTCAATGAGCTTCCGTACCTTGCGCTTGAGCACGAGGAGGGGAGTGTCCGCACCTTCGGGGCCGTTGGAGCCCTCTGAGAAGAAGAAGCGCAGCTCAAGCACGCCCTGCGGCGTGTGCGCGTACTTGTTGGCGACGGCGCGGCTGATGGTGGAGGGATGAACGCCGATCTCTTCGGCGACCTCCTTGATCATCATGGGGCGCAGTCCTTCAACGCCTTTGTCGAGAAATTCCTGCTGTCGGCGCACGATGACTTCGCAGGTGCGCAGGATGGTGCTTTTGCGCTGCGCGATGTTGCGCATGAGCTGCATGGCGGAACGGAAGCGCTCTTTGACGTAATCCTTGACTTCCTTTTCGGTCCCCTCGGCGACAAGCATGCGGCGGTAGCGAGAGCTTAGGCGCAGGCTGGGGAGATTTTCTTCGTTCATGGCAACGACCCACTCGCCGCCGTTCTTGACGAAGACTACGTCGGGCTCGATGAGGCGGGTTTGCTCGCGGTTGTAGACGCGACCGGGTCGCGGATCAAGAGTGCGGATGAACTCCATGCCGAGGTGCGCTTCTTCAAGCGAGACCTGGGCGGCGCGCGAGAGGTCTTTCAGGTCGCGTTTCTGCAGCAGGTGGAGATGGCGATCAATGATGAGCGCGGCTACTTCCATGGCGCGGCGGCGCTCTTCGATTTTCACATCGGCTTCGTCTTTGAGGTTGCGGTGCGAAATTTCGTCGAACTTGACGGGCAGGTTGCCGTAAAGCTGAATGAACTCCTGTTGCTGCGCCTCAATCTGAAGCATGAGGCACTCGCGCAAGTCGCGTGCGCCGACGCCGGCGGGGTCAAGGTGCTGAACGAGGTCAATGGCGCGGCGGGCGAGATCGAAGGCCTTTTCGCGCTCGGGCAATGGCGTTTCGGCAGCGGAGCCGTTACTGGTGGATGAAGTATCCGATGCAAGCTGGCAGTAGGCTTCGGCGAGTTCCTCTTCGCTGGCGGCGAGGTAGCCGTCGTCATCGAGATTGCCTATGACGAGTTCCGCTGCGGTATGGAGCGAGGGAGTGAGGTTCAGTGCACCCAGCTGCCACGCCAGGTGATCGGAGAGAGTTGTGGGCGAGGAGAGAAAGTGCTCGAACGAGGGCTTTTCACTGTCCTCGTATTCCGGCTGCGTGCCAAAGCCGGGATCGAGATACTCCTGGAAGTACGATCCAAAGTCAACTTCGTTGAAAGGGTCCTTGGGTGGCGCCGCAGGCTCTTCCGCTCCCTTTTCCATAAGCCCGAGGCGGTCCTCGCGCTCATTGCGTTCCTGGAGGCCGGCAACTTCATCCAGCATTGGAACTGATTCGTCAATCTCTTCCAGGACGGGGTTTTCCACCATCTCGGCATCGATCATCTCCTTGAGTTCCAACTTGTTCAAGGCAAGTACGCTGACCATCTGCATCAGGCCCGGCGTGAGGACCTGGCGTTGCGACACCTTCAGCGACAATTTGGGCTGCAGCAGCGCCATAAGGGGGACTCTGTACCTGTCTAATGTTGCCTGAACTCAGAGAGAGTCTAAACGCGTAAGAAAAGCTTAATGGAAAACTAGCGCGTTTCGATTCACCAGTTTGAGTCATCCAATCCCGGAATGGACATTAGTCCCATACTGGGATCTTTTCAAGATTCTAGTTCGGTACAGTGCCTGAGCGCTATGTCTTGGCTGTTTAGCTCAGAGTGAACCCCTCGCCAAGATAGACGCGCCGAACCTCAAGGTCGTTGCCTAGCTCGTGTGGAGTTCCTGCACGGAAGATGCGGCCCTCGGCGATAATGTATGCCCGGTCGGTAACGGTTAATGTTTCCCGCACGTTGTGGTCTGTAATAAGAATACCGATTCCGCTGGCCTTTAGGTCGAAGATAATCTTCTGCAAATCGAGAACGGCAATAGGATCGATGCCGCTGAAGGGTTCGTCGAGAAGAATAAAGTTTGGCTGAATGCAAAGTGCACGAGCAATTTCAACGCGCCGGCGCTCGCCGCCGGAGAGAGCGTATCCCCTGGTGGTACGGATGTGGCCAAGATTCAACTGAGCAATCAGACGTTCCGCGCGCGTGCGGCGCTCGTTGCGGTCGAGTGGCTGCGCCTCAAGAACGGCAAGGATATTCTCTTCGACGGTAAGCTTGCGGAATACCGAAGGCTCCTGAGGAAGATAGCTGATGCCGAAGTTGCGCGCACGCAGGTACATAGGAAGCTGCGTGATATCGGTATCGTCTACGAGCACCTTGCCGCCATTTGGACTGATGAGGCCAACGATGATGTAAAAGCTGGTGGTTTTGCCGGCTCCGTTTGGCCCCAGCAGCCCGACTACTTCTCCGCGGGCGATTTTGAGATCGACACCGCGCAAGACCTGCCGCCCCTTGTATGACTTGCCAATTCCCTCGGCTTTCAGTGTCTCCATCTAATTTTGTGGCTCTCTTCCGCCGTCAAACTGGCGAACATTGGTCTCAGTCCTGGAGGGGCGTCCACCGCCTTCGATACTGACGCTATCATCGCGGCTATGGAAAATCAAAGCTTCTCCGGTGACGGAGCCGCGCGTTGGATCGTTGATCCGAGGTGGGTTAGAAGGTGTACCGGTGAGCACGTATTCGCCGGTGCTGCCGGTGTAGGTGAGCTTTTGGCCGGTGCCCTGGCGGCCTTGCGTTGAAACGACGACATGTCCGGAGGAAATCATGCGATCGACCTGACCCTGACGGCTTGAGCGCGATCCCGGCGGCATGAGAAACAACTCCACCTGATTTGATTGCGAAGTGGCGGTTCCGGTTTCAGCAACAACGGGTCCAAAGGAACCTCCGGTCATTACAGCCTTGCGATCGGCGTCAGAGTACGTGAGCTGGTTGCCCCTGACACGGATGACAGAAGGGTTGGCGCTTTTGCCGGGACCGGATGCCGATGCGGGATCGAGATTAGAGGTGCTTAGCATTACGACACGCACGGGATCGGCAGGATTTGTGCTGCCGGCAACCAGAGTCTTCTGGCTGCGGTTGAGAACGATGACCGGAGCCGCGATTGAGTTATCCTGTTGCCACATGCGCGCGCGGCCGGTGAACGTGGCTGTTTCAGACGCGCGGTTGATCTGCACCTCCTGAGCGATGGCGTGTGCCGGGCTCTGGCCGCCGAAGGTGAGCCCATCAGTGGACGTAGTAGAGGGTTGCTTGTTGCCAGCGGTGCTGCTGAGCCAGGTGGCCTTTACGTTGCCGTGCGCGAAGGCGTCGCCAGATTGCTCGGAAACGTCAATCGTGTCTGCCGTGACCTGCATGCTGCCGTCAGTGACGCGCGGGCTTGCGGTAAGGCGCAGGCGTTGTCCCGCGCCCTCATAGTCAGCTTTGCCTGCGGTGGCGCGCATGGGAGGTTGCGGCTTTGTGCCGGGCTTGGCTGCGGACTGTTGCGTCAGCACCACGTTGCCGTCGAGTACGGCAGATTGCACTTGCTCGCTTTCGCCGGAGGTGTTGCCAGCGCCAGTTCCGCTGCTGGACGCAAAGTGTGCCTCAATGCGGTTGCCGGTGGCGGTCTGGGTTGCTCCGTCTTCGTTGGTTTGAGATAAAGACGCGCGTCCCAGGCCGGTCATGGCGACCAGCGTGGAATCAGGACCGAATTGGCCGGTGAGGTCTTCTGCTGCGAGCCGCGAGTGCGAGGGCGCGGCACTTCCGCGTTCACTCTCGCTGGTGAGCACAACGCCGCCGGTGCCGTGAATTGATGCGGGCTCAATGCGTCCCGAACCGGCGTTGCGGAAACTGATGTCGACGACAGGAGAACGCCAGTGCCTGCCGGCATGAGTTACGGATGGAGATTTGCCGGATTTGGTGTTTGCGGCGGTTCGTATGATCGTATCGCTGGCGAAGTCGACGCCGCGCTCGAGATGCGCATGGCGCAACTCGCCGTTGGTTGAGAACTCAAGATCGGCGGAGGGCGCTGTGCCGTGGACCTGCCGGTCGGCCGTGACTGAGTCCATGCGGACGCCGCCCTGGAGAAGTCCGTGACGCGGCTGGTTGTGCTCGTCGAACTCAATTGTGCCTGTGGGAGCGGCAAGGCGACCGCCGGTGTTGGTGGCAAGCGTGAATCCTTTGGTGGCATCGAGGCGAATGGCCGAGCCATCTTCGCGGAACAGAATTTTTGCTTCCGAAGCGGACGCCTGGCTTTCTCCGTACTCCGCGGTTGCGCCGGTGAGATCGCACGCGGAATCGCTGCGCTCAAAGACTGCGTGCTGCGCGTGAATGCGAACTGTTTCTCCAGAACGCGTGGCCGTGAGCTCCACATTGCGCGACAGGACGAGGATGCCATGTTGCGAGTCGTACATCGCGCCGGTGGAACTGCCCGCACCCTGATTGAGCGTGAAGTCTACGCGTTGATCGGTTGAAGTGACGCCTGTATGCCAGTTGGAGGTGACGCCGCTGGTTTTAACGTGGATTTCGCCGCCTGCGGCTTGTTTTGCTACATTGGCAAGCGGTATCGCGATGCTCTTTTTGTCGATTGCCTTGTCCGCGATGGCATCGGGCAATACTGCAGGCGCGACTTTGGGCCGCATGAGCGTAATCTCAACGGGACCGGCGGCGGTCGCGGTGCCGATCTTCTCGTTGTACTCGAATTCATGGCCTTCAATGCGGTCTAGACGCTCGCCATCGTCACCGTAGAGCTCAATCTGCACTTCATGCAGCAGAATGATGCCGCTCTTGAGCTGCTCGGCTTTGGATGCGTGAATCTTGAATTGCGAGTGCGCACCGAGTGCGTGGGAGTAGGTAACGCCGTTGGCTTGCTGGCGGATGTTTGAAGCCAGGTGTTTGGGAAGCTCGCGCGAGTTGAAGCGATTGCGATATTTGGCCAGGCCGAGAAATGCAACCAGCGCCACGACCAGCACGACGCCTGCTGCCAGCACCATGGTTCGGAGCCGCTCGATGGTGATGCGCACTTTCTAGTTCCTCGTTCCCAGCCGTGCCGCGAGCCGTTGTGCCAGGCTCTCGCCCAATTCACTCCAGAGGAGGCGCGCCGTGGCTCCGGAGTCTTTCTCAATTGCCGTAGTGAGCTCAACGAGCTGGCGCACATTTTCTTCAACACGCTGCGCTGCACCGGCCTCGAGTGATACGTCTTCTTCGAGGAAGGGAGTGTCGTGGCCGAAGTCGATGCGGATGTGGCCGTCCTGCTCGTATGCACCGTTGTCAAAGAGCGGGCCGAAGGCGGTGACGCGCACGAGGCGCGGCTGGCGCACCCAGCGGTCGTCGAGGCCGTCGCCGCTTTCGAGCTCCCAGAGGCTCCAGCCAATCTGAAATTCGTAGGCGTAGTCCTCGTGGAGCAGTTCGAGTGATTCCTCGACCGCGGTGCGCGGATCGATGCCAGTGGAGGCGTTGGGTCCGCTGCGTCCCCACACGCGCTGAAAGACTGGCGACTCACTCCAACCGACCGGCCAGACGGTGGCCGCGTACACACCCGCCTCGCCGCCATGGGCAGCAAATGTGCCGAGCACGGCTACCAGCTTCTCAGGAAGAGCCGCAAGGCGCAGATTTGGGTACCAAAGGCTCAGATAAAGGGTGTCTGCCATCTATATAGATTGTAGACGCGGGAAGGGGAGCGTAGTTGCAGCCTGCCGGCATTGGATTGGGCAGGCTGTTCTTCGCGAATCTATTCCTCGAGGATGTTGAATGGGGGCGCCGCTAAGGGCAGCGCTCGTTTGGGCGAGGGCTTTTGCCAGAGTCGGGCCCATTGCTTGCCCAGTTTGTCTGACGCGAAAAAGATCTGTCCTGCGGTGAGCTGGCCTGCCACGCGATAGTGCCCCACCGCTGCCAGGCCCATGGAAGCATAGCAGCCACACTGTCCGCAGTCTGGATTTCCTCCAAACTGGCAAGGGCTGATTTGCGTGCTGAGATCGGCGGAGATGTTTTTCGTGGTTCTTGCAAATATGCACTCGTCGGGAGATTGCGGCGGCGCTGCAATTTCCTGAATGAGAGCTTCAGGCATGTCGAGCGTTGGATATTGAAGCCGCAGTTGCCGCAGCTCGGAGATGACGGCGTCTCGTTGAGATGAGGTGAGGATTTCAGGGTCTGTTGCTCCGCGCTGGGGCGTGAAGATGCTGAACCAGACCTTCTCGATCTCAGAGCGGTTGGTCCAGAATTCGAGGAAATCCTTGAGGTAGCCGCTTCGCCCAGCAATCTGCGCGGTGATGGTGCAGTGAACGCTTATCTTCGCACCTTGAATATTCTTCAGGATGCGTTCGTAGGTAGCGGGCTTTCTGCGGGCATCGTGATCCGGCTGGAGGCCGTCGATCGAGACGACGACGTTCAGCTTCTTGTATTTCCTCCAGGCAGCGGGAATCTCTCTGAAGGCGCTGGTGACGATTTGGGTATGGACGCCGCGGCGTTCTATCTCCGGTATTAGGAGTTCGAGTTCACGATATCGGACCAGGGGGTCGCCGCCCACGAGCGAAACATGGAGAGGCTTGTGCTCATCGATGAGCGCGAGTATGCGAGTAACCAGTTCGTCTCCCTTGAAATCGGAAAGCTGGCGCAGGACCGCTTCGCCACCGAGGTGTGCTTCATCGAAGGCATAGCACCCCGGACAGCGCAGAGGGCACTCCTTGGTGATTTCAATTGAAAGCGACGGTGCGCGACCGAGCAGTATGCCGGCCCAAGCACGAACTACTTCTGATTTCTTCATGTATTCTCCACTGCGAACAGGTCCGAAAGCGTGGACGGTGCATCCCGAAAGGATGATTCCGCGTATGAGGTAAAGGCCAGGTTCAAAAGGGCCCGGGAATGCCCAATCCTAGAACGTGTCGAATTAATGAAACGAGAACTGGGAAAGACTCTAGCCCGCTGCGGTTCTCTATAGTCCTTGTTCAAGAGATGCAGCGCAAACGAAGTCCGTTGCCAGAGGAGGGGTTCGCTGAGCAGCGCGCCACATTTTTGTGGGGACTAGCCGGCCTGATCTTGAGCCGTCAGCATGTCCGCCCTCTGGCTATATTTTAGACGAATGAGTGGATTTGGGGTAATCAGGGGCGGGGTTATCCCCAGTAGTTGTCGGGGAGGTTGACTACGATGGGCTCGGGGGTGCTGCGGATGACGACCCAGCGGAACGGCTTGTTGCTTGACAGGTTGACTTCGCGGTGCGGCAGGCCGGCGGGAACGTGGAGGAAGTCGCCTGCGCGGACGGTGGCGGAATGCTCGCCGTGCTCGCCCCATTGCACGAAGGACTCGCCTTCAAGCACGTAGACGATGGTTTCCTGCGCGCCGTGATGATGGATGCCGGTACGCGCGCCGGGCTCGACGAGGAAAGTTCCGCCCCACATGCTGGACGCTATTCCCAACTCCGCGCAGATGGCTGCGTGGCGCAGTGATCCCGAAGTTTGCGAGGTGCCGGCGTTGAACTGCTCGGGGCGGACCACGCTGACAGAGACTAGTTCGGTCTTGCTCATGGGGCGTGCCTCTCTTGCATTGAAATATTTCGGGCAGTGTACTCCCGGGGGCGCAACAGCGTCACGCGCGTATGGAGTCTGCTCTTATATCGCCGTTATCGACATCGCTAGCGAACGCGGGAGTTCGATGTAAACCTGCGCATTACAAATTCCTGCACTAGTCCGTTGGCTGCGCGGCCGGCGCCGGCGATCAAGGCGTTATCAAGCACTAGACGACTGCCGCGGTTTGACTGCGGGTAATAGGACTCGGAGATTGCGCTTGAGATGAGGTCGCCACCGATGCTTGAGTAGTTAGGCTGCCATCGGCCATTGTCTCCGCGGCAGATGACGGGAGTGGCGATGGCGTGAAGAAAGCGTGATCTCTTTGAACCGGACCCCTGATAAAAATATCGCGGGTCCTGATGCAGCAGCGTGGGCAGGATTGCGCCGCCGAACATGATGTCGGTAAATCCGGTGGTGTAGTTTGCTCCAAGCCGCTGGCCATAGCCTCTCATGCCGCCGGGGTAGTCGGGGTTGGCGGCGGCCTGATCGATTCCGGAGATGAAGGCCACACCTAGAAAGGTAATGGGGTCAGTTTCGGCTTTGAGAGCCAGCTTGAATTTGAGACGTGCCGGGAGCGGAGCCGCGTCCTTGTTGTATGCGACGTAGAAATTTGGAATGAAGCCGAAGGCTCGCTGCGTCACTTCGAGGTTGACCTGTTCGACAGCGATCTCCTGAGGGTTGGCGGAGACGACGATGGAGTTCTCTCCTCCCGAGATTGGAACATTCACCTCGGAGAGGTAAACGAACTGGCCGGGAGTGACGGTGAGTTCCGGCGAGGTCCAACGGGTGAATCCCGGCGCAGTAATGGATACACGGTAGGGGCCACCGGATGCGACCTGATCGAACGTGAAAGCGCCGTTGTCGTCTGCCGCAACTTCGCGGTGTGAGTGATCGGGACCATCAAGGGCAACTTTTGCGGCGGGAATCACTTCCTGCTGCGCATCCATCGCTGTTCCGCTGATGTTGCCGGTCTGCTGCGCGGGCAAGAGTGCCTGTTGTGCACTGCATGTTATGGCGACAGTTATCGCAGCCGCCGCAAGGGCGTTCATGAAACGCATAGATTTATTAGTCAAACGATCAGCTCCAGAAAAAGGGAGTTGGAACTATTGCCGCGGCGGAGAGTTATCCTCGCCGAGGGAAAACGGCAACGTGTTAACCGCCAAGTACTTCAGGCTTCGGATCGGAGTCAGTATGTGTAATAGGCGTTTTCGCAATGCGCCTTTCGTTCTGTGTGCTATTTAGACGTGCCAGGCCTTGAATTGGATTCGAGAACTTACATGCGAAGGTAATCGAACGGGTACAGGGATGCAGGGCATTGCGGGCAATGAGTTACTCCACTCGATTAGGCGATCGAGTGGAGGTTTGAGGCGGGACTAAGTTGCTTTCAGCTAACCTATTACGATTTCGCTGAAGTCGGCGATGGTGGAGAAGTTGCGCAGAACTCCGTCGATGATGCCGAGATGAGCGCCGCGCAGCTTTTCGTCTGCATCGAGCACCATGACCTTGTCGAAGAAGGTGTCGACGGTGGGGCGCAGTGTTGCGATGAGCGCCAGCGCCTCGCTGTAGGAGCGGATCTGGCGCAGTGCTGCAACCTCCGGTGCGAGCGCCGCAGCGGCATCGTTGAGCTGCTGGGCCTCGGGTGAGAGCTTGACACCGATTGCTGAGCCGAGCGCGAATTTCTTTTCTTCAGCCTGGCGCAGGATGTTCTTGATGCGCTTGAAGGCGGCGGAGATGGCGGCGAAGTCGTCGGAGCCGCGCACGGCGGTGAGGGCCTCGGCGCGGGCGATGGCGTCGCGGACGTCGTCTGCTCCAGCGGCGAGGACGGCGTTGACTACGTCGTAGGCGTAGCCGCGGACATCCTTGAGATAGAAGTGCAGGCGCTCGCGCAGAAAGGCCGCGATCTGATCGCGGTTTGCGTCTTCTGCGCCACCGGAGTCAATGACGTCGCCGAGCGTAAGCGGCAGGCCGGACTCGGCAAGGATCTTGACAATGGCGTTGGCGGCGCGGCGAAGGGCGAAGGGATCTTTTGAGCCAGTGGGCGCCATACCGATACCAAACATGGCGGTGATGTTTTGAATGCGGTCGGCAAGGCCGAGCACGCGACCTTCAACGGTAGAGGGGATTTTGTCGTCGGTAGAAGCGGGCTTGTACTGGTCGTAGATGGCCTGCGCAACCACTTCTCCTGCACCCTGGGCGCGCGCGTACAAACCTCCGATGATTCCCTGAAGCTCAGTGAATTCCTTGACGAGTTCGGTTGTGAGATCGGTCTTGGCGAGGCGGACGGCGGACTTGAGCCGGTAGACGTCGAAGCGGACACCGTAGTCGCTCATGAGCTTGGCTTCAAGCTTCTGAGTGACGCGGAGGTTTTCTTCGGTCTTCCAATGGTAGCTGCCGAGTTCTTTCTGGAAGGTGACGCTCTTGAGGCTGTCGACGCGCTCGGCGAGCGGCGTCTTCTGATCGAAGTCCCAGAAGAAACGCGCGTCTTTGAAGCGGGCGCGAAGTTCGCGTGCGTTGCCTTCACGAATGATGTCCTGGCCTGCCTCGTTGACCTGGGTGTTGAGCACGGCCAGGAAATGCGGTGCCAGCTTGCCGTCAGCCCCTTCGACGGCGAAGTACTTCTGGTGATCGCGCATGACCGTGACGAGGACTTCTTCAGGCAGGGAAAGATACTCCGCCTCAAAGTTGCCGAGGATGACGGTTGGCCACTCGGTGAGATGCACTACGGTTTCTACGAGGGATTCGTCTTCGCGCCAGCGCGCGCCGGGAACGGTGCGGGTAGCGGCGTCGAGGGCTTTGCGGATGGAATGGCGGCGTGCGGCAACATCAACCGTAACGAATGCAGCGCGTAGCGATTCGGCGTAGGCAGTGGGCGATGAGATGACGACCGGGCTGCTGCCATGCAGCACGCGATGGCCGCGGCTGGCGTTGCCGGCGGCGATGCCTGCGATTTCAAGATCGACAACTTTGCTGTCGAGCATGGCGACGACCCAGCGGACAGGGCGGACGAAGCGCTCGGGCTTGCCGGCGCGCCAATACATGTTCTTGGCCCAGTAGATGGCGAGAACTTCTTTGGGAAGCTCGGCGGTCAGCAGCTCATTGACGGTGCGGCCAGAGCGGGTGACGGTTGCGCCAACATACTCGCCTTTGGGCGTGGTGACCTTTTCAAGAGCCGAGACTTCAACGCCGGCTTTCTTAGCGAAGGCTTCAGCGGCGGCTGTAGGCGCGCCGTCTTTGAAGGCGACCTTCCACGAGGGGCCGGTCATTTTTTCTTCAGTGTCGGCCTGGCGGGCGAGCACGTCTGTAACCAGCACAGCGAGGCGGCGCGGCGTGGAGAAAGTGGTGAGGTCGGAGGCTGGGCCAAGCAGGCGCTCGCGTGTGAGCAGATCGTTGACACGGCGGCCGAGTTCCGCCTCGGCAGAGGCGATCATGCGGGCGGGAACTTCTTCTAAGCCGATTTCGAGTAAAAAGTCTGACATGGTCTTGTAGCTTTCTGCGAATCTCGTTTGCGAATGAGCTTTCAGCTCTCAGTTTTCAGTTTTTCCTGCAGTCCGATGCGGCCCCGTCTTGCACTGAATAAGCTGACAGCTCATAGCTCCATTAAGCTGCTTGCTGCAGCGCGTAGGCTTTGGCTACGCCTACGGCGAGGTTGCGGATGCGGCCGATGACGCCCACGCGTTCCGTGACGCTGATGGCTCCGCGCGCGTCGAGCAGATTGAACAGGTGCGAGCACTTGAGCGCAAGTTCGTAGGTGGCCAGCAGCGGGAAGCGACGCTTGTCGGCTGCGGTTGCTTCTTCGTTCTTGAGCAGTTCGTTGGACTGCGTGAGCAGCGACTGTGCTTCAGCCTCGTAAAGGTTGAAGTGCTCCCAGAGCTTGGCAACGTCAGCGAATTCAAAGTTGTAGACGGAGAACTGCAGCTCCTCTTCGAGGCGGACATCGCCGTAGGTGACAGGCGCGCCCGTGTCTGGGTCGATGGCCCAGACGATGTCGTAGATGGAGTCGGCGTTCTGCAGATACTTTGCGATGCGCTCCATGCCGTAGGTGAGCTCGGCGCAGATGGGATCGAGGTCGAGGCCGCCGCACTGCTGGAAGTAGGTGAACTGCGTGATCTCAAGGCCGTCGAGCATGACCTGCCAGCCGACGCCCCATGCGCCACCGGCTGGCCACTCCCAGTTGTCCTCTTCGAACTTGAGGTCGTGCTGGCTGAGGTCGATGCCCATGGCTTCAAGCGATTCGAGGTAGAGCTCCTGCACGTTGACCGGCGGCGGCTTGAGGATGAGCTGGAACTGCGTGTGCTTGAAGAGGCGGTTAGGGTTCTCGCCATAACGGCCGTCTGCGGGGCGGCGCGATGGCTGCGCATATCCAACGCGGTAAGGCTTGGGGCTGAGTACGCGAAGAAACGTCTCCGGGGCCATGGTGCCCGCGCCTACTTCAACGTCGTAGGGCTGCTGGAGCACGCATCCGCGCGCGGCCCAGAAGCCCTGAAGGCGGAACAGCAGGTCCTGGAAGGTGAGCGGGGATTTTGAGGCCGGATCGGCCTTGGCCGTTGATTTGGTTGCAGTTGGCACTGGACTCTCTCTTGATGGGACTGACAGCTAATTTTAGCAGGGGGAGGGGAGAACAGCTTTCAGCTATCAGCTGTCAGCTTTCAGGAAATTTCAGGAAAAACTTTTAGCTCTTAGCTATTAGCTTTTAACCGCCGAGGCGGTTGAGGGCTTCGGCGGTGCGGAGTTTGCGTTCGAGGTGGCGCTCGAGCGATTGCAGGGTGAAGCGGCGGAGGTCCTGGGCGCGGCGGCGGGGCCAGGGCTCAGTGGCGAAGGCTAGAACGGGCGCGCGCAGCATGCGCTGGGCGAGTTGCCATGCGTCGGCCGAGAGAGCGTTGGCGTTGCCTCCGCGGTGCACGGCGCAGAACAGGCCGTCGCTGTGGTTGTGGAACCAGACTTCACCGGGTTGCAGCGGGTCACCGCAGGCGGTGCAGCGCGAGACGTCGGGCAAGAGGCCCATGAGGCGCGTCATCCAGAGCGAAAAGTAGGTAAGGGGCATCCAGGGCGGGGCGGTTTGCGGGGCTGCGCCGTTTTGGTGCGCGGCGGCGGGCGTGGCGCTGGTGACTTCAAGCACTGAAACGAGCAGGCGGAAGACGGTCTCCTGCGGATCGTGCTCGGGCAGGGCCTCGTCGATGAGTTCGGCGAAGAAGCTGAGCACGGCGAGGCGGACGTGGTCCACGGGGCCGGAGAGGGGCGAACGCAGGATTTCAAGCTGGTCGAGGCGGACGAGCTCCTGGCGGGGTCGTTCGGCGAACCAGGCGCGAGCCAGCGTCATGGGCTCGAGCGCGCCGCCAAAGCGCTTGCGGCTTTTGAGAGCTGCTTTGGCTACGCCCTTCATGCGGCCGTAGTCGCGGGTAAAGAAGCTCACAATCAGGTCGGACTCGCGCAGCGGCCAAGTGCGAAGGACCACCGCTTCTGATGTGAGCACGCTCATGCGATTACTATCTTCGCATTGAGGACGATGAGGGTGAGAGGAGAGGTCTAAGTATCATTGCAGACAACGGTTTGTTTCACAGCGGACAGGTGAATGGCCGAGGACTGCCAAACGGCAAAGTAGGCAGGCAAAGTTTAATTTCAGGCGAAGTCTATCTTACTGAGGTGATGTGGGTTACATGGATCAAAGTGCGGTATTTTCCACAAAATCGAAATCGAATCTCGGCTAGAATCGTCCTTAGAGGTTCCACATGCCTTCAGCAATGGTCACCTTCAACGGTCGAATCACCCTTCCAACTGACATTCGAAAACAGCTTGGTCTTAAGACCGGCGACAAAGTTGAATTTGTCGAAATCGGCAAAGGCGAGTTTGCTCTTCGTCCGCGTCCGGTCGCGGAAGAAAGCGGTTCGAGCGCTTCGAACTTGGGAACGGCAGTACCTTCTCTGGTCAGCGAAACCGTTCAGTAGACCGCCCAGGCGGGCGACGGCCCAAGCCGGCGATGGTCGATGGCCGGCGAGGCCGTCATTCCTTTTTTTTCCTTTTTCGAGTAGCATTCCGCTTTGCCACAAACGAACAAGCGCGCACCCTGCCGTGGGCAGATTGCGCGCTTGAGTCATTTTCGATTGTAGGAGGACGGGGCAGCTCAGCAGGCGCGCCCGGCCAGACTACTTAACGGCCGTAGTGAGTCGCATTCTTCTCGGTGAAGTGCGCCCACTTCTCCGGAACGTCGTCGGCCGCAAAGATGGCCGAAACCGGGCAGGCAGGAACACAAGCGCCGCAGTCGATGCACTCGACCGGATCAATAAACAACTGATCACTGGTATCGAAGCCGTCTTCGTCCTTTTTGGGGTGGATGCAATCGACCGGGCACGCGTCTACACAGGCGGTGTCCTTGGTGCCGATACAGGGTTCTGCAATCACGTAGGCCATCTGTCATATTCTCCGGGGAACTGTGATTCCTCGACGCTGATAGTAGCACAGGACACCGGAGCATGACTCCTGCCTGAAGGGAGAAGCGTTTTGCGATGCGGGAAATAAAGGCAGTCTACAAGTTTCCGAGGTTACAAGTTTCCAAGTCTGCGCTCGTTTTCGATCTTGCTAACCTGGAAACCTGTCAACTCGTCAACCTGTCTCTCCGGCGCTTTGCGGCTTCTTCCGGCGTTGGAATGGGAGCGAAATTGCGACCGGCGAACATGTCTTCAAATAAGGTGACTAGCTCTGCCTGGATTTTGCCGTTGGAGGCGAGGATTTCGCGGCTGTCGAGGCGGTAGGGATTGCCGGAGAAGTCGGTGACGCTGCCGCCTGCTTCTTCAATCAATAGAATTCCGGCAGCGGTGTCCCAGGGATTCAGATTGAATTCCCAGAATGCGTCGAGGCGGCCGGCGGCTACGTAGGCAAGATCGAGCGCGGCAGAACCGGCGCGGCGCACGCCGTGCGAGCGCAAGGTGAATTCGTGGTAGAAGTGCACGTTAGGGCTGTCGTGGCGCTTGCGGCTCGGGAAGCCGGTGGCCAGCAGGGCTTCAGCAAGTTCGGGCGTTGCTGAGATATGGATGGGGCGGCCATTGATGCTTGCACCCTTACCGCGCTCGGCGGTGAAAAGCTCGTCGCGCATGGGATCGTAGATGACGGCGGCTACGAGCGCTCCGTCTTCTTCAGGCTTGAGGTGCGCGGGACGCTGTTCGAGGCCCATGGAAACGCAGAACTGCGGAAAGCCATGTGCGAAGTTGGTGGTGCCGTCGAGTGGATCGACGTACCAGCGGAATTCGCTCTCAAGGCGCTCGCGGGTTCCTTCTTCGCCGTAAATGCCGTGATTGGGAAATGCTTCGCCGAGGCGCGCGCGGATGTACTTTTCCACAGTGCGGTCGGCGATGGTGACGAGATCGACGTCGCCTTTGTACTCGGTTTCGACACCCTGATCCAGAAATCCGCGCAGTTGTCTGCCGCCTTCACGCGCGATCTCAGATGCTTTGGGAATCCAGATTAAATCCTGTTGCGATGCACCGGTAGAAGAGGCTTTCATGGTGGGCTCAGAGGTCAATGGGCTTCCTCGTTGTGCGGCAACTGCCTGTTATTCGGCGAGGGACGCGACGGACGGCGCTTGCCCATCTCGCTGATGGTGCGGATCTGGTTTTTGTAGATAAAGAGATTGGGGTGACCTTCACGTGTCAGCCGCAGCATGGAATCGTCGAAGTACTCGATCCAACCTCGAACCACTTCGCCATCGCGCAACTTGATTTGAACAATCACCTGGCGCTCGCTGAGCGAACGCAGATAGAGAGCTTCCTGGCCGGTTTCGCCGGGCGGAGGTGTCTTGGAGCGACGGCGCGAAGACAATGGTGAGGTCATATCTCCATTTTAGATGCAGGGAATGTTGTCGTGGTGTAGCACTGCAGGAATCAATTGACGCCGGGGCGCACGGAAACCGCGGACGGACCTGGAAAATGGGTGGGGATGGGAAATTTGACGGGGCGGCGAGCGAGCCACTCAAGCGCGCGGGGAATGATGGTTTGGACGGCTGCACAGCGCATTCCAGGGGGATCGACATCGCCGGGCCAGACGTGACCGTAGGTTGAAATGTAGACGCGGCCTTTGCCGAAGGTGGTGGTCCACTCCACCGGCCACAGAAGGCCGAGCTTCGGATCAGTATCGCGCGCATAGGCGAGGACGTGGATGTTCAGAGCCGGGCCGCGCGCGTAGTAGTAGACCTCCATTTCGGGCGACATCCACGCATGGGGCATGCCGGCGTGGATGGGGTCGTGGCCAAGCAGGGTTACGAGCACATCGGTGCGCTGGCCGTGGCCGGTGCCTCGGCCGTCGTTGGGCGGAATGCGCACGAGCTTGCCGGCCTCATCGATGCGGATGGCGGTTCCGTAGCCGGCATCGCGCCAGCTCAGGCCGACCATCTGCTCGTACTCCTTCCAGCCGACGAAGGCGTTTTCCGCCGCGTGATAGATGTAGACGCCTCCGCCGTTACGCACGTAGTCGACGAAGTCTCGCTTTACGGATTCCGGCCAGGCGGGTTTCGGATTCAGGTTGAGCAGCAGGCCGTTGTTGGCGTTGTCATTGCATGTCTGGATGACGACATCGTAGTTCGAAAACTTTGGATGCCATGCTACCCATCCGGGCGAGGTAGGATCCTGCGGCGCAGTGCTTACGTCAATATCGAACTCACCGGTGCGGTCGAGGATGCCGCGAAGAAGCTGGGTGGTCTGCCGCCAGTCGTGATTACTGAATCCATCGACGATGAGGACGCGGATTTTTCCCTGGTGGGATCCTTGACGCGACGGGACCGGTTGCGATGCGATGAAGTTCGGCGCAACACCGGTAAAGAAGATTGCAAGGATGCAGAGCACAGGCACGATCCTGAGCGGCAGAAATCTCATGCCGAAAGAGTAACGCATTTTGTCGAGGCTAATTCGACGCGGCGGGATTTGGATCGGAGTAGTAGCCGACCTTGTGGTGCACGGTTAAGTTGTCGGCCGCAGCGCGGGGAATGGTGACCCGGATGCGATGGAAGGTGCGGCCAGGCTCCTGATTGCGAGGGTAGTAGCCAATGAGGTATTGGGTGCGCAGATCGTCGCTGACCTTCTGGAAGGCTTTGTCGAGGCCACCATCGCTCACGTAGAAATATTTTCCGCCGGTCTGCTCTGCCAGCGTGATGAGGGCATGTTCACCGCCAGTGCTGCGGCCTGCGCTGGCCTCAATGGGGACGTCGATGAGGCTGTAGATCATGACCTCGTTACGGAGAGCCTGCTCAAGCGCTTGAGCATAGGTGGTGTTCTGGGCGGTGTCGTCGCCGTCGGAGATAACGATGAGTACTTTGCGGCCTTCTGTAGCGCCGAGGCGTTCGCAGCCCTGGTAGATGGCGTCGTACATCGCTGTTGCCCAGCCGGTGCGCAACTGATTGAGGCCGCGGTCGATGAGCTTGAGTTGGTTGGTGAACGGCACAAGGGCGCGGACATCGGTGGCGAATTGCATGACGCTCATCTGATCCTGCGGGCGAACCAGAGCGTGCGCAAAACGGCGCGCGGCCGTCGCTTCCGCGGGGAGGTCTTTTTTGACACTGCCGGAAGTATCGATGGCAAGGGTGAGATTGAGCGGCAACTCCGATTGCTTTTCGAAGATCGAGATCTTCTGCGGGCGGCCGTCTTCGGCGACTGCGAAGTCATTCTCCGTAAGCCCGCCGACAATTGCGCCGTTGCGATCGGTCACGTTGGCGAAGACGCTCACCAGCCTTACGTCCATGCGCAGCGTGGTGTCCTGCGGGGTGAGCGGCGCGCAAATACAGGCAAGGCCCAGGAAAGCAGTGCAGGCCCGAAGGCTTGGGATCACGGCTCGCCTCCACGATCATGTTCAGAACGATCATGACTCGCCTCCGGCTCGACAGCCAGGTCGGCAGGGAAGGGCTCGCCGGGGGCCCATATTGCGCCGTCGGCGAATGTTTCTTTCTTCCAGATGGGCACGGTCTGCTTGAGCGTGTCGATGACCCAGCGGCAGGCTTCGAAGGCTGCTCCGCGGTGCGCGGAGGCGACTACGATGAGGACGCTGCTTTCGCCGATCTCGAGATGGCCGAGGCGGTGAACGATGGTCACGTGCCGGACGGGGAACTTGGCCAGCGTCTGCTCGGCGAGCACGTTCATCTGCTTGAGCGCCATCTCTTCGTAAGCTTCGTAGTCAAGGTAGAGCGTGCGTCGGCCGCGGGTGTTGTTGCGTACGATGCCGTCGAAGATTACAACCGCGCCGTCTTCTCCGCCCTTGGCGGTGGTGACAAGCTTATCCGTTTCGATGACGTTTTGGGTGAGAGAGACGAACATAGGCGCGCCGTGGTCCTTGTCCGTGCCATCCGCCCGGGGCGCAATCCCGCCGGAGACGGGCGGCAGCAGGCCGACTTCGTCGCCTTCTTCCAGGGTCTGGCTGGCGGTGGCGTACTCCGCGTTGACACTGACGGCGATGCCGCGCAGCGCGGGAGCGGCAGCATGCAGTTGGCTCAAACGTTCCAGCAGGTCGGCCACGCAGGCGCCTTCCGGCAGTTCCAGCGTGGTTGCCGTGGAACCGAGCCAGTCTTTGAGCACTCCGAAGGGAAGAATTCGAACTCGCATCGCTGGATTGAGGATACCGCCTGTGGGTTAGACGCGGGAGACTGACAAACAGCGGGTCAGCAGGTTGGCAAGGCAGCGAGGTGGCGGGTTAGCAGGTTCTTTGGCGCATGAAAAAGGCCGGCTGGTTTGCCGGCCTCTTCATTATGCTGTTGCGCGATCAGGCAACCGGATTGGCTGCAAGTTCACGGATTTCTTCGTGCGCATGCAGTCCAGGTTTCAGCAGCGGCAGGGCCACATCGAGCACGTCTTCAATGCGGCTTGCGTAGTGCACGGATACGCCTTCCATCATCTCCGGCGTCAGATCCTCTTCGGCGTTCTGACGATTCTCTGCAGGGAGAATGATGGTTTTGATGCCCGACCGGCGCGCAGCCAGGAACTTCTCCTTGATTCCGCCCACGGGCAGCACGTTGCCACTGAGTGTAATTTCGCCGGTCATGGCCGTTAGCGGGCGCAACGGGGTATCGGTGAGCAGCGAGGCCAGCACCGTCGCCATGGTGACACCGGCGGAGGGGCCGTCCTTGGGGATGGCTCCTGCCGGTACGTGGATGTGCAGGTCGAGTTCTTTGTTGAAGTCTTCCGGCAAACCCAGCGCGGAAGAGTTCGACCGGACCCAGGTAAGCGCAGCCTGCATGGATTCCTGCATGACTTCGCCGATTTGCCCGGTCATGTTAAAGCCGCCCTTACCCTTCATCTTGTTGGCTTCTATGAAGAGGATGTCGCCGCCGGCCGGTGTCCAGGCAAGTCCTACGGCAACGCCGGGCCGCTTGACGCGCTCTTCAACTTCAGTTTCGACGCGCACCTTAATGCCGCCGAGGAATTCGCGAATGATGTTACGGTCCACAACGAGCTTTTCTGTGTGACCCTCCACCACGCGGCGCGCCTGTTTTCGGCATGCGGTTCCAATGGTCTGCTCGAGTTTGCGGACACCTGCCTCCCGTGTGTAGTGGCGGATGATGTGGCGTACCGCATCCTCGGGGAACTCGATCTGTTCCGACGTGATTCCGTTGGCCTCGATCTGGCGCGGGATCAGGTACCGGGTAGAGATGTGCAGTTTCTCCTCCTCGCTATAGCCCTGCAGTGGGATGATCTCCATACGATCCTGCAGCGGCGGCGGCACGGTATCGAGCATGTTGGCCGTGCAGATGAACAGCACTTTCGAGAGATCGAACGGCACATCCAGATAGTTATCGCGGAAGGTGTTGTTCTGCTCCGGATCGAGCGCTTCAAGCAAAGCCGAAGCCGGATCGCCGCGGAAGTCGCGTCCGAGCTTGTCGACCTCATCGAGCATGATGACCGGGTCGTTGGTTTCGGCCCGGCGGATGCTTTGGATGATCTGGCCAGGCAGAGCGCCGATGTATGTACGGCGATGACCACGGATCTCGGCTTCGTCGTGCATGCCGCCCAACGAGATGCGCTGGAACTTGCGGCCAAGGGCGCGAGCGATGGAGCGACCCAGGCTGGTTTTGCCCACGCCGGGAGGTCCAACGAAGCAGAGGATCGGCCCCTTCATGTCGGGCTTGAGCTCGAGCACACTGAGGTAGTCCAGAATGCGGTCCTTCACCTTTTTCAACTCGTAGTGATCTTCGTCGAGAATCTCGCGAGCCTTGCTGATGTCGATCTTGGAGCCTGAGCTTTTAGTCCACGGCAACACAGCCAGCCACTCAATGTAGTTGCGGGTGAGCGAGTAGTCAGCGGCCATGGGGGACATGCGTTGCAGGCGCGAGAGCTCTTTGAGCGCTTCCTTCTTCACGTCTTCGGGCATGCCGGAGTCTTCGATCTTCTGGCGCAACTCATCTACATCGCGCTGGCCTTCATCCTGCTCGCCGAGCTCTTTCTGGATGGCCTTGAGCTGTTCGCGCAGGTAGTAGTCGCGCTGCGACTGCTGCACCTGATCCTGTACCTCGGTCTGAATCTTGGCGCGGAGCTGCTGGACCTCGATTTCTTTGGCGAGGTGTTTGTTGAGCTGGTCGAGGCGATCGACGATGCTGCCGGTTTCGAGCATGTGCTGCTTGTCGTCAGTGGTGAGGAACGGCAGAGACGACGCCACAAAATCGACGAGGCGGCTTGGCTCCTCGATGTTGGCTGCGATGGTCTGCAATTCATCGGAGAGCGTGGGCGACTCAGACACGATCTGCTGGAACTGCGCGATCACGTTGCGCTGCAAAGCCTCGATCCCTGAGCTGGCGGCCGGCTCGATGTCTTCGAGTGTTTCAACTTCGGCGATCATGAAGGGTTCAGTCTGCGTAAAGCGAACCAGGCGCACGCGGCTTACGCCCTCAGTAAAGACGAAACGGCTCTGGTTGGGCATGCGCACGACTTTGTGCACTGTGGCCAGAGTGCCAACCTTATTCAGGTCTTCGGGCTTTGGCGTGTCAAGCCGGGGATCGAGCTGGGCGGCCACCACGATGGTGCGCTCGTCACCCAGCGACTCGATGAGCTGGATGGAGCTCTCGCGGCCCACGGTGAGTGGCAGCACGGCGTGAGGGAAAAGGACTGTATCCCTGACCGGAAGAACCGCCACCTGGCGAAGCTCGGAAATATCTTTCGTTGCAACATCTTGCGACTGCTGCGGCATGGAGGATTGATTTGACATTGAGTGTCCTTTTATCAAGTTACCTTCCTTTAGACAACGCAGGAAGCCAAAAGTTTCAAGAAACGTGTGGCTTGGCGGTCAATGGAACCGAACCAGCTTTTCACTCCAGCGGTACGGCCTGGGTGTCTTGAAGGTTCCCCGGTCTGTGGCCACAACTGCCTGTTATGGAATTGGATGCAGTTCCACCCCAAGGATGTATCGGCTGAAAGCGGTGGAGAGTGAGGAATCGGGTTTGAATTAAGGGCTGGCCGGCTCGGGAGTCAGTTTCTGGGCGTAGCTGATTGGGAACCGGTAGCTTCGCCGTCGCCGTTTTCGCCTTTTATGGCCGATTCGATGTGCGACCAGAGGTGATCGGGCGGTTCGACGATTGGGAACAACTGGCGGGCAGCCTCGGCGATGGTTTCCAGGTCGGCCAACAGGGCGCGGCAAAGCTCGCAGCTCTGAATGTGGGGATCGGCGCTGGCGTCGGCTCCGGAACCGATCAGTTCAGGCAATTTCGCCTGGAATTCTGCGCATTTCATTTTGCCAGGATCGTTGGTCACGGCTGCGTCTCCGGTCTCGGGTTCGCATGCAGAGCATCGCGCAGGCGCAGGCGCGCCTTGTGGAGTTGGGATTTGCTGTTGCCAATGGAGCACTCGAGCATCGAAGCGATCTCATTATGCTCATAGCCTTCCACGTCATGAAGGATAAAGATGAGGCGGTATCCGGCGGGGAGGTCGGCCACGGCTCGTTCGAGGGCGAGGCGGTCGATGGCGCCGCTGAGAGTGAGGTCGGGTGTGCCGAAGCTGCGTCCGGGGCTTTCTTCGGGGACTGGCTCCATGGCTTCATCGAGCGAGATGAGGTTCAGGCCCTTTTTCCTCAACTGCATGAGCACGACGTTGATGGCGAGGCGATGCAGCCAGGTGGAGAAGGCAGAATCGCCGCGGAAGGTGGCGATCTTCCGATGCAGTTGCAGGAAGGCCTCCTGTGTAAGGTCTTCCGCTTCTGCGATATTGCCCACCATGCGCAGGCACAGGGAATAAATGCGCCGTTTGTGCAGCGAATAGAGTTGTGCAAAGGCCTGGTGATCGCCGGCCTGGGCGCGGGCAAGGGCGTCGGCCTCGGCAGGGTCAGGGGTGGTGGTGCGCGGGAAACTAACGCGCTTGGCGGCCGGAGCGGGAGGAGGCGGTGTTGCGTCCATACCCAGTGAGGCTCCTTCCGGCGGCTGGCTCGAGTATCTGGAACGTGGCATGAGCTTCCTTGGGGATAGGATCTCTCTAGCTAACGGGAGCCACGCGCACTCGGCTCCCATCCTCGTTAGTATATGGGGAAAGGGCTTGGGGCTCCAAAGGCCGGAGCTTTGGCGAATGACCGAAGCCGTTGCCAGGAAGATTCTTGCGTTGAAAGATTTATTTCGCAATGGGGTGAGCACCCCGCACTTTTTGGGAGATTAGGGATTTGCGGAAAATGCTGGCACGAAAGAGCGGCCGTTGCGGACTATCTGCGTCAAGCCTCCTGCTCGTTTGCGCCCTGGTCTCCTGGGGGATTCTTTGTCCATCAGTTGTTGCACAAGCTCCAGCTGCCGGTACGGAGCCTCTCCCAGACAGCCCGGTTCCGGCATCGGACGCAAGCGCCGCACAGGGCTCGGCGCGTCGGAGCGAACCGCCCCTTCTTGAGTGGCAGGGCCGGCCGGTTAAGCGAATCTCATACGAAGGAGTTTCGCAGGGCCGGTTGAGTCCGTTGCCTGGGCAACTTGCCCAGCAGCCCGGCATGCCGATGAACGCAGACGATGTTCGGGAGAGCCTGCGCCAGCTTTATTCGAGCGGACTCTATGAAACGGTTGAAGTGGAAGGTGCGTTGGATCAGGACGGTGTCGACCTGATATTTCGCGGAGAGCCGCGCAACTTTGTTGGAACGGTATGGGTGGACGGTGCACGCGGTGCAACGATGAATGCTCAGTTGCAGCGTGCCAGCCAACTGGTGGCGGGGACCCGCTTTACCGAAGCCAAGGTTGCCACGGCGATCAAGCAGATGCGCGAGACGCTAGCCCAGAACGGATATTACGAGCCACAGATTACGTTCCAGGAGACGCCGCATCCAAACGTACAGTTGGTCGATATTGTGTTCAGGGTTACGTCCGGGCCGCAGGCTCGCATCGGGACGGTTGAGGTGACAGGCGACTCTGGAATGAGCGTGCAGTCATTCCGACACTACGGGCACCTCAAGAACAATTCGCACGTCGACCGCGATACGGTGAATCGGGCGCTGGCCGGAGTGTTAAAGCACTACCGAGGCCAGGAAAGGATGGAGGCCGAAATCAAGCTGGTCTCATCTAAATACGATGCGCAGACCAAGGCAGTGAACTACAGCTTCTCCGCAAATCAAGGGCCGGTGGTGCGGGTCACTCTTGAGGGCGCAAATATCAGTGGCGATCGCCTGAAGCGCATCATTCCCATCTTTGAGGAAGGCACCGTTGACGAGGATCTGCTGAACGAGGGCAATCGCCGCCTGCGCGACTATTATCAGCAGCTCGGATACTTCGATGTGAAGGTAAGTCACAAACAGGTTACGACCAATGACAAGGAAGTCCTGATCACTTTCGATGTGCAGCAGGGAGAGCGGCATCGCGTGAAAAGCGTGGAAGTGACCGGGAACAAATACTTCGATTCCGATACTCTGAAGGCGCTCTTGAGAGTACGCCCCGCCGATACCATCGATCGCCACGGACTCTACAGCCAGGCGCTGGTTTCGGCCGACGTAAACGCGCTGGAGAACGTGTACCACAACAACGGTTTTGCCGATGTGAAAGTTACGTCGGAGGCGACCACGCCCGATAACAACAAATCGGACGCCCCAGGGCAATCGGCAAAGAATAAAGGCAACACCGGCCAGTTAGACGTGGTCTACCACATTGATGAAGGTCAGCAGACGCGCGTGGGCAAGGTGACGCTGCAGGGAAACGATCATGTGGATGCGGACAAACTGACGGTCCTGATGAATACCTCGGAGGGGCAGTTACTTTCGCCGCAGAATCTGGCGGGCGACCGCGATGCGCTTGTGACCGCATATCTCAACCGGGGCTTTGAGCAGGTGACGGTGGATGTTTCGCAGCAGCCGGAGGCTGGTGATCCGCATACGATGAATGTGGTCTTTCACATTGTCGAAGGGCCGCAGATTTTCGTGCGCAATGTGCTGTTGACAGGCCTGCATTACACGAGGCCAAGCACGGTGGAGCGCGCCATCACGCTGCACTCAGGGGACGCATTGAACCAGACAGCGATGCTGGACACGCAGCGCAATCTCTACGACCTTTCGCTGTTCAACGAGGTGGATGTTGCGGTGGAGAATCCCAACGGCGCGGACACGCGCAAGACGGTGCTGTTGCAGACGGCGGAGGCTCGGCGCTGGGCGCTGACCTACGGTCTTGGATTCGAGGCGCAGACAGGTACGCCGCAGAATAACTGCGCGGGAGCCAGCACGCGGGGTGTTGCCTGCAATCCTAACGGCAGGCCGGGGGTGAGCCCGCGCGTGCTGGCGGCAATTACACGCAACAATATTTTCGGACGCGAGCAGTCAGCCTCGCTGCAGGGAACCTACGGCCTGCTGGAACAGCGAATCGATCTGCTCTTCCAGATTCCGCACTTTCAGGGACACAGGAACTTCAGCATAACGTTCAACGGCGGCTATGCGAACAGCAAGGATGTGACGACCTATGTGGCTTCGCGATTGCAGGGCGGCTTCAGGTTTACGCAGAGCTTTCAGACTCCCGGAGCCAGGTTGTCGAAGGCGAACACATTCATCTACGAGTACAATTTCAGGCGCGTGAAGGTTGCCTACGAGAGCCTGCAGGTATTTCCTGACGAGATTCAACTACTGGCTACTGCCGTTCGCGTTGCCGGTCCGGGATTTACGTGGATCAGGGACACGCGCGATTCAACGCTCGACGCGCACCGCGGGACTTACACGAGTTTTCAGGACTTTCTTTCGAAGAAGCCGATTGGAGCGGAGGTGGAGTTCAACCGCCTGGACATCAGCAATTCGAGCTACTGGGGATTCGATAAGAATCGCTTTGTACTGGCGCGCAACACACGCTACGGGCAGGTGCGGGCGTTTGGCGAGGGGGCCAGCAGGCTGATTCCATTGCCGGAGCGCCTGTATGCGGGTGGAGCTACTTCACTGCGCGGATTTTCATTCAACGCCGCGGGGCCGCGCGATCCTGAAACCGGATTTCCGATTGGCGGCGCGGGCGCGTTGATCAACAGCACGGAACTGCGGCTACCTCCGCCAACGCTGCCGTGGGTAGGCAACAGCGTAAGCTTGGTGCTGTTCCACGACATGGGCAACGTGTTTACGAATGCGGGTGATGCCTGGGCAGCGTTTACACGGATTCATCAGCCCGAACGCGACACCTGCAAGGTCCTGTCGTATGCGGATTTCTCAACCAATCCGCCTACGCCGCCGAGTCCCACCGGTCCGGTGACATCAACCGGGAAACAGGGGCAATGCCGATTCGATTACTTTACGCAAACACCAGGATTGGGACTCCGCTACCATACGCCGATCGGTCCTATTCGGCTGGATTTCAGCTACAACCTGAACCCTCCCATCTATCCGGTGAACATCGACTACTCGATTGGATATTCAACAGCCAATCCTGAGGGGCCGTACTCATCGCCGCATGTGGGGCAAGCGCCGCACTTCAACTTCTTCTTCAGCCTGGGGCAAACATTCTGATGAGACTACTGCGCCCATCCCGCGTGTCTTTGGCAGTCCGAGTGATTTGCGCGGTATTGCTTGCGGATGCGTGGCTTGGCGGCACAGCGCAGAACAATCAATCGCAAATGCCTGTGGTGCTCGATCACGTGGTGGCGGTGGTGAATCATCAAGCTATTCTGGCCAGCGATCTGGACGAAGAGATGCGGCTAAGCGTACTCGACCCTGGACGTAGTAACAGAAGCCGATTGACGCGCCAGAGTGTTCTCAATCTGCTGATCAGCCGTATGCTGATTCAGCAGCAGATTCGCCGCGACGATCTGCAAAATGCCGAGCCGACGCAGGATGACATCAATGCGCGCATTGCGGAACTACGAAAGGAGCTGCCTGCCTGCGTCCACCAGAACTGCGAGACCGAAGCGGGGTGGAAGGCGTTTCTTGAGGAACACGATCTAACCGAGCAGAGGGTAGAGGCATATTTCCGCTACCGCATTGAGATTCTCGGTTTCATCGAGCAGCGTTTCCGGTCGGGAATTCACATACCGCAGCAGGACATTGAGGACTATTACAAGAACACGCTGCTGCCGGAGTACAAGCCCGGCGAAACCGTTCCAACACTGGAGAAGGTTGCGCCTCGCATTGAAGAGGTTCTGTTGCAGCAACATGTGACGGCCCTTTTTGACGAGTGGATGACGAACCTGCGCAATCAGGGCGATGTGGAGGTGCTTGATCCATCGCTTGAGAATCCCAAAGACAATGCGGAAACGCAGAACTCACCGCCCAAACCCGAAGAGAAGGAAAGCCGATGAGTGAAAAGAAATCACCGCTTTCGTCTCTGAAGGCCGAAGGGCAGCGCCTGAAACAAGAAGGGCAGCGTTTAAAGGCCGAAGGCAAGCGAGCAACAAGCAAGGTGCGGATATTTTTCCTTCGCCATGTTCCGTTTGCGATCGGGGGTATCCTGCTCTTTCTTACCGTGGTGGCCACCAGCGCTTATCTCATCATGAGCTCTCCGCGGTTTGAGGAACTGGTTCGTAAGCGTCTGACGGCCGAACTGGAACAGGCGACAGGCGGCCAGGTTCAGATAACGACCTTTCACTGGCAATTGCTGCATCTTGAGGCTGAGGCAGATGGGCTGGTGATCCACGGCCTAGAAGCGCGCGATGAGGTTCCGCTGGGAAGCATCGATCATCTGCGAGCGCAGTTGAGCCTGCTTGGGCTGTGGAGTCCGACGATCCGCTTGCGCGAACTCAGCATCGTGCATCCGGTCTTCCACCTCATTTCTTATGAGGACGGCTCAACGAATCTGCCGAAGCCGAAGACCATCACAAAGTCGTCCAAGGGGCCGATCGACACGCTCTTCGATCTGCAGGCAGGCCACGTCACGTTGACCGACGGAGTTGTCGATATAGAGAGCCGTTCGGCGGGGTTTGACTTTCAGAAGCGCCAGGCGCCGCTCGATTTTCAGGCGGACGATGTCGCGCTCCAGCTTCGGCACATTTCGGCTACGCTCCACACGCCCGAGACTTATCGAATCCATGCAGGAGCCCAGGATCTGGACCTTACCCGCAAGGTGGCGCGCGATGTATTGAAGGAGAAGCCAAAGCCGGTACATGGCTTTGTGGAAGTGACGCTCGATCTGATGCGCAGTGGAGCGGTGCTGCAATCGTTGCGGCTGACGGCGCGAGACCCCGATAAGACAATGCGCTCGCTGGACATTTCAGGGGCACTCAATGATTTCAATCATCCCCAATGGCAGGCGAAGGTGCAGGGCGATCTGGACATGCGGCTGCTTGATCCCATCACCGGATATCCGTTTGCTCCGCAGGGTGTGGTTCATCTCGATTTGAAGGCGGCCGGAAAAGCGGGGGCGTTCAGTGCCGATGGCAAGATTCACGTGGATGACGGCGCCTATCTCGGAACCGGTGTAACTGCCAAAGGCGTGCGCGTGGATGCCAACGTCCATGCCGATGAGAAGCGGTTGTTGATCTCACAGGCAGTAGTGCGGTTGCCGCAAGGCGGTCAGATTGACGGTTCGGTGGATCTCAGTCCCTGGCTTCGTCCAGTGCCGGAAGAGACGGTGAATAACGCGCGAGAAAAAAGCCGGCGCAATGCTGCATCCAGAACACAGACGGCAAGCAGCCCCGTGGGCATGAATGGAAAGGTTGCGGCCAACTTCAAGGATGTATCGCTGGACACGATCCTTGACATCGTGAGCGCGCCGCCCTTTCAACGACTTGGTATCGATACGTTGGTAAGCGGGCCGGCGATAGCCACCTGGACAAACGGTCAGGATAATTCGGTTTCAGTAGGAGCGGATTTCAATCTGCGGCCGTCGTCGCATCCGCTTGAGGGAGAAGCGCCGGGCTCGGGTGTTATTCAGGCTACATACACCCAACGCAATGGCGCAGTGGATGTGCACAGGTTCGAGTTGCACCTGCCTCAAAGCGACCTGACAGCGAAGGGTGCGCTAGGCGCCTATCCGATTTCGAGTGCGTCGTCTTTGACCGTGGATTTTCACACCAGCAACCTGAGCGAGTTCGACAAGGTGTTGCACGGCCTTGGACTTGAGCGCCAGGGGAAGAGCGGAGTTGCTGCGTTGCCAGTCTCGTTGGGTGGGCAGGCGGATTTCCACGGGTCGTGGGCCGGCTCGCTGATCAACCCTCGCTTTGCAGGAACCGTGAACGCCACGCAGCTCGATTTGGAAATGCCCGAGCAGGCGGCCAGCGGAAACGCGGCGCCCGGTCAGACGCGCACTGTGCACCTGGATTCAGTGGACGCTTCGGGCAGCTACTCGGCAGCCAGAATTGCTATTGACCACGGCGTGGTGAAGCGCGGTGAGTCGAGCCTCGACGTGAGCGGGACTTTGACGGCCATGCCTGAGGCCGTGAGGGCAGGTCGCCCTGCAACCAAAGCAAGTCACGCTGCAGGCGTTCCGGCTTTCAATAAAAACGCTACGATCGACGTTCGCCTGAGCGCGGTGAAAGTGAGAGCGGACGACCTGCAGACATTCCTGACGCAGAAGCTACCGTTGACCGGTACGCTCGATGCCCAGATCCAGGCAAACGGACCGCTTCACACTCCCGCTGGATCGGGCTGGGTACAACTCGATTCCGGTTCCATTTATGGTGAGCCGGTGAGTCGTCTTCGCGCGCAAGGCAGTTTAGCGAACGACGTGATCAGCCTGTCGTCGATCTCGATAACGAGCGGCGCAGGAGCGGTCTCCGGCGCCGGCAGTTACAGCTTGCAGTCGAAGCATTTCGAAGTGGATGCGAACGGATCCGGCGTGGACGTGGCGAAAGTAGAGGCCGTGCGCAAGAAAAACTGGGGCGCAACAGGCACGCTGGGATTCACCGTCCATGGGACCGGTACATTTGACGATCCGCAGTTGCGGGGCAATGCTACGCTTGCGAATCTGACATTGGCCGGCGAAAAGGTGGGCTCACTGCAGATGAATGCGCACACGGCAAATCACGCGCTCATCTACGACATTTCAACGCGCCTGGATGCGGCAGATTTGACTGTGCACGGACAAACTACTCTCAAGCCGGACTATGAGACACAGGCAAAGATCGAGTTTTCGCAGTTCAACATCGACTCAATTCTGAGGCTTGCGCGCATTGAGCAGTTGAGCGGCGAGTCAGCGTTGGCCGGAACCATCACGGTGGAAGGGCCGCTTGCGCATCCGGAGCAGCTACGGGGCGACGCCCGGCTACAGGAGATGGAGGTAACCGTTGCCGGCGTTCACCTGAAGAGCCAGGGCGGAGTGCATGCGTCGCTGACGAACGAGCGAATCCGCCTCGACCCGTTGCACGTGACTGGAGAGGACACCGATTTGCGCGCACAGGGAACCCTGGCGCTGAACGGAAACCGGCAGCTCGACATTGCCGCCAATGGATCAGTGAATTTGAAGCTGGCGGAGATGGCGGACTCGGACATTACTTCTTCGGGCAATACGTCCTTCCAGCTTGAGGCGCACGGGCCGCTGAAGAAACCTCAATTGCAGGGACGGATCGACATTGAAAACGGCGCGATGTCGTTTGGAGATTTGCCCAACGGACTGAGTCAGTTGCACGGCAGGCTTGAGTTCAACCAGGACCGGCTGGAAGTGAGATCCCTAACTGCGATGAGCGGCGGCGGCCCGTTGACGGTGGGCGGCTATCTCTCGTATCAGCGTGGGATTTACGCCGATCTTTCGGTAACGGGTAAAGGCGTTCGCATTCGCTATCCCCAGGGCATCAGCTCGCTTGCCGATGCGACGCTGCATCTGCAGGGCTCGCAGAGCAGCATGCTGCTTTCGGGAGACATTCTGATTACGCGTTTTTCAGTAAGCCAGGATCTCGACCTTGCGGCGCTGGCTTCGCAGGCCAAGTCAGTGCAGGGAGTGCCTTCTCCCAACGCGCCCACAAATCGCGTCCGGCTCGACATTCGCATTCACTCGTCGCCGCAGTTGAATTTTCAGAATGCTTTTGCGAAGCTGGCGGGCGATGTGGATCTGCGGTTGCGCGGAACGATCGCAACGCCATCGCTGCTCGGTAAAGTGTCAATTACTGAGGGCAACGCCATCATTGCAGGCACTCGCTATGAGTTGCAGCGAGGTGACATCACGTTTGCTAACCCGGTGCGAATTGAGCCGTCAATCGATTTGAGCGCCAATGCCCGCGTTCAGGATTACGACATCACGCTCTCGTTGCACGGAACTCCAGACAAGATGTCGGTGACATATCGCAGCGATCCGCCGATGCCGGAGGCCGATGTGGTGGCCCTGCTGGCTCTGGGACGAACCGGTAACGAACAGCGGCTTTATACGCAGCAGCAGGAACAGGCGCTTTCGAATCCCACCACCGATGCATTGCTTGGCGGAGCGTTGAACGCCACGGTGTCCAGCCGCGTGCAAAGATTGTTTGGCGCCGGATCGGTAAAAGTGGATCCCAACTATCTGGGGCCATTCGGTAACTCTACGTCGCGCATCATCGTGGAAGAACAACTGGGCCGTAACGTCACGCTTACCTATGCTACGGACGTGAACACGACCGGACAGCAGTTGCTGCAGGCTGAAATTGCCATCAACCGCCATGTCTCGTTGTTGGTTGCCCGCGACGAAGCAGGAGTTTTCTCGATGGTCGTAAAAGCGACCCGCCGGTTTCGATAAGAGCAAAACGCGCAATCAGCAGGCCTATCTGACGTTCAGACAACGTCCTCGCAATCGAAATACAGGCAACTTTTTCAGTGGAAGTGTGTCTATGTAGACGGGTGGTGCAGCGGCCTTGCGTTCCACGTTGCATCATTGGTCATTGCAGGAACGAGGAGGTTTCGGAGATGAAAAACTTACTCATGAGATTGGAGACAATCCTCGCTACGGTTCTCTTTGCTGGAGCCATTCTGTCGGCTCCATTGATTGCAAATTCAGTGGCAGTGCCTGCCAGCGCGCAGGCGCAGGATAATTCGGCTTCGGCAGTGCAGTCGCGGCTGAATAAGAAACAGTACAAGGACGTGCACGTAAAGGTGAACGACGGTGTCGCAACGCTTACAGGTACTGTCGAGCTTTACGAGTACAAGATGGATGCTGAGAAGTCAGCGCTTCGTGCAAAGGGCGTGAATGCCGTGCGAAACCAGATTGAAGTAGGCGGCGAGAGCGTGCCTGACGCGAAGTTGCAGTCGAAGCTCGTCGACAGGCTTTCCTACGATCGTGTTGGATACGGCAATGTGTTCGATGCGATCGGTGTTGCGGTACATGACGGCGTAGTCACACTGAGTGGACACGCTCATAACTATGTCAATCGCGATTCAGCGCTGGCATTGGTGGCGACAACGCCCGGCGTAAAGGACATGGTGGATAACGTCGAGGTTGATCCTGTTTCTCCCATGGACGACCAGACCCGCATGGCCGTAGCCCGCGCAGTTTACGGGTTCTCGGCGCTGAATAAATACGCGCTTGACCCTGCGAAGCCGATCCGCATTTCTGTGCAGAACGGTCACGTAGAGCTGTATGGCGTAGTGAACTCTGCTGCTGACAAGAACTTCGCGTACATTCAGGCGAGTTCGGTTCCAGGTGTCTTCAGCGTGGAGAATCACCTGCAGGTAGCCAACCAGCCGACTGAGAAGAACTAAACAGCAAGTCAGAACCTCAAACAAACACTGAACGGCCCCGGAGCGGAATGCTCGCGGGGCCGCTTTATTTGATCAGTATTCAGTGCAAAGAAGTCTGACGGGTGGCTCATCCTCGTAGATCTGTGGGTAGCGCGGCAGAGGTTCAATAAAGTAGTTGTCCGTGGCGTCATCGTTGACGGAAGAGACTTCTCCGATCAACCCATCGCCATCTATGGCGTGAAACTGATGGAATAGATATGGCGTGAGCGTGATGGACTCGCCTGGGCCGAGGATTACGGTTCCGCCGGCTTCAACATTGCGCCGCACGCCATCGCAGATCACCGTTACCGGAGTCTGCTCGAAGCCGCCATCGAATCCGCGGTTGTAGAGTTGGACCGCCAACTTGCCGGTACCGGAGCCGCCGCGGTTGATGATGTCCTCAGTTTTGCGTACATGGTAGTGGAACGGCGTTACCTGGTCTTCGCGCACGTACATAATCTTTTCCGCGTAGACTTTGCCGTTGCCGGCGGGCGGGCCATTGCGGAGCGTAAACAGCGTGAGGCCGCGCGCCGCAAAGTTGCCAGAGTTGAAATCGGTGACATCCCAGCCGAGCCTGAAGGCTCGCAGTTCATCGGCTTCGCTGCCGCGCTGTTTCCACTCAGCGGGTTTCCAGCTTGCAAAGGGCGGCAGCACGAAGCGGTTCTCCGCAAAGAAGTCAGCAGCTTCTTCGATAAAGCGGTTGATCTCCGATCTTTTCATGCACGCTCCCAGGATGGCTCCCCAAGAGAAAGGTACACCCGGGGCCCGGCATTGCGATACCGGAATGAATTGACTCTCGTAGAATGATCCTTCACATGAAGACGGAACAGAATACGAATGCGGCGCTGGTCGCCGTCAAGTTGCTGCACACGGTGGTTTGGGCATTCTTTGTAGCTTGTATCCTGGCCGTGCCGGTTGCGGCAGATCTGCACCGATTTCAGCTGGCTGCGATCTTCACGGGTCTTGTGCTTCTTGAATGCCTGGTGCTGGCGGTGAATCGCTGCCGATGCCCTCTGACTGATGTAGCCGCACGTTTTGCTCCAGAGAATGCGCCGAACTTCGATATCTATCTGCCCGCATGGGTCGCGAAATACAACAAGCAGATTTTCGGAACCCTCTTTGTTCTCGGTGGCTTGTTCGCATTGGCGGAGTGGTTGGGAGCCGCGCGCTGAATGTCGTGCGGCGGATATGCGTCGCTTCTCAAGTACACTTGAAGTAGAGCGATCATGTCCGGCATTCTCCACAAAATCCACGTTACTCTTGAAATGATCAAGTGGGAGCACTCGATCTTTGCGCTGCCGTTTGCGCTGACTGCGGTGCTGCTGGCCGCGAATGGCTTGCCAGCGTGGCGCACCGTGGCATGGATCCTGGTGGCGATGGTTTCAGCTCGTTCATGCGCCATGGCGTTCAATCGCTGGGCCGATGCCGATCTTGACGCAGCCAATCCGCGCACGAGCAGCCGGGCGATTCCCGCTGGGATGCTTTCGAAAGAATTTGTGCTTGGATTCACGATCGTGGCAGGTCTCATATTTGTGGGCGCCGCAGCCGCGCTGAACCGGCTCACGCTTTATCTTTCGCCGGTGGTGCTACTTGTGCTGCTGGGGTACAGCTATATGAAGCGGCTGACGCGCTGGTCGCACCTGGTGCTGGGACTTGCTCTTGGCATGGCGCCCTCCGCAGCATGGATTTCAGTGCGCGGCAGTCTGGACCTGCGCATCCTTGTGCTGACCGCGGCAGTGACGCTGTGGGTGGGTGGATTCGACGTGCTGTATGCGTGCCAGGACTATGAGCACGATCGCGCTGCCGGGTTGCATAGCCTTCCGCAGGCTATAGGCATTGCGGCGGCATTCTGGGTAGCACGGCTGATGCACCTTGCGATGCTTGCGCTGCTGGTGTGGTTTGGCGTGCTTTTTCAATTCAACATGGCGGGCTGGATCGGCGTAGCAGCAGTGGCGCTGTTGCTGTCGTATGAGCACTCCATCGTATCGCCGCGCGATCTGAGCAGGTTGAACGCCGCATTCTTTACGATGAATGGCGTGATCGCGATGGTGTTTCTTGCCTTTGTCGCGGCCGATCTCTGGTTGAGAAGTTGACGGGTTGCGTAGCTGAGGCAGGGTAGTATGGTGCGTGGGAGCATTGCCGCAGAGCATCGTTAGACAGGAGCCGCCCATTTACGCATGAAGATCGCCATACAAGGGGAGCCGGGGGCATTCAGCCATGAAGCGGCTCTAAAGCTGGTGCCGGGCGCGGAGATTGTTCCATGCGCGCTTTCCGCGGATGTGTTTGCCGCGCTCAACGACGGCAAAGTTGACGCGGCGGCGATTCCGATTGAGAACAGCCTGGCCGGGTCGGTGCTGGAGCACTTCGATCTTCTGCTGGCCCACGATGTAAAAGTCGATCGCGAGACGTTGATCCGCATCCGGCACAACCTGATCGTGATTCGCGGCGCGGAGATGAACGAGATTGACCGCGTGTATTCGCATCCAGTGGCGCTGGCGCAGTGCAGGCGCTTTCTGGCTGAGCATCGCGGAATGCGCGCGACCGCCTTTTACGATACAGCCGGCAGCGTAAAGCACATCGTGGAACAGCACGACCGGCGCGCGGCGGCCATCGCCAGCGAGGCTGCGGCCAAATACTTTGGTGCACAGGTGCTGGTGGCCGGCATTGAAGACAATCCGGAGAACTACACGAGGTTCTTTCTGGTTCGGCGCAGGGCGGACTCGCAGCCCGATCCGGAAGTGAACAAGATCAGCCTGGCTTTTTCAGTGGAAAACCGTCCGGGGTCGCTGGTTGCTGTGCTCAACGAGCTTGCCGCGCTGGGAACCAACCTGACCAAGATTGAGTCGCGACCGGTACACGGCAAGCCCTGGGAGTACGTCTTTTACGTTGACTGCCAGATCCGGTCGAGTGAAGAGTCGTCGCTGGCCCTGGATGCGCTTAACCGGCACTGTGCCATGGTGAAGGAACTGGGACGCTACAGGGAAGCCGAGATGTAGCCTCTGGAATAATGGTCAGACACAAACAAGAGGGGACGGGCCTCAGCCCGTCCCCTCTTGCTGTTGCTTTAGATGAAACTACTAGAAATGATACGCGATTCCGATGGCCGGATTGCTGATGTTGTACCAGCGATTGGTGCTTAGCTGGGACAGACCGAAGGTTGGAACCTTGGTGACCAGGCCGCGATATTCCACGCGCACGTCGAAGCTCGGGCTTACCTCATAAGCAAATCCCGCGCCGTAGAGGCCGCCCACGGTCGTCTGTTGCTTCACGTCGATCGTGGTTGTACCGGAGTTGCGGATTGGCAGGAAGATTAAAGCTGCCGGACCCGCCTCGACGAACGGATTGAAGTTCTTGAAGACAAAAGAGTGAACAAAGGCCGCCGAGATTTCCTGGGTCCGGGTCAGGACCTTGTAGTGATTCGGGTTCACATAGTAGCCAATGCTGTTCTGGTAGGTCAGGCCGTAGTTGGCCTCAAGCGCACTGGTTGGCGTGAGCATAAAACGATAGCTGAGCAAACCACCGTAGGCCGGGGTGGAATTGACCTGGACGGTTGTGGACGAAGCCTTGAAGGGCTCGATTAGTGCTGTTCCGCTGAGGCTTATGTCCTGGCGGCTTTCCTGCGCACGGCCTACGGCCACACACCCGGCCATCAGTAAAGCTATTAAAGCGATCTTCTTCATTCGATCCTGATCCTCACGACTGTCCAACCGGTCGGCTGGCAAAAAAACTTGGTGATTCCGGCACGCCGGTTTCCCAGGCACGCTCTCAGCAATTGTAAATGGCCTGAGAGCGGAGCCGGGGTTTACGCAAGCGGAATCTTCAGTTGGTGTTTAGACGCATCGCCGTTCAATCGGGTACCGAAATTACCCATGCCGTTCCACCTGAAAGTGGAAAGGCGGCCCATTGCGCCTGGCAAGCTCCTTAAGAGTGTGGAGGAATGCTTTTCCCGCGTAAGAAAGCGTCGCCTGACGCCGGTGCACGAGCCGTAATACGCGGCGAATATCGAGCTCATCGACAAATACACGGACCAGGTTGCCTGTTTCGAGTTCGTGCGCGACGGTAAGGTGCGGCACCAGGGCCACGCCATTGCCCATGGCAACAAAACGCTTGATGGCCTCAATGGTGGGCAGCTCAATGCCCATGTTGAGCGGTGTTCGGTAACGCTGGAACGCCTCAATGACTTTAAGCCGGAGCGGCGAGGTGACGTTATGGGCGACGAAGAGCTCGCTGCCGAGGTCGTTGATGGAGATTCGCTCGACTGAAGCGAGAGGATGATTGGGGCTGACGACAAAGGCGAGGCTGTCAGCGTAGACAGCGATGGTGCGAAACTGTGCGGGGTCGGGCTTGAAAGAGATGACGCCGATTTCGAAGGTGCGCAGATTCAGTTCTTCAGGCACGCGCGATGCCAGGGTGCGGTGAACCGTGACGTTCACATGTGGAAACTCGCGCCGGAAGGAGTCGATAGCCGGCAGCAGGTACATGCAGGTGTACTCGTTGGCGGCCAGTTGCAGGTGGCCGCGTTCCAGGCTCTTCAACTCGCCGAGCGCGCTTGATGCTTCGCGCCGGAGGGCAAGCAGGCGCAGTGCATAGTCGCGCAGCAGAGTTCCGGCCGCGGTAAGGGAACCGTCACGGGCGGCGCGGTCGAACAGCGACTCGCCTATCGACTCCTCAAGTTTACGGATGACCTGGCTAACGGCGGGCTGGGTGCGGTGGAGGCGTACAGCCGCGCGAGAAAAGCTGCGCTCCTCGGCGACGGCAAGAAAGGTTTCAAGCTGGTTAAGGTCCATGGAATTTCTCCAGAGCGCTAACTTATTGAACTGCCAGCCAGATGCGGCAATCTGATTATAAGCAATACTTATTGACTCTACAAAAATAATAACTTTGCGTTATATTGGTCCAATACGAGAGACTGGCAAAGTCAGAAGAAGACGATTTCCACTGACAGGCGTATTCATGACCCAAAAGCATGTAGTTTTTTTCGACACCACACTGCGGGACGGCGAGCAGTCGCCGGGTTGCAGCATGACGACGCAGGAAAAGCTGACCATGGCGCACGCGCTTGAGGATCTGGGCGTGGACATCATCGAGGCCGGCTTTGCTATGGCTTCAGAGGGCGACTTTGCGGCCATCGCCACCATTACGCAGGCCATTCGCAAGCCACGCATCGCGTCGCTGGCGCGCGCCAAGACTGAGGACATTGAGATGGCGGCGCGGGCACTGCAATTTGCCGACCGTGCCCGCATACATGTCTTTCTTGCTTCGAGCGACCTGCACCTTGAATACAAGCTCAAGATGAGCCGGGCTGAAGCTCTGGAAACCTGCGGCGAATCGGTGCGGCTGGCGCGTTCGCTGGCCGACGACGTGGAGTTTTCGCCGGAGGATGCTACTCGCTCTGATCGTGACTTTCTGGTGGAGATGGTGCGGGTTGCCGTTGAGGCAGGCGCAACCACCATCAACATGCCCGATACGGTTGGGTACACGACGCCGGAAGAGTACGGCAAGATGTTCCGCGAGGTGCGCGAGCGCATTCCGGCGATCGATGCGCAGGGCATCATTCTGTCATCGCACTGCCACGACGATCTTGGTCTTGCGGTTGCGAACTCGCTGGCTGCAATTGACGCGGGCGCGCGGCAGGTGGAGTGCACCATTAACGGCATCGGCGAGCGTGCGGGTAACGCGGCACTGGAAGAGATTGCCGCGGCGCTGTTTGTGCGGCACGACCGCTATGGAGTGGACACGTCGATCAAGCTCGATCAGCTTTATCCGACGAGCGAGGTGCTGGGCAACCTGATTACATTCAGGCCGTCGCCGAACAAGGCGGTAGTCGGAGCGAATGCGTTTGCACATGAGTCGGGCATTCACCAGCACGGCATGCTGGCCAATCCACTCTGCTACGAAATCATGACGCCGCAACTGGTCGGTGTGGCCAGGACGCATCTTGTTCTCGGCAAGCACTCCGGTCGCGCGGCGCTGCGGCACCGGCTTGAGCAACTTGGATACACGCTCTCGCGCGAAGAGCTGCAGCAGGTGTACTACCGATTTGTTGCGCTGGCCGATCGCAAGAAGAATATCTACGACCAGGATCTTGTGGGGCTGCTGCCCGACCAGATACGTGAGCGCAAGCAGGAGCCGGTAGCCGAACTCGACTAATTCCCGCGCCAGCCAGGCCAGCGAAAGCCCCGAAGATCTCGCGTTCGGCTGTGCACGCAAACAACTACTGTTCACTGAGGAAGCAATGAAGCTGAAGATTCTGGTAACGGCCGGAGACGGCATCGGTCCCGAGGTTACGAACGAAGCGGTTGCTGTATTGAAGGAAATTGCCGCGCAGAGCGGGCACGATTTTTCATTTGATGAGAAGCGCATTGGCGGCGTGGCCATTGTGCAGGACGGCTCTCCGCTGCCCAAGGACACGCTGGATGCCGCGCTCAACTCCGACGCTGTTCTGCTGGGCGCTGTGGGTGGCAACGAGTTCAACTCGCTTGCGCCGGACAAGCGGCCTGAGGCTGGTTTGCTTGGCCTTCGTGCCGCTCTCGGCGGTTTCGCTAACCTGCGCCCCTGCTTCTCGTTCAAAGAGCTGACGGTGAACAGCCCGCTGCGCCCCGAAATCGTCGAAGGCACCGATATCATGTTCGTTCGCGAACTGCTCGGCGGAGCTTACTTCGGCAAGCCTCGCGAGTGCGACATGGCAAAGGGTGTCGGCTACAACACAATGATCTACACGAAAGACGAAGTGGCCCGTGTGGCTCGCATCGCCTTCCAACTTGCCCAAAAACGCCGCAAGAAGCTCACCAGTGTCGACAAGGCCAACGTTCTCGAGGTCTCGCAGCTCTGGCGCGCGGTGGTGATTGAGGTCGCCAAAGAGTTTCCTGACGTGACGCTCGAACACCAGTACATCGATGCCATGGCCATGCACATCATGAACCGCCCGCGCGACTTTGATGTCGTTGTTACGGAGAATCTGTTCGGCGATATTCTCACGGACGAGTCGGGTGTAATCACGGGCTCGCTGGGCATGCTGCCCTCGGCCACTATCGGCGGCAAGGTGAATCTGTACGAGCCGGTTCACGGATCGGCGCCGGACATTGCGGGCAAGGGACTGGCGAATCCGCTGGGGGCGATTTTGACGGCTGCGCTGATTCTGCGCCACTCCGGCGGGCTTGAGGCGGAGGCGGCAGTAGTGGAAGCGTCTGTACGCACGGTGCTGGAGCAGGGCTTCCGCACGCCGGATTTGGCACGCGGCAACAAAGATGGCCTGACGGTGCTCTCGACGACGGAGATGGGCGCGAAGGTTAGGGAGACGGTGAAAGAGCAGCTATCAGCTGTTAGCCGCTAGCGTTCAGCTCTTCATTGCTGCCAGAAACGGCAGTGTGCAAAGAAGTCAATGGTAAAAGGCAAGACAGTTTGAATGAGCAAGGCCAAGCGAAAGCTAGTAGCTAGGCGCTAGCAACGAATCAGGAGTTTCATGAGCAACCAACCGAAGACGTTATTTGAAAAGGTATGGGAGCAGCACGTGGTGGTGGAGCCGAAGGGCGAGCCCACGCTGCTCTACATTGACCTGCAACTGCTGCACGAGGTTACTTCGCCGCAGGCGTTCGAGGGATTGCGGCTTGCCGGGCGCAAGGTGCGCAGGCCCGATCGCTCCATTGCAACGGTGGATCACAACGTTCCTACCACAATTGAAGGTCGGTTGAAAATCGTGGACCAGATTGCGGCGAAGCAGATCTCCACGCTGCGCCAGAACTGCGCTGACTTCGGCATCGAGCTTTACGACGTCGATTCGCGCGAGCAGGGTATTGTGCACGTCATCGGGCCGGAGATGGGCATTACCAAGCCCGGCATGACGATTGTTTGCGGTGACTCGCACACCTCGACGCATGGCGCGTTTGGCGCGTTGGCGTTCGGCATCGGCACCAGCGAAGTAGAACACGTGCTGGCCACGCAGACGCTTCCGCAGTCGAAGCCGCAGACCTTCCGCATTTCGGTGGAGGGCGCGCTTCCGCAGGGCGTGACGGCGAAGGACATCATTTTGGCGATCATCGGCAAGATCGGCACGGACGGCGCGACCGGCTGCGTAATTGAATACGCCGGCTCGGCCATCCGTTCGCTTTCAATGGAAGGCCGCATGACCGTCTGCAACATGAGCATTGAGGCGGGTGCACGCGCGGGCATGATCGCTCCCGACGAAACGACGATTGCCTATCTCAAGGGCCGCAGCTTCTCGCCCAAGGGAGAAGCGTGGGAAAAGGCTGTGACTGAGTGGAGCAAGCTGCCATCCGATCCCGGCGCGAAGTTCGATCGCGAGTTGGTGATCGATGCAACGACGCTGGTTCCTTACGTGAGCTGGGGAACGAGCCCCGGCATGGTTGCTCCGGTTACGGCGAAGGTTCCCGATCCGGCGAGCGCGGCGACGGAGGCCGATCGCAAGTCGTTCGAACGCGCGCTTGAGTATATGGATTTGAAGGCGGGCACTCCGCTGGCAGAGGTCGCAATTGACCGCGTGTTTATCGGCTCCTGCACCAACGGACGCATTGAAGACCTGCGGGCCGCGGCGCGCATTGCAGCGGGGCGCAAGGTGGCCAGCCGCGTAAGCGCGATGGTGGTTCCGGGTTCGCAGCAGGTGAAGGCGCAGGCCGAGAAAGAGGGCCTCGACCGCATCTTCCGCGAGGCAGGATTCGATTGGCGCGAGCCGGGCTGCTCCATGTGCCTGGGCATGAATCCCGACATTCTTTCGCCGGGCGAGCGCTGCGCTTCAACAAGCAACCGTAATTTTGAAGGCCGTCAGGGGCGCGGCGGACGCACGCATCTGGTATCGCCGGAGATGGCCGCGGCCGCAGCAATTGCCGGACATTTTGTTGATATCCGCACATGGGATGTGCGCGAGGAGGTAACAGCCTAATGGAACCGTTTCGTACTCTTACATCATTGGCAATGCCTCTGGACCGCGCGAATGTCGATACGGACCAGATTATTCCCAAGCAGTTTTTGAAGCGCATTGAGCGCACCGGCTACGGCGACTTTCTCTTCTTCGACTGGCGGCAGACGCCTGCGGGCGAGCCTGTTGCGGATTTCGTACTGAATGACCCGCGTTACAAGGGCGCGCAGATTCTGGTTGCCGGCAAGAACTTCGGCTGCGGTTCGAGCCGTGAGCATGCGGCGTGGGCGCTTTCGGATTTCGGATTTCGCGCGGTGATTGCGCCGACTTTTGCCGACATCTTCTACTCGAACGCCGGCAAGAACGGCATTGTGCTGGTGAAGCTGAGCGAAGAGCAGGTGGACCAGTTGCTGAAGAACGCGAGCACGATTCCGGACTACAAGCTCACGGTTTCACTCGAGGCGCAAACAGTGACTGATAGCAGCGGGTTCAAAGCGAGCTTTGAGTTCGATGCGTTCCGCAAGTTCTGCCTGGTTGAAGGGCTGGACGATATTGGCCTGACCCTGCGTCATGCGGCAGAACTGGACAAGTTTGAGAAGCAGCATGATGAGGCAGGTTGGCTGAAGGCGAAGTGAAACAACAGCTCTTAGCCGCTAGCTATTAGCTTCTACCTTTTCGTGCATACGGAAGCTGAATCGCAATTGGAACGGTGTTGGATGATTGTTGAACTGGAACAACTTTAATGGCAGCACAGACAAGCTAGGAGCTAGAAGCTGAAGGCTAGGGGCTAGCGAACAAAGTGAGCAAATAGTGACCATCGAAGGAAAACGCCAGAGTATCCCGTTGACTGAAGGACCCAACCGCGCGGCCGCGCGATCGTATCTGCGCGGGTCCGGCTACTCAAAAGAAGATCTGCACAAACCGATCATCGGTATTGCGAATACGTGGACTGAGATTGGGACCTGCAACGTGCATTTGCGGGAAGTAGCAGAGGCGTTGAAGGAGGGAATCCGCGAAGCCGGCGGTACGCCGATGGAGTTCAACACGATTACGATCTCCGACGGTATAACGATGGGCACGCAGGGCATGAAGGCTTCGCTGGTTTCGCGCGAAGTGATTGCCGACTCGATAGAACTTGTGGCCCGCGGGAATTTATTTGACGGTCTGGCGGGCATTGGTGGTTGCGACAAGAACATGCCCGGTATCATCATGGCGCTTTGCCGACTCGATATTCCCGGCATGATGCTCTACGGCGGTTCGATTGCTCCGGGCAGGTTGAATGGCGTGGACATCACGATTCAGAACGTGTTCGAAGGCATCGGATCATTTGCGGATGGGCGCATCGATGAAGCAGGACTTGAAGCGCTTGAGGCGAATGCGTGTCCGGGCGCAGGCGCATGCGGCGGCCAGTTCACCGCCAACACCATGGCGATGAGCGGCGAGATCATGGGCATTTCGCCAATTCAACTTTCAGGTGTGCCTGCCACAGCGCAGGACAAACATGCCGCGACGCGTGAGGCCGGCCGCATCCTTATGGATGCAGTTCGCGTCAATCGCCGCCCGTCGCAGATCATCACTCGCAAATCTATTGAGAACACGATTGCCAGCGTGGCCGCCAGCGGCGGATCAACGAACGCCGTGCTGCATCTGCTGGCCATTGCGCGCGAGATGGGTATCGATCTCTCGATTGACGACTTCGATGTGATCAGCAAGCGCACGCCGTTCATCTGCGACCTGACGCCGGCGGGCAAGTACGTTGCTTCCGACTATCAGGCGGCAGGCGGCTCGCGGTTGCTGGCCAAGCGCATGATCGATGCGGGTTACGCCGACGGGTCAACGATGACCATCAGCGGCAAGACTCTGGCGGAAGAAGCGGCACAGGCACAGGAGACGCCGGGGCAGGTGGTGATTCACACCTTTGACAAGCCGATTAAGCCGAACGGCGGCCTGGTGATTTTGAAGGGTAATCTCGCGCCTGAAGGCTGCGTGATGAAGATCGCCGCAGCAGGCCGCTATGAGCATCGCGGGCCGGCGCGGGTATTCGATAGCGAAGAAGATTGCTTCAAGGTAGTGCAGTCCGGGGGCATCAAGCCCGGCGACGTGGTGGTGATCCGCTACGAAGGACCGAAGGGCGGACCGGGCATGCGCGAGATGCTGCAGGTGACGGCAGCCATCAGCGGCATGCCGGAGCTTAGCTCCACGGTAGCGCTGCTTACCGATGGGCGCTTCAGCGGCGCGACTCGCGGATTTACGGCAGGACACGTTGCGCCTGAGGCTTTTGTTGGCGGACCGATTGCGGCGGTGCGCGAAGGCGACACCATCCACTTTGATATTGCCAACCGCACGCTGAATGTTGAGATCAGTGACGCGGAGATGGCCGCGCGGCTCAAGGATTTCAAAGCGCCGGCATTGCGCTGGCCCAAGGGCGTGTTCCGCAAGTATGTGGATCGCGTGAGCTCCGCTTCGCGGGGAGCAACGACTTAAGAGCAGCTACTAGCTTTTGGCTCTCAGCTATTAGCTGGTGTTTAGGGTGACGCAGTGAATTGCCTAATAGAAGAGTAAGACTGAGAAAGAGATTCGAGAGTTGCAGTAAGGAAAGTGCTAACGGCCAATACCTATGGGCTAGTGGCCTGCCGCTAAATGAGGAGTCAACTATGGGAATTAAATCGAACGCGAATGTAAGCAAGGCATCAGATCAGGACTCACACCTGACCACACCAACCCGCCTTACCGGCGCTGAGATTCTTTGGGCAACGCTGGTGGGCGAGGGCGTTACGGACGTATTCGGTTATCCGGGCGGCGCCATTCTTCCGGTCTATGATGCGCTTCGCAAGTTTCCCATTCACCATGTATTGGTGCGGCATGAGCAAGGTGCTGCACACATGGCCGACGGCTACGCGCGCGCCTCAGGCAAGGTTGGCGTTTGTGTTGCCACCAGTGGTCCCGGCGCAACTAACCTGGTTACCGGCATTGCCACGGCCATGCTCGACTCAATACCGATGGTATGTATTACCGGCAACGTGTCAAGCAAGGTGCTGGGCACGGATGCGTTCCAGGAAGTGGACATCACCGGCGTAACTCTGCCTGTGACCAAGCACAACTTCCTTGTGAACCGCACGGAAGATATTGCGGCGGTGGTTCGTCAGGCGTTCCAGATCGCGAAGTCGGGCCGGCCAGGTCCGGTGCTGGTGGACATCACCAAGGATGCGCAGCAGGGAACCGCGATCTTCGATTTTGAAGCGGCCAAGCCGAAGCCGTATCGGCCACATCCGATGCTGATTGTGGAAGACGATGCACTCGGAAATGCTGCGGAGCTGATTCGCAATGCCAAGCGTCCCGTGATTCTTGCGGGACATGGCGTGATTGAGTCGAAGGCGATGGAGCAGATTCAGACGCTGGCTGAGCGGGCGCAGATTCCTGTTGCGCTTACGCTCTTGGGTATCGGCGGATTCCCCGCATCGCATCCGCTCAATATGGGCATGATGGGCATGCATGGCGAGTCGTGGGTAAACCATGCCATCCAGGAAGCCGATCTGCTGATTGCATGCGGCATGCGCTTTGACGATCGTGTGACCGGAACGCCTGCGACCTATGCGCTGAAGGCCAAGAAGATTCACATTGAAGTCGATCCAGCGGAGATTAACAAGAACATCAAGGTCGATGTTGCTCTGGTGGGCGATTTGCGCGAGGTGCTTGAGCAGTTGCTGCCGCGTATCGGTGGCCGAGATGGCTCGGCGTGGATCAAGACGATCGAAGGCAGCAAGGGTGCGGTTGCGGTGCATGACATCAAGAATCTACCGGACTCCGGCCACTTGTACGCGGCTCACGTGATGCACGATCTGTGGCGCATCACGGGCGGCAACGCCATTGTGGCTACGGACGTGGGTCAACACCAGATGTGGGAGGCGCAGTACTTCCATCACGAGCATCCGCGCACGCTGGTTACGTCGGGCGGCTTGGGCACCATGGGATTTGCGTTGCCCGCGGCAATTGGCGCCAAGGTCGCATGCAAGGACAAGGAAGTATGGGTTATCGCAGGTGATGGCGGATTCCAGATGACGGCGGCGGAGCTTGCCACCATCGTGCAGGAGAAGATCAAGGTCAACATCGCCATCATCAACAACGGTTACCTGGGCATGGTGCGGCAGTGGCAGCAGTTTTTCTACGACAGCAACTACGAGGCCACGCCGCTCGTGAGCCCCGACTTTGTAAAACTGGCTGATGCCCACGGCATTCCGGGATGCGCAGTCAGCAAGCGCTCTGAAGTGGAAGCGGCGGTTGCAGATGCACGCTCAAGCAATGGGCCGTTCCTGATCAACTTTATGGTCGAGAAGGAAGATTCGGTCTATCCCATGATCCCTGCCGGCAGTGCGCTGCACGAGATGATCCGCCGGCCCGAACGCGACCCGCTCGAAGAAAGTGCGGACGATAAGTAGGTAAGACAGCTTTTAGCTGTTAGCTTTTAGCTCTTAGCTGTAGTGTGCAGCCATGAGCAGTGTTGGTTTCCAGATGCTTCAGCACTTGATCAGACTCCGGCCTTGCGCTGGGTGCACCGTCGCTGGAATACCGACAGAAAAGCTAATAGCGAAGAGCTAGAAGCAAGGAGCTGCTTTTATGCTGCATACATTCGTTGCATACGTTGAAGATTTGCCGGGCGTGCTTACGCGCGTGGCGTCGCTGTTTCGCCGTTTGAATATCAACATCAACTCGCTGACGGTTGGCCGCAGCGAGCGGCCCGGCCTGTCACGCCTTACGCTGGTTTGCGAGGCAAGCGGCGAGGCGAGCCATCGCATCCGCGCCAGCTTGTTTAAGCTTGAGAATGTCGTCGATGTGGACGACATTGCACAGGCGCCGTCGGTCACGCGCGAACTGGCGCTGATCAAGGTGTCTGCAACACCGCAGACTCGTTCGCAGATCTTCGACCTGGTTGAAGTCTTCCGCGCGCGGATCGTTGATCTGACTTCGGAATCGCTGATGATCGAGATGACCGGTGTGGAGAGCAAGATTGAAGGCTTGATCGAGATTCTGCGTGAGGACGAGAGCCGTATTCTTGAAATCTGCCGGAGCGGCAAGATGACGATGCGCCGTGGTCATCACACCAGCGGTGTGCTTCGCGCGATGGGAGCCGCTCACGACGCGGAGATTGAGCAGCCCTTAGAAGTTGCGGAAGACAGCGCGGCCGCGAAATCGAAGTAACTGGACTGACGGCCACCCCAACCGTTTTTGAACAACACTTAACTGCGCAAGCAAAAAGGAAAACAAGAAAAATCATGGCCAAGACTTATTACGATCACGACGCGGACCTCTCCCTGATCCAGGCGAAGAAGGTGGCGATCATCGGATACGGCTCGCAGGGGCATGCCCATGCCCTCAATCTCAAGGACTCAGGCGTGCAGGTAAAGGTGGGCCTGGCAGCAAACTCCAAGTCGATTGCCAAGGCGCAGAAAGCCGGCCTTGAGGTGGACACGGTTGCCAACGCGACTAAGTGGGCCGACGTGGTGATGATCCTTGTTCCCGATCAGACCCAGGCCACGCTGTACGCCGAAGAGATTGGGCCAAATCTGGCCCCGAGCAAGCTGCTGATGTTTGCGCACGGTTTCAATATCCACTTCAAGACCATTGTTCCGGCAGCAGGTATTGACGTAGGCATGGCCGCGCCCAAGGCGCCGGGGCATCGCGTGCGCGAGGTCTTTACTGAAGGCGGCGGCGTACCGGGCCTCATTGCCGTGCATCAGGACGCGACTGGGAACGCTCATGCTCTCAGCCTCAGCTACCTGAAGGGCATTGGCTGCACGCGCGCAGGAGTGCTTGAGACCACGTACAAGGAAGAGACCGAGACCGATCTCTTCGGCGAGCAGGCCGTGCTTTGCGGCGGCGTCAGCGCGCTCATCAAGGCGGGATACGAGACGCTGACCGAAGCGGGCTACCAGCCGGAAAGCGCGTACTTTGAAGTACTGCACGAGCTCAAGCTCATCGTCGATCTCATCTATCGCGGTGGATTGGCCTACATGCGCTACTCAATCTCAGATACGGCGGAGTGGGGCGATTATGTTTCCGGCCCGCGTGTGATCAACGCCGAAAGCAAGAAGGCGATGAAGCAGATCCTCACGGAAATTCAGGATGGCACCTTTGCCAAGCGCTTCCTCGCCGACCAGAACTCCGGCCGCAAGGAGTTCCAGGCATTCCGCGATGCTGAGGCTCAGCACCCAATCGAGATCGTGGGCAAGCGGCTGCGTGCAGCCATGCCGTTCCTCGATCCGGTTACGGTGGAAGAAGTGGCTAAGAACCGCTAAGTTGCACCTTGGGGTACAGCGCCGGATGGCTTCAATGCCGTCCGGCGTTTTAGTTTTCGGCCAAACTGTTGTCGTGAGGGATACGACGGAGCGAATTTGAGTACCGGAATTTGGGCTCGCGGATAGATAAAAGAGGAGGATGGGGTTGGTGCGCAACTTCGCGCTGCATGCGGCTCAGCCCTGTAAAATCGAGCTATATTCCGTCTTTTGTCCGGCATGGAGGCTACTTGCTTTACTGGCTGTTGTACGAAAAGCTCTATCCGTTCTTCCATCCCTTCCGGATCTTCCGCTATCTGACTTTTCGCACTGCCTTTGCCTCACTTACCGCCATGATGATCGCTTTGTTCATCGGGCCTTATGTCATTCAGAAACTGCGTGAGTTCCAGATTGGCCAGTATGTGCGCGAAGACGGCCCGCAGTCGCACCTGAAGAAGACCGGAACGCCGACGATGGGTGGGGTGCTCATCACAATTGCGATTCTGCTGCCCACGATTCTGTGGTCCGATCCGGCCAATCCGCTGGTGTGGATTACCGTTGGCTCAACGTTCGCGTTTGGGGCAATCGGATTTGCCGACGACTACATCAAGGTGGTTAAGCGGCGCAGCCTGGGGCTCACGGCGCGCGCCAAGCTTTTCCTTCAGGGGCTGACTGCAGTCGGTGTTGCCATCGCCCTGGTGGTGCTGACGCAGTTCAAGATGTTTTCCACGCAGATGACGGTGCCGTTTATCAAAAGTCTCAGGCCCGATCTGCTGTGGCATTGGGTAATGTCGGTGCCGCATCTTTATTACCTTGGCTTCCTGCCGTTCGTGATTGCCGTAGTGCTGGTGTTGCTAGGCTCGACCAACGCGGTGAACCTGACCGACGGCTTGGATGGACTGGCGATTGGATGCACCATTATTGCCGCGGCGGCATTGACGGTCCTTACCTATGTGAGCGGCCACGTCGTGTTTGCGGACTATCTTGAACTGCAGCGCATGCCGATGGTGGGCGAACTGACTGTGTTTTGCGGGTCAATGGTTGGCGCGTCCATTGGATTTCTCTGGTACAACGCGCACCCGGCGGAAATCTTCATGGGCGATGTGGGCTCGCTGGCGCTGGGGGGCGCCATCGGCACGGTTGCGATTATCATCCGGCAGGAACTGCTGCTGCCGTTCATTGGCGGCGTGTTTGTGCTTGAAGCGGTGTCGGTCATCCTGCAGGTGGGCAGCTATAAGTTGCGGAATGGAAAGCGAATCTTCAAGATGGCGCCGCTGCATCATCATTTCGAGCAACTGGGCTGGAGCGAATCCAAGGTGATTGCCCGGTTCTGGATTCTGGCATTGGTGTTTGCATTGTTTGCACTTACTACTCTTAAACTACGTTAGTACGCGAGCGCGCCTGGCCCTGCGCGGTGCAAAATAAGACTACGCGCTCACGCCTAAGGACGAATTTCGCATGATGGATCTCAAAGGCAAGAAAGTTCTGGTGGTTGGGTTGGGGAAGTCCGGCCTGGCGGCGGCCCTTTTTCTGCGTCACAAGGGCGCACAGGTGACGGTGAGCGATGTACGAAGCGCGGAGGCGCTGGCCAAGGATATTCCGGCGCTGTTGGAAGAGGGCATTATGGTCGAGGCTGGCGGCCACGGCTTGCTCACGTTCCGGCGTCAGGATCTGATTGTGGTGAGCCCCGGGGTTCCGCTGGATACGCCCGAATTGCTTCAGGTAAAAAGCTTTGGGTTGCCGATCATCGGCGAAGTGGAATTGGCTGCGTATTTCCTGAAGGGAAAGATGCTGGCTATCACCGGCTCCAATGGCAAGACGACCACGACGGCGCTGACGGGGGAGATTCTGGAAAAGGCCGGCATGCCAACATTGGTCGGCGGCAACATCGGTGTGCCGGTAATCGATCTGGTGGAACAGAGCAAGGACGATACGTGGTCCGTGCTTGAGATTTCGAGTTTTCAGCTTGAAAGCACCGTCGAGTTCCATCCCAACATTGCTGTCATCCTGAACATCACGCCCGATCACCTTGATCGCCATGGCACGTTCGAAAATTATGCTCGCGCCAAGGAACGCATCTTTGCGGCCATGAATGAGCACGACTGTGTGGTTCTGAATGCGGATAACGCACCCACAGCCGATGCCGCTGCGCGCACCACCACCAAGACGCACTGGTTCTCGCTGGAACATCCGGTGGATCAGGGAGCCTGGCTGCAGGAAGGATCGTTGGTCTTCCGCGCAGCGAAGGGCGGGGAAGTTGAACGGATCATGCCGCTGAAGGGGATTCCACTGAAGGGTACGCACAACGTTGAAAACGTTCTTGCAGCCGTAGTGGCTTCGCGGCTCGTTGGCGTTTCTGCTGAGGCGATCAGGAGTGCGGTCGAAGGCTTTCAGGCGGTTGAACATCGTTTGGAGTACGTTGCCACGGTGAACGGAGTGGAGTTCTACAACGACTCCAAGGCGACCAACGTGGACGCGACGGCAAAGGCTGTGGCGGCGTTTTCGTCGGGTGTTCATCTCATCATGGGCGGCAAAGACAAGGGTTCGCCCTACACGATCCTCAACGATCTGTTGCGTGAGCGTGTGCGCGCGGTGTACACCATTGGCTCCGCATCGGCCAAAATCGAAGCGCAACTCCGCGGGATGGTTCCCATACTTGCCTGCGAGACGCTCCAGAAGGCAGTGAACGAGGCGGCGAACGCCGCGCATCCAGGCGAGGTTGTGCTGCTGGCGCCGGCGTGCTCCAGCTTTGACCAATTTGAAAACTACGAACACCGTGGCCGAGTCTTCAAGGAACTGGTCGGCGAACGGCGTGGATGGAAGACATGGCAGCACGCATAGGCGTGGACAAGTGGCTTTTTTTCACCACCCTTTTGCTTGTCGTGGTGGGATTGGCCATGGTCTTCTCTGCGTCGGCCGTGGTGGCCCAGGCAAAATATCACTCAGAGTTCACCGATGTGGGTCGGCAGGCGCTTTGGGCGCTGGCGGGCGTGGGGGCCATGCTGGTCCTGATGAACGTCGATTACAACATCTACAAATCGACGCGATTTATCTATCCGGCATTGAGCGTTACCACGCTGCTACTGGTGCTGGTGTTCTTTATTCCCGGCTCGCACAACACGCACCGCTGGATTCGCTTTGGAAGCCACTTTACGTTTCAGCCCTCTGAGATTGCGAAGCCTGTGCTGGTGCTGTTTCTGGCGTGGTTTCTTTACAAGCGTCTTGACGCTATCCGTGACTGGAGGCATACGCTGCTGCGGGCAGCGGTGGTTCCGATCGTATTTGTTCTACTGATTGTGAAACAGCCCGACCTGGGAACTTCGCTGGTGCTGGCAGGCGTAACGGCCATGCTGTTGTTGCTGGCCGGCATGGAATGGCGCTATCTGTTTGGGGCAGCATTTGCCGCGTTACCGGGTCTGATTGCGCTGCTTTTTCTTGTTCCCTGGCGGCGCGACCGCATGCTGGTCTTTCTGAATCCAAATTGCGATTCGAAAGAAGCGGCAAAGGCCAGCTATCACGTGTGCCAATCGCTTATTGCCGTCGGCAGCGGCGGCTTCAGCGGCCGCGGCTACATGGAGGGCATGCAGAAACTGTTCTACCTGCCCGAAGCACCGACGGATTTCATTTTTGCGAACATCGCCGAAGAGCTGGGCTTTATCGGGGCCATATTTATCGTAAGCTTGTTTGTTGTGCTCGGCGTGCGCGGTCTGCGGACGGCGTTCAGGAGCAAGGATCCGTTTGCGCGGCTGGTTGCGTTTGGAATCACTACGACGATACTTCTGCAGGCGTTCTTCAATATTAGCGTGGTACTTTCACTGGTGCCCACGAAGGGTATTCCGCTGCCACTGATTTCATCAGGAGGCACATCGCTGTTTTGTACGCTTGCCTCAATCGGAATACTGCTGAACATTTCAAGGCAGGTCGACTAGCAGGAAGGGCGGCCGGCAATGCGTCTTTGCGCTGAATGGATCGTCTTATGGAAGGGGCCGTCTTAGGCCACGCCGCGTTTATCGCATCGGGTAACCCGGCACCGGCATTAAAAACTCTGGATGTGCTTGCCGGTGTGTTCCGGGCTATTTTGCGATAGTTAGAAAGGGCAGTTCATTGTCGGATCTGCGGATACTTATTGCGGGAGGCGGTACAGGCGGCCACATCATTCCCGCTCTCGCCGTAGCGCACGAGCTGCAAATCCGCCACAACGCCGATGTTTTATTTGTCGGAACGGCGCGTGGGCTTGAGATCCGCCTGGTGCCTGAAGCAGGGTTCCGCCTTCGCCTGATCGATGTGGGGCCGCTTAAAAATGTTTCCCTGATCACCCGTCTGCGCACACTGCTGCTCTTGCCGGGCAGCATTGGGCAATGCAGGCGGCTGATCCGTGAATTCAAGCCGCAAGCCGTGCTGGGCGTTGGCGGTTACGCTTCAGGCCCAGGAATGGCAGCCGCTCTGATGATGGGCGTGCCGGCAATGGCATTCGAGCCAAACGCCATGCCGGGATTTGCCAATCGCCTGGTGGGGAAGCGAGTGCAGGCAGCGGCTGTTAATTTTCCAGACGCGGCCAAATGGTTTTCGAACGCGCAGGTTACGGGCATCCCGGTTCGTCCACGGTTCTTTCAGCTTGAACAGCCTCCGGCTGCTCCGCCACACTTGCTCATTTTCGGCGGCTCTCAGGGCGCGCGCATCTTCAACACGCGTTTGCCTGGAATCGTGTCTGCACTGCTCGATGCTGTTCCCGGATTAACGGTTCTTCACCAGAGCGGTATGCGCAATTTTGCCGCGACCGAGGCTGCGTATCACGCCAGTGGCGCCGATGCGGATCGCTGGAAGGTGAGTGCGTTTCTTGACGATATGCCGGAGCACTTTGCCAAGGCGCATCTTGTGCTGTCGCGCAGCGGGGCATCAACTGTGGCGGAACTGGCGGCAGCCGGCAAGCCTGCGCTTCTGGTGCCATTCGCCGCCGCAGCGGACCAGCATCAGCATGCGAATGCAGTGGCCATGGCGGCGGCAGGTGCGGCTGTGATACTGCAGGAAACTGAAGTTGAAAAACCGGGCAGGTTATTGGATGAGCTTGTGTCCCTGCTAAAGGACCCAGAGCGATTGGCAGCTATGTCTGCGGCGGCCCGATCGCAGGCCCATCCTGCTGCCGCCGAGCTCATTGCAGATCGGCTGGCGGAATTGGCGAGCCGGAAAGCATAGCGATCGCCGTATCATTCAGCAAAAAAGCCCGCCTGCCGAAGCAGACGGGCTTTCTTGTTGGAATATGTTTCGATTAGCGATGTCCGCCGCCGCCGCGACCGCCACCACCGCCGCCGTGGAATCCGCCGCCTCCGCCACCACCACCACGGAAGCCACCACCACCGCCGCCCATTCGTCCGCCGCCACTAAAGCCGCCGCCGGAGCGTCCGCCTCCGCCGAAGCCACCGCTGGGTCGTCCACCACCCATGCGCGCTCCACCGCCGAAGCTACCGCTTGGCCGTCCACCGCCACCTATGCGAGCACCTCCGCCGAAGTTACCGCTTGGCCGTCCACCGCCACCTATGCGAGCACCGCCGCCGAAGTTACCGCTTGGCCGTCCACCGCCGCCAATCCGGTTGCCGCCACCGCCGTTGAATCCACGATAGTTGCCACCGTTAAAGGTCCTCGCCGGACCGTTTCCGTAGCCGCCGCGCATTCCGCTGCGACCTGCGTAGGGCGTCCGATTGCCGCCCATACGTCCGCCATATACGTTGTTTCCTCTATCTCCCCTGTTATAGCTGCCCCGGTAGCGGTCGCCACCGCGATATCCGCGGTCGCCGTATCTGCCACGGTCACCGTATCCGCCGCGATAGGCGTAGTTATGGCCACCGTACCAATATCTTGAGCCGCCCCAGTAGCGTCCGCCATACCAGCCGGTGTGACGCCATCCCCATCCATACCAGGGACCCGCGCCGATAAAGACGCCGCTTACGAACCACTGCGGTCCGTAATAACCATATGGAGCGCATCCATAAGGATAGTAGGGATAGTAGCCCCATTGGCACACTGGCGGGCCGTAATCGTAATCATAGCCATTGTCGTAGCCGTAGCCGTTGTCGTAGCTGTTGTCATAGTCGTAAGCGTAGGGATCAGCCACTACCGCCGGACCAACGCCAATTCCAACTGAAACCTGGGCTCTTGCCATCGCCGCGAACGGCAGGACCAAAAGCGCTGCAAACATCACTACCCCAAGCTTTCGCATGACATCCTCCTGTGCTGCCCGGTCCCCGTCTTTTTCGGAGCCAGGATCCGGAGACGCGCTCCGTTTTCAGCAACTTGCCGGGCCAGAATGGCGTCTTCTCCAAAAGGTCCTATCGTCTCAAACAGCTACTTGGCTCTTTAGTTGCGGTTTCTGTAAAGAATTGTAAGGAATTTGTAAGCACCGAGCGCAAAATCTCGGCCAAACGGTGAATCGAGGCAATGCCAATGTAGCGATGTATCTCAGGTCGAACGGATCTGGTGCTGGGCTCGATAGCGCCAAACAGTAAAAATTCGCAACAAAGCGATGCAAAAAATACGGCCTCTCCATCTGGGAGAGGCCGTTGCTGACGAATTGCAGCAAAAGTCAGCAGGGTACAGAGCTGCAACTACTTGCGGAAGCGGTCGTGGCCCCGGCCACGGTCCCAGCCACGATCCCGATCGTGATCGAAGCGGCGGTCGTCGCGGTCGTAATACCGGTCGCGGTCATAGTAACGGTCTCGATCCCAATCGCGGCCACGATAGTAGTCATCGCGGTCAAAATGTCCAACGAATGCCCAGCGGCCAGGAATCCAATAGCCGCCGTCATAGTAGCCTGCCACCCACGCATATCCAGGGCCGGGGCAAGGCGGAACGTATGCCGTGGGTCCGCCGATGTAGATACCAAACTGGGCCGCGCTTGCGCTCGTCGCTCCAAGGCCGGCTGCGCCAGCCAGGATTGCCGCTCCCAACATCAGACTCTTTATGCTTGCCATAACCCCTCCGTCCCTGCCGGTTATCAGCTTTCGCCGGCCCGGCTCCATCCACATGAGGCTTGGTTCCTGCTGCCTCCGGGCGTGCCGGTTATGTCCTGTGCAAACACGGCTGAGGGGAAAGGTTGCGGTGTGCGGAGGAAAATAAATTCGCGCAACTTTCGTCGTTTCTTGTGTTTGAGGCACGTGCACTTTCAGGTTATTTTCAGACTCGGGTGTCCCTCATAACGATGGGGCCACTGCTTGTTCTGTTAACCTGAACCTTCACCTTCCATGTTCGCTACATCTCAGCACGCACACTTCATCGGAATCGGCGGTATCGGCATGAGCGGCATTGCCGAGATCCTGCTCAACCTGGGAATGAAAGTCTCGGGTTCCGATCTGCGTCGCGGTCCAGTCACGGATCGGCTGGCGCAACTGGGCGCGACCATCTATGAGGGCCACAGTGCGGCCAATGTGGCAGGCGCAACGGTTGTTGTGACAAGTTCGGCCGTGAGCGCCTCAAATCCTGAAGTGGTTGAGGCGCATGCGCGCAAGATTCAGGTGATTCAGCGGGCGGAGATGCTGGCGGAGCTCATGCGCCTTAAGTACGGCATCGCTATCGCCGGTATGCACGGCAAAACCACGACCACTTCCATGGTGGCGAGCGTGCTCACTGCAGGCGGGCTCGATCCCACGGTTGTTGTGGGCGGCCGCGTGGATGCCATGGGCTCGAATGCGCGGCTGGGAACCACGCAATACCTCGTGGCTGAAGCGGACGAGAGCGACCGGTCTTTCCTCAAGCTTTCACCGATCCTCGCTGTCATTACCAACCTCGATCGCGAGCACATGGACTGCTATCGCGATATGGACGATGTGGTGAGCGCCTTTCTCGACTTCGTGAATCGTGTGCCGTTTTACGGAGCAGTCACGGCGTGCATCGATAATCCTCTGCTCAAAAGCATTTTGCCGCGCACGCGCCGGAGGATATTCACTTACGGCGAATCGCAGGATGCCGACTATCGGCTGAGTTTGCTGCCGCCCGGCGACTGTGGGACGGGTGCGCAACGCTTCGCGTATTTTGCCATCAATACTGTTGACGGAAGGCTCGGGCCGTTCGAGTTGCATATTCCCGGTAGACATAATGTGCTGAACGCGACGGCGGCAGTCGCCATCGCGCACCAGCTTGAAGTTCCGGCGGAAAAGATCGCAGAGGGGCTCAAACTTTTTGGCGGAGTTGACAGGCGCTTCCAGCGCAAGGGCGCTGCACGAGGCGTTACCGTTGTAGACGATTATGGTCACCACCCCACTGAGATTTGCGCAACGCTCGCGGCGGCGCGTGAGTGCGGCCACCGCCGTATTCACGTGGTCTTTCAGCCTCATCGCTACTCCCGTACCCGGGATCTGATTGAAGAATTCGGGGCGGCGTTCAACGATGCCGACTCGGTCCTGGTGCTTCCCATCTACGCAGCCAGCGAGGAACCGATACCGGGCGTTACGGCTGAGAATCTTGCCGCCAGAATCAACGGTCCGCAGGTGCAGGTTGTGCAGGACTTTCCGGCCGCAATTGCGGCGGTGGCGGCGCTGGCCAGCGAGGGCGACCTGGTGATGACGCTGGGTGCGGGAAGCGTGAGTCAGCTTGGACCGCAGATTCTTGCGGAGCTTCAGAAAACATAGTTCATTCCACACCGGTTCCGTGCCCGTAACCCCATGGGTTCCCCTCTGCCGATGGCCGGAATTCCACGAGCAACCAGCGGTCTATAGTGAAATCTGGCGACTCTCACGACTCGTGCTCAAGCCGTGAAGAATCAAAGTGACACCACATCCCGGCCCCTTATCTGGGAAGACGAAGCGCCCGCGGGATCCCGCTTTCGGCGCATGCAGCAGGGTGTGCCCCGAACTGGGCGCTCACTGCCGGGCATGCCGATCGAAATGGACGATCCTGACGGGGACGATCTTCCGCGCGCGAAATGGGGGAAGAATGGCGCGCAGGGTGCGCGTTCGTGGTGGCCATCCAGCAAGGTGGGACGCGTGTTTCTGGGGCTTGGCGTAGTTGCCGTCATCGCCGTGTTCGCTACCGCGGCGCACTACCTTGAGACCTATTTGGAGCGCGATGCGCGTTTCCGCATTGCGGGAGCAAGTCAGATTCAGGCGGTGGGGCTTAGCGAAGTCTCTCGCGCGGATCTGCTGCCCGTGTTTGGAGAAGACATCGGGCGCAACGTATTTTTTGTTCCGCTGAATGTGCGCCGCAAACAGTTGGAATCGCTTCCGTGGATTCAGCAGGCCACCGTGATGCGGTTGCTGCCGGATGAGATTCGCGTGAATATTGTTGAACGCAGACCGGTGGCATTTACGCGGCACGGCCAGCAGATCGGATTGGTTGACGCCAATGGTGTAATGCTCAACATGGATCCTTCTGCAATGGCCGCGCGTCACTATTCGTTTCCGGTGCTCACCGGAATAGACGCCGGCGACAAGCCTGAATCGCGCAAGGCTCGCGTTGCTTTGTACCTGCGCATGATGAGCGAACTCGACAGCAATGGACAGCATAACTCCGAGCAGCTTTCAGAGATCGATCTTACCGATCCTGAAGATGCGCGCGTGCTGATGCCGGAGCAGGGAACCGACATTCTTGCCCACTTCGGCGAAGACCACTTTCTTGAGCGCTATCAGTGCTACAAGGATCACATCGCAGAGTGGAAGCAGAAGTATCCCAATCTGGCTCAAGTCGATCTTCGCTATGACCGCTATGCGGTGCTGGAGATGGCCTCAGGTGTGAGTCATGCTGAGGCGAACTCCGGCGAGAGTAGCGCCAACACAAAAACAGACAAGAAGCCTGCGGCGAGCGCGAGCGCACCGGTAAAGCCGAAGCCGGCAAAGAAGGAAACGGACAAGAGTTCTCACGGCAAGGCGAGTTCGGCGAAGCCTAGCACCGCGAAATCTGGCATCGCGAAGTCCAGTTCAAAGAAGACGTCGAGCACGTCAAAACCGAAGCACACAACGACGAAGACCTCGGCTGAAAAGAAGCACTCAAGCAGAAAACCGGCGGCTAGAGCAGAAGCCAAGTCGCCCGGCAAGAGCACTGCTGCGAGCCGAACCATTGCACACGCTACAACCAAGCAGAAACCTTCACCCGCAACACGCGCAACGCCTGCAGGAGGCGAGTAAGAAACGATGCCGCCGAGAACCGACAATCTGATCGTGGTACTCGACATCGGGAGTGCGTGGACCCGCGTGTTGGCCGCCGACGTGAATGAGGGCGTGGCGCGTTATCGCGGCCACGGAATCGTTGAATCAGCGGGCATGCGCAAGGGACTCATTGCTGAGCTGGGTCCGGCCTCGCGCACGGTGCGCTCCGCGTGCGAGCAGGCAGAGCGCACGGCGCGGCTCAATATCGTGCAATGCGCAGTTGGCGTGGGTGGCCCGAATGTTCGCGGGCTCAACACCAATGGCGGATTCAATCTGGGCAACCGCATGCGTGAAATTACGCGCGACGATGTGCGTAGCGCGGTTGACCGCGCCCGCGCCATCGCATTGCCGCCCGACCGCGAGATTCTGCACCTATTGCCGCGCCAGTTCATTCTCGATGAGCAGCCGGGCATCTTTGACCCGGTGGGCATGGTGGGTGCGCGGCTTGAAGTGGATCTGCATATCGCCACGTGTGCCGGCAGTTCGATGCAGAGCTCGGTTACGTGCGCAAATCGCGCAGGGCTTGAAGTATCCGAAGTCATTCTGGAATCGGTTGGCGCAGCCGAGAGCACGCTCTCTGCCGATGAGCGCGAACTGGGTGTCTGCCTTCTCGACATTGGCGCGCACTCCAGCGATCTGGTGGTGTTTTTTGAGGGTGCCGTTGCGCACACTGCATCGGTTCCCATCGGCGGCGCGCACTTTACCAACGATCTTGCCATTGGGCTGCAGATGCCGGTGACGCAGGCCGAGGAAATCAAGCGGCAATACGGGAATGCGGTGGTAACGTCGGTGCCGCAATTGGCTGAGATTGAAATCGCCAACCCGGAGCCGCGCATGTTGAGTCTGCGCACGATTGCGGAAATTCTTGAGCCGCGCGCCCGGGAACTTATGTACTACGTAAGAGAGAGCTTGCGTCAGGGCGGGGTCATGGAAGCTCTGGGAGCCGGATGCGTGCTCACGGGCGGCGGTGCCTTGCTTCCCGGTATGCTTGATGTAACGGAGAGTCAGTTGCGCGTACCGGCTCGCACTGGTATGCCGGTTCGCCTCTCACATATGCCGGGTGAGCTGGTTCACCCTGGGTTTGCAACCGCTATTGGCATGCTCCTGTATGTACAACGCACGCGCGCGATGCGCGCCGCTGAAGATAACAGCCTGAAGGCCAAGCTGCGCTCGATTTTTGCGGCCAGCTACTAGAAGGAAGATAGATATGGATGTTGAAGATGATGCAGGAGGTTTGAGCGACATGGAACAGCAGAAGGATCAAGCCGGAGAGATGCGCATACATTTTCACGATGAAACTCCGCGCGGAGCCCGCATCAAGGTGATTGGCGTGGGCGGCGGCGGCGGCAATGCCGTTAATCGCATGATTCAGGCCAAGATGGCGGGTGTGGAGTTTATCACCGCCAACACTGACGTGCAGGCGCTCAAGCTTTCGCAGGCTCCGGTAAAGCTACAGCTTGGTGTGCGGCTAACGCTGGGACTTGGCGCAGGCTCCAATCCTGACATCGGCCGCAGCGCCGCGCTCGAAGATTCCGAGAAGATCATTGAAGCCCTCGAAGGCGCCGATATGGTGTTTGTGACCGCGGGTTTGGGCGGTGGCACCGGTACGGGTGCAGCGCCGGTGATTGCTTCGCTGGCCAGCGAGATGGGAATCCTCACGGTCGCCGTCATCACCAAGCCGTTCTCGTTTGAAGGCAAGCGCCGCATGCAACAGGCGGAACGCGGCTTGAAGGAGTTGATCGAAAGTGTAGATACGATGATCGTGATACCCAACGAGAAGCTGCTGGCCGTCGCTAACGACGCGGGCTTTTTTGAGAGTTTCCGCATTGCCGACGACGTGCTGCGCCAGGGCGTGCAGGGCATCTCAGACATCATCACCATCCCGGGCATTATCAACCGCGACTTTGCCGACGTGAAGACGACGATGGCCGGCATGGGACATGCGGTAATGGGCACGGCTGTTCGCTCCGGTGACAATCGCGCGGTTGAGGCTGCACAGGCGGCCATGGCTTCGCCGCTGCTTGAGGCAGGTGCGATCGACGGCGCGCGCGGCATTCTCATCAACATTACCGGCTCCAATTCGCTCAAACTCTCCGAGGTGAATGAGGCCTCCACGCTCATTCAGTCTTCAGCGCATGAAGACGCCAACATCATCTTTGGGGCAGTGCTCGACGAAAAGATGGGCGACGAGGTCAAGATCACGGTCATCGCCACCGGTTTTCGCGATCAGATGATGCCGGAGCGCCGCGCTCGCATGTTGAGCGTGGAGGAATCGCCCGTTGTCTCAGTGCCCGTGCTGGCCGTACCGGTTGAGCCAGCCAAAACATGGATGAAAGAGGAGCAGCCCGCCGTTAAGACAGCTCCTGTTGAAACCCCTGCGCCTCCTGAGCCGCCGGCTGCGCCCGCCGTCCCCCCACCACCCCCTGCGCCGCGCTTTATGAGCGAAGAAGAGAATGAGGCCGACGAGCAGGAAGAGGAGGAGTTTTTAACTCGGCCGGCTCAGACGTCAGTGAATGTAGTTCCGGTTCACGCCGTGCCTACCATAATGGAGGAGGAGCCGGACGACAACTACGAGAGAGTGCTGGCGGACAGCGGTGAGCCTTTGTCAGTTCGCTTTGAAGAACCGCTGGAACAACGTGTGCCGGAGCCGCCGATCGTAGAACGATCGGTGGCGAAAAGTCAGCAAAGAGAATTCGCGGTTGATTTTGCAGAGCCTCTCATGGTCGAAGCGGTTCAGGAACCTCAGCAAGCGGAGCCGGTCGCCTCATTGTTTACGGAACCTACCGAAGCGGAACAACGGGATCTGGACGTGCCGGCATTTATGAGGCGCCACAGATTTTAGGAGGAAGTCCGCCTTGGAGAGGCCGCTCAACCTGTATAGTGCTGATATTGGCTCCTATATTTTCGTTTGTAGGGTGTTTTTGGAGCGCCGTTGCCGCCGTAGAGTACCTTTGTAATCGCACTGGTCGATTAATCTGTGGAAAACTGGCATAATTGCAAGAAAACATAGTGACTTGAATCACAGGGTTAAGTCGGCAAGTCTGGCATAGTAAGCGGAGAATCGCCACGAAGGAGTCATTTTCGACTGCGGCGATCCGGCGGATGATAAAGGCAAATTAAAGTTGTGCCGCCTGGGGCGGTGATAGCGCAAGACATTCAACATTGAAGGGAACAAATAGAGATGAAGTTATTGCGCGGTTGGGCCTTGGGGATAGCTGTCGTTGGGTTGCTTGGTCTCTCGTCCTTTGCGGCTGCATTAGATGCGCCGCAGACAATGCATCGCGCTAAGGCACAATCTCGACTGACTGAATCGCACCGCAAGAGCACGCACCGCACTGCATCGCGCACTTCAAGTTCTCGTAAAGTCGCCCGCGCTTCCGCAGCACGTACCAAAGCCAAAACCGCCGGAAGCACAAGAGCCACCAAGAGTACGAAAACCGCCAGAACCACAAAGACTGCGTCGGCCACCAAGGTTAGAGTCACCGCAAAGACCGGCACGCGCGCCAAACTCCGCCGCACCTCCGTACGCCGCCGCCGCTACTACGAGCGGTTTACTGCCAGTTCCTTTGCCAAGGGCGACATCTTCGCGGACGACAACGCGGCCGGCGAAGATCCCGTTGTTCGTCAGGCAGCCATTGACGCCCTGGGCGATATGAACGGCACCGCTGTGGTGATCGATCCGTCGAATGGACGCATTCTGGCAATGGTGAACCAGAAGCTGGCGCTCTCGCCCGGTGCAGAGCCCTGCTCCACCATCAAGCTCACTGTCGCTTTTGCCGCTCTGTCAGAAGGGTTGGTTACGCGTGATACGCCCGTGCAACTTGCCGGCTTCCGCATGAACATGACCCAGGCGATTGCCAAGAGCAACAATCTCTACTTTGAGGAACTGGGCCGCGAACTCGGCTTTGAGCGGGTTCGGCATTACGCCACCGAATATGGTCTGGGAGAACTGGCCGGCTACAACATTCCGGGCGAGCAACTCGGCACCTATCCTGATGAGCCGATTCCGGCCTCGCAGGGCGGCGTAGGCCGCATGTGCAGCTTTGGGCAGGGTGTGTCGCTTACCCCGCTCCAGTTGGGCGCATTTGTAGCCGCAATCGCTAACGGCGGCACCCTCTACTATCTGCAGCATCCCGACTCGCCCAATGCGGCAGCCCACATGGTACCCAAGGTAAAGCGGAAGCTCGATATCGCCCGCTATGTACCGGAAGTGCAGGACGGTATGGCCGGCGCCGTGGAATACGGAACCGCCCGCCGTTTGCGCGCCAGTTTTACGCAGCTTCCGGTGTTCGGCAAAACCGGCACCTGCTCCGATAACGGAACCCGCTTCGGTTGGTTTGTTTCCTACTCTGAAACGCCCCAGGGCAATCTGGTGACAGTCTTCTTCCTTGAAGGCGGGCGGCCCACCTTCGGACCCCGTGCCGCGGAGCTTACCGGGGAGTTCTACAAGAATCTGTGGGATCACGACTACTTTGCCGAAAAAGCTTCGGTTGCCAGTACGGTAACTCCGACTGAAGCTGGCCAGTCTGTTTCTCAGTAAAAGTCTCTGGCCTTATGGAACTGAACCCAAAAGCCGCCTGCGGGCGGCTTTTCCATTTTGTCGAAACAGAATTGCGCTTCTTGTGCGACGTTATCTTTCTTGAAACATCCGATAGAATGAAGCCGCCAGGGGTTTTATGCCTTCTTCCACCGGAGCAGGTTGAAGGGTACGCTGGAATTCCTGGTGCGAAGGCAGGACCCCTCCAATGGAATTACCCACGCATATCCTGATGGTGTACGGCTACCTGCTGCTTTTTGCTTGGGTTCTGGTCGAGCAGGTTGGTGTGCCGTTGCCCGCGACACCGGTGCTTCTGGCGGCCGGAGCGCTATCCGCTGAGGGGCAGATCGGTTTTTCAGCGGCCCTGGTGGTTGGTGTCATCGCTGCCCTCATTGCAGACAGTGCCTGGTTTCTAATCGGCCGTAAATATGGCCACCATGTGCTGCGCATCCTCTGCAAACTTTCACTGGAACCTACCACTTGCGTGCGCCGTACCCAGGACTCGTTCAGCCGTCGCAGTGCCGCCACGCTCCTGATCGCCAAGTTCGTGCCCGGATTGGCCACCGTGGCTCCTCCCGTAGCCGGTGAAAACGGAATGGGATTTGCCACCTTCCTGTTTTTCGACGGCGTTGGCGCTACGTTGTGGGTAGGCACTCTGCTGGCGTGCGGACGCTTGTTCGGCGACCTGCTCAAGCACGACACGCGCATACTCGACTGGGCTGGACGCTTCTCCGGCGCGTTGCTGCTGCTCGGCGTTGTGGGCTTCCTGGTGGCACGGCTTTGGCGACGCCGCACGATTATGCAGGAGCTTGCCGCATCACGCCTTGAGCCGACCGAACTGAAGCGTCAGCTTGACGAAGGCCACCCGGTGTTTATCGTCGACCTGCGCCATCCGCTCGAGCTGCTGCCTGATCCGTTTACGCTACCGGGCGCTCTGCACTTCTCGCCTGAGGCCCTGGCTACGCGGCACAGCGAGATTCCGCGCGACCGCGACATCGTGCTTTTCTGTACCTGCCCGAGCGAGGCCACGGCGGCCAAAACCGCCATGCAATTGCACAAGCTGGGTATCGACCGTGTGCGCCCGCTGCGCGGCGGTTATGACGAGTGGAAACGGCTGGGCTATCCACTCGAGGCCGTCAGCGACCCTGGCTTTCCACGACTGGCTGAAGCAGTATCGTAAGGCGGAGCCGGGCGTTGTACCGGCTCCACTCTCCTACTTCAATGTCCGGATGTACTTGACCAGGTCCTTGATCTGGGCGTCGGTCAGCTTGCCCTTGTAGGCCGGCATCTTGGCCTTGCCGTCCTTGGTCAGCGTGAACATCTCCGCATCGGTCTGCTTTGCAACGACTGGGCTATTGAAGTCGCGAACCCCAGTCTTTGGGCCCATGGGCGTTTTGCCCTTGCCGTCCGCGCCGTGGCACATGGCGCACTTTGATTTATAGAGTTCCGCCGCGCTTTGCCCAAACGATGGAACCGCCAGGACCGCTATGCAGAAGATGGCCGATAAGGTAAGAATGCGTTTCATACTTGCGCTCCTTTATCTGAAACGCGCAATTCTATACCGGAATGGGCAAGTGTAGCTGTGCGCTTTGCCCGCCTTGGAATTAAGCTAGAAAGGGTTTTGTAAGTTAGCGGGGAGCAATCACTTGGCCTATAAAGATCTGCGTGACTGGATTCAGACTCTCGAAAAGCAGGGCGAACTCAAGCATGTTCGCGAGGAAGTCTCGCCGGAGCACGAAATTACCGAGATTACAGATCGCGTTTCCAAAATCGGGTCGCGCGCCGGCGGCCAGAGCACGGGCAAATACGCACCCGGTGGTCCCGCGCTACTTTTTGAGAATGTGAAAGGTCATCCGGGACATAAGGTCTTTATCAACCAGTTCGGCAGCGAGCGGCGCATGGCCATGGCGCTGGGCGTGGACAACCTTGAGCAGATCGCCGAACGCATCCACACGCTGATGAACTTGAAGCCTCCTACAGGCATGCTCGACAAGCTCAAGATGCTGCCCCAACTCGGCGCGCTTACTTCCGCATTTCCAAAGACCGTCAGCGCGAAGGACGCGCCTTGCAAGCAGGTCATCCTCAAGGACAACTTCGACCTGAACGCGTTTCCGATTCTTAAGTGCTGGCCCAACGACGGCGGCCGCTTCATCACGCTGCCCTGCGTGCACACGCGCGATCCGCGCACGGGCAAGCGAAACATTGGCATGTATCGCATGCATGTCTACGATGGCCAGACGACGGGCATGCACTGGCAGCGCCAGAAGGTCGCGGCCGAACACTATCGTGAAGCGATGCGTCAGGCGGCTTCGTCGGCAGCGACCGCCGATCCAAGGACTGCGCGTGTAGCGGCTATGGCTGAGTCGGCTGGCGGCGCGGTTGCCATTCCCGACGGGCCTATCGGCGGACTGCCGCAGGTGGCCATGGGCAAGCTGCAGGGCTCGCGGCTTGAAGTTGCCGTGGCCATCGGCACCGATCCGGCGACCACGTTTGCTGCCATCGTTCCCGCACCGCCCGAGGTGGAGGAGTTACTGATCGCGGGTTTCCTGCGCGGCGAGCCGGTTGAGATCGTGAAGTGCGAGACCGTCGATCTCGAAGTGCCGGCAAATGCCGAGATCGTTCTCGAAGGCTACGTCGAGCTGGGCGAGCTGCGCAGCGAGGGGCCCTTTGGCGATCACACCGGCTTTTACACGCTGACCGACGACTATCCGGTCTTCCACATCACCTGCATCACCCACCGCAAGGATCCCATCTACGCCGCAACCATCGTGGGCAAGCCGCCAATGGAAGATGCATGGATGGGCAGGGCCGTGGAGCGGATATTTCTGCCCGCGATGAAGATGCAGATTCCGGAGCTGGTCGATATTCACCTGCCGGTTGAAGCGGTCTTTCACAACCTGATGCTGGTTTCCATCAAGAAGAGCTATCCCGGACAGGCGCGCAAGGTGATGAACGCCATCTGGTCGCTGGGTCAAGCCATGTTTACCAAGTGCATCATCGTCGTTGATGAGGATTGCGACGTGCAGAACATCGCCGAAGTGGTGCTGCGCGTGGCCAACAACATCGACCCTGAGCGCGACATTCAGTTCACGCTTGGACCGATCGACTCGCTCGATCATGCATCGCGCCTGCCCAACTACGGCTCGAAGATGGGCATCGATGCGACGCGCAAGTGGAGGGCCGAGGGCTTCGAGCGCCAGTGGCCGGCAATGATCGAGATGGACCGCGCGACAAAAGAGAAGGTGGACGCCATTTGGGCGAAGCTGGGGCTGTAAACGCCGGGCCGCTCACCTGACTCGTTAGTGTTCGTCTGCTATATCTAGATTCATGCATCGCCTCACCGCCAGGTATGTTTTTTTTGCTGTCCTAATGACCGCGGCTTCTTCTCTCTTCGCGCAGCAGGCCCCTGAGGGCTTTCACTGGATCGACTTCCATTCGCCCAAGGACCAGAACACTGTGACCTGGGTGACGCGCTCGCTGGCTGTGGCCGACTGGACGTCTATTCGTGAGATTGCGGCGCAGTACGACGCCGCGCTGGTTGTCACCGTCGATCGCAAGATGCCGCAGTCGCCGCCTAACGCCGACACGTTCACGGTCTGGAACGCCTCGCTTAGCGATCACAGCTATGAGCCGCTGATTCATGGCGTAAATCTGCGCTGGCTTGAGTGGATGCGCTTTTCAAGTGACGGGCAGTATGAACTCGCGGTTCTCTACGACAACTGCCGCGACTGTGTTGCGAACACGTACTTCACCGCCTTCCGATACGACTTGAAGACGCATAAGTGGCTGGCACGGTGGATTCAGAACGGCCAGGGCGTGCCCATGTACAGCGCAAACACGCCGCCAGGCGTGGAGTGGTCGCAGGCCTACTCTGCCTTTGCTGAGCCCAACGGCCGAGAATACATCGTTACCTGGAGCCACTTCGAATACCCGAACAAGAAAAAGCCGGATGATATCGTTTACCGATACGATCAGGATCCCATCAGCGGCCTGGACCGCAGTGAGCAGCTTAGCGGCAAGATGGCAACCGAGATGGAGATGCGCATCTGCCGGGGTCAGGATGCGGTGGCCGGGCTCTCGCGCGGCCAGGATTCGGCGGTGTGCGAGAAGATTTTGCCGCGGACGGAGCGCAAACCCGTTACCACGCCCCCGGCGAACAATCGCGGCAGAATGGGATTGCCCGGCGCGCGCAAGTAAGCCGCTTTCCGCGCTAAATGCAGCAATAACAGCGCAACAGCAATTTGGTTCGGCGCGCCAGGTTCCGGCTGACTCGATGCCGGTGGAGACCCGTCGTATACTAGGGTTATGTCGATTGTGCGCAACGTGGCCGGCGTAGTGAAGGGAATGAGCATCACCTTCAGGGAGATGCTGGAGCCGAGCCAGGTGGAGAACTATCCTGACGGCCCCGGCCCCGAACGTGGCGCGGTGTTTGAGGCGCGCTATCGTGGAAAGCATATCTTGCAGCGAGACGAAGACGGGCTTGAAAAATGTGTAGCCTGTTTTCTGTGTGCCGCGGCTTGCCCGGCCAACTGCATCTACATTGAGGCGGCGGAGAACACTGAAGAGGTTCGCATTTCGTCTTCAGAGCGCTACGCCAAGGTCTACAACATCGACTACAACCGCTGCATCTTCTGCGGCTATTGCGTTGAAGCCTGCCCAACCGATGCCATTACCCATGGCCACGGCTTCGAACTAGCCACTCTGAACGCCACCAACCTGGTGATGCGCAAGGAAGACATGCTGGTGCCGGTTGCCGCGCTTACGGCCGGCAAGTAGAAATGGCTTCATCCGGCTTAACTTAGCCAACACTTCGCGCCTAATCAGAAAAAACAAGAAAAGTTGAACCGGAAGGAAGTTTTCCGCGTATCTTCCTGTGGCGTGACCACAGGGCTCATGGCATTCTTATGTGGCAACGCCACAGGAGCGGAATGAACGATTCAAGACTCGATCTCTTGCAGGGGACGCTGGACCTGATGGTCCTGCAGACGCTGACGGCCATTGGCATGCAACATGGTTATGGCATTGCCCGCCGTATCGAGCAGGTGAGCGGGAACCAGGTGCTGCTGAACCAGGGAACTATCTACGCATCGTTGGTGCGGCTTGAGCAGCGCGGATGGATCCGCTCGAAGTGGGGTGTCTCCGAGAATAACCGCAAGGCAAAGTTCTATTCCATCACAAACACCGGCAAGCGCCAATTGGCTGAGAATGCCGAATACTGGCAGCGCCTGACCCAAGTAATGGAGCGTATGTTTGCCATGGGCCCCGCCCGGGATGGGGAGCCCGGCGAGGCGTGAGCGGGCTCAAGCGGCTGCGCGGGCGGGTATGGGCATTCTTCGCCAAGCGTGCACTCGACGCCGAACTCGAAGGCGAGTTCGAAGCTCATCTGCAACTGTCCATCGACGATTACGTGGAACACGGCATGAATCCTGTCGAAGCGCGTCGCCAGGCGCTCATTGATTTTGGCGGCGTTCAACAGGCCAGGGAAAAGCAACGGGAGGCACGCGGGCTTATGCAAATCGACATTCTGCTCCAGGACCTGAAGTACACCGTGCGCAAGCTCTTGCGCGATCCCGGATTTACCGTTGTAGCTGTGCTGATCCTGACGCTCGGGATCGGCGCTAATATTGCGGTTTTCAGCGTAGTAAACACACTCATGCTGCGCCCACTCCCATTTCCAAATGCGCAGGAACTGGTGTGGATTGCTCCTCCTCCCGCCAAGTGCGGCCTCTCTTGCGCAACATACTCCTCTGACGCTTACGATGAGTTTCGCGTGGGAAGCCGCGTGTATCAGGATGTGACCGGATATTTCGCTTTCTCGACGCCCGGCAACCTTCGAGTAAGCATGGGCAATGGAGCACCGATTTCGGCCACTGGCATCGACGTGATTCAGAACTTTCTTGAGGTGCTGGGTGTGCGTCCGGCAATTGGACGGCCCTTCAACGCCGACGATGCACGGCCCGGCGCTGCGCCGGTGATTATGCTTACCGATGCCTATTGGCGCAGGCAGTTCGCAGCGGACCCCAACATCGTTGGCAAGGCATTCGACATCAACGGCAAGCAGACAACCGTTATCGGCGTGTTGCCCAAGACATTTGATTTTGGTGCGGTGTTTTCACCTGGTGCGAAGGTCGATGCGCTTACACCGCTTCCTCTCTACGGCGAACAGCGCAATTGGGGGAACATCGTCACCTTCATCGGGCGTATGAAGCCCGGCGTAACGCTTGCACAAGCCAGGCAGGATGCCGCAGCAGTTGCGCCCAGCATGTGCCACAACAACTTGCGTCCTGCGTCGTGCGGAACCTACAAGACCCCGGTGCCTACATCTTTGAAGGACTACGTTAGCGGCCGATTGCACCGCGCTCTTACGGTGCTCTGGTGCGCGGTTGGAATGATCCTGCTGATTGCCTGCGTGAACCTCTCGAACCTGCTGCTGGCACGTGCCGCTGCGCGGTCAAAGGAGTTTGCCATGCGTGCGGCTCTCGGCGCGGGTCGCGGCCGCATTGTGCGGCAGTTACTTACGGAGAGTCTCGTCCTCTCGGCCGTCGGCGCTACCCTTGGGCTCGCTCTCGCAGCAATCCTGCTGTTCTGGCTTTCACATCAGGGAGCAATCGCTCTGCCGCTCTTAAACCAGCTGCACATTGATGGAGCCACGCTTGGTTGGACCGTTCTGACTGCCACCGCGTCGGCAATTTTCTTCGGCCTAGTTCCTGCCTTCCGCATTGCGGCCGGCAACCTGCATGAAGCGCTCAAAGACTCAACCGCGGGTTCCGGAGAAGGCCGCAGGCATGAGCGGCTGCGTTCAGTGCTGGTAATTTCGGAAGTGGCTCTGGCGTGCATTCTGCTTGTTGGCGCAGGTCTGCTGCTGCGCAGCTTCATGCGTGTTCTTGACGTTGATCTCGGCTTCCAGCCGGAGCGTGTGGCCGCGATTAGTATGGAGTACGAGTTAAGCCCTCAAGACAATGAAGTACGCCGGCAGAAGCGCACGGTTCTCTTCCAACAGGTGATCAGCCGCGTCAGCGTCATTCCGGGTATTGAAGCCGCAGGCATTACGGACTATCTTCCGCTCGATAGGAATCGTTCATGGGGGATGGCATTTCCGAAAGGTATAAGGCGGCCAGAGAACATCAACGGCGGGCCTCTGGCCTATGTCATCACGCCCGGATATCTTCGCGCCATGGGAACAGGAATTCGCGGACGAGATTTCACGTGGGACGATGATTCGAAGAGCGAGCACGTTGTGATGATCAATCAATCGTACGCTCATTTTTTGGACAGTTTCGCGCATTGGCCCAACGGCGATGCGGTAGGCAAGGTTCTTACCTTTAGCGGCGGCGACGTACGCGTGGTAGCCGTTGCGGACGATGTTCATGAAGAGACAGTTGAAGGTGATACGGGGTGGCAGATCTACGTTCCCGCCACGCAGGAAAGTCCGGTTGCCGCCGAACTGGTTGTCCGGACAACGCTGCCTCCTGCTCAGTTAGCAACCAGCGTCTTGCGTACCCTGCGCGACATCAATCCGAATCAGCCAGTCGCGGAGTTTAAGCCAGTTAGTATGCTGGTGGATCATGCCAACTCACCGCGGCGTTTCTTCATGATGCTGGTGGGTGCTTTTGCCTTGCTCGGCATGCTGCTGGCTGCACTCGGCATCTACGGGGTTGTCTCGTATTCTGTCACCCGCCGTACTCGAGAGATCGGAATTCGAATGGCACTGGGCGCACAGGCAGGACTCATCCAGCGCCAGGTGATTTCGCAGTCACTGTGGCTCGTCGCTATCGGTATCACAGTCGGCGCCGCCGTTTCTATTGCGGCTGCACATCTGGTGGAGTCGCTTTTGTACGAAACATCGCCGTGGGATGCGACCATCTATTGTGCCATTGCTGCTGCGCTGCTAGTGGTGGCGGTGGTCTCCGGTTACATACCAGCGCGCCGTGCGGCGCGCATCGATCCGCTGGTGGCACTGCGCGCTGAGTAGGCATGAGCGCTACGCAGCCCCGGCTAACAGGCCGCGCGTGCGCAGCTCACTGAGAACGCGCTCCACTTTCCAGTCCACTGTGCCGGTACCATCGATGGTCAGATCGGCATTCGCGGCGGATGGACGGACGAAGGAGATGCTCGCGGGACGAACGGTAGCCACATATTGCTGCTGTACCGACTCCGGCGCGCGGCCACGCTCTTGAATATCGCGCTTCATGCGGCGTTCAAAGCAGAGCTGGTCAGGCGTGTCCACATAAACGCGCAGGTTATAGAGCGGCAGCAGTTCAGTGAAGTAAAGCGCAAACAACCCTTCCACGACCAGAAACTGTGCTGCTGCAACGCGCTCTGTCTGTCCGGTGACGCGGGTGTGCGTTGAAAAATCGTAGATGGGGCGCTCAATCACCTCGCCCCTTGCAAGGGCTGCAACATGCTCGGCGAGCAAAGCGCTTTCGATCATTGCCGGGTCGTCGAAGTTCTGCTTGACTCGCTCGCTGAACGGCAAGTGCGCGAGATCTCGATAGTAGTTGTCCAGATGAAAATGAATGCCGCCGAGCGTATGAGCCAGCTCGGCAGCTAGCGTCGTTTTTCCTGAGCCGGAGCAACCCGCAATTCCCAGCAATACTGGAGGAAAGGGGAACCGCCGCGCTTTATCGTTATCGCTCACTTTTCAGCTTCCGTCGCTTCAGCGATCTGCGGCACAAGGCGCGTGATGAATGCCGCCAACTGTTTCTCTACCTTCTTGCCGGTTTCTGAAACCTCTTCATGACTCAGTTTGGTTGCGCCGAGTCCCGCGGCGAGGTTGGTGATGCACGAGATGCCCAGTACCTCGATGCCCATGTGCCTGGCCACGATCGTCTCCGGCACGGTGGACATGCCCACTAGGGTTGCACCCAAGGTACGAAATGCGCGAATCTCAGCCGGCGTTTCAAAGCTTGGCCCCGGAGTAGCAAGGTACACGCCTTCTTCGAGTTCAAAGCCTTCTTCGGTGGCTGCTTCTTTTGCCAGTGCGCGCAAACGCTTTGAGTAGGCCTCGGTCATATCGAAGAATCGCAACCCCGCACCTTCGCGAACGGCAAAGCGTTCTTCGTTCGGGCCTATGAGCGGATTCCAACCCATCTGGTTGACGTGATCCTCCAACGCAACAAACTGGCCGATGCTGTATCCCTGTTTGATGCCGCCGGCAGCATTGGTAAGGACCACCGACCGAACGCCCAGCATGCCTAGTACGCGCATGGGGAACGTGACCTGCTGTGGCGTGTATCCCTCGTACGAGTGGACGCGTCCTTGCATTACCACAACCGGAACCTTGCCGAGTTTGCCGGCGATCAGGCGTCCGGAGTGCCCTTCAACTGTCGATTGGGGGAAGTGCGGAATCTCGCCGTAAGGAATCGTCACCTGGGAGGTAACCGCATCGGCCACAGCGCCCAATCCCGATCCGAGCACAATGCCGACGCGGGGAGTGAGTACGTCGAACTTGACGCGAAGAAACGCTGCTGCTTCATTTACTTGATCGTAGTAGGTCATGATTTGGAATTCCTCACACGCGCTATCGTGACATTCTACAGGGCGCGCGTTCGGTCCTCTGGCAATGTGGTGTTGGCGTAAGCAATAGCGGCCTCTAGGCAACCACCGGCGGCCAGTGTTCGGGAGAGATAGTAACGGTTGCGCAACCCATCGAGTAGTTAAACCAGAAGTGCTCCATCTTGGGATAAGCGAAGAAGCCTTCCAGATTGCGCTGCCGCGCAACATCTGTGACGAATTGCCGCGGACCGTAGAACACTGTGAAGATGCTATCCCAGTCGACGGTGAAGAGGAATGAAGTATTGGCCGGCATCAGACTGCCACGCGTGGGGAAGGGTACATCGCGATTCTTCAATTGCGCAACGTCGACGGCTCGCACCTCATCAACTTCAGGAAACTCCGGCACGAAGATGAGCTTGTCGCTGCCTGCCGACTCGAATGCAGCCAGCAGGTCCATCTGCAACAAAGGTTCAAAGCGGCCCTCAGTAGGCATCCACACTGATTCCAGCTCAAGATAGCTTATAAGCCGGCTGCGGGCTTCAAAATCGGTGAGTTCCTCCGCGATGGATCCGATGGATGAGAGCAGGGCGTGGTTGAGCTTTGCGCAACTATTGAGGTTCGTCTGCGTGTAGACCTCGGACCAATTGCATTTCGCGCCATGGGTCAGAATCTGTTCGTCATCGGGGTAGGACAAAACGGCCTTCCATGAAAGATGCTGCGGCACGCGCACAAAGGGATGCAGGATGACGAATGCCGACTCAAACCGGCCGCCGTAGGCCTCAAGCAACGGCGTTTCGTAGTTGGGATATTTGAATTGACCGTATTGCATGCGACAGAATAGCAAAGCCTCAGCCAAGGGCAATGTGATGGTCATCGCTTGCGCTTTGGCGGTTCCGGAGCCAGTCAGGGAGCGCAGGTCCATCTCGAGTGAGAAGATGGAGGAACCGGCTGGAGAGCCCGGTAATCTTTACTCAAAACCAGGCAGAGGTCACTCGCGTGTGCCGCAATATCAAAATGCTTTTCAACTTCGATCCTCCGGTTACTAACGAGGAGATTCGCGCCGCTTCGCTGCAGTTTGTGCGCAAAGTCAGCGGCTTCAACAAACCGTCAAAGGCGAATGAAGCAGCGTTCCTGTTGGCCGTCGACGAGATAGCAGCCGCATCTGCGCGGCTTCTTGCCTCGCTCGAAACCAGTGCCCCGCCTCGCAATCGGGAAGAAGAGGCTACCAAGGCCCGCGCACGGAGTGCCGAACGTTTCAGAGCGTGAGGGTCGAGAGGCGATTTATTGTACCCGGATAATATTGACAGTCCTATTTGATCCGGGTAAATTTAGTTCATGGAAAACGAACAGACATACACCGTATTCACGGGGCATAGCATGATTGCGTCCGGACCGCTTGAACAGGTGCTGCCGGAACTTAAAAAACGATTCGACGCGGACAAGGGTGCAATGATGCTCGTATTCGACGACGCCACTGGACGCCAGGTAGATTTCGATTTGCGCGGAACGGTTGCGCAGGTACTTGCGCGTGCACTGCCGGGCCAGCGCACCGGGCCCGGGCGTCCCAAACTCGGCGTAGTGAGCCGCGAAATCTCGCTGCTTCCAAGGCACTGGGAGTGGCTCGAGGAGCAGCCCAGCGGCGCGTCGGCGGCGTTGCGGAGGCTGGTAGATGAGGCGCGACACCGCGAGCAGGGCAGAGCACGCGTGCGCATCGCACTCGACGCCGTGGCGCGTTACATGTCGGCTATCGCAGGCGACCTGGCGGGTTACGAAGAGGCCACGCGCGCCCTGTATGCAAAGGACCGCACGAGGCTGGAGAGCCTTACCGTCAAATGGCCACGCGATGTGCGCAGGCATATGCTGAAATTGATCGGGGAAGTAATCTAGCGAGTCACCGAGGATTGATTATCCGGGAACCGCTCATGGATGCCGAGAGAGGTGAGATGAAGGAATTCGTCGCTTTGCTTTTTGGATTGGGACTTGGTTGCAACGCGTTGTTATTTGTCCCGCAGATTGTGGCCGTATGGCGCAAAAAGACCGACGAAGGCATCTCACTGCTCACCTTCGGAGGCTTCAGCGTCTTGCAGTTCATTGGCATTATTCACGGCTCGTACCAGCACGACGTTTCACTCACGCTTGGCATGGTGGCGAGCCTGCTCACCTGTGGAACCGTAACTTCTCTCACGATCTTTTACCGGATGCGCCGCCGGCGTGGATGATGCTGAAGGCTTCTTCAACGCGCCGCAGAAGGATCAGGAGAGCTCGACAGATCGAGATCGACGTAACTGTCCGCTCCCTTCGGCAGGCCCGGCGCGTAGCAGCGATTGTCGGACGCGTAATTTGCCGGGCAGTCGCTGGTAAATTGTGCGCGCCGCGGAGACTGCGCATACTGCCACACAAGAGTGGACGCAGCCAGTTCTGCAGGAACCGCGCTGCTCATCGGTGGATGTTTCAACGTGCATCCGGGTGAAGGCGGGCATTGATCGTTGACGATCCATAGCTGTAATGGTATTGTCTTGTTTTGCGTGGACGATTGTACCGCTCTTGCTTTTTCTTTCTCAACAATGTCGCGCGCGGTGCTGATGGTTCCTGCACCATCCGGAACCTCAATGCCGGAGCAATAGATACCTGCGCGGCCTCCCGCTGTACGCACTGCATCAACCCATGCAAAGAGATAGGCTGATTGCTCAGGCAGCATACGGCCGCCCTGCTCCTGATCGAGAAAGATGAGCGTGTGGCGGGCGAAGCCCTCATGCAAAGCTGTATTCTCCGCTGCTTTGCCGTCTGCTGTTCCAAGCGCGGCTGCGTCTTTCCCTTTCAATTCTTCGTATAAACGGCCGTTGAAAAGCACGAGAAAACCAAAGCCGTTCTTCTTGAGCAGGACCCGCTTGCCGGTCCATGTGTTGTGTTGCGCGCCGGGAGGATTATTGAGCCAGTAGCTGGTAAAGCGGAAGCTCTTGCGCAGAGCGGCAAGGTTTGCGTCGCCGGGATAATCGTTGCGGTCGAAGCCCGCATAGGATCTTGCGGAGGATTGTTGCGCCCGTGCACCGCAGGCTGCGGCGCCCAGCAGCAAAGCCAGAGTCACGATCATCCGTCTGGATGTCATCGATTCGCTCACCCCAGAAAGATGCCTGCAATCGCTGCAGAAATAAGATTGGCCATCGTTCCTGCCAGCATTGCCCTTACACCGAGACGCGCGAGGTCGTTGCGGCGCTCGGGCACCAGCGCTCCAATACCGCCAATCTGCATGCCAATGGAGCCGAGGTTAGCGAAGCCGCACAGCGCGAAAGTTGCAATGGTGAAAGAGCGTGGGGCGAGAGTAGCCTTCTCCGCGCCCAAGCCGATGTACGCGATCACTTCGTTCAAGGCCATGCGCGTGCCAAGCAGGTTGCCGATTGCCATGCAGTCGTGCCACGGCACGCCGATGAGCCATGCCACAGGAGCAAACAGGTAACCGAGGATCTGCCCCAGTGAGCCCGGAATCCATGGCAGCCCGCCGTGAACCCAACCCAGAAGCATGTCCAGCAAAGCAACCAGAGCCAGAAAGCTGATCAGCATTATGGCCACGTTCAATGCCAGCTTTCCGCCGTCGATGGTGCCGCGTGCTATGGCCCCAATCAGGTTTTCGTCGGCGTGCAACTCGTCTTTCGGAATGACGACCTTGCCTTCGGTGGCCGGCGTCTCGGTCTCAGGTACCAGCATCTTGGCCATAAGAATGGTGCCGGGCGATGTCATGATGACGGCCGAGAGAAGATGGCGAGCTTCAACACCCTGCGCAATGTACATGGCCATGATGCCGCCGGAGACGTGCGCCATGCCGCTGGTCATGATTGTCATCAGCTCGCTGCGCGTGGCTTTCGACAGGAACGGGCGAATCGTCAGCGGCGCTTCGGTCTGGCCCATAAAAATGCTGGCGGCCACGTTCATGCTCTCCGCGCCGGAGATGCGCATCGTTTTAAGCATGACCCACGCCATGCCGCGAATGATGATCTGCATTACGCCGATGTGGTATAGAACGGCAAAAAATGCAGAGATGAAGATAATGGTGGGCAGCACCTGGAAGGCAAAGACAGAGCCTTTGTTCGGTCCGAGCATTGCGCCAAATGCGCCGGAGTTGGGAAGCCCGAACTCGCCGAACAAAACCTGGGTGCCCGCAAAGGTCGCGGAGAGCATGCGGGTCACCACGTCTCCAGCCCAGTTCATAAAGCGCTGGCCGATACTGAACCGCAACACCAGAAATGCGAAGCAGACCTGCAGGCCGATTCCCCAGATGATCGTGCGCCAGCGAATACGCTTGCGGTCAGTGGAGCCCAGCCAGGCTGCAAAAAGCACAGCTGCAATCCCAAGCAATCCGGTAAATCGCGCCAAGGCAAATGCCTCCTGAGAAGACAGCTTGTAGCTCTTAGCCTTTAGCTACTAGCTTAAGCATTGCTAGAGCTATAGGTCGAGACAGGCAAGGGGCTGGCCTGTCGGCATCCTCTAAAGACTAAGTCGAGACTGAAAGCGTAAAGCTGCTATTGCTCTAAATTACAGCATCCGCTTGGCAAGTGCGTCGAATCATGCGGCCACGGCAAATACTCGAGCACAGAGTCGCCGGTGGCCGACAATTAGCGGCTGCGCACTGTCTGCAGATATTTCTCGGCTGATTCGCGAGTGAAAATATGGCCCACGAGCGGAACGGGATCTGGAGCGGATGACGAAAAACGAATAGCCTGCCGGAGAATATCAATGGGCTCATGCAGCATTTCAGGCGTAGTTGCATAGATGGTGGCCAGCGGCTGACCCGCTTCCACGCGTGCACCACGCCGCGCGTGAAAAATTATGCCTGCATGTGGATCAACTGGTTCGCCGACATGTTCGCGGCCCGCGCCGGTGCGCTGCACAGCCCATCCCAGAGCCGTGGTATCCATCTCGGCTACGTAACCGCTCTCCCAGGCCGGCACCATTTGTGTTGCGCCGGGTTTGTGGTATCCCTGCGGATCGTCAAACACCGATACGTCACCCTGTTGCGCCTGAACCATGGCTTTGAATGTGCGCAACGCGGAGCCATCGGTCAGGGCTACTTCAGCCCGCGCGTAGCCTGCCTGCGGCGTTACGGCCTGCCCGCCCAGGTGGATCATCCATCCGGTAAGCACCAGCGCCAGCTCGCGCAGGTCTTCGCTCTCAGCCGGATATTTGCCGCGCAGCAATTCGAGGCACTCTGCAATCTCGATCCAATTGCCCGCCGCCATGCCAAGCGGCTGGCTCATGTCGGTAAGCAGTGCTACGGTACGCGTGCCCGCAGATTCCGCCGTGGCTACCATCAGGGCGGCGAGGTATTCGGAGTCTTCGAGTTTGTGCAGAAATGAACCTGAGCCTGTCTTTACGTCGAGCACCAGCGCATCGAGACCCGCAGCCAGTTTCTTGCTCAGTATCGACGCGCAGATCAGTCCGGGGCTCTCGACCGTCGCCGTCCGGTCACGCAACGCGTATAGCACGCGGTCAGCGGGAACCAGGTGCGGCGTCTGGCTCACAATAGAGACGCCGCATTGCCTGAGGACACGCTCAAACTCTTCGAGCGAGAGACCGACGCGGAAACCCGGAATCGACTCCAGCTTGTCGAGCGTGCCGCCGGTGTGGCCCAGAGCGCGTCCGCTGATCATGGGCACCGCAACTCCGCATGCCGCTGCCAGCGGAGCAATCAGGAAACTGGTTTTGTCGCCCACGCCGCCGGTTGAGTGCTTGTCGACGCATTTTTTGCCGAAATGCGATGTTGAAAGCTTCTCGCCTGAGTCACGCATGGCAAGCGTGAGCACCCGCGTCTCCTCAAGTGAGAGCCCGCGCAGCCACGCTGCCATCAGCCACGCTGCAAGCTGTTCCTGCGGGATCGAACCTGAGGCTGCGCCCGCTGCGATGAATCCGATCTCACGCTCGTCGAGCACAAGGCCGTCGCGCTTCTTTCGGATCAGGTCAACAGCATGGAGCGGTGGAACAGCGGGCATGATTGAATCAACCTCAAATCAGCGCATTGTTTTGCTTAGCCGACATAAATACGAGCTGGGCTTCGCTACTTCCGCTCGATTCCAAAGGCATGAGGCATCAATTCGGCGAACGGTATGGTTCGTACGCCATCAACGGCCGGAAATATCACGGGTGATTTGCCGTCCGTAAACTCAGACAACATTTGCAGGCATGCGCCGCACGGAGGGCTGGCTCCGTGATTCAGGTTAGCAACGGCCACGGCTTGAACGCGAATCTTTGGGCCGAAGTGCGAAATGGAGCTCACCATTGCCGCGCGCTCAGCGCAGATTGTCAGCCCATAGCTGATGCTCTCCACGTTGGTCCCGGTAACCACTTCGCCATTGCTTAACAGGAGCGCAGCGCCTACTTTGAAGCTGGAATAAGGTGAATACGATTTTCCCGCAGCCTTACGTGCCCGGCTGAGCAGGGCCTTCAGTTGGGGTTCACTTACTGCAGGCCGACTCTTCATCTTCATCACCGATTTCCCATAAACAGCGCTGTCGAGACTTTGAGGCTAACTGATTTCCGCGCTTCTGTACACTGTGCAGGCACGGCCAGAAGCGGATTGGTTACCGGCGCCTCTCAATCTTTTTGCCACCGCGTGACAAGCCTCCTCAGCTCCGCTCAAGTTACTGCCATCTTCATCCGATAACCCACGTGTATGCTCGCTGCGCCGGGAGGTCGAATCCCGGGCGGCCCGATGAGTTGGTGCGATGGATGAATTAACCAGAGAGTTCCTGATTGAGAGTCAGGAAGGGCTCGACCGCATGGAGCGATGCCTGACCGACCTTGAAACGCGGCCCGATGATGCAGACCTGCTGGGAGAGATCTTCCGTTCGGTCCACACCATCAAGGGAACCACAGGTTTCTTGGGCTTTAAGCGCTTGGAAAAGCTGGCGCACGCAGGTGAAAACCTGTTGGGCCAGTTGCGCGACGGCAAACTGAAAGCGGATCAGCCGATCGTGACCGGGCTGCTGCATCTTCTCGACGGCCTGCGCTCGATTCTCAGGTCCATTGAGGCCGGGGCGGGCGAGGACAGGACCAGCGAAGGCAGCGGTGACGATGCCGCCCTCATCGCAGAGATTGAAGCTCTCCAGGTGCCCGTGCTTCAAACGATTGGTGCAAAATCGCGTTCTACCTCGAGCAAGTCCATAGCGCCACGGCCCAGACGAGCAAGAGTAAGCGCACCGCGTGTGAAGGAGGCTGTTGCCACCGCACCGTCTGTTCCAGAGATTCCGCAGCCGGCAACTCCCGCGCACGAGCCGGAAGTGGACGTTCCGGGCACGGGAGCAAGAATTGTTGCCGCTCCGGCTGCAAGCGCAGCCGAGAGCACGCTGCGCGTCGATATCGTCCTGCTGAACCGAATGATGAACCTGGTGGGCGAACTGGTGCTTACGCGTAACCAGGTCTTGCAGGCCACGGCCGCCGACCCCAGGATGACGATGCTTTCGCGCCGGCTCGATATGGTCACGGCAGATCTGCGCGAAAGCGTGATGAGGGCGCGCATGCAGCCGGTGTCGAATATCTTTTCCAAGATGCCACGCATTGTGCGCGATCTTTCGCAGGTGCTGGGCCGCCGCATTCGTCTTGAAGTGGAAGGCCAGGACACGGAACTCGACAAGAGCCTGCTTGAGGCAATCAAGGATCCGCTGACGCACGCCGTGCGCAATGCGCTTGACCATGGCATTGAACCGTCTGAAGTGCGCGTGGCGGCAGGCAAGGACCCGGAGGGAGTGCTCAAGCTTCGCGCAGTGCAGGAGGGAAGCCACGTCATCGTCGAGGTATCGGACGACGGTTCAGGCATCAGCGTCGATAAGGTTCGCAGCAAGGCAATCGAGCGCGGAGTTGTCTCGCACGAGCGCGCCGCGCAGATGAACGACCGCGAGTTGATGCAGCTTATTTTCATGCCGGGCTTCTCAACCGCCGCGTCCATCACCAACGTAAGTGGCCGTGGAGTAGGCATGGATGTGGTCCGCACCAACGTGGAGAGGATCGGCGGAAAAGTCGAAATCGATTCGCGCGTAGGCAAAGGAACCACCTTGCGTCTGCGTATTCCACTTACGTTGGCCATTATTCCCGCTCTCATCGTTCGCAGTTTGGGCCAGAGTTTTGCATTACCCCAGGGAGCGCTTTCAGAGCTGGTCCACATTCCAGCGGAGGAAGCATGCAAGGCGATTGAGTGGATTGAAGGCGCGCCGCTCTATCGTCTGCGCGGCAACCTGCTGCCGCTTGTCTTTCTTGGTGGATTGCTCAGGCCCGAAGTTGATCAGGCTGCTGCGGAGGACTGCGAGAGGTTCATTGCTGTACTCGATATCGATGGCCGGCGCTTTGGTTTGATTGTGGATGGGCTGGCCGATCCTGAAGAGATCGTCGTAAAGCCGCTGTCGCCGGTTCTCAAGAACATCGGCCTCTATTCGGGCGCCACCGTGCTGGGAAACGCAAATCTGGCGCTGATTCTGGACCCCGGCGCCATTGCGGCAAAGGCCGGTGTTACCATCGCTGCCGGCGAGGAGGCGTCGAACTCAGCGGGCAGGCCAGAGCACGGTGAGGAGAAGACCGTTGAATACCTGCTGGTTGAAGTAGCCGGACATCGTGCCGCGGTGTTACTCGACGACGTGTTGCGTATCGAACAGATTCCGCATTCGCGCATTGAGTACATCGGCTACAGGCCGGTACTCAACTTCGAAGGGCAACTGATGCCAGTCGAGGACACCGGTGGATTGATTGCCGCTGCCGGCGAAGGGATGAGGAGTGACCAGGAGCCGAACATCATCGTGGTGGTATGCCGCGAGGGCGATCGGCACGTCGGCGTCGCAGTTTCGCAGGTTCTGGATGTAGCCGCGGGCAGCGAGTTGGTTGAGGCGGGCACCCGCCAGCGAACCGACGGCGTGACGCTGCTCAATGATCGTGTTACCGGAATTGTCGGCTTGAATTCCGTGCAGCCGTTGCCCGCCGACGAAAGCGGTTCGAGCGAGTGGAACCAGGTCGCGGAGGCCATGGCATGAGTACAGCAGCAGTACCTCGTAAACCGGAAAAGGCGTTGTCATTTATGGAGGTTTGCTCAGTGCGGCTGGGACACTCGTGGTTTGGCGTGCCGATTGCGCACATTCTCGAGATCGTGGGCGGTGCGCAACCGCAGCCTGTGCCTTTGTCTCCGGCGTTTGTGGGCGGGCTGATGCACTATCGCGGCGATGTGCTGACCACGGTGAGCTTGCGCCATGTTCTGGGAATGCCCATCAGGGAAGGTGAGCAGGACATTCTGGTGCTTGAATCGGAGGGCTCCTTCTTTGGTTTGCTCGTCGACGTTGTAGGCGAAGTGCTGACGGTCTCTTCCGCGGACTACGAGCCCAATCCATCCATTCTCGACCATCGGCAAAAGGCGTTGTTTACCGGAGCGTACAAGCTTGCGGGCAAGCTGCTGGTCATGCTCGATCCGGAGAGGCTCAACCCGCTGCGGCTTGGCCAAAACGCTGGAAATTAGCTATTCGCTGATTGGCATCGCCTTGGCCTGGGCTAAGGCTTAAGCCGAATCGGCATGGAGGATACTGTGCGCGCGCTCATTGTGGACGATTCACGTTTCGTACGAGGCTATTTGCGGGGCCTGCTTCAGGAGAAAGGCATTGAGTGCGAAGAGGTGCCGGATGGACGGGCCGGGCTTGAGCGTTTGCATGACGGCGCGAGGTTTGATCTGGTGCTCCTTGATTGGAACATGCCGGTGATGAACGGGCTGGAGATGCTGATGCAGCTCAGGGCCGAGGGCTATGGCGGAACCAAGGTTCTGATGGTGACCACCGAGGCGGAGAACGACTACATCGTGCGCGCTCTCGATGCGGGGGCCGACGAGTATCTGATGAAGCCGTTCGACCATAAGGCCTTTGACGATAAGCTCGCAATGCTGGGGCTTGCGGGGTATGGGCAATGACGCAATCCCGCCGGGCGCGCATCCTCATCGTTGACGATTCAGCGGTAATGCGCAGCCTGTTACGTGCAGTTGTAAGTTCGGATGCGCAGCTTGAAGTTGCCGGCACCGCAGGAGACGGCCTTTCCGCTCTAAACAGCGTTTCGGTCATCAAGCCCGATCTGATTCTGCTCGACCTTGAAATGCCGGGGATGGACGGCCTGACCACACTTCGCGAGTTACGCCGCCGCCTGGTCAAAATACCGGTCATCATGTGCAGTTCGCTTACCAGGCGTGGCGCCAAGGTCACCATTGAAGCATTGGCCAATGGCGCCGCCGACTACGTGGCGAAGCCCGAGGGGCAATCCGATCGCGAGACAGCGGTTCGCAATCTTGCTCGGGAACTGCTGCCGAAGATTCGTGCGCTGACCGCACAGGCGCTGAAGCCTGCTGCAAGTCCGGCAGCCGCCGCGCAAAATGGGTTCCAGCAGCGTGCGGCCTGGTCAATGCGGCCACGATCACAAACGGAGACCGTATCGACTCCTTCGGCGATGCAGCCTATCACCGCAAAACCGTCAGCTATCGCCATTGGAGTTTCAACCGGCGGCCCGGCGGCACTTGAGGTATTGCTTCCACTTTTTCCCGCGGATTTCCCACTGCCGGTATTGGTGGTGCAGCATATGCCTGAGTTGTTCACGCGCCTGTTGGCAGAGCGGCTGGACAAGCGCTGCAATCTTCGTGTTCGAGAGGCGTCGCACGGCGATGCGGTGCAGGCTGGTTGCATCCGCATCGCTCGCGGCAACTGGCACATGCAGGCGGTGGCCGCATCGTTATCAAATGCTCATGCGGTATTGCGCCTGACCCAGGAGCAGCCGGAAAATCACTGCCGGCCATCGGTGGACGTTCTCTTTAGCTCCCTTGCAGGCATTTACGGCTCGGGTGTTCTTGCCGTTGTTTTGACGGGCATGGGCTCTGACGGGCTGAGCGGATGCCGCACGATTCGCAGCTTGGGCGGCACAGTGCTGGCACAGGACGAGGCCAGCAGCGCGGTGTGGGGAATGCCCGGCGCTGTAGCGCGCGCGGGGCTCGCCCACAAGATTCTTCCGCTGGAGATGATGGCTTCAGAGATTCTTCGTATCGCCGCCGAGGCTCCATCTCAGCCGGTTCACGCCCATTCGAATGAGGTGATGTAGTTATGGCGCAGGCCTGCAGCGCAGAGTATGGATTCCTGCGCCAACTTGTCTTCAATCGTTCGCAGAATGCGCTTGACCCATCACGCGATTACCTGTTTGACGCCAAGCTCACAAGTATCCTGCGTAACCACGGTATGAGTCGTATCGACGAACTGGTCCGTCATCTGAAATCTGAAAGCGATCCGGAACTCGAACGCAACATCGCGGAAGCGATGACGATTAACGAAACCAGCTTCTTTCGCGACAACCGACCCTTCGACCTGCTTCGAAATGAGTTATTGCCAAAATTGATTGAGGCTCGCCGCCACCTGCGGAGCCTGCGCCTGTGGAGCGCTGCCTGTTCCAGCGGCCAGGAGGCATTGAGCCTGGCTATGCTCTTGCGGGACTCATTCCCCATGCTTCTTGGATGGGACATTCGCATTGAGGCCACCGACATTTGCGCTGAAGTGGTTGAGCGGGCAAAGCAGGGCCGCTATCACCGCATCGAGATGAACCGCGGTCTTCCCGCCCGATTCATCGTCCGTTACTTTGACCGTGCCGGAGAAGACTGGATCGTGAAGCCTGAAGTGAGGGACATGTGCAACTTCAGGCAGGCAAACCTTTGTGGACCGCAGTTTCCCTTTTCACGTGCGTCGGATCGCTTCGATGTGATCTTTCTGCGTAACGTGATGCTCTACTTTTCACCTGAAACCCGAAAGACGCTGCTGGCACGTATCCATCGTGTGCTTGAGCCGGATGGATATCTGTTTCTTGGCGCCAGCGAGCAACCAAACGATTCGCAATCGTGGAGAGCTGTGCTGAATACCGGGTCCTGCTACTTCGTAAGAGCGGGGAGCAGGGAACAGGTAAAGCCAGAGGCTAGAAGCCAGGAGCTTCAGTCCTCCAGCAGATGCTCCACTGCATCATGCAGCCGGGCAGCGATGTCCGCTTCTGAATCCGTACCGGCAAGCACCAGTGGTTCACCCACGCGCACCTCGATCTTGCCGGAGCGGAACCAGCGCTGATCTCCGGCCTTCAACTCACCAACACCTCGCAGCGCTACCGGCAGCACTCTGGCTCCGGATTGCTTTGCCAGCAGCCCAATGCCGGAGCGGAACGGCGCCAGCTTGCCCGCGGCCGACCGCGTGCCCTCGGGAAACACAAGCACGTTGTAGCCGTGATCCATGGCCTTGCCCGCGTGTGCGAAGCTGGGCTGAAAATCACGAAGCCGCGGCAATGGAAACACATTGAACAGACCGGTGAGGAGGTAGTAAATCAGCGGACCGGGCAGGAAAAAGCGTCCACTGGGCCGCAGCGGTTCCGGGTTGCGGAAATGCCGGTAGTCACTCAACATCTCGCCTGACATAGCGATGGCGATGCAGCGTCGGATCGCTCCCGGCAGCGCGTATTGAACCAGCGGGCCGTCGAAAGCGGTTACGTGATTGGCGACAATGAGCACGGGCTCGTCGGCACCGATGGACTTCGGAGAGGTAACGCGCGGGTCGGCGAGCAGCCATACCAAGGGCCGCAGTACAAGTTCAATAAATGCCGCGCGGATCCACCGGAAGGGCAGCAGCCACGGCCAGCGCGGATAAACGTAGCGCGCCCGCTCCACCGTGGGCGCAGCATTGCCTCCGGCTGAAGTGGTTCGCGGCGAAGCTTGCCCGGTAACTCCCTGGTCTTGGCGACCATGCGAGGCCGATGGAATTTCGCGCTGCTGCACTTGTCCGCTGCCGGCGATCATTCGCCGCAAATCCCCCAGCGTTTCCGCGCCGTTGAGCATTCCATATTCGCTTACGATTCCCAGCCGGTCCTCGATTGCGGCAGCAAGTTGCACGCGGCCAAGGCTGTCGATATGCAGGTCTTCTGTTAGGCGAAGCTCATCGCCTACGCCACGATAAGTCTCCCCGGTAAGTTGGGAGATAAGGCCCAGAAGCCAGTCGCCCGCTGCTCCAAAAGCGCCACCTTCGTGTCCTTGCGCGGCGCCGTTCGCTGTCGATGCGGCTTGAATCCTGCCGAGCCATTCCGCAACGGCTTTGCGGCGCACCTTGCCCGTAGAGGTGCGCGGCAGGTCGGGCTCTGGCCACAACACCCAGCGGCGCAGGCGCTGAAAATCGGCCAACCGAGCATTCGCGCCTTCAATTGCCGCGGCCGCATGTTCTCCTGAGCCGCGCATGGCAATCACTGCGCAAGCCTCAGGTCCTTCAGCTGTCTCCATGGGGACCACCGCGCAGGCGGCTACACCGGGCTGCTCTTCGAGCACGGCCTCCAAATCTTCAGGATGCACGTTGAGCCCGGCTGCGGTGACGATCACTTCGCTCTTTCGGCCGAGAAAGCGCAGATCGCCAGTGGTTGCCATCTCCGCGATGTCGCCCGTCGGCAGCCACTCATTCTTTCGCTTGTGCAGCTTTCCGCCAGACCAGGTTGCTCCTGAGATGGATGCTCCGCGTACCAGCACTTCACCGTCAGGGCCAAGCTTAACTTCGCGGCCGGCAAGCGGTTTCCCTATGGTGCCGCGAGCCACGTGAAATGGGTGATTCAACGTGATGAGAGCAGTGGTTTCGGTCATTCCATAGCCCTGGACCAGAACGAATCCAAGCGCGTTCCAGAACTGCTCCATCGGGCCTGAGAGAGCGCCGCCTCCGGAGATGAATGCCCAGAACTTGAGCCCGAAGGCCCGATGGATTTTTCTGTAGCGCCACCACCGCCGCGCAGCGCCGATACCCTTTACATCAGCGAGACGTTGCGTGAGGCCTGGGTACTCCAATTCGAGGTGCGCTTTGAGAAGCGCAAGAACGCGCGGCACGGCTGCCAGCACGGAGATGCGTTCGCGGCGGATCATTTCAATAAGTCGAGGCGCTACGAGCCGCTCCTCAAAGTGCAATTCCGCTCCAAGAATGGGTGGAACCCACAGCCCCATCGTCTGCCCGAACACATGGCTCAGCGGCAGGGTATGCAAAATGCGGAGCGGATGCACGAGCCGTTCGTAGCGCATGTACGGTTTTGCGCCCTGCTCGATAGGTCCAACGCTGGCCAGCACGTTTCCGTGCGTCAGCACAATTCCCTTTGGCTCTCCCGTGGTGCCGGAGGTAAACAGAATCTGGAGTGGCGTTTCGCCGGTAAGGCCGGAAACCGGCGCAGCTTCTTCTTTGGGAAGCGTCGTAGGCCAGTTTTCAAATGCAATGCGCGGTACATTGAAGGAGAGCTGCGTCAGCAGTGCCGCATCGCCCACCGCCAGTTTGGGAGAAACATCGGCAGCAACGCGATTGGCAAAATCGGCAGCGCCATGCGCATCCAGCGGAACCACCAGCACGCCGCGCAAGATGCATCCGTGGAATGCGGCAATCCACTCAGCGCCATTGTCTGCCCACAGCAGTACGCGGTCACCCTGGCCTATCCCACGCCGTTCCAGCTCTGCCGCGAAGCAGCCGGCCATGTGAGCGAGCTCTCCGTAGGTCGTCAACAGGCGGCGATTGCCTTTGTGGCGCACCACAGCGGTCTCGCCAGGATGACGCCGGAAATCGTCCAGGAGTGTGGACAGGTTCGTTCGCATCACGGAGCTCGGCATATGTGTTGGAGAGCAGTCTATCCGGCGCGTAAGTCATGTTGCGAGGGACAACTGCGGAAAAGGATACTCAATCAGGATGTGTAACGTTTCTTTGAGGTTAGATGTACGATTGCCTCGGTGGTCGCAGTACAATTCCCGATTTTGGTTACAACGATTGTTTTTGAAGTCCGAATGGAATTTGACTGTACTAAATGGGACAGCTCTCTCTCGCAACTTTTCATGGAGACAACCAATGGCCATCCGGCGGTCTGTAACACCACCAATTGCGAATCGGCTTTGCACAGGTGAACTCTTCGCTTCATGTTCGCCATGAGCTATGCTCAAGAGTATGCCTGCCAACCGGCCCGCACATGACAAGCAGCCAGCGATGACCTCGGACCCGTTCGCCTGTTTTCATCCTGTAACGGCGGAGTGGTTCAAGGCTGTCTTCGACGCGCCCACGGCTCCGCAACGCATGGGATGGCCGGTGATTGCGCGCGGTGAGAGTGCCTTGATCCTGGCGCCTACCGGCACCGGCAAAACTCTGACCGCGTTTCTGTGGTGCCTCGATCGGCTGATGCTGCATCCCGCGCCGGAAGCGAAGAAAGGCTGCCGCATTGTTTACGTTTCCCCATTGAAAGCGCTTGCGGTGGACGTAGAGCGCAACCTTCGTTCTCCTTTGGCGGGAATGGCCAACATGGCCCGGCGCATGAACGTGCCGTTTCGCGAACCGGGCATCAGCGTGCGCACGGGCGATACGCCGCAGAAGGAGCGCGCACGTTTTGCAAGGCAGCCCGACGAGATCCTAATCACTACTCCCGAGTCCCTGTATCTGCTGCTTACCTCGCAGGCTTCCGAGGCTTTGCGCACGGTAGATACGGTGATCATTGACGAGATTCACGCACTGGTCCCAACTAAACGTGGCGCGCATCTGGCGCTCTCGCTTGAACGGCTTGAGGCGCTTGCAAAGCGACGCATCCAGCGCATAGGTCTCTCGGCTACGCAGCGCCCTCTGGAAGAAGTGGCGCGTTTCCTCGGTGGCGTGGATCTCAACAGTGAACAGCAAACACTAAACAGTGAGCAGGGCACATCGGCTGGCGCCTCACTGGATCATTCGCTGGCAGACGAGACACAAGGGCTCGCGTATCGACCCGTTACGGTTGTCGACGCCAGCGCGCCCAAGCAGTTGAAGCTGCGCATCGAGGTCCCTGTTGAGGACATGGCACGCATGGGCGAGATGGAGGACATTCCTTCAGGGCCCGCTTCGCAGATGCCGCGCCGTGTCTCCATCTGGAATGCGATCCATCCAAGACTGCTCGAAATCATTCGCGAGCGCAATTCTACGATTCTCTTTGTGAACAGCCGCCAGGTGGCTGAGCGGCTGGCCGGAGCGCTCAACGAACTTGCCGGTGAGCCGATAGCACGCGCGCATCACGGATCGTTGGCCGCGGCGCAGCGCTCGGTGATTGAAGAACAATTAAAAGCCGGACAGATCCGTGCGTTGTGCGCAACATCCACGCTGGAACTCGGCATCGACATGGGCGCGGTTGATCTGGTCATCCAGATCGAGTCGCCGCCGTCGGTCGCAAGCGGAATGCAGCGCATTGGCCGCGCTGGCCATCATGTGGATGCAGTGAGCGAAGGGATTCTGTTCCCCAAGTATCGTGCCGATCTGGTGGCGTGCGCGGCAGTCACGCGCGCCATGCACGAAGGGCATATCGAATCGACGCGCTATCCGCGCAATCCGCTGGATGTGTTGGCGCAGCAATTGGTAGCGATCGTCGCGCATCCACCGCATGCAGCGCGGTCCGTGCGCATGAAGAAGCTTCGGACGAAACAATCGCCGCCACTGTTTGACGATGCCGACGCCCAATCGCCAGCACTCGAAGAAAAGCCGGAAGTGAGCGTGGACGTGCTTTATGACATGGTGCGTCGGGCTGCGCCGTTCGGCGGACTGACGCGATCCGCGTTTGAAGGTGTGCTTGATCTGCTCAGCGGGCGGTACCCCTCCGACGAGTTTGCGGAGCTGCGTCCTCGGCTCACTTGGGATCGCGTGCGCAATGTGGTTACAGCACGTGACGGTGCTGCGCGCCTGGCAATTCTGAACGCAGGCACCATTCCCGACCGCGGACTCTACGGCGTATTTCTTGCTTACAACGAGGGCAAGGCTGTACGCGTAGGCGAACTCGACGAAGAGATGGTCTTCGAATCGCACACCAACGAGACGTTTATTCTTGGCGCGTCAACATGGCGCATTGTCGATATTACGCACGATCGCGTTCTGGTGACACCGGCCCCCGGTGAGCCCGGCAAGATGCCTTTTTGGAAGGGCGACGGGCCGGGCCGTCCGTTGGAGTTTGGCCGGCGCATCGGCGCAATGGTGCGCGAACTGCGCGCTTTGCCAAAGCCCGCGGCGCTCACGCGGCTTGTTGCCGAGCACGACCTCGATCCCGGTGCCGCCGAAAATCTGTTGCAGTTTCTCGCCGATCAAGAGGAAGCAACGGAATCGGTTCCCGACGATCGCACCGTGGTGATTGAGCGTTGCCGCGACGAGCTCGGCGACTGGCGCGTTTGCGTGCTTACGCCGTTCGGCAGCCGAATTCACATTCCCTGGGCCATGGCAGTGAGCGCTCGCATTCGCGCCGCGGGTGGGCCTGAAGTGGAGACACTCTGGGGCGACGACGGATTCGTAATGCGTTTTCCTGACACTGATGAGCCGCCCGATCCCGATTGGTTTCTGGTTGAGTCGGCTGAAGCCATGCAACTGGTTCTGCGGCAACTCGGCTCCACGGCACTGTTTGCTGGGCGCTTTCGCGAGGCAGCAGGCCGCGCACTTTTGTTGCCTCGCCGCCGTGCGGATCAGCGCTCGCCGCTATGGCAACTGCGCAAGCGCTCGTACGATCTGCTCAGCGTGGCTTCGCGCTATCCATCGTTTCCGTTGCTGCTTGAGTCGTACCGTGAGTGTTTGCGCGACGTGTTTGACATGCCCGCGCTGATTGAAACGCTGCGTGCCATCGAGCAGCGGCAGTTGCGCGTGCACGTGGTTGAGACGCGCAAGCCTTCGCCGTTCGCGTCGTCGTTGCTGTTCAGCTATGTGGCCAACTTTCTGTACGACGGCGACGCGCCCCTCGCGGAGCGGCGCGCGCAGGCGTTGACGATCGATCAGGATCAGTTGCGCGAGTTACTCGGCGAGGCTGATCTGCGCGAGCTGTTGGATGCCGACGCAATTGCCGAAGTGGAAGAAAACGCGCAGTGCCTGAACGAGAACTATCGCGCCCGCTCGGCAGACGGCATTCACGATCTATGCCTACGGCTTGGCGATCTTTCTCGCGAGGAACTTGCGCGCCGCGTTGTATCGGCGGAGTTGTTGGCGCATGTTGAGCGACTGATCCGCGCGCGACGTCTGCTTGAAGTGCGCATCGGCGGGGAGCGGCGCTTGATCGCTGCCGAAGATGCAGCGCGATATCGCGATGGGCTTGGAATTCCGTTGCCGCCGGGCCTTGCAGCGGCGTTGCTGGAGCCGGTTACGCATCCTGTGGTTGAGCTGGTGCGGCGCTACGCGCGCACCCATGGGCCATTCACCTTGCGCGATGCTGCGGAACGGTTTGCGCTTGACGCGCAGGTCGTCGAGCAAGCTTTGCATCTGCTTGCTTCGGAAGGGCGCGTGCTTGAAGGCGGTTTCCGTCCTGGCGGGCTTCATCGCGAGTGGTGCGATGCGGATATTCTGCGGCAGATCAGACGCAAATCGCTCGCAAAACTGCGCCGCGAAGTGGAACCGGTAGAGCAGCAAACGTTGGCCCGCTTCTTAACTCATTGGCAAGGCTTGTTGGCACCGCGGCGTACCGGCCATGCAAATCTCGACGCGCTGCTTGATGCAATTGAGAATTTGCAGGGCGCGCCGATTCCCGCATCGCTGCTTGAGTCGCAGGTGCTGCCGGCACGTATCTCAGACTACGCGTCCAGTGGTCTCGACACGTTGATCGCAGCCGGCGAAGTGGCGTGGGCGGGCGTTGAACCGATTGGCGAGCGCGACGGACGCATAGCGTTGTTCCTCGCGGACAAGTTACCGCTGCTTGCACAGCAGCGCCCGCTCGTCGAACCGCTCACGGAGCGCGAGGAGAAAATCGTCGCCGTGCTGGAATCGACCGGCGCAAGCTTTTTCGATTCGCTTCATCAGGCCGCGGGCGGCGGCTACCCGGGCGAAACCATTGAGGCATTGTGGAGTCTGGTGTGGCACGGGTTTATCACTAACGACTCCTTGCATGCCTTACGTGCGTACACAGCGCGGCCCGAAAGCGCGCGTGCGCCGCGCCGCCTGCAGACCGGCCATGTATTCCGCTCGCGGCGCACCACGCCGCCCACGGCGCAGGGCCGCTGGGCTTTACTCCCACTGCGGCTCCCGCTGCGTGCCGGAAAGAACGATGAAAGCGCAGCAACACGGACCGAAGCGAGCCACGCGCTGGCGTTGCAACTGCTCAATCGCTACGGAGTGCTGATGCGCGAACACGTCGCGGCTGAGAATGTGCCCGGCGGTTTCAGCGCGGTCTACGATGTACTGAAAGTGCTCGAAGAGAGCGGCCGTATTCGGCGCGGCTATTTTGTGACTGGCCTCGGAGCCACACAATTTGCATTGCCGGCAGCGGTGGATCTGCTGCGGCAACTTCGCACGGCTCCTCCGGCGGAGAAGCCGGAGTTTGTGCAGCTTGCGGCTACCGATCCGGCAAATCCCTATGGCTCGGTTCTGCGCTGGCCGGATCTTCCGGTTGCCGAAGAGGACTCTGAAACTGCGCCGCGCATTCTTACTCGTGCTGCGTATGCAGAGGTGATCCTGCGCAACGGACAGCTTGTGGCCTGGCTGCGGCGAGGCAACCCGAACATCCTCGTCTTTCTTCCTGCAGAGGAACCGGAGCGCGGGCAGGTTGCGGCTGGCCTGGCGCATTTTCTCTGCACGCGCGGCCAGGAGAAGATGCGCGTGAGCAGTCATCAGGGAGCGCTCATCACTACCATCAACGGGCAGCCGGTTGCGGCGCATCCCATGGCACGCTACCTCATGGATGCAGGTTTCCATCCGGGCCCGCTTGGCATGCATCTGCGACGCATTCCCATGTCGATGGGAAGCCACGAAACCCCCATGAATACCGGCGGCGAGGTTCAATAGCCGATGCCCGAGGGCGACACGATCTTTCGCACTGCGCGTTCGCTCGGCCGCGCACTCGCAGGCAAGCCGGTAACATTCTTTCGCTCCACGTATCCGCTTCTCACGCGCTTCAACGATGACACTCCGATCGCGGGCCAACTCGTGGAGAGCGTGGAGGCGCGTGGAAAGTGGCTGCTGATCCACTTCTCAGGCGGCGGCACGCTCGCCACGCACATGCTGATGAACGGAAGCTGGCACATCTATCGGCATGGCGAACGCTGGCAACAACCGCGGTTCAACATGCGAATCGTGATTGAGAACAGCGATTTTGTCGTTGTGGGATTCAAGGTCCCGGTGGCGGAGATGCACACCGCTCAATCTCTTGATCGCGAACGGAGGATTCCGTCGCCGCAGATCGATGTGCTTCGGCCAGATTTCGATGCTGAAAGGGTAGTGGAGCGAATCTGCGCGCATGGCCAGGAGGAAATTGGCGACGTGTTGCTGCACCAGGAGGTTCTGGCCGGCGTGGGCAACGTATTCAAGTCGGAGGTCTGCTTCGTAACTGGAATCAATCCATTCTGCAAAGTTTCCGCGCTCACGCATGAGCAGGTGTGCGCCGCAGTAGCCGCTGCACAAAAGCTAGTTGGAGCCAACGTACTGGTGGACTCCGGCGACACGATTGTGACTTATGGCGGACGGCATCGGCGCACTACCCACGAAACCGATCCGGGCGCGAGCCTGTGGGTGTATGGCCGCAAGGGTGAGCCTTGCCTGCGTTGCGGCGAACGCGTCCGGCGCAGGATTCAGGGCCCGGATGCACGCGTCACCTTCTGGTGCCAGCATTGCCAGCCCATGCCGGATGGTTCAGACGTGGATGGATGAGGTGATCAGTTGCCGGGTTTTCCGACGCCGAATATCTTCTGGAAAATGTTACGGCGGTCGAGCGGATGATCGCATGGAACCGTTGGTGCCGTGCCATCAAGGAATGCGGCCTGGTAGTCGTCAGGGCAGCTATCGTCCGCCAGCAGATTGCTGTTCTTATCGAGCGTAACCATCTCAACGCCGTCAGGCGGCGTGAATGGATTCGTATCGGAGTACTCCGGCAGCTGCACTGCCTTCTTCATGAACTCGGCCCAGATTGGAGCTGCCGCATCCGCGCCTTCAATTTTCAGGTCGGTATAGTCGTCGTTGCCCACCCACACTACGCAAAGCAGGTTGCTGGTATAGCCTGCGAACCACGAGTCATGCTCCGTGCCGGTTTTGCCTGCCGCGGGAGCGGTGAATCCGCGAGAGCGCACACCGGCGGCAGTGCCATGGTTGATTACGTTCTCCATCATGTCGGTGGCGAGAAAAGCAACCCGCGGGTCGAGCACCTGTCGCGAAGATGGCGTGTAGTCGCTGATGATATCGCCGGTAGGCGTGCGCACGCTGGCGAGCATCCAGGGATTGAGATACACTCCGCCGTTGGCAAACACCGTATAGGCGCCGGCCAGGTCAAGAGGCGTGGCATCATAGGAGCCGATGGCGACGGACGGCGTACCGCGCGCGTTCTTGATACCCGCATCGCGCGCGAGCGCGGCAACCTGATCGAAACCAACCATCGCGGCCAGTCCGATGGTAGCGTTGTTCAACGATTTCTGCAGTGCATAACGCGCCGTCACTTCTTCGTGATATTCACCTTCAAAGTTTCGCGGCGTGTACTCTTGCCCGTTCCCCAGGTCGTATGTGGTCTGCTGATCGCTCAACATCGTTATCTCGGTGAACGGTTGTGAAAGGCCTGGCAGAGTGATTCCTTGTACCGAAGTATTAAAGGCCGCGGCGTATACAAAAGGCTTGAATGTGGAACCCGTTGGGCGCTGTGCAACGGCGTGGTTCAATTGCGAAACGCCGTAACTGCGGCCGCCTACCAGCGCCAGCACCTGGCCGGTGTGAGGATTGAGCGCGACGAGTGCGACTTGTGGGTAGGTGATTTCCTTCACAAGGCCGCGTTTCTTGCGTCGGTCATAAATCTTTTCGACCCGCGCATCGACTTCATGCATCGTGGACTCGACTGCATCAGTTGCCGCGCGCTGCAGATCGGGGTCGAGCGAAGTGTAGATGCGCAATCCTTCGCGATTGAAGTCGCGGTCGCCCAGCTTCTGCACCAGTTGGTCGCGTACCAGGTCAACGAAAAATGGCGCCTCGCTGGCATCAACACTGCCTGGCACAAGCTGCAACGGCTCGGCTTTTGCTGCCTCAGCTTGTTCCTTGGTGATGGCGCCGGTTTCAACCATCGTGTCCAGCACCAGGTTGCGGCGTTCAATGGCACGCTCAGGATGCCTGAACGGACTCAGGCGATTGGGACTCTGAATAATGCCTGCCAGCAGCGCGCACTGCGACAGGTTAAGTTGGCGAACATCTTTGTCGAAGTAAGCCTTTGCCGCTTCACCAAAGCCGTCGATCGAAAAACTGCCACGCTGCCCCAGATTGATCTCGTTGGCGTACATGGCAAAGATCTGCTGCTTTGTGAACCGATGCTCAAGTTGGAAGGTGATCAGGATCTCAATGATCTTGCGCTTGATGCGGCGCTCGGGTGTAAGAAAGAATCCGCGCGCCAACTGCATGGTCAGCGTCGATCCACCTTCAGTCCAGCGATGCCCGGGTTTCAGGTCGTTTACCAACGCGCCCATGATGCGGATGTAATCTACGCCGCCATGCTCAAAGAAGCGGCGGTCTTCAATGGCGACTACGGCATGCACCAAGTTCTGCGGGATCTCGTCGTAGGTGAGAAGGCGGCGTTTGGTGCGGTGAGCATCTTCGCTTAAGCCGGTAATCAGCAACGGCTCAAGCTCGTAGCTGGCTAGCGCCTGGCCGTGAGCATCACTTATGGACTGCACCTTGCCACCTGCAATGTGAATGGTTGCAGGATCTTCCGCGTGATACGACTGGGGCCCGGGGCGCACAGTTATGTTTTGCGCACCCTCAGCGAAAGAGCCAAGTTGCGAAGGACGTGCTGCGCCCTCCACCGTGTATCCCGCAGAGCGAAGCTCGTTGGCGATGAGCTGGATCGTAAATTTTTGGCCGGGACGAACTTCGCGTGGAGCTGCGAAGATTTTGGCCGTATTGGCGAAGAGCGGCTCTTTTAGGCGCGCATCCACAATGCGCTGATATTTGAAGTAGTAGTAAGCGGTGATGGAGCCGCCGACAATGACGAAGATGCCCACGATGGCCAGAACCGATCGTAGGAAGAGCGACGAGGTGAAAAACTTTCCCGTGGGCTTCCTGATCCTGATCTTGAGTGCCATCGAATTAAGCTCCTGGGAGCCAGCCTCTAGCCGCTAGCTCTGTGCTACCTGAGATGCGCCGTTGAAAAGATGACGGCGCGTCGTATTTAAGGCTACTTCGCGTCTATCACGTCGGTCAGAAGACGATCTTTTTATACGCGTTCTTTTACAAGCGCCACTGCGTCGGCAATCGCCACATCCATACTGCTTGCGGTGGCGCGCGTCACCAACTCCACCATTCCGCTTGCAGCTTTCTTTCCAACATTGATACGGAAAGGAATGCCGACAAGATCCGCGTCTTTAAATTTGACGCCGGCACGCTCGTCACGGTCATCCAGCAAAACGTCAAGTCCCGCGGCCTCAAGCTCCGCGGCTAATTTTTCGCCGGTTTGGCGCAGTGTTTCATCGCCAATGTTGGTCACGGTAACCACAACAGTAAACGGGGCGATACCGGCGGGCAGCCAGAAACCGTTGGCGTCGTTCGACTGCTCGATAGCCGCCGTAAGAATGCGCTCGATACCAATGCCGTAGCTGCCCATAATGGGCGTAACTTCCTTGCCATTTTCGTCAAGCACACGCGCGCCCATGCTCTCTGAGTACTTGTAACCGAGCTTGAAGATGTGGCCCACTTCTACCGCCTTGCCCACAACGAGCTTGCCTGTGCAGCCCGGCTTGGGGCAGGCTTCGCCTTCGTTCACGCTGCGAATGTCGGCCACTAGCGTCCAGGTAAAGTCGCGGCCTGGAACCACATTGCGTAGGTGGTAGTCCTTCTTGTTTGCGCCACACACCATGTTCTTGCGGCCTTCAAACGCCTTGTCGACCACAACGGAAAGCCCAGCGTCGAGCACCTTTGCATCGGGCGACAAACCAACCGGGCCAAGATATCCTGCCGGGCCATTCAAGTATTTCTCAAGTTCTTCAGTCACCATCGGACGCAGTTCGGCTGCGCCCACAGCACCCATCAGCTTGGTTTCATTCACCTGGTGGTCACCGCGCAGGAAAGCTGCAACGCCGTGCCACGTGTCAGGTGTTTTGTCCTTGCCGCGCTTGAGGGCCATGTAGGCCACGCACTTGATGTCGGAGGCAGGCGAGATCTTGAAGAACGCCGCGACGTCGGCAATTGCCGCGCAGTTTGGCGTAGACACAAGCTCCGGTTTGCCGTCGCCCGTGGCTTCCATCTCGGTCACCGGCTCCAGCGTGGAAATGGCCTTTTCGAGATTCGCTGCATAGCTGCAAACCGGGCAGCTTGCGATCAGGTCCTCGCCCGCGTCGGTGTAGACCATGAACTCCTGCGACTGCGATCCGCCCATTGACCCGGAATCGGCTTCGACTGCGACGAACTTCAATCCGCAGCGTGTAAAGATCTTGCGGTAAACAGCGTCGTGCAGGTCGAAGCTTTTGTCCAGTCCGGCCTTGTCGATGTCGAACGAGTAGCTGTCCTTCATCATGAATTGGCGCACTCGCAGCAGGCCCGACTTGGGACGCGGCTCATCGCGGAACTTGGTTTGGATTTGATACCAGATCTGCGGCAACTGCTTGTAGCTTCGCAACTCGCTGCGCGCAATCGTGGTCATGATCTCTTCGTGCGTCATGCCAAGGCACAGGTCCGCGCCCTTGCGGTCCTTCAGGCGGAACATGTTGTCGCCCATACCAGTCCAGCGGCCGCTCTGCTCCCACGGCTCGCGCGGCAGAATGCCGGGCAGGTAAAACTCCTGGCCGATCTGGTCCATCTCATCGCGGACAATGCCGATGATCTTATTCAGCGAGCGCTGCCCAAGAAACAGGTAGCTGTAAATGCCTGCGCCGAGCTGGCGGATATAGCCGGCCCGGAGAAGGAACTTGTGACTGGCCACTTCGGCGTCTGCCGGGGCCTCGCGCAGGGTTGGGATAAAGAGCTTTGACCAGCGGTGCATAATAGAGGGCTTACATGCTTTCCCGTCTGTTCGAGAGCGGCAGATTGAAGTTCCGGACCACCCAGTCGAACATGGACGCAAGGCGTTTAAAAGATCCAGATCCCATTCTAAATGTTCAAGGTGTGGCAATCGCCGGCCCGGCTCATTTGCCGTGCTTCCTAATGCGAGCCACGTTGCTACAGAAGATGCCATCAATCTGGGTTCTCCTCACCTGCGTCTGCTGAAATGAAATGCAAGTGGAGGTCCAGATTCTCCGCGATTGAAAACAAACGATGTAGATAGAAGGCGTCTGGTCCAGCCGTGTCACCAGACACACACCTGTGGAAGTGCTGACACGCGTAATTAGAAGTAACACTCTAATGGGAAGCAGCCGGAAATACCCGCACCGAATTTCGAACCTGGGATAGCACAACTATGATCAGGTGCATTTCTGACCACTGACCACTGACCACTATCCGCTGCCCCTAGATCAGTTCCACACCCCAAAGATCGTGCAAGTGCAGAACGCCGGCTACCTTGGCATCGGTGTCGACCACGACCAGCGATGTGATCTTGCGCTCCTCAAGAATCGCCAGAGCCTTCGCAGCGAGCTCATCGGCGCCAATCGTGCGCGGATGTGAATTCATGGCCTCTCCTGCCATCCTGGTCAGAGCGGCTCCGCCCTCGCGCTCCAGCAGGCGGCGCAGATCGCCGTCGCTGATGACGCCGCATAGCTTGCCGTCCCGCTGCACGGTGGTGATGCCAAGCTTCTTCGACGACATTTCGTAGATGACGTCGGTCATGGGCGTCTCCGGCGCAACCACCGGTACGTCTTCGCCGGTGTGCATCAGGTCCAGTACACGTGCTAGCCGCTTGCCCAGCTTGCCGCCGGGGTGCAGCTCCGCAAAATCCTCAGCACGGAAGCCCTTTCGTACGCTTACGGCAATTGCCAGCGCATCTCCCAGCGCGAGCATGGCCGTAGTGCTGGCCGTGGGAGCTAGGTTCAGGCCGCAGGCTTCGCGCTCAACGCTGCAGTCCAGAGCAACATCGCTGGTGTGCGCCAGTGTCGAGTTCGCATTACAGCACAAACTGATCAGCGCATCACCTTTGCGTTTGAGCGTGGCCAGCAGCCGCAGTATCTCTTCCGTTTCGCCGCTGCCTGAGAGCGCAACCACTACGTCGCCGGGCATCAGCACGCCCAGGTCACCGTGCACCGCCTCAGCCGGATGCAAAAAAAGCGCAGGCGATCCGGTGGAACTGAGTGTCGCGGCAAGCTTTTGCGCGATAATGCCACTCTTGCCCATGCCCGTGACAACGACGCGGCCGTTGCCTTGTCCGCAGGCAAGAATCATCTCCACGGCGCGAGTAAATGGCTCTGCCATGGGACCTTCGAGCCGCGCTGCCAGCGCCTCAAGCGCAGCAGCTTCCGTGCGGACCAGATCGGCGGGCGTCAAGGTCGGAGCCGATCCGGCAACTGCTTTGTCTCCACGCGATTCGGGCTGCTTCATCGGCATTTGATGATAACAGTGTAGGTCAATCAACAGAACTAACCTTTGTAAACTGAGCGCAGTTCACGGTCCACTGTCTACCCTCGTACAATAGGGAGGGAGAGGTCGATACCATTGAAGCGCAACAAAATCGTACTTTTTGCAGTGCTGGTGATTCTTGCAATCTTTGGCTGGGCGGGTTGGGCTAACTGGGCATATCGCCAGCAGGCCGCTGAGAAGCGGCTGGCCTCGGTCGCCAAGGGTGAGCTGGTAGCCGACCCCAGCACCGGCAGCCTTTCGTATCTTTCGCCCTTCATTGGCAAGCCCGCGCCAGACTTCACATTACAGAATTTAAAGGGGCAGAAAGTCTCGCTCGACAGCTACAAGGGCAAAGCTGTGCTGATCAACTTCTGGGCCACATGGTGCGGCCCGTGCAAGGTCGAGACACCCTGGCTCATCGAGTTGCGCAACAAGTACGCAAGTCAGGGATTCGAGGTGATCGGCATCTCCACCGAGGGCGACGATCTGAAGGCCGATGATAAGTCTGGCTGGGCAAAACAGAAGGCGGCCATCGCCAAGTTTGTTGATGAAGAGCACATGCCGTATCCCGTGCTGGTCAACGGCGACAGCCTGAGCCAGACATACGGCGGTCTCGACGCGATGCCGACCTCGTTCTACGTCGATCGCAAGGGTAAGGTAGTCGCGGCGCAGATGGGACTCACCTCAGAGAGTGAAATGGAGTCCAATATTCAGAAGGCATTGGCCGACTGAAGGCAACGAAGTTAGCGGAGTTCACTTCGTTAGTGATGGGTACTGAGTGAGGGAATTGCGAAAGATGAAGGCATGGATTACAGCAGCGCTAATAGCGTTTGGTACGACATTTGCATTGGGGCAATTTATTCCCAACGGTCCTGAGACCCGTACGTCTGCCAAGGATGACGCTGTGCAATATCTCTTCCCTGAGCAGGTTACAGTGCCGGCCGGCAAGTCGAGCCCTGTCGCGTTGCATTTTCGCGTCGCACAAGGCTTACACATCAACTCACACACTCCCAGCGATGAGTTTCTGATCCCGACCGTGTTCTCGATTCCCGGCAGTGAAGGCGTAAAGCTCAAAGTCGCTGACTATCCCAGCGGCGCATTCATTACGCTCCCTTCCGATCCCAAGACGAAACTGAGCGTGTATTCAGGCGAATTCATCATCCAGGCAATGATCGTGGCGCCGCAGGGAAACCACCTTGTGCAGGGCAAGCTGCGCTACCAAGCCTGCAACAACAGCCAGTGCCTGCCCCCGAAAACGATCACGGTGCCGATCGACGTGATCGGAAAATAGCCGAACGCATTACAGATCGTTAAAACCAGCGCTTCATCTTGAAATAGACCAACACCACAAACGTCGAAATCGCCATCAGCGTAAGCGCAAATACAGTTCCGTGAACACTGCCTTCCCACGGCAGTTTTAAATTCATGCCGAAAAATCCAGTTATGACCACCAGCGGCAGAGCCACAGTACCCCAGATCGTCAGTATTTTCATCACTTCGTTGGTGCGATTGGCAACGGCAGAGAGATAGATATCGAGCGCGCCCGACAGCAGATCGCGGTAGGTCTCGATCAGCTCGACGGTGCGAATAATGTGGTCGTAAACATCTCGGAAGTACACGTCGAGGTCATCGCCTATCAGTCCTTTTTCACGGCGGATAAGCTCGTTGACGACATCTCGCATACCGCTGGCCACTCGCCGAAACTCCACCAGTTGGCGTTTGAGCGAGAAGATGTGCGCGAGCGTTTCAGGATCGGGCCGGTCGAGCACCACGTCCTCTATTTCGGCAGTGTCATCGGCGAGCTTGTCGAGAACCGGCTGATAGGCGTCGACAATCTTGTCCACGATCAAGTAGAACAACCGGTCAAGGCGGTCCAGGTGCTCCTGCTCAGCGCGGGTGCGCACGCTTTCGAACACTGCCGAGTCGCCGCTATGTACAGTAATCAGAAAGTCGGACCCGAGGAAAACATCAATGTCATCGAACTCGAGCTCCTGCTGGTTGTGCATGTGTTTCAGCACGGAGAAGATGTAGTGATCGTGTTCCTCGGTCTTAGGCCGCTGCGGCCTGTGCCGGCAATCCTCAATCTGCAATGGGTGCAGCCCAAAGCGCCGCGCAAGCTCGTCGAGCTCAGGCGACGCCGGATCAGAGACGTCAAACCACGCCAGGTTCGAAAGAACAGAAGCCATGCGGCCAATTGTAGAACGTCAAACTAGTCAGCCTGCTGCCCCGCTAACTCGCAGCCTTCTTCTCAATCTTCGCCCAGGTGTCCTTCAAGGGCAGCGTACGATTGAACACCAGTTTGCCGGGTCTTGAATCGGGATCAAGGCAGAAGTAGCCCACGCGCTCGAACTGGTAGCGGTCCTCGATCTTCGCAGCGGCCAGCGACGGCTCCAACTTGGCGTCCGTGACCACTTCAAGCGAGTTGGGATTCAGATTATCGAGGAAGCCGCCGCCCTCCGGCACATCGCCGGGATTGGGATTCGAGAACAGTTTTTCGTAGATACGCACCTCTGCAGAGAGCGCATGTCTGGCGGAAACCCAATGCATCGTCGACTTCACCTTGCGGCCGTCGGGCGAGTTGCCGCCACGGCTTGCCGGGTCGTACGTGCAGTGCACCTCAACAACGTTGCCTGCCGCGTCCTTCACCACGCTCTGCGCTGTCACAAAATAGGCATTGCGCAGGCGAACTTCTTTTCCCGGCGATAGCCGATAGTACTTCGGCGGAGGAACTTCACGAAAATCGTCCTGCTCAATGTAAAGTTCACGCCAGAAGGGCACTTTGCGCGTCCCTGCCGCGGGCTCCTCAGGATTGTTGGCGACCTCGACGAACTCTTCCTCTCCCTCGGGGTAATTTGTAATCACCAGCTTGAGCGGGCGCAGTACGGCCATGGCCCGCGTTGCCCGGCGGTTCAGGTCGTCGCGCTGAAAATGCTCCAGCATCTCGATGTCAACGCTTCCGTTGGTGCGCGAGGCGCCCACTTGCGTGACGAATGCGCGAATCGCCTCCGGCGTAAAGCCACGGCGGCGAATGCCAGAGATGGTAGGCATGCGCGGATCGTCCCAGCCGCTTACCCGCTTCTCCTGCACAAGCTGCAGAAGCTTTCGCTTGCTCAGCAGTGTGTAGGTAAGGTTCAGGCGGTCGAACTCAATTTGTTGTGAAGGAAATATGCCGAGCTGCTCAATGTACCAGCGGTAGAGCGGTTGATGATCGGCAAATTCAAGCGTACACATCGAGTGAGTGACTCGCTCAATTGAGTCGGACTGTCCGTGCGCGTAGTCGTACATTGGGTAGATGCACCAATCATCTCCGGTACGGTGATGCGAAGCATGAAGAATGCGGTACATCACCGGATCGCGCATGTTCAGGTTCGGCGAGGCCATATCGATCTTCGCTCGCAGCACGCGCGAGCCGTCAGGGAACTCGCCGTTCTTCATGCGCACAAACAGGTCGAGATTTTCTTCGACGGAGCGGTTGCGAAATGGGCTGTTCTTGCCGGGCTCGGTCAGCGTGCCGCGATGCTGGCGAATTTCATCTGCCGAGAGATCATCAACATATGCTTTGCCGTCCTTGATGAGCTTTAGCGCCCACTCGTAAAGCTGGCCAAAGTAGTCTGAGGCGTAGCAAAGCCGCTCCCAGTCAAAGCCAAGCCAGCGCACGTCGGCCATGATGGAGTCAACGTACTCCTGCTCTTCCTTCTCGGGGTTCGTATCGTCGAAGCGCAGATTGGTCTTGCCGCTGAACTCGTCCGCCAACCCAAAGTCGATACAGATGGCCTTGGCGTGGCCGATGTGAAGATAGCCGTTAGGCTCGGGAGGAAAGCGAGTCTGAATCACAGCATCGCCAAACTTTTTGGTGTGCGAATCTTCGGCGATGATGTCGCGCAGAAAATTCGATGGAGCTGTGGTCTCGGTCTTTTCGTTATTCGATGTATTCTCGATCGTCATTTTGTCAAATCCTGGTTTCTGGCGGGCTCAACCGAGTAATTGAAGTTTAGCTTCGGCCTGGCGAATGCGTGCCAGGCAAACGTCGCGGCCCAGCACCGTCATGGTCTCAAAAAGCGGCGGCGCATTCTTGCGCCCGCATACCGCCACGCGTATTGGCTGAAAGGCTTGCCCAGCCTTTAGTCCAAGCTGAGTAGCGGAAGAACGAAGGGCCTGATCCAGCGAGTCGTGGTCGAATGAAGTGTTCGGCAAAACTTCAAGCGCGGTCTGCAGTACACGCTTTACCATTGCGGCGTCGCCCTTCTGCGGGATCAGTTCCGCCGGGTCGTAGGCAGGCAGCTGCTTGATGAAGAAGAAGTCTGCTGCCTGAACTGCTTCGCGCATAAGTTTGATGCGCTCACGAATCAGCGGCGTCACCGCCAGAAGCTTTTCCGGCGGCGCATCCATACCGGCCTCATCGAAGAATGGCTGTAACTGCTCGCTCAGTTCTTCAACGGGCAGGGCGCGAATATGTTCGGAGTTGAGCCATACGGCCTTGGGATCGAATGGATCCACCTCAGTAAAGTTGATGACGGCGTTTGCGCGGTTGACGCCCTCAAGCGTGAAGGCGTCTCTTAGCTCATCGAGAGTAAGAAACTCACGGTCATTCTTGGGCGACCAGCCCAGCAGGCAAAGAAAGTTGACAAAGGCCTGTGGCAGAAAACCCGCATCGCGATAGGTCGTCACGCTGACAACGGCCCCATGTTTGCGCTTTGAGAGCTTAGCGCCATCGGGAGCCACCAGAAGCGGAAGATGCGCAAAACGCGGCGGCGCGCCACCCAAGGCCTCAAAGATCAGCAAGTGCTTGAACGTGTTGGAAAGGTGATCCTGCCCGCGAATGATGTGGCTGATGCGCAGGTCGGCGTCATCCACGCAGGAAGCAAGGTGATACGTCGGCATGCCGTCCGAGCGCAGCAACGCGAAGTCTTCCACATCGTCGGCTTGCTTGGCCTGTGCACCGTAGACGCCGTCTGTAAATTGCAGCGTGCGGCCTTCACCTCGGGGTACCCGGTACCGCAGCGCGAAGTGCTCACCGGCAGCGGCGCGGCGGTCGCTTTCTTCGCGAGAAAGCTCGCGCATCCCAGGATTGCACAGCCATGCGCCTTGTGAGCCGGACTGGTTGTCGTCTCCGGCATGGGCGGGGGTAAAGTCGCGGTAGGCCAGCCCGGCTGCAAAAATGGCCTCAGCCTTCTGACGGTGTAGGGCGAGCCGTTCAGACTGCCGGTATTCCTCATCCCAGGAGAGGCCAAGCCAACGCAACCCCTCAAAGATGGACTGCACACTGGCATCCGTGTTGCGCTCAACGTCAGTGTCGTCAAGGCGCAGCACCATGGCGCCGCCGTTATGGCGGGCATAGAGCCAGTTAAAAATGAACGTGCGCGCACTACCGACGTGCAGGTAACCGGTCGGCGAAGGAGCGAAACGAACGCGCGGCGCGTTCGCTGGTGTTGAATCGGGCATCGTGGCGTATTTGCTTTCTATTCACGATGCTATCGCATTCGCTAGGGGGCTTGTCTCACGCTTGCGGTGGGATCGCCGGGGGTACTGGCGGAGGCGGCATCGGCGTCTGCCAAGCAACCTGTTGCACCGGGACCACCTTCCATTCCGCAAACGCGAGCACATAAAGCAGAATCAGGCCGCCGAACGGAACCAGCGCCAATAGCGAAAGCCAGGGCGAGAATCCCGCCTTTTTACAGATAAACCAGGTGGGAACAATGACGATGGCCGCCCCCACCACAATGATGAGGGGAAGGATGGCCATCATGGCCAGGACAGCATGCTGAATCTGAGAAGGGTCGGGCGTGTCTTGCAGAAAGAGCGCAAGGTTAAGCATAGTGAACGCTCCAGAATAGGATTGGGAACTCGAAGCAAAGGTAATGCCTCGACTGTGAATCCGCAATAAAAATCGGAGCCAAATTGGGAGAGCGCCAGACGAGGGGAAGGACGGTTTGCCGAACCAGCCCGAAACACTTCTGTAATTGAGCAGTTCAGACCGCATTTTTGGGCGTCTGGTGAGGGAAGGCTGGTGCCAGATCTGAAGGGGGCCGGCGTCAAGGTGTTTCGGACAGGTGTTTCAGACAAATGAGGGGCCTTCCGATTCAAACTCCAATCGCTGGTGTAATGGCTCCATGGCGGGCATTCTGCATTCGAAGTTGAAGTGTGGCTGCAACCGTCAGAAAACCAAGCAAGAACACGATCAGGAATTGATGTTCCCATTCCCTGCTCAGAAGCAGCGAGGCAGCCAGGAATAGCTCCGGGGCGCGCCGAATCAATCGATTTTCACTTGCGGCCATCCATGCAAGAGGAATAAGCAGCAAGACCTCGTCGTAGAGATGGGAGTGGTAGCTCAGCAGCTGCGAAGCGATGACGGCAACGGAAAAGAGAGCTTCGCGCGGGGCGCGAAGATTCGCCAGATAGAGAACAATGGCGATCGATATGATCGCTACGATTCCGGTTACAGTTGCCTTGGGAAGAGATTGAGCCAGAACTCCGGCAAGACCCCTCAGAGTTGTGAAACGGCCAGCATATTCCGATCCGTCAGTTGTCTGCATCAACGCCAGATATTGGATCACGCCTGTCTTTCCGATGATTGCAAAACATGCGGCAAGCAAGGGGAGGGAGCTGGTGGCAAACCCCACGAGAAACCTGCGATGTTTCAGCCCCAGAATCGCAACCAGTGGAATGAAGAATTGGAATTTAAAAAGCCCAAGTGCCAGAAATGCGCCAGCCCGCATGTCTTGCTTCTTCGCAAAAGCGTCAAAGGAAAGTGCGGCGAGCAAAACGAGAAAACCGGTGTCCTGCCCGTTGATCAACAGTAGAAATGTGGAAGGCAGCGCGAGAGGCGAGAGGGTAGATCCAGTCAAGCTGCGGGTAATATCTCCGCATGATTCCTGCGCCGCCAAGAACACACAACAAATTCAGGAGCGACCAGACGAGAAAAGCCGTTTCAAGAGACAGGTAGGAGAAAGGTATAAGGAGCGCTGCTTCATAGGGCAAGTGAAAAAATCTCGCTCCGCCAAAGGCAACAACATAGGATTGCTGGAATGTAGGCTCGTAGATGTGGAAGAAATGATCTCGAGCGAGACGACCTGCGTGGTAGAAGAACGCAAAACCGCCGCGGGTGCTAGCCAATCCGGCCGACGAGTATGGAAATACGAACGTATACAGCAGGGCCAATGCCCAGAGCAGGACTTTCCACGCCTGCGCACGTACTCTATCGAATGCGCTTCGATGTGAAATCGTGTCCACACTCAATTCCCTGAATTATCGCTTCGCGAACCTGAAATGAGATCCAGTCCATACAAGGTGATGAATTGCATCTCCTTTAGCGGATTACACGTGCTCGGATACTACGTAATGTCCTCCGTGTCGTAGACCGGAGAGATGGTGCGCTTTTTCGGTACCCCATGCACTGAGCTGAGCAGGTCTTCGACCACGTCTTCAAGCTGGCGCTGGCTTTCAATCACTGCGCTCATGCTCTTCAGATCGTCAGGTTCTGGAACGCGCTCAACCAGCACCACGGCATGGCACTGGGCCACGTGATCCAGGTTCAGGCCTTCCGGTGTCTTGGCCTTGATGCTTACCTGGTCAATGTCGACGCAAAGCACATCGGCAACCCTGGAGCGCATTTCGCCGGCGACGGGTATGATGCGTGGGGCCGCCAGTATCAGCGTTATATCAACGTTGACTATGCGGTATCCGGCGTTCTGCAGCTCTTCCATAGCCAGATTAATAAAGATGGCTGAGTCGGCATCCTTCCAGCGCGGATCGCCCGGAGGAAAGAAGCTGCCGATATCGCCCGCGGCAACCGAACCCAGGATCGCATCGGTTACGGCGTGCAGCAGCACATCGCCGTCGGAGTGGCCGGCCAGGCCCTCGGGGTGGTCGAAATTCAGCCCGCCTATGCGCAGAGGCACACCTGGCTTAAAAGCGTGCGAGTCATAACCAAATCCGATGCGTATGTCCATAGTTTTGTACTTGCTTTTATTGCCCATTGTTCTGGGTTCAACCAGAGCATTTGAAGGGAAAATGTGTGCCCGGTACAGATCTGCACTGTGCTGCTGATTCCGCGAACTAACACCGCTGCTTCAAATAGAACTCCGCCAGCTCCAGGTCGCCCGGCTGCGTAATCTTCAGATTAACCTGAGAACCGTGCACTACGGCTACCGGATTTCCGGCCCGTTCTACGACTGAAGCCTCGTCGGTGCCCACAAACCCGTCAGCCAGCGCCTCGGCAAAGGCCTTTTGCAGCACGCCGTATCGAAAACCCTGCGGCGTCTGCGCCAGCACGACGTATTCACGAGGAATTGTGGAAGTTATCAGCGCGCCGTGAGCGGTGCGCTCCACCTGCTTGATCGTGTCCACCGCTGGCAGGCCCACGATTGCGGCTCCATGTTCCTCGACCGCGTCTATAGTGCGCTCGATGGTTGCCGCGTCGATCAGCGGGCGTACGGCATCGTGCACCAGAACAATATCTTCCGGTTGGGCGGCAAGGGCGGCCAATGCGTGCCACACTGACTCCTGGCGGGTGTCACCGCCCTCGACCACCTTAACGCGGTCGGCAAAGCCGTATTCGGCAATCTGTGCCTGCACGCGCTCCAACTCAGTGCCGCGCACGGCAACATAAATGGCGCTGACACGTGGCACAGCGGCAAACGCCCTCAGTGAGTGGATGAGGATTGGCACTCCATCGAGGGCAAGGAACTGTTTTGGCTGCGGTCCAGCCATCCGGGTCCCCAAACCGGCAGCAGGAAGAATCACAAAGACTTGCATAACTCGTGGAGTATACACCGGAAAGCAGGTTACGGGGTTACGAGGTTACGAGGCGCCAAGTTTACGAGTTTGTGAAGATCTCCTGTTCCCAGAGCCATCGTATAGTGTGCATTCGTGTTCAGGCACCGGTTCTCTCGACCAGTCCCGTAGACGCAGTATCCTTTTTCAGCATTCGGCAAGCGGCCAACATATCATTTTGAATAGCGATGCAGCGCGAAAAGACACCGAAGCGATCGATGCAGCGGCCTATGGCTAAACCGCATGAAACGGCGGCGCCTGCCATCGATACGCATCTGCTCAGGCCCGGTATGCGCATAGCCGTTGGCCTTTCCGGTGGCGCGGACTCGGTTGCGTTGCTGCGCGCGCTCGTTGCTCGAAGCAGGGAACTCGGACTCGTCATCCACGCAGCGCATCTGCACCACGGGCTACGTGGCGAGGAAGCAGACGGCGATCTCGTCTTTGCCCGCGATCTTGCTACCAACCTCGGTCTGCCGTTTCATGAGACCCGCATTGACGTAGCCAAGGAAGCGCAAGCCGATCCCGCCAACGGCAAAGCTGCCGAGTCGATTGAAGAAGCTGCCCGGCGTGTCCGTTATGTGTGGTTTCGGCAACTGCTGGCAACTGGAGAAATTGACGCAGTAGCCACCGCGCACACTCTCGATGACCAGGCAGAGACTGTGCTGGCCAAGTTTCTGCGCGGTGCGTGGACTGAAGGACTCGCGGGAATCTCACCCAGGCTAGGCTTCGCGGAAGGCCCTGTCGTGCGGCCGCTGCTTGGCACAACCCGAGCTGAAGTAGAAGCCTACCTGCACGCGCTTTGTCAGGAGTGGCGCGAGGATTCGTCGAACCGGCATCTTACATTCACGCGCAATCGCATCCGTCACGAACTTCTGCCGTTGCTGACGGAGTGGAATCCTCGGCTGCGCGAGCACCTCACCCAGATGGCCGCTCTGGCAGCCGACGAAGAGGCATGGTGGCAGGCCGAGCTGGCGCGGGTTGCACCCCAGATCCTGTTACCAGGCCGTGCAGTGCGTGGCGGCGGCAGAGCGGCGGCTAGCGATTCCTCCGTAGGTATCGACATAACCCGCCTTATCACTCTCCCGACAGCTCTCCAGCGCAGGTTGCTGCGCCACGCGGCGGGTCAGTTGGGGGCTGCTCCAGACTTTGAGGCCACAGAATCGCTGCGCGGCTTGGCCCTGACCGGGCGTACCGGCCAGAAGCTTGAACTGACAAAAGGTCTGCGCGCCGAGCGGACCCCCCGGGAACTGCGCCTGGATTTGGGCCCGATTTCCCAAAATGGGAGCCAAACCGAAGCACTACCCGCCGAGCACAAAAGTTGTATTCCTTGCGAGATCAGCGCGCCCGAGTTTGGCCTCAGGCTGAAGGTCGTGCCGGTTTCGGAATCGGCGCCTTCAGAGCAAGCAATCGGCGTCACGGTAACGCTCCGTAACTGGAAACCAGGCGATCGGGTCACATTGCGTTATTCCAGCGGCCCACGCAAAGTGAAGGAAGTGCTTGAACGTCTTAAGGTTACGGGTTCCAGCCGGAGCCTTTGGCCAGTGCTGGAGCTAAATGGAAGAATCATCTGGATGCAAGGCGTGGAGCTTGAGCCCGAGCCTGGGATCATTATGGAAGTCCTGTAGCCCCGCGCTTTCGCCGCATCGACCGCTTAAGCATCACATTTTTATCCGGTTGACAGCCCTGATGCCTTCCTGCCGCGCCACTTGCGGGGACTCCAAATCCGGTGCCCATGAGAGTACAATCGGGGTTACTACTCATCCGTACGGCTAGGTTTCACTTACGCCGTAGGGGGGTAGTGTACTTTCTGACACTTTAACGAAGGCCGCGACGTCTATAGGAGTGTGGTGTTCTGGTTGATGGAGGTCCGGCCGGTGCAACTTCCCCGGTTGGCAAGAGGAGTCGTTAGTGAATTCAAGCGTTAAAACGATCATGTTTTGGGTCTTCATCCTGATCTGTCTGCTGATGCTGTGGGCGGTGGTGAATAAGAGTGCCAGCATGGGCAAGGATGCGGAGGTTCCCTACTCCGATCTGTACGACAAGGTGACGAATCAGCAGGTACTGGATGCCACCATTCAGGGCAACGAATTGCGCGGACACCTGAAGACCTCGCCGAAGGATCAGTTCCATACCACGCTGCCCACCAACTACGACGACCTTTTGAAGGCGATGACTGCCGCCAAGATCAACGTCACCATCAAGGAGCCGCAGAACAACATCCTGCTGCCGCTGCTTTTCAACGTGGGACCGTTCATCCTGCTGGGCGCAATCTGGTTCTTCATGTTGCGCCAGATGCAATCCGGCGGAAACAAGGCGTTGTCGTTCGGCAAGAGCCGTGCGCGCTTGCTTTCAATGCAGCAGAAGAAGATCACCTTCAAGGAAGTGGCCGGTGTTGACGAGGCCAAGGAAGAGCTGAAGGAGATCATCGAATATCTGCGCGAGCCGCAGAAGTTCCAGAAGCTTGGCGGAAGAATCCCCAAGGGCGTATTGCTCGTCGGACCTCCGGGAACCGGCAAAACCCTGCTTGCACGTGCTGTGGCAGGTGAAGCCAATGTGCCGTTCTTTTCCATCTCCGGCTCAGACTTCGTTGAAATGTTCGTAGGCGTCGGCGCAAGCCGCGTGCGCGACTTGTTTGAGCAGGGCAAGAAGAATGCCCCCTGCATCATCTTCATCGACGAAATCGACGCGGTAGGCCGCCATCGTGGCGCAGGCCTCGGCGGCGGACACGACGAGCGCGAACAGACGCTCAACCAGTTACTCGTCGAGATGGACGGCTTCGAGTCCAACGACGGTGTGATTCTGGTGGCCGCAACCAACCGGCCCGATGTGCTCGACCCAGCACTGCTGCGGCCCGGACGCTTTGACCGCCGTGTGGTTGTTGGATTGCCCGATATCCGCGGCCGCGAAGAAATCCTGCGCGTACACATCAAGAAGGTCCCGATAGCCGACGATGCAAACCTGAATGTTCTGGCTCGCGGAACGCCGGGCTTCAGTGGAGCCGATTTGGCCAACATGGTCAATGAAGCTGCGCTGAACGCAGCGCGCGTGAATCGCAAACAGGTCACCATGTACGACCTAGAGTTGGCCAAGGACAAGGTATTGATGGGAGCCGAGCGCAAATCCATGCTCCTGACGGATGAGGAGAAGAAGGTGACCGCCTATCACGAGGCCGGTCACGCCATGGTTTCGTTCTTCCGCGACCACTCCGACCCCATCCACAAGGTCACCATCATTCCGCGTGGCATGGCGCTTGGTGTCACCGTGTACCTGCCCGATGATCGGCACAATTACACGCGCGAGTATCTGGAGACGCGTTTGGCTACCGCCTATGGTGGCCGCGTGGCTGAGGAGATATTCCTTAACCAGATGTCGACCGGCGCGGGTAGCGACATTGAGACGGCAACCGACCTGGCTCGCCGCATGGTTTGCGAGTACGGCATGAGCCGCCTCGGCCCGCTGACCTTCGGCAAAAAGGAAGAGCAGATCTTTCTGGGCCGTGAAATTGCGCAGCATCGTGACTTCAGCGAAGAGACGGCTCGGCAGATCGATCTTGAAGTTCGCCGCCTCATTGACGAAGCCTATCAGTCTGCTCACACCATTCTGGACACGCACAAGGATGCGATGCACCGCATTGCCGTAGCCCTGCTTGAGCGCGAAACCATTGACGCCGAAGAGGTGCGAATGCTGATCGAAGGTCTGGAACTGCCTCCGATGCGTTCCGTGCTGGCTTCACCCTCCGATACCGGCGGAACGCCACAGCAGGTGCTCAAGCCGGAGCGCGGTGGCCCCGGATATCCGGAAGGTTCACCGTCACCGGCCTAAGCGCGCCGTGGGCAAGTGTGATTAACGAGGGCTGCTCCTGAGGGCAGCCCTTTCTGTTGTACGCCGTGCATGATTGACAGCTTGGGGGTGTAAGTCCTCTTCACATCCAGATGGGGAGAAGTGATAGCGAAGCGCAAGGGCGTCATCGCGAGGTGAGGTCTGAAGGAAGCGTGGAGCAAAGGCGCGAGCCGATGGACAAGAACCGGATACAAGGCCTACGGCACCGGACGAGCGGGCAACTGATCGCGAAGTCCTCAACCATCAAGGGTGCTGGTGGTAAATTCGGCGGTTGCGCGTTGAAGGCGGTCATTCTTATCACGGGAGGTCTGTTGCATGTTCTGGGATCAGGACTGAGGGTGGAGTAATCCATTCTGACCGTGCAGCAGGAGTCAGCAGCGGGCACAGTAGGCCGCCACGGCGACCGAAGGCCCAAACGGCAGGAAGCGGTGAGTAGGCAGCGAGACTCGATGAGCGGTAAGCGGCAGAAAATCCAGCTACAGCTGGCCTTTGGCGAGGAGGGGCGGAGTGAAGCTCCAAGGTCTTCTCGCGAAGGGACCGAAACGCGCACGGCGAAACGCATGCCCGAAAGCCCGGCCGGGAACGATGGACAACTGATGGAAGAAGTCTGCGGGCGGGAGAACTGTTTGCAGGCTCTTAAGCGAGTGAAGTCCAACAAGGGCAGTGCGGGTATCGACGGGATGACCGTCGGGCAATTGCCCGGCTACCTGGTGGAGCACTGGCCAGCCATCCGCGAACAACTGTTGAGTGGGACTTACAAGCCGCAACCAGTGCGGAGGGTAGAAATACCCAAGCCGGACGGCGGGGTACGACAGCTGGGTATCCCGACGGTGCTGGACCGCATGGTGCAGCAGGCGGTGATGCAGGTGCTGCAACGCAGATGGGACGCGGGATTTTCCGAACACAGTCACGGGTTCCGTCCCGGACGCTCAGCGCACCAGGCCGTGGCCAAGGCGCAGCAGTATATCGCCGAAGGCCGTAGCTGGGTGGTGGACCTGGACTTGGAGAAGTTCTTCGACCGGGTCAACCATGATCGGCTGATGAAGTCGTTGGCGCTGAGGATCGCTGACAAGCGAATGCTCCGGCTGATCGGATCGTTCCTGAAGGCGGGCGTGATGGAAAACGGGCTGGTGGGTCCGGTGGATGAAGGAACGCCGCAAGGCGGACCTTTATCTCCGCTGCTGTCGAACCTCGTGCTCGATGAACTTGACCGGGAACTGGAGCGGCGCGGTCACTGTTTCGTGCGCTATGCGGACGATTGCAACATTTACGTGCGCAGCCAGCACGCGGGGCAGCGTGTGAAGCAAAGCATTACCCGCTTCATTACGCGCAGGCTCAAGCTCCGGGTCAACGAACAGAAGAGCGCGGTGGCTCGACCAGTAGAACGCAAGTTCCTCGGCTTCAGCTTTACGGCAAATGGCCAGAAGCGGCGCATCGCCCCCAAGGCCATCGTGCGGTTTAAGCGAAAAGTTCGGGAACTGACGTGCCGGACTCGGGGGATCAGTCTGGAGCAGATGACGAAGGAAGTGGCCGACTACCTGCGAGGGTGGAAAGCCTATTTCGGCTTCTGCCAGACACCTTCAGTGCTGGGAACTCTGGATCAATGGCTGCGGCACAGGCTGCGGGTGGTGATCTGGAAGCAGTGGAAGCGGGGAACAGTGCGGTACCGGAAACTATGCGAGCGTGGAGTCAAGAGGGACCTTGCGGCACACTCTGCTGGGAACTCTCGCGGACCATGGCGTATAGCTAACAGCCCCGCAATGAACATCGCGTTTCCGGCTGCGTACTTCGACTCGCTCGGACTTCCACGGCTGTTGATCGCGACCTAGCTCAATCTTCCGAACCGCCGGATGCGGACCCGCATGTCCGGTGGTGTGGCAGGGGTGGAGAGGTGACTCTCCCCCCTATGCCGATACCAGTCGTATTTGAAGGTTCTGGCGGAGCGCGATCTGGTGGTCTAGAGTATGGATGAGTGCCTCTTAAGCAATTGGTCCGTCCAATGATGTTGGGCGGGAGACGTCAACTCAGGTCATCGATCGTGCCATGAGCCAAACCACCCGTAATTCGTTCGTCATCCTAGTTGTTCTGGCAGTTCTTGTGGGCGTTCTTCACCTGGGTACCTTCGTGCTTGCAACGCTGTTCGGCTATCTGGCTTTACGAACATTCTCCATTGGCGGCAGAAGGTGGCTGAGCGTAGCCCTCTACCTGATCACAGTCATTGCGGTGGGCAGTGGGCTGGTTTATTTTGCCAGCCTCGCCTACCGGACTTTTCCCAAGATCGCGGAAACAGCGATTCCCGCCGTTGTGGAGTTCGCTGAAAAGAAGGGAATCGAGCTGCCGTTTACTGACTACGAGAGTCTGAGGACGGAGGCGCTCGATCAGGCGCAGGAAGGCTTTGCCGTTATTGGGAGATACGCGACGGCGGCGTCGTTTCAGTTGGTCCTTGTGATAGCGGGACTCATAGTGGCTCTCGGTGTCTTCCTCGGTTCAGGCTGGACCACGGATCGCAGAGAGTTGAGCCAGCCTGACAATCTCTACCTGACCATCACGCGAGAACTGACGGCGAGATTCAAGTCCTTCTACAGCAGTTTTGCCAAGGTTCTGGGCGCGCAGATTCTCATTTCCTTAATCAACACCGTCATTACTGCGGCCTTCCTCTTGCTGAACGGATATCCGTACTCCGGGCTGCTTGCCACCTTTGTATTTCTCTGTGGGCTCATACCCATTATTGGAAACATCATCAGCAATAGCCTGATAGTCGGCGTCGGCTTCACCATTACCGCAAAGACCGGCGTCTACGCATTTATCTTTCTCGTGGCGATTCACAAGCTGGAGTACTTCCTCAATAGCCGGATCATCGGCAGCCGGATCAAGTGCCCCATGTGGCTCACGCTCGTGGGGCTCATCCTGGGCGAGAAACTGATGGGCGTGTCCGGTATGGTTTTGGCGCCCGTCGCTCTGCACTTCATCAAAGCCGAGGCTTCCGCAATTCGATCTTTACCGGATGTTAAGCCACAAAAATAGCAGACGTTGATCGAGATGGAGAGCAAATTTGGCAACGCAAGCTTCCTCAGATTGAATGCGGTAACGCGCGCCGAACGCCTCGCCACTACCGCAAAGATCCGCGAGCTTATTGTGGTCGAATGCCATGGTTGGGTTGGCGACTTCTACCAGTATTCCAACGCCGCAATCTGCCTGCACTTCGAGCTTTCCGCAAGAGCTATTCCCGTCCTGCTTGATGCTCTCCGCCATGCGGGTGTAGTCCTCGGAGCGGAGTTGAACAGCGCGGCCCACGCACTTCTGAATATGAAGAGTGAGGCGGAAATCACCCAGTGTACTCTTCACCTCACCTTCATCCACAATGAGCCGGATTTGCGTAGACAAATTCCCGCCGTTCCCGGTTGATTCCCGAGATGGCGGAAATGCAAGCAAAAAAGGGCTGCCCGAGTGAGCAGCCCTTGGACGATTGATTGACTACCTGGCGCTAGAAGATCTTGTAAGCGATGCCGAAGCTGCCGCCGTAAGGATGCAGTCGAGGTGTGACGCGCCACTGCTGGTACTCGAAATCACCCAAGCGCATTACCCAACGATCGCTCAGGTTGTAATCTACGCCGCCGCCATAGGACAGTACGGTCGCACTGCCGTTCAATAAACTGCCGTTGCCGGCGCCGAACAGGAACTTACCATACGGAGTAAATTTCCCGAAATCGTGGATGTATACCTTCGGTCCAATAAGGTAGGTGTTTTCAGAGATTGCGTTGTACTGGTTAAAGTGCATCCAGTTGCCTTCGCCTTCGACGCCGATGTAGCGGCTAAATCTGTAATCGAAGTACGCGCCAATGCCTAAAAGCGGATTGGGGCTTGCTCCAGCGTATCCATGGCCGGTGTAATCGGGTTGGAAGGCCGAGCCGAACACACCGGCGGACAGCCGGGATTGATGACTTTTCGCGGCAGGCTGCACCTGCGCGTCAATGGACAGTGTAGCTGCAAGAAATGCTACGCAAAACAGAAGGAAGATCGATCGCATTGAAGGCATGAGCGCTCCATTTATTGGGGATGCCAGCTCCATTTGGAATTGGTCAAGGCGAAACAGCCGTCCCTGGCACGGCGAGGAGCTTGATTAACGCCGGCCAGAGACTCAAGGAGTTTGTTATTGCTGTGGTGTTGCCGTTGAAGCTACAGGCGGTTCTGGCTGTGCTCCGTTTGTACCGGCAGCCGGGGCCTGGGCCTCTGGCGCCGACGGTTCCTGTGCAGCGGGTTGCTGTGATGCCGTATCTGTTGCCGCCGAGTCCCCGGCAGCTGACCCGGCGGGCGAAGCCGACGTTGTTGTCTTGGCAGCTTCGTAACGCTGCAGCTTGTAGAAGATCGGCGTTACTTCAAACGGCATCTTGTCACGTGCGTTCATTGGCGCATAGCGCTTTGCATCCAGCATGTGCACGGTATCGTCCCACGGATCGATTTTGAGCCAGCTGCCCAGCGGTAGAGCCGCGCTCTGATTCAGGTCATCCCATTCGATCTTGGGCGCCAACTTAACCAGATCCGCCATCCATGCCGTGCCATCCGGTTTCAGCATTGAGTCGCCCAACTTGGGTGTATTCAGTGCCTTCAGTTCAGTGCCGCGCTGCACCAGTTGCTCCCAATATAGGCCTGCGTTGGGCAATTTGTCCTTGTACATGGATGCTTCCAGATACTGCATTGCCTTTGTGGCCGCAGCTTCGTTATCCGTGTCGCTGTGATACATGTTGATGCGCTGGAACGATGCCTCGTCCGGAAACAGCAGCCGGTCGTTGAACGCGTAACGCGTATCGATGTGGTGCCCCAGGGCGACATGCGCCAACTCCAGCGCGATCACGGATGCTATGGATTCTTCATTGGGCAGACTGTCGAGCAGGCCACGGCTCAGCAGAATCGTGTTGCCCACCGTCGTTGCTTCAATGGTATCGGTAAGAAGGACGCGGGCATGAACCTGATCGGTGAAATTCAGGTTGTTGGGAACGATCAAGTTGATGATGATCTGATCGAGGACCTTCTGTTCATAGCCACCCTGGTCCGCTGGAGCAACCAGTCCGGCTTCAACCAAGCGGTCAATCACGTTGCTCTCAGCTTGTGCCACCCACAGGCGCGAAGCCTGTAGCGGCCCCACGTCGGTGGAGTCGTTGCTGCGGTCCACTGCATCGTCCACCTTCACGCTTACGTTTTCACTGTTGCGCGTTGGCAGTTTGAGCGCGTAGCCCCAGAAGTGTGTCTGCGCCTTCAGGCCGGTTGGGTTCTTGCCTTCCGTACGCTCCGTCTCTTCAACATAGACCGCCACCGGCAGCCAGATACCCGGCTGCACGTTCATGCGCCAGCTATCAAAGTGGAAGTAATACTTCGAACTATCTTCACGCGACGAGCCCGTATAAGTGCCGTTGAAACGAACCACATTGCCGGCGTCATCTTCAATCCAGATTCGTCCGTAGAAGCGGCCCTCATCCTTCACTTGCGGTCGCGGATGCACGTCGAAGACCCAGGTTCTCACATTGCCCAGAAATTCACGGCGAACGAAGCTGAACACATAGTGCTGCTGATCGAAGCCCTTCGGATCGATAAACATCATTTCCATGAAGCCGGTATCCGAATAGGTGAACTTCTCAAGGCCGAGCAGCTTTGTGAGTCCGGTAATCGCTCCCAGCGAAGATCTGAAGAACCCCTTCTTTGCGTCATCAGACCGCGGAGAATAGGTCTTGTCGAAGAACGATGAGCCGAAGTCCACCCGGCTCAGAATGTAGTGATCGTCGAATGGAACTTCGTACAGCTTGGGGTCTGGGCGCGTGTCCTGAATGTACGTTTCAACAAGGGGGGTACGCAGCTTAATGTCGTCAATCAGTACCTTTTCGCGTTGAATCGCCTTTGCTACGAGAGCGGCCTGCTCGGGCGTAAGTTGCCGCGGCGTCTCGTATTTTGGGGTCTTCTTTGCGTACGCGCACGACACTCCGATTGCGATCATCAGGAAGGTGAGGGAAATCTTCCGAAAAGTCATAGTCAAGCTCCTAAATACTTCGTCCAAGTCCAGCTTCAGCTTATTGCCGCTCGGTGTGAACTTCACGCCGGTGTTATGTTCGATGGTCAAATCGGTCATTGCTCTTACGCAAGTTGGAAACTGATGGTGATGGTTGTCGTCAAGTCAACCGGATGACCGTCGCGTGTGGCCGGGCGGAATCGGATGTGCTGTGCTACTCGGCGAGCTTCTTCATCCAGTCCGTGTCCCAGTCCTCGCAGGATTCCGTCAACAACCACTTGACCGCTGGCCATAAAGGTTACGCGCAAAACCACATCGCCTTCCACTTTCATCTGGCGGGCTTCCGGGGTGTACTGCACCGGTGGTTTTGAGATGACTTCAAGGCTGGTAGAGGTTGGTCCAACTCGCATCTTTGGCGTCGCTGGAGCTGCTGCGGTCATCGCCGGGATGCCCGCCGAAGCGACCTTGCCATAGTTTCCTGTGCCGGCGGTTGTACCGGTTGCACCTGGAATACCTGCCGACGCTACCTTGCCCACTACACCGGCATTCGAGCCGGATCTGAGACCATTGCCAATGCCCGTTGATCCTACCACGCCATGCGGAGCAACAGCCGGCCCCCGCTCTCCACCATAGGGATTGCCAATAGCAGCAACCGTTGCCGGGCGTGTGGCATTTGGATTGGGCGTTACACCGAAAGTTTCTCCAAGATGAACTGGAGCCGTCGAGGGCTTTACCTGCGCAGATTGAGCCGGCATGGCCGCAGTGAGCGCAGCCTTGGGTTGCGGAGCCAGAATGACGGCCGCTTTGGCGGGCTTCATTTCCGGCAAGGCTACCTTCGCTTCCATCTCAATTGGCTTGGGCTCAGGCGGCTTCATCCTGGGCATTGAAATCTTGGGGGCCTCCATCTCCAGCTTGGGAGTTTTTGGCGGAGGAGGAAGCTTGGGCGGCGGCGGCTGTTTGAATTTCGGCTGCGGAGGTGGCGTTGTGGGCACAATCAGCTCAGTGATCTCGTAGTGGTGCTGTTCGAGAACCTGCTTAGCCCTGGCTCCTACGTACAGGACCAGCGCCAGCACTAGTCCATTGATTACCGTGCTGGTAACAAATGAGGCGGTGCTGCGCTCTGCTTCAGGAAGAGGACCAAAATTGGTTCGGCCCGGTGTGTACTCTATCTGCATTTATCTAGTCCTCCCTTGGGGGTACGGAGAGGCCACAACATGATTGTCCTCGGCATTAGAGCTAAGGCCAGGGAATTTGCATTGTTGCCCAAAATCCCAATGATCCATCAAGCCGGTAACGTATGTGCAAGTCATCAGTTTCATAGATCCCTAAAAGCCAAACTCGTTAACGCCGCGTCCAGGCCCAGGCCCGTACTATGCGATTGAAAGCACTCACGTCCCAAACCGGTAATGGCTTGGACGGAATGCCCCGTTTTCGGTTTCCAAGGCATAGTCCCAATTGGCGCTGGCTTACCGTAAATGGCGAAGGGCGCGGGGATGGAAGTACTACAAGTGCAAAACTGAAGTTCGAGGTAACTTGCGCAATTCGATGCGGCAGCAGCATGGAGCATCTGCATGTGTACTCTCCACGTTACTTCCAAGGCATCCAAACAGATCGCGCATCTTCGTCACTTTTCAGCAATCTTTCGCTGCGCGTCTCGCAATCAACCGCCGGAATTTCAACCGACCCGGCAAAAATCAAAAAACCACACAAACTTCTGTTTCAGGACATGGGGCAATCGGCCAAGAGGAAACTCGCCGGACATTGCCGGACCGTTCGTCCATACCCTAATTGTAATAGACTCAAGGTTACCGAAAGTGTTCGTGAAAGGACAGCGATTTTTGTGAAGATCCTGGTGACTGGAGGAGCAGGTTACATCGGTGGCACTGTTGCGGGATTGCTCACCCTAAAGGGGCATAACGTACTTGCTTATGACAATCTTAGCAATGGCCGTCGCGATCTGCTTCCGCCCGGTGTGGATTTCTTCCAGGGAGAAATCGAAAACAGAAGCGAAATTGAAAACCTTTTCATTCAGGCCCGAGAATCGGGTGCTCCGTTCGACGCAGTGTTGCACTTTGCGGCACTGATTGAAGCCGGTGAATCGATGAAATCGCCGGAGACTTTCTTCAGAAATAACACCGCCGCTACTCTTTCACTTCTCGAGGCTATGCTTGCCGAAGGGCCGCGCAGGCTGGTGTTTTCCTCCACGGCAGCTGTGTACGGAGAGCCAGAAGTGATTCCAATTCAGGAGGATGCGAAGCAGGCTCCGACCAACGCATACGGTGAGTCCAAGTTGCTTGTCGAGCATATGCTCCGCTGGCTGAACCGTATCCATGGCCTCCGCTATGCATCGCTGCGCTACTTCAACGTGGCAGGTGCGCCCGAGGGGCCAGATGGGGAAATCACGCGCGGTGAAGCCCACCAGCCGGAGACTCACCTGATCCCGCTTGTGCTCGATGTGGCGCTCGGAAGGAGGGACTCGATCAAGATATTTGGTGACGACTATTCCACACCCGACGGCACCTGCATTCGCGATTACATTCACGTCTCCGACCTGGCCGAAGCACACCTTCTGGCGCTGAATGCGCTTGAAAATGAACAGGTAACCAAAGATGGACAGTGCAACTTTCGTCCACTGATCTACAACCTTGGTAACGGCAGCGGCTTCAGCGTTCGTGAAGTGATTGAGGCTGCCCGGCGCGTTACCGGGCATCCGATTCCGGTTGAAGTCTGCCCTCGCCGGGCCGGTGACCCCGCCGTCCTCGTAGCGAGTTCGGAAAAAGCGATGCGTGAGCTGGGTTGGAAGCCACGCTACACCAAGCTCGACGACATCGTTCGTACTGCTTGGATCTGGCATCAGAAGCGCTACGCCGGTTAGCATTCATCCTGATCGGCAGCTGTCGCCGATCTTGAATCCCCGGTGGCCCATTGCATCATCAAACGAGTTGAACGGTTGTTGTCGGGTGTGAGCAGAACAGTGAGAGGTCTTCCCCAGATGGCGGCGAATAAGAAATCGGGTTTCTGGCGCGCGTTCGTCGACTTCTTCATCCTCTTCAGTGGTATCTCAACCGCCTCTAACCTTGCCCGTACCCAGGGGAAGCCGTTATTGACACGCGGTATGTTTCTCTTCCGCACAGGCAGAAGCAGATAGACTGGACGGTCGTGAGTTTGAGAGCCTTATCAACCTCTCTTGCTGGAAAGTAATCGAGATGGAGAATCAGAAAAGGTTCCTGACCGCGGAGTGGAAAAATCTGGTTATGCTCAACTACGTGGTTGATGCATCGCTTCTTGAGCGTTTTGTTCCCGCAGGCACAGAACTGGATTCATTTGAAGGAAGTATTTACCTTAGTCTCGTCGGCTTCGAATTTAATCGCACACGCATATTTGGGTGCCCGGTACCATTCCATCAGGCTTTTGAAGAAGTGAATCTACGGTTCAATGTCCGACGTTCTTCAAAGAGAGGTGTCGTATTCATTAGGGAACTGGTCCCGAAGTACATGGTCGCGGCCGTTGCGCGATTCGCATTCAATGAGAACTATTCGCGCGTACCCATGTCGCATCAAATCGTAGCGCATGTCGATAGTCATGCCACAGAGGCCGAGTACACGTGGGGTTCGGGGCAGGATCGATGTGTGATGCGGGTCGAAACAGAAGGGCCGAGCTTCTTTCCGGCCGACGGCTTGTTGAGCCAATTCATTACAGAGCACTACTGGGGCTATGTCGCGCAGCCAGATGGCGGATGCCTCGAGTACGAAGTGCAACACGTGCAATGGAGCATCTGCAACGCAAATCGGGCAGAATTCGACGGGAACTTGGCTGGGCTTTTTGGAGCCAAGATAGCCAGAGCCCTGACACGTATTCCAGACTCTGCTTTCTTGTCGGAAGGATCGCCAGTAACAGTATTTAAGGGAACAAGGATAAATTGATGCGGGTTCCAGCGACGGTCGGTTGGGTGCTCTACGACGGTGATTGCGAATTCTGCGTTCGCTGGCTGCGCTTTTGGTCTCCCGTTTTGCGCCGCCGTGGTTTCGAAATCGACGCGCTTCAAGCAGAGTGGACAGAGGAAGCGCTTGGTCTCCCGCGCGATCAAATCCTGCGAGACATCCGATTATTAGCCGCGACGGGTGAATCCTATGCTGGCGCCGATGTCTACTTGCATGTAGCGCGGAGAATTTGGTGGGCTTGGCCCCTGGGTTTTCTTTTCAGCCTTCCCGGATTCAATTCGCTGATATGGACGGGCTACCGATGGTTTGCGGCCAACAGACATTGCGTTTCAGGGTACTGCCCAGGTGGCAAATAATCAGCCGGTGTTCTTGCTAAAATCAAATCAATGGCATTCACCCGCCAACAGGCTCTCGACTATTTCAACTCGCCGGATCTGATAGGCCTCGGCTTTGAGGCTGACGCGGTGCGCCGCCGTCTGCACCCTGAAGGCGTAGTTTCCTACATCATCGACCGCAACATCAACTACACCAACTTCTGTACAGAGTACTGTACCTTCTGCGCCTTCTACCGGCCGTTACCGAAGAATGGCAAGAGCGATCCGCGCTCGGACGAGGGCTACATCCTCGAATTCGAAAAGGTCTACGAGAAGATTGCCGAAACGGTGGAGATGGGCGGCACCGGAGTGCTGATGCAAGGCGGCATCCATCCCGACCTGAAGATCGACTGGTTCGAGCGTTTGTTCACCGGCATCAAGCAGCGCTTTCCGCAGATCTGGCTGCACTGCCTGTCTGCGTCTGAAGTGCTGGCCATCGCCGAGTACTCTGGCCTGACCTTGCGCGACACCATCGCGCGGCTTCGCGACGCAGGTCTCGACTCCATCCCCGGCGGCGGCGCGGAAATTCTCGACGACGAAGTGCGGCATCGTATTGCGCGGCTCAAGTGCAATACCGAAGACTGGGTCAGTGTCCATCGCACCGCCCACCAGCTCGGCATGCGGACAACGGCCACCATGATGTTCGGCGTCGGCGAAACCTTCGATCAGCGCATCAATCACTTCGAAGTTGTCCGCCGCCTGCAGGAAGAGACCGGCGGATTCACGGCTTTCATCCCCTGGAGCTTTCAGCCCAAGCACACCGCTCTCGGTGGACGCGGCTGGGATGAAGCAACCAGCGTGGAGTACCTGAAGGTGCTCGCAATCGCGAGGCTCTATCTCGACAACATTCAGAACGTCCAGGCAAGCTGGGTGACGCAGGGCCTCAAGGTCCTGGAACTTGGTCTTCACTTTGGCGGCAATGATGTGGGCTCGGTAATGCTCGAAGAAAACGTCGTCAAGGCGGCCGGCACCTCAAACTGCACTACCGAGGAAGAGCTGCGGCGGATCATTCGCGACGCTGGTTTCAAGCCGGTGCAGCGAGACACGCTGTATCGCACCATGTTCCTGAATTAGCTGCGACGCACACTCACGACAATGAATCGGTCTGGTCTTTTGACTGGCCCGGGTGTGCTCCCGGCAATTTCTACCATACAATCGGTAGGGTAGAAAAATGTTCAGCGCAAGGTGCGCGGAGGACGGAGTCATGAGCAAGAGCGAGGCCAGCGGAGCAGGGAAGATTGCCGTAGTTACAGGCGCGGGCAGCGGCATTGGTCGTTCCGTGGCGGTTACGCTGCACGGTGCGGGCTACACGGTGGTGCTGGCAGGCCGCAGGCTCGACGCGTTGAAAGAAACGGCTAAGCTGGCCAACGATACGGACGGCAGAATTCACTGCGTACCCACTGACGTAAGTCAGCCTGCCACCGTTAAGGCGCTGTTCGACTACGTCCGCGAGAATGTCGGCAGGGTTGACGTGCTGTTTAACAACGCGGGCTCCAATGTCGCGGGCGTAGGTTTTGAGGATCTGACCTACGAGCAGTGGTCATCGGTCGTCGCCGTGAATTTGACTGGCGCATTTCTTTGCGCGCAGCAGGCCTTTCAGATTATGAAGTCGCAGCAGCCACAGGGTGGCAGGATCATCAATAACGGATCGATCTCGGCTTATGTGCCGCGGCCTCACTCCGCGCCCTATACCGCAACCAAGCACGCTGTAACCGGGCTCACCAAGTGCATCTCGCTCGATGGCCGCGCATACGACATCGCCTGCGGTCAGATCGACATCGGCAACGCCGCTACCGACATGAGCGCGCGTCTTGGCGTTGGAGCGCAGCAACCGAACGGCTCTGTCATGGCCGAGCCAAGGATGGATGTGCAGCATGTGGCTGATGCCGTTCTGTACATGGCGAGCCTCCCGCTCGACGCCAACGTGCAATTCATGACGGTGATGGCAACCAAGATGCCATTCATAGGCCGTGGCTAGAGACGACTGTCTGCGAATTGCGTTTTTTGCTGACTCGCTGCATTAAGTCAACGGTTCCTGGCGATAGAGCTCAACTGTGTGCTTCGCGGTTACGGCGACGGCCATAATCACCATGCCTGCGGTTGCTATCACTCCGCCAACATCGAACAGCAGAAATCTGTGCCCGAGGAGTGTTGAGTACGGGCTATGCAGCAGCGCCAGGTTGCCGATGATGAGCAGAATGCGAATCTCAGTCGGCCCAAAGAAACCCTGCGACATCTGAAAGCGCGACAACGTGTATGTGGCCAGATAGCTCTCGTTCGAGAGCAACAGAAATGCCACCAGCATGGCGATGGCGACTTGCCAGTGGAGAAAACCCGAAAAGCCCAGCCCGGTCATCAGCGCGATCGATCCGAAAATGTCGACGATGTGGTCGACGTAGAAGCCATAGCGTGGACGCTGCTGATTGCGAATGCGGGCCAGTGTGCCGTCGAGCGAATCGCCAAGCCAGTTCAGCGCGATACAGACGATGGCAAGCAGCAGCAGGGATTGGCTATCACGCGAAAACGCGTAGCAAACGCCGGCCCCTATTTGCGCCGAAAGGCCGAGTACGGTGAGCTGATCGGAGGTAAGCCAAGACGGTGCGTGTTCAGCCATCCAGACCAGCACGCGCTTTTCCATTGAAGCAGTAAGCGAACCGTTGACGCGGCGCGCTGACTGGAATCCAGTTTCCTGGTTTGAGGTTGCAGCTGTTGCGTTCATCGTCTTGTCCTCCCCGCCGCTATTTCTTGAGCGCGTCGCACGTAGAGCGCAGCGTAAACTCCAGCGCCTCGCGCGGAACGCTCTCAACGAACGGACCAATGGCCCATCCAAGACCTGTGGGAATGGCACGCGTAAGCGATATCGACTCAATCTGCATGTAGAGTCCGCCATCGCGCTCCTCATAACTCCAGTAGGTATTCAGCCGCCACAGAAAGCCGTGATCGTCACCTGGGTTCAATGCGCGCTCTTTCGCCGTTCCCGGCGAATCGATCTCGGAGATTTGCGTACTGCGCGAAATGCTGTATCCGTGCTGGGCATCAAGCCGCGCGAACGTAACGTCGTAAGTCGTATCCATCACTACCGTAATCACGTGATGCTGCCGCACCCGCATCATGACGCGATAATGGTCTCCCTGCTCCGACAGGACCTTGGCCCGGGTCACCTGTGGCGCATAAATATGTGGATAGCCGCTGAAGCTGCGCATCAACTTCTCGAAATCGGCAGCTTTTGCACCGGCGGCAAAAGCGGTCCCGCGCCAGTGGTGCAGCATGGCGCCGGGAAAACCGGCTGGTGAATCCGGTGAGAGCTTTTCAACAATGAGTTCGCCGTTGCGCAGCCGGTTCATATCCTGTGGGGCAATAAAGCTGCGTGTATTCCGGTGCTGCTGCTCAAGGCGCGCCTCAACTTTTGCTGCGTAGGAGCTTAAATTGGCAACTGCCTGCGGCTTGGGCCCGGCATTCGCTCGGCAGGGAGCCAGGAAAAACAACGCTGCAATCAGAACCGAACACGTTCTGAATGCCACAGAGTCGAGAAGATGGCTCGATAATGAGTGCGTCATTCCTTGCACATTACTCCATGCCCGCGGCCGGAGCAATGCATCGAACCGCAATCGAGCAGTTATGTTTCTCACGCAGGAAGCACCTGTGTTTTGAATAATTTGTAGAAAGATGTACATTGGCGGGGGGAGTTTCTGAGGGGTTCGCAATCGGGTACACTTATCCAAAAGCTATGACAGTGCCAGAACCAGCCCGGCGATATCGCTTCGGAACCTTTGAGGCGGATACCCGTACCGGAGAACTGCGCAAAAAAGGACTGCTGGTTCGACTCCATGGGCAGCCCTTTCAGTTGCTTCTGCTCTTGCTGGAACGGCATGGCCAATTGCTGACGCGCGAGGAGATTGCCAGAGAGCTTTGGCCGGATGGCACGGTTGTCGACTTTGAGCACGGCGTCAACTCGGCAGTAAACCGCATCCGCGAAGCATTGGGGGACTCGGCTGTAGATTCACGATTCGTAGAGACCCTGGCACGGCGTGGTTACCGCTTTGTCGCTCCTGTAGAGCGAATCGATGCATCCGAGCCCGGAGCAGCGCCCGAAAAGGTTGTCGAGAACAGCCGCACCAATCTGACTCCGGATTCTCCAAACGAGCAAGCGCACGTTTTTCCCAGGCTGCTTGCAACACCGGAGGATCTCCCAAAGGCGTCGCCTCGCCTTGTGTTGATCCTCTTCGTTGCCATGCAACTGATGTACGTGGCTTTTTACGTAGGTGCGCTCGCGAATCTGCAGGAGATCGCCGACCTCATGTCACCGCTGCAATACGCAAACCAGGCGCTCACGCTTCTGGTCACGACGGCTGCCATCATGTTGCCCGTACGCGCCTTTCTGGTCTTTGCTTTATTGTTCCGTGCGCCCGGATTCCAATCGAAATTTCTCAAGCTGTGGCCATTCCTCCTCGTTCTCGATGTGCTGTGGTCGCTGTCGCCGTTCTTGCTGTTGCATCACCTCAACTTCGGCCTGGCACTGGCATGCACAACTCTACTGGTCTACTCCCCGTTCGCACAGCGCTCGCTGGTGCTGATGAGAGCGGCCGACTTAAACAACGCGAAAGCTGAATCGGATGCATGAGCCGCAAACAGTTTTCCTCAATCAATGCGCGAAAAGCGCGAGCCGGCACTCGGCAGGATGATCTAAGGTGTAGCTATGACAACGGTTGAAGCAAATTCCCTTCGCACTCTTGGCAACTCTGACCTTCATCTCACTCCCATCGGTTTCGGCGCGTGGGCCATTGGCGGTGGCGACTGGAAGTTCGCCTGGGGACCGCAGGATGACGATGCGTCCATCGAGGCGATCCACCGCGCACTCGATCTCGGCATCAACTGGATCGACACCGCGGCGGTTTATGGATTGGGCCACTCAGAGGAGGTGGTGGCCCGCGCCCTCAAATCCACATCTCACAAGCCATACGTATTTACAAAGTGCGCCCTGCGTTGGAACGACGACCGCACCATCTACAACTCAATCAAAGCCGACTCGGTAAGGTATGAGCTTGAGAACTCCCTGCGCCGATTGAACGTGGACACGATCGACCTGTACCAGATTCACTGGCCGAATCCCGACCCGGAGATTGAAGAGGGCTGGGAGGAACTGGCCAAGCTGAAGGAGCAGGGCAAGATTCGCTGGATCGGCGTTTCGAACTTCAACGTGGAGCAGATGAAACGCGCGCAGAAGATTGCTCCCGTCACCAGCCTGCAACCGCCATATTCGATGTTGCGCCGCGCGATTGAAGCGGAGATTCTGCCCTACGTTCAGCAGAACGGCATTGGCGTCATCAATTATTCGCCCATGGTTTCAGGCCTGCTGACGGGCAAGATGACCGCGGAGCGTGTGACTGCCATGCCCGCCGACGACTGGCGTCGCAGCGCAGTGGAGTTCAACGAACCGCGCCTGAGCCAGAATCTCAAGCTGGTAGAGCTGCTGCGTGAGATCGGCAGCGGGCACGCTGTAAGCCCTGGCGTGGTAGCCGTTGCCTGGACACTGCATCATCCGGCCATCACCGCAGCCATCGTAGGCGGCCGCAGTGGTAAGCAGGTGGAAGAACTCGTTCCCGCGCTCGAATACCGGGTGAGCGAAGAGGAATACGCGCGCATCAATGCATTTCTGGCTGCGAACTAAGTTGGATATGTCCGTTGATTAGCGAGCGCAAACGAAAGCCCCGGCAGTTGCCGGGGCTTTATCTCTTCTAGCTGCGCTGCCACTTTACATGGCTGCAACAAAGTCCGGAACAAGGACTGCTGCATGTTCCTGGAGCAATTGCGTCGTTCTCGCGGCCATTCCGGTGTAAATTGACGCGGCGCGATAGGCGTTAACGCGTACCCCTTCGCTGGCCTTTGTGAAAGCATATTGCACCAGTGCCGTCATGACGCAAAGCCGGATCTGCATGGCGTCGCTGTGTAGAGTTTCAATCAGAAGACGGTCAACGCCTTCGCAATGCTTGGCGGCATAGTCCGCCATTTCAAGCATCACTTTTGCGTTCTGGTAGATAACCCATAATCCTTTGGGGCCTTCCATGCGGCGCCAGGCCTCTTCGGGAGTTGTGCTTAGGCCTTCTTTCCACAGAAAGTGGTCGCTAAGCTCACGTGCGCTCCAGTCGGGGCGGAGTCTGGCTAAGAGGGAATCCCAAGTCTCGGTGTTGCGGCGTCGTACGCTCATCCGCCAACGGACGAGATAGAGCGTAATTAGCACGAGGGCGGCGATTTGAACCAAGGGCAAAACCATTTGTACTCCTCAAAACGGGCATTGGCAGCCGAAGCCGACTACAACCAGCCCATCTGGACTTCTCTGTACACTCCTACTAATACCAGACTTTTGATCTGTATTCACTTGAAATCATTAGGCTTGCTCTGCAACTTTAGTGTTAGATGCAAGCATCCACAGGCAAAGCGCCAATAAATAACTTGCCACTATTATCTGGTCGAGCCAGTGATAATTCATTCCCGTCATGTTATGGGTGTGGAGAATAACCACCAGAAAAGTGACGAGAATATACAGTCCAAGCCCGGTAAAAATGCGCAGTTCGCGTGTTTGCCACTCCAGCTTGAGCAGACTGCTCCACCAAACCAGCGTAAGCAGAACTGAGAGCCGCACAGCCGCCAGAAACTGTAGCAACACCATATAGATGATATCCAGGAGCGGCCATCCATCAGGTATCCGCCAGCGGTTCAACATGAGCGTAAGAGCAGCTGCCAGGGCTGCGAGAAGTACTAAAACAACCCGGCTTGGGGGATCCACCCGATTATGGCGCACCACAGTCTTTCCCAATTCATTCAAGATCGCCAACTGAAAGAGCGCATCCACGGTAATGTTCACGATGGTTGCCGGTAGATACGCGTTGGGAATCATCTTCATCGCGGCCATCCCCGCGTCGCTCAACAGGCACCAGGCCAGAAAGCTGCTGAAGACCGGAAGCGTGAGATAAACGCGACGCCAGATGACGACGCCAAGCACCGCACCCTCCAGCAGGATGGCGAATAGCCACATCGTCATATCGATGCTGTCCCAAGTCACGGCCCACTTCTCCCAATCAATTGTCTTAGGATGTACAGCATGGAGACGTCAAGTTCCTTGGCGGGAACCGTCGTTACTACTTACGCGATTTGGTGGAGTCTTCCAGATCGATGCGAGTCGTTCGTGCAGCACCAGCCACAGCCAAAAGCATACTCTTCATCTGTGGTGTAAACTCACGCCGCTCAACTGTCTTGGTTGAGAATGCAACACACCAATAAAAGAGGGCGCCAAGATAGCTGAACGACATGGCGAGATCAAGCGAGTGATAGAGAGGAGTGCCGTTCACTTGATGGGTGTGTAAAATGGTGACGGCCAGTGAGACGATCGAAAAGAAACCCAATCCTGTTGCTATCTGGAGTTCGCGATCACGCCAGCCGATGGAGAGGAACTGACTGAATCCTGCCAGCACAAGGAAGAAGAGTGCACGGAGAATTGCCGTCGTCTGCTGCAAGGTGAAAAAGCTCTTTCCCGCAGCAGTGATAAAGCTCGGGGTCGCTAGGCCGGCAATTGGCCAGAGAATTGCGCCACCGATCAGAACCAGAGCAGCAATGGCAATCCAGGAATTCTTTGGTAGAGAATTGCGAATCGGACGCAGCACGCTCCAAGCTACTTCCACCAGCAGCGCAAAGATCATCAGAGAGTCCAGCACAAGCTGGACTATATATATCTGAAAGAATTTGCCTTCGGGGAAGGAAATGCGGACATAGTAAAGGATACTGTCGCTTAGAAGGCTCCAGCAGAGGTAGGCAAAGAATACCGGCAGGGTCCTATAAACCTTATCTTTGATGAGGATCAAGAGAAGGGCGACTTCAGCCACAACGCCGCAAATTAATATACCAAATTCCCAGTCCACCCGGCCTCCTCTTATAAGGACAAGCCAAACTTATGACCCCTCAAAGTCTAGCAGGATGGCCAAGCCGTTTCTAGTAAGAGCATCTACGAAAACTGTCTGCTGCTATCTAGGCAGTAACGCTCGGCCTGGGCGGCATCGGCGGCACTGTCAACGGGCTAGCAGCCATCTCTGCACGACGCGTAGTTGGCCTGGGCGGCATCGGCGGCACTGTCAACGGGCTAGCAGCCATCTCTGCACGACGCGTAGTTGGCCTGGGCGGCATCGGCGGCACTGTCAACGGGCTAGCAGCCATCTCTGCACGACGCGTAGTTGGCCTGGGCGGCATCGGCGGCACTGTCAACGGGCTAGCAGCCATCTCTGCACGACGCGTAGTTGGCCTGGGCGGCATCGGCGGCACTGTCAACGGGCTAGCAGCCATCTCTGCACGACGCGTAGTTGGCCTGGGCGGCATCGGCGGCACTGTCAACGGGCTAGCAGCCATCTCCCAGTGCGCGTAGTTGGCCTGGGCGGCATCGGCGGCACTGTCAACGGGCTAGCAGCCATCTGCCCAGTGCGCGTAGTTGGCCTGGGCGGCATCGGCGGAACCGTTAGGGGGCTAGCAGCCATCACGACACTGGGCCTGGGCGGCATAGGAGGTACCGTAAGCGGACTTGCAACAACATAGCTGGCAATCGCAGTTAATGCGCTAACCAAAACCAAGTTGCGAAATTTCTTTGAACGGGCGGTCATGATTCTTGCGCTCCTTGACATCTGAGGGAACAATGCAAGTAAAGGGTAACCCGAAAGTGTCATTGGGTCTACAACAAAAGTAACTTAATGAGATTTTTTTTCAAAGGAGGGTAGAAATTCCCGATTTGGTGCGTCTTTTGGAAAGTTCAGGGCAAATATTCGCTATATATTCCCCTGTTTGGGTTCCTTCTGTTGGTTCGATGGGGTCCGAACGCCTAAGAAATTCACAGGCTGATTTGGTCAGCGTAACACAAAAGTGTTACTTGCGCGCCGAATTCCATCCCTCGAAGGCTTTGAGAGAACGGCCTGGCCTCAGCTAAGATCGCGTGCGGTTTCCATACAGCTGAATGTTCGGCAATTCGTTGTCAGAAGCAGGGCAGCATGTCAGTAGCAGTGAGGGCCGGATGAGGCAAATTGACGCAGCTCAACATCACACCGAGCGCTTCCGGCTCAGACTGCAGATCAATGGGGAACCTACCAGTCACGATCCCTGTGGGCTTTCAGATATAGCAATCGAGTCCACGAAGGCACCGGAGTTCGCGGCTGATCGTTTTCAGTCGCCCTTGTGAACTGGCAGATGCCAGGTGATGCGCTCGCCCCGCAGGGGAAATACCGACCAAACTCCGAAGAATGAACAACATCGGAATCCAAAGTGTCAATACCCGCCAGGAGCGTTTGAAAACAGCACACGGCAAGAGCAGCGGCGCTATTGGCTTCCCTTGTAAATATTTCAAATAAAAAGTCTTACTGGATGAATTTGGATGTAATCGTTTTCAGAATCCTTCGTTCGGGTGGCAGGATTTAGGTGGTAAATCGAGGGTTTTGAAGCCTGTTACCTCATTTAAAACTTTCGTGCCGTGTGTGGAATGCGAAAAGTCCGCTAGAGTGACGAATGAGACCTAATATGGTCCGGGTGCAAAACATGAATGCCATGAAATCGGATGCAGAAGTTCAGTCGACCATTCCCGCGGATTTGCGGCAGGAGGTGCGCTGTGCAGTGCGCTTTCCCCTCTCGCTTCCTGTGGTATTAAACATCGGCAAATCCGAGTTTCCTGCCCAGACTCGCAATGTCTCGGCGAGTGGCGTGCTCTTTGCAGTGGATCGTGAATTGAAAGTAGGTTCCGATATCCGCTTCTCTATGAGGATGCCCGGCCCGGTACTGGGCGCATCGCACGATATTCTGGTTCACTGTTCGGGTCGTGTGGTACGCTGCTCTCTAAGCCAACATCAGTACTTCGCGGCGTCCACGATCGACGATTATCGTTTCGCGGACAATTGAGAGTACCAATGGCTCTCGTAGCGGCATCCAATTATGGAATTTCTGGAAGATTCTTCCGAAGGCGAAGTTGTTGATTCTCCCGCTAAGCCGGGAGCAATACGTATTATCCTTGCGGATTCGCAGGCAATCTATCGCGTCGGAATCAGAAAAATCTTTGCTCTTGAAGACGATCTTCGAGTTGTGGCCCAGGCCGACTCGCTTGAGAATCTGCGCGCTGCAATCCAGCGTTATCCCACCGACATTGTTTTGCTTGAAGGCGGTCTGCTTGCTGGAACGGCAAATGCGATTCCCGAACTGATGCGTATGGCCCCTGAGGTCAAGCTGATTGTGCAGGCGGTAGCCGCGGACGAGAACCACACCGTGGAACTTTATCGCCGCGGCGTGCGCGGCATCATCTCCCGCTCCATTTCGCCTGACCTGCTTGTGCGTTGCGTGCGCAGGATCGCAGCCGGTGAAACCTGGATCGACAATCAGTCAGTCAATTGGGTGATTGAAGCCTATCGTTCTCAGGCAGCGGCGCTGGTCAGCCCGCGCAATCAACCTCGGCTCTCTCCCAAGGAGATGGCGATCATTACCTGCATCACTCAGGGCAAGCGCAATAAGGAGATAGCTTTTCAACTGGGAACTACCGAGCAGGTGGTCAAGAACTATTTGCGCAAGATTTATGACAAACTCGGCGTTTCCGACCGCCTTGAGCTCGCTCTCTATTGCCTCCACAACAAGATCATCCAGAACGAAGCGGAGCAAGAGGCATCGGTGCGGAAGGTGGCTGGCGGCTAGGCACCGACCGCATACCGCTGGGTATGGAACTGAATCACGACGGCTCAAGGCCAAAAGCCTTGGGCCGCTTCTGCATATTGGCGGCCTTCCAGCAAAACCGCCCAAAATGTTGAGATTCCCACTGCTGGACCTTGCCGCAGCAGGTGTCCGGACATAATACTGCGTGGTGCGGTTGTGGCAGCGCCGCGATGGATGCAAGAATCTGGCCTGGGCACAAGTGAGGGGATGATCGACATGAAGAACGGAGAATTCAATCTGACGCGGCGGGAATTCGCGCAGGGCAGTGCGGCAGCATTTCTGGGCTCTACCGCCGTCGCCGGAAAGCTCGCGGCACTGGATTCCGGCGCAAAGGTTTCGGGTGAACTAACGGTGGACGCGCAAGCCGGCTCGACACCATTTAACAGAATGATCTTCGGGCAATTCCTCGAGCACTTCCACCGTCAGGTCTACGGCGGTGTCTTTGAGCCCGGCTCTCCGCTTGCAGACAAGGAAGGCTTTCGCACGGATGTCATTGCCGCAGTGCGCGAGCTGCAAGTGCCGGTAGTACGCTGGCCGGGAGGCTGTTTCGCTTCCGCCTATCACTGGCGCGACGGCGTAGGGAAAGACCGCGAGCCCAGCTTCGACAAAGCCTGGGGCGTTGAAGATCCCAACACCTTCGGCACCGACGAGTTCGTGAAGTGGTGCCATCGTGTGGGTTGCGAACCCTACATCTGCACCAACGCCGGTACCGGCACTGCCGAGGAGATGAGCGACTGGGTTGAGTACTGCAACCTGAAAGACAAGGGTCGCAACGCGCGCCTTCGCCAGAAGAACGGTAACCCCGGGCCATTCAATGTCCGCTATTGGAGCATCGGAAACGAAAACTACCTCGGCGGCGAGATCGGCGCAAAAACCGTGGAGGAGTGGGCGCCTCTGGTTCGCGAGTCGGCCAAGATGATGCGCGCGGTCGACAGCAACCTGAAGATTCTGGCTGCTGCTACGGTAACCGGCAACTGGACTCCTCCCATGCTGAAGGCCGCCGGCCGCTATCTCGACTTCATTTCAATTCACTATTATTGGGACGCCCTTTGGCAGCACGGCACTCATCCATCGCCGTATTTAAAGTGCATGCTTGCCGGCCCGATACCCGAGCAGCACATCAAGCAGGCCGTCGATCTTCTCAACGCCAACGGATTCGGCGACAAGATCAAGATTGCATTCGACGAGTGGAACCTGCGCGGCTGGCATCATCCGGGCTTCCCCGGCGGCGGCGGAAACCAGCTCGGCCTCATCCAGGAGCGCGACGAAAACGATCTGAACCAAACCTACACCATGGCCGACGCCATCTTTTCCGCGTCGTTCCTCAACGGATGTCTGCGGCAGGCAAAGTACGTTCACATGGCCTGCATGGCCCCGGTGGTCAATGCACGTGGCCCGATCCACGTTCATCCCCAGGGCATCGTCAAGCGCACCACCTTCCACGTTCTCAAGATGTACTCCGATCTCCTCCAGCCCAATGTCATAGACGGCCAGGTGACCAGCGATCTGTTGACCGTGGACAAGGACACCGTGCCTGCTCTCGACGCAGTCATCACCCGCAGCGACGACAAGCAGCGTTTTGCCATTGCGCTCGTCAACCGGCATCCTGAAACGACGGCGCGTTGGAAGCTGAATCTGGGCAGCGCCATGAATCCCGCCAACGCGAAGATCACCATCCTGAGCGGCGATTCGCCCGACGCATATAACGACGTGGCTCATCCGGACCGCGTAGTTCCTGAAACGCGCCCAGCGATTCTTGGTGACGGACAAATCGAGCTGCCACCCCACTCAGTTGCGATTTTGCAGATGGGAGCATAAGCAGCAGGAGCGAGCGCGCTACTCGGACGCCTTCAAATTACGGATGCGTTCAAATCTATGACGCGTTCAGTTTGATGCCGTACCGTTTTATCTGGAGCCGTTTTCGGCCGCCAGCATCGCCATGCTCTTTTGCCGCGCCAGCTCCAACAGGCGAATCAGCTCTGAAACATCGGACTCACTTATATGACCGATCAGTTCCTTGGGAAGCTGATTGATCGTGGGATCCATCGACTTCAGAAGCTCCAGCCCGGCATCGGAGATCTGTGTCCACACCACGCGGCGATCGTTTCGATCGCGATGCTGCTTAATCAGCTTCAGTGTCTTAAGTCGTGCCAGCAATCGCGTGATATCCGGCTCCGCGGTTATCAAACGGTCGCCAATCGCGGCGCAGGTAAGCCCGCGGGGCTGCGCGCCACGCAGGATTCTCAGCACGTTGTACTGAGTTGAAGTAATGCCCCATTTGCGAGTTTTGTGCTGCAGCGCCCGGCTCACCGAATCGGACGTGCGAATCAGGTTCAACAGCGCTTCCTCTTCGATGCTTGAGAAAGGCCGTTCCTGCGCGATTTCGAGTTTCAGGCTTGCCATTACGGGTCCCAGGCTGAAAAACACGTCGAGGATTGTGGCAGCAAGCCAGTCATATGATTGAACAGCCGCTGCCTCAGTCCGAGTTTACTGCTTCACAACATCGAGGTCGATGTTCAGCTTAATTTCGTCTCCCACCATGGCGTTGGGCATTTTAGGAGCGATTCCAAATGCGGTTCGGCTAAGGGTCGTCGTGGCCGAATAACCCGAGTGCTCTTTGCCTCCCATTGCCTTAATCGGGCCGTTGGGCCCATCCACCATCAGCGTTACCGGAACCGTAGTGCCATGAAGCTCCAGATTGCCCACAACGGTAAGCCCGGTGCTGTTCTTTGAAACTGCGGTGCTGGTGAACGTTGCGGTCGGATACTTCTCGACATCGAAAAAGTTGGCGCCCCGCAGATCCTTATCGCGGGCTTCCACGCCGGTATCGACGGTCGTAACGTCGATGGTTGCCACAACGGTCGACTTGGCAACGTCGGCCGAGTCGAGATCGATCTTCGCGTTTACTTTTCCAAAACTTCCGTGAACGTTTGAGATGCCCAGATGCTTCACCGTGAAAGTCACTTCACTGTGGGCCTGGTCTGAAATCCAGGTGGAGGTTTGCGCCGGTGCGAAGGTAGCCGACATCGCAAAAATACCGGCTGCTAAAGCTACACGTTTCATCATGTATTCCTCTTCATTCGGCCTGCAAGGCCGTTCAGTTAGTGGAGTGGCGAGCAGACCGGCCCGGGATGAAGGGCAAAATGAAGGGGAATAACCGTCCGGAACATACTCGCTTTATCTATATAGACGTTCGATTTCGATGTTTGTTCCAACAAATACCTGTAATTGTGATATGGAATGTCGCCACGGGGGAGTGCGTCAATATGCCATCGTGCGGATGTGTATGCATCCATTGCGGATAATGGCCATCAAATGAGTGCTCGGCGCGGCATTTGTCTGTTATCCTCCCGCCTATGTCAGTCATGGACGATTTCCGCCGGCTAAACCCGAATCAGCGGCGCGCCTTTGCCGGCACATTTCTGGGTTGGACCTTCGACAGCCTCGATTTCTTCCTGCTGGTCTTCTGTGTAAAGGCCATCGCGTGCGAGTTCCGAACGGCGCCTTCGGCAATCCTGGGCGCAGTGTTCATGACGCAGGCATTCAGGCCGGTGGGTGCATTGCTCTTCGGTATGATGGCTGATCGATACGGACGCAAACCAATATTGATCGTCAACATTGTGAGTTTTTCCGTAATCGAATTTGCATGTGCCTTTGCTCCGTCGTTGAACGTGCTCCTGGTTCTTCGTGCGCTGTTCGGCGTGGCCATGGGGGGCGAGTGGGGCGTTGGAGCCGCGCTTGCGTTTGAATCGCTGCCCAAAGAAGGCCGCGGCGTATTTTCCGGGATTCTGCAAGAGGGCTACGCACTTGGGTCGATCCTCGCGTCCGCCGCCTTCGGGCTCTTCTTCGACAAAATCGGCTGGCGAGGGCTCTTTATTCTCGGCTCAATACCGGCGCTTCTGGTGATTCTGGTTCTGGTGCGCGTGCCGGAGTCTCCGGTGTGGCTCGCCGGCGCAAAAAAGCGGGCGGCTCGATCTGCGATGGGAACGGCAACTCCCCATTTGCTGCAGAACCTTACCGCGTTCATGCCCACGTTCATCTTCCTTGTGCTGCTCATGACGGCTTTCATGAGCTTCTCGCACGGCACCCAGGACGTATATCCAACGTTCCTTGCCGTAGCGGCAAAGCTTTCGCCGGAGACCATCGGATTGATCGGAGTTCTTTACGGATTTGGCTCCATCGCGGGTGGTTTTGTTTTCGGAATTCTGTCTGACAAATGGGGCCGCAAGCGCGCAATCGTCACCGCGGCTTTGCTTTCGATTCCTGTGATCCCGCTCTACGCTTACGGACATTCGGCCTTCGTGCTGGGCACAGGTGCCGTCCTCATGCAGTTCATGGTGCAGGGTGCGTGGGGAGTGGTCCCTGCTTACCTCACTGAGCTGTCTCCCGCGCCGGTACGTGCCACAGCTCCGGGTTTCGCGTATCAATTGGGAGGACTCATCACATCGTGGAACGGCAAAGGCCAGGCGCTTGCGGCCGAGCGCTGGGGCAACTACCCGGCTGTTCTCGCAGTTACCGTTATTGTTGTAGCGCTTGCGTTGGCGGGATTGGCATCAATGGGGCATGAGGCTAAAGGGAAAGACATGTCCGAGGCGTGAATTGGTGTCAGCTCACATCAAATCAACAATTTGTGCACTGCCATCTATCTTTCGTGGGTCAATTGCGCGGGGTTGTCATGCTGTCATACCAATTTTTTTGTGGTTCCCTTCACAAAGGTTGGATTGCGGAGCTAAGATAAGGCCCAGCATTGCACCCGAATGCTGCTCCTCCGCTAGATCGCGTGAAAACAGAAACAAGTGAAAACTGAAAATCGGGAGTATCGGCCATGTCAGAGATTCCGGAGCTGAGAGAGACCGAAGGCACGTCCAGGAATGTCACCAGGCGCAAGTTCATCCTCGGGGTGATCGCGAGCGGTGGCGTGGTTGCCGCGGCAAATTACAAGCTCATCTCGTCGGTTGTTCACGGTCAAATGTCGTTGGGCGACCGTCTGATCACCATCAACGTGAACGGCACCGACCGGCGCGTTGACGTGATGAAACAGGAAACTCTGGCGTGGACGCTGCGCTACAAACTGGGGCTCACCGGCACCAAGCTCGGCTGCGACCGCGCCGAGTGCGGCTCCTGCACGGTATTGATCGACGATGTGCCGGTCTACAGTTGCTCGGTTCTCACTCACACGGTCCGCAGCCGCAAAGTGACGACTATCGAGGGCCTTCAAGCGCCAAACGGCAAGCTGCACCCGGTGCAGCAGGCAATTGTAGACGAGCAGGGCTTCCAGTGCGCTTTCTGCATGCCGGGCTTCGTCATGTCGGGCGTTGGCTACCTAAAGGAAAACCCCAACCCGACGCGTGAACAGATGGCCCAGGGACTCTCCGGCAATCTTTGTCGGTGCCAGGACTACATGAAGATTCTGGATTCCATGATGCGCGCTGCAGAGTATATGAGGAGGGCTTGATCATGCCTGATAAGGCGCCAAATCAGTCAATGCAAGCTGAAAATCAGAAGCCGCTTCCATTTGGCTCCGGCTACAAACTCATCGGCAAAGATTACTCGACCGTTGATCTGGTCCCCAAGGTCACCGGGCGAGCGAAGTACGCCGAGGATTTCCGAGCTGAAGGCATGCTCTTTTGCCGGCTGGTGCTCAGCCCCGTGCCCCATGGTCGGATAAAGAGCATCAATGCGGAAAAGGCACTCGCCATGCCCGGCGTCAAGGGCATCCTCACCTCTGCCGATGTTCCAGGCCACGCCGATTACGTAAACGACAACGGCACGACGATCAAGGCAGATAAGTGGGGTGAACTGGCGCTGGCCGACGAACCCATGTACCAGGGCGAGCCGATTCTCGCGGTGGCCGCAGTCGATGAACTCACAGCCGCCGAGGCCATTGAGAAGATTGAAATCGAAATCGAACCGCTCCCGTTTGTCATTGACCCGATCGAAAGCCTCCGGCCAGGTGGTCCAAATGCACGGACCGACGGCAATGTATGGCAGCAACCGCCACCGCCTGCGCCCAGGGGAATGACGCTCACTGAGCTTAAGTGGACGAAAGAAGAATTTGCTGAGTTGGATCAGGGGCGCATGCCGATGGGGCACGCACCGGAAACCTGGTCCTTCGGTGATATCGACGCAGGTTTCAAAGAGGCGGCGCTCGTGCTCGACGAGACCTTTCACACCGAAGATGTGAGTCACCAGTGCCTCGAAACACGCTCCACCATGGCCCACTGGCAGAACGGCAAGCTCTTCCTGTATACCGGCACGCAAAGCACTCAACAAACCGTTCCTGCAATTGCCCGCTGGATGCAGATGCCTGAGGATAAGGTCGTATTTGTCAGCGAATACACGGGCGGTGGGTTCGGAAGCAAGATTACTGGCGCTCTAACACTGGTCATTCCGGCCTTGCTTTCAAAGAAGTTGAATGCTCCGGTGATGATGCGCATCAGCCGCGAGGAAGAGCACTTCATTGGCCGTGCGCGTCCCGGCATCAGTTCGCGGGTGAAAGCAGGCTTCGATAAGAATGGCCGTATTACCGCACTGGATATGTTCCTGGTATCCGACGCGGGTTCCTACGGCTCCAATGGAGACGGAGGCGCATGCGGCAGTATCGCTTCGTTGTTGTATCAGCCGAAGACCATGCGTTGGCGCAACGTAACCGTGGCGACAAATACGATTCCGCGAAGCGCGCAGAGTGCGCCCGGCGGTATGCAGGCCGTCGCCATAATGGAGCCGATTCTGGCCAAGGCGGCTCGCAAGCTCGGCCTCGATCAGGTTGCCGTGCGCCGCATCAACAGCCCTGAAGGCAAGGCGGAGCTCGGACCAGTAAGCGAACGCACGGGAAAGCGGAGCTACACGACCAGTTGCTTCCTGAAGCAGGCGATCGATTATGGCGCCGAGCAGTTCAAGTGGAACGAGAGGGTAGCGCGCAAGCAAAAACAAAGTGGGACAAAAGTCCGCGGTGTGGGCGTGGCGCTTAGCGGCTACCACGGCGGCACAGTCGGCTTCGACGGGCTTATCGTGCTCACGCCAGAGGGCCGCGTACGCATCCATACCGGAATCGGCAACCTCGGCACGGAAGCTGTAAGCGATGTGCACCGCGCTGCCGCTGAAGTTCTCGATATTCCCTGGGACTCAGTCGATATCGTCTGGGGCGATACCTCCAAGGGCTTGCCGTTCACATGCCACTCCGGCGGCAGTCAAACCGTCCACGCCATGACGCGTGCCGGGCACGCCGTCGGCCTTGAGTGCAAGCAGAGACTGAAGGAAGTCGCAGCAAAATCGCTCGGCGGTCAGCCAGACGACTACGAAGTCGCCAACCTGCGCGTGTTCCGCAAAGGTGGCGGCAGCGGCATGAGCTTTGCGCAGGCCGCGCAAAAAGCCATTCAACTCGGAGGCATCTACGACGGGCATGAGGTCAATCCGGACGTAAACAAGGTCACCAAGAATGCAGTCGCAACCCTTGCCGGGCAGGGATTGATCGCAACGGCCAGTGACAAGTTCCCGCACGACGGCGATACCTATTCCTTCCTCGCATGCTTTGCTGAAGTAGAAATCGACAAGGAAACGGGCATCTACAAGATCGTCGACTACCTCGGGTATGCGGACGTAGGCACGGTGGTCCATCCTGCCGCACTCGGTGGCCAGGTGCTCGGCCGCTCCACGCTGGGCATTGCGCATGCAATCGGACAAAAGTGGGTCATCGATCCCGAATACGGAGCCACGGTAGCCCGGCGCTTCTATCAAAACAAGCCGCCCACCATTCTCGACCTGCCTGTAAGCATGCAGTGGAACGCGCTGAACATCCCCGATCCGGAGACTCCGGTGGGTGCGCGCGGCTGCGGCGAGCCTCCGGTAGGCGGCGGCTGCGCGGCGATTCTGAACGCAATTAGTGACGCCCTTGGCGACGAAGTGTTCCAGCGTACGCCTGTCAATGCCGATACCATTCTGACGTCGTTGGAAGCCGGACGTCCGATGCAACATCCCCTGATGGCCCACATCTGATAGCGATGTGAACGGAGAGAGCAATGGCGGTAATAAAAGATGTAATGCCGGCTTTTGATCTGCTGCAGCCAACGTCGGCGGCAGATGCGCAAAAGCTGCTGCAGCAGCACGGGGAAGACGCCTGGATCATGGCCGGCGGTATGGACAGCCTCGACTGGCTCAAAGACCGCATCAAGAAGCCCAAGATTCTCGTCGACCTGAGCGGCATAAGTGAACTCACGGGTATTCGCGAGACGAGCGACGGTCTAGAGATCGGCGCCATGACCACGCTGACCGAGATTGCGAAACACCCAACCGTCAAGTCAAAGTACGGCGTACTGTCCGATGCTGTGGAACTGGTCGCGTCACCCCAGATCCGCAACCAGGGAACGCTGGGCGGCAACGTATCGCAGGACACGCGCTGCTGGTACTACCGCGACGGATGGCCTTGCTACCGCGCCGGCGGCAACATTTGTTACGCTGACACGCCGGTTGGCCGCAACCGCGAGCATGCAATCTTCGGTGCAAGCCGTTGCGTTGCCGTTCATCCCTCAGACTCCGCTCCGGCCTTGATTGTGCTCGATGCCAAGTTCGTCATTCAGACACCGAAGGGCGAGAAGGTCGTAGACGCTGAAGATTACTTCGTCGGCCCTGACATCGACATCACCCGCCTGAACATCATCAAGCCCGGCGAACTGCTCACTTCAATTCGGATTCCCAGCACCTGGGCAGGCGCAAAGTTCTATTTCGAGAAAGTCCGCGACCGCAACGTGTGGGACTTCCCGCTGATGAACGTGGCTTCGGCCATGAAGATTTCTGGCGGCAACATCGATAGCATTCGCATCGCGGTCAACGCCGTCTCTCCGAGGCCAATGCGGCTTAAAGCAGTCGAGGCTGCCGTAAGCGGCAGGCCCGCGAACGCCGACACGGGCGAGATGGCCGGCAAGCTGGCCGTTCAGGGCGCAGTTCCGCTGCAGTTCAACGCATACAAGATTCCGTTGATGAGAAACCTTGTAAAGCGCGCCATCGGCGGCGTGCAGGAGGCGACATGGGCTTAATTCAGTGGGCAATCGGTCCATGGGGCAATTCCGTCCCGACTCACATTGCGTGGTCTCTCATCTGGGTATGCGCCATCGCCGGCCTGCTCTTCATGATCGTGCACGCACTCTACGTGGGCATCTTCGCCAAACCCAAAAAGTTCGCGGTTAACGACACGCCCGCAACCATCGCGTCGGTTCCCGAGCGCGTTCCGCGTCACTCGTTCGTTGCGCGCGCCTTCCATTGGGTCATGGCCATCTCGATGTTCGCTTTGCTCATCACGGCATTTCTGCCAAAGGTGGGCGTCCAGTTCGATTGGGTCACGTACCACTGGATCGCAGGCATTGTATTGACGGCGTCCATCATCTTCCACATCGTGCACGCTTCGTTCTGGCTCGACTTCTGGTCCATCTGGCCTGACAAGATCGACTTACGCGATGCCAAGCGCCGCATGGAGCGCGCGCTCGGCAAGGAAGCTCCGCCGCCCGATCGCTTTGCGAAGTATCCGCTCGAAAACAAGTTCTATCACTTCGTCATCCTGTGTTCGGGCCTCGCGGCCATGGTCACGGGCCTGTTCATGATGAAGCGCGTGAACACCTTCGGAATCTTCACTCGCAACCCGTACGTCTTTGGCGATTTCACCTGGGGCATGATGTACGTGTTGCACGGACTTGCCGGCGTCGGTCTCATCGCCTTGATCATCGTTCACGTGTACTTCGGCATCAGGCCGGAGAAGCTGCCCATCACCAAGTCCATGGTCTTTGGCTACATGAACCGTGACTTCTATCTTGAAGAGCACGATCCGCAGCGATGGATGATCGACGAGTCGAAGAAAGGTCCGGGTTACGCTCCCAGCGATGCAGACTGATATTCAGGAACGATGCGAAAAGATCGAGGCCGGATACGAGTACATGCTTTCGTATGCGGCACAAGGCCTGCAGACGGATGAAGGCAATCCCTCCGGCAGACAGTTGCGCGATCACCTGGCCCGCATGATTGAATCACTGCGTGGAATAGATACGTGCTGCGCAGACCTCGTGAAGCAGGAGCAGCTATCTCCTGTCGATCGCTATCAGGCATTCTTCGCGGTACTTGCAAGAGACGCGCAAAATGCGCTTGCCGTCTTTGAGATGGTGTTGACGCAGCCGGCCATCAGCTCGCAGCTCATCGACAACCTGAATGCCTCCATGCACGTGCGTGCGCTGCTTACCGATCTGTTTCTGATTACGGAGATTCTCGAGCTCAGGCAGATGCGCCTGCAAGCCGACCTGAATGTACTCTCCTGAAGTCCTCGATCATTTCGAACACCCGCGCAACGCGGGTGAAGTTCGTGAGCCGGATGCCTCAATACAGATTGAGAATCCGGCCTGCGGCGACGTGCTCAAACTCTCACTCAAAGTAACCGGCGGCTGCATCGAGGAGATTCGTTTTCTTGCCAAAGGCTGCGTGTGCTCCATGGCATGTGGATCGGCGCTCACGGAGCTCGTGCAGGGCAAAACGATTCAGCAGGCAAGGGAACTGACGCGGGAGCAATTGACGCAAGCCATCGGTGGACTTCCTCCTGCCTCCGTTCATGCCAGCCACCTTGCCATCGACGCACTCACCGCGGCGCTCAACCAGATCGCTGCAAAGCAATAGCATCACAAATTAGATATGCGTTATCTTGCCGAGTGCGAGAGTGGCATACTCTTCCGGTGTGTTCATGTCCACAGTCAGCAGTGCATCCGGCACGGGGATTGGCTCAATCAACTCATCGTGCTGGCGTCTTACGGCGCGTGCATTGCTCGTAACCAGCGCATCCAGAAATGCGTCTACAAGCGCGCGGCCGGCAACCAGCGGATGCCCGCGTTTACCACCATGTTCGGGAGCGACGCCCCACATGCCGCGTCTGATTGCCGCCTCGAACGCATCGCGTAGTTTTTGCAGGCTCGCATAGCGCAGTGGAGGGCAATCCACAAGCGTGATCATGGCCGCATCGAACCCTCGCGCGACCAACTCTCTGAGCCCGATTTGCAGCGAACTGAATTGCCCATGCTCCGGTGCTGGATTTTCTACGAGCAACGCTCCATGCGCGTCAGCGATCGGGATAAGGCTTTCTGCATTTTTCCCGGCAACAACAATCACGGATTCAGCAAATGGATTAAGCGCTTCGATTGAAGCGGAAAGCAGAGTCCCGGCGTGGCTTTGAGTTGCGCTCGGTGCAACGGGGGGCCAGGGTAGCAGCGCCTTGTCGCGCCCCATGCGCGAAGACGCTCCAGCGGAGAGAATGATGCCGCAGATTCTGCTCTTACCTTCCATGGGGAGACCATAGCAAATCAGGTGAGTTTATCCGCATTCGTGCAGGAGTCTCCGGTTCCACCAACCGCTTCGCCTGAAACATCGGCAGCGTCTAGCTTGTACTTGTGGAACCAGCTCATGTGCGGAAGCGGGCGCTCCACCTTGCGACGGATGCCGATCAACTCGGCCGTGATCGCGATTGCGATCTCGTCCGGCGTGATGGCGCCAATGTCGAGCCCAACGGGTGAGTGGACCCGCTCAAAAAGTTCGGGCCTCAACCCTTCCTTTACCAGCTCGCGGAATACCGTGATCGCCTTTCGTTTTGAGCCGACCATGCCGATGTACTTCGCCTGTGTCTGCACAGCCCAGCGCAGCACGCGCATGTCGTCGCGGTGTCCTCGGGTAACAATGACGATGTACGACGATTCGCTGGGTGCGAGGCGGGCCAAAGCCTGATCGAAAACTTCTGCAATCACTTCAGCCGCTTCAGGGAATCGTTCCTTGTTGGCATACGCCTCGCGGTCGTCAGTCACAATCACGTCGAAACCCGCGCGAGTTGCGGCTTTGCTCAACTCGCAGCCTACGTGTCCGCCGCCAAAGATGTAGAGCACCGGCGTAGGCAGCACCGGTTCAATGAAGATTTCTAGCGTTCCGCCGCACACCAGTCCGGTGTCGTACTTCGGATCCTGATTGAGATCGAAGGTCAGCGTGCGAGGCTTTTCGCTGGCCATCACCTCGCGAGCCGCCTGCCAGACTTCGGCTTCAACGCAACCGCCGCCGATGGTCCCGGCAATCGTGCCGTCGTCGCGCACCAGCATCTTGGCGCTTCTGAACGAAGGGATGGAGCCGCGCACACTTACGATGGTGGCCACGGCGCCCTTGTGCCCGTTGCGTTTCAGCTTAACGATCTCTTCGTAGATATCCATACGGCTTTAGTCGACGCCAACTCAATTATTCGCGGCTGCAAAACACAAGTCAATCAAAAGCGGTCACCACACTCTGCGTGGTCCTTGCTCTTAGTTATTTGGATGCAATATCGGGCCTACGGGTGCTTTCGCGTCGCCGGTCCTTCGCGCAACAGAAAATCAAAGTCACAGCCCTGGTCTGCCTGCAGAATCGAGTCGTCGAACAGCCTCGCATAGCCGCGCACAGGTGGCTCCCTGTGCATCGTCTGCTTCCACGCGGCAAGGCGTCGCTCGAGTTCGGCCTCGTCAATGAGAAGTTCGATGCGGCGAGCCTCAACGTCCAGTGCAATCTGGTCACCCGTTTGCACAACGGCGAGCGGACCGCCGGCTGCCGACTCCGGCGTAATATGTAGCACGATGGTTCCAAATGCCGTGCCGCTCATGCGCGCATCAGAGATGCGGACCATGTCTTTCACGCCCTGCTTTGCCAGTTTCATAGGAATCGGCAGGTAGCCCGCCTCAGGCATGCCGGGTGCACCGATGGGGCCTGCATTGCGCAATACCAGAATGTCATCGGCACTGACATCGAGATCGGGCTGGTCCATACGCGCCATCATGTCCTCAACTGAATCGAAGACGACGGCGCGGCCAGTGTGACGCATCAGCTCGGGTGAGGCCGCCGACTGTTTAATCACTGCTCCGCGCGGAGCAAGGTTGCCATGCAGAACGGCCATGGCTCCCTCCTTCTTGAGCGGCGCAGTTACGCTGCGAATTGCATCCTGTCCAGGAGCCTCTTCGGCCTGCGCAATCATATCGCCCAGCGTAGCGCCGGCGATGGTTGGCGCGTCGAGATCGAGCAGGGCTTTGAGTTCGCGCAGCAGCGCAGGCAATCCGCCTGCGTAGTGAAAGTGCTCCATATAGTGCGCACCTGAAGGCTTCAGGTTAAGCAGTAAAGGAACTTCGCGGCCCAGCTTGTCGAACTCGTCGAGGTCGAGTTGAATGCCCGCGCGGCCCGCCATGGCGGTCAAGTGGATTAGTCCATTCGTCGATCCACCGATCGCCTGCAGCACAATCATCGCGTTGCGAACCGACGCTTTTGTGATCAACTGGCTCGGTACCGGTGATCCGCACACAGCCATCTCCGCAGCGCACTTGCCGCTCGCTTCTGCGATGCGGCGGCGGTCTGCATGTGGCGCGGGCGCAGTTGCGGACATAGGCAGCGCAAGGCCCATCGCTTCAACAATGCAGGCCATTGTGCTTGCGGTTCCCATCACGCCGCAGGTTCCCACGGAGGGGGCAAGGCGTCCGCCGATCAGGTCCATCTCGGCCATGTCCTTCTGGCCTGCGCGGAACTGCGCCCACAGGCGGCGGCAGTCGGTGCATGCGCCGAGCACCTCTCCTCGATGATGTCCCACCACCATGGGGCCGGTGGGAACCACAACGGTTGGCAGATCCACGCTGGCTGCGGCCATCACTTGCGCGGGCAGCGTCTTGTCGCAGCCGCCGATCACCACCACCGCATCCATGGCCTGCGCGCGGATCATCTCCTCGGTGTCCATCGCCATCAGGTTACGCAGAAACATCGACGTGGGATACGCGAAGGTCTCGTGAATGGAGATGGTGGGAAACACCATCGGCAGGCCGCCCGCAAGCTGCACGCCGCGTTTCACGCTTTCAATCAGGTCAGAAACGTTGCCGTGGCACGGATTGTAGTCGCTGTAGGTGTTGGTGATGCCGACAATCGGACGGTCGAGGGCATCGTCGGAGTATCCCATGGCCTTGATGAAGACCTTGCGATGAAAAAGCGAGAAGCTGTCATCGCCGTAGTTGGTCAACCCTTTGCGCAGGCCGTTGGACATAATTGGTTGTTCCTCGATCGAACTCGGCTATTTGTTCTTTGTTTGTTCTGTGCGGAATGCTTCATAGCGCGCCTTGGTTTCGGCGTTGGCGGGGTACAGGCCGGGCAACGGAACGCCGCTGCGCACCTCGTTCACGATCCACCCCTCAAATCTCTCCTGCTCAACGGCAGCTTCGAGCACGCTTTCAAGCTGCGCTTTGGGAATCACGACTGCGCCATCCTCGTCGACCACAATGGTGTCGTCAGGAAAAACAGCCACGCCACCACATGCGATCGGCTCCTGCCACGCGACGAAAGTAAGGCCGGCAACGGACGGCGGGGCGGCCGCGCCACGGCACCAGACCGGCAGACCGGTGGCGATCACTCCGGCTACATCGCGCACGACGCCGTCGGTGACAAGGCCGGACACTCCGCGATACTTGATGCGCTCGCAGAGAATGTCGCCAAAGATGCCGGCATCGGTCACGCCCATGGCATCGACGACTGCGATGCACCCCGCGGGCATGGCCTCAATGGCTGCACGCGTAGAGACTGGCGAAGCCCACGACTCCGGCGTCGCCAGATCTTCACGCGCGGGTACAAACCTCAGCGTGAACGCCGGACCGGCGATGCGCTTCTGCCCCGGTTGCAACGGCTTGGTTCCACGCAGCCAAACATTGCGCAAACCCTTCTTGAGCAGCACGGTGGTTAGCGTAGCGGTTGAAACGCCTTCCAGAACCTTGATTGTGTTTTCGTCATGTACCATTTTTTCATCCTCGGCTATCGTTCTATGCGTATTCGAAACAGCACTCAAATACTTGCGATCAACCCGCCATCTACGCGGATGACGGAACCTGTGATGTATGCGGCGCACTCGCTTGCCAGAAAGGCTACGGCTGCGCCGTACTCCTCTGGTTTGCCGTACCGGCCAACGGGAATGCTGCGTGTACTCTCGGCGGAAACGTCTTCAACCGTGCGGCCTTCACGCTTCGCCTTCGCCTCATCAAGAAACTTGATGCGGTCCGTAGCAACGCGACCAGGCAGAATAATGTTGGCCGTAATTCCGTCGCCGGCAACCTCGCGCGCCAGCGTTTTGGACCAGCCAACGAGCGACATTCTGAGTGCGTTGGATATGCCGAGATTCGGAATAGGCGAGACCACTCCGGACGAGGTGCTTGTAATGATGCGTCCCCATTTAGCCGCTCGCATCGCAGGTAAAACGCGATCGGTGATGGCAATGACGGAAAGCACCATCGCTTGAAAATGTTTTAACCACAGGTCCGGGTCTTGACCTGCCACCGTGGTTGGCGGTGGGCCGCCGGTAATGTTTACGAGAACGGAAACGGGACCCAGATCCGATTCAATCCGGGCGATATGACTGTCGATCTTTGAGAGATCGGCGAGATCCCAGGTAAGGCCGACGCTGACACCGCCGGCACATGCAATGGCCGCTTCCGTTTCGGCGATGGCTTTGCCGTCGATGTCGGCGACGGCGACTTTCGCACCTTCAGCCACGAGCGCGAGCGAGATGGCGCGGCCAAGTCCGCCGCCTCCGCCAAGTACCAATGCTGTTTTGTTTGTAAGTCCAAGATCCATATGGTTGATTCCGGTCTAGGCCATCATATCGGAACCAGTGGACATCCGAACAACTGGTCAGCGATCAGTTGTAAGTGATCGGTCTTCAGCGGTCAACGGTTGGCGAGTATGACGCAATTTGCTGCTATCCCTAGGCATTTTTGGCTAAAAATGGCTGGTCTTGAACTTGAAGCCAACGGTCTCATATTGATCAATGAGCACATTGGCTTTCACAGGCAGATGCTGATTCTGCTTGGTTTGCGAGGTGAAAATGGTTGCCCTATCGGCCGTATTAAGAGGTAAGGGGAGGGTACGGACGGATGGGAATTGGCTACAATTCAGATATTTCAGACTTGGCACATTGCCGATACCGCCATCCGCCGAGGAACCTTCCCATGATTGCCAATTGAGTTTGGAATCATGGACAGACTTCCGAGGAAGGTTATGCGCCAGGCGCGCAATGTTGGAAAATGCGAGGGGAGGTTTGTATGCATTATCTTTTGTTTTATGAAGTTGCAGACGACTACATCACGCGCCGTACGCAATTCCGCGATGCGCACCTGGCCAAGGCCTGGGCCGCAAGTGAGCGCGGCGAACTCGTCCTGGGAGGCGCATTAGCCAACCCTCCAGACGCCGCCATCCTACTTTTTCAAAGCGACTCACCCCAGGTGGCCGAGCGATTCGCCAAAGACGACCCGTATGTAGCCAATGGCGTCGTCAAGCGTTGGTACGTCCGCGAGTGGACGACAGTAGCAGGGAAGGACGCGGCCACGCCGGTGAGGCCAAACCCGGCAACAAAGCAAGATTAACGCTAGCGATCCGTCTCACCTCGGGCTGGAGTGCTTGCGGTGCCGCACTTCAGTTCAACAATCAACAATGAGTGGCTCTCGCCGCTCCTGCTTTGAGATTGTCGGTGTCCGCCGCAAAAGCCTCGCTCATGTAGTGTTGTCGCTCGTTCGACTTCCAAACCTGCAAAAAACCCGTCACAATCACGTCATTTTGGTTTGACTGTGATGTAACACTCCCTTTCTAAGATCTCCTCAGTAATTCATCGAGCAGCGTTCGGTTCTTGCTCTTCCAAGTCCGTTTGCCCACCTGCGTAGCAAGTCGATGCCGAATTCAATCATTCCAAGGAGAAGCCAATGTTCCTCCGTGCTCAGTTCGCACTCCGATTTCCCCCGATTGTCGCTCTAGCATTGCTGGTTGGCGGGTTTGTTGCCCGAGTTGACGCACAGGCACACGGGGCAATTTCGGGTACCGTCACCGATCCAAACGGCGTTGTTCTTCAGGGCGCACAGATTGCCATTGCCAGTCCGAGTCTTACGGCATCCACAAATGAGCAAGGTCGCTTCTATGTCAATGATCTCGCGCCCGGAGCCTACAGCTTGGCTATCACTTATGTGGGACTCGATCCTCTTGTCCAGCGAGTGATCGTGGCACCCGGGCAAACTGCCAATCTTGATGTCCATCTCAAGATCCCCAGCGACAAAGAGGCGATTGTAGTAAATTCCGGGCGCGCCTCGGCGGAAGCTGAAGCTCTCAATATTGAGCGTGCATCCGACAACCTGATTCAGGTAATGCCCAACAAGGTCATCACCAGTCTTCCCAATGCAAATCTCGCCGACGCACTTGGCCGCATGCCCAGTGTCACTCTGGAGCGTGACGAGGGTGAAGGCAAATATGTGCAGGTACGCAGTACGGAGCCGCGCCTGACGAACACGACTGTGGACGGCGTCAACCTGCCCTCGGAAGAACCGGGTGTACGCCAGATAAAGTTCGATGCATTGCCCGCCAGCCTGGTCGATTCGGTTCAGGTAAGCAAAACTCTGCAGGCTAACATGGAAGGCGACGGAATTGGCGGATCGGTGAATCTCATTACCAAGACGGCCAGCGATACACCGACCATTGAGGTTACCGGTCTGGGCGGATACACTCCGATTGTCAACGGACGCGGCAACACAACGGAAACTGCCACAATTGGCCGTCGCTTCGGTGCGAGCAAAAAGTTCGGCATCATTGGAGGCGGTTCGTACGATTGGGAAGGGAGAGGAATCGACGATATCGAACCCGTTCCTGATGTCGCAACACTCGGCAACGGATCATCCGAAAGATGGTTTGATGCCATGGATATCCGCGAGTACCTGTATTTCCGCTCACGCTGGGGTCTCGCAGGCAGTGCCGACTATCGCATCCGCAGCGGTTCGAATGTCTATGCCCGCTTCCTCTATTCCAGCTTCCTGAACGCCGGCAATCGCTATGCGTACTCGCTGGTGGACAATACGCCCGGCATTACTTTGCTCAACCCAGACAACCAAGGTTGTGCTGGCGCTGGAACCGGCCCGTGCGGTGGTGTGCCATCCTTCGGAACGCAGCTCCGCCATCCAAGGATTCAGGTAGGCAACCTGTTACTTGGTGGCAATCACGTCTTCAAGAGCACCTGGTATGCATGGGAGGCCAATGTGGGGCACGCCTCCTACGGCGACGTGCCTTACACATCCGCCAGCTTCAATTCTGACCTGAGTACCAGTTCGTGCCAGTTCGCCGCCGGCTCGACCAAAAACATATATCTGCCGCAGTGGAATCAGGCCTGCTATTCCGAGGCGTACAGCAACCCCAGCGGCTATACGCTCGACCACGTGAGTCGTAGCCTTGGTACTGCCGCTCAGTTGAATCTCGGCGTCGGGGGTTCCGGGGCACTCCGTTATCACTTTGGCTATCGCTCTGCGGTGCTCGAGTACGGCGGCAAGTTCCGAAACGAGCATAAGTACGCCGACACCTATAATGTGACGATTACGCCGAACGGGTCGATTGCAATGACCACGTTCCCCAATCGTTTGGTATACAAGCATTTTTACAACGGCGGGGCTTATCCGATGGGCTACAACCCAAACGCCGAGGACGTGATGGCCTACATCAACGCCCACCCTGCGGACTTTTCCTTGGATAGCACGCAAGGCCTGGACCCTTCCCAATTTTCGCTATTGGAAAAGGTCAGTGCCGGTTACGTGATGAATACCATCGACTTCGCGAATGGCGTTCGATTGATCGCTGGCCTGCGAGTTGAAGACACCCGTGACAATGTTCACAACTTGGCATTCGGCGATACCAGTGTCGCTCCGAATGCCTTTTCAGGTTCTTACTACACGCTTCTGCCCAGCGCCTCGCTGCGCTTTAATGCTGGGACCGACAGCTACGTGCGCGTCATCTACGCTCGTGGCCTCTCGCGACCCGATCCGCAGGATATCGCCCAGCCGCTCAGCTGGACGGTCTCAGGCAATGGAGCCAATAAATATTCAGTCAGTTTTGGCAATGCCAACCTCAAAGCTGAAACAGGCGACGATATTGATGTCCTCTATGACCATTACTTGCGGCCTTTCGGGATTGTCTCTGCCGGCTACTTCTACAAGTCACTCCGGGATCCCATTATCTATACCACCTCCCAACTCACCAACTATCTGCCTCCAGGTGCGCCGTCTGCGGATCGCGGTAATTACCTGGCAACTCAACCTGTGAATGCCGGCAGCGCCTGGCTCAGTGGCTTTGAGGCTTCGTACCTTCAGCACTACACGGCTCTTCCTGGTCTTCTCGGTGGACTGGGGCTCTCGGCCAATTACAGTTACATCGGATCGCGGACAAGCGGTATTCCCAGACGCTCTGACAATCCTCGCCTGCTGCGCAACTCGCCAAACATGTTTAACATAAGCCCAACGTACGACCGCGGTCGTTATTCGGCACGCGTTGGGGTCTCCTATAACCAGGCCAGCATCTACGGCTACCAGTACCAGGACGGCATGGCTGGTGGCGTCAATGGTCCACTCAGCGATATTTACTTCTACTCGCATGTGCAAGTTGATGCTCAAGGAACAATCGGCCTGCACCATGGCCTGAGCCTATTGGTCTCCGGTCTAAATCTGAATAACGAAGTCTTCGGGTTCTATCAGGGAAGTTCGGAGTACATGATTCAGCGCGAGTACTATCAACCTACCTATTCCTTCGGTCTCCGCTGGACCCACTCACGGGAATAGAACGCAGCCTCTTTCTATCACTGCAACAGCAAAGCCCTGCGGTTCGCGCAGGGCTTTGCTGCAGGCGGCCAGTCATTGCGACTCAAGCAGCCTGTTTTCTTCGCTGTTACCCACACGCTGAAGTCATGTGCGCCGAATTACATGTCTCTCAGCCTGCTTTGGAGTAGAATCCTCTCCAAATTCCGCAAGTGAGATAGAACGTGCAATACCGAAGTTTTGGACCTCTCGACTGGAAGCCCTCGGCTCTTGGCTTTGGCTGCATGCGCCTTCCTTCGCTCGATGGCCAACGCAACAGCGCGAATATCGACGAAGCAGAAGCCATACGCATGATCCGCCACGCCATCGACAATGGCGTGAACTATCTCGACACCGCCTATCCCTATCACGAAGGGCAAAGCGAAGTTCTTGTCGGCAAGGCATTGCAGGCCGGCTACCGCGAGCGGATAAAAGTTGCCACTAAACTCCCTGTCTGGCTGGTTAAGAGCACCGACGATTTTGATCGGTATCTTGATGAGCAACTCAAAAAGCTCCAGACCGATCACGTTGATTTCTATCTCTTGCACGCGCTCAACAAAGACGTCTGGCGCGATGTAGTTCTGGAACATAATCTGCTAGCCAGGGCCGAAGCGGCGCTTGCCGACGGGCGCATCAGGCACCTCGGATTTTCTTTCCATGGCGACTATCCTGCGTTTTACGACATCGTGAACGGCAGCGAACTTTGGACTATGTGTCAGATCCAGTACAGCTACATGGACACTGAAAATCAGGCCGGCACACGCGGACTGCAGTTAGCCGCGCACAAAGGGTTGGCCGTTGTTGTCATGGAACCGCTGCTTGGCGGCCGCCTTGCCGATCCGCCGCCGGACATTCGCGACTTCATCGAGGAGTTTCCCATCAAGCGGACTCCCGCCGAGTGGGCTTTGCAGTGGCTCTGGAACCAACCCGAGGTTTCGCTGGTCCTAAGCGGCATGAGCACCATGGAGCAGGTCGAGCAGAATCTCGCCTACGCCGATGACTCGTGCATCGGCTACTTCGGCCCCGAGGAAGCGGAGTTCATCACGCAGATCCGGGAGAAGTACATGGCGCGCGCCGTGGTTCCATGCACGCGCTGCGGCTATTGCCTGCCGTGCCCCAACGGAGTCGACATTCCCGGCAACCTTGAGCTCTTCAACTACACGCACACCCACAACGATGTGGTGAGCACCCGCATTCGCTACAAGGTTCTGTTCAGCGATTCGCAGCGCGCCGCGTCCTGCACCAGTTGCGGCAGTTGCGAGCCGCTCTGTCCGCAGAAGCTCGAAATCCCTCAGTGGATGGCGAAGGTCTCAGTGCTGCTCGGCTCATGATGCTCGCTGCGCGCTGATCGATACTCATAACTGCTCGCATCTCGTTCATTTTCCTGACGCCTTCCGCGTTGCCGCAGTTATTCACTTCATGAAACCCGCTTCACAATGTGGGATTAAGTGGCCCGCTTGTGTCACCCATCACTGCTGCCATTGCACCATCAAAACGACACTCAACTTGGCGGCTGAACACTCTTGCGCCGCCTTATGAGGCAAACGGAATGAGTGAAGCGAAAAACGCTAAGGAAATGATAATTCTCGATGGCAATGAGGCTGCAGCCTCGGTTGCCTATCGACTCTCTGAAGTCGTCGCCATCTACCCCATCACCCCCTCGTCGCCAATGGCCGAGTGGGCCGATCAGTGGCGCTCCGAGGGAAAGAAAAATATTTGGGGCGCGTTGCCCATCGTTGAAGAGCTGCAGAGCGAGGGCGGAGCCGCCGGCGCGCTTCATGGCGCATTACAGGCCGGTGCGTTCGGAACCACCTTCACCGCCTCGCAGGGCTTGCTGCTCATGATTCCCAACATGTTCAAGATCGCCGGTGAGCTTACCCCGGCCACCATGCACGTTACCGCCCGCACCCTGGCGACGCATGCTTTGTCGATCTTTGGCGACCACTCTGACGTGATGGCCTGCCGTGCGACTGGTTGGGCCATGCTGGCGTCGAACTCCGTGCAGGAAGTGCATGACCTCGCCCTGGTAGCGCAGATCGCTACCCTTGAAGCGCGTCTTCCGTTCATGCATTTCTTTGACGGCTTCCGCACCTCGCACGAAGTCGCCAAAATCCTTCCCATCGACGACGAGACCATTCGCGCCATGGTGAATGATGAGCACCTCATCAGCTTCCGCAAGAACGCACTCAGCCCCGATCGCCCCATTCTGCGTGGAACCGCACAGAATCCCGACTTCTTCTTCCAGGCGCGCGAAGCCTGCTCGCCCTACTACAAAGCTGTTCCCGGCATCGTGCAGTCGGTCATGGACCGCTTTGCCGCACTCACCGGTCGCGCCTACAAGCTGTTCGACTACTACGGTGCGCCCGATGCCGAGCGCGTCATCGTTGTCATGGGCTCCGGTGCTGAAGTGGCTGAAGAAGCCGTCGACCTGATGGTCAAGCAGGGCGAAAAGGTTGGCATGGTCAAGGTTCGGCTCTACCGGCCCTTTGACTCCGATGCGCTGTTCGCTGCTCTGCCCAAAACCGTCAAGGCCATCGCCGCTCTCGACCGTTGCAAGGAGCCCGGCGCAGTTGGCGAGCCCCTCTACCAGGACATCCTCGCCACGCTTGCTGAAAACGCCTCCACCCTGCCCTTCGCCATGCCGAAGGTCATCGGCGGACGCTACGGCCTTTCGTCAAAGGAGTTCACTCCGGCGATGGTCAAGGGCATCTTCGACGAGTTGGCAAAGCCCGTGTCGAAGAACCACTTCTCCATCGGCATCGTAGACGACGTAAGCAATTCGAGCCTCGATTACGATCCCAATTTCTCAACCGAAGATCCCAGAACGGTTCGCGCTCTCTTCTACGGTCTCGGCTCTGACGGCACCGTAGGCGCCAACAAGAACTCCATCAAGATCATCGGCAGCGAAACGCCGAACTATGCGCAGGGCTACTTCGTGTACGACTCAAAGAAGTCGGGCTCGATGACTACCTCGCACCTCCGCTTCGGGCCCAACCCGATCCGGTCCAGCTACCTCATTACCCGAGCCAGCTTCGTTGCCTGCCACAACTTCAGCTTCCTTGAGAAGATGGACGTTCTTGAAGCGGCCATGCCCGGCGCGGTGTTCCTGCTCAACTCGCCCTACCCGGCTGAGGAAGTGTGGAACCATCTGCCCAAGCACACGCAGCAGGCCATGATCACAAAGAAGATCGAGTTCTACGTGATCGATGGCTATCAGGTGGCTCGCGATGCCGGCATGGGCACGCGCATCAACACCATCATGCAGACCTGCTTTTTCGCAATCAGCGGCGTGCTTCCGCGCGAAGAGGCGATCGAGCAGATCAAGAAGGCCATCAAGAAGACCTATGGCAAGCGCGGCGAGGCGGTAGTTGCCAAGAACTTTGCTGCCGTCGATGCGGCGCTCGCCCACCTTCACAAGGTCGAGCTGCCCAACGCGGCTTCGTCGAACTTTGACATCGTGCCTGCAATCTCCTCCAATGCTCCCGAGTTCGTGCGTGGCGTGTTAGGACAAATCGCAGCCGGAAAGGGCGATGACATCCCAGTGAGCGCGATTCCTGCCGGTGGAACATTCCCAACCGGAACCGCGCAGTGGGAAAAGCGCAACATCGCACAGTTCATCCCGGTGTGGGACAAGGATCTTTGCATCCAGTGCGGCAAGTGCGTCATGGTCTGCCCGCACGCTGTCATCCGCTCCAAGGTCTACTCACCTGAGCAAGCCGCTAACGCTCCCGATTCCTTCCAGTGGGCCAAGCCCAAGTGGAAGGGCATGGAGAACGACCGCTACACGCTGCAGGTAGCTCCTGAAGACTGCACCGGTTGCGCCGTTTGCGTAGATGTTTGCCCGGTAAAGAGCAAGAGCGACGCCAGCAAGAAGGCCATCAACATGACGCCACAGGCTCCGCTGCGCGAATCCGAGCGCGAGAACTGGGACTTCTTCCTTTCGCTGCCTGAGGTTGACCGCAGCAAGCTTTCGCACACTCTGGTAAAGGATGTGCAGCTCCTGCAGCCGCTCTTTGAGTTCTCCGGTGCCTGTGCAGGTTGCGGTGAAACAGCGTACATCAAGCTGCTCACTCAGCTCTTCGGCGACCGGCTTTACATCGCCAACGCCACCGGTTGCTCGTCAATCTACGGCGGCAACCTGCCCACCACGCCGTACACCACCAACCATGAGGGCCGCGGCCCAACCTGGTCCAACTCGCTCTTCGAAGACAATGCGGAATTCGGCTTCGGCATGAGAACCGCTCTCGACCAGCAGAAGGAATTCGCGGAACTGCTCGTGCAGCGCCTCGCCGGCGACATCGGCGTCGACCTCGTTGCCGAGGTGCTCCACGCATCGCAAAAGACCGAGGATGAAATCAACGCTCAGCGCAAGCGCGTCGAACAGGTGCGTGAAAAGCTGGCCGGCAACGCCTCATCCGATGCAAAGAATCTGCTTGCCATCGTAGACTCGCTGGTTCGTAAGAGTGTTTGGATCCTGGGCGGCGACGGCTGGGCGTTCGATATCGGCTTCGGCGGACTCGATCACGTGCTCGGTTCCGGCAAGAACATCAACGTGCTGGTCCTCGACACTGAGGTCTACTCAAATACCGGCGGCCAGATGTCCAAGGCCACACCGCGCGGTGCAGTTGCCAAATTTGCTGCTGCCGGAAAGCCCGTAAGCCGCAAGGATCTCGCCATGGAAGCCGTAAGCTACGGCTCGGTATATGTGGCGCAGGTGGCTCTGGGCAGCAACGACAGCCACGTGATCAAGGCCTTCCAGGAGGCCGAGGCTCACGAAGGGCCGTCCATCATCATCGCATATTCAAGCTGCATCGCTCACGGCTACGACCTTATCCACGGACTCGAGCAACAAAAGCTCGCCGTCCAGTCCGGTTACTGGCCGCTGATGCGCTACAACCCATCGCTCCGCGAGTCGGGCAAGAATCCGTTCCAGCTCGATTCCAGAGCGCCATCAATCCGCCTGAAAGAATACGCCTACCGCGAGGCTCGTTACACCATGCTCGCGCGTGGAAATCCGGAATTGGCGGCTCAACTTTTGAAGGATGCTCAGGACGACGTAGAGCGCCAGTGGCGCGTCTACTCCGCACGTGCAGCAATGCCCGGCCGCGGCGAAACTCCGCACATCGCACCAGCTGAAAAGCAAGAAGAGAAGAACCTGGCGGCGGTCGCTGCCGGAGGTGAAGAATGATCGACCTGTCTATGCAGTATCTCGGACAGAAACTGAGTGGACCCATCGTGGTGGCGTCCACTCCTCTCTCCGAGTCCATTGAGAATGTTCGTCACATGGAAGACGCGGGTGCGTCGGCCATTGTGCTCACGTCGCTCTTTGAGGAGCAACTGGCTCTTGAGTCGCGCACTCTCGATGAAGACCTCTCTCGTGGTACCGATTCCTACGCTGAGTCACTTGGTTATCTGCCCGATCTCGACGACTATCGCATGACTCACGAGATTTATCTCGAGAATCTGCGCCGCGCCCGCGAAGCCGTCTCCATTCCCGTCATGGCCAGTCTCAACGGCGCAACCAGTGGCGGCTGGGTTCGCTTTGCCAAAGAGATGGAGCAGGCAGGTGCGCACGCCATCGAATTGAACACCTACGCGCTGGCTACAGATGGAAACGTATCTTCGGGAGATATCGAGAAGCAGCTTCTCGATCTGGTCAAGACTGTCTGCCAGGCTGTCAAGGTTCCGGTCGCGGTAAAGCTGTCGCAGTTCTACACAAGCATTCCCAATCTTGCTTTGCAGTTACAGCAGGCGGGTGCCGCTGGTGTTGTGCTGTTCAATCGCTTCTATCAGCCGGATTTCGATATCGAGACACTCGAAGTGCGTCCTACGCTGCACTTTTCAACGCCCTCTGAGTTGCTCAAGCGCCTTCACTGGGCAGCCATTCTTTACGGTCATCTGGACATCGACATCGCCATCACCGGTGGTGTGCACTCAGCCGAGGATGTGCTGAAGAGCATTATGGCCGGCGGTAACTGTGCCATGATGGTTTCGGCGCTCCACATCCACGGCATTGATCACATCCGTCGCGTCCTCGCCGACATGTGCTACTGGCTTGAGAAGCGCGAGTACACGTCGCTTGCCGAAACACGCGGTTGCCTCAGCCGCCGTTCCGTGCCTGACACATCGCCCTTTGACCGCGGTAACTACATCAAGACGCTAAGCTCCTACAGCCTGCGTCAGACCGTAGCCGCGTTCTAGGGTTTCATTCTTCCTTTTCGTATGCGGCAGTGCTTCGGCGCTGCCGCTTTTTTTGCGCGGAGTGGCCGAGGCGTCCGGCCGAGGAGATCGGCTGGCGAATTACATCCCGATCAGGATATCGATAAGCACGCCGCTGGTCAGAACCACCACCGACACGCTCTCCAGCAGCCCGCCTATCGAGGCCACAACCTTGAAAGTTCCGCCGCTATACTGGAAAAATTTACACAGTCGCTTATTGGAGACCGGCGTGTGTGTCAGAGTACTCGCCAGTCTGCCGCTTCGCTTGGCCATGAAACTCCCCAATAGAAACAAACAGATAAACAGCCCCAGGCCCATAATGTGAAAGAGGATTCTCATGGAGTCCTTCCTCCCTCTTCATTGATGGACACATTAACTGCACATTAGTTGCCAAACAGGCCGTTATTGTTCATATTTTTCGCCTGCGCATGGATCAGCGCGCAAATTCGCCTCGCCGCCATCGTCACGGGACGGGTAGCTTCATTTAATGGTGAATTGAACGCCGATGTTTCGCGGTAGCAGCGGGCTATTGCTGTTCGCTTAGTGTATCGGGGGTCAGTATGCGCGAGTTCGATCCGAATTTGCGGAAGTTGCTGAACTGAAGGTCATTGCGTTCGAGCTTGTGCCTGCCTTGCCCCGCCACTACTTGCGCGCTTACCGGCAGCAGGTAGTCGTGGTCGTTGATTGCAACGTAATCGTAGTCCACGCGCACGGCGGCACTGCGGATTGGGAACTTCTCCGGCACATCGTCGGCGATGATCGTAATGCTCCGGACACCATGTGTAGCTTGGTCAACATAGACGCGGCCGTGATAGCCAACCTTGGCGGAGCCATTGGGAGCCGTCAGAACAAAGCTCGAATTCTCCGAGGCGATGCTGTAGTCGAACTCTTCAGTCTGCTCGCCATGCAGAGTGCTCAACCCCTTCAGCGTGAATGCGGCCTTTGAGGACGGCTTGAAAATATTGCTCAGCGCCACGCCAAACTCGCCCGTTGAAATCATGCCGATCTGCGACATGGTTTTCTCGTCTCTCTTCGCGTGGTTGACTTCGCCGGCCACAACTGTCCGGTTCTCCCGATGGTCGACATAGGTCAGCACTTCCACAATCTTGTCCTGCAAACGCCAGTCGCCTTTGCCGTGGGAGTCGATCAGCCGTGTTGTCGTCTGCTGGCAGATCAGGTTGGGGAGTGTGTCGCTGTAGCCGAGTGCATTCGTGCGCACATCGGCTAACACCCTGTCCGATTCCTCCTGAGACAGGCTACTCGCCGCGCGTTCGTCGGCCGCCAATCCAGGTGGATCGATGTTGATCGGAATATCTCCCGTCCCTGCGCTCGCAATCTGTTCTTCTCCGCCTGAAAGAGAAAATTTTCCAGTCGATACAGCGGAGCGTCCGTTCTGTGTCAAAGTGGCCCGCACCTCGTAGTCACCGTCAGCCGCCGAACTGATGGCAAAGCTCTTTACCACCGGCGTAAAATCGGCTCCGGCCTTAAGCTCTGAAACCAGCGGCTTACCCTTCAGCGGAACACCGTCGCGCAGAACTTCCAGCTTAACGGTCGCCGGCTCCGCCGATTTGGGATCGGTATCGGCGAAGAAGAACACTGAGACGTTGTGCACACTCTCGGGCAACTGGCCGTACAGATTCGGCAGCACGCGGTCGCCGCCACGCCACAACAGATCGGGATCGCTGCCGGTATTATCGATAGGCTCCGTTCCTCGAACCAGCATCAGATCGCCGAGTCTGGGCATGGATTTGTTGCTTGAGATTTCGAAGCTTTCGCGCTTGGCCGCGGCCTTGCCGCTGTTCTGATCCGTGATTGCGGTTGCAAGAACGAATTTGCCCGGCGGTGCAGAAAAGCTTCGCTCGAACGAAACAACCGCCGGCGCGCTCGCGGTGTCCTTATTCGCAGACCAGCGGCGTGCAATATCCTCGCTGAACCGCTCGATCTCCATTCCGGAGCTGTCTTTGATCGTCGCAAGAACCGAGACGTGCGCCGAGTTGAGGTGCGTGCTTGGATCTTCGCGAACCTCAAGTTCGCTCACCGGTACTTCCAGAGCCACGATGCCCACGTTGCCTTCCTCTTGGCGGCCCATGCTCAACGCCGCCGCACGGTAATCGACATCGCTCGGCAGTTCCGTGCGTTTCAGCAGGGCCATCAACGGCAATTCAAATGGTTGCAGCGGCGAAGTGATCCCAACACTCGGAGGCAACGCCAGGTATCCGGACCGCGCGCGCATCCTCAGCCCGCGCCGTGTTGTCTTAAATTCTGTCGTATGAAAACTTCCGTCAACAACTTGCGAAGGAGGAACAAACGATGCTTCGTAGTACGTCGTCAAGCCTTGGATCAGGTCCTTGATCTGCTTCGACATTCTCCCGCTGGCATTGATCACATTGCCGCCGGTTTGCTTGGCCAGCGCATTTAGGTTTTCCTGTGTGGAATTTGCGCTTGGCGGACGGCTGGCCACAGTGGCCATGGCAAAGTTCGTGGTGTCCATCATTGGGGTGCCGGTTGCGGTAATGTCGGCGCCTCCGCCATAGCGGTTCATTCCCATGCCCGCAGTGCTGAAGATGGCGGCCAGTTGATCCGTCTCGCCCACTTCATCCGGCAGAACGACGTAGATATTCGCGCCTGCACGGTTTGCCGCTCCAACAATCGAGTGAATTGCGGCCTTGGCGTGGCTGTCCTGGTGCAACCAGTCGTTTGTATCGCTGCCGCCCTCATCGTTCGTCGCAAAATAGACAATTGCTTTACGCCCCGGCACGGCCTGCTGCGACTCCACCAATGCAAGCAGGCAAGCCAGAGAAAGAGGCAGATGTTGATCCTTGGCAATGTGGCTCGTACTTTGCATCGCAGCATACATTGACCGCGCCAGCGCCCGGTCCCGCGTGCTCATGTCGGCCCCGGAGGAGTCCTGTCCCGTCTTTGCAATCTGGATCTGGCGTTTCTCTTCCGCGTTTGCCACTACTCTGGTGCCGTACACCTCAGGGATAACGGCAGCCGAGATAGCCTTCGTCACAGCTTTGTGGTCGGAAGTAAATGCCTGCTGAATCTGCAGCCGTCCCCACACGTCGACCACCGCAAACCTGACACCAGAATCGGGGAATCCCTTCAAGAACTTCGTTGCGGCGACGCGAAGCTGCCGGCTCGTCTCGCGCGCTGCATTTGGAGACTTCCCAAACAGAAAGTCGTCCGATCCCTTGCGAGTATCGTGCATTCCCGGCCGCTCGAAAACAAAAGTGATCAGCGGCTCATTTTGCCCCTTCCCGTCTACCAGGTGCAGATCGGTCAGCTTAACAGCCGTGCCATTGTCCGCAATCGAAAGTTCTTCAGGACGCAAATCGAGAACCGGCTTGTTATGCCCGTCGCGGACAGCCAGATCGAGGGTTACCGTATCAGCGCTAATCTGGGGATTTGCAGCTCCCGTAGACGGCGGCTGCGCTGCTAAAGGCCCTTTGGCTGTGCCAATAAGCAGGACCACCGCGACGACGGACGTGTAGCGAAAGAAACTTTCCATGGTTAATCTCAGCGCTGTTCGGGATTCCGTACGAGCCGGGGGAAAGGAACCGTTGAATGGACGAATAGTACCCCTGGCAAGTTTCATTCCCTATGCAATTCAGTGCAAATATCCGCCAAACAGGCGTCTGCCATGCTTTCGAGAGCACACATATACCCGAGGGACAGGAAAAATCCATCAAAGCACAACATCGTGAAATTTGATCGGGGCAATCATACAGCTTCGCAGCGACGACGCGAAACCCTATTTGCCTGCAAGCATCTCAAGAATGGCTTTCTCAAGACGATCGCACGCCGGCGGAATAGCGTCGAGAACGGCTCTGCTGAACTCTTCGCTTAGTTCCACCAATCCAGCGCCGACGGTCAGAAGTTGTGCGCGCCGGGGCAGAGAACCGTACAGTTCCTGCGCCATGCCGAGGAGCTGCGCAGCGCTCACTTGGTGCGTTCCCACTCCCTCGGTCGGAGCGCTGGACACCACGTCGCGGATGTCCACAGCCCCCGGTTCTGTCGCCGTTGAGCAATCGACAAACAGCACGGCTTCGGCTGCGGCAATGTCAGCGGCTAGCTCGGGTGTCCACTGCTGTCTGCTGATCACACTCACACCCGGCTCGCCGCTGAAGCGTTTCTCCGCCCAGTCAGCAAGCCAAGGCCCAATGCCATCGTCCCCGCGCAACGTGTTTCCGCAAGCGAGAAGCAGGCATTGGGCCTTGGTGGAGTTCATACTCTTATCGTACTAACAGCACGAGTCGGTTTACTTTTGGTGCCCCAGCCTTGCAACGAGTTTGTTCTTGTCGCAAGGATGGGATTCTCAAAGTGGGCTTTCGCTCGCTCACCCACGTACAACTTGATCCACAACCTCGCCTTCAGTGGTAACAAGCGAGAGAATCAGAGGCATCTGCCCGTAAGCATGCGTCGAGCAGCTAAGGCAGGGATCGAAAGTGCGCACCACCGCTTCTACGCGGTTCAGTATGCCTTCCGTAAATTTTCCGTCTTTGATGTAATGTTTTGCGGCCTGAGCCACGCCCTTGTTCATAGCGTTGTTGTTCTGTCCGGTGGCAATCACCAGGTTTGCCCAGGTCATCTTTCCGTTTTCGTCCACCTTGTAATGGTGATTCAGCGTGCCGCGCGGTGCTTCAGCCTGGCCGGAACCTTCCAGCCGGTTCACGCCCGCGGTGGCCCTCACCTGCTTGTCGAGAATCAGCGGATCGCTCAGTATCTCCTCGATCTTCTCAATGCCGTACAGCATCTCCACCAGCCGCGCGTGATGGTAGTAGAACGAGCTCTCCACCGGTCCATGGGCCAGTTGCTTGAACTCGGCCAGCTCCTTCTCGGCCTTCGGCGTGCCCATGCTCTTTACAATATTCAGCCGTGCCAGCGGACCAACTCGATAGCTGCCATCCGGATATCCAAGCGGCTTGTAATAAGCAAACTTGGTGTAGCTGTACGGTTCCACCGCCTCGCCAATCACCTCGTTGTACTTGCTCGCCGTAATGCCCTCGTCGATGGTGTTGCCCTTGGCGTCAATCAGCCGAAGCTCGCCGTCGGTGAACTCAATCGACTCATCTTCGTTGATCAATCCCATGTAGAGCGATGGGAAATTGGCGAAGATATCGATCTCCGGCTTAAAGTTCTCAGCCACCTGTTTGTACCAGCCGATTCCAAGGCCCAACTGCGCATAGGCCTCTGGGATCATGGCCAGAATCTCATCGCGCTTAGCCGGAGCCAGCGGTTCGGTCACTCCGCCTGGTACCACCCAGCCCGGATGGATGCGCTTGTTGCCGAGAAGCTCGATAATGTGCTGCCCGAAGCGCCTCAATCCGATGCCCGCGAGTCCCAACTCCGGTTTGGCGGCGGCAACGCCCAGAATGTTGCGCACCTTCGGGTCCGCTTCCATGCCCATCACCAGGTCAGGCGACGAGAGATAGAAGAAGCTCAGCGCATGCGACTGCACCATCTGCGCAAGATTCAGCATGCGGCGCAGTTGTGCTGCGGTGTGCGGAATCCGCACCGACATGATGGCCTCGCAGGCCTTTGCTGAGGCAATCAGGTGGCTCACCGGGCAAATACCGCAGATGCGGGCCATCAGGCTTGGCATCTCGTAGAACGGTCGCCCCTCGGCAAAGCGTTCAAAGCCGCGCACCTGGGTTACGTGAAAGTGAGCATCCGCCACCTCGCCCTGTTCGTTCAACTGGATGGTGACCTTGCCGTGCCCTTCAAGGCGCGTTACTGGATCGATTGTGATTGTCTGGCTCATGAGGCAAGCTCCCTGTGTTTACGCACCAAAGCGGGTCAGCGCCGGAATGTCCACCGGCCCCCCGGTTACCAGCGCCGTCAGCGCTGTGTGAAATGTATCCGCGGAAGGCGGGCATCCCGGCAGAAATACGTCCACCTTCACAAACTCGTGAATCGGCCGCACTACCTTCAGCAGCTTGGGCACCACCACGCATGGAATCTGCTGTTGCGCGCTCGCGTTCTCAATGTATGCGCGGTTCAGGATCGCCTCCGGCCCAATCGGGTTGCGCATAGAAGGCACGTTGCCGGCTACTGCGCAGTCGCCCATCGCCACCAGCATCTTTGAGTGGGCACGAATCTTCTTGATCTTCTTTTCGTCGTCCACTGAGGCCACCGCCCCCTCAACCAGCGCGATGTCCACCTCATCAGGGAACTCCTTGGTATCGACGATGGGGCTATACACCACATCGACCAGTTCCGCCAGTTCAAGCAGCCGTTCGTCCATATCGAGGAACGACATGTGACAGCCCGAACAGCCGTCAAGCCACACTGTTGCCAGCTTCAATTTGCTCATTGTGCCTCCCTCATCAAGTTCAGATAAGGCAGAAAGTCAGGGTTCTTTGGGTGGTCGGCGCCAATCTTGCTCTTGTCGAACAGGGCTCCGGTTGGGCAAACCTGCACACACTTGCCGCACTTGGTGCAGGTTGAGCTGCCCCATTCCTCGTGCAGGTCGGTAATGACGATTGAATTAATGCCACGCCCCATTACATCCCACACATGCGCGCCTTCAATCTCGGCGCATACGCGCACGCAGCGTGTGCAAAGGATGCAGCGGTTGTGGTCAACGGTAAAGCGCTCGTGCGAGGCGTCCACAGGAAGATCGGGATTGCGGTACGGCAACCGGATATGCGTCAGCCCCTGCTCCTGGCCCAGCGACTGCAGCTCGCAGCGGCCGTTTGACACGCACACGCTGCAGATGTGGTTGCGCTCGGCAAACAGCATCTCCAGAATGGTGCGGCGGTGTTTCTGCAGGCGCTCGGAGTTGGTGGTTACCTCCATGCCTTCAAACACCGTGGCTACGCAGGCCGGTAGCAGCTTGTTGTTGCCTTTGATCTCAACCAGGCACATGCGGCAAGCGCCCACGTCGCTCAGGCCGTCAATATGGCACAGCGTGGGGATATTAATATCGTTCTCCCGCGCCACCTCCAGGATGGTCTGCCCGCGAAGAGCGCTCACTTCCTCGCCGTCGATGATGAGTGTTTTAACCTCTACGGCATCGCTCATGCGACCACCTCCACCTGGGGTTTCATATGGCAAACGCCGGCCGGGCAGCGCTTGTTCACAATGTGCTCAATGTATTCGTTGCGGAAATACTTCAGCGTGCTCAGCACCGGGTTAGGAGCAGTCTGGCCAAGTCCGCACAGACTTGCTTCCTTCACCGTGGAGCAAAGATCTTCAATCAGTTCCAGATCGTCCATGCTTGCGGTGCCGTTGCAGATCTTGGTCAGCAGTCCATGAAGCTGCGCCGTCCCTGCGCGGCACGGAATGCACTTGCCGCAAGACTCCGTCATGCAGAACTCGATGAAGAACCGCGCCACGTTCACCATGCACGAGGTATCGTCCATCACGATCATGCCGCCGGAGCCCATAATGGACCCCATCGCCATCAGCGCATCGTAGCTCACGCCCACGTCCAGCATCTCGGCTGGAATGCACCCGCCCGAGGGGCCGCCCGTCTGCACGGCCTTGAACGTGTGCCCATCCGGTACGCCGCCGCCGATCACCTCGATGATCTCGCGCAGCTTGATGCCCATCGGCACTTCCACCAGGCCGGTGTTCTTGATCTTGCCTGTCAGCGCAAATACCTTTGTGCCCTTGCTGCGCTCCGAGCCCATGTCGGCAAACCACTTGCCGCCATTACGAATAATCGGCGCAATGTTGGCGTAGGTCTCAACGTTGTTGATCAACGTTGGCTTGCCCCACAACCCGCTCACCGCCGGATACGGGGGTCTCGGCTTTGGCGTTCCGCGCCGGCCTTCAATTGAGGCCAGCAGAGCAGTCTCTTCGCCGCACACAAACGCGCCTGCACCCAGCCGGATCTCCACATCGAAGTTGAACGTGGTGCCGGCGATGTTGTTGCCCAGCAGCCCGCGCCGCCGCGCTTCGCGAATCGCCGTGGTCAACCGCGACACGGCCACCGGATACTCGGCGCGCACGTAGATGAAGCCCTTGTTTGCGCCTATGCCATAGGCCGCAATCGCCATGCCTTCAATCACGCGGTGCGGATCGCCTTCCATAACACTGCGATCCATGAACGCGCCAGGATCGCCCTCGTCGCCATTGCAGACCACGTACTTCTGGTCGCCCGTAGCCTTGGCCACTGTGCTCCACTTCAGGCCGGTCGGATAGCCACCGCCGCCTCTGCCGCGCAACCGGCTCTCCGTAATCCGATGCACCACACCGTTCGGCGTCATCTCCATCAGTGCGGTCAGCAGAGCCTTGTAGCCGTCGCAGGCAATGTACTCGTCGATCTTTTCGGGATCAATGTGTCCCGCGTTCTCAAGAACCACCCGCACCTGCTTGTCGAAGTGGTCGTTCAGGTCGCACTGCAGTTCCGGTACCGGCAGGCCGCCCAGGCTCGCAACAATTGCCTCGGCATGCTTTGCGTTTACGTGCGCGTAGAGCGTCTCCTCGGGGTCCACGCGAACCAGCGGACCCGATGAACACGGTCCCATGCAACCGGTGCGGCGGATCAAAACATTTTTGCCTGAAGCTTCAACAGCCTTTACCAGATCTTCGCGCAGCTTGTCAGCGCCCTGGCTCGCGCACGCCAGGTCCATGCATACATGAACCTCATGGTCGTACTTCTTATTTTCAAGGCGAACGCTTTCTGCTATCTGTTCAAGTTCCTCGATTGTCATTCCACCGTCCACCTTTCAAGCTGCTCCAGCACCTGCGCCACTGACGCTTCGCCGGCCACCTCGCCGTCGCACAGCACCACGGGAGCACGGCTGCACGCGCCAACGCAGCGCGCCGTCATCAGGCTGATGTTGCCGTCCTTCGTCGTCTGCCCCTGCGAGATGCCCAGCCGCTCTTCGGCAGCCGCAATCAACTGGTCCGCGCCCTTGATGTAGCACGCGGTCCCGGCGCATACCGTAACGGTGTGCTTGCCCGGCGGCTTCAGACTGAAGTAGTGATAGAACGTCACGACGCCGTATGCCTGGCTCAGCGGCACGCGCAGCGACCGGGCTACAAACCGAATCGCGTCGTCATCCAGATATCCAAACGAAGACTGAACGGTGTGAAGCGTTTCAATGAGCGCATGACGGGCGTAGCCGTTCTTGCGCATGGTGCCGTTCACTATCTTCCATCTCTTGTCGTCGCTCGGCAGCGGCGGAGGCGTGAATGCTGGCACGATTCCCTCCTGAATTGGAGACATCGCGCGGCGCATTTCGTACCGTCTTTCCCGGCGATGCCTAACATTGTTGTACGCGGATGCGGAGTTGGCAACCGTGATAGTGGTCACGTGCTTCTGTGGGCTATGTCGTTCCAGATCACCAGCTTCGGGGCTGCGTCACTGATTCGAGTGACCCTTATCACTCATCAGGCAATCTTGCACAGGCAAACTGCCTTCGGGTGCTGGTTTTACTTGGGGCTTTCGAGGCGCAATCGATTAAGTGACCTTAACTAGACGGTAGTTTCCGGCTTGCCTACGTTACGCTCAGTGCTTAGCCGGCGATCTTCCAGCCAATCCTTGAGTTCGTGCGTTTCCATCCTCAGCCAAACTGTCCTGCGTAAATCTCCAGGGCCCGGAGATTGGGTATGAAGAAAACTGAGCCATTTTGTTCCACAAGATCGAGATTTTTGAAGTCGGTAAGGTTGCGGGTGACTGTTTCCCGGGAAAGGCCAATGTACTCACCGATCTCTTCATGAGTGAGCGAGCAATGGATGCGCACACCGGGCTCGGCCTGCTGCCCATCAGCGCACCATTGCAATAACAACATTGCTAGCTTCTTTGATGCGGTCAACCCAAGGCCGAAGATGCGCAATTGATCGCATCCTCGTTTGTACTCCGCGCCCAACAGCCGTGCCGAGTTCTGCCAGGCAACAGGGTAGCGCAAAAGGAGGTCAAGAAAGCTCTTCCGGGGGAGCGCCCTGATTCTGCAAGGGAATTGTGCCACCGCAGTAATCTCGTAAGGACGACCGGTAACCAAGGCAGCGAGTCCAAGAACATCTCCGGGCACGGCAATTCCGAGAGTGAGCCGCCTGCCCTCGCTTGAGTTCATCGTGAGCTTCACCCTACCCTCCAGCAGAAACAACAGGCTACACGGCTCCTGCTCCTCCGCGAACAGCACCGAGGAGCCTCCGCAGTGATACGGCTCTGCAAATGATTCAAGCGCGCTTATCGCATCAGGTGATAGGTCTTTGTAGAACTCCCCAGTTCTCCACTCTGCACTGGCCTCCTTCCACTTAGGTTGGGAGTGCAGGAGCATCGGCGTCCGGGTCCACTCACCCGCTGGACCGCTCACGGTATTTGGGTTGCGCTGATCCTCACCAGAGCCCCACGCTTGAGCGTCCTTCTGAGTCCGCGCGCCGAGATCATTCATGACCGCCTCCTTCTTGAACCATCATCCGTTCCGTGCCGCAGGCACTTAAGTTGAAGTGCCGTTCAGCATCGCGGGGGCAGTCCGCATTCTCGCCTTGCTCCTTAGCAACTCGTGCATTCCAGTCAGCAGGTCGATTGAATCCTGCTCGAACGTCGCATCAGCAAAAGGGTCAAGATGGCCGGGCGAGCCAGCAATGCAAACCACAGGCACATGGGCGCCAGTAGCTCGAATCAGGAATGTGAGCCGTTCCCTGGCTTCCGCGGTAATGGAATTCCCCAAGAGCACCAGATCGAAATCACCGGCCTGGAAGTGATCGATCGCATCCTTGATAGTTCCTGTCGAGATGGCGAAACACCCCGCCGACTTCCATGCTTCCCTCTGACTTTCCAGCAGATGCCAATCGAGTCCAACTGCGAGGACAAGAATTGTTTGCATAGACGCCTCTTGTTCTGGTTCGATTTGCCGTCATGCGTGTGAAACGAAATAAATACGGAGGGATATTTTCTCAGGGGAAACACCTCCGATTCTTCGACTTCCAATTGAGCTGGAATCTTCGGTTTGGCTGCAAACAGCTCCCACGAGACTTGAGCGTCGGCTTTTGAAGCCAGCTGAATACTAATATCCTCCTCGGCGTCGGCATGGCTGATCAAAATTGACCACATTTGTGGAAAACCACACGAAGCCCGAGAACCCGCGGGTCAGAGTTCCGGTACAACCTGCGCGGCGAGAGTCTTCTCGATTGCCTTCTTTTGATCGAGAGACTCTTCCCCATAGACCGCGACCTTAAAAGCGGCCGCACCCTTCTTTACGATGAGACCAACGTTGTTGCCGACCGCCAGGTAGTAGGAATCATCCCCAATGCCTCTGACCGGCGTGACGACGATCGTCTTGACGTAGGCCACTTTGCCGGCTTGGAAGGCATCAAGCCCTTCCATCATGAGCGTGACGTACCCGCCGCCGGGTGCAGCTCTCCAGGTGCAGGTTGTCTTGAACGTGGGTGCTACCCAGGCCCCGGCGCCGACGGATGCACCAAGGGCAGAGCCGACCTGGGCCCGCGTGAGGAGGGAACAGGCATCGCCGGCCGAAGGCGCCGCAACCGCTGGTAATGCGGTGCCTGCAAGAATGACAATTGGAGCGAGGAATACACCAATAGCCTTGTAAGACATCGAGTGGACCTCCTTCGAAAATTTGCGCACTCAGTGCGCTACCCGAAATTCATCAAAATAGGAAAAGAGCGATGAATTGAGAGCGAAGAGCGAAGGGCCGACGACTGACAACTGACCTCTGCCCTCACCCCAGCGAAGGCAACTTATCCGACATCCCGAACAAAAAGATGACGCCCAGAACCAGGCTGTACGCCGCACCAGTCCAGGCTATCGCGCTATAGAAGAGCGGATGGTGACCGCCGGCCTTGTACGCGCTGCTCATGGATGCGGTCATCAGCGCGTTCATAGCCACCAGGCCCAGGGCAAACGCCGCCAGCCCCAGCATTCCGCGCGAGGTTCCGCCAAGGTTGGCGGTCAGGAAGAACAGTGCAAGCTGGCTCGGTGTCTCCGCGCCGATCCCATGCAGCACCCCGATTGCGAACACTGACTTGCCGTTGTACATCCACTGGAACCGCTCCGGCTTGGGTAATTCGGGATTCTGGAACTTACGCAGCCGCCACGCCAGCCACCGGACGCCGTTGATGGCGATCGCCAGCCGGCTCTCAATGCGGGTATGTTTGTGCCCGTGCGCGTCCTTGCGCAGTATGCCTGCCACTACGCCAAGCCCCAGCACAATCAGCGTCAGCCCCACCAGCTTTTCGGTCCAGTGGTCGATCCCTTCTGGAAGGCCCAGGTGCATCTGCAGCACCAGGACCCCAAGCGTCGCCACGGTGGCGGCATGTCCAAACGCATAGGTCATGCCCAGGCGCAATCCGCTCCACCAGTTACGCTGCACGGCAGTGATGTCTGAAATTGCGGCCAGATGATCGTAATCGAAGCCATGGCGGAGCCCCAGCACCAGGCAGGAACCCAGTGCGGCATCAAGTTTCCAGTCGCCAAATATCGGAGCCATCATCGCACAGTATATGGGCACAGTATATTGCAGGAAATGCTCACTTGGCATGAGATGTTCGTCACAGCCCTTAACTTACTTGGATTGAATCTGGTAGCCCTCGTAATCGATGGTCACCACCGCCTTGCCAAAAAGGCTGCTCGATTCGGCCCGGGCATGGGTGGCCTGGGAAAATCCATCAATATCGGCGTATTGCCGCATCACCTGAGCAGCCGAGGCCCAGAAGGACGGACTCTTTGACGTCTCGCCTTCCAGCCGCACCACCGTAAAGTCTTTGGTATCCACCCATAGTGTCCCGTTAATCAAGTTCGGAGCCTTGTGATGGGGAACGATGCTCAGAACCCAACACTCGCGCCCGTCCTGCTGGACAGGGCCGCCCGGCTTGAGCTGCATATCGTAATTAGCAGAGACGATCCACGATGCGCTGACCTTCGCCGGATCATTGATCTCCTTTTCGTTCTCCAGCAGCGGATGCAAAAGAAACTTGAGCAGAATCCCCGAACCGCTCTCAGAGAGTATCTGGTAATTCTTGCCCGTCTCAGGCCGATAGGTCGTTTTTACCTTCATCTCGGCAACAGGATGTGTCTCGTCCTTGCCGCGAAATACCTTGTAGATTTCCGTGTCGGTGTATTCGGCAATATGGTCAACGCGCCATTTCACGGCGGCGTCGATTTTACGAATAGCTGTAGCGTTATCAGGCTGTTGGCCTGTCGCCATCCGCGCCGTCGCAATGAGAAGCGCCGGCAAAATCAGATTCGACACAGCGCCCAAATGCGCTCCGCGCTTATTAGCAAAATGCTCCACTGGTTGCAGCTTATCAGTGCGTACCGCGCAAGGCCCACCAGGTCTAGGCAACGCGATTGTATCCATGAGATATGCTGAAATCCGGTGTGAGGTAAAAGCGGGTTGGCTCACCATGCGCAATCCAATGCAGAAAAAGCTGTAAGGCGTCGAGTGCGCGTCAGCGGCGTCGTGCAAGGCGTCGGCTTTCGCCCGTTCATCTACCGGCTCGCCCAGCAGGAGCATCTCTCCGGCTTCATCGGCAATGACACCGACGGTGTCTTCATCGAAATTGAAGGCGCACCCGCATCGATTGACGTATTTCTCATGCATCTCCGCTCCGATGCTCCGCCGCTCTCGCGCATCGATTCAGTAGATGTAAGCGACGCCGAGCCCACCGGCGACACCGGCTTCCGTATCATCGCCAGCGAAGTTCTGGGCCGTGTCTCCACCGGCATCCCCGCCGACGCCGCCACCTGTCCCGATTGCCTCCGCGAGTTGCTCACGCCCACTGACCGCCGCTTTCGCTACCCGTTCCTCAACTGCACAAACTGTGGCCCGCGATTCACCATCACCCACCGTATTCCCTACGACCGCCCGCAGACCTCAATGGCCGGCTTCAAAATGTGCCCGGCCTGCCAGGCAGAGTACGACGACCCCGCGAATCGCCGCTTTCACGCGCAACCCAACGCCTGCTGGGACTGCGGGCCGCAGTTGACGCTCGCTGCGGCTTCCGGCGAAGCGATTCCGTCCGGTGATATTGTCGGCGATGTCATCTCTCGCGTTGCTGCCGGAGAAATTATCGCTATCAAAGGCATCGGCGGCTTTCACTTGAGCGTCGATGCAACTAACGACGCAGCGGTCATGCGCCTTCGCCAACGCAAACGCCGCTACGGTAAGCCGCTCGCCGTCATGGTGCGCGATCTCGACGCAGCGCGTGCACTCTGCGAAGTGAGCGACCCGGAAGCTGTATTGCTCACAACGCCTGCGCGCCCCATCGTTCTGCTGCGTCGCCGGTTAGTACGGACCGAAATCGCGGCCTCGGTCGCCCCCGGCATTCCCTGGCTCGGCATCTTTCTGCCATATGCGCCGCTGCATCATCTCTTGTTTGCCGATGGTCGGTTGAAGTCACTGGTCATGACATCTGCCAATCTCAGTGAAGAGCCCATCGCAATCGACAACGACGAAGCGCGCGCTCGCCTCGGCAACATCGCCGATGCATTCGTCCTGCACAATCGCGAAATCCTTCAGCGCTGCGACGACTCAGTAACCACGATCGTTGATGGAGCACCGCAGATCATTCGCCGTGCGCGTGGATACGTCCCGCTCGGCATCGAGCTTCCTTTCGGTACGCCGCCGCTGCTTGCTGTTGGCGGTCATCTCAAAAATGTCTTTGCGCTCGCCCGTGGCCGACACATCTATCAGAGCCAGCACCTCGGCGATCTTGAAAACATCGCCGGCCTCGACTTCTTCCGCGAATCACTCGACCACCTGATGCGCACCTTCGAAATCGAGCCCGAAGCCGTGGTGCACGACATGCACCCCGGCTACCTATCAACGCAATGGGCCACGCAATGGGCGGCCGAACGAGGCCTGCGCACCATCGCCGTGCAACACCACTTTGCGCATGTGGCCGGATGCATGGCCGAGCATGAAATAGATTCCGACTTCATTGGCTTGTCGCTTGATGGCACCGGCTACGGAATCGATGGCCGCATCTGGGGCGGGGAAGTGCTCATCGGACACCTGAGCGGTGAGCGCGCCGGCAACTTTGAGAGCTTTGCGCATCTCGATTACGTGCCCATGCCCGGCGGCGACGCGGCAGTGCGAGAGCCGTGGCGCATGGCCTTCGGACACCTGAGTGCCGCCGGCTTCGATCTCAACTCGCCGGAAATGCAGAAGCTGCTCGGCACCTCCGCGCAGGACGCGCGCGTACTCAACCGCATGATCGAGCGCAGCGTGAACACGCCGCTCACCTCAAGCTGTGGCCGTCTCTTCGACGCAGCCGCCGCCCTCATCTTGCGGCGCACGCAAGTGGATTACGAGGCCCAGGCCGCTATCGAACTCGAAGGTGTTGCGATCGATGAGCCGTATCTCGATGAGTCGAACGAAATCGCTCGCGCAAACTCCTATGAACTTGAGATCACTCCCGGCGATTGGCTGCAGCAAGCGCCCACCGTTATCTCCGCTACGAAATTATGGAGAGCGCTCATTGAAGACCTCCGCGCAGACACGGCCGCACCGCGCATTGCGGCGCAATTTCATGTAGCCGTCGCCGCCGCCTTTGTTCGTGCAGCCGTCCTCGCCCGCAGTGCGACCGGAATCCATCAGGTTGCGTTGTCCGGTGGATGCATGCACAATCGCCGTCTCGTCAGTCTCCTGCGCACGGGACTCGAGCACGAAGGCTTCCAGGTCATGCAGCACGCGCAAGTGAGTCCTGGCGACGGAGGCCTAAGCTACGGACAGGCTGCAGTTGCCGCCGCAGTCCTTCGCGGCAAGAAATAGCTGCGCCTGCTTGTTTCGTGCGCAATATGCTATTTTGCTTACGTCGTTTACTCCATACCGGAGCCACACTCGAAATGCAAAGCCTGAAGTCGCGCTGGGCCCATGTGATCACTGTTGTCATCCTTGTCGTCTCTGCTTTTGGCGCAATCCATGCGCAAACGCGGGGAACCGTAACTCCGCTGCCTCCCGATCCTACCGCGCGCCCGCCCTATGGAATCGACGTCAATCGGCCGCTGCTTGCCGCTGCGTGTAAAGGATGTCCTTGGGGCGCGATGGCCTACGCCGTTACTGCGGCCATGAAGCCCTACGGCTACGAGGTTCAGGTGTGCTGGGTGTGCTGGTCCAGCTTCGGCCCGCGCGAAGTGGCAGACAGAACCAAGCCTGTGATGCCGCGTGGCGGAAATGTTCCGTGGTATCTTGAGCCTCCGCCGGATGGTGTGCCCGACTTCGGCATTACCAGCGACATGAATCTAACCAACGCCTATCTCGGCGAAGGCGCCTACGCAGGCGATCGCATAAATCGCCACAACTACCGCGTCGTTGCTACGCTCTTGCAGGAGAACTACGTCCTCACCGCAGTCTCAGCCAAGTCGGGCATCAAGAGTCTGTGGGAGATCAAGGACCGCAAGCAGCCCACTCGCATCTGGATCGACAGCCATAATCCGGCGGTCGACACCATTCTGCAGTACTACGGAATTGATGAAGAAGAGCTGGAGCGCAAAGGCGGCGGATTCATCCACCCGTTGATGCTTGAGCGTCACGAGCGCGCGTCGGCCGATGTTTACATCGGCGGCGGACTGCTGGTGAACACGCCCGAGCAGCATACGTGGTATGAAGTCACGCAACTCTCCGATCTCGTGTTCGTGCAGATGGACGATCAGTTGATCGATAAGTTGGCTGAGATTCACGGCTACCATCGCGCCATCGTGCCCATGGGCTTCATGCGCGGCGTCGATCACCGCTTCCCAACCGTGGCTCGCGATCGCCACGTGGTCTATGTGCGCGATGACGCGCCGGACGACTTTGTTTACACGCTCGCCAGGGCGCTCGACGAGCATCAGGACGAGTTCCGCAACCTCGCGCAACCGTATTATTACGATATTCGCCAGGTCGGAGTCAGCCCGGTTGTTCCAATGCATCCTGCCGCAATCAAGTACTACAAGGAAAGGGGCTACATAAAGTAGCCCCGCAGGTAACTCCTGAATTTCCCAACTCACTTCGGGTGTACCATCCTTGCGCAATCAGCGCACGGATGGGAATCCAAGCGGCCCGGGCAGAATATAGCTAAGAGCTAATTGCTGAAAGCTGTTTTTCAACCCAAGATCCTTACCAGTTCCTGAGCCTCTTGACGCGGACCGAGAATCGAGATCCGCGGTATGCGGCCGCGTACCATCGCCACTTCATCGCAGCGGTGCAGTCGCGGGCAGCTCTGGCAGTCCTTAAAGATCTTGTCGGGCAGCTCGGCCTTGTCTTCAACCACGCGGAAACCGTATTTGAAGAAGAAATCTGGAATGCGCGTAAATAAGCACACCGACTGAATACCGTGTTCATCGGCCTCTTCAATCAGCCCCTTCAGGATGCGTCCGCCGGCTCCCTGTCCCTTGGCTTCCGGCTTCACAACAATCGATCGCACTTCGCACAGGTGTGGCCCGTAGAAGTGCAATGCGCCGCAGCCGAGAAACGCGCCGCCGTCCGATTCCGCCACCGTAAAGTCGCGGATGTTCTCGCAGATCTCTGCGAAGTTGCGCTTTAACAGCGTGCCGTCGCCGGAAAGTGAATTCACCAGGTCGTAGACGTTTGAGGCGTCTTGGAGCAATGCTTTACGCACCAGCATGGACAACCTCCCCAGTCTTTTGATTCATCTGCCTGGCAATTCGCTTCGCCGCGTCGTCAATGGCTGCTTTAACCCGTCCCCGCGCTGTTCCGCCCGTTACATCGTGGCAGTCCAGCGTGGCTTTCAGCGTAACCGCCTGGAAAAAGTCCTCGCCAAACTCCGGTCCAAACGCGCGCAGCTCATCCAGCGTCAAATCGCCCAGCTCCACGCCCTTGTCCAGCGCGTAACGGACTGCATTGCCAATCTTTTCGTGCGCTTTGCGGAAGGGAACGTCCTTGTGCACCAGATACGTCGCCGCGGCCATCGCATTCAGATAACCCGATTGCGCCGCCTCGCTCATGCGTTCCTGGTTGAACTTGAGTGCTGCTGTAAAGCGAGCCACCAGCTTCAGCATCGGCGCAACAAAATCCACCGCAAAAGCCGGCTCCTGCGTCTCCTGCATGTCTTTATTGTAGGCCAACGGCAAACCCTTCAATTGCAGGGCCACCGCCTCAGCCGCTCCGTGAATGCGCCCCACCTTGGCGCGCAAAAGTTCAGTCAAATCAGGGTTTTTCTTCTGCGGCATTGCGCTCGAGCCTGTCGAAAATGCCTCGGGCAGAACCACAAACCCATACTCCGCCGTCGCAAACAGCGTGATCTCTTCCGCAAACCTGCTCAAGTGCAGGCCGGCAAACGTAAGCGCCTGCAGATACTCGAGAACAAAGTCGCGATCGCTCGTCGCATCCATCGAGTTTGCCGTCGGCCCAGCAAAGCCAAGCTCCTTCGCGGCAATCGCACGATCCAATGCCAGCGTTGCGCCCGCGATGGCTCCCGAGCCAAGCGGGCAGTAATTCATCCGTGCGGCACAATCGCTCAAGCGGCTCCCATCGCGCAGTGCCATCTCCACGTACGCCAGCAGCCAATGCGCCACCAGCACCGGCTCGGCCCGTTGCAGATGCGTATAGCTCGGCATCACCGCGTCACCCGCTGCGCGCGCCTTCTCCAGCAGCGCGCCTGCCCACGCGGCAAGTCCATCCACTACCGATTCAATTTCGCCGCGCACATAAAGCCGCAGATCGGTGGCAATCTGTTCATTGCGGCTGCGGCCAGTGTGCAGCTTCAATCCGAGCGATCCAACCCGCTCCACCAGCTTCAACTCAACAAAATGATGAATGTCTTCGGCAGTCGCGTGGTCGCGCACTTCGGCTTTGCCCGCGTCAGTCCCGTGCGCCGCGGCAATCGCATCCAGCGCCGCGCGCAGCTCCTTCAACTCAGCGCCGGTCAGCACACCGGCGGCTTCAAGCGCACTGGCATGGGCCTTGCTCGCGGCCACTTCGTGCGGCAACAGCCGCCAGTCAAAAACGATCGATCTCTGCCACTTCTCGAACTCGCTGTCCAGCGGCTCGCGAAAACGTCCCGACCACATCTTTCCGGATTGTTGTTCGTTCGACATTGAGTCAGGCATACCTCGCGCTATTCCTTCTCTTTGGTCCCGCTCAACATCGGCATTTCGTCGCCCTTGCTCAAGGTGAGGAGTCCGCTCTTGGCGTACGTAAGCAGCTTGTCGCGCGTGTCGGTAATGTCGAGATTGCGCATCGTTAACTGCCCGATGCGGTCACGCGGCGAGAATGTCGACTCGGTCTTCTCCATGCTCAGCCGCTCGGGATGAAACGTAAGGTTCGGCGACTCCGTATTGAGAATCGAGTAGTCATTGCCGCGCCGCAACTCAAGCGTCACTTCGCCGGTGATCGGCTTCGCCACCCACCGCTGTGCGGACTCGCGCAGCATGATGGCCTGTGAGTCGAACCAGCGGCCCTGATAAAGCAGCCGGCCCAGCTTGCGGCCATTCTCGCGATACTGCTCAATGGTGTCCTCGTTATGAATGCCCGTGATGAGGCGCTCGTATGCGATATAGAGCAGCGCAAGACCGGGCGCTTCGTAAATGCCGCGGCTCTTGGCTTCAATAATGCGGTTCTCAATCTGATCCGACATCCCAAGCCCATGGCGGCCGCCGATGCGATTCGCTTCCAGCAACATTTCAACTGGATCGTCGAATTGCTTGCCGTTGAGCGCAACAGGAAATCCTTCTTCAAAGCGCACAGTGACTTCTTCGCGCTTAACCTCTACGTCATCGCGCCACGAGGCCACGCCCATGATGGGGACCACGATCCTGATGGACGAAGAAAGAAATTCCAGATCCTTCGCCTCGTGCGTCGCGCCCAGCAAATTCGAGTCAGTGGAGTAGGCCTTCTCGGCGGACATCTTGTAGGCAAAGCCGCTGCGCTGCATAAACGCAGACATCTCCGCGCGCCCGCCCAGCTCGTCGATGAAAGCAGCATCAAGCCAGGGCTTGTAAATCTTGAGATCGGGATTGACCAGCAAACCGTAGCGATAGAAGCGCTCGATGTCGTTGCCCTTGAACGTCGATCCGTCGCCCCAGATGTGGACGTCGTCTTCCTTCATTGCAGCCACCAGCAGCGTGCCGGTAACGGCGCGGCCAATCGGCGTCGTGTTGAAGTAGGCCACGCCCGCGGTGCTGATGTGGAAGGCGCCGGATTGCAACGCGGCGATTCCTTCGCGAACCAGAGGTTCGCGGCAGTCGATCAGTCGTGCCTTATCGGCCCCATATTCAAGCGCCGCGCGCGGAATGGCGTCGTAATCAGCCTCGTCCGGCTGGCCCAGGTTGGCCGTGTAAGCGTAAGGGAAAGCACCCTTCTGCTTCATCCAGTGCAACGCGGCTGAAGTGTCAAGCCCGCCGGAAAAAGCAATGCCGACTTTCTGTCCGACAGGTAACGATTCGAGTATTGCAGACATTCCTTCAATTCCTCTTAATGCTGTGACCACTGATCACTGTTCACTGGCAACTGACTTATTGAAACTTCTCCACGTTCGACAGGCCGCCCAGCAGCAACAGCAACAGTGCCTTCTGCACGTGCATGCGATTCTCTGCCTGGTCAAACACAATCGACTGCGGTCCGTCCAGAACGGCATCGGTCACTTCTGCGCCGCGGCGTGCGGGCAGGCAGTGCATAAACACCGCATGCACGTTGGCCTTCTGCATCAGCGCCTCATTCACCTGGAAGGGACGAAAGATCGGCGCGCGCTTGGTCGACTCATGCTCAAAACCCATGCTCACACACACATCCGTGTAGATCGCATCAGCGCCTTCAACCGCCGCCGCGGGGTCCTGCAGTAAGCGAATTTCACAGCCGTTGGCAGCCGCCATCTCGCGTGCCTTGGTCACAATCTCAATGTCGGGCGAGTAGCCGCGCGGCGTCGCTACCGTCACGTTTGCTCCCAGTTGCGCGCCCGCCAGCATCAGCGAGTGGCACACATTATTGCCGTCGCCAACGTAGGTAAAGTTCAGGCCCCGCACTGTTCCAAAATGCTCTTCAAGCGTCATAAAATCGGCCAGCGCCTGGCACGGATGCTCAAAGTCGGAGAGTGCATTGATCACCGGAACTCGCGAGTTGGCCGCCATCTCCGTGATGGTGTCGTGCGCGTAGGTGCGCAGCACAATCACGTCCACCCAGCGCTCCACGTTGCGCGCCACATCGGCAATCGCCTCGCGCTCGCCCAGCGGAGAACTAGTCTGGTCAACAAAGATTGCGTTGCCACCCATCGTGTTGATGCCGGTCTCGAACGCCAGCCGAGTGCGCAGGCTCGCCTTCTCAAACATCAGCACCATCTGCTTGGCGTCGAGCGCATTGCGGTATTCACGCGGATTGCGCTTCACGCTGTGCCCCAGCTTCAAAAGCGCGCGCACCTCGGAGCTCGACAGGTCCGAGATTGAACACAAATCCTCACCGGCCATCCGGGCTGCTGCCGCCAGAATGTCCTGATCCTTATGTACGGCGATCGCGCCCAGGTTTTCCATCATTGTTTTGCTAGCCACGTTGGTGTCCTCCTGCAGATGCGGCGGCACCCTGCTTGGCCGCGTGTTCGGTAAAAATTTCGTCCAGTGCAGCAATGGCTGCGTCTACATGCTTGCGTTCCAGAATGTACGGAGGCAGGAAGCGCAGCACCGTGTCGCTGGTGCAGTTGATCAGTATCTTGCGCTTCAGCATCTCGGCCACCGTCTTCTTCGCCAGGTCAGCTGAATCAAGCTCAGCCGCAACCATCAAGCCCTTGCCTCTGACCTCCGTAATGGCATCATGCTTCTTCGCCAGTCCGCGCAGCTTCTCCATAAAGTACTCGCCTACTGCGACGTTATTTGCCAGCAGGCCGTCCTTCTCCAGCGCGTCAATCACAGCAATACCCACCGCGCAAGCCAGCGGTCCACCGCCGAACGTTGTTCCGTGGATGCCAGGGTGGAATGAACGTGCTACCTCTTCCGTGCACAGAATCGCGCCCAGAGGCAGCCCGCCCGCCAGCGGCTTGGCCAGCGTCGTAATGTCCGGCTGGATTCCGTAATGCTGATACGCACACCACTTGCCCGTACGGCCCATGCCGGCCTGAATCTCATCTACAATCAGCAGCGCGCCGGTCGAGTTGGCCAGCTTCCGCGCTTCCGCAAAGAACTCCTGCGTCAGCGGACGAATGCCGCCCTCGCCCTGAATCGCTTCAACCAGAATCGCGCAAACCTCGTTTGAAAACTTCGCGCGCAGATCCGCCACATCGTTCAGCTTCACAAACTCCACGCCCGGCACCACCGGCGCAAACGGCTCACGGTACTTAGCCTTGTGCGTGGTTGACACAGCGCCAAACGTCCGTCCATGAAAGCTGTGCTCCAGCGCCAGAAACTTCGTCCCGATCTGCTTACCCTCGCTGCGCAGCACACCCGCATGAGCGCGCGCCAGCTTCATCGCGCCTTCCCACGCTTCCGTGCCGCTGTTGCAGAAGAACGCGCGATCCATTCCCATGCGCTCGGTTAGCCGAAGTGCCAGCTCGGCCTGTCCTTCGTGGAAGTACAGGTTCGAAATGTGGATCAGCTTTTTGCTCTGCTGCGCAATCGCGTCTTCGATCACGGAATTCGCATAGCCCAGCGCATTCACGCCGATGCCACTCAACAGGTCAAGGTACCGATTGCCCTGTTCGTCGATAACGTAGACGCCCTCGCCCCCCGTAAACAGCAGCGGGTTGCGATCGTAGGTGGAAACCAATAACCGCGCTTCCGCGGCCTTAATCTGATCGAGTTTCGTCAATTCCTTTTCTCCTCAGGCCACCATCACTTCTGTGCCTTGGGCTACGCGATGACTGCATAGGTCGGGAAGAGAACCGGCAGCCTCGGCGGGTAAAATCCTCACGCGCTTAACACCGTTCAAAAGTGCTTCACGGCATGCTCCCAGCTTGGGCAACATGCCGCCGGTGATCACTGCGCTCTTGGTCATCTCGGCAATCTGATCGATGCTCAACCATCGGAGCACCTCGCCGTTAGCGCCCTTTACGCCGGGAACATCGGTTAGAAACACCAGCGCGTCCGCATTGCAGGCAATGGCGCATGCCGCCGCCATTTCATCCGCATTGATGTTGTAGTATTCACCGTCAAAGCCGAGCGCCATCGAACAAAGCACCGGCACGCCGTTGAGTTGCCAGATCGCGTCAAGCCAGCGCGCATCGCTCGCAGCGATTTCGCCGACAAATCCGAGATCCGGCGCGGTTCGCTTCTTTCGCGCGCGAAACAGCAATCCGTCTCCGCCTGACATGCCCACCGCAGGCTGACCCAGCGAACCAAGCGCCGCTACCAGGCTCTTGTTCACCTTGCCAGCCAGCACCATCAGCGCCGCGTCGCGTGTCTCCGCATCCGTTACGCGCAGTCCATTGATGAATTCGCTCTGCTTGCCCAGCGCCTTTAGCGTCCTGGTCAGTTGCACGCCGCCGCCGTGAACCACTGCCACGTGGTTGCCATCGCGTACCAGTTCGGTAATCGCGCGCACGCAGCCCTCCAGCAACGCCGGAACCTCAAGCCCCGCTCCGCCCAATTTGACTACGTACTTCATTCAAGCCCCTCTGATTCGCACCAGCCCTGCATCACATTCATGTTCTGCACGGCCTGCGACGACGCGCCCTTCAGCAAATTGTCCAGGCAGCTAACAATCACTGCCCGCTTGCCGCTCGCATCGAGCTGGAAGCCGATGTCCGCGTAGCTGGTCCTCACCGAGTTCTGAATCTGCGGTAGTCCATGCTCGTACAACCGCACCATCGGGCTACCCGCAAAAAACTCGCGATATGTCTTCATCACGCTGGACCGCGTCTGTGCCTCGGTGAACTGCACATAAATCGTCGACAGAATTCCGCGCGGAATCGGCAGCAGATGTGGCGTAAACACAATCTCGCTCCCCGCAATCCCAATCTGCTCCAGCAACTCTCCAGTGTGCCGATGCCCGAACACGCCGTACGCCGAAAGATTATCGGCCGCGTACATAAAATGCGTCTTCGCCGTCGGAGCTTTGCCTGCGCCGCTCACGCCGCTTTTTGAGTCGGCCACAATCCCGTGCTTCAAATCGACAAGCCCCGCAGCCACCAGCGGCTTCAACGGCAGAATCACTGATGTTGCATAGCACCCTGGATTCGCAATCAGCTTTGCGCCCGGAATCTCCTCGCGATGCAGTTCGGGCATTCCGTAAACCGCCTGCGCCTGCGTCGCTGCGGCCAGTTCCGTGCCGTCGTCCGCAAATGCGTACACAGCCCGATTCGCAGCCTCGGTCAGCCGCCATGCGCCGCTTAGGTCGATCACGCGTATGCCCAGCTTCAGCGCTTCCGGAGCCCACTCCCGCGACTGCTCGTGCGGAGTCGCCATCAACAGAATGTCCACTCCGCGCTCCTTCAGCAGTTCCCAAGAGAACGGTTCCTGCTTCAGCGTGCCGCTGCCTTTACTGTCCACCAGTTCAGGATGAATCTCGCCCAGCGGAACGCCGCCTCGCGCAACATCCTTCGCGTCTACACGTCCGGCAAAGACCGGCGGCTTTCCCTTCAGCCGAGGATGATGCAGCAACAGCTTGGCTAGCTCAGCGCCTGCGTATCCTGTAACTCCTATAACAGCGGTCTGAATCACCGCAGTGTTTTCAACCGTATCTTTCATGACTCCAGCAATTTCCTCAGTCGCGCTTCCACTTCCGTGGCGCGCCGCGCATCCGCGCAAATAATCAGCACCGTATCGTCTCCGGCGATGGTTCCCAAAACATCCTGCCAGCCCGCCCGATCCATAGCGGCGGCCACCGGCTGCGCTCCACCCATCACCGTGCGAAGCACCACCTGGTTCATCGCCTGCCGCACGCGCAATCCAAAGCTTTCCAGCATGTCCTCAATCGAAGGCGGTGCATCGTCTTCCTCTACTGCGTTCGCGCTCGTTCCGCGATGCCCATTGCTGCCCGGCAGTGCATAACCGCTCGGCCCCTTGAACAAACGCAACTCGTGAATATCGCGTGAGAGTGTCGCCTGGGTAACCTCAAAGCCTCGTCGTCGCAGCTTGCGCCGTAACTCGTCCTGGCTCGTCACCGGAGAAACCTCGAGCACTTCCCGAATTGCGTTCAGCCTTTGATGCTTCATGGCCGTCTTCCGTTCTTGCGACAAAAAACTTGCGCGGCCCACGTAGCGGAGACCGCGCACGTATAAATATACATCAAATTTGCATAAGTATGCAAACTGGTTTTTGCACAGTTTCAGGCGAAATTCCTGTTGATTAACTCGGCAATTTTTCCTCTTCCGTGAACTCGTCCATGTCTGGACCTGCTTGTCCCTCCTTCTTCAGCCGTTTCACCTCGTACATGGCCTCGTCGGCGGTGTCCATGAGTTCGTCCAGCGTCATCCTGTTGGTCTCATCCCGCGTGGCAAAGCCGACGCTCAAGCTAAGCTCATATTGTCGTCCCTCAATCTTGTTCCTTCGTGCGCAGTTTTCCTTTAGCCGTTGCACGGTGGCAGACATCGACCTCCTGCTGAATTGACCCGCAACCGCAAATTCATCGCCACCGATGCGCCCCAGTACGTCTGTTTCGCGGAAAGTTTCTCGCAGAGTCTCTGCCGCCTCAGAAATGTATTCCGATCCAACCTGGTGTCCCAGCGAATCGTTGATTGGTTTCAGCCCGTCCAGATCCACGTACATGATTGAAAACGCCACCTTCGAACGAAGCGCCAACCGCATGGCCTGGTCTGCCAGCAACTTGAAACCCCTCAAATTATTAAGCCCTGTCAACTCATCGCGTAGCGCCAACGCATTGATCTCCGTCTCCATGTCATCGATTCGCCATACCAGATACAGCAACAAGGAAATCGAAAAAATCGCTGCCGACGAGGCCAGAAGAGCAGTAACGTAATGCGGCGGCATTTTGTTCACGCCGATAATGCGCGCTCTCGAGCCTTCGCGCAAAAACGGCGCGATCAGAAGAATCGGCGAAAGGATCCGGACCAGATTCCCCGCGTTTCCCTTTCCGGAGTAAATCGAAAAGATACCTCTTTCAGTCCGCCGCAAAACTGTGAGGGTGGTAAGGAGGGACAGGCAGAACATCGTTCCGCGTAAGGTCGGAACCGCTGCCGGAGTTCCAAAGATGCTCCACTTGCCAAAGAGGTAGCCCGAAACAAGTGTGAACGTCCCGAGGCACAAACATAAGGTCAATACATCGCCAATCCAGACAGCAGCCTTCGTCTCGATCGTCATCGCCACCATTGTGACGCCAAGAATCGCAAATACTCCCGCGCTCTGAGAACTCATTCCTGCATCTGTTCGAGGCCCGTACGCCCGGACGAACTCATCGGGCCAGGCTAAGCTTTGGGGGGCCATGTGACTCGCCAGAACAAGTGCCGACAGAAGGATTACCGCTCCGGCCAGTGACGGAACCACCCAGCGTTTCCATTTCGCATGGTGCGTGCCCAGAAACATGAGACACAGGGAACTCAGCAGAATCGCCGCCGACGACTCCGGGTGCATCGGCAGCCAATTGCCTAGCGCAGTCCAATCGGTCGCCGGGGCCGGCCATTCAATCAGGTCGGTCGCAGATACCATGATCAATAGTGCAAGGCACACATATTCGATCCGCTCAAACCATGCAAGGATCGCGGGATCGGAATCGCGGGGGTGGAGGGCAGAGGGAGGTTTGGGCATTGCTAAACCGGAGAGTCTCAAGCGTCCGGCAAAGGATCTCAGTTCACAACTGCTCTAAGTTTACCGCCCAACGATTGCCTATTGGCCCGGAATCTTCCGAAATTCAGCCGCCCCGAGTCTGCGCTGTTACACTCTCGTTGGTCCCCAACGGGCAATCTGCCATTCAATTTGAGAAGCGATAACGATGAACCTTCCCATCGCAACCATTAACGATCTATTCCGCCGTGTTACCTCGGCGGGCAATCCCCGTGCGGTCCTCTGGCAGGATGAGTTCGGCCATTGGCAGCCTATCTCTTCTCACCAGATCTACCAGCGTGTCCGCGCCCTCTCCCAGGCTTTTCTTGGCTGGGGCGCGCAAAAAGGCGACCGCATCGCCCTCATCGCTGAAAACCGCTGGGAGTGGATCGTTACGGACTTTGCCACCCTCGCCGTCGGCGCTGCAGACGTGCCCATCTACCCCACACTCACCGGCGAACAAATCGCCGAACTCATCTCTGACGCAGGTTGCCGCATTGCCGTCGTCTCCACGCGCCAGCAGTTTGACAAGCTCAACTCCGTCCGGTCCCGCACGCCGCTCGAGCGGATCGTCATCATGGACGCCCATGCGCCAGATGGATCCATCGCCTTCAGTTCGTTGATCGATGACGCGGACCTGCGCGGGGCTGAGCGCGATCCGGTCTTCGACGCCCTCGTAAGCTCCATTGGACCCCAGGACATCGCCACCCTCATTTACACCTCGGGCACCACCGGCGAGCCTAAAGGCGTGGTCCTCACCCATGGAAACTTCGCGGCCAACCAGACCCACGCGCCCAGGGACTTTCACTTTGACTCCTCAGACGCATGCATCTCGTTTCTGCCTCTCTCGCACGTAACCGCGCGCGCGCTCGATTACGTCATGTACAACTCCGGCGCACAGGTCGTCTACTGCACCCAGTTCGACAAGCTGCCGCAGGCCATGAAGGAAGTCAAACCTACCGTCATTGTCGGCGTGCCGCGCGTCTTCGAGAAAATCCGTCAGGCCGTCGAGAGCAGGGCAGCCCTGTCGCCCGTCAAAAAGCGCCTTCTGGCCTGGGCCATTCGTCTCGGCGCAAACTTTGCCAACATTGTCTACGACGGCCGTAAACCTTCGTCGGTGCGTTGGGGCCTGGCAAACAAACTGGTTTACTCCAAGGTGCGCGAGGCATTCGGGGGTCGCGTAAAAGTGTTCGTTTCCGGCGGCGCGCCGCTCGGCATCGACACTGCGCGCTGGTTCGCTTCGGTCGGCATTGCGCTCTGGGAGGGTTACGGCCTTACAGAGACCTCCCCGGTTATCTCGCTCAACACGCCGCTGCGCCACCGCATGGGTTCCGCCGGTATGCCTCTTGAAAACGTAGAACTGAAGCTCGCGGATGACGGCGAGTTGCTGGTTCGCGGACCCTCTGTTTTTGCTGGCTACTGGAGCAAACCCCAGGCCAACGCCGAATGTTTTGAAGCAGATGGATGGTTCAGGACAGGCGACATCGGCCATTTCGACGCCGACGGCTTTCTCTACATCACCGATCGCAAAAAAGAGCTGCTCAAGACCTCGGGCGGCAAGATGGTCGCGCCTCAGCCCATCGAAAATAAGCTCAAGAACAGCATTCTGGTGGCCCAGGCCGCGCTGGTGGGCGACAAGCACAAGTTCATCTCGGCTCTCATCTCGCCCAACTTCGTCGCTTTGGAAGATTGGGCAAAACAGCACGGCGTCGAGGCCGGATCTCGTAACGACCTGGTGGCCGATGGTCGCGTCATCACTCTTTACGCGGAGGTTGTCCGCGAGGTAAATGGCACTCTGGCCAACTTTGAATCGCTCAAGCGCTTCCGTGTGGTGGGCGACGAGTGGAGCCAGGAGACCGGCGAACTCACCCCATCCATGAAGCTCAAGCGGCGGGTGATTACACAGAAGTATGCCGCGGTAATCGCCGAGCTTTACGAGGACGAAGCAACCGCACGAGGCGAATAGGCGAGCCTAGGCGTTTGAGTCCCTTGCCAAACAGCAGCCCGCGCCTCGCCAGCCGCTCCAGTCCCCTGAAAAATGGGCTGCCCATGGCTCCCACGGCCAGCAAAGCACCAAAAAGAATCACCGCATCGATACTCAATCGCCCTTGGCGCGTCCAGTAGGCGTCAGGGCTAAGGTTCAGCCAAAGCGCAAACTCGTCGAGAGTCAACGCCGCTCCGGCTCCATAGCCCACGGCCATTAGCCTGCCGAAAAAAATGGAAATCGGCGTGTTCGATCGGCCCAGGTCCGCCAGCCATCCGTAGCCGACCAGCAGCAAGATCAGGATGCCCCACACTAGGTGGTGAATGTGTGTCCCCCGCACCACCACGTACTGAAAGACGCCCTCGTGGCTCACAATCCGGTGCACCAGGATTCGTACCCCGACGAAAGTGAACAGAAACGAAAGGGAGGCAAGGAACATGCGCTGGCGCGGCCGGTCCGGAATGGTCGTGCGAACCAGCAGACCGAGCCGGGTCAGCTGCAACAGGACCAGCAGGACAATAACCACCAGGCTGGCAAACGCCAGCAAGAGTAAAGCTCCGGCTCCGATCATATCTTCCTATTCAAACACCACAAGGCGATGTACCAAAAATTTCGGTTTCGGCTAAGCATCTATGCACACCCCAAACAGTTCATATTGGCCCCAAATCTCCAATCCCTGATTCTGCTCTCTCGTTCCCTGGTTCCCTCGTAAACTTGTCAACTCGTAAACTCGTAAACCGCAGCCCTGCTGCTTCGTGAGCACGGTCACGATTCCTCTTTACAGCGCCGGGGTACACTGTTTAAGGCGTTGAGACCGGCCGTTGCCAGGAACGATACGCCCGTTTTCGAAAACAGTTCAGGGACAGGTTCCCGGCTCGGCCTGGCGGCCGTGCAATTTCAGGAGATTTTGCGATGCGAGTTGCTTTGTTGACCGGTGGCGGCGACTGCCCCGGACTGAATGCGGTTATCTATGCCGCGGTGCGGAAAGGCATCAATCACTACGGGGACGAGTTCATCGGCTTTCTTGATGGCTGGAAGGGCGTCCTTGAGAACCGGTTTGTTCCTCTCACGCTTGAAAAAATCGATGGCATTCAGCTGAAGGGCGGCACCATCCTCCATTCGTCGCGGACAAATGTGAAGAAGATCCCTGGCGGCATAGAGAAGGTGCAGGAGGTTCTGAAACTCAACAAGATCGACGCGCTCATTGCCCTGGGCGGCGACGACACCCAGTCCGTCACGCTCTATCTGAGCGAGAACGGTCTGCCTGCAGTCGGCGTGCCCAAGACCATCGACAACGACATCAACGGTACGGATCAGACCTTCGGTTTTGACACCGCAGTTGCCATTGCAACTGAAGCTGTCGATCGCATCCACACCACCGCAGATTCGCATAACCGCGTCGTCGTGATTGAAGTCATGGGCCGTGATGCCGGCTGGATCGCTTATGCCTCTGGAATTGCCGGTGGCGCCCACGTAGTCCTGGTGCCTGAAGTCGATGTGGACATCGACCATGTCTGCGCTCTGCTCAAATACAACTACGACCACGGTAAGCATTATGGCGTTGTGGTTGTCGCGGAAGGCTGTCACCTGCCTGAAGTGGGCCAGGTGATGGGCTCGGAGCAGGTCGACTCCTTCGGCCATGCCCGTCTCTCCGGCATCGGCGAGGCTCTGGCAGAACTCATCGAGAAGAAGACCGGGTTTGAAACGCGCTCGGTGAACCTGGGCCACACTCAGCGCGGTGGCGTACCCACGGCATTCGACCGCGTGCTCGGCCAGCGCTACGGTCTGCATGCCATTGACATGGTTCACGACAAGAAGTGGGGCCGCATCGCGGTTCTCCGTGGCACTGACATCACTGACATCACCATCAAGGAAGCCATCGCCACCAACCGCCGCCTCGACAAGCGTTTCTTTGACGTGATTCGCGACCTCGAAGCCAAGGTCTAACCCGACCCATGCTTCATACAAAAAGCCATCCTCCGGACGAGGATGGCTTTTTGCTTGGCAACTTCCGACTTCAACTTGCCCAATAGCAAAGATCATTGCAGGGGGCGAGTTCCGGTAATGCGCGCGCTAACTTGCTAACTCGCTGACTTGCTGCCTATGGACTACCGCCTCTATCGCGAAGACGACTTTGCCCAGCTCTACGACATCGAGCTTGCGTGCTTTGAGCCGCCCATTCGCTTTTCGCGGCAAACCATGCGCAGGTTCCTTGCGGATACCGCCTCGGCAACATGGATTGCCGAGGAACACTGGCAGATGACCGGCTTTGCCATTGTCTACTGGGCTCAGCCGCCTGAGCAGCCGCTTGCCTACATCCAGACAATCGAGGTTGCGCCCGCGCAGCGCAATCGCGGCATCGCCCGCGAACTGCTGCACCGTGTTGAAGATTCCGCCCAGACAGCAGGCGCGCACGTCATCTGGCTGCACGTTGCTGAGTCAAATGCCGCGGCGATCCGACTGTACGAGAGACACGGCTACAGCCTGCAGGGCAGGGAAGATCACTACTACGCCCAAGGCATTCCCGCGCTTCTCTACGCCAAGGCGATAAATTGAATCCACTACTTGGAGCTGCTTAGCTTAATATGCTGACCAACGGCCGGTTTCAATTCTCTGTCTGTCACGCTGCATGCCTTTATGCGGCGCGCTGATTGTGCGAAATGTAACTCATAACCGCTTCGGGGATTGCAATGGATATCCAAGATGCTCAGCACGAAATGCGATCCGTCTACGTAGGTGGCTTTGTAGCTCACCTTGTTCTTTCTGCGATCTGGCTGGTGTCTGCGGCGTTAGGCACGTGGGCAACTCCAAAAGCGTCTATTCTGGCCATCGTCTTTGGGGGATTCTTTAGCTTTCCGCTCACGCAAATCATGCTGCACTTGTCTGGCCATCCAGTGCGAGTGAGCCCGGACAATGCCTTTCATTGGCTGGGGATGGAGGTTGCATTTGTGCTGCCATTTTCAATGTTGCTTCTTGTGCCCGTAGGTCACTATCGCCTGAACTGATTTTTCCCGGCCTTGATGATCCTTGTTGGTGCACACTACTTGCCGTTCGCCACCTCTTTTTGGATGCGCATGTTCCTATTCCTCGCCGGAATCCTCATCGCGATGGGTGTCGTGATTGGGCTCTTTTTTTCGAGAATGTTCAGCCTGGGTGCATGGATCACCGGACTGGTCTTTTTCGTATTTGCTTGGATCGGACGTTCCATTGCCGCTGGCGAAGCTTGAAAAAGATCGAACATGCGCTAAAGACAGCGCAAACGGGCGCCGGAACGATATTCAATCCAACCTGTCGCCATGGCGTTCAGTCGGACGTTAAATCAGCTAGAACAGATACTGACTCCCAATGTCTATCAGCAATCCAAACCTCCCCAAGTTGGTGTTGTCTCTCCGCACCTACAACGCCCAGATGTTCCTTCACGACCTGCTTGCAGGTGCGACCGTCGGACTGGTGGCGTTGCCGCTCGCCATGGCCTTTGGCATCGCCTCGGGGGTTACGCCGCAGGCCGGGCTCTACACAGCGGTTGTAGCCGGGTTCCTCATCTCTGCCTTGGGTGGTTCGCGCACGCAAATCGGCGGCCCTACCGGCGCTTTTGTCGTCATCGTCGCCGGTATTCTCGCGAAGTTCGGCATGAGCGGGCTCTCGATGGTCACGCTGATGGCTGGCGTGCTGTTGCTGGGCATGGGGCTCACGGGGCTTGGGGCTGCGGTTCGATTCATTCCCCGCATGGTGATCATCGGGTTCACCAACGGCATCGCGATACTCATCGCATCCACCCAGATCAAGGACTTCTTCGGCCTCACCACTCCGCCCGTTCCCAGTGAATTTCTTCCCCGCATGCGGGTCCTGTCCGAGCACGTCACCAGCCTCAACCCCTATGCGCTGGGACTGGGTCTATGCGCGCTCGCAATCATGCTGATCATTCCAAGGATCAACCACCGTATTCCCGCCTCGATTATCGCTGTGCTCGTATGCACGGCTGGAGCAGCATTACTCCATCTTCCAGTCGAAACCATCGGCACCAGGTTTGGCGGAATTCCGCGCGGCTTGCCGCCATTTACCATTCCCTCATTTCACGCCGATCACATGATTCCGCTCATCCCGGCGGCATTCACCGTGGCCATGTTGGCCGCGCTTGAAAGCATGTTGTCGGCGGTAGTCGCCGACGGCATGACCGGCGATCGACACAACTCGAATGTTGAGTTGTCCGCGCAAGGAATCGCGAACATAGTGTCACCGCTCTTTGGCGGTATTCCTGCCACGGGAGCTATCGCCCGCACAGCTACTAACATCCGCGCCGGAGCGCGCTCGCCGGTTTCGGGCATAATTCACGCGCTCACGTTGCTCGTTATTCTGTTGGTAGCGGCCCAACTCGCCAGTTACATCCCACTCACTACGCTGGCCGCTGTGCTTTTCGTCGTTGCGTATAACATGGGTGAGTGGCACGAGATCGGCGCTATCATGCATCTCGATCTTGCTGCCATCGCGGTTTGGCTGGCCACCTTTGGGTTGACGGTGTTTGCGGATCTCACTGTTGCGGTAGCAGTCGGGCTCAGTCTTGCCGCCTTGACATACATCTATCGCGTTGCCGACACCACAACGGTTGCACCGGTTAACGACGACTCCTTACGCGACACTTCTCCGCATAATTTGCAGGGCCGCATCATTCCGCCTTATGTGACGCTGCTGCGGATACACGGTCCATTCCTTTTTGGAACTACAGAGAAGCTTGTCGAAGCCACAGCCAATCTCGAAGCCTTCGAACCTGTAGTAATTTTGCGTCTCCGTAATATGACCGCGATCGATGCCACCGGGATCCACGTCATTGAGACGTTCGCAAAGCGTCTGCAGGCCACCGGCCGTGTTCTCATCCTCTGCGGAGCCATGGAGCAGCCGTCGAAATTGCTGCGCGGACCGCGCTTCCTTGAGCGTATTGGCACGGAAAATATCATGCCAAACATCCAGGCTGCTCTCGACCGGGCCAAAGAGGTCTACGCACTGCGATTTGAATCTGTGCCCGAGGCATCCTAGCAGCAAGGCCGGCAGGCCGCTATGTTTGCCGGTCGAATTTGGCTGGTTCGCAGTTGCAGCCGCACGATCGTGCAGTTGCTTTGCTTCTTCCGTGGATTTATCCTTCTCTATTCTGACTCTCTGTTTCTGCTCCAGTTCAGGCGCTCCAGGAGCCAGTCCTTGTACGCATTAGATTCTCGTTCTTCCTGTGGAGACAGAAATATGGCCCTCCAACCAGCAGAATCCGCCCACGGCGTTGAATCCATCCCCGTGGTGCTCCATGGCCGCACGCTTGAAGCCAACCGCCGTATCCCTCTGAATACCGACTGGGTTGACCAGGTGCGCGTGAACACCAGCGCGGTTGAACGCCGCGCAGCAACCCACGTCACCCGCCGCACCGTCAAGAAGGAGAACCAGGCCGCGTGGCTGTTGCGCGCCATTGCCTGCATGGACCTGACCACTCTCAGCGGCGACGATTCAGCCGACCGCGTGCGGCGTCTATGTGCCAAAGCGCGGAATCCACTTCAGCGCCACATCGTAGATGGGCTCGGTATTCAGGACCTGCATCTGCATGTTGGCGCGGTGTGCGTCTATCACAGCTTTGTCGAGACAGCCGTCAAGGCGCTTGAAGGTTCCGGCATTCAGGTGGCTGCCGTATCGGCGGGCTTTCCGCATGGACTCTCGCCGCTCGCCGAACGCGTGGATGAGATTCACCGCTCAGTTGAAGCGGGCGCGTCTGAGATCGACATCGTGATCACTCGCGCTCACGTGTTCAACGGCGAATGGCAAGCGCTCTACGACGAAATCGCGGCCTTCAAAGAAGCCTGCGGATCGCACGCGCATCTCAAGACGATTCTCGGCACCGGTGACCTGATGACCTTGCGCAACGTGGCGCGCGCAAGCTGGGTGGCGATGATGGCTGGTGCGGACTTTATCAAGACATCTACCGGCAAGGAATCCGTGAATGCTACGCTGCCTGTTTCGCTGGTGATGGTGCGTTGCATTCGCGACTACGCTGAGCGCACCGGCATGGCAGTTGGTTTCAAGCCCGCGGGCGGAATCCGCACCGCAAAGCAGTCGCTCGACTGGCTCTCGCTGATTAAGGATGAGCTTGGCCGTGCTTGGCTTGAGCCGTCGCTGTTCCGCTTTGGAGCAAGTGGCATGCTCGGCGATATCGAACGCCAGCTTGAGCACTATCTGACAGGCCGTTATGCGGCCACCTATCGCCATCCGGTCGCTTAGCTACAATCGGAGGCATCTCTTCGTCGCTTTTTAGAGAGCTCGGAAGGACGCGCAATGAGCATCGTTGAAAAGTTCTACAGCATGGAATATGGAGTTGCGCCGGAGGATCCAAAGGAAGTGGTGCAGTGGCTCGAATTGCATCATCGCCGCTTCAATGAGTTCATCGGGGGGGCGTGGGTTGCGCCGGCGAGCGGCGAGTACATGACGACCAGCGATCCCTCCACCGGCGAAACCATTGCCGAAGTTGCGAAGGGCAACACCGACGATGTTGAAGCGGCCGTTGCCGCCGCGCGCAAGGCTTTGCCGGCTTGGCAGGCTTTGAGCGGGCATGAGCGCGCCCGCTATCTCTATGCGCTGGCTCGCTTGGTGCAGAAGCACGCGCGCAGCCTTGCCGTGCTTGAGACCATAGACAATGGCAAGCCTATCCGCGAGAGCCGCGACATCGACATTCCGCTGGTTGCGCGGCACTTCTACCATCACGCAGGCTGGGCGCAGTTGCTCGAATCCGAATTTCCGAACTACACGGCCTGCGGAGTTGTGGGCCAGGTGATCCCGTGGAACTTTCCGCTGCTGATGTTTGCGTGGAAGGTTGCGCCCGCGCTCGCAGCGGGCAACACCGTGGTCATCAAGCCTGCAAAGTACACGCCGCTCACCGCGCTGGCGTTTGCGGAGCTGGCCATGGAAGCGGGTCTGCCGCCGGGCGTGCTTAACGTGCTTACCTGCGACGCAAAGACCGGCCAGGCGTTGATCGAGCATCCCGGCATCGACAAGGTGGCTTTCACGGGATCGACCGAAGTGGGCCGTATCATTCGCAAGGCCACGTCGAGTTCGACGAAGAAGCTCTCGCTCGAACTCGGCGGCAAGTCGCCCTTCGTTGTTTTCGACGACGCCGACATCGACTCTGCCGTTGAAGGACTTGTAGATGCCATCTGGTTCAACCAGGGGCAGGTGTGTTGTGCCGGTTCGCGATTGCTGGTGCAGGAGCGTGTGGCGGAGTCGCTCTACTCGCGCCTTCGCGCGCGCATGGAGACGCTGCGCGTGGGTTCGCCGCTCGACAAGTCGATTGATATCGGCGCCATCGTTTCTCCGGTACAGCTGGAGACTATTCGCAAGATGGTAGACACGGGCATCGCCGAAGGCGCGCGATGCTGGCAGCCCGGTAACCCGTTGCCAGAGAAGGGCAGCTTCTATCCGCCGACGCTGCTGACCGATGTGCACCCCGCCGCGACAGTTGTGCAGGAGGAGATCTTCGGGCCGGTGCTCGTGGGCATGACATTCCGCACACCTGCGGAAGCAGCCGAGCTTGCGAACAACACGGTGTACGGCCTTGCCGCAAGCGTGTGGAGCGAGAACATTAATGTTGCGCTCGACCTGGCTTCGAAAGTGAAGGCCGGGGTGGTGTGGGTAAACTGCACCAACCAGTTCGACGCTGCCTGTGGTTTCGGCGGCTATCGCGAGTCCGGTTATGGGCGCGAAGGCGGCCGCGAGGGCATGCTTGAATACCTGACTCCAAAATGGCTGCACACTCTCGCACCCGCTTCGCAATCGGCTGTTCCAAACCAGGTTCGCGAGGACGACGGCTCCTTTGCGACAGACGGTATACCCGGCAATTTAGGTATTGATCGCACGGTGAAGCAGTACATCGGCGGCAAGCAGGCGCGGCCCGATTCGGGCTACTCCAACCCGATCTATGGGCGCAATGGCGAGCTGCTGGGCGAGTCGCCGCTTGGCAATCGCAAGGACATTCGTAACGCTGTTGAAGCGGCGCGCGGCGCCGCAGGTTGGGCCAAGCTCGGCGCACATGGCCGGGCGCAGGTGATTTACTACATCGCCGAAAACATGATCCAGCGTCGCGATGAGCTTGCTGCGCGGCTGGCGCGCGTGGTCGGCGAAGACCAGGCTGCCGCCGAGGTGGATCTTTCCATTCAGCGCATCTTCAGCTACGGCGCGTGGGCCGATAAGTACGAGGGAGTGGTTCATCATCCTCCGGGCCGGAATATCACCATCGCCATGCCTGAACCGGTGGGCGTCATCGGCATCCTTGCATCCGCGCAGGCTCCACTGCTCGGTTTGCTCTCGCTTGTACTTCCGGCGATTGCTGTCGGCAACTCGGTTGTTGCGGTGCCTTCTGAGAACTATCCGCTTGTCATTGGTGACCTTTACCAGATTCTCGAAACCAGCGATGTGCCCAGCGGCGTAGTGAATCTTGTCGCGGGCAATCCGGTGGAACTCGCCAAGACGCTTGCCGATCACGACGGCGTGGAAGCCGTGTGGTGCTTCCGCAGCAACGACGAGGCCAACGCGGTGCGCGCCGCTTCAATCGGCAACATGAAGCAGGTGTGGACCAACGACGGCCATGAGTACGATTGGTTCAGCCCGCAGGCGGAAGGCCGATGGTTTCTGCAGCACGCTACGCAGGTGAAGAATATATGGGTTCCTTACGGCGAATAGATTGATTTACAGGGCCGTTTTCGTTCGAAAACGGCCCCAAAATGGTGCAAAAAAGTGCCAAAAACAGGCCCAAATCAGCATGTCATTTTGAGGCATGGTCAATCGCCTTCGCCTCTAAACCTCTGACTCTCATCAAGCTCCATTTGTAGATTGATTGCACCGGGTATGCCTCCCTGGGGCAGGGGGTACGCGTGTTTGGAGGCATCAGAATGACTAATTTCCCGTAAGAGTCGAGAGCCTGCATGACTTCATTGTGCACTCGGTAGTGGTAATTGAGCGCAATGCGAGATTCGAGTCTGTCTGTAATTCCAGACTCGTGCGACTTAATGGTGCATGGATTGTAGGTCCCCGCTGAATAACAAATACGGACCTTTCGCTTCTCTCACTGCGTTCCGACCGCTCAAGGTGAAAGTATCTATGAGAGTGTTGCTCTCCCGCCCTTGCGGATGAAACCGCAAGGATGGGGCACTTGGCGCTTGTCCGAGAGTTTTGATATCTCATTCTTTGCGCGAAAAGTGCGCGCGAAACATAGGGCGCCCGATGTCCAGTCGGATGCCAAGGGGGACCACTTTCATTTCCAACCCTAGACGCAAGGAGCGCGTCGAAGGTAGGTTACCAGCCTGACGCAGATTGCAGTGATCACTCAAAGCGGCTATGGTATGGATGATGAGCGCGTATGCGGATAATACCCTCATCATCCGGCAGCAGTTGTCATAGATCTGAAGAACTCTTCGCCGTGGAAGCGATTGCAATCGGTTCCCAACAGACGTAAACAGGCAGAGGTTGCCCCTCGAGTGATGCGGAGTGCAAAAGGAATTCGCGCGCGAGTCAGATTGAATCAGACCCGGCGCAGCATAATCCAGCAGATGCACCAAGTGAGCAGGCTGGTGGCTCGCTTTGCATCGCTTCGGCTCTTTTCGGCAGGGCTTCGCGCGGGCATTGGTATTGCTCTTTGTGCTGTGCTTGTTCTTCCGGTGTTGGCGCCTCTTGCCGTATATGCCGACGACGATGCGCCGGCATGTTGTTGTAAGGGTGAGTGCCACTGCCGCTACTGCAAGATGCATCACCGCGGGGTGCCGCCTGATAACAGCGGGTCAGCCTTCGCTTCTCCGGCGACACAGTGCCCCTGCTGTCCAGATCAACTTCCCAGGCTGCTCTCACTGCACTACACGCTGGCTGCCGCCAGTTCACTGGAAACCGATGTTGAGGTACTTCCCGCCGGACTGCCGCAGACGCAGACTCGGCAGCAGTTGACATGCATTCGCGTTCGCCAAAAGCGTGGCCCCCCGACTCTCCAACAAGCGATCTAAGAGCACATTTTCAGCCGGACTGGAAGACCATCCGGCATGGCATTCCCCTGCTCAAAATACAAGGAGAGTCATGTATGCACATCTGCCGCAGGGCGGCGATTGCTGTCCTAATTTCAGCCATTTTTCTTTCAATATCCTTACCGATTGCATCTCAAGGTCAGAGTGCGAGCATTGACGGCACACTGACTGACCGCTCCGGAGCTGTTTTGACTGGTGCGACGATCAGCCTTCGCGATACCGGGTCTGGGCGAAGCTGGAGCGCGACCACCGGCTCTACCGGACACTTTGCGATTGAGGGGCTTGAGGCTGGGCGTTACACGCTCAGTGTTCATCAAGGTGGCTTCTCGGAAATTGTGCGGACGATGAGCCTCTCGGCCAGCGAGCATATTAACCAGCCACTTGTCTTGAGTCTGGCATCTGTGGTGCAGCAGGTGACGGTTTCAAGCGGACCAGTAAATGATGGCCTGACATTACAGGAGATTCGGAATGGAGGTGCTCGCGACCTCGGCGAGGCCACCGATCGGATTGCCGGCGTGGATAAAGTTCGTAAGGCAGCGATTGCGAACGACATTGCTATCCGCGGAATGTTTCACAGCAACATTGCCATGAGCTTCGATGGGGAGCGGCTTTACGGAGCCTGCACGGGGCAAATGGATCCTGCGGCCTACCATGTGGATCTTTCCGAAGTGGATCATGTGGACGTGGTGAAGGGTCCCTTCGATGTGACGACGCAAGGTGCCTTGGGAGGATTCGTGAAGGTTATCAACAAAATGCCTTCGACGCGCGGACTCGAATTCAGTTCCACGGTTTCGACCGGATCGTATGGCTACTACAACCCTGAAGCCACGATGCAGGGAGGCAACGATACCTTCCACTCACTCTTCGGTTACTCGTATCGCACATCGGAGTTCTACAAAGACGGCGATGGCAATCGGGTGAGCAGCCGGGGATCGTACAGGAATGGCGCGGAGAACCTGCAGGCCTTTCGCACTCAGAGTGCATGGAGCAAAGTTGCGTTTCAGATTGGGGCGAACCAGCGAGGTGAGATCGGGTACACGCGGCAGCAAAGCGGGAACCTGCTCTATCCGTACATGATGATGGACGGCATTTTCGACAATGCCGACCGCTTCTCATCGCGCTATGACTACCTGCAACGGCATGGCTGGGTGAGTGCGCTCCATGGGCTGGTCTACGTGGACAAGATCAATCACCTGATGGATAACCGGGAGCGCGCGAGTGCGGGGTCGTTGCCGGTTTCGATGAGTGCGCAGGTAGTTTCGTTTACTGACGGTGTTCGGCTGGATGCCGACCTGGCCGGTGGTTTAACGGCAGGATACGAATACCACCGGAGATATTGGAATTCGAACGGCTTTATGACCATGACGATGATGGGCATGCCTATGAGGACGAATACGCAAACTTTGCCTGGTGTTAGAGCAGATGTGCATGGAGGGTATCTGAGTTTTCGCCACGCGCTGGGCGAGCACGTTCTGTTTACTGCAGGAGGCCGTTACGACCATGTGCACACCGATGCGGCGAAGGCTAACGCCGCGCTTTACGCGTCCTATCACAATACGAATGCGACGGCAGTAAACGGCTCGGGAGCCTCAGGCAATGTACGGATCACCTGGCAAGCGACCGATCTTTTATCGCTCTATACGGGCGTAGGCAGCAACATTCGCTTTCCTGATCCGCAGGAATTATTTTTCAACAGCGATTCCTCGATGGGAGCGGCCTGGGTAGGCAATCCGCTGCTTACAAATCCGCGCAATACCGAATACGATTTGGGCGTGACGGCGAAGAATGTACATTTCATGCTGAGTCCGTTGATTTTCTTTAGCCAGCTTGATCACTACATAACGCTGTACGGCGCCAATCGTCTGCAACCGGTGGCGGGCGTATCGTCAACCAAAGCTCAGAGTTACGCCAACGTGCAGGCTCATCAATGGGGAGGAGAACTGACAGGTAGTGCTCCGATTGTTGGAGGCCTGATGGCAATAGGCACCCTAAGTTACACGCGCGGTACAAAGATCCCGGAGCTGGCAAATAACATTTTGAGCAGTAACCTCTTTCAGGTACCGCCTTTGCGTTCGCAATTGAATCTGCGATACGAGAGGTCCAAGGTCTTTCTGGAGGCGGAAGGGATTGTAACGGGACGCCAGGATCACGTGGATACCGACGAGAATGAACTGCGAACTCCGGGGTTTTCGGTTTTCAATTTGCGACTAGGGTATTCTGCAAACCGATTTCGTTTCGCAGCCGGTCTCAACAATCTTCTGGCGCGGGAATACTCAGAGTATCTTTCCTATGCGCGCAATCCATATTCAAACGGTGTGAGGTTACCCGAACCGGGCCGAAATTTCTTTGTCAACGTGTCATATACGTTTGGCACTCACAGCGGAGATTGACGGAAGGATTGATGAACCGCGAAGATCCTTCATCGGCAGAAGGTGGGTGTCTTTTGGCTGTTTACGACCACCCAGCCGTTGTCGGCGCTGCGGTGGGTGGAGCAATGGACATCGTGAATGCCGGCGGCCCAACCGCCGCCGCTGATGTAGCCCTGTCCGTATGCGAACACGCTGTCGCCGCGGGCCGCGCTCACTGGTCCATCAAGTGAATCGTTGACGGCGATCTGCACGCGTACTTTGCCGTCCTGCGGAAGCAGGGCGTCTACGGTGATGATGTGGTGGCTACCGTGGCGGCCGCCGCTGTTCACGCGGGTACCTTCAGCGACGCCGCAGACCATTACGTTTTCGACGTAGCGACGTGGATGGTTGCGGATCATCTGCTGAAGCCTGGAGTTCACTTGCGGCGTGCAGGAGCGTGGAACGGGAACATTGCGACCTTGCGCGGAGGCCGGCAAAGAGATTGAGCCGAGAATTGTGAGAGCGAAGACCGCGAGGAGTTTCTTCATTCTTGTGTTCCTTTAGGATTGTGAGTTCCTGAAATCCCACTTTAACCGATGCGCGATGAGACTGCACAAAGGTTAAGGTGGGGCAACTGTTATGGATCGGGCACCCGGTTGATCTTTGGTGATTATTACTGTGCAGGTGAAAGTCTTGGCCGATTCTCTGCCGTGAGCTGCTCTGAAACAGCTTCTACTTCGCGGAAGACGCGCAGCAAGTTGTCGCCGAGAATCTTGCGGCAATCTTCAGCCGAGTAGCCGCGCGCCATGAGCGCTGCCGTGATCTTGGGAAGGTCGGCGGGCGAGTCGATGCCCTGCGGCAACTGGTTGCTGACACCGTCGAAATCCGAGCCGATGCCTACGTGGTCAACGCCCGCAACTTTGGCGATGTGGTCGATCTGATCGATAAGCTCAGAGAGCGGTGGGCGGGGAATAGTGTCGGCGTAGGAGCGCTGCACTTTGTCGATGTCTGCCGGAGTGAGTGCGCGGCCCTCGGCTTTCGCCTTATCCTTGAGCGCCTGGATGGCATTGTCGATTTCAGGTTGAAGCACATTCTGCGCGTTGCGGTAGCCCCGCGACACGAATGCGGAGTAGAAGTTGACCTGGACTACGCCGCCTTTGGAGTCGGGCCCGCCGGAGTTTGCGATGGCGCGCAGCATGTCGTCGGTCAAATTGCGCGGGGAGTCACACAGAACGCGGGCGTTAGAGTGAGATGCGATGATGGGCGCCCGCGTGATGATGAGGGTGCGGAAGAAGGTCTTGTCGGATACGTGCGATACATCGACCATCATGCCCAGTCGATTCATTTCGTAGACAACGTCCTTGCCGAATTCGCTGAGACCCTCCTTTGTGTGCGGTACATTTGCGTTGTCGAAGTCGCCGGAGCTGTCGGCCCAGCCGTTGGAGTTGGCCCAGGTGAGCGTCATGTATCGGACGCCGAGGGCATAGTACTGGCGCAGGAGGCCGAGCGAGTCCTCGATGGAGTGGCCACCCTCGATACCCATGAGGATGGCGAGTTTGTGCTCGCGGTGCGCTCGCTCGATTCCCTCAGGTGAGGCGGCCAGTACCAGATCTTTTGGGTGCTTCGCGACCTGCTGTTTCACGGCGTCGATCAGCTCAAGCGTGCGCCGGGCGTAGTGGCCCTTGTAGAGGTCCGGTTCCACCCAGATGGAGAAGAATTCTGCTCCTAGGTTGCCCTTGCGCGCCGATGCCAAGTTGAAATTTCCGCCGCCGAGCGGGTCGTCGAGGTCGAAGTGCTCGTCGAGAAAGCGCTGTGGCGTGTCGGCGTGGGTGTCAATCACGATGGCGGATTGATGCACCTCCGCGGGAGTGAGCCTTTTTATGGACATTTTTTTTGCCGACCTCGCGGGGGAATGGGGGTTGGCCTGTGAGGCCTGAGCCGTGACGGAGATTGTGGTTCCAAGAGTCAGAAACAGGGCTGCTACAGCCGTTGAAAGCAGGGCGGAGGGGCGGAATCTTCGCGTCATCCTGGCTGACAGTTTATACCGGTTGCCGGCCCGAAAGCGTCCACTCCGAAGGGGCGGACATCCCTCATCCTTTGCTATACTTGTATGGTTCACCTCGTGCGGAGGTGGCGAAATTGGCAGACGCACTAGCTTGAGGTGCTAGCGGGTAACTCCATAGGGGTTCAAGTCCCCTCCTCCGCACCAATCGACATTAAGTCCGGCACGCCGGGCAGATTTGGAACGCTTCAAAATGCAGATTCTCTTCTATGTGTTTATCGTCCTTCACCTGATCGTGTGTTTCTTCCTGATCGGTGTGGTTCTTATTCAGCAGGGCCGCTCGGCCGATCTTGCCGGCGCCTTTGGCGGGCAGGGCTCCCAGACAGCGTTTGGACCGCGCGCCGCTGCCAACGTGCTCACCCGGCTTACCACATGGTCGGCCGTAGTGTTTATGTGCACATCCCTTGCGTTGGTGGTTTTGTATAACCGCGCCAGCACATCGCACTCGGTTCTTGACAACGCCAAGCCCGCGCCGATCAGCACGCCAGCCAAGTAAGGCAGCAACTCACCTACTGAACGAGGACCCAAGCTCATGCCGCTTTCCGGAGAAGCCATCCGCCTGATGAACTACATTGACGACGTTGCGGTAACCCTGCGCCGCGTGCTGGCTACCATACCGGTGCTCACTCCGGAAGAACGCACCCGCGTAGCCGAGCACCTGCAGCAGGCCCACCCCAGCGCGGAGGATGTTGCCCGCGCGCTCTCTGCCAAGTAGCGCTCCTCAATTTCCTCAAAAGAAGAAGATGCCGGGGCCTGGACTGGTCTAGTCGTGGTAAATCCACGGCAAGGCCGGCTATGTTCTAAATGGGTTCTGCCGTGTACTGCGTAATTAAGCAGATCGACGTTTCACCAGGTACAACGTTTCGGTCTCCGTGGCCAGCACAGGAACCTCGACTGGAGGCTCGACTGCGACCTTTGGCTGGACGGGAACAGCGGGTTCATTGTTGAGTTGATTTTTCAATGCATCGGCGGTGCCCGGACGTCCATAAAGCCAACCCTGGGCGTGAATCTTTTGTCTGTTCGGGTCAAAGTAATCCGACTGCATCCTGGTTTCAACGCCCTCAACGACGACGCCGAGGCCCAGCGTGTTTGCCATGTCCAGGATCTGAGGCAGAATGGCCGCGGTGACAGATTCCGTGCCGATTACCTGGGTGAAGGCCTTATCGATTTTGATGGTGTCGGCATAGAGGTACAGAAGCTTATCCAGGTTTGAGTGGCCGGTGCCGAAGTCGTCGATGTGAATGGCGTATCCGCTTCGCCGCAGATTTCGAATGGTTTCCCGCACTCCAGGGCCGTCGATCGCCGATCGCTCAGTAATTTCGATTACGATACTCTCGGGTTTTACATTAGCGCGCTGGAGCGATTCGTCCATCATGGGAAGAAAGGCGGGGTCAGAGAGGTCGTCTGCCGCAACATTCATGCTGATGCGGAATCCGGGCCGATCCCTCAGCGTTGCGGCAAAATCGTTGAGGATGTGCCGCAGCACTGACTTGGTGATCTTTCCGACGACACCTCGCTCTTCAGCGACTTTTACGAAGATTTCCGGGGGCACTTGTTCACCGTCTTCATTCGTCCAGCGCGCCAGCGCTTCAGCGCCGATGATCTTTTGCGTAGCGAGGTTCACAATCGGCTGATAGGCAACTTCCAACTTATCGTGTTCGAGTGCGCGCTTCAGTTGACTTGGCATGTCCTGACTTTGGGAGCGGATCTTCATGAGCAGGCTCCACAACAGCAGTCCGGTCATGGCCCCAACAGCGGAAGAAATTGCGATTGCGATGTTGCTATTCTGAATTACGTAGGAGACTGGAATACTCAGCGTGATGCAGTCGAGACCTAGGGAAGAACAGTGTGTTGCATAGAGCGTCTCGCCGTGGTGCCCTGAACCTTCCAGCGGGAGCGCCGATTCATCGACCTTTGGTGCGGGACCCGCATTGGAATTGGCGTGGACCTCTTCGCCGCCCATTATTGAGACGTTAAGCCGTACGGGGCCTGCATCCTGGTTCAGACTCTGACCCGGATCGACGACAACAAACGCATTGCCAAGCTGCAGCACGCCGCGATTCAGGTCAGACTTTATTGTTTTCTTCAGGCGGTAGTAGGTGAGTTCACCTTCAGTTCGCGAAGCCAATACTCCGAGTGAAGCGAGGGCGCGAAGCGATCGGCCTGAATTGGCAGAGCACCTTATCGTATTCTCCTGGATTCGACCGGCATCTTTCAGGTTTGCATTTTGGAAGACGATATCTCGCAGACGACCAATATCGTTGTCGGTGCATACCGGGCTGATTGCTCCTGCCATGGATTCGAGGACATGGCGAGCATCTGCGAGAGCAGTGTCATTCTGGGTTACAAGCGACTTTGAGACCTGGTTGAGCTTACTGAGGGATTCCCAAATTACCGCCTGCCGCCCGAGCATACATCCAGCTGCACTACCGCCTACGATGAAGACGATAGCGAGAATGCGGCTGAAAAAGATCTGCTGGCGAGATGAGCGGCTCATAGCTATTCCGTGAAGCGATCCGTCGGAGAAACCCTAGATGTGCACTAGCTTTCAAAACATGCACCTGTCCCACCTTCTTGCGTAAATCTATTCAGCTTTTCGTTCAATGCCACTTATTGGGGATATTGGGATAACACTGAGAAAAGTGCACACGGAAAATGGACTGACATTTTCAGTCGATCGTTTTCGATTTATTGCTCCGGGTGGCGCCAACACCGAATGAAGATGCGGTGGTACGCCCCTGGGGGGTAACCGAATTCGCGCGGAGTTGTTGCATCATTCGGCAATAGCCTCAACAGGGCTTCAACCGGCGGAAATGCTGGAATCCACTTTCGGTGCCTGCTGGTGGCCCGGCAGGCTGAATCACCCGCCCGATTCACGATTTGGCCGAATTGCCGGTGCGCTACTGACAATTTGGGGCGACGCGTTGCGGGAGCCTACAATAGAAATAAATCGTGACTACCGTCGCCATTATTGGAGCAGGGCCGCTTGGCCGCTGGCTGGCCCTTGAGGCCACTCGCGCGGGCTTTGAGGTGCTGCTTGAAGATGTGATGCCCCGCAACCTGCACCATGCCCAGGAATACATCCGTCAGCAACTTAATTCCGAATCTTTGCCGTCGGTTCGCTTTGTTTCGACGATTGAAGATGCGGTGCGAGGCGCCGATCTGGCTATCGACTGCATTCCCGACGAACTGGAATCGAAGCTCGAAATTCTGTGGCTGCTTGACCGCATGTCACCGCCGCAGACGGTGTTTGCGACACCGACGACCAATCTTTCGATCACCGATCTTGCTTCCTGTACGTACAGGTCCGGAAAGTGCATTGCGATTGTGGCTGAACCACAGTCTCTGGTCGCCAGGCAGAGCAACGATGTTTTGTTGCATACGACTGCAGAGACAGAAAGCGAAGCAATTTCGCTTGTCGAAGACTTTTGGCGGCGACTTGGACTCACACCGCGGTTTAAGCGGGAAGGGGAATAGCAGCTTCTGGCTGCTAGCTCCTGGCTTCTAGCTCGTGATTCGCAGGGGGGCGCTAGAAGCACAAGGTGGTTTGACGCTTCGAATCAATCGTCATTGCTGTTCACTGACCACTGCTAACTGCTTTTCAGTACCTTTTCGTAATACTGGACGTACTTGGGGACGACCAAGGAGGCGCAGAAACGTTTTTGCGCGGAGCGGCGGGCTGCGTCGCGCATGGTTTCGAGCCGCGGCTTGTCGCCGAGCAGGCTGAGCGCTCCCTGCGCCATGCCTTCTACATCGTCGACATTGAAGAGGAGCCCGTTCTCGCCGTCGTCGATCAGCTCCGGTATGCCACCAACACGCGTTGCGATGGGCGGTACCTTGCAAGCCATTGCTTCGAGAGCTACAAGACCGAAGGACTCAAGCTCGCTGGGCATGAACAACAGATCGGCGAGCGGCAGCAACTCGTTCACACGGTCCTGTTTGCCGAGGAAATGCACCTTGCTTTGAATGCCAAGGTCGTGCGCAAGCCATTCGGCCGCCGAGCGATCAGGGCCATCGCCCACAAGGACCAGTTGCGCGGGAATTTCTTTCACTACTCGGGCAAAGATCTTTACTACATCCACCACGCGCTTGACCGGCCTGAAGTTCGACAGGTGCATCAGGATCGCTTCATGCGGGGCGGCGAGCTTGCGGCGAGCATCTGCGCGTCCGGCTTCATCCTTGATTGGAGCGTACACATCGCAGTTGACGAAGTTGGTGACAACTTCGATGTCGCGAGTCACGTTAAAGCTCTCGATGGTTTTCTCCTTCAGATAATTCGAGATGCTGGTGACGCCGTCGCTCTCCTGGATTGCGTAGCGCGTGATGGGCAGATAGCTGCGGTCAAGTCCCACGAGCGTTATGTCTGTGCCGTGCAGGGTGGTGACGAATGGCAAGCGCCTGCCACGGCTGGCAAGCATTTGCCGCGCCAGCAGCGCGCTCACCGAGTGGGGAATGGCGTAATGAACGTGCAGCAGGTCGAGCTCGTTGAACTCAGCAACCTCGGCCATGCGCGACGCCAAGGCCAGATCGTACGGTGGGAACTCGAACAGCGGGTAGTTCGAAACCGGAACTTCGTGATAGACAATGCCGTCATCGCGGCCATTGAGCCGGAAAGGCTGTGAGTAGGAGATGAAATGAACTTGGTGGCCCTGCGCAGCAAGCTCGATTCCCAGTTCGGTTGCCACCACGCCTGATCCGCCGTAGGTGGGATAACACGTAATTCCGATCCGCATAGATTTTTCCAAACCAATCCCAAAAACACAAAAAACACACACACAAAAAAGACTGCAGTTGAGCATGAATCTGTTTAAGATCGCTGCCACGCACAGACCCATACTGCGATTCCTTCCGGCATCTGCGGATAGCAGGCACCAGAAAGGCCAAGATCAAGGGTAACACCGCGCGTTGAGGGTTGGATTTATCAGGCCTTAGAGGTGATCAAGGATGCGCAGGTTGATCGGACCGCGAGCCCGGTTCACCGTATGGAATGTCGGTCGCATTGTGCACTGCGGAGTCTATAAATGTGGGCTTGCTTCCGTCTGCGGTCTTGATCTCGCTGTCGGTGAAGGTCCAGCTTCTTGCATTCGCGATTGTGCCTGCGGTGCGGGCCTGAATGTCCAAGTGATCGAAGTGGAAATCATCGAGGGTGGCATTGGGATAGGCGCTCACGCTGAAAGCAGCTTCGGCGCCAGTGGCCTTGATGTTCCAGATGTGCACATCGCTGAAGTGAGGCAAACCTCTTTCCGGAGGCACTGGCGTAGCGAGCACTCTGTAATAGGGTGGAACATCCTTGAGGCCGGGCGGAATGGCGGCGTAGCTGTATGAGGGATTCCAATTCATAATGATGTGAATCGGAATAGCGACGCCTTCAAGGGTGAGGTCATGGATACGAACGTCATTCGCGAAACCGCCGCGCGTACGCGCCGACTTGAACAGCACTCCCGACGGCACGCCGCTGAGAGCGGTGATGTTGTAGGCCTCGATATTGCGGAAGCCGCCTGAAGTCTCGCTGCCGATGGTGATGGCGGCGGCGCCGTGGCGAACGATGGAGTCGCGCAGCACGATGTTTTCGGTTGGATGGCTTACGCGCAGGCCATCTGAATCGCGGCCGGCTTTCAGGCATAAAGCATCGTCGTTCACGTCAATGTCTGCATGCTCCACTAAGACATCGTGCGAGGAGTCAATGTCGATGCCGTCGGTACTGGGTCCTTTGCCGCCTTCGTTGTTGCGGATCGTGACGCCATTCACGTGCACGTTGTGCGAATAGAGAATCTGCACGGTCCAGAAGCCTGAGCGCTTTAGCTCGATACCGCCGCCGAGCTGCACTTGCGAAGAGTTCTGAATCAGGATGAGGCGCGGGCGGCGGGCATCGTAGTCTGAGGCCCAGCGAAGTCCCTTCGGTTCATACTGTGCGCGGAGATCCCAATAGGACTTCCACCACGGCGGGCCATCACCGTCGATGATGCCATTACCTGTGATGGTCACGTTCTGCTGATCGCGCACATTGATCAATGCGGAGGGCCAAGTCATCTCGATGCCGGCGATGCGCGTTGGAAGCGTGGGGTAGTCTGCCAGCTTGCTAGAACCGGCGATGGTCGCGCCTTCAGGAACAAGCAGCGTGACTCCGGATTTGAGGAAGAGCGACCCTGATAGGTAGGTGCCTGGTTCAAATGTAACGGTTCCTCCGACAGCGGCGGCGCGGTCAATCGTCTTCTGGATGACTACGGTTTCAAGAGTTGTGCCATCGCCTTTTGCGCCATACTCATTTACCGTGAAAAGCTTCTTGATGGGGATTGGCGTGGCGGGCAGATCAAATGTGGATTCAGGATCGGGATGCGCGGGATCGAATTCAGGGACACTCGGGTCAATAAACTCTGCTATGGGGAGGTTGTTTGCATGAATGCCACGCACGATACAGCGAGCCAGTTCATACGCCCCATATCTATTGAAGTGCGTATCGTCGCTGATGGCTTCAGTCTGGTTTGGAAAGGCGTTCGCCGGGTAATGCATGAATGCTTTGAGGGAGCCCTCGGAGCCCATCGTCTCGAAAAGAGTTTTGCTCATTGCGTTGAGATCAATGAGTGCCGCTTTTTGCGCTGCGGCCACATCCCGCATCGCATCTGGATAGCCGGCGAGCGAGTTGGTGATTTTGCCGTCGTCGTCGAAGGTGCGGCGGTTCATGCTCGAAATCAGTACCGGCGTCGCTCCTTTGGCGCGTGATTGCTGGATGAATTCGATGAGCAACTGTTTATAGTCGTTGAGGGAAACGGCGTGTGGCTTTTGGTCGTTGTGAGCGAATTGGATGAAGAGATAATCGCCGGGCCGTATGACCGACATGACTTTGGCCATTCGCCGTTCGGTGACAAAGCTGCGCGTGGTTTCGCCGGATTCGGCGTGGTTGGCAATGACGATGCCGGGGAGGAAGAAGCGAGGCAGCATCTGTCCCCAGGCAGTCCAGGGCTCTACGGCTTGATCGACTACGGTTGAGTCGCCGGCTAGATAGATGGTGGGTTCATGGATTGGCTTGATGGTGATGGAGCGGACGCTGGGATGATCGCCGTTGAATTCGAGAGTGAGCTTGTGATCCCAATCGAGCGCGCCGATTTCGCGCGGCTTCAGCTTAACGAGGTGAGTTGGGTCGCCGGCGATCTCTGGATATCTAACGTTGGTGTCGAAGGTGCGCTCGACTGACGCGCCCGCTTTTGTCGCGACCTTCTCAAGCATGAGACGCCGCGCTTCAGCCCACACGGTGGTGGTGGATTCCTTTTCGGCGCCGAGCACCACGGTTACGCGGTAGCTGCCTCCAGGCACTGCGATGGAAAAGAAGAAGGGTTTGTCGCTTGAACATGAATGCGTACCAATCTCCGGCGCGGTGTCCAGGTCGAAGCCCGGCGATGCTGCGGAGTACACCGTAGATTGAGTGAGGCGCGTTTCGTCGGCCTTTGGTGTTCCGCAAATAAACTTCTGCGCATGAGCGCCGGCCGTTGCGCCAAACAGGAGCGCAACGGCCAGGAAACGGTTCATGATGATGTTGGCCGCGATTTGGTTCAAGAGGATTCCTTAACCAACTTGCGAATCTTATTGTCCTGCAGTGGCGGTCTGCAATGAGAACAGCGAACCGCGTGCGCCGATGTAGAGCGTTTTTCCGTCGGCCCCGCCAAAGGCCATGCCGCTGGGCCGCTCGGGAATCTCGACCACGCCGATCTGCTTTCCGCTTGAGTTGTAGATGTAGAGCTGGCCTGCTGCCACGTAGACGTTTCCTGCTGTGTCGGTAACGACGCTGGAGCCTCCGCGCGGCGCGAACTCTGTTGTAGTGATGTGCTCAAGGTTGTCGAGCTTCACGCGGTAGGTGGTGTCTTCTTCTTCGCTTACTGCAAGGTGTTCGTCTCCGACATGGAAGAGCCGCCACTGCGAGGCCTGCAGCATCGGCCGCCAGTCGCCGCCGACCTCGATGGCGTTCGTTATACCTGGCGCGTAGTAGAAATTGCGCGGCTGATCCGTAACGCGGGCAACGATGGCCATGTTGCTGCGGCCCGAGTAGATCACGCCCCGGCGTTCCAACTGCATTCTCAGGGTCTCCATGGGGAAATGGAAGCCGACCGGCATCATCAGATTTGTTCCGTTTTGGGGAGCGCTAACGCCTTCGATCTTTTTTGCTTCGCCGGTTTTTGTGTCGACACTGTAGACGGAGCGACTGTAGTCCAGCACGAGCAAAGTTCCATTACCCGCGAATGCGGCGGCCATCGGCGTGGGTACTCTGTCAGTGAGGAGTTCGGCTTTCTTATCATCCGCATTCCACTTGTAGATCTTGTGCATGGCGGCGTCAGTGAAGAACAGTTGGCCGGCATTATCGACTGTGAGGCCTGCGATATTGCTGAACCCATCGGCAAGCTGCTGCAGCTTTGCTCCGGCGGCGAATACACCGGCGGGCAGCGGCAAAGGAGCGCCTTGTTTGACTGCGGTGTCCAGGGTGAATGCTGTGAAGTCGTGTGCGCGTACGTGCACACCACTGGACTTGTCGAAAACGCTGTTGTCGAACGCCAGGCGCGTCATGCTGAAGTTGTGAAGGTTTTCAAAACGGATGCCGGCGGAGTCAGCCGATTCGACTGCATTCAGCTTGGGTAGAACGTTGCGCGAGACCCGGTACATGAACAAGTTCGCAAACAATATCTGATGAGCGTTCTTTAGATCGACTGAGAACGCGTCGGCTCCGGCGGGATTCTCCTCTTCAGTTTGCAGCGCGTACACTGTCCAGTTTGAAGCGTTGTGGAATTGCGTCTCGTGGTACAAGTGATGCTCGCACGACATCTCGTAAACAATGCTTGGCGTGGTTGTGTTTTCAACCACGAGCCCGGCACGGGCGAGCGTATTTGCTGTCCAGACGCCGCGGAAGAGGCCGCCACCTCCGTCCTTTACCCATAGGCTGGGATACTGCGCTCCGGCTCCAGCCATTGGGTTGAATGACCCCGGGCGCGGCATTTGCGCAGGTTGAGGCAGGTTGAGGCTGAGGGCCGGATTGCGACGGCCGGGGCCGCGCATGAAGTTGACGTCTTCAACGAAGGATTTTGGGCCGGCGCGCCACACCAAGCCTGCCGCGCGATGATCGGCGGTCGAAGTGAGAATGCCGAGGCCGGTGATGATGGCAGCACCGCCTTTTGCAGACTCCACCATCGGCACGGGATCACCTTCGCCGGTGAAGTTCGCATCTTCATCGGTGGCCACAAGCGCTGTGGTTACGGGATTAAAGCCGATCAAGACGCTGTCGGGTTTGAGTTGCAGCGTATTTGAAATGTGGTAGGTTCCGCTGGGGAGGTAGAGCACTCGATGCGCGTCGATCGCCGCCTGAAGCGCCGCAGTGTCGTCCGATCCGTCTCCCTTTACGCCGAGGGTGTGCACATTGGTCCATTGCTGCATGGGAGGCAGAGCCGGAATATCAGAGGGCACTGCCTTGGCGGTGCCGGCGCGCTCACTGTGATGCACTTCGACTCCGCGCTCGCGTCCGTCGGGGCCAATTTGCAGGCCGATGGCGAGGTGCTCTTCCACGAATGGCTTTGTGTTGCCCTTTACCGCGAAGCTGTCGGCGGCAGCATCTTGTCCCTTTACTAGTTGCGGAACGTTTCGGCACACGATGTTGTCGAGCGTTACTTGATGATGAGCTTTGAGTGCGTCGCCAAGCACCACGGCGGATTGACTGATGTCTTCGAGCACGAGGTCGCGGCCGTAAAGCTGCTCGGTCATTCTTCTGGTGATTTCGACTGCTACGGGAACGTGAGAGATGTGGACGCGAACAAGTGTCATGCCTACTTCCTGGGTATGGATAGCGGAGTGCCTCTGGCCGGAGATAGTCGAATCCATCAATAGAAATTGCCAAGCCGGAGCTGTACGCACGGAGATAATTCCGTACTCGCCGCCTTCGATATGCAGGTCAATGGCGCCGTTGCCTACGTCCTCAACGCCGGCACGCCCCTGGCCCACCTTGATGTTCATGTGTTCGAGGAATGAGTGCTGGGCTACGTGGAAGCGTATAGCGATGGCCGCGGGATTTCCGGGGCCGATCTCGAAATCGATATTGTTGATACCGCTATAGAACGTAAACTCGTTGCCATCCACCACTGGTTGGCCTTCGCGCGAACGCCGCGAAGCAAACTGCAACATGTACCGGCCAGTGCCGAGGAATTCATGGCCTTCCTGGAAGCCGGGCGTATTTGGTCCCAGAACAAACACCGGGCGATGAGCGCCGTAACCGATGAGGCGGATGCCGGACCACAAGTGGATCTCACGGCTGATGCGGTAGTGGCCTTCGGCGACAAAGACAACGCCTTCGCCTGTCGTCTCAGAGACTCGATCGATTGCGGCTTGAATGGCTGCGGTATCGTCCGCCTGCCCATCTGCGACGGCTCCAAAGCTGCCGTGTTCAAGATATGCGGCGTGCGGATCGTCTGGCCGCATGGTGTAGACAGATTGGGCAGGAAGCGCGCATGAAGCCAAAGCAACGAAAACAAAGATAGAAATCAGACGGCGCATAAGGAATACTCCACGGCAAAACGAGCAAATTTTCGACGAACCTTTATAACGCATTTGCGGCCTGCGTGCCGTTGGTCCAGGGCGATGATCTGCCGGACGGTTCGTCGAACCTTGACATGCAAAATCGCGGCGCGATAGGCTTCTCAGCACACCAGAGATCCATGCTGTGGCTGCCGCGAAAGCGCGTTAGCCGAGGCTGCCGAGAAAACGCTTACCTGGAAGGACGATTCATGAAGAAACTACTGACGCTTTTGCTCCTTGTCTCAGGAGCAATTTGCATTGCCCAGGACGCTTCGATGCCCGCTTCGACCAACGTGCCCGGAGCGGAGTATCCGCGCATTAACCCCGACCTGAGCCTGACGTTCAGGCTTAAAGCGCCGGATGCGCACAAGGTTGAAGTCCGGCTTGGTGGCAACTTTGAGATGACTCGTGCGGAGGACGGCACCTGGAGCGTCACGATTCCGCCGCAGGTTCCGGGCTTCCACTACTACTACCTGGTCGTGGATGGAGTGGTGGTGAACGACCCCGCAAGTGAGACGTTCTACGGTGTCAGTCGGGAGTCGAGCGGCATTGAGATACCGGAAAAGGGAGGGGACTTCTACCAGGTGAAAGATGTTCCGCACGGGGAGATTCGCCAGTTCCGGTACTACTCGACGGTGACCCAATCGTGGCGCAGGGCATTTGTGTACACGCCGCCTGACTACGATACGAATCTCAAAGCGCGTTATCCGGTGCTGCTGCTGCAGCACGGTGGCGGGGAAGACGAGCGCGGATGGGTGGTGCAGGGAAGGACCGACTTGATTCTCGACAATCTGATTGCGGAAGAGAAAGCTGTGCCGATGATCGTGGTTATCGACAACAGCTACGCTTACAAGCCGGGTGAGTCCAGGGCAATGCAGATGCCGCCGGCGGGAGCCATCCCTAGCAATTTCCGCATTGTGGTTTCGCATACGTTTGGCGAAGTGGTAATGAAGGATATGCTGCCCGCGCTCGATAAGCGCTACCGCACTATTCCAGACCGGAACCATCGCGCTGTTGCGGGGCTCTCAATGGGTGCAGCGTTTGCCATGCAGATTGGTCTGGGCAATCTAGATGCATTCAGCTATTTTGGCTCATTCAGCGGCACAGTGATGCGTGACCTGGATGTGAAGACTTCTTACGATGGAGTGCTGGCGGACGGAGCAGCATTCAACAAGAAGTGCAACCTGATGTTCATTGCCGCGGGAACGGCAGAGCAGTCGCGGCTTGACGCAGCCAAACATGCACAAGGGGAACTCGATAAGGTTGGCATCAAGTATGTTGCATACGAGTCACCCGGAACCGCTCATGAGTGGCTGACTTGGAGGCGCGACCTGCACGAGTTTGCACCGTTGCTGTTTAGGAAGTAGAAGGCAAGTCGAAGCAAAAAGGAGAAGCCCCATCCCGAGGAATGGGGCTTCTCCTTTTTTGCGGTAGGAAATCAGTGAGCGGCGGGCGGCGGTCCCTGATGCGTTTGTGCATTGGGGTCGGCGTTTGAGTACCAGTCGAGCAGGCGGACTTCAATTCCGGTACCTTTGAGTGCGTCGGCGAATTTTTGAATATCCTGGCCACGGTAATGGTAGGGAATTGCGACCTTGGGTCTGAAAGCCTTTACGGCGTCAGCAGCTTCTTCCGGCGTCATGGTGTAGGGCAGATTCATGGGAATGAAGGCCACATCAATGTTTTTGAGGGCACGCATTTCGGGAGTACCCTCGGTGTCGCCGGCGAAGTAGAAGTTCTTACCTCCGTAGTTGAGGACGTAACCGTTGCCCCTGCCTTTGGGATGGAACGGCGTTCCATTCGGCATGGTGTGCTTGATGTTGTACATGGGTATGGCGGTGATCTTCCACTTGTGCCACTGCGTAGATTCGCCGTTGGCGATCACCTTTGCCGATTTCACGGTTTCCTGCACAGCTGCCGGAGAAATGATCTCAGTTTTGGTATCGCTGAGAGCAGTAATGTCGCCCGTGTTCAGGTGGTCAGGATGGATATCGGTGATCAGAATCAGACCGGCTGGTTTGAGACCGCCGATGTTGGCAGGTGGCGCAGGATCGATATAGATGGTGTCGCCGCCGGCTTTGATCATGGCGCTGGCATGATAGATAGGCGTGATTTCGACCGGGCCCGCCGAGGTTTGAAATGTTTGTACTGGAACGGGCGCTGCAAACATAGCCGTTGCCGACGCTACGCCTGCCACAATCATCGCTGTTCTGATAGACGAACCAATTTCCGATCGCATATGCGTAACAATCTCCCTGATGCTCTCTGGTGTGTTCTTGTCTGGATCATCGAAAGATGAAGCAGGAACGAAACGAGACTGCTGCGGCAATCTCATGCGCGCTCCCTTGTTGCTGCCGGTAACAGCAAGTGCTGGTCCAGATGCCCCGCAACCATCGACCGCAGCAAGCCTATCCAGACTAATCAATTGCAGGCGGAGAGGCAAATGCTCATGCAGTGGCGGTCAGGCTGTCCACGAGGCTGGCGAACGAAGTCAATTCGATATGAGGAAATTCACGAATTGCGATCAATGCCTGACGCTCCGCATCGCGCGAGGCGCGCAGCCGCGTGCGAACCTTGTCGAGATCGGCGTCGTTATAACCGGGATGCGTGACCAACTCCCAGGTTCCGGCGGGCATTGCAGAAAGCAGCGAACGCACTGTTGCGGCAGTCATTACGCCGGTTCCCACTACGGCAATGGTGCCTTCGGTGGTGGAGAATCCGGCCTGTGCAATGATGTTGCGGCAATGAGACTCCATCTTGCGCAGCAGGCTCACCTCAAAACAGCGCGCCAACTTTGCTCCTGCAGTTGCGCGCACTGCCCACGCAGGTTCAAAAGGGTTTCTTATCGCTTGTATGCCGGCCGCACGCGCGGCGCGAAGCACAGGCCGCAGCACGGCTGGAAACATGTGGGTGTGCTTGTGAGAGTCAACATGTGTCAAATTGAGGCCCTGAGTCTTCAGCAAACCGATCTGCGCGGCAGCCTCTGCTTCAATTTCTTCAGCGGCGATGCGGCCGGTAGAGAGTTTGGCCAGGAATTTGGAAAGAGTCTCTGGAAAGCGACCTGTTTTTCGTTCCACGAGGGTGGGAATTTCGCGCGGTGATAGCACTGGTTCGCCGTCAGCGAGCACAATGTGGCATCCAACGCCCAGCGTGGGGGTGAGAAGTGCGCGATTAATGGCCTCCAGCGTGGCCCCTGCGCGCGCCATCAAGGTAGTGCTGGTGAGTACGCCCGCACTATGCAACTCGGTGATCGCCCGGTTGACCCCGGCGGTCAGTCCAAAATCGTCGGCATTGACAATTAATCGGCCCACGGGCTGAGTGTAACAACCAGAATCCCTTAACGGGTAATCGCTGATATCATAGTTGGAGTGCGCAGACGCGTTTTTTAGAAGTCTTGTGGTTGCGTGCACATCTGGCGGGGGCGGTTAGCTCAGTTGGTTAGAGCGCCTGCCTTACAAGCAGGAAGTCGGGGGTTCGAGTCCCTCACTGCCCACCAAAACTCTCGTCAAATTTGAATGAACCAAGTTTCCCGGGCGATTCATAGAATCGCTCAAGGCTTGGCGCGAGCGATTATGCGCGGAGCCTGTTGAGCAGGTCTTGCGGGTGGACGGGCTTGGCCAGAATGTCGAATTCGTATCCTTTGGCGCGGGCCTTTTCAAGCAGGTCGGCAGTGGCTGCCTGACCGGAGAAGAGCAGGATTTTGATCTTCGGCAGGAGCGCGCGAATGCGGATGGCGGCGTCGATCCCGTTGAGGTCTGCCATGATTACATCGGAGATCAGCATGTCAGGTGCGAACGTGGGAACCAACTCAAGCGCACCCTCGCCGGAGTACACCGCACGTGCTTCAAATCCGCTTTGATTCAAGATCATCGCCAGAGTATCGGCAATCACGCGTTCGTCGTCGACGACCAGGACTTTGGGTTTCGCCATATTGTTAGTCGTATGCTCCTGTGCTTTTCAATTAGGGGCGCTCCAAAGCAGGGACAATCCTGCAAGTCCAATGAGAGGCTGAGGTTATTACTGTCTTACCTTTTCTAATGATACTCTCAGCTTAGGCTGATTTTATCCGATCGTCCGTCCTTTGGTCACGAATCCCGCCGATTAACGGCAGCGTGCGCCGGTCCTGCCTGCACCGCATATTCATCTGTAGGCAACAGCCTGTAAATATACTGACCGCACATCGGTCAACCTTGGCCCGCTTACGGAAGGCGGCCGCTACCGGGGATTCGCCATGGAAAACGTAAACATTTCCAATCAGGCTCAGTCTTCGCCTCAGCCGGCGGTTGGTGACGCCATTATTCGCGCCGAGAAGATTGAGAAGTACTATGCTCAGCCCAGCCAGAACCGCATTCAGGTGATATCGCCCACTGATTTGAGCGTCTTGCCGGGTGAGATTCTGGCGCTGCTGGGGCCTTCCGGATCGGGCAAGTCGACCATGCTTCGCATGCTCAGCGGTCTTTCCACGCCAAGTGCCGGGCAGGTGTATTGGCACCAGACGCCGATTGCAAGGGCAGAGACAAACGTTTCCATTGTGTTTCAGAGCTTCGCGCTGTTTCCCTGGTTAACGGTACTTGAAAATGTTGAGGCGCCCTTGCAGGCGCGCGGCGTAGATGCGGAAGAACGCCGCGTGCGCAGCATGAAGATGCTCGACACAGTGGGACTCGATGGCTTCGAGGCGGCATATCCGAAGGAGCTTTCGGGCGGTATGAAGCAACGCGTTGGCTTTGCACGCGCGCTGGTGGTGGAGCCTGAAGTACTGTTCATGGACGAACCGTTCTCTGCTCTGGATGTGCTGACAGCTGAGAATCTGCGCAGCGAATTGCTTGAACTGTGGACCAACAAGACGATGCCGACCAAAGCCGTTTTTCTGGTGACGCACAACATTGAGGAAGCTGTACTGCTTGCAGATCGCATTGTTGTGCTGGGCCGCAATCCCGGTCACATCCGCACCGATTTCCGCGTCCAGCTACCGCAGCCGCGCGATCGCAAGTCGGAGCCGTTTACTCAACTGGTCGATTACATCTATAAAGTTTTGACTCGGCCCGATGTGACGCCGGCCGAGGCTCCTGGTCCAACTGCAGGGCAACGCCCGCGCGATCAGCGGCAGTTGCGCTATCAAATGCTGCCGCATGCACGGCCGGGCGGAGTTGCCGGACTTCTTGAACTGCTGCTGGACAAGGGGGGCCGCGACGACATCTATCGCCTTGCGGACGACCTCGCATTTGAAATCGACGACCTGTTTCCGATTGTGGACGCGGCGCAATTGCTGGGCTTCCTTAATGTGGAAGAGGGCGACGCTGCCATCACGCCCAGCGGCACTGAATTCGCTAATTCCGAGATTCTGCGCCAAAAGGAACTGTTTCGTGATGCCGCGGTTGAACATGTTTTGCTGCTCAGGCAGATTCGCCGCGCGCTGGAGTCGAAGAGCGATCATACGGTGCCGGAGGATTTCTTTCTCGACTTGCTGGATGAGCAATTCAGTGAGGAAGAGGGTCTTCGCCAGATGGAGACCACCATTGCGTGGGGCCGCTATGCGGAGATATTCGAATACGACTCATCGCGCCGCCGATTTGTGCTGCCGGACGCGTCAGAGGAGGGAGCGGACAAAGACGCCGATACGAGAGAAGGCGGCGAGTGACGAACCAGCACCCTCTTGCCATCTCGAGCGTTACTGCTCGCACGTGGCCATTCTTCATTGATCTGATCCTTGCCGGTATTGGACTAGCTGCGCTGCTTACCGTGGTCAGCACCGGCATCTACTGGCTTGGCAAGCCTGTTCCGGTGGTCGAGATTTCCAGTTCGGTCCGCTCATTACCCACATACGCGTTTTATTCGATGGTGCGCATGGCAATTGCGTACGCGCTGAGCCTGGGTTTCGCCATCGCTTACGGCTACATTGCTGCGTACAATCCTCGCCTCGAGCAGTGGATGGTTGCCGCGCTCGATATTCTGCAATCGATTCCGGTTCTGAGCTTTTTGCCTCCTTTGCTTCTTGCAATGGTTGCGTTGGTTCCCGGCCACCAACTTGGAATCGAGATGGCAATCATTCTGCTCATCTTTACTGGACAAGTCTGGAACCTTGCTTTCAGTTTCTATTCGTCGCTTAAAACGATTCCGCGCGAGATGCTCGAGGCTTCGCGCATCTACCGGTACTCCGGCTGGCAACGCTTCTGGCAGCTCGAGTTGCCGCATGCGGCGATTGGCCTGGTGTGGAACTCGATCGTATCTGTGGCGGGTGGCTGGTTCGCACTCATCTTCTGCGAGACCTTCTCAATGGGCGCGCGCGATTTTCAGTTGCCGGGGCTAGGCAGTTACATTCAGGCGGCAACAAACGATGGGGATGTTCATGCGCTCATCAGCGGCATCGCAACTGTGGTTCTGATTGTTGTTGCAACGGACCAGCTTATCTGGCGGCCACTGATCGTGTGGAGTGACAAGTTCAAGGTTGAGCAGGTGGAGTCGTCGGAGCACATTATTTCGCCGATTTTAGAATTGCTTCGCCGCTCAAATCTGGCTGCATTGCCGGGCCGGATGTTTGCGCGGTTAGATGAACCTATCTTTCGCCATTTTGCCGTAGGCAACAGGAACCGGCCTGTAAAGCCCATCGATCAGGCACGGCAAGGCTTCTCTGCCGTGGTATGGACTCTGATCGTTGTCTTTGGAACGATTGCCGCATGGGGAGTAGTGAAAGCCGGCGCAATGCTGACCACCGTGACGTGGCCTGAGTTGAAGTTGCTGTTTGAAGGCGCCGGGGCTACGTTTCTGCGCGTGAATGTCGCGCTGCTTATTTCGGCGGCGTGGACAATTCCCGTGGGAGTCGCCATCGGATTGACGCCACGCCTCGCAAGAGTTGTTCAGCCGCTGGCACAGATTCTTGCCTCGGTTCCCGCGACAGCATTCTTCCCAATTTTGCTGATGGGTCTGGTGAAGATCGGAGGCGGGCTGGGCATCGGTTCGGTGGCGCTGATGCTGCTGGGTACGCAATGGTACATCCTGTTCAATGTGATCGCTGGAGCCATGTCGATTCCATCGGATCTGCGAGAGGTCGCGTCGCTCTACGGATTTACACGCTGGCAGCGGTGGACGAAGCTGATTCTTCCCGGGATCTTTCCTTATCTGCTCACCGGCATGGTGACGGCATCAGGCGGCGCATGGAACGCATCGGTGATGGCGGAGTATTCGCATGTAAAGAACGCCACCCTGACAACGATAGGGCTTGGTGCGCAGATTGACGCGGCCACTGATGCGGGACGCTTTCCGATACTCTTGCTCGCGACTATCATGATCAGCCTGATGGTGATCACAATGAATCGCCTTGTATGGCGGCGTTTGTACCATCTGGCTGAAACGCGTTTCAAGTTGGGCTAGAAATGCTGGTACTCCATTAAGCGAAACAGGGAAGGGAAAGAGCCTAAACCACGCGGCTGAGATTGTCGTTGTTCTTTGGAGCGGATTCCACCAGCGGCACCCAGAATGTGAATGAAGCGCCCTTGTCCGGCTCGCTTGTGGCCTTAATTCCACCGCCGTGTGCCAATAGAATTGCGCGCGCGATGGCAAGACCCATTCCGGAACCTTTGCGTGAGGATGTGCTCCCCTTGCCTCGATAAAACTTTTCAAAGATCAGCGGCAGATCCGCAGGATCGATTCCCGGACCATCGTCAGTCACGTTGAACTCAAGCCGATTACCGTTGCGAAGATAGCTGAGAGTCACGGTTGTTCCGGGTGGGGTATGGGCTCCTGTGTTTTCAAGCAAGTGGCGCATGACACGGCTAAGTAATTGCGCATCGAACCATGCGCGCTGAGCCGGCTCAATTTCACCCGGCACGATCTCCACTTTGTGTCCGACCAGTGCCTTGCGCGATTGCTCTACTGCTTCATCGAGCAGCGCTACTGGATGGCGAGGCGCAAGGTGGATCTCCACGGAATTTGCATCGATCTGTGCCATCTCGACTGCCTCGCCGATTAGCATGTCGAGCCGCGCAGATTCTTCGTCTATGATCGCCACCATGTCCTGTCGGCCTTCTTCGTCCATTCCGTCGGCCTGGAGCAGCGTGGTAGCGGCGGCGCGAATTGAGGTGAGCGGAGTGCGCAGCTCATGTGTCAGCGAATCAGTGAGCGCGTTGCGCAGGCGCTCGCTTTCGCGCGCTGCCTCGGCGCGGGTCGAGGCTTCAATTGCGATGGATCGTGCAATCACCGTCGCTACCTGAGCGCTGACGGCCGTTGCCACTTCGTGCGAGAGTCCTGCCGGCTTCCATGCAAGTGTTCCAACCGGCCGCATGCCAAGCATCAGAGGTCTCGCCTTTAGGTCGCCTGGGATCGGAATGTTCAGATTCTGATCGTGGGTGAGCGCTCGCAGACTGTTACGAATGTTCGTTGGTAGATCAGGAGCCGATGCGTAGAACTGATCGCGCGCGGATACATAGAGCACCACGCCTTCCAATGAAAAGATGCGGCCGATCAAGGTGGGGAGTTCGCGCAGAAGACCGTCCGCGTCTTCGTACAGCATCAACTCCTGGCTCAACTGATATAGCATTTCCACATCGCGCCGGCGCTGCTCGGCATGGCGGGTCTGCTGACGGGCTTGTTCAGCCACGCGGCTGACAACAAGACAACTGGCCGCGAAAGCCAGCATTTCGATCCATTCCTGAGCTCCGGCCAGCCAGAACGTGCGGAATGGGCGCAGGAAAAAGAAGTCAAAACAGAGCGCACAAAGCGCTGCAACATAGAGAGAGATTCGGATACCCGCCTGAGTTGCCACCCAAACCAGCAAAGCCAGGAAAACCATTCCGGCCGTGGTCGAATTTGCATGGAGCGCCCCGAGGACTAAGGTGGTTACTGCCGCCAATCCGGTGGCGACAATCCAGTGGAGGATTCCCTCTGACTGAAACAGCCCTTCTTTTAATCTGGAAACCGAAATCATCACAAAGATGATACGCGTTCTCTCGGATGGTTTAATCTTCGATTAAAGAAGAAAGTTATGCCCGGAAGAATTCTTGTTATCGACGATGAATCCCAGATCACCCGGGTGCTGCGCGCCGCCCTCTCTGCGCAGGGTTACGATGTTCGCACCGCAAACGAGCCGGAAGAAGGCTTGCGCGTGTTTAAGGACTGGCCGCCGGACCTGGTGATTACTGACCTGATGATGCCCGGGATCAGCGGCGTGGAAGTATGCCGAGCCATTCGGCAGGAGGGAGCAACACCAGTACTGATTCTCTCAGTGCGGGAGCACGAGCGCTCAAAAGTGGAAGCTCTTGATGCCGGGGCAGATGATTATGTAACCAAGCCCTTTGGCATTCAGGAGCTGCTGGCGCGTGTACGGGCGCATCTGCGCCGCGCGCCTGAGCGCATCACGGAAGCCCTCATAGCGGGGGACTTCGTCATCGATCCAGGCGCCCATTCGGCAACGGTGCAGGGTAAGGCATTGCACCTGACTCCAAAGGAATTTGACTTGCTTCTGCACTTGGCCCGCAATGCAGGCAAAGTGATGACCCACCGCTCACTACTAACTACCGTATGGGGCGCACAGTCTGCTCATCAGCCGGAGTATCTAAGGGTGTTCGTGGGGCAGTTGCGCAAGAAGCTCGAAGGAGAAACGGGTCGCCAATATATTCAGACCGAGCCGTGGATCGGCTATCGGTTCATTCCTGAAGGCTACACGGAAACCGAAGGGTAATGTACTTTCGCTTTGACGATTACTTTAGACTTGATTACTTCCTGGTGGCCACCGGCCTCCTTACAGATTCTTTAGAAAATCTTTTGCGTAATTAAACTCCCCCAACTTCAAGATTGGTTTAGTGGCCGTATTCCATAGTCAGGCATGTGAATTTTTGATTGCCTGCTGAAGCAGAATGTGCCGCTAAACATGAACGCCGGCGCAGTCTGGAGGCTGCGTACGTGCATTGAAAGGTACTGAGAGTAGCCATGCAGGATCTGCTTATGTTGCTTTTCACATCAATCTTTTTTGCCGTGGCGTTTCTCTACGTCAAGGCGTGCCAGAAATTGAGGTAGCCAATGCGAATCGACATTGTGACAGCGGCGGCGTTAATTATCTCAGCTCTCTTATTCATCTATTTGACCATCACGCTTTTGTATCCGGAGAAGTTCTAGTATGTCGGCAAACGGCTGGCTTCAGTTCGGCATTTACTCGATCGTGCTGTTGTTGACGGTGCGCCCAATGGGCATCTATCTCGCGTGCGTGCTAGAAGGAGAGCGCACCTGGATTGACCCGGTTCTGCGGCCAATAGAGTGCATGATTTATAGGCTCTGTGCCGTGAATTCAGAAACAGAGATGAATTGGCGCCAATATGCATCGGCTCTGCTCGGCTTCTCCGGAGTATCACTGGTTTTTACCTACGCTCTGGAGCGCTTACAGAGTCTGTTGCCGCTTAATCCGCAGGGTCTTGCAGCTGTGAGTCCTGATCTGGCGTGGAATACGGCGGTAAGCTTTACGACGAATACTAATTGGCAGTTTTACGCACCAGAAAGCACTATGAGCTATCTCACGGAGATGGCCGGGCTAGCCACGCATAATTTCTGGTCGGCAGCAGCTGGCATAGTGGTGGCGGTCGCACTCATTCGCGGCATCAAGCGAACTCGGTCGCAGACCATTGGCAACTTCTGGGTCGACATGACGCGCACAACGCTGTGGGTGCTGCTGCCGGGTTCGCTGATTTACGCACTGCTGCTTGTTGCCCAAGGCGTACCGCAGAACTTCAGTCCTTACGTCGTCGCACACCCTCTTGAGCAGCCCACGCAGGCGCAAATCATTGGACAGGGACCGGTAGCATCACAGGAAGCGATCAAGATGCTGGGCACCAATGGAGGTGGATTCTTTAACGCGAACAGTTCGCATCCTTACGAGAATCCAACGCCGTTTTCCAACTTTCTCCAGATCCTTTCGATCTTCCTGATCCCCGCTGGCCTCACCTACACACTGGGCCGTATGACCGGATCGCCGGGGCATGGCTGGGCTGTGTTTGCGGCAATGTATATTCTCTTTTTGGCGGGATTCACTTTCTGTTATTGGGCGGAGTCACAGCCACATCCGCTCATCCATGGCGCGCAACAAACCCACACCGCGACTGCGCCTGGCGGCAACATGGAAGGGAAGGAAGTTCGCAATGGCATCGCCGAAACTTCGCTCTTTGCCACCATCACGACCGATGCTAGTTGCGGAGCGGTTACGGGCATGCACGACAGCTTTACGCCGCTGGGCGGGATGGTCCCTCTTGCGAACATCATGCTGGGTGAAGTCGTGTTCGGCGGCGTCGGGTCCGGCCTGTACGGCATGCTGATCTTCGTAGTTCTTGCGGTCTTTATTGCAGGACTCATGGTTGGCCGTACGCCGGAGTATCTCGGCAAAAAGATCGAGTCTTACGACGTAAAGATGTCGATGCTTTACGCGCTCATCTTTCCGCTCATCATTCTCACCTTGGGGGCAGTGTTTATCCTCCTGCCGAAAGTGGGACTGTCCGCAATTAATAATCCCGGACCACATGGATTGAGTGAAATCCTTTATGCCTTTGCATCGGGCGCGGGAAACAATGGTTCTGCTTTCGCCGGCCTTGGCTCCAACTGGTGGTACAACATCGCGATGGGCTGGGACATGCTTGCCGGCCGCTTCCTGATGATGATTCCGGTTCTGGCGCTGGCAGGCAACCTGGCTCAGAAAAACAGCGTCCCGCCATCACCGGGAACATTTCCGGTGAACAGCGCGCTGTTCACCATCTTGCTGATTGGTATTGTTCTGCTGCTCGGTGCGCTCACATTCTTCCCGGCGCTCAGCCTCGGTCCTGTTCTCGAACACCTGCAACTCCATGCTGGGCAGGTTTTCTGAGAGCCCACGTTTATAAGGGGAAAATTTGGAATGGTTGAAAAAGCGAGTCTCTGGAATCCCAAAATACTCGGTAAGGCGCTTGTGGATGCAGTGTGCAAACTCGATCCACGCAGAATGTTCAAGAATCCAGTGATGTTCGTCGTTGAGGTTGGCAGCATATTGACGACCGGACTGCTCATCAACAATTCAATTCACCATCGCGAAGGCTTTGCATTCAATCTTCAAATAACGATATGGCTTTGGTTCACGGTATTGTTCGCCAACTTTTCTGAAGCCATGGCAGAAGGCCGCGGAAAAGCTCAGGCAGACACTCTACGCAAAGCCAAGGGCGGAACCGTCGCCAAGCGATACAGAAGCGACGGCAGCTTTGAAGAAGTAAGCTGCGGGCTGCTGCGGGCAGGTGATTTGATCTATGTCGAGGCGGGTAAATACATTGCCGGCGACGGGGAAGTCATCGAAGGCGTTGCGTCCGTGGATGAATCTGCGATCACTGGCGAATCAGCTCCGGTGATTCGCGAAGCCGGTGGCGATCGTTCGGCAGTGACCGGAGGAACGAAGGTACTTTCGGACTGGATCAAAGTCAGAATCACTTCAAATCCGGGGGAGACTTTTCTTGATCGCATGATTGCGCTAGTTGAGGGCGCGTCACGCCAGAAGACACCGAATGAGATTGCATTGAGTATTCTGCTCTCTGGCTTGACGGTCGTGTTTCTACTGGCTGTGGTAACGCTGCAGCCGTTCTCGGAGTATTCAAAGGCGCCGCAGAGCATCTTTGTGTTGGTTTCACTACTGGTATGTCTAATTCCGACAACTATTGGAGGATTACTTTCCGCGATTGGCATTGCCGGCATGGATAGGTTAGTACAGTACAATGTGCTGGCAATGAGCGGTCGCGCGGTTGAAGCGGCGGGTGATGTGAATACACTCCTGCTCGACAAGACCGGTACGATAACTCTCGGAAATCGTCAGGCTACGGAATTTGTTGTAGCGCCAGACGTAACGGAAGAACGTCTCGCCAATGCTGCCCAGCTTGCATCGCTCTCCGACGAAACTCCCGAGGGCCGTTCTATCGTAGTACTCGCTAAAGAGAGGTATGGCCTTCGCGGTCGCGATGTTGCCGGTATGCAGGCGGAGTTTGTTCCTTTTACGGCGCAGACTCGCATGAGTGGCGTGGATCTACCTGGCGTCCGGATCCGCAAAGGCTCAGTCGACGCAATTGCACGTTTTCTTGAAGATCAGGGAACGCAACTCCCGAATAAGGTACGCGAGAGCGTGGAGAGAATTGCACGTGCAGGAGGTACGCCGCTCGTGGTTGCGGAGAACGCAACTGCGCTGGGCGTGATCCAGCTGAAGGATATTGTGAAAGGCGGACTCAAGGAGCGCCTGGCGCGTCTGCGTGCCATGGGAATTCGCACCATCATGATTACGGGAGACAATCCGCTGACTGCTGCGGTGATTGCACGGGAAGCCGGTGTGGATGATTTTCTTGCAGAAGCAAAGCCGAAGGACAAGATGGATCTGATCAAGCGCGAGCAGGAGAAGGGTAAGCTCGTCGCCATGACCGGCGACGGCACAAACGACGCACCTGCGTTAGCACAGGCGGATGTTGGTGTTGCCATGAACTCCGGAACCCAGGCTGCCAAGGAAGCAGGCAACATGGTCGACCTGGATTCGAACCCGACAAAGCTGATAGAGATTGTTGAGATTGGCAAGCAATTGCTGATGACGCGGGGTGCACTCACAACATTCTCAATTGCGAATGATGTGGCCAAGTATTTTGCCATCATTCCAGCGATGTTTGCGGGAGCATTCCCAGTTTTGCAGGTGCTTAACATCATGTATCTGCATTCACCGCAGTCAGCCATTCTTTCCGCTGTCATCTTTAATGCAATCATCATCGTTGCGCTCATCCCGCTGGCGTTAAGAGGCGTCAAATATGAGCCAAAGTCGGCCGAAAGCCTGCTGCGAAACAACTTGTTGATTTATGGATTAGGCGGCATCACAGTGCCCTTCATCGGAATTAAGGCCATTGACATGTGTCTGGTAGCGCTGCATCTGGCCTAACGACCTAAGTGGAACTGAAGCCTCAAGGGAGCAAGTTCAAAGGAGATTCCAAATGCATTCCATGATGGCAACGTCGGTGGCGGTCAAAGAGGTGACCGTCCATTCCAAAATGGCGGTAGCTCATGCAGAAGAGAGACGGCCTGCTTATTCGGTGTGGAAGACGCCTGTGCTGTTCACGCTGGTAACAGCAATTATTCTGGGCGCCGGTTATCCGTTGGTTATTACTGGACTGGCGTCGATCTTTTTTCCTCATCAAGCTGCCGGCAGCCTGATCCTAAAGGATGGGCAGGTTATCGGTTCTGAGTTGCTGGCACAGAGCTTTACGTCCGATCGGTATTTCCATCCCCGACCGTCGGCAGCCGGTACTGGGTACGATGCAACTGCTTCTGGTGGTACAAATCTCGCACAGTCAAACGCGAAGCTGGTGCAGCGCATTCAGGGAAACATCGATAAGTTACAGGCGCAGAATCCTGGCAAACCTGTGCCCATCGACATGGTTACGACTTCCGCATCTGGCCTGGACCCGGATGTCACGCCCGACAATGCCTACTACCAGGCATCACGCGTGGCCATGGCGCGAGGGCTGTCGGAAGGTAGTATTCGGAGCCTGATAGCGCAGCATACTGAGGGGCGGCAGCTTGGTTTTCTGGGCGAGCCGCGCGTTAACGTGCTCGAACTCAATCTGGCGCTTGATCAGATTTCGCAATAGTGTCACTGTTTGAGGATCGAAAAGCTTGAGCGGGATCAGCCTTGGGTCGTGCCGTCAATTTTCTGAGAATTGAAAAGGATGTGCGGATTACACTTCGCGACGGCCTTCGAGTGCGCGCGCCATGGTGACTTCATCGGCGTATTCGATGTCGCTGCCCGCAGGCACTCCGGTCGCTATGCGGGTGATTTTTACCGGAAAACCGCGCAGCGAGGAGGCAAGCCAGTTTGCGGTTGCTTCACCTTCAAGCGTAGGGCTGGTAGCCAGGATAATTTCATCGACATCGCCTTTTTCGACGCGGGCGATGAGCGATCCAGCGCGCAACTGATCCGGTCCAACGCCGTGCAGCGGCGAGAGAGTACCGTGGAGAACGTGATAGACGCCGTTGTAGCCGCGAGTGCGCTCAACAGCTTCAATGCTGGTCGGTTCTTCGATAACGCATACCAAACGCTGATTGCGAGTGGCGCTGGCGCAGTAGGCGCAGGGGTCAACGTCGGTCACGTTGTTGCACAGGGAGCACAGGCGCAGGCTTGCCTTCAGGCCGCGAACGGCATCGGCCAGAGCCTCGGCGTCGCTTTCACTTGAGCGCAGAAGATGGAAAGCGAACCGTTGTGCGCTCTTGGTGCCCACTCCAGGGAGTTTCTTCAGCTCTTCAATGAGCCGGGCCATCGGCTCGGCATAGCGTGACAACTTGCTCGCCTCCGTCGTTCAATCGTCTCTAGCGATGCGTTCAAGATCCGAGACCAGGGATATTGAATCCGCCGAGCATGCCCTGCAGGCTACTCTGCAAAATCTCTTCGGCTTTTCGTCCCGCCTCATTCACGGCGGCGACGATCAAGTCCTCGAGCATCTCCACATCGTTCTGTGCGCCGCTGAGCGAAGCCACGGCCGAGGGATCGATGCGCAATTTGAGCAACTGCTTTTTCCCATTCATGGTGGCGGTTACGGCACCGCCTCCGCTTGACGCTTCGACGATGGTCTCGCCCAGTTTGCGCTGCACTTCTTCCTGCATCTGGTTTGCCTGGGAAAGCATTTCGGAGATTTTGAGGGGATTAATCATGTTTAGTTCTCCTGCGATGCCGCGCGTGCATAAGATGCAATCTCATTACTTTTGACGCAGATCGACAACGGTGCGCACCTCTGCCTGGAAGATCTCTTTTGCACGCTGTACGAGTGGATGCGCGAGCGCCGCCTCCTGAATGCTGCCCGCTGCAGGTGCGGCCACGGGAGCTTGAGCGACGCCTTCGCCGGGAACCACCATGAACCGAGTCGGTGCGCCGAGTCGCTGCAGTTCCAGCCGGATGACTTTTTCCGCGGCGGCATTGATGGTGAGACCCAGCATCTTTTTGCTCATACCGGGGACTTCAATGCGCAGGCCGGCTCCGTCCAGTTTCCACGTAGCTGTGCCCAGCAGTTGCGCGGCCGAGGCATGGCCCTCTTTTGTGAGTGTCTCACCGATTGCCTCGCGCAGAACCTCGGCAGACGGCGCAGTGCCGGAGGGAGTGGGAGTTTCCACGTCAGGTTCAGGGGCCTTTGCCAGTGCTCCTTCAGTTAAAGGAGTAGATGTGAACCCTACGACAGACGCCGACACAGCAGGAAACTGAGGCGCATCCGCCGGTGCTCCCATGTGTGAGGTCTTGATTGCAGGTGAAGAAGCGGTGTGCTCCATCTCCACTACCGGAGTTGAAGCTGCGCTTTGCTTTGGGCCTGGTGTGGAACTCCATCCGCCGGATGAAAACGGTGAAAGCGGCGGTGCGGACGGTGTCGAGGCAGGCGCAGCGGATGATCGCGCTTGTGCGGTGGCTCGAGGGGCAGATTGCGGAGTTGGGACGCGCGTAACTGCACCGCTTGTCACGCCGCTGAGAAGTTCTTCAATGGGTAATAGCCGCTGCGCATGGATCAGCTTGAGCAGGCCCAATTCCAGATGAAAGCGCTGTTCCTGGCGGTAATTCAGATCGTCAAAGGTGCGCAGCACAATCTGCAGGTTTCGGGTGATCTCTTCCTCAGTGAACAGCATTGCGGTGCGGGCAACGCGTGCCCGTTCGTCGCCTGAAATCTGCAACAGCTCGGTTTGCTCGCCGCCGATCTTGGCCATCAGCGTATTGCGCAAGTAACGAACCATTTGCCGCGCGAGAGACGACGGACTGTGCCCAGCGTTCATGAGCACGTTTGCCTGCTCCATCAATTCGGCGCTTTGACCGGCAGCCACGGCTTCAAGCATTCGCTCGAATACAGTGTTTGGCACCGAGCCCATCAGCTCGCGAATCTGCGCGGCAGACAGCATCGGCCGTCCGCTCTCTAATGGCGCAGAGGCAATAGCCTGGTCCATTATTGAGAGCGCGTCGCGCATGGAACCGTCGCCGGCTTCGGCAAGCAATGCCAGTGCACCTTCTTCGGCGGCAACTTCCTCCTGCGTGGCGATGGACTTGAGCTGAGCGAGAATGTCGTCGAACTTTACAGCGTGGAAGCTGAAGTGCTGGCACCGCGAGCGAATGGTTTGCGGAATATTCTCGGGTTCGGTAGTCGCCATCATAAAGATGACGTGCGCGGGTGGCTCTTCCAGCGTCTTGAGCAGGGCATTGAAGGCCGCTTCGGTGATCTGATGAGCTTCGTCGAGGATGTAGATTTTGAACTGATCGCGGGCAGGCGAATAGCGGGCCGCATCGCGAAGCTCGCGGATCTCGTCGATGCCGCGGTTTGTAGCGGCGTCGATCTCGATTACGTCGACGGCATTACCCTGGCGGATTTCAATGCAAGAGTCGCAGACGCCGCAGGGCTCGGGCGTCGGCCGCTCGGCTGAACCTACTTTGTTGCGGCAGTTGAGCGCCATGGCGATGATGCGGGCGATTGTGGTCTTGCCGATGCCGCGGTGGCCGGAAAAGATATAACCATGCGCTATCCGGTTCTGGCTGAGTGCGTTAAGCAGCGTCCTGGTTACGTGATCCTGGCCGGCCACGTCGGCAAAGCGCTGCGGACGGTATTTTCTGGCCAGAACTTGATAACCCATGGGAAAACGCTCCTTTAGACCGGCTATCGCACAGACAGCCTAGAGGCGATTGTATCGTTCCGGGGTGGTAGTGCGGGATGGTCAGGGGACGTGGAAAACTGATGAGTGGAGATCCTGTGCTGCTTGCGCATCCCTATTGATCATCCTTGCCATATGCGGCGGGCAAGGATGATCAACAATCTCAATCGCGGCTAAGCACGTTGTGCAATCAGTACACCTGATGAAAATTGTTCAGAGTTCGCTTACTCGCCAGCGCCACGCCAGATGGCTTCCATCTGCTCGAGTGTGCGGCCCTTGGTTTCAGGGACAAACTTCCACATGAACAGAGCGGCGAACATGCTCATTACGCCGTAGATCCAGTATGAGAAGCCATGCTTGAAGTGCTCAACGAGATAAGGATTCTTGTCGAGGATCGGGAACGTCCAGCTTACCAGGTAGTTCGCGATCCACTGCATGGCAACGGCAAGTGCCATTGCTTTTCCACGAATCTGGTTTGGGAAGATTTCAGACAGGAGCACCCAGGTTACCGGTCCCCATGAAACGGCGAAGCCGGCTGTGTAGACCAGCATGGAAACAAGAGCGAGCATACCCTCACCGCCGAGCCAGAAGGCCGTTCCCAACGAAATCATGGCAGCAGCCATGATGAGGGCGCCGATGATCTGGAGCGGGCGGCGGCCGAAGCGATCTACGGTAAAGATGGCTACGGTGGTGAAGGTAAGGTTGATTGCGCCTACGATGATGGTCTGGAAGAGCGAGGCATTGGTGTTCATGCCCATGCCCTTGAAGATGTCGGAGGCGTAGTAGAGCACCACGTTAATGCCGACAAACTGCTGGAAGACCGACAACATGATACCGATGATCACAACCATTGCGCCGAAGGAAAACAGCTTGCCGGAGTGATGTTCGCTGAGCGAGGCGCGAATTTCGGAGAGTTCTTTTGCGCCTTCTTCCGGCGTAACGAGCTTGGCCAGCACGGCGCGGGCCCCCGCCTCGTCGCCCTTGAGCATGAGGAAGCGGGGAGTTTCCGGCACCAGGAACAGCAACACCAGGAAGAGCACAGCCGGGATGGCGCCGGAGAGGAACATATAGCGCCAGCCGATGACGTTCAGCCAGGCGTCGCCGCTGCCGGACTTGGAGATGCCAAAGTTGACGAAGTAAATGACCAGCATGCCGAAAACGATGGCGAACTGGTTCCATGCAACCAGGTTTCCGCGAATCTTGGGCGGTGCAATTTCCGCGATATACATGGGTGAAAGCATGGATGCCAGGCCCACGCCAATGCCGCCGAGGATGCGGTAGAAGACGAAGTTGGCCATGTAGCTGGGTCCGCCATGGCCGATGGCGGCAAACGGGAACTCAGGGGCCGATGCACCAAGCGCCGAGATCAAAAAGAGCACAGCTGCAATAATCAGTCCGCGCTTGCGGCCGATGTTGGTGCTGACCCATCCGCCAAGGAGCCCGCCGATGATGCAGCCGATGAGCGCGCTTGAAACCACAAAGCCGAGCAGCGAGTTTGCTGCGTTCGCCTGGGCTGGGTTGGTCAGGTCGGCAAAGCGAGGGTCAATGAAATATACCTTCAGGCTGTCGACTGCGCCGTTAATTACGGCTGTGTCATATCCAAAAAGCAGCCCACCCAGTGTGGCGATGAGAGTGAGCAACAAAACATACGGGTTTATACGTGGCATAGAGTTCCTTGATCTTCGAGAGGGACTTGAAGGCGGACTTTACGGATCATCGTGATTCGAGCCTTAGTGCGCAGATTGCGATAAGGATTTGATCGATCCTGTTGCCCATTTCCAGTTCGAAATTGAATCTCTGAAATGATAGCTTACCGAGCCATGACGATGCAGTGCGGATGCTTGCCTCCAGCAGCGGATCGGGGTAGGGAGTGATTCTCTTTCACATGTCACTATCCAGCACCGTTCCGGAGTGATATTCTGGCGCGTCGTCGCATACGGACCAGGAGGATGACGTGAGAAAGGCAATCATATTCGCCCTTGGCGCCATGGCGCTTTTGGTGGGGTGCGAGAACCAGGCAAACAAGGCAAACAATGTTCCGATCGAGCCCAAATGGAAAGGGCTCCCTTACCGCATCTCTTTCGATACCAAAGCAACCAAGCCGAGTTCTGTGGGCATTACCATCCCGGCTATTAAATTCACCGCAAATCCGGATGCGCTCGAAAAGAGGGCGTGTCTGGTGGTGCAGTTCGATACCTCGAAGGACAAGAACAGCCCTGTCATGAACCAAATGATCGTGGGTCCCACAGATATATCTGGAGCCGAGGGAACGCTGCCAGCGGACTATATGGTTTTGGCCGACAAGCAACTGGCGCAATATCTGGCGGCCTACAAGATCAAAGGAAAGATCAAGATTTCGGTGGCGCTCGCCCGCTCTTCGCTGAACGGACGCGCCGGAACAGCCGAAGTGGACGATAAGCGCCTTTCAGATTGGCTGGACACGGAAGTCACCGTCAAGGGCGCAAAAGGTTGATTCAGCTCGAAGCAGACTAAACCGCCCAAATTGTGTCCGAGTGATCGGCGCTGGAGTCATTGGCGCCGATAACTCGGGCACCGTTGTCTTGGGCGCAGGATTGGATCTTGTATCAAAGTCGAGATTCTGAAATCAAGGGCGAAGTTTGTTCGTGGTGAGGCTGAGAGCTTCAGCAATTGAACAGCCGTTCGTAGCTTGATCTTGCCGCCTCAACTGCCGATGTTATTCTTTCAATTAGGGCGTGTTCACACTATTTCTGATAAAGTGACGATAGATGGTAATCACGCCTGCGCAATACGAAAAGATCAAAGATAGTCTGCCAGTGCAGCGCGGCAACGTACGATTGAGCAATTTGACCGTGCTCAATGCGCTGCTCTACGTAGCCGAGAATGGCTGCAAATGGCGCGGTCTTCCCAAGCATTTTGGCAACTGGCACAGCATCTACGTGCGCATGAATCGCTGGGCTAAGAATGGCGTCCTCGATCGCGTCTTCGAGAAGTTACAGCAAGAGCAGATCGTGCGCATCAAGATCGAAGCTTTTTCATTGGACTCAACCATCGTGAAGGTGCATCCGGACGGAACTGGGGCATTAAAAAAACGGACCCCAAGCCATCGGCAAGTCGCGCGGCGGATGGACCACCAAGATTCATATGGTTGCCGCGAATGCTCGAACGGCAATAATCTTTGCGCTGTCGCCGGGTAACGCGCACGATGAACCTTGCTTTCGACAGTTGCTATTGGAACTCGGTCCGATGCCCGAAGGCCTGCCGCTATTGATGGATAAGGCTTACGAGGGCGACGAAACACGGCAGCAGGTTCTGGACTCGCAGATGGCGCCGGTGGTTCCGCCCAAATCAAATCGCGTCGATCCATGGGAGTACAACCAGGAACTCTATAAGTAACGCAACGAGATCGAGCGGCTATTCCACAGGCTGAAAGGCTTCCGGCGCATCTTCTCACGTTTCGAGAAACTGGATGTAGTCTTTCTGGCATTCCTCTACTTCGCACTCATCGTCGAAGCGCTACGCGTAGTGTGAACACGCCCTAGCCTATTTTCTGCAGAATCCAATCTTCGATGCAAGAAACAATCTGTTCCTGATCATGCGGTATCTCCTTTCGAGTCTCTCTCTTTTCACCTCGCAGACATTGAAAATCGACTGGTGAGAGAGTTCTCAAGAAGATTGACTTACTGGTGCCCAAATCACAGGCGTGCTTCAAGGAACGCGTGTACAATTCCGCTGAGTTTCAAAGTTATCGATTAAGTGTCTAGTGTGTCACCCTCTTGGAGTGCCCATGCAAAGTGAAGGTGAAACGCAGAGATTTTTCAAGAACGGGTTAATTGGTTGCGGGACTTGTGGGATCGCAGTCGCGCTCATTTCGAAAGGGAGTTTATGCGTAACGCTATCTTGGCCTCAATACTTGCTCTGACAATTGCTGTCCCCGTTCAACTATCGGCTGCAGACCCTGTGCTTTGGTATCTCCACCCAGCGCAAAAATGGGGCGATGCGCTGCCCATCGGCAATGGCAGGCTGGGCGGGATGGTTTATGGAGGTGTCGTCAACGAGCATATCCAGTTGAACGAAGACACCATCTGGAACGGGAAGAAGCGTGACCGCGTCAATCCCGAAGCTCTGAAGGCATTGCCCGAGGTGCGCCGTCTGCTGATTGAAGGCAAGCCGCGCGAGGCCGAAACTCTCGAAGACAAGAAGATGATGGGCATCCCGAATCGGCAGCCGCCTTACCAGCCGCTGGGCGACTTGAATATCGGCTTCGAGGGCCAGGAGAACGCCGCCGACTACCGTAGGGAACTTAATCTGGCCACCGGAGTCGTTCGCGTTACTTACCGGGTGGGCGATACGCATTACTCGCGCGAGGTATTTTCTTCCGTGCCCGACCAGGTGCTGGTTGTCCGCCTTGCTGCGGATAAGCCGGGTAGCCTGTCTTTTCACGTATCGTTGTCGCGATCGCAGGATAGCCAGACAACCGTAGTTGCGCCCGATCGCCTACTTATGCAGGGAGAAGCGATTGCGCACACCGATTTCTGGATAACTCCGAACCTGAAGCCCGAGCAGCGCAAAGCGGAAGTGGACCAGCTTGAGCCGACAGGTGTGAAGTTCAGAGCGGTTTTGCGTGTGATGAACGAGGGCGGGCAGGTTGCGGCTTCAGGCAATGAACTGGTTGTAACCGGTGCGAATGCGGCGACTCTTCTGCTGGTTGCGGCGACGACTTATCGAGGAGGCGATCCAGCCGCGGCGTGCGACCAGTATTTCAAGAACGCGACAAAACCGTATCCAGCGCTGAAATCGGCGCACCTCGCAGATCACGAGAAGCTCTTTCGTCGGGTGGAACTTGAGATGTCGCCGGCGAGCGGTGGAGCTGAGATCGAGAGTCTGCCTATTGACGAGCGCATTGCACGGGTCAAGCAAGGGAACGAAGATCCAGGTCTTGCGGCGCTGTATTTTCAATTTGGCAGATATCTGCTGATGGGAAGCAGCCGGCCCGGCACGATGGCCGCCAATCTTCAAGGTATCTGGAATGAGAGCATGGCTCCGCCGTGGGACAGCAAGTACACCACCAACATCAATGTCGAGATGAATTACTGGCCAGTCGAGGTTGGTGATCTTCCCGAGACGACGCAGCCCTTCTTTGACCTGGTTCAGATGTCGCTAGACAGCGGCCGCCGCACTGCCAGGGAAATGTATGGCGCGCGCGGGTTTGTGTTTCATCACAATCTAGACGCATGGGCTGATACCGCGCCGGTCGATTACGGGTACGTGGGTGTGTGGCCGATGGGCGGCGCGTGGATGGCGCTGCACTATTGGGAACACTATCAATTCTGGCTCAATCGGGCTTTTCTGAGCCGCAATGCCTACCCGGTAATGAAGGAAGCCACGCAGTTCCTGCTCGATTTCATGGTGGACGACGGCAAGGGGCATCTGGTCACGAATCCCTCGTACTCGCCTGAAAACAGCTATCGCATGGCGGACGGAACGATCGGGCGGCAGACCGTGGGCGCGACCATGGACTACGAGATCATTTACACGCTATTTCACGCGACTATTGACGCTTCGAAGATCCTGGGTGTCGACGCTGCGTATCGAGCAAAGTTGAGCGAAGCGCTCAAGCGCATCCCCGACCTGAAGACAGGCAAGCACGGACAGCTCCAGGAGTGGAGCGAGGATTACGATGAACCCACGCCGGGGATGAGCCATGTTTCTCATCTGTTCGCGCTCTTTCCTTCAGATGAGATCACGTTGCGTGGAACGCCGGAACTGGCCAAGGCAGCGCGCATTTCGCTCGAACGCCGAGAGCAGAATGGCGGCGGTCGCGGCGGTTGGCCCAGCGCCTGGTATTCAAATCTTTGGGCGAGGCTTGAGGATGGCGAGAATGCGAACAAGCACATTCAGGATTTACTAGGACTGTCAGCCGAGAGCTTGCTGAACGCCAATCGCCGCTGGTTCCAGATTGATGCGAACTTCGGAGGAGCTTCAGGCATTGCACAGATGCTGCTGCAGAGCCACTCAGGCGTAATTGCGATTCTGCCTGCATTGCCGGCGGAGTGGGCTGATGGACACTACAGTGGATTGCGTGCTCGTGGCGGTGTGGGAGTCGACGCGGCGTGGAAAGCAGGCAAAGCGACTTCGGCAACGCTGCATCCGGACGTAACGGGTCAATTCAAAATGCGGCCTCCGCATGGGCAGCGGATCGCGAAGATTCAGGCGGAGAACCGAACGGTCACCACAAAGGAAGTGAACGGGATCTGGCAGTTTTCCATGGAAGCGCATAAGGAGTACAAGGTCGTCTTCGAGTAGCGTTCTGCCAGTGTTTCAAGGCCGATCGAATGACGAACATGCTTTCCTTTAACGCGAGATCAGTTAAGGCAACTTGTCGAAGACCAGGCGCTGCTGCGCGTCGCCGTAGATGTTATGCCCCTCAACCAGTTCGATGAGTTGCGAACCATCTGCTGAAAGGAACAAGCGATGCATCGTCATGTTCGCGAGGCCGGAAACGATCTGCACAAGTTCGAGTGTGTCGCCTTGCCATGTGGCGGTCACATGCAGGAGAGACGGCTTCTGCTGGCCATTGCCGGACTGCACTTGAACTTCGTGCTCTTTCCCATCGGTAGCCACCCGCATGGTGGTTGTGGAGTCCGGCAGGGGGATGTTCACGTTGGAATTGTGAATGGATGCATCGGTAATGGTGATGGCATCGCCGCTTTGCTTGATCGTCTTCGTGAGCTGGTAGTTGCTGAACGGGTGTTCCATGCCCATAAAGCTCTTGGCGACGTTTAATTTCCAGGTTCCGCTCAGGTTTGCCTTTTGCGCGTGAGCGGCAAGGGGCGCCAGTGCCGCCAGCATGATTGCAATGCAAAATTGGTTTCGCATAGTCTCCGCTCCCTTGCGTACTTCAGTGGCGATTGATCTCAATGAGCGCGATGCCGTCTGGCGGCAGCTCAACAGTAAGTTCCTGGCCGGCGGCGAGTGTCTTTTGCTCAGGCTTCGGCAACTCTGCGGCACTTCGCAGTTCTGCAAGTTGTGCAGCGCTCGGATACTTCGGACTCCCCATCTCGCGCCATTTTGGAATAGCCGTGCCGACATGATTGTTGACCTGGCTGACGGAAGCCGTTGAGGAAGTAGTCAGTCCCGCAAGTTTGAGCTTGAACTGTTTGCCTGTTCCCGCCGAACCATGTCCGCCAGCGCTCGCTGCTGTCGGATCGCCGTTGGCCACACCGCCCGCGTCCGCGGGAATCAGGTTCCACAGCAAAATCGCAATCGATCCGTCGAAGCGGCGCGTTGCCAGTATCGGACCTGCGTCCGCGCTCAGCATAAAGTCGCCCAGCTTGTGCAGAAAGATGAAGGAGTGAAGCGACGGCCGCGCGATGCCCCACTGGTCGAGCATGCCAAAGGTCGAGTTGAAAATTCCGCTCGGCACGCCGCCTTCTTCAAACACATTGCTGAAAGTCCAGTACGACATTGCCTCGGTAAAGCCGATGCAGTTCTTGATGGTGTCTGCAATGAACGCGGGGTTTTGTGAACTCCACTCAGTGACCCAGAGCGGAAGCTTCGGCATTTTCGAACTTTCAATCTGATGTTTGACGAGCGCAACTCCTTTGGGGATAACTTCTTCGAGCTTGTAGAGATTCTCTTTTCCAAAGATCAGCTCCTGCGGATCGTTTGCATAAACGTGCGTGCTCGCGAAGTCGAGCGGCACGCCATTCTGCGCGCAGTATTGAATGAGGTCTGGAATCCATTGCAGTTGCGCAGTCGATGGGCCACCGACCTGCAGTTGCGAATCGACTTTTTTGATGGCCATTGCAGACTGTCTGTAGAGTTCGAAGTACTCCTGCTGCGTCCCAGCCCAGAATGAGATGTTCGGCTCATTCCAGACTTCGAACTTCCAGCCGCGAACTTCGGGCAGGCCGTAGCGCTTTACGCAATGATCAGTGAAAGCCTGCACCATGCTGTGCCAGTCCTGCCAGTTGCGCGGCGGCGACACATTGCCTTTGTACGCGAAGATGCGATTGGCGCTGGTGGCGAATGCCTCGGGCATGAAGCTCAATTCCACGAACGGTCTTACGCCGTGGTCGAGCATGAAGTCGTAAATCTGATCAACGTAAAGAAAGTTGAAGTTACCTGGACCGGCTTGCGCTATCCCCATCTCGTCGTTGAACAAGCCATGGCAGCGGACCGATTGAACGCCGGTCTCTTTCTGGGTGCGAATCAGATCCTGCCGCCACTGGTCGCGCAGGCCAACGACCGTTCGGTCGGAGCCGGCACATCTTTCCCAGTAATGCGGAAGTGGACCTGTGGTGCGTGAAGTGTCGACGGAAATGGATACACTGCCAGTTGATTCCGCATCGCCGCTCGCACCCCAGGCGGTCCCTCGTGAGGCTGTGGCCGCCAACATCGTGCCTGCCGCTTTCACAAACTGTCGCCTGTCCATTGCTACACCCTCGCTGCTTCTAATTAAGCGTGCTCACAAGGCAAAGTTTGTCAGGTTGGGCAGGCGGATGTAAAGCTGGGCGCATTCGTTATTGAAGGTGCTTGTTGAAGAAGTCGGCAAGCGCTTGCATTGCTTGATGCGATTCCGGCATCTCAGGATGCTCCCAGAAAACGTGCCACATGCCTTCGAAGATATTGAGATCGGCATCGACGCCGGCGTTGCGCAGCTTGCGATGCAAAAGCACGGTTTGCGATAGGCACATATCGCGCGTGCCCGAAAGCAGGAATGCGGGAGGATAACCTTTGGGGATCTCGCCATCGAGAGCAGTTGCAGGCGGATCGGTGGGTTTGCGAGGAGCGGCATCGCGCCCGCCAAACGGAGGTCTGCCGGAGAATGCGCTCGAGAGCGATGCGTCGAGACCATTGAGTGTGTAGCGCGAGTCACCAGGATTCGATCCGCCGGAGCAGGTGTTGAGGCCGACGGCTCCGGGGAGCGGCAGCTTTTGTTGCGGTAGCCACAAGATCGTGGTCTGCGCGAGAGTGCATCCACCGGATGCGCCGAACATGCCGATGCTCTCTGGCTTGTAGGTCTTCAGCAATTCGCGGTAGACGGCAACAATGTCTTCATTGCCGGGAATCGAGGGGCCGCCGCCGCGATAGTTCACTTTGATGACCTTCAACTGGCCGAGGCTGGCGACTGCAATGGCTTCAGCGTCGATCTCAAACTCCATGACAACCTTGCCGCGGTTTTTGGCAGGTATGAGTTTGGGCGAGTAGATCGTGACGGGAATTCCACCGATCTTCGTCTCCTTTTCAGTGACGGGATAGATCTTGAGAGCTTTTTCCTTGCTCCAGTCGTGTTCGCTGGCTGCAATGGTTTCCGCAGTGTTCGCCGAGGCTATGCCTCCGTGCGAGGCGGACACCTGTGCACGCCGCAGCATCTGGTGAATGTACACGCTGCGCGATTCAGGGCTGGCAAGTGCGGGCGGTGGAACCGTACGCGCGCCAAAATGCAGGGTACCGTCGGTGTCGACCACGAGACGTGGGACCGTCGGCGCATCAGGTGGGACAGTCTTGTCTTTGTTTTGCGGTGTTGCCTGGCCTGGCGCAGAAGCCGAGCCACAAAGAAGTATTAACGACGCAAAGGATACAAGCGATAACGAAATGGGAATTCGATGGGCCATCGACAAAGTGAAGATCCTCCCTGGGCAACTGCAATGCAAACCAGATTAGGTACAGGCGCAAGAGCATGCGGCGTTCACGCCCGAAGCAACACTATCAGCCCCTAAACCATGCTGCAAGGCAGATTGAACACTCTTAGCGAGCTGTGCAGCGAGCTATTTTGCGCGCGAATATGCGCGGGCGTCACGCAAATTGCCGCACGTGAAAACAAAGTCTGATAGATGGGAATCTTTGTGTAAATCGTTGCGCGAAAAATTATCGAATTAATCGATCTCTGGTCTACAAAAAGGCAACTTTAAGCGTGCGATGACAGATTGTAGTATTCGCTTGTTCAAACAAACCCATTGGGGAGTTTGCCGAGAGGTTGGGTTAGTTAATGAGCCGAGGGAATATGAGCAAGATGAAGATTGAGTTGATTGCCGTTGCCGGATTGATAGCGGCTAGCGTTTGTTACGCGCAGGAAGGCAATCTGGGGAACTTCCAACCGGCGTCGACCAACGTTGGGACGTCATATCCTCGCGTCGGTAGCGACTCACGAATCCAGGTGCAGATCAAGGCCCCTGATGCCAAGAGCGTGAAGGTGCGCATTTGGGGTGGCCAGACACTCGATATGGTGAAGCAGCCGGACGGAACATGGGTTGCGACAAGTTTGCCGCTGGCTCCAGGATTCCACTACTACACGCTCATTATTGACGGCGCTGAAGTGAGCGATCCCGGCAGCTATACGTTTTACGGCGGCGGCAAAGATGCAAGCGCGATAGAGGTGCCCGAGGTGGGCGCGACTTATTACAACGCGCAGGATGTTCCGCACGGAAAGGTTCGCCAGATCTGGTATCACTCCAGCGTTACGGGCACGTGGCGTCATGCGTTTGTTTACACGCCGCCGAACTACGACGACCAGCCGACGCTGCGCTATCCGGTGCTTTACCTGCAGCACGGCGGCGGAGAAGACGAGACCGGTTGGATCAGGCAGGGGCACGCCAATTTCATTCTGGACAATCTGATTGCGAGCAAGAGCTGCAGGTCCATGATCGTGGTAATGGCCGACGGCAACACGCGCCGGCCGGGGCAGGTGGCACCCATGAGGGCCGGCGGCCAGCCGAACATGGCGGCAATGCTGCAGGCCATGCAGGAGATGAACCAGGTTTTTGTGGATGAAATGACAAAGGTAATCGTTCCGTACATCGACGCAAATTTCAGAACCATTCCAGATCGCGATCACCGCGCAATAGCGGGGCTCTCGATGGGCGGAGGGCAGGCATTCGCCGTGGTGCTGAGCAAGCCAGATCTATTCGCGTATGTGGGCGGGTTCAGCGGCGTTCCGGGCGGAGCCGGCGGGCCGGCGTTCAATACCAAGACAGATTTTGGCGGAGTGATGGCCGATGCTGATGCATTTAACAAGCGCATGAAACTGGTGTGGTTCGGCATTGGAACCCAAGAGCCGGAGCGAATGATGCAGGGTATGCAGAATTTCCGCAAGTCTCTTTCCGATGCGGGCATCAGGTTCAAATACTTTGAGTCGCCGGGGACTGCGCATGAATGGCAGACTTGGCGCCGCGACCTGCAGGACTTTGCACCCAGGCTGTTCAAATAAGGTGTTCAGCAGGATGCGTTCGGCTACGAGGGGCAGCCGAATGCCGAAGGGGCGGCAAAGTAACTACTCTGCCGCCCCAATTCTGTGACTGACTTCCCGAAATTAAGCGCAATCTTCGAGCGTGCATGCAGAATCACACGCAACGCACGCCGTCCGCCCACAGGTCACGAACCGCCGACCGGCCGCACGGAGTGTACCTGCACAGGCTCAGGCGCTTGGTGTTTCACCTGGTTCGATCGAGTGCAATTCCTTGCCGGGCTTGAACCTCACCGCCTTGCCGGGAGCAATGCTGACTTCTGTTCCGGTGCGGGGATTGCGGCCAATGCCGGTTTTACGAGCGCGGACGCTGAATACGCCAAATCCACGCAGTTCGATACGCTCGCCGGCGGCCAAAGCCTGCTTCAGGCCCTCGAAGACCGTGTCAACGGCTGCTTCGGCCTTGGTGCGCGGCAGACCGGTGCGTTCGATTACGTGATGAACGATGTCCTGTTTAATCAATGGGGTAACCTCGCTGACGCGACTGATTAGACTCTACTACTGCCTACAGTGGAGATGCTACAGATTTTGGCCCGAATATGGAACAGCAGAATGGCGTTAAGGCGGTTTTTCTCCTGAGGAAAAGTAAAATACACCACACGGGGCCCGATTCCTAATGCCGAACAGACAGTTAGCCGAATGTGAATTCCAATTGTCAGTATGCGCAAGGTTTGCGTAAGATGAGTTTTCAGTTCGCAGCCCAGGATAGTCATTTTCCCGGGGTGGAAATCGGCCGGAAGAGGAGAGAAATGTCGATCCAGAGCGATCGGTGGATCCGAGAGCAGGCCGTGAAGCATGGCATGATCGAGCCGTTCAGCGAGAAGCAGGTGGCTGCCGGCGTGATCTCTTACGGGCTGTCCTCCTACGGATATGACCTGCGGGTCTCAGACGAATTCAAAATATTTACAAATGTAAATAGCGCGATCATCGACCCGAAGGCGTTCGACGAGCGATCTTTCGTCTCGGTGCAGGCGGATTCGGTAATCATTCCTCCGAATTCGTTCGCTCTGGCGCGGTCGGTTGAGTATTTTCGAATTCCGCGCGATGTGCTGACGATCTGTGTGGGCAAATCAACCTACGCGCGATGCGGGATCATCGTGAATGTGACGCCATTCGAGCCGGAATGGGAGGGTTTTGTGACTCTGGAAATCTCGAACACCACTCCGCTGCCGGCCAAGGTTTACGCAAACGAAGGGCTTTGCCAGATTCTCTTTTTCCGTTCCAACGAAACGTGCGAAACCAGCTACGCGGATCGCAAGGGAAAATACCAGAAACAGCAAGGCATCGTGCTTCCAAAACTTTGAGTGAGGACCCCACGCGGGCCGGGAATACGCAAGCCGTGCGGCGCAGGGAGCGAGGTCCTGCTGCCGTGTATCAAGGAGTATCGGAGTCTCGACCACAGGCGAGAACTACATCATGTCTGCAAGTTACAGACCAGATCGAATTCGCATCGGAGTTGCGTCAGAAGAGCCCGTCCGCCTGGCCGGGCTTTCAAGCGTATTCGACCAGCCGGCGCGGGAGGATCACGCGCAGCTCGTTCCTGTTCCCGGCTCGGTGCGTGAGCTGTTAGCAAAACCTGAACTGAAATACCTCGTTGTCGATCTGCATTCAATGGTGAGCGGAGTGAAAGCGCTGGAGACGATTCGTCGCGCGCGGCCTGATGTGCGCATGATCGTCATTGGTCCGGCAGATGAAGAAGAGCTGGTGATGAAATCCATCGTCGCCGGAGCGAGAGCTTACCTGGATTTAAACGCCGGACCTGAAATCGTACGCGATGCGGTCGAGGTAGTGACGCAGGGCTCCATCTGGGCGCCGCGCCGGCTACTGTCAAAGCTGATTGACCGGCTGCTGAACAATCCGGACGCAAGTGCCGACGAACCGGCAGCAAAGCTGACGCTGCGTGAGCGGCAGGTGCTGGAGCTGATTCTGAAGGCACGGTCGAACAGGGAGATCGCGTCGCAGCTTGGCATTGAGGAGCGCACGGTGCGTGCTCATCTGGCAAGACTGATGCGCAAAGCAGGCGTGGATAATCGGATCAAGCTCTCGATGTCGGAATTAGGCCGGTCAATCGTGAAGGATAGTGAGCTAAACCGTCACCGGGAGGGCAGTGAAAGGGGCGGCGGCATATTAACCAATTGATAAATTATTATGGTTACTTTAAGGTATAACCTCTTAGTACTCTTGTGACGTCCCACCATATCAACAATCCTATTTTCAGAAACAACGCAGATCTGGGGAAAGGAGTTCCCAGGCGGCATGTTTCCGTGAAGCCTGGGAACTCCTATTTTTTCGTAAGTTTGAGGAAAACGAAGAACCCCTGATTTTGTATCCAGCCCTCCCCCTATCTTCGTTCTAATTGCCCTCCTTGCGGCAGTTGCGTCCATCCCGACTGGTTCATCGAGCATCACAGTGAAGGGTAAGACGGAGAGGTACGTTACGGCGCGATAGCGCGAAACGCACCCTGCGCTTGCCGGTGGCTGCATGCCAAGGATCACAGTTCACAAGTGAATACCGCGGCGACGCCGATTGACTTCCTGTGAAGTCAAATACTGTAGCCTGATTTTCAGTAAGTTCGCTTGAAAGTGCGAGTTGAGTAGACCTTGCAAGCTTGGTTACCGCCGGCAGTAGGCCGGGTAACGGGTTGTATGACTTCAAATCCCCGCTTCCTCCCCAAGCGCTGGAAGCGATCTTGAAAGGAAAAGTGACCAAAATGAGAAAAACGATCGCTACATTTCTGATTTGTTTCGGGCTGGTTCCAGCAGCATTTGCAGCCTCTTCCCGCGAAGATTTGCAGGCCCGCATCGATTCGGCGAAGACGGTGCTGGAGCAGATTATGGCTGCACAGGACCGCAGCATTCCGATGAATATCCTGGAGCAGGCCACCTGCGTTGGCGTTGTGCCCGGTCTGCTGAAAGGCGCATTCATATTTGGTGGCCAGTACGGCCAAGGCGTGGTTACGTGCCGCACCGGTCATGGTTGGAGCGCTCCTGTATTTATTCGCATGGCGGGCGGCTCGTTTGGATTCCAGATTGGCGGTCAGTCGACCGACCTGGTGCTGGTTGCTGTGAATGATCGTGGCTTCCAGGACCTGCTGAAGAGCAAATTCAAGATTGGCGGCGACGCCTCAGCGGCGGCCGGCCCAGTAGGCCGCAGTGGCCAAGCGGCAACTGATTGGAAGATGAACGCAGAACTGCTGAGCTATTCGCGGAATAAGGGACTATTTGCGGGTATCGACCTGGACGGCACGAGCGTGAGCCAGAACGTCGAAGATACAAATACCTATTACGGAACTCCGCATACGTTTGAATCCATCCTGAAGGGCGATGTTCCGGTTCCTCAGGGTTCCGTGCCGTTTGTGCGCTCTGTGGCGCATTACTTTGTTCAGTCAAAGGCCAACTAAGTAGCCAGATAGCCTTTAAATATGAAAGGGCGGCCCTAGGTCGGGGCCGCCCTTTTTGCTTGTGTGCAGAACATGCTTGCGTCGTACCGCTAAACTGGTGTTTGCCTAAGACGATGCGGGAAAGGCTCGAATACTGGTTGGTGCTGGTGGTGGCGCGCACCCTGGGGTGGATGCCGCGAGCCATTGCGCGCATGTGGGCAAGCCTGCTGGCTTTCAAAGTGTATTGGCTGTTTGGCCGGCTGCGGCGAGTAGGTTTTCGCAACCTTGAGATGGCGCTGCCGGAATCCGGTCGGGAAGAACGCAAGAGGATTCTGCGAGCCGTTTACCTTCACCTGGGCTGGCAACTGGTGGAATTTTGCCGAATGACCCGCTACACGCCGGAAAATAGCCGCGACTGGTTGGGCAGTGAAGGGCTGGAGCATTATCTGGCGGCACAGGCCAAAGGTAAAGGTGTGTTGGTGATTACCGCTCATCTGGGCGCGTGGGAACTGTCGAGCTTCTACCACTCGTTGATGGGTTACCCGATGGGGATGGTGATCCGCAGGCTCGACAATCGTTTGCTGGATGCATTTGTGAATGGGATTCGGTGTATGCACGGGAACTACGTGCTGCACAAAGACGACTTTGGCCGCGGCCTGTTGACTGGGATGCGTTCGGGCGGAACGGTGGGCATTCTGATGGACACGAATATGACCCCTCCGCAGGGCGAGTTCGTAAGGTTTTTTGGAATTGAAGCGTGCACTGCTACGGGATTGGCACACGTGGCCCGTAAGACCGGTGCTGCCGTGTTGCCGGGGTTCATGTTGTGGGAACCGGCGAAGAAACGATATGTGCTGCACTTTGGGCCGGAGGTAGAGATTCCACATACAGACGACATTGCAACGGACATTCGGGCTGGAACGCAGCTCTGTACATCGGTTATTGAATCGTGGATCAGGCGCTATCCTGACCAGTGGCTGTGGATTCATCGTCGGTGGAAGACGCGGCCAGCAGGAGAGCCGTCGCTTTACTGAGGACTAAGGAGAGATGCATGACGCTTGGCGAACTGATTGCGCAGTTGGACGGCAAGCTGGTTCACGGCACGCCTGAAAAAGTCGTGACCGGAGTGAATGTGCGCGAGCGTGCATCGGCAACTGAAATTTTGTTTGCGGAGGATGGCGAAGCTGCACAGCAGGCAATTTCCAGCAGCGCCGGAGCCGTCGTGGTGAAGCCCGGATGTTTGGTGGAGTACGTCAACTCCGCAGGTGTTGCGGTGATTGAGGCGGAGCAGCCGCGTTTGTGGTTTGCGCGTGCGGCGAAACTGTTGAAGCCGGCAATCCCCCCAAGTGGTGTTCATCCTTCCGCGGTGATTGAAGCGGATGCCGCACTCGGCGCGGGTGTGACGGTTGGACCCTGCGCGGTGGTCGGCGAAGGTGCAACCATCGGAGCAGGCACGCGCATTGAAGCTGGCGCGGTTATTGGCGATGGTGTAAGCATTGGTGAGCACTGCCGAATCTATCCGCGTGCGGTGCTGTATCCCGGAACCACGCTGGGTGATCGCGTGATGGTGCACAGTGGAGCAGTGCTTGGAGCGGATGGCTTTGGTTATGTGCGCGATGCCAAGACCGGCGCTTACACGCAATTCCCGCAGCAGGGCACGCTGGTGCTTGAAGACGATGTGGAGATTGGTGCGAACTCAACCGTCGATCGCGGCGCGCTGAAGCAAACGCGCATAGGGCGCGGAACCAAGATAGACAATCTTGTGCACCTTGGACATAACTGCGACATTGGGGAAGACGTGATTCTGGTGGCGCTTACTGGCATCTCCGGCTCGTCTACCGTGGGCAATAGTGCAGTGATTGCCGGCCAGGTCGGCATTGGAGATCATGTGCAGATTGGTCCCGGCGTGATACTGGGAGGGCAGGCAGGCGTCTTCAGCGGTTCGAAGGTGACCGCCGAAGGGCAGAAGCCGGGCACGGTGCTGTACGGCACTCCGGCGCGGCCGCTGAGACAGGTATTGCGCGAGCAGGCAGTGCTGGCGCGGTTGGCGAAGAAGAAGAGAGAAAGGTAATCCGTTCTCAGTTCTCGGATACTTTTGATTACTGCATTGGGGATTGTTTTGTTATGGCGATTGTTGTTGTGGGCGGCGGTGGGCGCGGAGCGGGGAAAACTGCGTTGATGGTTGGGGTGATTTCCGCGCTACCCGAGATGAAATGGGTTGCCGTGAAGATTTCGCCGCTCACTCACGGAATTGAAAGGCCGTTATGGGAAGAGATTGCGCTGGGAGACGCAACCGATACGGAGCGTTATCTCGCCGCTGGAGCGAGCAGATCGTTTCTGCTGACCGCCACGGATGACACAGAGATGAAGGCAGCGCTCGATGGCCTTTGGGCAAAAATTGGGCGCGATGTGAATTTCATCTTTGAGTCGAATCGAGTACTGCAATTTGTGAAAGCGGACGTGTGCCTGATGGTAGGCCCCGGATCCGATGGAGACGAGAAGGAAACCGACCTATTGGTTGCCGCACATGCCGACGCGATTGTGATGCACACCGGAGATGTAGAACCCGGACAGCCACCTGATGAAGTGGAGAGTCGGTTATCGGTATTTCATCTGGAGCATTTTGAGCATCTGTCGCCCAGGATGGTGGGCTGGATCAGCGGGCGGCTGAGTTATCGTTGAAGACAAGCCATGAGACAGATCCTTACCCGCCTTGTACTGACGCTCCCCGTGGTTTGGCTCGTTGTCTCGCTTGTTTTCCTGCTGATCCATCTTGTGCCAGGCGATCCGATCCAGATGATGCTCGGCGATGGCGCAACTCCGGCAGATATCAGCAGGGTACGTCACGACCTCAAACTTGATCTGCCGTTGCACGCGCAGTATATCGATTACTGGAGTGGAGTTCTGCGCGGCGACCTTGGCCAGTCGATACGGATGCACGATTCGGTCGGGCATTTGATCGAACAGCGTTATCCTTACACTCTCGCTCTTACGCTCTGCTCGCTCGGGTTTGGATTGTTGTTGGCCCTGCCTGCCGGCATTCTTGCGGCTGTGAAGCGAGGGAAGTGGGTGGACCAGGCTCTGTCAGTGGTGTCGCTCTTTGGGTTGTCAGTCCCTGCAATCGCGCTGGGTCCTGTGCTAATTCTGGTGTTCTCCATCACGCTAGGATGGCTGCCCGTGTCAGGGGCGAACCCGACCGGCGCCGACACGATCGATTGGCGATATCTTGTGCTGCCTTCGATTGCAATGGGCGCGTCGCTGGCGGCGATTCTGACGCGCATGGTGCGCACCGCGATGCTTGAAGAGTTAGGGCAAGACTACATTCGTACCGCACGCGCCAAGGGCTTGAGCGAAACTTCGGTTGTGATCCGACATGCTCTGCCTAACGCACTGGTGCCCATTGTGACGGTGGTAGGACTACAGTTTGGCGCGCTGCTCGCAGGAGCCATTGTTACTGAAACCATCTTCAGTTGGCCCGGGCTTGGGCGACTAACCGTGAGCGCGATTTCGAATCGCGACTATGCACTTGTACAAGGCTGCCTGCTGTCAATTGGATTGACCTATGTGTTGGTGAATTTGCTGACGGACATTGTGTATCGGTGGGTGAACCCGAGAATGCGATAGTGCAGGTTACGAGATTACAAGTTTCCAAAGTTACAAGTTAGAAGGCAGAGGGTGACAATACCCAAAGTGCATCTGTCATTTTGCTGTTGTCAGATACACGATCTCCGGCCGCAGCCCGTTGTTTTCGATTGTCAGTAATCCCACGGTGATGGGTAGATCGAAGCGGCGCGGGCCGCACGAGCCCGGATTGAAATACAACACACCCTTCTTTGTTATGTAGTTGGGCACATGCGTGTGTCCGGAGAGCACAGCTGCAAATTTTGCGGCGGCAGGGTCAAGGTGCAGCGTCTTTACGTCGTGCAGCATGTAGATGTAGAGACCTTCAAAAATCACAACGTCGGTTTCGGGCAGCTTGGCGCAGCGGCCTTCGCGGTCAACGTTGCCGCGCACGGCGGTAACGGGCGCAATCTCGCTCAGCTTGCCGAGAATTGAAATCTTGCCCACGTCGCCAAGGTGCAGTATCTGATCCGCACCTTTCAGCGCGGGTACAACTTCGGGGCGAAGAAGTCCGTGAGTATCGCTGATGACGCCGATCTTCATCTCAGAGCCCTAACTCGAGGCGGGTACGCGGGTCAAGCTCGTCGCGCAGGGCGTCGCCGAGGAAGTTGAAGCCGAGTACCGCTGCGGCAACTGCGGCGGCGGGGAAGATCAGCAGGTGCGGCGAATCGAATAGATGCGAGCGCGCATCATTTAGCATCGAACCCCAGCTTGGCGCGGGCGCGGGAACTCCCAGTCCGAGGAATGACAGAGTAGCTTCGGCAAGAATTACACCCGCCATCCCAATGGATGCTTGCACCAGCACCGGCTGCACAATGTTGGGAAGAATGTGGCGAAAGAAGATGCGTAATCCACCTGCGCCGAGTGCGCGCGCCGCATCGACGTACTCGCGGTCGCGCACGGCCATTACCTGAGCGCGGACCAGGCGCGCGTATCCTGCCCATCCACCGATGGCAAGTGCAAGCACAAGGTTGATGAAGCCCGGACCCAGGAACGCTGCGAACGCAATCGCCAGCAGAATTCCAGGCAGCGCAAGAAAGGTATTCATGGCGAAGGTGGTGAGCGCAGTATCGACCCAGCCGCCCAGGTAACCCGCCAGCCCACCGATGGCGAGGCCAAGCGCGAGCGACACCGAGACAACGCTAACCGAGATGGTAAGCGAGAGCCGCGCACCCCACATGAGACGCGAAAGTGTGTCGCGGCCAAGTTCATCGGTTCCAGCAAGATGAGCAGCCGAGGGTCCCTGCAGGCGATGAATCAGATCGATGGCCGCGGGATTATAGGGCGCAAGCAACGGCGCTGCCAGTCCGCAGATGATGAATGCAGCAAGCAGAACGATGCCGATAACGGCCAGCGGTTGACGCCGGGCGCGCTGCCGTATGGCGGCTAATTTGGATGCGGAGTGGACAAACATCGGCAATGAAAGGATAACGCGGCAGAGCACAATTATCAGTTTATGTGGAGTTTGCAGGGCTGATGACCCCGCGTAATCGGCCTGTCGCGGCCGGAAGCCGGGAATTAAGGTTGTAAATGGAGATAGCGCAACTGAGCTCGATAATCGGTGTCTGACAGGATATGAGGTTTATATTGAGGGGATTTTTGTTTTCATTTGTGCTTGCTTTGTTGCTAGTTGGTCTGGGGCCGCGGGCCTTTGCGCAGTACAAAGACGGAACAGTGGTACATACCGCAGCCGAGCAGTTGATGGCGCTTGCCAATCGCGAACGGGAGCAGAGAGGAACCGGAAAGCTGGATTGGGATCCTGCACTGGCGAAAGCCGCATTGCAGCATTGCCAGCGGATGGTGCAGGAAGGTCCCATCGCGCACCAGTACGCCAATGAGCCAGATCTTGCGGCACGCACTGGGCAGGCGGGAGCGCACTTCAGCGTGATTGAAGAGAATGTGGCTGTTGGACCTTCAGCCGCGCGTATTCATGAGGAGTGGATGCACTCACCAGGGCATCGCAGCAATCTGCTGAGCGCCGACGTAGATCGAGTTGGGATCGCTGTCATCGCAAGTCGTGGCGTGCTATACGCGGTTGCGGATTATTCCCATGCCGTGGAGTCGCTGGGTGGCAATCAGGCGGAAGCCCGTGTGGCAGCATTGATTCGGCGAAGCGGCCTTTCGATTCTCGGCAACCCCTCCGTGGCGCGTGAAGCGTGCGAAATGGATTCAGGAGTTCCGCGATCTGCATCGCCAAGCCCCGGATTCATCATGCGTTGGCAGGATTCGCAACTGAGCCAGCTTCCTGGCGCGCTGGTCAATCGTCTGTCATCAGGGCGATATCATCGTGCTGCCGTTGGCAGTTGTCCAGCGCAGGGAGTACAAGGCGCGTTTACGGTGTATCGAGTGGCGGTGCTGCTCTATTGATGCGGCTGAAACTCAGCCGAAGTCTCGATGTTCCTGCCATATGATGGGCCAAGGCTTGCGTGGCGGGCCACATACAAAGATGTCAGGATGGTATTCGCTCTCTTCATTGCGGATTCCGAGAGAGTTTGCATTGTGACCTGCGAGTCGGCATCCAGTGAAGATTTCGTTGGCGTGTTTGGCAGAAATACCAAGAGCGATGATTGTCGTGGGCGGCGTTGCAGGATAGCCACGCAGCCACTCAGAATTTGTGGTGCCGATGGGGGCAGGCAGATTGTAGGCGGGGCCAAGGATATCGATGGCCCCGTACTCGCCATAGTTGCCCACAGTGATCCCAAGATGTGCCTGCTGATTCGCCGGCAGGGAATCGCGAATGGATGCAACGGTGCGGACGAGATCATCCCAGCCAATTTCTTCGCGCAGGTCGCCGTTGTTTCTGAGAGCGAACTGCATGAGTAGTCCGCTATTTGCTAATGGAATGACGACGGCGCACACATAAGCCGACACAAAAGCGAATGCCCCGAAATAGGCTGTTCTGGCTGAGAACCTGCCGAGCGCAGGCAGCTTCGCCGTCCAGCGTTCGGCGGCCACAGCGCCCATCGCCATGAGTGCTGGATATGCGCCGGCAGTATAGTAGCCGCGTCCTTTGCCAATGGCGAATAGTGCGACAGGGACAATCGACATCCACGCCAGCATCCGGTAGCGTCGTTCGCGCAAGAAACAGACCAGCCCGGCGATGCAGAGCGGCAGCGCTGCGAGGTTCATGGATATGAGCGCCTGATCGCGCCAGAAGCCGTTGGCGCGGCCTTCGCCAACGTCACGCGCATGGATGTGTTGGAGAAACTGGTAAGAGATGAAGTCGTGCCGGACGAGCCAGATGAGGTTGGGAAGAAAGATGAGCAGCGCCACACCGATGCCCGCCCAGAACCATGGGCCGCGAAGATATTTGCGAGCCTGTGAAAGAGCTACGCCTGTCAAAATCCCAGCGACCAGAAAGACGATGGCATACTTGGTTTCGAGTCCCAGGCCAACCACGATGCCAATGGCGATCCACCAGCGCGGATTGTTTGTTTTGAACAGACGAATGACGAACCAGGCGATGAGCACCCACCAGAGATAGTCAAAAGTGGTGTACTGAAACTCAGTGCCCTCAAAGAGTGATAGCGGCGCGAATGCAACCGCGAGAGCTGATGTGGCTTGCGCGAGGCGTCCGCCGCCAAGATCCCGAGCCATGAGTCCACCTGCAATGATTGCGGTGGTTTGGGCCAGCACAGCAAACAGCCGCAGGCCTACCATCGACAGGCCGAAGATAGAAAGGAGTATGTGCTCCAGAAAAGGAGTGAGCGGTGGGTAGGGGACGAATCCCCAATCGAGGTGGACCGCGTCGCTCAGGAACTGAAGCTCGTCGCGGTGGAATCCATAGCGGTTGTTGGTGAGCAGGTGCAGCAGCGCGACTGCAGCAGCAATAGCGAAGATGATGAGCAAGTCCGAAGCGCGGCGATCGGGGTGGGCTAGAGTTGCCTCTTTGCCCGCCGACGAAGGCCGCGCTTGCATTCCGGACTCCACTGCTTTCTCTATACGGCTTCCGTCACGCCGCAGTTCCCGAGGCGCGCCTTTCGAGCGGATTGGGCACGCGGACGGAAGCCATTCCCGCCGAAGTTGCAGCCTGGATGCCGATGTCAGCGTCCTCAAATACCAGGCAGGACTCAGGGGGAACGCCGAGCCGCTCCGCTGCCAGCAGGAATGCGTCGGGTGCGGGCTTGCTGCGCGTGTAGTCTTCAGAGGCGACGATGGTCTGGAACCGGTCAAGCATGCCTATGGTAGTGAGAGAGTTAACGACAGATTCACGCGTGCTGCCGGAGACGACTCCGAACGGAATTTTGCCGTATTGTGCTTCAACGTGTTCGATGACCTCAGGCACGGACTTGAGCTGAGGCAGTTGATCAAAGTAGTAGTTCTCCTTGCGTTCGGCAACCTCAATCACTGGCATTTCAAGGCCATACATTTTGTTCAGTCTCTCGACAATCTCGACTGGAGGGACGCCGCCCCAGGAGTAGAAAAGCTCTTCGTCAAACGGACAGTTGCACTCGCTCAGGGCTTTCTTCCAGGCGATGTAATGTAGGGGCATAGAGTCAGCAACCGTGCCGTCGCAGTCGAAGAGGTAGGCTTTGAAATTGCCCGGGGGCAGGGTGAGCTTCATTCGAACAGGGAACTCCTTTTTGCAATTCGTTGGGATTGTGTGAACCTTGTGACGTTTCGTCTGCAGGGGACAGATCAACTCGCGGCAGCCGTCTCTTGCGTTGGAACGCAGCCGCCTTCACCCGGCTTGGTCGGTTCCATATTGAGCGCGTTGTTGAACCGGTTGAAGTAATTGAACAGGCCGATGGCGCAGAGCAGCTCAACAATTTCGCCTTCGTCGTAGAAACCGCGCAGTTCTGCAAACTGCTCGTCGCTGATGGCGTGAGCGTCACGGGTAACGGTCTCGGCCAGACGCAGGGCAGCCTTTTCGGCGGGTGTAAAGTCAGAACGGATGGGCCAGTTGGCCAGGTCAGTGAGTTGCTCGTCGCTCCAGCCCAGATTGCGGGCCAGGATGGTGTGGCTTGCCAGACAATAGGGCGTCTGGTTTACCTGGCTGGTGCGGACAATGATGAGCTCCTTCAGCTTGGTGGAGACCGTGCCAGTGTTCAGGACCGCGCCGAAATGCGCCTGCATGGTGGCGAAGATCTCAGGCCGATGGGCCATGACGCGAAACATGTTCGGCACGTTGCCGCGCTGAGCAAAAGCCTTGTCGTAAAGTGCAGCCATATCGGGGGTTACTTCGCTGCGATCGAGCCGGGAAATCCGGGACATGGTGGCCCCTCCTTGTTGCTGATAGCGCCGGAATAGCGCGTCATTCTTAGCCTATCGCATTGTCTGCCAATGGTCCGTCTAGGACTATGCACGTAGGCAGATTTGAGACATAGATTTGTGAGGGAGATTTGACCCGCTACCCTAGGGAGGAAGCTCCCGAATCAGCCCTCAAAGTAGCTCCCCGGAAGGAGTTCGGGGTTTTGACGAGGTCTCGTCACTCTGGTACCTTGATAGAGGACAATTTCAAAAGCCAGACACTCCTCAGTAGCTCAATGGCAGAGCATTCGGCTGTTAACCGAAGGGTTGTAGGTTCGAGTCCTACCTGAGGAGCCAAACTTTTGCCCGCATAAATACTGCACATTCTTGACTTCCCCTACAAACTGTCCCTACGATTGTCCTAAACCTGCTTTGGGGCTTCATTCGCGCCCATGTCCAGCAAGGGAGGACAGACTTCATGACCTTCACGGTCTTTCGGCGCCACAACCCGGACATCTGCGACAAAACCGACCGTTATGAGCCTCGGTGCAAATGCCCATTGCACGTTCAGTTCGTCTGGAAGGGAAGCCCAGGCGTATTTGAGGGAAAAAAGCTCGCCTACCAGAACAAGTGGTCCTTGGAGACCCGTAGCTGGAATGAAGCCCAGTCCAGAGTGAAGGCCTTGCAAAAGCGCCTAAAGAAATTCGCCAAAGGCAAGGTGGCGCCCAAAAACAGGACTGTGGCAGCCGCCTTGCAGGAGTGGTACAAATTCCGTGACCAGAACAAATTGGACAACACTAAAGCGAAACAGATGGGCGGCAAACTCGAAGAGTGGTGCGAGAAGAACAACATCCCTCTCTTGACCGCTTTCACCACCGAAAAGGCAATGGAGTGGCGTGTAACGCTGCCGCATCGTAGCGGGGACAGCAGCAGCTTGAGCGTCCACTGGTCCGTGATCTGCGGTTTCTTTTCGTGGGCTGCGGGGATGGGCTACATTAAGAAAACTCCAATGCCGGACCCCAAGACAAATCCACAGTTTCGCATTAGCTACGAGAAGGCAGAGGTTAAGCCGCCAACTAAAGCACAGGTCGAGAAAATCCTGAATACTGCGACGGGGCGAGTTCGGCTGTTGTGCCTGTTGATGCGTGAAACGGCGATGGCTTTGGTCGATGCCATGAAGTTCGCGATGTCGCAGGAGGACGCCGAAAAGTACGAAATGTCAAAGCCGGAGCGATCTCCCGCCATTCAAGAGCAAGTTATCCGTGGTAATCGCACCAAGACCAACGAACGCTACCGGGTGCGCATCAGCGAGTCATTAGCGAGACAGCTTAAGGCTTTGGGCGAACCTGCCTTCCCCGGGACATACCCGCAGTGGCGTGAGCGGGTGAACAAGGCCATCAGGGACGCGGACGTCGAAACGACTCCGCATGGCTTCAGGCATTACAGAATCACCGAGTGGCTTTCAGCTGGCGTGCGTGTTGACGATGTGGCGGACATGGTGGGCTCATCGCCTGACGAAATCCGCAGAACCTACCGTCACTGGATCAAAGAAGCAGAAGACCGCTTGGATGAAGTACAGCGTGAGGCGTGGTTGAAAATGGGCCTGGACGAGAATGGCAACGAGATTGCCCAATGAACACGTACATCTAGAAGGATTTTGCTGCAAGTTTACGCGGTACCCAGTCCAACCTCCTCATTCAGACGGCGTCGGCAATGATGCTGCTCCCTATCTGTCAGGAGTGAAGCCAAGTGCAAAGAACGCCAGACTGAGTGAATCTCTCGACTCGTCCCCCTTGCGCTTATCCGGCGAACTTCCGGCATTGGAATCGAATTTGAGGTCAAATCGGGCTTCGGAAATGAGGAAGAACAACCCCTAAGCTATCGTCTTATTGCTTAGAAAAGCCTGCAGCTTCTTGCCCTTGATTCTCAACTTCTTCTTGCCCCGCTTATATCGGCGTGTGGGTGTTCCAAGATCGACTACTCCTTTCATTTTTTGCATTCGCCGCAATGCGGTATCGTAGCTCACGTTCAGCGCCGCCGCGACCTGGCCTGGGGAATAATTCTGCTCGGGCTCAATAATGACCTTCTGGTTGCGCACCCTTTGTTTGTATCCGCTGCGTCCCTTGCCAGTCGGCACTTGGGCAGCGTCTTTATGGTCGCTTGTGCAGGAATCAGATGTTTGAATGACGGAGGCGGCCTCGATTGAGGGACTCAGGTAGTTATCGTTGTTGTTGCTGTTGAAGAAATTGGTGTGACTACGGGTAGACAAACCAGCTTCATTTCCGAATGCATTAATGGCGCCCAGATCCCGCTTCGTCAGTAGCTCCGATAACGATAGGTTGCCGACCTCCATGAGAACTTTTCCGGTTGGGGTGTGCAAATATACAACATTCCCCATCATCCTGATCGATGTTGGCACCAGGTCCGGAGTCATCTTGGCAATATTGGCGGGACCGGAATCTGCAATTGCGCACACCGGGCTGCTTGGTACCGCGGTATCATTCACGCCGCGCGGGCTGGGGATGCGGGAGCGACTGATACCTACGGCTAAGCTTTTGGCATCGAGCAAAACATTCGCAGGATCTACCTGGCCCCGCGCCGGCAGAGGTGTATACCCTGCCGAGCGGTCGCCGGGGAAATCAGCGGAATCTTGCGAATCAATGCCCATACTCCAACGTTAGGGCTGCCCAAGAAATTCCGGTAGGTGTGGGGGAACAAATTCGAAAAGGTAACTGAAAAGTTTTAAATATTGCCGTCTTTCGACTTTCCCATCCCGAAATTCCAGGGCCAAGTAAGGATGACAGGCGCACGTGGCTCGACTCTGCCCAATTAGGAGGCTTTCCGTGTACCTCATACTCTGTCGCATACAGGAGATCGGAATGCTCCCAATTCGAAACACGAGGATGCCATATGTCGGCGTATGAGGAAAAGGCTCTGCACCGTAGTGGAATGCAAACCTCGGAAGTAGGCCTCGGGTGTGGCCCACAAATCATGGCAAAGGTAGAGTGGTGAGAACTGGTGCCGAAGCAGGTCGGTCGCGATTAAATCCGGAGCAAATTGTTGGGCCAAAGAGTGCCATAGGCCGTCCATGGCCATTGAGCGCACGAAGGCTTCCTCGCCGTTTGGAACTGTGAACAAGGTAATCACATGGAACATGGTGAACCTTTCGTTTGAGACGTGGTGCAATAAGGCGGCACAAACGCCGCAAGTTTGGTGAATGTGAATCGGATGAAACGAGAAACGAAAGTGGATTAGGCGCACAGGTCTCGACCACCTCAGTCATCAGGGCGTTTCGACCGCCTGATCCAGTAGGAACCATCGGTAAGGTCTCGAACCGTCTGGGTAGACGGTTGCCTGAAACCGCCGGCTCCTACCTATATGTGGCGTGCTCTGACAGAGCCGAAACCGGCAACGCCCAGAAGTTAATCGTCCAGGAAGTCCAGGTCGTCAGGATCTATCCCGCTGGATTTAACGAGCCACCAATAAAGCACAATGGGCCAAAGAATCATAAGTGCTGGCGCGAACATCAGAGCCAGGAGTCGCACTTCGGGCGACCAGCGAAAGAAGAAGCAGTTCCGCCGCGGCGCGGCAATAAGCATCACGAAAAGGGTCGTCGCGCATATCGCAAAGCAAACGGCAGCGATATGTACAGCGAGGGGCAGTTCGAGAAGTACATCGATATTATTCAAAACACTCCTTTCAAAAATCTTCAATCGAGTGAATGCTCGCAGTCTTCGTCGTTTGCGATGTCGTCTGCAAGGTTGTTGTTTTCGGTGTCCATCAAATGAATCCTCTCCATGGCAGGCATTTGATCCTGCCTGTCCACTTTTTTGATTGTGGGCGCGAAATGATTGCAGGGAGAGCGAAAGAGTACTTTCGTGTGTTCTGGATGTTCACGACATCCGGTTAAGTGCCGCTAGGTTCAGCGGCACTTTTTGGAATGATGAGCGGTGCGGATTGCAGTACCGTTGAAGCGAAGAATCACTGCCGTTAGCCCCAGCGCATTGGCGAGCGGCAGGAGTTTGTAAAGCGGAAGGAGCATGTGGCCGCACTCCGCCTTGGAGAGGGAAGTGCGATTGATGGAGCCTCTTGCCCGTGTCGCCAGTTGTGACTGAGAAATGCCGCGGCGCTTACGCAACCTGCGTAGAACGTCACCAATCACCCGCGCAAGGTGCTCTTTAGAAACATCCAAATCGGAGTTGAGCAGGGATTCGATCGGGAGGGCTAAATATTCGAGCTTTAGGGGAGTGCGGCACGCGACACAACTGCCGTTCCTTTGGAATTGGGCGCTCTTGCATCGCGGACAGATGATGGTTTCGTTATCGCGAATTGAGGGAAGGAATTTCAAACCAGGCATGAGTTTCCTTTCAACATGCTGTGGGCAAGGTTGTTCAGGGAGAACGGGTGAGATTTGGCGTTAAGAGGCGGGTTGCGGGATCAAAGATTGCAGTGTTTTGCAGTCTTCATCACTGGAAGTCAGAGATTGATGACGAGGAAATGAAGGTTACAGCGAGCATCAGTTTGACGGGATCTCTCCGCGCATCTCGAGTACAGCTTCCACGTCAAACTCTCGGGCATCTGGGACATGTGCGAACTTGGAGGACGCACAAGTGAATATTGTCGGTGGTACGTGCGGTCTATAGTTGCCGGCAAGAATGGATTCGGGTGAATGGACCCTGTGCCCTCCGAGCCATAGCCTATCCGAGTGCGCAACCGCGTATCCGTAAACCGCCAGCTCACATTCGATCTCGTCATCGATGGAACCGGGGGGAACATCAGCGTAGCCGTCGTGCCTCTCAACTGCGGCTATCAGGTTGATCACTTTGCGATTCAATTTGTACCTTTCTGCCGGGCTTAACCGGTTGGCGAAGACTGCGTATAGAAGCACTCCTTTGTCAGGTGCAAATACAAGCGGAACATCGACATTCTTCGGGACCGAAATGAAGACGGTGCGGCGGAGACAACGCTGCCCACATTCAGTTGTGAGTCAGGGGGATTCGAGGTGCAGAATCTCACAATTGATGAAGGAATGAGCCTTCATTTCTGACTTGCGAGAAGGCCTTTTTCTCGCAAGTCAGCTCGGTTTTCCTTGTCTTGTGTGAGTAGCGCAGGCTGGCAAGCCGGCGAGCCTAAATCCCGAGGCTCGCCGCCGCATTGTGAGTGAACATCTGCCCGATGCGGATGTACTTGGCCAAAGTCTCCGCCGACTTGTGCCCGGTCTGGCGCATGATGTCGCGTTCGTTCGCTCCATTCATCGCCGCCTGTGTGACGCAGCCCGCGCGAAGCGAGTGACCTCCCAATGGCCGGGTCTTCATTCCCGCCCTCCGCGCCGCTTGCTTCAGAATCCAGCCGATCGAGGCGCGATTCAAACCGCGCGGACTGATGCGGCCGTGACGGTTGATCGCGCGGAACAGGGGACCGGACTTGATTCGCGATTCCTTCAGCCAGCGGCGCACCGCGCGGACCGGACATGTCGCCGGCATCGCCCCCGAAGGGAATGCCGACCTGTCTGCCACGCGCTTGCTGATCGGTCTTCGAACGGCGCAGGTCGATGACCAGGCCGTCCTTCGAATAGGACACGTCGGAGACCTCGATCGCCGCAAGTTCGGACCGACGAAAGGCGCCAGCGAACCCGATGAGAAGAAGCGCGCAATCGCGCCTGCCTCGCAGGCTTTTCGGGCAGCTCGCGATGATGCGCCGAATATCGGCCGTGAGCAACGGCTTCTTGCCATGCTGCGCCGTGCCGATCGCGCGGCGGATTCCTTTCAACGTTTCGCTCACGATGAAGTGATGCGTCGACGCCGGCGAATCCTTCGAGCCTGCTGACTGATGCGCCTTTGTGATCGAAGTCAGGCGGCGCGTGATGGTGCCCGAAGCGAGACGGCTCGCACAATCGGTGATGTAGAGAGCAACGGTTTCGGGAGTTGACGGAAGGAAGGAGAGGTTGTGCTCACGGCAGAAGCGGGTGAAGTCTCGAAAATCAGATTTGTACGCGAGCAGGGTGGCGGGCGCCTTCGCGCCGCGAATATAGGCTTTGGTTTTCTCAATAAGGGTCTCAAGATCGCGCGAGGGCGCGACCAGAGAGAGTCTGGTTTCGTGCATAGTATGACTCCAGAAGAATTGTGATGAAGAGGGAAAGTAGATGTCGTTCGAGGCTAGAGGAAGGTCAGGCGAACTTTACGATTGGGTATATATTGAGGGCGCAGCGGCACTTGGAATTTCGGCGCACATTCGGCACACCG